>NZ_JAGXJN010000309.1 GCF_019091455.1 Chitinophaga sp. GbtcB8
CCCCTTCTTTATCTCCCATAAAATAAATGATGGCGTAGAGCAGAACGTAATTTCCCCCCTGGCAGATATTTTCCCCACCAACAACTACGAAATACTGCCCGTGCCCAGCGCCCTATTTTAGAGCGAGCATTTCTTCGATCCCTTGAACATTTCCTGCCTGATTTAAAGCCCCATCGAATTTTGCATAGGGGTGTGCCGTGAGTTCAGCGTAGTATTTCCTGGTGCATCCGATTACATGAATGGCTA
>NZ_JAGXJN010000310.1 GCF_019091455.1 Chitinophaga sp. GbtcB8
AATATATTTTAGAAGTAAAAATCAGTATCTTATAGAACAACTAATATCATTTGCTCTAAATATGAGCAATATGTTTGTAGAAATTGTCGAGAAGGATAAACAAACGGGGAAGGGTTAAAAGTTTCAGAAGAGAGGAAAAAATCATACCACAGTTGAACTCACATATAAATATTTACTTACAGGAACCAGCAAGTAGATATGACAGAGTGAAGTACAATGTCTATAGAAAGAATAAAATCTAAAGTG
>NZ_JAGXJN010000311.1 GCF_019091455.1 Chitinophaga sp. GbtcB8
AATCCAAGCAAGGCTTATAAAGTATCTTTTCTTTATGATCAAGTCTCAAGATCTTAAAATGCTAGACTGAAGGAGGTTGGAAGAAAAATCTTCAATTAACCTTTTTTCTTAAATATCAATAACACAAAGAAAGATAACAGGGGCATCATGAACCACTAAGCTGGTTCTTCCAATCATAATTCTGCCAAGTCTGTGACAAGGATCAAACTAGCCAAATCCCAAAATCATCACTCAAAGTGTAAGCAT
>NZ_JAGXJN010000312.1 GCF_019091455.1 Chitinophaga sp. GbtcB8
GCCGTCCAAAGTATTTGTAATATTTTCCTGTGTGTTTTTGTGTTACCAGGTCCTGTTGTTAATCACTTTCATGTAATTATCCGTAAAGGTTTTGCTGCACAGGAACTCCAGGCTTCCTTTTGCCGTATGCAGCCAGCTGGTATTGCCGCTTACCTGGTAGGCCATCATCATAGCTTCCGGCAGCACGGCATTTCCATAGGTCAGGTACGGTCCATACCATCTCCATTGTGCATCTGCCTCCTGCT
>NZ_JAGXJN010000313.1 GCF_019091455.1 Chitinophaga sp. GbtcB8
GCCTTTACCCAGCCCAACCGTATTGGTGATGTACTGATCGTGGAAAATGAATGGGGGCGTGTAGAAGAAATTACCCACACCTATGTAGTGCTGGGGAACTGGGATCAGCGTAAGCTGATATTACCTATTAACTATTTTATTGAAAAACCTTTACAGAACTGGACCCGCACAGGATCGGCCATATTGGGCACCGTGTTCCTATTCCTCGATTATTCTGCACCGGTGGATGCTTTGCGGGAAGAATT
>NZ_JAGXJN010000314.1 GCF_019091455.1 Chitinophaga sp. GbtcB8
GATTGGAGGTTGTACTTATAATATAAGTTTAGAGTTTATAACAGATCCTCTTGTCTTTCTTGTTTCAAGTCTGATATTGATATAGATTGTAACTTTTCTTTCACTAAGAATGATTCAATTACATGATCAATGTTCTATGTCTTGCTCTCGAAATTGATAATCCAAGTTCTTATGCTGGTGATTGAGTGATTAGAAGAAAATGGGAAGAAGAGAAGAATAATTACGTATCCATATTTTTTTTCTTT
>NZ_JAGXJN010000315.1 GCF_019091455.1 Chitinophaga sp. GbtcB8
GACAAGCGGTTAAAATACGGATTGGCGTTCAAAATCGCCAGCTCCGCCGCGATCAGCCCGCGCGACGCGCGTCTGAAGGATAGCTCCATGGCTGCACGCTTCCTTTCGAATGCCGGATCCAAAGGTGCGTCTTTTATTTTACGCCTTTTATCTTACCATGAAACCCGAACCCGCATAAATGCCTGAGAAAAGGTTAATGTTCGCCGCGGCGCCGGCTACCGCTCCGACCAGGACGGATTCAGCAG
>NZ_JAGXJN010000316.1 GCF_019091455.1 Chitinophaga sp. GbtcB8
TAATAAATGCGATGCTCATACCCGTTTGCTGCTGCAATTCTTTCCACAGCTCCAGGATGGCTTTTTGCACGGTTACATCTAACGCGGTGGTAGGCTCATCTGCAATTAAGAGCCGGGGCTGACAGCTGATGGCCATTGCTATCATAACCCGCTGCTTTTTCCCGCCGGACAATTCATGCGGGTAGCGGTGCAATTGCTGCCCCGGGCGAGTGGGCTTTACCTGGCGAAATAAAGCAATGGTTTGC
>NZ_JAGXJN010000317.1 GCF_019091455.1 Chitinophaga sp. GbtcB8
CAGACCGCCCTGGAGAAGGAGCTGCGTTCGCTGTTGGATCTCGATGTGGTCCACGATGTGAGAGGCGCCGGGTACTTGTGGGCCATCGAGCTTGTTTCGGCGTCAGCGGACGCCCCGCACGGGAAGCGCATCTGGGGTCCGCTCGACCTTGAGAAGAGATTGCATCAGTTGGGCGTGCTCACTCGGGTAGCGTTCGACGACGACATCGCGATTATCAACGTTGCCCCGCCGCTCGTGGCGGAGCA
>NZ_JAGXJN010000318.1 GCF_019091455.1 Chitinophaga sp. GbtcB8
TCATAGCTGATAGGTTTTGATCTGTCTCGAACCGCATCAGGTGATAGACTGTTTGATTGATCCCTTAAAAACTGTAATGCCCCAGCCGGAGATCGATATCTTGCAGTACATATAGCGAGAAATCCCGCATGGACCTGGTAGGATACCTCTTCCGAGGGTGGACAGGTACTTCTACCCTGAATATTTTACGAGGGGTCCGTTTTCTCACCGCGGGTACCGTTTCGTGGTTGTTTTGAAGCCCTAAA
>NZ_JAGXJN010000032.1 GCF_019091455.1 Chitinophaga sp. GbtcB8
AGCGGCATTAGATGCCATAACGTTTTCTTTGTCGAAAGAATTGGGAGCAAAAACCATTCGTATCAATTCTATTTTGCCGGGAGCTACGGAAACAGAAGGAGCAAGCAGTGCGGGTGTTACTACCGGTAGTGAGGATGAAAAATTGTTTATTGCCAATACACCGCTTGGGCGTAGAGGGCAACCCGAAGATATTGCGAAAGCCGCCGTTTTTCTTGCTTCGGATGATGCAGCCTGGATTACGGGAGAACAAATTTCCGTTTCCGGTGGTATGTACGGTTTTTAAATCAGCAATAACCCAAAGCCATAGATACACAAGTTATCTGTGGCTTTTTTTTAAAAATCACTTCTTTAGCCGCAGCTGGTCTTCCACTTATTGATAGGACAGCCGTTGCCGTGTATGCTATTGACCATGCTCATGGGGATCTAACCTGCTCAAATACAATACGAAGCCAAAAGGCCCTCAATTTTTCCGGATTTCGTAAATCTTTTTCCGGATCGGATCACCTACCCCTCCCATTCCGCCGGACCTTTGCGCCTTGAAACGATATCACTATAGAATGAAGTATTACTTATTATCAGCCCTCTTTTTATTATGCACACTGGTGGCTGCCGCACAGGCGCAAACCGGCACTATTAAAGGAAAGGTACGTACTGCCGACGGGCAGCCGGCCGGATTTGTAACCGTAGGCATTGCCGGCACCAAAATAGGCGCTATTACTACTGAAAGCGGCGCCTACCAGCTGGACCGTCTGAAACCAGGCACCTATACCGTGCGCACCAGCGCTGTAGGCCTGCTGACACAGGAAAAAACCGTAACCGTAATTGCCGGTCAGATAGTGACCGTAGAAGATATTAAGCTGGAAGAATCTGCCTCCAAACTTAAAGAGGTGGTAATTGAAGGACAAAAAACCAACTATAAGCCCAGCGAAGTATCCAATACCCTGCGTTTAAAAACATCCCTGCTGGAAACACCGCAGAACATACAGGTGATCAGCGGCAAGCTGATTGCCGACCAGCAGATCACCGATATGCTGGAAGGCGTAACCCGCAATGTGAGCGGCGCTACCCGCGGCGAACACTGGGATAACTACGCCCGTATCTATATGCGCGGCTCCAACATCCCTGCCTTCCGCAACGGTATGAATGTAACTATGCCCTTTGGCCCGATGACGGAAGATATGAGCATGGTAGAACGGATTGAATTTGTAAAAGGCCCTGCCGGTTTGATGATGGCCAACGGGGGGCCCGGCGGTTTTTATAACGTGGTAACCAAAAAACCTACCGGCATTACCAAAGGCGAAGTAGGTGTTACTTTGGGCAGCTATGACCTGTACCGCGCCACCCTGGATCTGGAAGGTAAGCTGAGCAAAGACGGCAAGCTGCTGTACCGTCTGAACCTGATGGGACAATCCAAAAACTCTTTTCAGCAAATTGACTACAATGAGCGCTACTCTGTAGTGCCGGTGCTTACCTATAAGCTGGACGACCGTACTTCCCTGACCGCGGAGTACACCTTCCAGTATTCCAAGGTACAGATGATAGGCGCTAACTACCAGTTTTCCCGTAAAGGTTATGCTGACCCGGATGTACCACGCAGCTTTACCACCACCGCGCCTACCCTGCCCCCTTCCAAAACCAATGACCATAGCCTGCTGTTAAACCTGCACCACCAGATCAATGACGACTGGAGCGTAACGGCACAGCTCATGTACGAGAACTATAAGCTGAGGGGCAGCTCCGTATGGCCCGGTGTACAACCCGATTCAGCCGGTTACATGCGCCGCGCTATGACCATATGGGATGTGGATGCCGTAAACAGGCTGGGACAGATCTACGTAAACGGTGAAGCCCATACCGGTAGCATAACCCACCGCCTGCTGGGTGGTATAGATGTTGGCGAAAAAAATAACTACTCCGACTACGGCCAGTTTAAATACATAGACGCAGCCAATACTTTTAATATCTATAACCCGCAATATGCCGCTACTGCAGATATTACGCCGTTCGACCACAGCGTTCCTGTAAGCCAGCGCACCGGGCCTGATGCATCCGTTTTTACCACCCTGCAATCTTACAAAGGCATTTACGTGCAGGATGAGCTGCGTTTCCTGCAGGACCGCATCCGCCTTACACTGGCCGGCCGTTATACCTACTCAAAAGATAATGACGGTTCTGAAGTGGAATCTAAAAAATTCACACCGCGTGTAGGCTTAAGCGTAAGCCTGGACCGCAATACTTCCGTATATGCGTTATATGACCAGGCGTTTGTGCCTACCGCAGGTTATGACAGCGCTAAAAGCCGCTCTTTTGTACCGGTAACCGGCGATAACGTGGAAGTAGGTTTAAAGCGCGACTGGTTTGGCGGCCGCTGGAACAGCACCCTTTCCGCCTACCGCATTTACCGCAACAATACGGTTACCGGCGACCCGAACAACATTAACTGGTCAACCCAGCTGGGGCAAACCCGCACACAGGGTATTGAGCTGGATATCCGCGGCCGCATTGTAAAAGGCCTGGATGTAACCCTCAACTACGCCTATACGGATTCCAAGATCACCGACGATACCAATAAAGGCAATATAGGCCAGGCCACACCCGGTACTGTCCGCAACATTGCCAACGGCTGGCTCTCTTACCGCCTGGAAGAAACTAAGCTGAAAGGTTTGGGTATTGCCATTGGCGCACAATACCAGGGCGGCCGTTTTGCATGGTATTCCTTTACCGGCGAAACCCCGCTGGAAGATTATTTCCGGATGGATGGCAGCATTTCGTACCAGGGTTCCCGTTACAGCGTTAGCCTGAACGTAAACAACCTGCTGAGCAAATACCTCTATTCAGGATCTATCCTGAATGATGGCGCGCCGTATTACTTCTGGATACCGGAAGCACCGCGGAACTTCCGTTTGAATGTAGCTTACAGGTTCTAAAAAATAATAAGGGCTGACCAGAACGGTCAGCCCTCTTTCATTGTGTGCCCCCACGATTGCTAATGTTGTTCAATGCTGTTCTATATAAAACACGATAGTGATAAGCTGAATAAAAAAAGCCGGCGCTCCACATAAACTACCCCCATCATACTTGTACCATTCAAGAGCACCGGCAGCATTTCACCCCAGTAAACAATAAAAATTGGTTTTGTCCCCCTGTTATAATATCTCACCTAATTTTTTCTAATTTTTACAGATCCCTGCCGGATGGCTGCAACGACCGGCTGTGCAACGGTACATTGCAGCGCATTCCAACAGTGTTTCATTTTCAAGGCTGCTGCGTTGAATCAGGCATAGGGCAGACAGACCCACTTCGAAATAAATTCCACATCCTTAATGTTGGCATAGGTTACGACACACACAATTGGCGCCAGGGAACTCTTTCGCCCCTCCAGATACTCAAATGTTGCCGCTCCGCTGGCGCCCGGTGTACTGCTAATGTTGTAGGTTTGGCTGTTGGTGTATAGCGAGCTGGCAAGCAACAATCATTTCCTGTTCTCCTGTGTAAGCCTGGTTACTATCTGTCGTTCTTTCTGATACAAAGATGAATTAAATGTGAACACGGCTTTTAATAATTGGGGTGAATGCACTGGTTTCTGTGGTATTTCATTTTAAAGCAGGGTTCAATTATTCCTGATACGAATAATCACAGCACACAAATAGTATTGATAATAATAGGAAACGCAGTATGGCAGGCAGTTCTATCGGTTCATCAGGTGCATGAACTCATCTTCATAGTTATTGCTTAAGGGAACTTCTTCCCCGCAGTGCAGTACGATCATTTTGTTACGCACGCCAGCTACCTGCGATAAGGGTACTATAAAGGAACGGTGCACACGTACAAATACAGGAGCGGGTAATTTTTCCAGGATGGCTTTCAGGGTCATTCTTACTATTACGGGGTTCTTATCTTTCAGGTGGATCTTTAAATAATTATCCAATCCCTCCATAAAAAGAATGTCGGAGAAATGAATTTTTACCAGGCCATAATCCACGCGCAGGGTAATATGATCGTTACCCGGTACGGCAGCCTTTTGCCGCAGCTCATGCGCCATATTTGCTTTTTCTATTGCTTGTGTAAAACGCTGCAGGGTGTAGGGTTTTACCAGGTAATCCACTGCGCTGAGGTCATAGCTTTCCACCGCGTATTCACTAAAGGAAGTGGTAAAGATAACCATCACCCGGGCGGGCACTCTTTTATAGAAGTCCATACCGTTTACAGAGGGCATGTTAATGTCCAGTAACAGCAGATCTACCGGGTATTTTTCCAGGTATTCAAAAGCTTCTCCGGCTTTAGTAAAGGTTTTTTTCAGGTCTACAGTAGGATTATTCGCGCAAAAACCTTTAATAATTTCCAGCGCTGGGGGTTCGTCGTCCAGTGCAATAGCAGTTATCATAGCAGTTCCATTATCAGTGTCACCTGGTAGTGGTGCGCGTCTTCTGTTATTTCCAGCTTATGTTTACCGGGATACAACAATTCCAAACGTTCTTTGGCATTGTACGCCCCTATTCCGCTGGAAAATGAATGCTGCGGCAACACTACCTTATAGTTATGCACTGATAAATATAAGGTTTTTTTGGACACTTTAATGTGTATGGATACCTGGGAAGCTGCTTCGGGGTTAACGCCGTATTTAAATGCATTTTCAATAAAGCGGATCAGGATCAGCGGGGCAATAGCTGCCGGCGCGGCCTCTTGCTGTTCCAGGGTATAGCGGATCACTACGGTATCCCCTAAACGGGAACGCTGCAGCTCAATATAATTCCCAAGGTACTCCAGCTCTTTCTGCAATGGAATATTCTGATCTCCTGATTCCCTGAACACATAACGCATGAGACCGGAAAGATGCACGATGGAATCTGCCGTAGCATCATCCTTCCGTACCGCCAACGCATATATGCTGTTTAAGGTATTGAATAAAAAGTGGGGATTGTTCTGCGCCCGGATAGTGGCCAGCTCCGCGGTCTGCCGGGCGCTTTGCTCTTTATACCTGCGGCGGCGGATCCGCAGCAATAAAGAAAAGAATACCACTGCAATAAACAGGAACACCTGGTGTTTCACCTCTGCCAGGAAAGGGCCTGGTGGCGGCGGCGGCAGCTGCGCATCCATTGGCGGATAAGCTGCGGTGCCCTGCAGGAAAGGATTTCTGCCCGTTAAAAGGGAAGGCAGTAAACAGATCACTATAAATCCCGCCAGGATGCTTAACAGGTATGACAGGCATTTCTGTTTAAAGTAAAGCCGGGGTATTATTATAAAATAATGGAGATAAAAGAAACCGAGCATCAGCGCATTGCCTATAAGATCCCGCTGCATAGGTTTGGAAAAAAGGAAGGCTGCCCGGTCCGGCGGACCAGTATATAACCAGATCGGTTGGCTCAGGAATAAGACACAACCAATTATGTGCAGGATGGCATAGCGGTTCAGCACCTTCATTTGGATGTAAAGTGCTGCGATTCTGTGGTTCAGGCTCCACTTTTGGGGTAAATTGTGGAAATGTTGGGGTATTTGAATGGAAATGCTCTTAAAAAGGAAAAGGCCGTAATAATACGGCCCTAACCTATTCCTCTACTTTACTTAGTCAATTATATACACCGGCGGATGTACCGCCTGTATGCTGTTAATTAATTATTCAGCAGCCCGTTAATGCACTGGCAAAGCTGCGCTTTTGTAAAAGGCTTTTCCAGGAACATATCTGCGCCCATTTCAATGGCTACATCTTTTGCTGCAGGGTCCATACCGGAGATCATAATGATCTTGGTGGCCGGGTATTCCTTTTTCAGGAAAATAATAAAATCCAGCCCGAAACCATCCGGCAGGCGGTTGTCCAGCAGCACTATGGCCGGCGGTTGTTGTTGAAAATATTCCACAGCATCAGCAATAGTTTTTACATGCTCGATCTCCATTTCTTTACCGTCCAGTAAAAGGTTGATCAGTAAACACATTTCTCCTTCATCCTCAATGATTAAGAGTTTCTGCTTTTGCGTAGTAGCGGTAATAGTATTGGTCATAAAAATGGTTTTTAACGGTCTGACTAGGTTGTTAAGTGTATATATAAAAAATCATACCAATACCGATGGGTGGTTTGGGGAACAAAAAAGCGGCTGCCCATGTACTGGCAACCGCTCAAAACTACAGCTATACTAATTACTGATGGAAAACTTTACAAAGCTTTATACCGGAAGTTGTAATAAGGGAATGCTGCGCCGGTTACCCCGTTCTGGAAATAGAGGTGACATAGACCGGTACGATGTTTTTGTGAAAGGTTATACGCTGTTGAATGTATCGCCTGGCAGGGTAATATCGGGTGGGCTGATGTGGCGGTTGGGGAAGTTATTTTCCGGGTCAAGCAGCAAGCCCTCAAAAACATTTTAAACTTAAAAATAATATATAAATTGTAAAGAAATATATAATTTCGGGTAGTTATGCCCGTTATTCTCGAATACCTGTTACATCTTTCTATACCAGCCCGCTGGGCTATTTTCCTGGCGGAGAATGTACTGATCACTTTCCTGGTGCTGCTTATTGGTAACGCAGTACTGAAAAGGTCCGGTGTGGTAGAAAGCACCATTACCTCCCGCGATTGGTGGTATTGTGCGCTTACCAATGTGCTGAACACCGTGGTTACCTATGCCGGTTACTGGCTGTGGGAAAAGGGTATTATAAGAATTACCATGGAGGAATCCTGGCAGATAGTTATCCATTTCTTATTACTATTCTTTGCCATGGACCTGCTGATGTTTGTATTTCACTATCTCATTCATAAGACCTTTTTGTTTAAAGCGGTGCATCATTTGCATCATGAATCAGTAGATCCCTCTCCTATTGACCTGTTTGTGCTGCACCCGGTGGAGACCATAGCGTTTGGCAGCCTGTGGGTATGCTTACTGATACTATTCCCTTTTAATATTTATGCGATCGCTATTTACCTGGCAGTGAATGTTATTTTTGGATTGGCCGGCCACCTGGGGCTGGAACCGCTGCCGGAAGAGCTGCGGAATAAACCGGTGCTAAAGTATTTGGGTACTTCTACGTTTCATCATAACCATCACCGGGACGTGGAATATAATTTTGGATTTTATACGAGCATCTGGGACAGGATGCTAGGGACGTATAAGCGTTATTGAATACGACATGAAACTTCCAATTATACATGGTTATATTGACCGCAGGATCTTAGTTAATTTTACAGCCGACCCGCAAGTTGTTCAGCACATTATTCCTGGACCGTTCAGACCGAAGGTCGAAATTTATCTCGCTCACCGCAACTTCTGTATATTTATCACCTTTATAAATTTCCAGGATCTCAAAGGTAAGCACCAGATCTTTAAAAAAGCCGGCACGAAGGCCGGCCTTTTCTTCTTTAAACATCAAAACAACCACACCCCGTTCATCATGGCTACCCCACAGGTGGTTTCAAAAGCATTTACATAACTGTCCGGCGTTCTGCGCCACCACTGGCCCCACATAAGGCCGCTGGAGTTCCGGTAGTTCCAGGCTTCTGCCGCATTGTAATTAAGCCAGGAGGCATAGGTGCTCTGGTATCCCTGGTCATGTGTGAACTTACATGCCCAGCGTGCAAAAATGGACTTAAAGCCCTGGCAATCTTCGTTATCATATTCATCCGGTAACAGGCCCTGTGCATTACACATGCTGTTTTTCGTATAGTCCATGGCTTTAGCGCCCATTGCCTTGTAGTTATTGGAAGGATAGGCATTGTGCAGTAAGTTGCAGGCGCCTATAAAAGTACCTTGCGTGTAGGTGCGGGTGCCTTCGGTAATATTGCCGGCGGCATTCATAGCGCCTGCAAGCGCCCCGGTACCGGAATTATATAATTTGCTCACCATCCAGTCCATGATCATTTTAGCTTTGTCGCGGTAGCTGACATCGCCGGTGGCCTGGTACAGGTACATGGCGCAAATGGCTGCAGGCGCATTCACACAGGCATTTTTGGTGTTATTGGCGGTGGTCCACCATAAACCGCCCCCCAGGTTGGTATCCCAGGCACGGTTCCAGACCATGTCGAAGTTGTTTTTGGCCATATCTTTCATGCCGCCATCATTGGTGAACTGAAATGCGCGGATACACATCAGCGCCCCCCAGATCACATCATCATTATAAATGTTGGAGCTCCACAGCAACCCGTAACCATCCCTCATACCATTATACAGGTATACCATTTTGTTTTTGAGATCAGGATCGTTGCTAATCGTATAGGCATCTATGATAGTTTCAATGGCCTCTGCCTGTTTCCAGAAATCCATTCTGCCAGAGTGATTAACATCGGAATAATAATACGCCTTAAAAGAAGAGCCATAAGTGCCGTACTCATGATAAAAGGCATTGTTATAACATTGCATGGCCAGCAGCGCTTCTGATTTTACCGGCTGTACGGAGCTGGCAGTTACCGCGCTTTCACTGGCGCCGTTAGCGGACATTTTTTCTAATTCTTTTACTTCCTTTTTAGCGCAACCGGTAAAAGTGAGGGTCAACAAGAGGGCAGCCAGGGCTTTGCTGCGGTTTACAGATAGTGGAATTTTCATGTTTTTCAATTTTTATGGTAATGAAGAATTGTGCTACATGCTTGTTTGGGTGGGTCCAGCCTTACACAAAGGGCAACAGTACTGCGCGCTCACGACAGTGGAACCGGGTTTTCAGAACAGGTTGTAAATAGAGGACAGGTATAGGAGGAGGAATTACTTACAGGGGAATGAATTTTTTTTGGGGATTAATCTTCTTTGTCTTTTTTGAATATTTACACGCAGGCAATCACTTACCCTTCTCCACATACTCCTGCAACACCAATGCATGATTATGTTCCTCATCCTTTGCCGCATACAAAAATGTTACGGTCTTGTGTTCCCGTATGCAGGACAGCAGCTCTTCCACTGCCGGTGAGGCCTTTAATTCAGCATGATACTTTTTGCGAAATGCTTCCCAGTTCCCCTCCTCGTGATGGAACCATTTCCGCAATTCCGTAGAAGGCGCTATTTCCTTCATCCATTCATCAATATGCGCGTCTTCCTTTTTAATGCCACGCGGCCATAAACGGTCTACCAGTATGCGGTAACCATCGGTCTTTGAAACAGGATCGTAGATCCTTTTTATATGGATAGCCATACAAATGTTTTTTCAAAGGTAAGCATCTATACTGTTATACGGGATGCCTGAGTTTGATGCCCTCTAAAATTCAGCCCTTTCCAGGTCAGCCAGTAAATGATTTTGAAAATCAGTCGCATAGGTAGCCATATTCAGCTCATAATGAAAGCTATTAGCATTTACGGTAAAAACCCTTTGTGAGCGGATACTCCTGGGATCATTTAAAATAGCTGCGCTGTTAAAAGTAAACGTTTCATTCTCCGCTTGCACCAGCTCATATGTTTCCATACGCCCGCCTACCTGCACGCTGTACAGCAGGATCTTATCTTCCTTTAGTATAATGAACCCGGTATCCCAGAAAACGGTGTGGCCATTCTTTTCCGTATGGTTCTTATACCATGTTTTTTGCCGGAAAAAGATAACGTCTTTGTACTCATCCGGTATAAATTCCAGCTGCTCCGTGTAAGCAGTATCGTCAATGGTAGGGAATTTTGCAAATCCCTCTCCTGCCCATTTACCGGCGAACAGGCTTTTCATTTTCAGCAAGGTATCTTTCATAATTGTAGTACTGATTTACGTACAAAGTAACAGCGCTTTACGGATCAACACTTCATTGGCCAATGAAGTATGACTGTAAAAAAAGACGGCTGCACCATTGCTGGTACAACCGCTCCACTAATAAACCATGCAGGGTCTACTATGGTTGAGCGCCACCGCTAAGGTAAGGCGCCAGAATAAGTTTCAAACGGCCCGCAGCTTTTATATGCCCGCTTACACTGGGATGTACATCCGTATTATTCGTATAGTCCGGGCTGTTACGTGTAAGCCATCCATCTGTATTAATATAGTGCACCTTGTTATCCCCGGCTGCTATTCTTGCATTTACGGCGGCCAGTGTTTGTGCGGCTTTCACGCCAAAAAAGGTGCGCATAGCAAAAATGTGCGCGTTCGGGAATTTAGCCCTTACTTTTCCCAGGAAGGAGATGTAAGTGCTTTGAAACAGGCTGTCAGGCACCTGTGTGCTTTGATCGTTCTGCCCAAGATTAATCACCACCACTTTAGGCGTATACCGGGTAAAATCCCAGTCCGGCGAGTTCGTGAAGGCCAGCGATTGCTGTTTGAAATACTGGATCTCCATGCCGGTCTTATTGGCATTGATGCCAAAGTTATTGGTGAGCGCTATACCCGGATAGGCGATCTGGGTATGTTCAGCCCCTAACGCCTCCGAACATACCCAGGCGTAGTCAGAAACATTGGCCTGGTCATCCGTATAACCGGCCGTAATAGAATCGCCTATGTATTCTATCAGGTCTGCTCCTGTCTGCGGCGCACTGGTGGCAGCGCCGGCATCCAGTATTAACCCCTGAAAAATGAATACATAGCTGTAGTCTTTCCCCTGTGCTACTGACAAGGTATGTGTGCCGCTGGCCAAGGGTGTGGGCGTAAGGCTCACCGTGCCGCTAACGCCTTTATAGCTTACCCATGGGCCATTATCAATTTTTGCATAGTAGTTGGTGTTATTCCCCACCTTAATTTTAACGGTAGTGCCGGTAAATTTCACTTTAATATAAGCGCCGCCCCAGTCGCTTTCATACTGGGTGGTATTACTGAAATTCCAGCGGCCAAAATATCTGATGTTGGTATCGCCCACTGCTCCGGGCGTTACAAGTGCGGCATTTGCTTTTACCAGTTCTTTGTTCTTCGTGGAATTACCCCCTTCAGCCGTTAACAGCTGCTGTTTGGCGCATCCCAGTGAAAGGCTGATAAGCCCTATGCATAAAAGATTCTTTAGTGCTTCCATTTTCTGATATGGCTTTTATAGGTGAATATTATTGCGCAACTACATTAAAATAGTTAATGGCCGGGTTACCGCTCACGATCTGCAGACGTACTGTATGCAGGCTGTTGCCGGCAAAAGAGATAGTACCTGCATCGGCAGTAGCATAGCTGCCGTTACCGGTAACCGGCAGGTTAATAACAGGCTGGCTAACTCCATCTACAATAAAACGTACGGAGCCTGCCTGGTTAGAGGAATACCTGACCTGGAAACGGGTAGCTGCCAGCAGAGGCAGCTCTCTCCATTCCAGCCATTCGCCGGCCTGGGTGTTGGTTACGTGCCAGCCGCCATTTGCATCGCCGGTTTTAACAACGTCAATATTCCCGTCGCGGTAGGTATTGCCGCTGTTGCCGGCCGACAGATCATTGTAATAATCACAGCCCTCTGCTTCTACTTTTAAATTTCCATAGGCTTTATTGGTATAACGGCGCAGGATATTGATGCGCTGGTTGGGATAGTCATAATAGACTGTATCCTTACTGCGCCATACACTGGTATTTTCCGGCCAGTCTGTAAACCCTTCTACCAGCGTGATCAGAGCACCTGCATTGGCAGTATTGCTAAGGCCTGTAATAAAGGTTTGCCCGTGATTGGCATCTATAAACATATTGGTGGTGGCGGTTACTACCCGGAAGCCCGGTACAGCCGTACCTACTTTCACATTATTAAAGGTGCTTACCCGCCAGGGGTTAGCCATATTGAACCAGGGGTTTACTGCGTCAATTACTGCAGGGTCATTACACTGCTGATCAAACTGCAGCCAGGTAGGGTCTACAACAATGTAGGGGTTAAAACCAAAGCTGGCCTGGCATTGGGCGCGCACATACTGCACTATCTTTTTCAGGTTACCATTTCCCTGGTTGGTGCAGAATGCATTGGCTACGCTCCAGAACATAATGAGCGGGCGCCCGTTTATTTTAAAACGCTTTGCATCTGGCACCGCCGTAAAAGTAGCTTTGATGTCGTAGTCCCAGATATATTTGTAGTTGGCAGTATTACCGCAGTCAAACAAGGGCGTGTAGTCGTAACCGTCGCCATTATCCAGGTTACGGGCAGCAGTCCAGGAGGCAGGGTTATCATCAAAAATGGCGATCTTAAAAGCATTGCTCAGGCCACGGCGGTCCATAGCAGCTACCAGGCTGGTAAGCCTGCGCGGATCTCCTGCATCCCGGCTGTTATTGGGCGTATATCCACGCAGGGTAGGCGCTACAAAATCTACCCCGCTGTATGCAATTTCCTCTGCAATGTTGTCCCACCAGTCATTATCATTGTCAGTGGATTTAAAAATGGATAAATTATAACAGATGTTGCCACCTGCGCCCGGAGTTTTTCCGCCCAGCCTGGCGTCATGGTCAAAACCCATGGTTACGCCAACATACTGGCCGGGGCCAATTTCAGTTTTCACCGGACGTGTATCGGGATCATCCGTTAATGGATCTTCTTTGACCTCTTTTTTACAGCTCGCGCCAAGGGTTATAATGGTGAGCAGCAACAGTACATTCTTTTTTGCCATAAGATAGTAATTGATTAAGGGTGAAACGATATGGTTTATATTATATAAAATGGAGAAGGCGTGGAATTATGAATATGGTTATGCAAAGTAAAGCCGGGGGTATTAATATTCGATTAATAACGCATTAACGGAGCGGTGAATTTTGAATTTTTTTGAAAAAAAAAAGGCAGCCATCATTCCCTGACGGCTGCCTTTTAATATCCCGATAGTTACCTGTTATTTAAGGTGCCTTCTTCTGGTACACCCGCACATAATCCACCTCAAACTTTGCAGGGAATGGCGTTTTTGAAGTAATGTTCCCTCCGTTCATGCCGCCCATAGCCAGGTTCAGCAGCATGTAATGCGGCTGGTTAAATGGATTTACACCACTGCCATCTTTATTTACCAGCTTATCCAATGTTACTTTATTCATTAACATATCATCCACGTACAGGGCAATGGCAGTTTCATCCCAATCCATACGCCATACATGAAATTTAGCGGACCATATAACGCCGCCCAGAGAATCTATACTCCTGGTTTTGGAGTACCACTCCGCTTTTTTATTGCTGTCCAGGCATGCCACATTTGCCAGCAGCTTGTTCCGGTAATATTCCAAAATGTCAATTTCTCCGTTGGCCGGCCAGTGTCCTTTTACGCCTAGTGTCCACCAGGCAGGCCATAAGCCGGGGCTGATGTCTATTCGCCCTCTCATCTCAAAGCGGCCATATTGCCAGCTTTTAAAGCCGGAAGTATTAATGCTGGCCGATGTGTAACGGATCATTTTATCTTTCTTCCTCCAGTCTTTGCTGCCTGCTTCATAAAAGGGGTTCGGCTTTTGCTCTTTGCGGGCTTCGATGATCAGCAGCCCGTTTTTGCAATAGGCATTTTCCGGCTGGTACCACTGCGCTTCTTCATTTCTTACAAAACCTCTTTCATATCCCCAGTACTGCGGATCCGGCGGGCCATCTTTACTAAATTCATCGGCCCATACCAGCTGGTAAGCGGGTGCCGTAGTATCTTTTTGTGCAAACACAGTAAGCGGCGCCGCATAAAAAGCGAGCAGGAACATCCACCTATTTAGCATGATCAGGATTTATAGTGATTGGTTTTATTATAGCTACATAACCACCGGCATTGCTCATACCGATGGTTAGCGGAGTACCGGCTTTCAGGGTAATGGTAGATTGCTGTACCTTTTTAGGATCCACATCCGCATCCTTTGCATCTGTCCAGATCTGCAGCTGGTAATTACCGGCGGATAAAAAGCCGGTAGGCACTTTAAGCGTTCTGCCCTTGCTGTTATTTAAGGCGCCAATGAACCAGCTGTTGCCGGAACGGCGGGCAATGGCAACAAATTCCCCGGGATAACCATCCAGTACTTGCGTATCATCCCAGGTAGTGGGCACCTGCTGTAAAAAGTTTTCCCCCGGCTGACCGTACACATTTTCCGGTTTTTCACAATTCACCATGAAAGGACTTTCATACACAACAAACTTGGCCAGCTCTGCACAACGCGTATTGGAAACTAAAGTAGGCGTTTGCTGCTTAAACTGCTTTTGCGTTACATTCAAAAAGCCGCCAGGCGTATAATCCATAGGGCCGGCAAGCATGCGCGTAAAAGGCAGCGTGGTATTGTGCTCCGGCGTCATGCGGTTGGAGAATTTATAGTACTCCTCTCCCATCACCCCTTCGCGCGTGATCATATTGGGATACGTGCGGGTAATACCATCCGGTTTATAAGCGCCATGAAAATCCACCAGCAGGTGATGCGCTGCAGCAGCCTTAATGATCTGGTGATACCAGTTCACCATCTCCTGGTCGTCGCGGTCCATAAAATCTATTTTTATACCAGCAATGCCCCAGCTTTCATATAAGGCAAAAGCCTTTTCAAAATTGTTGTTCCGGTTCACATCAGCACTATACAGCCAAAGCCAGCAGCGTACTTTCTTAGCTGCTGCATACTGCAGTATTTCCGGCATATTCAGCTGGGCTGCGGGTTTGGTAATATCTGCCACTGGCTGATTGAAAGGGCCATACCATTGCCAGTCGATCAGCATATAAGGCCATCCTTCCCGGGAAGCATAATCTATATACGTTTTTATAGTGGGCATATCCATTTTTACTTCTCCGCTCCACCAATGGTCCCATGCGCTCATGCCGGGTTTTATCCAGGAAGGGTCTGCAATAACACAGGGTTTATTAAGGTTCTGCACTATTTCAGATTCAATGAGCTTACCGGGTGTTGCTGCCAGCATGATCACGCGCCAGGGTGTGGGCAGGCTATCGTCAAAACGGGCTTTCACGCCATCTTCCGGCTCATGCGGCAATGGCGCCAGTTTGGTAAATAGTGTGATGCTGCTGTCTGCCTGCCGGGATGCGCCTAAATAAAAGCCGGGATAATTATCTATCTCCGCTTCAGTAATGGCTGCCCAGGTATTTTCATTCACCTTTGTCAGCAAAGGCAGCCCGGCCCTGGTGGATATATGCATATCCGTTAGTGTTCTTGCTGCAAATTCAGCCTCCTGGCTGGAGGAATACCCGCCCTTATATTCCGCCATCCAGGCTTTTTGATCGCCCGCAAAACGGAAGCCGGTAAGCTCCTTAGTTATTTGCCGGTTACCCGGCTTTTCACTCCGGTAAAGGGTATACCTGAATGCCACGCCATCATCATATACCCTAAAGCAAAGGCGCAGATGCCGCATCAGGCTATCTTTTTCCGCCAGCTGCAGATTCAGCTCATTGTAATGATTCACAACAGCCGCGTGTTTGATTTTTATTACAGGCTCCCAGGTTTCGTTAAAGGTTGTTTCTTCCTGGCTTAAGACTGTAAAACCGCCCTTCATGGCAGGTTCATTTTTAAGCTCAAATCCCAGGGGGGAAGGTAATATGACCGTTTTACCATTGTAAACAACACTATATCTTACCCCGGCAGCATTGCTAACCTGCACGGTTATATTTTTATTGGGTGAGGTAATGTTATACTGCTGCGCGAAACCTGGCAAAGCAAACAACAGGAAAATGAAAAAGCTGCTTTTCTTGCAACGGGTTGCGCCCCGGATAATACGCTCCATAAGGTACATGTTCTATAACGTGAGATGGGACAATATAGGGGAAAAGCGCAGAAAAATGAAACAAACGTGCTCATCCTTAAACAAATGAAAAATAATTTTATCTGATCATTCATCCCTTATCCGCATTAACTATCTGGCTCAATGCATTACTTTTATAGGATATAATTTTACCCGGATGAGCAATAGAAATGTATTCTTAGTTGATGATGATAACGACGACACGAACATCTTCCAATTTGTACTTACAACCATTGATAATACGGCCCATTTAACCTCAGCCCAGGATGGCGTACATGCGTTTGAGTTAATTAATGGAAATGGCTTTACCAAACCTGATATTATTTTTTTAGACCTGAACATGCCCCGGATGAATGGCATTGAATTTTTAACGGAGATCCGCAAAATGAAAGAATTTGAGGACACACCCGTTATTATTTTCTCCACAAACATCATGAAGGAACAGGCAGCCCAATGCATGGGGCTGGGCGCCCTGGAATGTGTAACCAAACCCGATACGGTGGAGACACAGATAGGCGTAATGAAGGAGCTATTGAAAAAATATGCCTGATCAGCGGATAGCGCGGAAGATCTGGTTCGTATAGGCGGAATCCACATTTCCTGCAAACACCATAATGCCGGCTTTAGTAGCGCCGGAAGGCTCCCAGGCAGCAGCAGTGGTGGCATTGGCCAGGGTATTATATTGTTTGGATACACCGATCATGGTTTTGGATGCCCCAATATAATTAGCCCAGCGGTTAAACCGGGTAGTATTGTTCTGGAAATAACCCATATCCTCCACAAATGAAAAATACTGCGCTACGCTGGTAGATTGCCCGATGGCATAACCTGCCTGGCCGCCGGAATAAATAGCCGCCGTGTAAATGGTATTATTGGGATTGCTGGAAAGCGGGCCAAAGTATTTGCCAAACTCCTTCACCAGGTTAGTGAAATTTGTATTGGCAGGTGTTGATCCCATGTGTTCTACATCCAGGGCTATACCATCAAAATGCAGGGAATCTACAATGCATGTTTTTACAAAAGCTGCAAACTGCACATAATTCAGCTTAGTACCGTTATAGGTGGTAAAGGGCTGCGTGGTGTTCCAGGAAGCAGCATCATCCACATTCATTAATACCTTTACGCCCCTTGCCTGTAAAACCTTTACGTGGTCCCGTATGGATTTATAAGAGTGATAATTGGGATTTACATTCAGGATATAGCTGCTGCTGCTGCTGCCATAGTGAACAGAGTCTGCCAGCTCCCAGGTAGTACCTTCAAACAGTACCACAATATTGGCCTCTTTGGCAAAATTTGTCAGCGGGAGGTTATTGGGGGTTGCATCAAACGCATAATAGGCCACCTTATTATTGGGCGGCGCGAATACCGATGTAATACCTTCATTAGTGGGAACAGGCGGCGTGTTGGCAGGTGTATCATTTTCCTGAACCGCTTGTTTGGTGCAAGCAGCTAAACCGGTTACAAAAAGAACCAGTAAAACAGGGAGGTGCTTTCTCATAAGACAGATAATTAGTTCAACAATTTAATTATAGCCACTGCGATAAAATTGCAGAAGCTTTACCTGACGCCATTCCCTCTATGCAGGACTTCAGGTACCGGTACATGTTGCCGGATCCTTCCCAGGCAATGCGTATCAAACCGTGTAAAATCCACATGCAGGTTTTCCAGGTCTGCTTCCGTGCTGCCTTTTGCCGGCACAATGCCATACATCAGGTTAGCCTGGTAAGGGTTCCAGGTGGAAAGCATAAAATAGATCTTTGCAAAGCGGCCAATGATCCCGGTTTCATAATCGCTTGCCTGGTAAGGCCCGTACTCTCCGCCAGATTCCCCGTACCGGTCGCTATTGCCCCAAAAAGCAGGTTCATTTAATTTATCCGGCGTATTAGCGCTATGCATAATTTTACCGTATCCGTTCGTAAATGGATTGAAGAGCATTTGCTGTTCCGGCCATGGCCCATAAGGAGTATCTGCTGTTCTGAGGATGATGCCCCTGGGATTATCGCTGTTGTAAGTGATCACCCATTGCTGCAGGTACTTGCTGAAACGTACGGAGAACTCGCCTATACATCCCGCGCAGAAAAGCGCTACGGCATCGGCTTCCGCCCCGCTCCAGACAGGCTGGTTAAACGGGTCAGTACCCGCAAAATAAAGAGCGGCCATACTGCCGCTTAAAATATTAGCGAAGGGCAAAAAGGAAAGATATACATCGCTGGAGCGGTACCTGCCGGAACCCCAGATCCATAAACCCGCGCCGCTGTGAATGTTATAACGTGCAGGCTCCTGCTCCGCTACCACAGATACATTGATGAATTTATTGCCGGAGTACGTGCCTATATAACGGAAATTCAAACCCTCATCAGCAGATACGCAAAGAACGGAACGGCCCATAACTGCCGCATTGCCAACTTTAAAATAATTGGAAGAGAAAAACACGTATAGCTGGCCATCCAGGCTAAAACCATCCAGCGGCACATCAAATTCAGCCTGGGTAATATTGTCACCACCACTGATAACAGGCGCCTGGTTGTTAAAGGTAAGATGCAGCCCATCTCTTGCGCAGAGATCCGTAGTGTGGGCAATGGCATCAAAAGTAGTTCGGCCTGCCTCATTCCAGTGGCGGCCCCAGGAATCTCCAAACAGGAAAAAAACCTTAGCATTATGCCGGAAGGAAACGCCCAGATCCGTGCCTTGAAGGCCCAGTTGTGTTTCCGTGCGGTTAAAGGCAAAAGAAGGCTGGCCAGCTGTCCACACAGTACGGTCATACTCACCGGTAAGCTGTACTACCTTTTGCACGTATTTCATTTGCGGGAGCGCAGGCTCTCCTATTATTACTTTGCCGCGCAGCCAGGGAAAAGTAACATCCTCATTCAAATGCCGGTAATGCACTACAGATTGCGAACATTCATCTGTAAGCACTTCAAAATTATGCGGATGCCCGCTGGTAACATAATCGCTGTGAATAATGCAGCCGTAACCGCCGGCAGATGCGGTGATCAGCTGTCCCCTTTGCCAGGGCGTAGTTACATCTGCATTGCTTCTCCAGAAATGCCACAGCTCTTTACGGCCATTACTGCTGAAAAGCGGTACTACTACTTCAAAGTTTCCATGGCCGCCTTCCATAAAATCACTTTGTATAATGGAGCCCGGGCCGGCCACCGCATCCTGCAGGCCGGTTATCCTTTGTCCCCTTTGCCAGGGGGTAGTTACATCCGCATTGTTCCGCCAGAAGTGCCAGAGTTCTGTGTTGTTGCCAACACGTAAGGGTACTACTACTTCAAAATTGCCATGATCGTCTTGTACAAAATCACTTTGTATAATGGAAGCAGCGCCGGCTACCTGGTCAGCGGAGCTGGTTATCCGTTGTCCCATTTGCCAGGGGGTAGTTACATCCGCATTATTCCGCCAGAAGTGCCAGAGTTCTGTGTTGTTGCCAACACGCAAGGGCACTACTACTTCAAAATTGCCGTGGCCGTCTTGTATAAAATCACTTTGTATAATAGATGCAGGGCCGGCTACAACATCCTCCGGGCCGCTTATCTGCTGTCCCTTTTGCCAGGGTGTATTTACATCAGCATTATTCCGCCAGAAATGCCGGAGTACTGTATTATTGCCAATGAGCAAGGGTATCACTACTTCAAAATTACCATGGCCGTCTTGTATAAAATCACTTTGTATAATAGAAGCCGGGCCGGCTACAACATCCTCCGGGCTGGTAATTAGCTGTCCTGGTTTCCAGGTTTCCCCGCCGTTCGCAGCATTATCCCGCCACCAGTGCTGCAGCTTTCCATCATGGTTAATAATAGCGGCCTCAAAATTACCGTGCGGGCCGCCACCCATATTGGATTGTATGAGACTATTGAAGATCCGGGGGGACATATATTTTGTTTTTGAGGGGTTTATATAATGATACAAAATATAGCCGGGATTTACAATGCAGGCGGGTTACTGCCCATTCACTATAAAACCATCGTCTTTCCCGTCTTCCAGCACTACATAAGCGCGTACCCAGCTTTCTTCACTTATCCTGCGCCACTTATGACCTGAGCCGGAGGTATCTGCTGCCACCAGTATATCGCCGGGATGCAGGAGAAAGGTGCTGCCGTCTGTTACGGTAAATTCCAGTGTACCCCTGAGCGTTATAACCACCTGCCTCCTGGGGGCAGGGTGCCAGTCGAATGCAAGCCGGGAGGCTTCATCTTCCTGTATAAAAAAATAATCGGCTGCAATATGCTGCAGCGTGCTGATCTTTCCTTCTTCAAATGCGCTATGGCCATCCGCGGTTGTAAAAAGTCTGTATGCCTTCATCTTTATAAATTCCTATTTCAATCCCTTAAAATGCTGTTCCTGTTCGTTTCCGGAAATACCTGTTTGCTCCCAGCGCTTTCTGATATTCAGCAGCAGCACTAAATACGGGACCTCCAGCAACACCATCAAAATTACGTTCCACATCATAGGTTCAACACGTCTTAATATCCTGTAGATCATAATAAAGGATAAACAGGTATAGAGTATATGCAGCACCGTTACTATTATTCCAATCAATATAGCGCTCTTTTTTTCCAGCCAGATAAAAAGATTGCACAGGAAACGCAGCACGGGAAATGCAAGACCGGTAAAAATGCTAATTAAAAGTATCGGGTCAAACGATTCATACCTGGCCACGTTCAGCCACCGTGTTGAATTAATATAAATAAACGAAAGGACGCCATAAACACTAAAGACCATATAGAACCACACATAGATCTTTAGCGCCAATGGCATTAGCTGACGGCGGCGTACAAAGGTTTGCTGCAGGAAATCCTGGTCAAATATAGTATTGGACTCGTTTTGCATAGGAATGAGAATGTCTGGAATGAAATATACAAATTTATAATATTTATAGCGGTTTTATTACAGGCACGGCGCACGCACTTGCCGCTCCCCACTATATCTATAAACAATCTGGTGGATTTTTATATTTTTACCGGTCCACGAAACTTTACTTGTAAAAATGAAACACCAGGTCAAATTTTTATCCACGTTCGTCATCTTACTACTGGCTGCCGTTAGCGGTAAAAGCCAGTCAGCAACAGGTTATACAAAGTATGTGAACACATTTGTTGGTACTGCGCCGCTTACCGATCCGAAAATTCTGGGGTATACGTTACCGGAAGGCTGGCGTTCATGGGCCGGGCTTACTTTTCCCGGCAGCTCGCTGCCCAATGCCATGGTACAGCTAAGCCCTATTACACAATACGGATCCGGCGCAGGGTATGAATATGAGGACTCCGTTATTTACGGATTTACCCATACCAATAAAGGCCACTGGAATTTGTGTAACATTCCCATTCTGCCGCTTTCTAATCCGGGCGCTACTTTTGGCTCAAGATTTACGCATAGGAAAGAAAGTTCTTCACCAGGCTTTTACCAGGTATACCTGGATGATTATAATGTAAATGTGAACCTTACTTCCACTTTACGCTGCGGTTACCATCAATATACCTATAAGAACAACAGCAACAGGCAAATACTCTTTGACCTGGCTAAAGCCAATAACCGCGTATCCGGCTGGAATATAGAGCAGGTGGGCGCTACCGCCCTGCAGGGTTATCAGCAAACCGGTGAACGGATCTACTTTTATGCTACGCTGAACACGAACATAGAAAGGCTGGAAAAGAAAGCAGAAGGCCAGCGGGAAGGTTATGCCATTGTGCATTTGGCAGATGGCGCTGCTAAACCGGTTGAGCTTAAAATAGGCTTATCATTTGTAAGCATTGAAAATGCCAAACAAAACCTGCAGCAGGAGATCGGTAACAAGTCTTTCACAGACATCCGTACTGAAGCCAACCGGAAATGGGAAACCCTGCTCTCTACCATACAGGTAAAGGGCGGAACGGAAAAACAAAGAAGAATGTTCTACTCCTGCCTGTACCGCTCATTCCTGTGGCCGGCCCTGCGCAGTGATGTGAACGGGGAGTTCACAGATGCAAAGCACAATGTAGTGAAAGCTGATTTCAACTATTACACAGAACCTTCTTTGTGGGACACTTACCGGAATAAAGATGTGCTGCTGGGATTGATCTCGCCACAGGTTACGCTGGATGTAATTAAATCTATGAAAGATGTGGGCGACAAAACAGGCTTCATACCTACCTTCTTTCATGGCGACCATGGCACCTCCTCCATTGCAGGCGCATACCTGCGCGGCATTGATAAATTTGATATAAAGGATACTTACCGGGTATTGCTGCGCAATGCCAATGTAGCCGGAGGCGCACGCCCTTACATTACAGAGTACATTGAGAAAGGTTATATTTCCGATCCTGATGTGCCCAATCCGCATGTAGAAACCAAGGCAAAAGCAGGCGTGTCTAAAACCCTGGAATATTCCTACGATGATTATTCATTAGCGCAGATAGCTAAAAAACTGGACGATACAGCTAATTACAGGATCCTGATGGCGCGGTCAAAAAATTACAAACACATGTTTGACCCTGCTACCCGCTTTATGAGAGGGCGGCTGGAAAATGGTGAATGGATCACGCCGTTCAACCCGCAGTACCCTTATTATGAATATATGTACCGGGAGGCAAATGCCTGGCAGGTATCGTTCTTTGCACCGCATGATATGCCGGGGCTCATTGAGCTGTATGGCGGCAAAGAAGGTTTTGAATCCAAGCTGGATTCCCTCTTTACCCTGCCCTGGAACCCGCAGTACATAGCACGCAATGTGGAAACCATGATAGGCCAGTATTGCCATGGCAACCAGCCGGATCATGAAGCGCCTTTTGCTTATTATTTTATAGATAAACCGGAAAAATCACAAAAGATCATTGATACCATCCTGAATAGCTTATACGGCATCGGGGATGATGGTATAGCGCTCTGCGGTATGGACGATGCGGGTGAAATGTCCGCCTGGTATGCATTTGCGTCATCCGGTTTATACACCTTCTCTGCCACTGACCCGGAATATATTGTTACCGTTCCGCTTTTTGATGAAGTGAAATGGAAAACCAGCACCGGTAAATCACTCACCTTAACTAAAAAGGGAAAAGGCAGGGCATTAACAGCAATTAAAGTGAACGGTAAAGGAATTAAGGGATATTTTGTGCCGCATGAGCTGTTTAAAACCGGCGGCAGTATTGAGATTGTAACGGAGTAATGACGCGAAATTAATAAAAGCTCCGGCTGTATTAAGTCGGAGCTTTCATTTTTTAGCATATCACGGATTCCGTTTCAAGAATGTAAGTCTGCATCAACTTTGCCATAGTGCGTTTATACAGGTTCAGCACCTGGTCAAATGCGCCCTTGTTCAGCAGGTCCAGCGCCTGCTGCAGCTCATTGTTGTATAAGCTCCCGTAAATCTGTTCCTTTTCAGGCAATGCCGCTATAGCGCGTATAATGGGGCGGGATGCGAAGTAATACATTTCATACAGTGCATAACCATCCGGCTGTTCCAGCATATAATCATCCCGGAAAGTACGCAGTACATTCAGCTGTTGTTCCGTGCTTTTTTGACCATACCGTCCCATCAGCTCTTTTACTAAACAACCAGTGCCGTCAACACCGCCACCGCCGCCGTCACCCGGATCAATGTCGCAGGGCGGGCTGCATTGGCCATACTCCATAAAAACATTCAGGCTTTGCCGGCCGGCGTCCACTGCTTCCAGCACCTGCTGATTCCTTTTACAGGCAAAGGGGTGCGCAGCATTATAACCAAAATTAAATATCACACCATCGCAGCCTTCCTGTGCCAGCAATGCTGAAATGCGTTGTATGCCCCAGAAATAACCGCGGTGCACTTTAGATAATACTTCATGAAAGCGGCCATTGTACACCCGCTCTACATGGTTACCCAAAAGCTGCCAGAGCTGATCGCCTTTTACTTTTTCCCCGTTGTCGCTCACATAACCGTCCTTTAACAGCACCAGGTCAGGGCCGGCTGTTGCGGTCATGGTATGTTCACAAGGCACCAAAATTATTTTTCTGCTCAGGGGGTCATTTACATCAGCTAATCCATAGCGGAAGCTGATGCCGGAAAGACCAGGATAGGTTTTAATACAGTCCAGGATGGCCTGCTTTGGTAAAAAAACAGCCGGGGTCGCGTCAGGAAACCTGGTAGCAAAGCCGGTTTTCAGGGTTTGATATTCGGAGTGGGAAATAAATTGCCCGATGGCATCCAGGGGCGGTTTTCTGTTGAGGTTCATAGGAAATGTTTTGTGGTGATTGAATAGAAGAGGGACGTCCTTTTTAAATATAGATATAAAATTGCTGAGGGGTTTGTCTTAAATAGCAACTTATGCAGAATATTACAGCATATTCAATACCCTTCTGCATTGTTTGAATTTCATAGATACAAACAATCCCTTAATTTTGCCGCATGCCCACACCTGAAAATGCAAAGGACTTTCTTGCCAACCGTTTGCCGGCCCTTGATTTCAAAGATCAGTTCACGGCATTTGAGCGGCAAACCTATGCCAGCAAACCTATGTCCTATAACCGGAGGGATTTTTACAAGATCTCCCTGGCATTAGGCAGCAGCCGCCTGTATTATGCTGATAAAGGAATTGAGCTGAACCGGCCTGCCCTGATCTTTTCAAACCCCATGATCCCCTATGCCTGGGAGCCAGTTTCAGCAAAACAGGAAGGCTTTTTTTGCCTGTTCACGGAAAACTTTCTGAAAGCAAAGGACCGGGACCTGGTTTTACAGGACTCCCCGCTTTTTAAAGTGGGGGCCAGCCCGGTGTTCTTTGTTGATGATACACAGCTGAAATATATCAGCTCCATTTTCCAGAATATGCTGCGGGAGTTTGACACTGATTATATTCACAAGTTTGACCTGCTGCGCAACCATGTAAACCTGCTGTTACATGAAGCCATGAAAATGCAGCCATCAGCCGGTTATTTCAAACATCAGAATGCTGCAGCGCGTATTACCGCCATGTTCCTTGAATTGCTGGAAAGGCAGTTCCCCGTTGATTCTCCGCAGCATGCCTTAAAATTAAGAACACCCAATGATTATGCGGAACAGCTGTCGGTTCATGTAAACCATCTTAACCGCGCGGTAAAAGAAATTACCGGCAAAACCACCACCACGCATTTAGCAGAACGTATGTTAAGCGAAGCCAGGGCGCTTTTAAAACATACTGAC
The DNA here is from genome assembly GCF_019091455.1 of Chitinophaga sp. GbtcB8. Lineage (GTDB taxonomy): Bacteria > Bacteroidota > Bacteroidia > Chitinophagales > Chitinophagaceae > Chitinophaga. The sequence continues at coordinate 24,639 of NZ_JAGXJN010000032.1, forward strand.
TGGACCATTAATGAAATTGCCTACAGCCTGGGTTATGAATACCCTACTTATTTCAACAACTTCTTCAAAAAGCAAACCGGTGTTACGCCCAGCTCCTTAAGGTAAGCCGCCAATTGTTTGAATTTCTTAGCATTCTGTTTGAGAACCTTTAACATGCCTGCAGGCATGCGGGCTACCTTTGCCTTATCAAAAATTGAACTATGGAAAACAATTTAAAAGGTAAGGTAGTTGCCATTACAGGCGCAGGCAGCGGCATAGGTGAAGCTACAGCGCTGCTGCTGGCTGCTGGCGGCGCAAAGGTGGTGCTGGGCGCACGCCGCATAAACCGGCTGGAAGCGCTGGCAGCCCGTATTACAACGGCAGGTGGAGAAGCCATCTATATACAGACAGATGTAAAACGCCGCGATGATATGACCCAGCTGGTAACATTTGCCTGTGAGCGTTACGGCCGGCTGGATGTGCTGGTCAGCAATGCCGGCGTTGGGCCCATCTCTCCCCTGGATGAGCTGCGCGTGGAAGATTGGGATGATATGATCGACATTAATATAAAAGGTATGCTGTATGGCATTGCTGCAGCGCTGCCGGTATTCCGCAAACAAGGCTCGGGGCATTTTGTAAATATTGCTTCTACCGCCGGGCACCGCGTTGTTCCCACCATGGCGGTTTATGCGGGCACCAAGTTTGCCGTGCGCACCATTTCCGAAGGCTTACGGCAGGAGGCTGGTGATAAGCTGCGCGTAACCATTATTTCACCGGGTTTCATTCATACAGACTTCGCAGAATCCATGACCAACCCCGGTATAAAAGCCCAGATGCTGGAACAGCGGGATAAAATAGCCATACCGCCGGATGCCATTGCCCGCGCTATAAGCTTTGCCATTGAGCAACCGGCTAATGTAGATGTGAATGAGATAGTAGTGCGCCCAACCGCGCAGGCTTAATACTTACAATTACCTGTTTGATAACCCCACCTTTCACCCCTCCCCGGGCACATCCCGGCAAGATTCCCACTAAGCGTTGCCCCATCAATGGTCTGATAATCCATCTTTTTGAACCGTTTGTCCATTTATGAATTATGCCAGTATGCTTAGGTTTATGGGTACAAATAATTCCACTTTTTTACCATAAAAAAATCAATCAAAAATTCCACATGGGACAATGAAGAACTTTCCTTCCGCTTATAGAAATAAGCAATGCGGTCAATCTATTTTTTAACAACCAATTTTATCTGATATGCCAAGATCTACTACTCGTAGTTGGAAAAAAATTCCACTTATTGCCTTGCTGCTGGCTATTTTACAGGTTAGCAGCAGCTACGGCCAGCAACAGCTTACTGTAACGGGCACGGTTACGTCAAAAGACGACGGGCTTCCCCTGCCGGGTGTGGCAGTTAGCATTAAAAATACCAGCCTGGGTATTGCTACAGATGCCAATGGCAAATTCTCCATCAGCGCCTCAAAAGGGAGCGTGCTGGTGTTTAAAGCCCTGGGCTTCACCCCCCAGGAAGTGAGTGTGAATGATGGACTAATGAACGTGGTCATGGAATCTTCACAGAGTAACCTGAACGAAGTTGTTGTGATCGGGTATGGAACGGTAAAAAAGAAAGACCTTACCGGGGCCATTGCCAACATTAAAGGTGCCGATATAAAGGCGCAGGGCGTAAGCGATGTTACCCGCTCATTGCAGGGAAAGCTGCCCGGCGTAACCATTGAATCGGCCGGTGGTAACCCGGGCTCCGGCACCCGTATACTTATCAGAGGCGTAGGCACCCTGGGCAATGCAGCACCATTATATATTGTAGATGGTGTACCGGTAGCCAGCATCAACAACCTTAGCCAGCTGGATATCCAGTCTGTTGATGTGTTAAAAGATGCTTCTGCAGCGGCCATCTATGGCTCCCGCGCAGCTAATGGCGTGGTGCTGGTAACTACCCGCACGGGCAAGAACGGGAAAGCAGTAGTGCAAATGAATGCCAATTACGGCATACAGCGTATAGCGCATAAACTGGATGTATTGGATGCACAGCAATGGGCCAAGGTCAGCAACACCGCGCATGACGCAGCCGGCCTGCCCCGGCTGGATATAGCCCGGAACCCGGATTCACTGGGCGTTGGCACCGACTGGCAGGATGCTATTTACCGTACCGCACCGGTACAGCAATATGAGCTGCTGGTAAGCGGCGGCAACCAGTACAGCACCTACAGCGTATCCGGCAGCTACACCAAACAGGATGGGATTGTAAAGGTTACCGGTTATAACCGTTATAACCTGCGCGTAAAATCAGAAACTACCAAAGGCCGGTTCCGGTTTGGAGAAACCGTGCTGCTTACTAAAGAAAAAACCACCAATATGGCCGGGGGCTGGGGCGGCCAGGGAGGTAATCCCGTAGGTTCTGCAGCAAAAATGATCCCGGTTTTCCAGATCTATGATACCAGCGCCCTGGGCGGTTATGCAGGCGCTTACGGCCCTGTGGTGAATGTGGCCAACCCGGTAGCGCAATTAAACCTGGAGAATATTACCAAAGCATCGTCCAGCATTTTAACGAATGTATTTGGCGAGGTAACGCTTATTCCAGGCCTGGTATATAAATTAAATATGGGTTATACCAGCAACTTTATTACCAATGATGATTATTACAAACGTTATGTGGTAGGCACCCTGTTCACCCATCCCACCAATGATCTTACACAAAGCAAAGAGCAAACAAACCTGCTGCTGCTTGAAAATACATTGAACTACACCAAAACATTGGGTAAAAGTAATATCCAGGCATTAGTGGGGTATACTTATCAAAAGACCAATTATACGTACCTGCTCTCTGCCAGAACAGATCTGCCGGATGGCTTAAAAAATATTGATGCGGGCGCAGGCACCTCCACCACCGGCGGTAACAGTACGGAAAGCAGCCTGCTATCTACCCTGGGCCGTGTGATCTATAGTTATGACGACCGTTACCTGCTGACCGCCAGTATACGGCGGGATGGCTCATCACGGTTTGGCAGCAGCAACCGTTATGGCAGCTTCCCTTCTGTTGCGCTGGGCTGGAACATCTCTAATGAAAGGTTCTTTACATCGCTGAACAATGCCATCTCTCATTTAAAGTTAAGAGGCAGTTATGGTGTGCTGGGTAACCAGGAAATTGGTGATTATCAATACAGTGCAGCGGTTGCTTCTAATATTAATTACGTTACCGGTGCTGAGCAGCAGAAATGGTTTGGCGCTATACAAACCTCTTTCTCGTCCCCGAATATTAAGTGGGAAAACACCAAAACCACCAATGTTGGGCTGGATGCCGGTTTCCTGAAGGGCCGGCTGAATATTACGGCCGACTATTTTATTAAAACAACAGATGATGTGCTGCTGAATGTACCCATCCCGGGATCTGCCGGCTCTACGGCTAACCCGGTAGTGAATGCAGGCCGCTTAAGGAACAACGGATTTGAGTTTGGATTCAACTACTCCGACCATGCAGGCGAACTGAATTACAGTGTGTTCGGGGCTTTTTCTAAAGTAAATAATAAAGTGCTGGAGCTGGGAACAGGATCGCAGCAGATCTTTGGCGGGCAGCCCACCCACCATGGCGCCTCCAGCACATTAACAGAAGCTGGCGGTCCTATTACTGCATTCTATCTTATTAAGGCCGATGGCATTTTTAATTCACAGGAGGAGATTGATGCTTACAATAAGAACGGCACCCTGATACAGCCCAATGCTGCACCGGGCGATATTAAATTCTTTGATGCCAATGGCGATGGGCAGATCAGTGATGAGGATAAAGTATATGCCGGCAGCCCTTTCCCTTCTTTTGAATACGGGTTTGGGATCAACGCATCTTTCCGCAATTTTGACCTGAATGCTTATTTCCAGGGCACGCATGGGAACAAGATCTACAATGGCCTGCGCCAGGACCTGGAAAGCATGAGCCTTGAGTTCAACTATGCCACCAGCACCCTTAATGCATGGACGCCTGAAAAGCATACCGACATACCACGCGCAGTAACCAATGATCCGAATTTTAACGACCGTACCTCTACCCGCTTCCTGGAAAGCGGCTCTTACCTGCGCATGAAAACACTGCAGATCGGGTACACCATCGGGGATGTATTGAAAAGCAAATTTAAGATCAGCTCCCTGCGTGCTTATGTAAGCGCCGATAACCTTTTCACAGTGAGCAGCTATAAAGGCTTTAACCCGGACATTGGCCGGACCGGCAGCATCTTTGACCGCGGCGTAGATTATGGGCACGTGGCCTATCCCATTGCCCGCACGCTTTCTTTTGGATTGCAATTAACACTTTAGTCAACCAGAAATACCGATCACGTATGAAAAATATTACCGTTCTTATAGCAGCCATGACACTGATGCTGGCCTGCAAAAAAAGCACCCTGGAGCTGGTGAACCCGAACCAGATCACTTCGGAAACCTACTGGAAAACTGAAGCAGATGTGCAAAGCGCTTTTGCCGCTACTTACGGGCTGCTGCGCGATGTGAATGGCGGTTTCTGGGCCGTACGGGGTATTGAGCTGGGCAATGGCCGGGGCGATGATTTCTTTATCCGCAATGATGTTGCCGCACTGTACCAGTTCTCCACCTTTACCAATACACCGGATAATGGTACTGCCAATGACCTGTGGAACATTTGTTACCGCGGCATTTTCCGCGCCAACCAGATCCTGGAGAATATTGATAAGGTAAGCGACCTTGCCGCCGATTCAAAGGCCTCCTATATAGCAGAAGCAAAGTTCCTGCGGGGCCTAAACTATTTTATACTGGTTATAAACTTTGGCGATGTACCCATTCACCTGAAAACGCCTGTTACCAAGGAAGATTATTTTGTAGCCAAATCGCCCGAGGCCGATGTATGGAAACAGGCAAAACAGGATTTTACCGAAGCAGCCGCTGGTTTGCCCGTATCCTACCCTTCAGAATGGATTGGCCGGGCTACCAAAGGCGCTGCGCTGGCCTACCTGGGTAAGGCAAATTTATTTACCAAAGACTGGACAGGCGCAATAGCCGCGTTAACACAGCTTACGCAGGCGCCCTTCACTTACCAGCTGATGCCCAACTACGGCGATAACTTTATTGTTACAAAGGAAAACAACATTGAATCTGTATTTGAGATCCAGCTGGGCGATGTTGGCGGCACTAATCCATGGGCAGGAGAAAACGCAGCACAGGGCCTGGGCGTTACCACCGCACAGGAATTTGCCCCCGCTGAAGTAGCCGGCTGGTTTGAGGTAAGTATAACGGACAAGCTATTCAACGAGTTTAAAAAAGAAAAAACCCTGGCCAATGATTTTGATCCGCGTATGTATGCCACAATAGTATGGGACTACCCCGGCGCTACCTTTTATAATAAGCCATTCAGCAGCTTTAAGCTCATATTCGGCTTTAGCTCTTTAATTAAAAAGTACCAGAACTATACGCAAAAGGATGAGATCACAGGCGCCAGCGGTGCATCTAACTACACCTCCGGCAATAATGAGCGGGCGCTCCGGTATGATGATGTGCTGCTGATGCTGGCAGAAGCCGTTACCATGCAGGGCAAACCGGCAGAAGCTTACCCCTACGTAAAACAAATACGGGACAGGGCTAAATTAGCACCGCTGGCCGCCGGCTTAAGCCAGGACCAGATGATGGCCGAGATCAGGCACCAGTGCATGCTTGAATTTGCCAGGGAAAATCATCGCTTCTATGACCTGAAAAGATGGGGCCTGCTGAAACAGGAGATCACCAACAGCGATAAAGTAGGCAAACAATTTTATATAGCAGGCAAACATGATTATTTTCCCATTCCGCAGGCGGAAATAAATTCCAACCCGCAAATGAAGCAGAACACAAACTGGTAAGTTATTTTCTTTATAAACCGTATTAATACCATGCAGAGAACAGCCACGTTGTTTTTTAGTACATGCTTATTGTTTACTTCCGTATTGATGGCCCGGGCGCAGCAGCCGCCGGGGAAAACCGAAATAAATCTTTCCGGGAAGTGGCGCTTTCAAACCGATTCCCTGGATGAAGGCGTTACGCAGAAATGGTATACCCGGGAGCTGAAGGAAACCGTTACCCTGCCTGGTTCCATGACCACTAATAAAAAGGGAAATGATATAACGGTAAATACGCCCTGGACCGGCGGCATTGTAGATTCCTCCTGGTTCCGGGATCCTGCATACAGTAAATACCGGGTACCGGGCCAGGTAAAAGTTCCGTTCTGGCTGCAGCCCGACAAATATTATAAAGGAGCGGCCTGGTACCAGCAAACCATTGATATACCTGCCTCCTGGAAGGGACGGCACCTGGAGCTTTTTTTAGAACGCTGCCACTGGGAAACCAGCGTGTGGGTGGATGACCAGTATGCAGGCATGCAAAACAGCCTGGCCACCGCGCACACCTATGATCTATCGGCACTGTTAACACCGGGCAAACACAAGCTCAGCATCCGGGTAGATAACCGGGTAAAGGACATTGACCCGGGCGAGAACTCGCACAGCATATCAGACCATACGCAAACCAACTGGAACGGTATCATTGGCAAAATGGTGATCCGGGACAAACCGGCCGTTTACATCAGCGATGTGCAGCTGTTCCCGGATCTGAAAGCAAACAATGTAACCGCGCTGATAACGGTGAATAATATCAGCGGTAAACCGGCTGCGGCCAAAGTAACCTTACAGGTGTTGCCCGGCAAACCTGCTACGGAAAAGCTGCAGCCCGTAACGGCGCAGGAGCAGGTTGATAAAACTACGGTGCTTAAAGTGGTGTACCCCATGGGGCAGCATCCTGCCTTATGGGATGAGTTCCATCCCAATGTGTATAGCATGAAAGTGGCGCTTAGCTCCGATCAGCCTGGAACAGATGAAAGCCGCGTGCTCTTTGGTATGCGGGAATTTTCAGCCAGCGGCACACAGTTCACCATTAACGGGCGGCCTACGTTTTTACGCGGCACGCTGGAATGTGCAGTGTTTCCAAAAACCGGTTACCCGCCAACGGATACTGCTGCCTGGATGCGCATTTTCAGGATCTGCCGGTCATATGGATTAAACCATTTACGCTTTCACTCCTGGTGCCCGCCGGATGCCGCTTTTGAAGCAGCAGACCGCATGGGTTTTTACCTGCATATTGAATGCTCTTCCTGGGCTAACCAGAGCTCCATGATCGGCGATGGCAAACCGCTGGATGCATACATTTATGAAGAAAGCAGGAAGATCGTAAAAGCGTATGGCAACCACCCCTCTTTTTGTATGCTGCTGTATGGAAATGAGCCCGCTGGTAAACACCATACCCAATACCTGACGGACTTTGTGAAATACTGGAAACAAAGGGATACCCGGCGGCTGTACTCCACCGGCGCAGGCTGGCCCATTATTTCTGAAAGCGATTTTAACAGCACCCCGGATCCGCGTATACAACGATGGGGAGAAGGGCTGAAAAGTATTATTAACGGCCAGCCGCCGCGTACGGATTACGACTGGTCCGCTATGATAAAAAAGTGGCAGCATCCTACCGTAAGCCATGAAATTGGGCAATGGTGCGTGTACCCCGATTTTAACGAGATCAAACAATACGACGGTGTGCTGAAAGCAAAAAATTTCGAGATCTTCCGGGATCAGCTGGAAAAGAACGGCATGGGAAAGCTGGCACATGATTTCTTATATGCTTCCGGCAAGCTGCAGGTATTATGTTATAAGGCAGATATTGAGGCTGCTCTGCGCACGCCCGGTTTTGGCGGGTTCCAGCTACTGGGCCTGTATGATTTTCCGGGGCAGGGTACCGCTTTAGTGGGTGTATTAAATCCTTTCTGGAAAGATAAGGGATACGTAACCGGGAAGGAATACCGCACATTTTGTAATGCCGTGGTGCCGCTGGTACGGCTGCCTAAAATGGTGTACCTGAATAATGAAAGTTTAAGCGTGCCGGTAGAGATAGCGCAGTTTGGCCCTGCAGTGTTAACGAATGCCACACCTTCCTGGACTATCAGCAACAGCGCAGGTAAAGTGCTTTTTAAAGGTGTGCTGGATAAAAAAGACATCCCGTTTGGCAATGGCATTCAGCTGGGCCACATCAATGTAGCGCTGAATGCAGTAACTACGCCGTCGCGGCTTACTTTAGCTGTTAACGTTGCCGGTTACACGAATAACTGGGATGTATTTGTGTACCCCGCTACCCTGCCCGCTCCTGACCCGCAGGTGCTGGTTACACAGCAGCTGGATCAAAAGGCGCTGGATGCGCTGGAAGCCGGTGGCAAAGTATTACTGACCCTTAAACAGGGTACGCTGAAAGCAGATAAAGGCGGTGATATTCCCATCGGGTTTTCCAGCATTTTCTGGAATACGGCCTGGACCCATCAGCAGCCGCCGGTAAGCTTAGGCATTTTATGCGATCCCGCACATCCGGCTTTCCGGCAATTTCCTACGCAGGGTTTCAGTAACTGGCAGTGGTGGGATGCTATGTCGCACTCCGGCGCCATTAAGCTGGATGCTGTTCAAAAAGGGCTGCAGCCTATTGTACGGGTTATTGATGATTGGGTAACGGCCAGGCCGCTGGGCCTTGTGTTTGAATGCAGGGTTGGAAAAGGTAAATTAATTGTTTCAGGAATTGACCTGCTCAGCAACCGGGAAAAACGGCCGGAAGCCAGGCAGCTGTGCTATAGCTTACAGCAATATATGAGCAGCAAAGCATTTAACCCGGCAGCGGTTGTGAGTGCAGCGCAGATAACAAGCCTCTACGAATAAACGCTAAATGCTTAATCGCGTCATTGCGAGGAGCCGGGAGGTTACAGTGGGAAGGGCGACGAAGCAATCCCCAGCCATTCAGGAAGCAATCCCCAGCCATTCTGGAGATTGCTTCGTCGCCCCACACGCCCCTGGCTTTACTTTGCTCCCCGCAATGACGCGATTCGTATTTAACTTTTCTTATGCTGGTTCTTATAGAACGCGGGTGATTTCCCCATGAGCTTTTTAAACAGCCGCGAAAAATAATACGGGTCCTGGAAGCCAAGCTCCGCGCAGATCTCCTTAATATTGCGGTCGCTGAAATATAAGTACTGGCACGACTTCTGGATCTTAAGCTGGCTGAAATACTGGTTGGGTGAGCTGCCCATTTTGGTTTTAAACAGCCTGGAATATTGCGATACCGATAAATGCTGCTGTTTAGCCAGCTGCTCCAGCGTTAACATGCGGCTCAGGTTCCTTTTCATAAAAGCGATGGAATCTGAGATCACATCATCATCCTGGTACGAGGGGTTAATTTCTTTAAAATAAACGAACGAGGAAATATAGTTAAACAGCTTGATGTTAGCGATCTCCAGCTGTTTTTCATCAAAGCTGCTTTCCAGCAGAGAAAAGATCTCTTCAAAATCCTGCATCCTTTTTTCATCATAAGGTATAGATACCAGGCTGCCTTTATCCTCGTAATACCGCGCCGTTAAAAGGTCTGCCGCCTCCCCTGTAAAATGTACCCAGTAAATGCTCCAGGGATCTTCCTGTGAGCTTTTGTAACGATGCGGTACATGCCTGGGTATAATAAAAAACGTATTAGGCAATAGCTCAATGGTATTGCCCGGCAAAGAAATGGTCCCCTTCCCTTCTATACAATACAGTAAAATATACTGCTGGCAGCCGGTCTTGCGCTCCCGGTCGTGGTTCACTGCATGCGGATAAAAACCCATATCTGTCAGGTAAAAACGGTTGATGAGCGCATTCCGGAGCACAATCTTTTTTATGTTGGGTGGAAGCACGATCATCCGTTGACCAATAAACCCCTCTTTGATCTTTTTTGAAATATTGCCAACACTGTTCATAACGTTTAATCTTCTGGCATGAGTAGAATCTTATACAATATCACTAATAAAAGAGAAACTTCAGCTCCCTGATAACATTATCCATGATTGTGCAGAAATAATCCATCCGGGAATTATTACCCTAAATATAACTATTAATACATTCCGGCGGACGCCGGGGCATTTCCCCTAAAGCCAGTACAATCAGGTGTTTTTTACTTTTAAGTGTGTAAAACACAATCAATTTTAGGCGCAGGGGTAAAAAATGGAGTTAAAGTCCATCTTTAGGAATTTTAGCCGGATGCGCTAATGGCAGGCCGGAGACCTGGTTATAGAAAAAAAAAGCAGCAGCACATCCATTGTTATCAATAGATATGCTGCTGCAAAAAAGTTATTTTAATATCAGTTTAAAAGATCAGTCTTTCTTTTTTTCATCTTTTTCCTCTGTTCTGTCAATCGCATCTTTATCAGCATCTTTGTCCTGGTCGTTATCCCCCATCACTTCTCCTACTTTCTTAACTAAAGACGAAACAGGGCCCTCCATATGTTCCTGCGGTTCCGGCCCGGTTGTTTCCGGGTCTGGCTTTAAAGTGGAATCCTGGGGCTTTTTCTTCGGATCTAACTTTTTAGGATCATCTTGTGCCATAACAATTGTTTTTAGTTCAAAAATTGTGGTAACAAAATCATGCCAATACATCAGAGCCGGCTACACAGTCCCTGCCTTTCTGATCATAATGATCAGCTGGTTTAGGTTAATTTTAGTAAAGCTTCTGCCAAAAGACAATAAGCCGGGCTGAGGATAAATAATTAAGTTAGTGGTTATGCAAAATTTCATATTAGCGGTAAGGGGTATAGTTACCAGCTTGCTTTTCCTGGCAATCTTTACCACAGCTAAAGCGCAAACACCTGCCAGCAAAATATTCACCAAAGCAGACACATTACGGGGCAGTATTACCCCGGAACGCGCCTGGTGGGACCTTATACGATATGACATTACCGTTAAGCCGGACTACGAAAGTAAAACCATCAGCGGCTCCAATACCATCACCTATAAAGTGGTAAGCGATAACAAAAAGCGCATGATGCAGATAGACCTGCAGGAGCCCCTGGTAATTGATAGCATCCTGTTTAATCATTCGGGCAGGCTTCATTTTACCAAAGAAGGTAATGCCTGGCATGTAGCGGTTCCTGAACAGAAAAAAGCTACGGAAGGGAACGTGACTGTTTATTACCACGGGCAGGTCAGGGTATCTGTCCGCCCGCCATGGTCTGCCGGCTGGACCTTCACAAAAGATTCCCTGGGCCGCCCCTGGATGACCGTTACCTGCCAGGGCTCCGGTGCATCTGTATGGTATCCCTGCAAAGATCACCAGAGTGATGAGCCGGATAAAGGCGCCTCCTTAACGGTTATTGTTCCGGATACCTTGGTAGCTGTTGCCAACGGCAGGCTTCAGCTGAAAAAAGATAACGCAGACGGCACTACTACCTACAAATGGGCGGTGGTAAACCCTATCAGCAATTACTGCATCATACCTTATATTGGCAAGTACGTAAACTTCAGTGAAAAATATGCCTGCGAAAAAGGCGCGCTGGATGTTAACTACTGGGTGCTGGATTATAATTTGACCAGGGCAAAAGAGTATATGCCGCCGCAGGTGCATAATATGCTTAAAAGCTTTGAGTACTGGTTTGGGCCTTACCCCTTTTATGAAGATGGATACCAGCTCATAGAAACCTCGCATTCCGGCATGGAGCACCAGAGCGCAGTATCTTATGGCAATAAATATAAATTCGGGTATGGCGGCAGGGATGGCTCAGGAACCGGCTGGGGCATGAAGTGGGACTTTATCATTATTCATGAAAGCGGCCATGAATGGTTTGGCAATAATATCACCAGCAAAGATCTGGCTGATATGTACATACACGAAGGTTTTACCAATTACAGTGAAACACTTTTCATTGACTATATTTTCGGGAAAGATGCCGCCAATGCCTATAATGCAGGCATACGCAGAGGTATAAAGAACGACCGGCCTGTTATTGCAAAATATGATGTGAATGACCAGGGCAGCGGCGATATGTATCCCAAACCATCCAACATGCTGCACGCTATACGGCATGGGCTGGATAATGATACCCTGTTCCGGCAAATACTGCGGGGCATGAATAAAACATTCTACCATCAAACCGTTACCACACAGCAAATTGAAAACTACATTTCTAAACAGGCGCATTACGACTACAGCAAAGTGTTTGATCAGTATTTGCGGACCACGCAAATACCCCGGCTTGAATTTTATTTAGACCAGGACCATAAAAACGCGTTCTACCGCTGGACCAATTGTGTAAGCGGTTTTAACCTGCCGCTGGTGCTGCAAAATGAAAACGCAAAGCTGAAAGTTATACCAACAGAAAGCTGGAAAAAACAGCCGTTGAAAAGCAATGAGGCACCATTGTTTGATACGGCCGCTATTGTGAAGATGTATTACATCACAGCAGCGGTGGTGGAGAAGAATTAAGAATTAATAATAAAGAGGGTGATATTTCAATTTGAAGTATCGCCCTCTTTATTATGCGGGTTGCTAAAAATGCATTTCACCGGCGTACCGGCCCTCCAATTATTAATTATTCATTCCTAGGCAACGCCCTCTTTCCTTCCTGTAATTTCCCCCATACTTCCCTCCATCTCTCAAAAAATAATAATTTTTTTATTACAATCGATTGTTTTTTTACATTTGTCCAAGAATTACCACGTTAGAAACAATTTACCACGTTATCAGAAAAACTAAAATCTTTCCATTTATGCGACTATGAGTTAAACACTAATTATTAATCAGATCTGTCTGTGCCGTGTATGCAAACGTTTGCAGTATTCGGCACTAAATTCATTCGTACCGGCTAAACCGGTACCAGGCTTTCTTTTGCCATCACCTTAAATTTTCCGTTATGTTAAAACATTTACCCTCCTTACCTCCGCCAAGCAGGTTAAACTTCAGGCGGCTCCTTTTTACTATGATACCGCTGGCCGGCTTTTTTCCTGCAATGGCAGCCGGCAGCTTATCACTATCCGCACCCGCTACAGCCCTGTTCCAGGAAAAACAGTCACATGAAATAAGCGGCACTGTTACCGACGAATCAAATCAGCCATTACCTGGTGTTACCGTAACGCTGAAAGGCGGCGGCAGCGGCACAGTTACAGATGCCAGCGGCAAATATTTACTGCGCGTAAGTGCTGAAAGCGGCACGCTGGAATTTTCATCGCTTGGTTTTGACCGGCAGGAGGCTGCTTTCTCCAACGAGCGCACCACCGTTAACATCCAGCTGAAATCAAACCAGAAAGCATTGGGCGAAGTAGTAGTGGTAGGTTATGGCACCCAAAGAAAGGTGAACCTGCTGGGCGCTGTATCCGCAGTAAAGGTTGATCAGAAGATCACCAGCCGCTCCCTGCCTAATGCTTCTTCCGCCCTGGCCGGCCTGGTGCCCGGTCTGGCAGTTACCCAATCAACAGGTATGGCCGGTAAAAACCAATCCAGCCTGCTTATCAGAGGCCTGGGCACGGTAAACAACAGCAATCCGCTGGTGGTAGTGGATGGTATGCCGGATGTAGACATTAACCGGGTGAACGTAAATGATATTGAAAGCATATCCGTGCTGAAAGATGCTACGTCCGCATCCGTATATGGTTCCCGTGCCGCTAACGGGGTTATTCTCATCACCACCAAATCAGGCAAGGGGCAACGTAAAACAGTGCTCAGCTTCAACGGGAACTATGCCGTGCAAAAGCCCACTAAATCGTATGAATTCATGGCGGACTATCCGCGTGCGCTAACCCTGCAGCAGCGCGCAGCAGCGGTGAACACGCTCCGCTCCCAGTGGCTCTTTAAAGACGGCACCATTGACCAGTGGATGGCCCTGGACATGATAGATCCCCTGCGCTATCCGAATACAGACTGGTGGGATATTATTACATGCGATGGAGCTATCCAAAACTATAACCTGTCGGCCTCCGGCGGCAGTGATCAGTCCAACTTTTTTATATCTGTTGGTTTGCAGGATGAAAAAGGATTGCAGATCAATAATAATTTCAAACAATACAACGCCCGCTTTAATTATGACCACAAGCTCCGGAAAAATATAAATACGGGCGTAAGGTTTTACGGTAACTGGTCTAATTTTCTGTATGCGCTGGATGATGGTTTTACGGATGATAATTCCAGCAATACAGCCGGCTTTGACCTGCAGTATGCTATTGCCGGCATTACGCCGTACGACCCTGTGAGCGGGTATTACGGAGGGGTAATGGCTTACAATGAAGATGCGCAGGCGTACAATCCATACACCGTATACATTAATAACCTTACGCATAGGAACCGGCAGGAAGCGAATGGCAGCATGTACCTCGACTGGTCGCCTATACCAGGTTTAACGGGCCGTGTAGATTATTCGCTGAATTACTACAATCAATTCAGCTGGAATGCAAATACTCCTAACCGCTCATACAACTTCCAGAGCAATGCCTTTGGCAGCCGCGTGTATGTAGGCGACAACGCAGGTGTTAGTAACAACACAAGCACCGGTTACAAAACAATGATGACCAGCCGTATCACCTATCACAAGGCCATCACCCGCAATCATGATCTGACCGCATTGGTGGTATATAGTGAAGAATACTGGTACGACCGGTTGCAGGGCACTTCCCGCAACGACCGCCTGTACCCTACCCTGCATGAAGTGGATGCAGCATTACCTGGCATCCAAAGCACCAGCGGCAGCTCCAATACAGAAGGCCTGCGCTCCTACATTGGCCGTATCAATTATAGCGCCTATGATAAATACCTGCTGGAAGTGAACGCCCGGTATGATGGCTCTTCCAAGTTCCTGCCGGGCAAACGTTTTGGTTTCTTCCCTTCTGTAGCACTGGGATGGCGTTTCACAGAAGAGAATTTTATGCAGCCCATTACCGGCCGCCTGCTCAGCAGTGGTAAGCTGCGTGTTTCTTACGGCGGTTTAGGTAATAACAGTGGCGTGGACCGCTATGAGCAGCTATCAACCCTGGCTAACAGTAACTACATGATTGGCGGTAATATTGCCAAAGGTTTTGTGAACAAAAAAATGGTGAACCGTGATCTTTCCTGGGAATCAACCAAGGTGCTGAACATAGGGCTGGATCTTTCTTTCCTGGATAGCCGCCTGGGTGTGGAGCTGGATTATTACGACCGCTTAACCACCGGTATGAACCGGCCTTCGGAAATGTCTAACCTGCTTACAGGCGCCTATACTGCGCCCCGCAAGAATATCGGCAACCTGCGGAACCGTGGTATAGAAGGTAACTTTTCATGGAACGACAAAGCCGGCGCTTTTTCTTACGGCCTTAACCTGAACGCTTCCTATAACAGAACTGCATTGGAAAAATGGAATGAGTTCCTGCCCAAAGGATATGTGTTCCTGGATATGCCTTACCACTTCCTGTACACCTATGAGGACATCGGCATTGCGCAAACCTGGCAGGATGTTTACAATGCAACACCGCAGGGCGCTTCACCCGGTGATATTATCCGCAAGGATGTAAACGGCGATGGGAAGATAGACGCGAATGATAAAGTAGCTCATCCCAATGTGCAGCGCGACCGGCCCACCACTAATATCTCTCTGGGCGGCAGCGTATCCTGGAAAGGTATTGATCTTGGTTTTCTGATACAGGGCGCTACCGGCCGCAAGGATTACTGGATCAATAACTACAACAATGTGAACTTCGGCGCACAGCGTTACGCATCCACCTGGGATCACTGGACCCAACCCTGGTCGCCTGAAAACCGCGATGGTGAATGGCCCCGCCTGGGCGGCTCCTCCAACCGTGAGGAAACCACTTTCTGGCTGGATGATCTCAGCTACATCCGTTTTAAGAATGTGCAGCTTGGCTACACGCTGCCGGCAAAACTGCTGAGCAGAGTAGGCCTCAGCACTTTCCGCATTTACTGCTCCGCGGAAAATATTGCTACCATTACCTCTTACCGTGGGCTTGATCCGGAAATGACAGGTAACAGAAGCAATGCCTATCCGCTGGTGAAATCGTACTCCGTTGGTATTAACATGAGCCTTTAAAAGTGTAACTATGAAAACATCAATCATAAAAATATGCTGTATAACAGTGCTGGCCGGAATATCCGTTCTTAACAGCGGCTGTGTAAAAAACCTGCTGGACCAGGACCCGACCACTGAGCTTAATGAAGCTACTTTCTGGAAAACAGAAACCGATGCCACTATTGGTTTGATGGGCGCCTACGCAGATGTGCGGCCACTGTTTGACCGCGATTATTATTTCGATGGGCAATCGGAATACTTCCGTGTACGCAGCGCTACCAATAGCACTTCCAGCACGGATCTGCAAAAAGGAGCCGCCTACAATAATGCCGATTACAACCCCTCAGGCTATGGCGACAACTTCGATAACATGTACAAATACCTGTACGGTGGTGTGAACCGTACCAATTATGTAATAGAGAACGTAACCAAAATGCTGCCCGCTGCCAGCAGCACTTCCCTGCCGGAGCTGGAAAGAGTGATCGGAGAAGCCCGCCTGCTGCGCGCAATGGTGTACCTGCGCCTGATCTCTATGTGGGGCGATGTGCCTTATATAGGCCATGTTATCTTCAACAACAGCGAAGTGGCCGGCCTAACGCGCACGCCTATTGCACAGGTAAAAGATTCCATTCTTGCAGATCTTACTTACGCATATGAAAAGCTGCCGGAAAGAGCAGCAGAATTGGGTCGTGCCTCCAAACCCGCTGCGCTGGCCTTCCGGGGCAAAATGCAGCTTTACTGGGCATCCTGGAACCACTTTGGCTGGCCGGAGCTGGCTGGCTTCAAATCCAGTGAGGCCGATGCTATAACAGCCTACAATGCAGCTGCTGAAGATTTCAAAAAAGTGATCAATGATTATGGCCTTACACTTTTCCGCGGTGGCGAACCCGGTGTATGCGACCCGCCCGGCAAGGCTGATAACCTGCCCAATTATTATTACCTGTTTACACCCATCGCTAATGGCGATGCAGAAATGATCATGTCATTTACCCATGGCGGCACCGGCACCGGCCAGGGCGAGGAGCTGATGCGCGATGTAGCCGGCCGCTCCCATGAAGGATCACAGTGCTGGGTAACGCCCCGTTATGAAATAGCAGACCGTTACCAGTCAACCGTTACCGGTGATTTTGCTCCTAAGCTGATCCCCATGGATCCTACCGCACCCGGCGCCCGTACGGCACTTAATTCAGCGCTGAACCCGCAAAGTTATACGAACCGCGACTATCGTATGAAGTCGTCCATTATGTGGGATTATGAAGTAAGCGTGGGCATGATATCGCTTAAATCAACAGGCTGGGTGCCTTTCATCTTTAAAACATGGAACCAGCCCATAACCATTGATGGCAAGACCTATACCACCTATAACACTGATGGCTGTAACTCCGGTTACGTGCTGCGTAAGTTCCTGCGCAACTATGCAGGTCAGGGCCGCAGTGATGGCGATTATGCCTGGCCGGTAATGCGCCTGGCAGATGTGTACCTTATGTATGCAGAAGCTACCAATGCCGTGAATGGTCCGCAGGGCGATGCCATTGAGCTGGTGAACAGGATCCGCCACCGTGGCAACCTGCCGCCGCTGGCCGGCGACAAAACAGCCGGTAAAGACGCCTTTTTCAGCGCCATTGAGCAGGAACGTATTATAGAGCTGTTCGGTGAAGGGCACCGCTCTTTTGATCTGCGCCGCTGGAGGGCTATTGAAAGAGTATGGGGCCCTCCTTTTGGCAGTGGCGTATGGCGTATAGATACGCAGGGCGCACAGGTAACCCGCTATTTTCAAAACTCCTCTGAAAGGCTGTACCAGCAATGTTACATTTTCAGAATACCGCCGGCTGAGCGTGACCGCAATCCTAGCCTGACACAGAACACACCCTGGTTATAATAAAGTATAAACAATTTTTCCGCGATGTTAAATCATTATACAATGAAAAAATATTTCAGCATAGCAGGGTTGTTGCTGCTGGCAGCCTTTACCTGGATTGCCTGTACAAAAGAAAACCCGGTGGATGAAGACGGGCTGCTGATCACCACCCGCGCCGAATGTTATGTAAGCAACTTTGAGCTGCTGGGCACCGACTTCCAGACCGTATTAACCGGGGCACCGCAGATCGATACTACCGCCTGCACGGTAAAGGCAAAAGTATTTTTTGGTACAGATCTTTCAAACCTTTACCCGCAGTTCTCCCTGGTAACAGATGCCAAGCTGGATCCCAAGATCACAGGCAAGGTTAACTTTTCAGACCTGGACCATCCTAAACAATACACGGTAATATCCGGCAACCGTCAGGTAAGGAAAACCTATACCGTATACATTACCGTACAGCAACCGTAGTGCTCATTTTAAAACACGCAACATGCCAGTTAAACACTTAAAATATACATGGCTGCTACCTGCTTTCCTGCTGATGATGGCAGCCTGCAAGGATGATAAATACGCACTGCCCACCGCAAAGGACGGGCTGCATAATGATTGTATTAAACGTACCCTGGGCCCGAACCTGGTGGGGCAGCCAATTGAGTTTGCCTATGCAATGGCCATTTTACCCAGCCAGGGAAAAATTGTTTCCGCACAAGTGGAAGCCTCTATTGCCGGGGCGCCGCAAACCTGGCTGCAGAATAATTCTTTTTACACTAACGGCAGCGGTGACGATGTGGGCATCCAGGTAGCTGATCCCTCCGTGAATGAAGGCGCAGTAACAAAGGTGAGCTTCACTAAAGATACCAGCGCCGCCACCTTGCGGTATTACTATTATATACCGGAAGAAGTACGCGGCAAAACCGTGAGGTTTACGTTCAACTCCAAAAGCAGCAACGGTGAAACCGTGAGTTACGCAATGGGCCCTTATACCATTTCCAAAATGGATATGAAGCTGGACATACCGGTAAAAGATGCGGCCAACTGTTTTATTTCCATTGCAGACCTGGCAGCCTATAACAGCACAGATGCCGCTGCCAGCCCGGATAAGATAGACCTGGTATACCTTTACCGCTCCATACCCAATATATCTTTTAATCATTCCCTGGTATCGCCGGGTGCTGACAAACAATACCTGCCTGGTGTGGCGCTGCCGCCCAATGCCAATAGAAGCACCAGGATCAGCAAGGTGTGGAACCTGCAGGATTTTAATCTTGCACGCTTGAAATATGGTGTTTATATTGATGATCTGGATTTTGAAAAGCTGGATATTTCCAACGCACCCAATTACGCCATTAACATGAAGGAAGAAGCCGGTGCGTGGGTAGAAACTGCTGATGGTAAATACCGGGCTTATATTTTCATCAACAAGGTAAATAATGGCAGCAAAAGCGCTGTGATCAGCATAAAGCGGTATACGCTTAAATAGGAAACCATGGTAAAAATCACGAACGTTATGAAGCAATTTTTCAGGGTACTGCATCCGCTACAACGGCGGGTATGGAGTGGAATCTTATGCAGGGGTGAATGCTGTAGTAAAGCAGAACATTTACGCAGGTAACGGTAATGGTACAACGCAGGAAAAGATCAGTAGTGAAAAACAGATCCTCCTGCAATAAACACTAAAATTTCAACCGGAATGAAAACTAACTTACATAAAGCAGCGCTGGTATTAATGTTGATGACCATTGGTATAAGTAGCTACGCAGATACCCTGCCGCCGACCTTTTTACTAAAACCAGCCGTGCTAATGGCAGTAAAGGAAAAGGTACGGCAGCACGATCCTCAGCTGCAGCAGGCCCTGGCCGGCTGGCTGGCAGATGCGGACAAGGCATTACAAAAAGGACCTTATTCCGTTGTTTATAAGGAGAAAGTGCCGCCCAGCGGCAGCAAGCATGATTACATGAGTGTAGGCCCTTACTGGTGGCCGGATTCATCTAAACCCAACGGCTTACCTTACATCCGGAAAGATGGGCAGATAAACCCGGAACGTTACGCCATTAAGGATGATGAATACTTTAATGCATTATGTAAAGATGTGTTGTTACTGGGAACAGCCTGGTTTTATACCGGCAACGAAAAATATGCGGATCATGCAGCAAAGCTGCTGCGTACCTGGTTCACGGATACGGCTACACGCATGAACCCGCATTTGAACTATAGCCAGGCCATTCCAGGCATTACAGAAGGGCGGAATATCGGAATAATAGACACTCATAATACCGCCCTGTTAATTGATGGCATACAATTGCTGAAAAGCTCCCCTGCCCTCTCTGAAGCAGACTACCGCGGCATACAGGACTGGTACAAACAATTCCTGGACTGGATGCTGCATAGCCCTATAGGCAAGGATGAAGCAGACGAGCATAATAACCATGGCACCTGGTACGATGTACAGGCGGTATCCATTGCACTTTTTACAGAGCAACCTGCACTGGCGGAAAAAATACTGAAGGAGCAAACGGAAAAACGCATCGAAAGCCAGCTAAAACCAGATGGCAGCCAGCCCTTTGAGCTTGCACGCACCCTCTCCTGGAACTACTCGCTCATGAACCTGAAAGGTTTTTTTGAGCTGGCAATGCTGGCAGAGAATATACATATTGATCTTTGGAAGTATGAAAGCCCCGGCGGCAAAAGCCTGAAGAAGGCCTTTAGCTGGATGCTGCCCTATGCCGAAGGCAAAGGTGACTGGGCCTATAAACAAATAAAACCTGCAGATAAGAAGGGGTACCTGGAGCTGGCATGGGTAGCCGGGAAAAAATATACGGACATAGATCTTACACCGCTCTGGGAAAAATATACAGGGTTTAAAAACAATGAATTGCTGCTTACCGGCTGGAAATTGTGACCAGCCGGATGTATATTCATGCATTAATAGGACAGTGGGCAATACCTTATTTTTTAAGATCCTCAAATCAAAAAACATGAGAAAACTATTCCTGGCCCTCTGCATGCTGTACCTGATCCCGGTTGCATTACACGCGCAGCAGCACCTGTTAAGCGGCCGTTACACTGAAGCACAGTTAGCAAAAATAATAATACCACAAGCCAGCTGGTTACCTTTTCCAAAGCCGGATAACCGGGCCGCATGGGCCAAGGCAGATGCTGCTGCAGGCCAGGCCCTGATAAAAAGAGCGGAAGGATATTTAGGATTTGAATGGCCGGGCATACCGGCTGTAAAATCCCTGCTGATCGTGCGGAATGGCAACCGGAGCGAGTACCAGGATATTGCCAATAAAAAACGCGCTGCCCTGGGTACCCTGCTGCTGGCGGAAGTGTATGAAAATAAGGGCCGGTTTATGGATGATATTGTGAATGGCGTATGGTCCATTTGCGAAGAATCTTTCTGGGGTGCATCCGCACACCTGCCGCATACAAAAGAATATGCCGGGTTAATGGATGTATCGCAGCCCTTTGTGGAGCTCTTTTCTGCCGAAACAGCCACCCTGCTGGCCTGGGTGGATTATTTCCTGGGGGATAAGCTGGACGCCATTTCCCCGCAGCTGCGCAAAAGGATCTATTATGAAACCAATTACCGCATCTTTAAACCGCTTATGACCAAATATCATGGGTGGATGGGCACCAATGCCAACGGCAGGCGGCCCAATAACTGGAATCCCTGGATCTGTTCCAACTGGCTTAATTCCGTGCTGTTGCTGGAAAAAAATGATACGGCACGCCTGGCAGCCGTGCACAAGATCCTGGGTGTGCTGGATGCATTCCTGGATCCCTATCCTGCAGATGGCGGCTGTGATGAAGGCCCTGGCTACTGGGGTGCTGCAGCCGCCTCTTTGTACGATAATATTTCATTGCTGAACCTTGCCAGCAACAATGCATTCACCTATGTATACGCCGATCAAAAGATAAGGAACATGGGTGCATTCATTTACCGGGCCCAGATTAGTGAGCGTTACTTCCTGGATTTTGCAGATGCAGACCCCCAGCCCGGAATGGCTGGCACCATGATATACCGGTTTGGTAAAGACATCCAGGATCCTGACATGATGCATTTTGGCGCTTACTACCTGGATAGAAAAAGCAAAGGTGCATTGGGAAATTACCAGTTCTTCAGGAACCTGTTTGCCCTGTTTATGGAAGATGAATTTAACCATGCGGAAAAAGGCCTGCCGCTGCCCGCTGATTTCTGGTGGCCAGATCTGCAAGTAATGATAACCCGTGACCATGCAGGCAGTACCGCCGGTTATTTTGTAGCTGCCAAAGGTGGTAATAACGATGAAAGCCATAACCACAACGATGTAGGCAGCTATTTGGTGTATTATGACGGCTTACCCGTGCTGATAGATGTAGGCCGTGGCACCTACACCGCTAAAACTTTCAGCAGCAGAAGGTATGAGATCTGGTACAACCGTTCAGACTACCATAATATACCTACCGTTAACGGGCATACGCAGGAAGCCGGTCCCCGTTTCAAGGCGGAGCAGGTAAGCTATCATACCGGGAATGGCAGCAGCCGGCTGGCGCTGGATATTGCCGGGGCATACCCTAAGGAAGCCGGGATCAGTAAATGGAACAGGACCATACAGCTCAACAAAGGTAAACAGGTACAGGTGAGAGATGTTATACAGCTGCAAAAAGCAGACTCGCTCACCGAACACCTGATGACCTGTTATCCTGTAACCGTAAAGCAGCCCGGTATAATAGTGGTGCATGGCCGGGCAAAAGATGGCGGGGCAAAGGATTTTTATGTACGCTACCCTGCAAAGCTGCTGGAAGCCGCAGTGGAAAAAGTGCCCCTGTCAACAGAGGAAGACCAGGGCGTACAGCAGAAATGGGGCGATAGTATTTACAGGATCAATTTCAGGTCAACCGGTATAAGCGCAAAAAGCGACATTAATTTTGTGATCAGCGCAGATTAGTATTCAACAGCTTCAGATCTCTTTTAAAGCCAGGCAGCAATGCCTGGCTTGTTCTTTTAATAAAGCCTTATTCCTGATAACTGTCATCCCGTTTATTGACAACCATCATTCCTTAAACCACCTGCCATGTGTTCCTTTACATATGCTTTTAAAGCTACGATACACAGCGCAAAACCAGGAGACATTAATACAATTTTTGATGAAATGAAAAAGGGAGGATCGGAGGCCGCATGGTGCGGCAGATCTCACCCACATAAAAAATTGTGGGGATCGCATACAATCCACAATAATGGTTCCTAAATGCAACTTGACACAGCTGCCGCTTTTCAGCGGCGGCTTTTTTATTTCTGCAAATAACGGTAACGTACGTATGATATATGAGGTGATAATGATCACACATTCTTGTGTTAAGGATCAAGGTTCGTTATGATACAAGTCATTCCCTGCAACACACGCCTGCCCTACTTTGCATGCATAAACACAAGCACATGAAAACAGGTCCCTCACTTAGAAAGATCAAAACAGGCATATTACTTTTTTGCATGCAGCTGGTTGTAACCGCAGCAATAGCACAGGTAAATTATAATGCACCCGGCGTGCATACTGTTGTTAGCGGTACCTCTACCCTGCATGACTGGAAAATGGAATCCTCCCAGGGGGAATGTACCGCCACCTTTACGCTCGATGCTGCCGGGCAGCTGAACAGCTTAACAGCATTGCATTTTACCATGCCCGCCCAAAGCCTTAAAAGTGAACATAGCGGCATGGATAAAAATGCCTACAAAGCACTAAAAACAGATAAGGCGCCCACGCTTACCTACCAGCTTACCACTGCAACACTGACACCGGATGGCGCTGTTAAATGCATTGGAAAGCTCACGCTGGCAGGCGCTGTACAGGAAACAGAGCTGCTGGCCACTGCCAAAGTGAATGCAGATAAAAGCATTACGGTAAAAGGCAGCAAAAAGATCAGCATGAAAACTTTTAACATAGACCCTCCCTCCTTTATGATGGGTACTGTTAAAACAGGCAACGACGTAACCGTGAGCTTTGAGCTCACACTAAAAAAATAAAAACATCATCACCCTGCTAAAACCTTTACTGTATGAAAACGTTTATTCACAACCCGATCCTTTACGGCCTGCTCTTATTACTGTTACCGGTAGCACTAAAAGCACAGCTGCAGCCAAAGATCGCCAACATGCGCAGCTATGATCAGCAAGGCATTAATATTTTTGAGGATCCGAAAGATACCGCTGCCACCTTTGATGGATTGAAGCTGAAATTTGGCGCGGGTTTTACTCAACAGTTCCAGAACCTGAAACATAAAAATCCCGATGCATTAAAAAATGATGTAGGCTCCTATTCCAGCGGTGAGATCATACCTGGTAATAAATTAAAGGTGATCACCGCCGGCTTCCAGACCGCACAGGCTAACCTGTACCTGGATGTACAGCTGGCAGATGGGATCCGCCTGAATGTAACCACCTACCTATCCTCCAAACACCACAATGAAAGCTGGGTAAAAGGCGGGTTTATACAATTTGATAAGCTGCCATTTAAAGGTCAGATCTGGAACGATATTATGAAAGTGACCACTATTAAGATCGGGCATTTTGAAGTGAACTACGGCGATGAACACTTTCGCCGGACCGATGGCGGCCATGCCCTGTATAACCCCTTTATGGAAGGTTATATCATGGATGCTTTTGCAACAGAGATCGGTGGTGAAATATATGTAAAGAAGAATGGCCTGTTTGGTATGATCGGCGTTACCAACGGCATGATCAAAGGAAATGTGGATTCTTTGTATGCTGCACAAAACCCGGATGGCGACCGTCATAAATCACCCAGCCTTTTACTGAAAGCCGGTTTTGACAGACAGCTAACAGACGATATCCGTTTGCGTATAAGCGGCTCTTATTACGGTAACCAGAGCAGCGGCAGCAATACCTTATATGGTGGCGACCGTTCCGGCTCTAACTACCAGTACATCATGGAGCTGAACTCCGCCAATCCCAGCAGCGCCACCGGCGCAGGTACGCCCCTGGCCTTTTCCGGCCGTTTTAACCCCGGGTTCAACAAAAAGGTGAATGCATTTATGTTCAATGGTTTTGTAAAAGCACGCGGCCTGGAGCTGTTTGGCACCTATGAAACCGCATCCGGCAGAACAGCCCGTGAAACCAGCACCCGCAATGCCAGCCAGTATGCAGTGGATGCAGTGTACCGGTTCTTTAAAGCAGAAAATGTATTCCTGGGTGTACGGTATAACGCTGTGCGTGCAACGCTGGCTAACAATGCCACAGGCACCGGTGCAGGCGCTATTAAATACGATGGTAATGTTTCCGTGGACCGTTTGGCATTTGCAGGCGGATGGTTCCTTACCAGGAATATAATGCTGAAAGGCGAATATGTTATTCAGCAGTACAAAGATTTCCCCGTTGCCGATTACCGTGCAGGCGGCAAATTTAACGGTTATGTAATTGAAGCCACGGTAGGCTTCTGAGCACCTGGTTGTAAAACAAAAGAAGGTCAGGATGCTGCTGCATGCTGACCTTCTTTATTATTCCCTGTTTAAATTTTTTTGCTATGATCATCCAACACCTTTCCTTAGCCCTGCTTACCTGCCTGGCAACTATGCAGCCGCTGCATGAAGCTGCCAATGCCCCGGAAAAATGGGTAATAATAAAGGGATGTACCCTGCGGGTGAACGGCAGCACCAACATGAATAAGTTCAGCTGCAGCATCCGGGATTATACTAATCCCGATACACTTACCATTCAAAGGAGCTGTGGTAAAAATGCCATGGTAGCCCTTTCAGGGTCTATTGGATTGCCGGTAGCTGATTTTAACTGCCTGAGCAATGTTATGACCAATGACCTGCGCAAAACATTAAAGGTTAAAGAGCATCCCCGCCTGACCATCACATTTGTTTCCCTGAAGCAGTACCCGGCGCTTAGCTCCCGGCAGGAAACAATCTGCGGTACAGTGAACATTGAGCTGGCCGGCGTTCCAAAAACATTTGAGATCAATTACCACATATTTCGGGATGAGCAGCAGGTGATCCACCTCACCGGCAACCAGCAGATTAAGTTCACGGATTTCAATCTTACCCCGCCACGTAAGCTGGGCGGCATGATACGGGCAAACGATTTGCTGGAAGTGGAATTTAATTTGTACCTGAAGATAACATACAATTAAAAAAGGGAACTGCTGTTAAAGCAATTCCCTTGTACTCCTGGAGTATCTACCCGTTATAATTTACCAAAGCGTTCAAAATACGCCTTCTCAAGACTTTCCCTGTGATCAGGATGCGCAATACTGATAAGCAGCTTAGCCCGTTGCTCCATATTTTTTCCATACAGGTTCACCACCCCATATTCCGTTACCACATAATGCACATGCCCGCGCGTAGTTACCACACCAGCTCCTTCTTTCAGGCAGGGCACAATACGGGAAATACCTTTTTTTGTGGTGGAAGGCAGCGCTATAATAGGCTTTCCTCCTTCTGACAGGGCAGCGCCCCGCATAAAATCCATTTGCCCGCCTATGCCGGAATATTGATAAGTACCAATTGAATCCGCGCACACCTGGCCGGTAAAATCAATTTCAATGGCGCTGTTAATGGCTACTACTTTCGGGTTCCGGCGGATCACATCACTATCATTTACAAACGCAACATCCATGCAGCTTACGTAAGGATTATTATCTACAAAATCATAGACCTTGCGGGTGCCCAGTATAAAGCTGCTGACTATTTTCCCTTTCCGTACCTCTTTATGCTCATTGGTGATCACACCCTTCTCCACCAGCGGTACTACGCCATCGGAAAACATTTCGGTATGCAGGCCCAGGCCTTTATGGTGTACCAGCTGTTCCAGCACAGCATCCGGTATACCGCCAATGCCCAGCTGCAGCGTGGAGCCGTCTTCAATAAGGCCGGCTACATATTTACTGATCTCCCTGGTAACGCTGTCTATTTTTTCCGTATAGCTTATTTCCGGCAGCGGCGCTGCTTTCCATACCATAGCGGAGAAACGTGAATGGTGAATGACCCCGTCTCCCAGTACCCTTGGCATCAGCGGGTTTACCTGTGCAATTACTTTTTTGGCGCTGCGTACCGCACTTAATGCCGCATCCACAGAGGTACCCAGGGTACAATACCCATGCTGATCAGGCGGGGATACCTGCACCAGCGCCACATCTATAGGCAATGCACCTTTTTCAAACAAGCGGGGTATCTCGCTTAAAAACACCGGTACATAATCACCGCTGCTGGTATTTGCCCAGCCTCTTACGTTGGCGGATACGAAAAGGGAATTGAGGTAAAAGCTTTTAAGCACCTCCGGCCGGTTCCAGTTAATATGCCCATAGGTGCTTATGGATACCAGCTCTATATCATGCAGCTCGCCAGCCCGGTCCAGTAAAGAATTTACAAGCTCCAGCGGCGTAGCGGCGCTGCCGTGAACAAATACCCGGTCGCCGCTTTTGATGAGGGATAGCGCGCTGTCTACTGTTTGGTATGAACTATTAATTACTTCCTGCATATGGTTCATTTTATGATGCAAAGCTACCTATTAACCAACCCGCCTGCAATGACAGCAATTATACCGGCGCCTGACCAAGATCATAGTTGCATACAGTACCTGCAGAAATTTAATCTTCCTGCTCCGGCGGCTGGTGGCCCGGCGAAATAGAAATGCAGGATGCCCTGCCCTCTTCATTTTGTAGCCGCAGGCTCCACTTATCCGTATCCGTAGTTTGGATCCAGATATTACCGGAACGGCGGAAAACCTGCGCACTAACACCCAGTATATCCAGGATCTCGTTTTCCAGCTCGCCGGCGCTCCTTTGCGGGCTTATGTCAATGGCTGTATAAACACGGCCGGTATTTATTTTTCCCGGTAAATAGTTAGCCTGCAGCTTGTCTTTCGATGAAGCTCCCTGGTTGCCGGTTTGAATGCGCTTATAAAATTCCAGCTTCAGGTAGGGGTACATATCCCTGAAGTCTTTTTGTATCTCACCCAGTGTGCTGCTCTGGTTCACATATAGTTTCATAATACAAGATTTAGGTGGTGTTAC
The DNA here is from genome assembly GCF_019091455.1 of Chitinophaga sp. GbtcB8. Taxonomy (GTDB): domain Bacteria; phylum Bacteroidota; class Bacteroidia; order Chitinophagales; family Chitinophagaceae; genus Chitinophaga. The sequence continues at coordinate 52,369 of NZ_JAGXJN010000032.1, forward strand.
CTGGTCGCAACGGATGGTAATGCCGCCGCTTTGTAAAAATATGTGAACGGCCGCCTGTATTAAATGACGGCAGGCAACGGCGCTGCTGATCCTGGTCAGGAGATTATCTGTATATGTATACCATGGTAACAATCATGTATGCGGCTGACGGTTGTCATTGAACACCTGCCCTAAGCGGTATAGTTTTGAAAAAAAAGCACTATGGAAAAGATAATACTCATGCTGGCTGGTGAGCAGCCAACAGATCATGTGCTGAGCTTCTTTCACTATCTCTCCGGTTTAGGCCGCTACCGGTTTCATGTACTGTTCTTTCAGCCTGCCAGGTATGCAGAAAAACCTGCCCTGAAAAAGGCCCTGGGCTTCCCATATGTGGAAAGCATTGTAGCCGGCGACCTCCCGGAATATGTTAGCAAAAGACAGGAGATTGAAGATAATATGAGTGATTTTATAAACACCTGTAATAAAAAGGGGTTAATTGTTTCTGCCCGCTACCTCGAAGGGCCTTTAATGGAATCGCTCATAGAAGAAAGCCGTTTTGCAGACCTTATGATTACAGATGCTGCAATAGGAGCTACCAAACAGGTACCCGGTACATTATTGAAACAGCTGCTCATGTCCGCTAAATGCCCGGTGATCATTGCGCCTGCATTAAGATCAACTATTTCGGAGATTGTTTTTTGTTATGATGGCAGTAACGCTGCCTTATTTGCCATGAAACAGTTCACTTACCTGTTGCCCGAGCTCAATGAAGCCAGGGGAACTGTAGTACAGGTAAAAAATGATGGCTTGCCTGTTGATGAAAAAGGGATGATCGCTTCTTGGTTAAGCAATCACTATGCATATTCAGATGTGGTTACATTAAAAGGGGAACCGGGTAATGAGCTCTTTACCTACCTGCTTAAAAAGCGGCATGCGCTGGTGGTAATGGGAGCTTATGGCAGAAGCTTACTTTCCAACTTCCTGCAGCATAGCCAGGCCGATCTTTTTATTCAGTCGCTTACCTACCCTATTTTTATTACACACTAACGGTAAGGGGTATATGCTTACTTCAGCTGCCTGCCTACCAGGTGTGCAATGGTACTGATCAGCGTTGACGGCTCAAATGGTTTGGAGATATAATCATTCATGCCAGCCTTTATACACTTTTCGTTCTCCCCTTTTATGGCGTTAGCTGTTAAGGCAATTACCGGTATATCCCGGCTAATATTGGCGCGGATAAATGCGGTTGCTTCCAGCCCGTCCATAACCGGCATCTGCATATCCATCAGCACTACATCAAAAGGTTGTTTTGCCATGGCATCCAGGGCCTCCTTCCCGTTATTAACCGCGGTGACCACCAGGCCGTGTTTTTCCAGGATCCTGCAGGCGATCAGCTGGTTAATTTCATTGTCTTCCGCCAGCAGCACCCGGCAGTCTTTCAGTATAGAGCTGTCTATGCTCTGTTTTTCCTTTACCGGGATGTTTTTTTCTTTACCTATATCAAAAGGTATGCGCAGCACAACGCTGGTGCCTGCACCCGGTTTGCTCTGAAGCTGAATGGTACCGCCCATCATTTCTACCAGCTGTTTGCTGATAGCCATTCCCAGTCCGGTACCGCCGTATTTGCGGGCAGTGGTCTTATCGCCCTGGGTAAAGTTCTGGAAAATGTTCTTCAGCGTTGCCTCATCCATCCCTATGCCGGTATCTGTTACCGTAATAACAGCCGTTAGCTGGCTGCCCCGCCAGCTCAGGGTATTGAAGGTTATTTGCACGCCGCCCTTTTCAGTAAACTTTATGGAATTGCTGAGCAGGTTCAGTAACACCTGCTTCAGCCGGAAAGGATCGCCCATGATCACGGGCCATGGACCGGCCTCTATTTTCGTGGATAACAGCAGCCCTTTTTCCTGCGCCCGCAATGTCATTAACGCTATTGCCTGTTCAACCAGCTCTGCCGGGCGGAAACCAATGTTTTCCAGCTGCAGCATGCCTGCTTCTATTTTGGAAATATCCAGTATATCGTTAATGATCACCAGCAGGTGTTCGGATGCCTTGTTAATATTATCCAGGAAAAGGGATTGCTCCTGATCCAGGCTGGTTTCACCCAGCTGCCGGCTCATACCCAGGATGGCGCTGATAGGGGTACGTATTTCATGGCTCATATTTGCCAGGAAGGTTTCTTTGGCATGCGCCGATTCTTCTGCGGCCTGCCGGGCTTCCATTAAAGCCAGCTCCAGCTGTTTGTGGCTGGTAATATCCAGGTGTATGCCAATGGAGCCTACCAGCTCATTTGCATCATTATAACGCGGCGCACCGCTTACCAGCCACCATTTCAGCTGCCCTTTCTTATTACGCACTGCCAGCTCATAAGCGTCTGATATGCCCTGGGCGCGCAGCGCCTGCTTTTCCCTGGTAAAGCCGTCATTCTCCTTGCCCCTGAATAACATAGAAGCATTCTTATTCATCAGCTCATCCGGGGTATAACCCGACATTTCACAAAAGCTCTGGTTAGCATACAGGATGTTCTCCTCAAGGTCTACCTCTGTCAGCCCCAGGTTCATATTGGCAATGATGTTCCGGTACTTTTCTTCCTGCAGCCTTATAATATTTTCCGATTGCCTGCGCTTGGTAATGTCATTGTATTTCCACAGGTGCCCTTTGTGTTCATTGTCAAGGAATACCGGGATATAGCCCCTTTCCAATATGCGCCCGTCGGCCATTTCCAGCTCTTCGTCGGTTACCTGCTGCCGGTTTTCCAGGATCTCCGCTACCCGGTTCAGGAACAGCCCCGGGTTTTTGAATAAGTGTTTGGACTGTTCAACCGTCTGGCTGCAATCCAGCCCTATAAGCGCTTCCGGCGGCAACGGTATGGAAAGCAGATCACAGAACTGCTGGTTGGCCATAACGATCCTGCGGGCCTCATCTTCCACCAGCACACCACTGTGCAGGCTGGCCAGCAGGTTAGATAAGCGGTTGGCTGTGGTACGCAGCTCTGCCTGTATATTCTTGAGCGCATCTATATCCGTTATAGCGCCTACTACTTTAAGCACCTGGCCCTCACTGTTCCTTTTTATTACGCCGCCCCGGTTCAGGATCCACTTAATACTGCCATCTGCACAGTGCATACGGTATTCAACGGAATGTTTGCTGATGAGGCCCTGCTTATATTTGCGGAAGGTATCTACTGCAATATGCAGGTCCTCTTCATAAATTTCTCTCCACCATTCCTCATTCTCTTTATCAACATACTCCAGCCGCCGTAGTTTTAAGACAGAGTTATTTACCTGCGCAAATACCATTTTACGCTGTTCAAAATCATATTCCCATACATTATCCTCAATGGTTTGCAGGGCCAGCCGCATGCGCTGTTCAGACGCGGTGATGCTAACGGCATCGCCGGACAGCACCCGGTCCTTTTCATAGGATTCATAGGACTCATTCACCGCTTCCAGGAAACGCAGGAATGCCGGTTGTTCCAGTAGCGCTGCATCCGGCAGGTATTTTTTTAATTGTTCTTCCAATAATTTATTAAAGCTCATAGGATCAGCTAAATTTCATCCGCAGCCTGCATGCTGTATTGAGTAAGAAAGGTAAAAGTTTATTGTACTGTCAGTATATACGAAAAGCCTGTCAAATAGATCTTATTCATGAACGTTATAGCGGCAGTAAATGACCTGCCTGCTCTGCTGTACTATTGCCCCGTAGCCTAAAGGTAGGCTATCCGGGTAAATTACCAACTTATCCGGCAGGTATTTAGTAGTTTTAATTTATGCTAATAACAGCAAGCTCCATTATAAAACCAGCATCATATGAAGGCAAATGAATTAAGGATCATCCTGACAGTAGACAACCTGGAAGAGATCATAAAATTTTACCGGGATTCTCTGGGTTTAACAACCTCTAAAGAATGGCATGAGCAAACAGGCAATGGCATTATCCTGGATGCAGGCAGGGCGTCCCTGGAGCTGATAGATAGCCGCCATGCTGCTACCATAGATGAAATTGAAGTAGGCGAACGGGTAGCCGGGCCTGTCCGGCTTGCCTTTAAAGTTGGCAATGCAATAGACACGGCCGGAGAAAAATTAGCGGCAGCCGGCGCTATCAAAATTGCCGCCGTTAAACAAGCTCCCTGGAGCAAGGTGCAGCGCATGCAGGACCCATCGGGCATGCAGTTCACTTTGTTTGAAACATCTACCTTGGCAGAATAGTGCAGTATAAACGGACTTGTATTGGGTGCAAAATGGAAACCCTGTATATTGGACGCCATTGGTAAAAGGCCTCGTGAAATTTAACGCTGCGTTTATCCATAACCGTCACATAAAACCGGATCTCTCCCCGGAGCACAGGCCCTGTGCCCGTACCTGCCAAATTCAAAATCCAGAAATAAATATTGTATACTTGCGCGAAATCAAAAGACATTGAACATGAAAAAAACGATTGCCAGTTTGTTGGTCTTATGCTGGTCATTTTTGTTAACCGCCTGTAATACAGCCACCCCGGAAAACTATTTTGACAGGGCTGTGCTAAACACCAATCTTTTTAATGATTTTGCCACTGAGCAGTTTACAAATATGCTGGTGGCCTATACGGTAAAACATGAAGGAGTGCAACAAAACGTTACCGCTGCCCAGGTGGTTGAAACTAAGGTCCTGAGTATTGAAAAAGCGCTGAAGGATGTAAAAGCATTACAGGAAACGGATGAAACCAAAGAAATGCTGCAAACTTCCATTGCCCTGCATGAATATGTGCTGCCTGTTTACAAGAATGAGTATAAAGCGCTGGCAAAACTTTGCGACGATGGCGCTGCTAAAGAAGATATTGCAGCAAAAGGACAGGAAATAAGCAGCAAATACGCCCAACAGTTTGATGCGCTGTCAGAAAAGCTGACCAGCCTTGGTAAGGTTTATGCAAAGGCGCATAACATCAATGTAACCTGGGGACGTTAGAAAGTTTGTATAATATATAATTACAGGAAGCCGGGGATTGATCTCCGGCTTCCGCGTTTTCCGGATGCAGCGGGGGGAAATATTATATATTAATATTATATTTTTTACTAATTTCAAGTATGCGTGAAACCCTTGTCCTATGCCTGTTACTGACAGCGCTGCTGTCCTGTGGGCAGCCGGCTGACGAAGAGCATGTGAATACCCTTGCCTGGATCGTTAATGATATTGATTCCGGTGTTGTACAGCCAAACAGGACCGGCTCTACGGTATTTATACAGGAAAAGGGTATTAATACCAGTGGTACTAACCCGGCAACACTCATCGCATTCTCTAAAACACTGAAAGGTATTCCTTATAAATATGCCTCTTCCGATCCGGCAGCAGGGTTCGATTGTTCCGGGTTCATTACCTATGTTTTTAATCATTTTGGTATAGCCGTTCCCAGAAGCTCCGCAGATTTCAGTGACCAGGGCATACCTGTTACGCTGGACCTCTCAAAACCCGGTGACCTGATCCTTTTTACAGGCACGGATAGTGCCATCAGAACGGTGGGGCATATGGGGATCATTACCTATACAGGCGATAGCATTGTTTTCATACATTCTACTTCCGGGAAAGCTGCAGGCGTAACAGAAACAACGCTCAGCCCTTATTATATGGAGCGGTTTATAAAAGTGATCCGGGTGTTTGAATAAGGTTATTGCATGCCTACCAATCCATTCTGTTCATCAATGAATGCTTTGGCATTTACACTTTTACTTTTTATTTCGTACTCCCGTACTTTGCTTTCCATTACCAAGGCCACCGCCCCGATCAGCTCTGCCTGGTAGCCCAGGGTTGAAATAGCCAGCGTAGTATTGGCAGCCAGCCGCGGGATACTATGTTCATTCAAAGCCTGCTGCACAGATGCTTCCCAGAGCCTGCCGGCTAAAGCTCCCCTGCCGCTTAACACCACCAGCTCAGGGTTCATTAAATGGATCAGGATAGCCACGGCCTTTCCTATATCATAACCTGTTTGCGACAACAGCTCTATCACAAAACGGTCGCCTTTATGAACAGCGGCCACAATGGCGTCCCAATCAGCTTCCAGGTGCCCGCTGGGGTAATCGCTGCCTAAGGTAGAGGGCCGCCCGGATCTTAAGCCCTGCGCGGCTTTTTCTATCACTACCTGTAAAGAGGCTTCTGTTTCCAGGCAGCCGCTTTTGCCACAGCTGCATAATTTGTTGTTATTGAAAATGGGAATGTGGCTGAACTCACCGGCAAAACCATTATGGCCCCGGAATAAGCCGCCATTCAGGATCATGCCCAGGCCAATACCCCAGCCTATATTCACCACCAGGGCATGCTTTTTCTGCCGCGCCACGCCAAAACGAAATTCCGCCAAAGCAATAAGGCTGGAATCATTATCAATATAAACAGGAAAGCCCAGCTCCTGCGCCAGGTATTCCCGGATGGTCTTATTTTCCGTATTTAAAAAGGAATAATTGATGCCTTTTTTAGCATCTACAAAACCGGGCATCCCGATGCCGGCGCCTATGATCTTCTTTTTATCTATACCGGAGGCACTAATCACTTCGGACATTTTCTCCTTCAGCTGTATAATGGCTGCCGGGTTATCCGTAAGCGGCAGCTCAAATTTCTTAACAGGGGTAACCGTGTTATTCTGCAGGTCCATCAGCGCTATGCGGGTTACCATCTGGTCCATAGCCACTGACAGGACGTAAATGGCATCCTGCTTCATAGCATAGGTTACCGGCCGCCGGCCGCCGCTGGATGGCGCGTACCCCGATTCCAGGATAAAGCCCCCGGTCACCAGTTCATCAATTACCTTCATCACATGGGGTATGCTCTTTCCTATACGTTCACTCAGATCCGTGGAGGAAAGCTTCCCGGAGAAATAAAATTCCCTCAGGGCCAATGTTTTGTAATAATCTCTCTTTACCATATTTCAGAAACGCTGTTCTTTATTCCCGAAAAACATACAAATGACAAGGCAAAGTAAGGGCTAACTGATTGCAATTGCAAGTCAGCGCACAAACATTAACAATATTATACACGTTTTATCTATTCCAAATCAATGCTCTCATCTCCTAAATTGTATTGCGCATAAATGAGCAATAGCGTAAACATTTCATCGTCCGATCTCATACTGCCTTTTGAAAAAACATATTTTGGCGGATCACTGGGGTTAAAAGGGTTATCTTTTGTATTATCATAAATGCCTTTCATGTAAATAACAGAACCACGGGGGATCTTTACCGGCTTCTTAAACCGGTACAGCTCCTGCCAGCGAAAGTCCCACTGGGGTATTTTAACCAGGTGAATGGTATCATTGTCCGGTGTTACTACAAATGCCTCAAAAGATCTTCCCAGGTAATGCATATGCGGCCACACATATAAAAGCGATTGCTCTTCGGGCGTTTTCATTTTCAGCTCAAACGTTTTTACCTGGCCAGGAGGGATCATGAAAATGGGATCAATGTCCCGCTCACCTACCCCGCCGGAACCAATGCTGATAATACGCACCGGCCTTTTTACCGGCGCATCTTTAAAGTACATGTTAACGCCCACTATTGATTGCTCATCTGCTGCTATAGGCGCATAATGCGTGGTAAAGATCACTACTCCCCTTTCGGGAAATGTCCAGCCAAAATCATTGGGATAATATTCTGCTGAGGCCCCGGGTATCCATCCCGTGTAATAAACCATGGTTCGTTTCAGCTGGTCAAAAGCGCTCCTGTTCTGTGGCTCTTCGTCCGTATCAATGGTGCTTAAACCCGCATCCAGGTCCACACTGCTATCAGCTACACTATAAAAACCATAATTAACATGGTGTATGATCTTTTTATTGTTGGTCACAAATTCAATGGCCTCTACGCTTTTGCCGGCCGGTAGTTCAAACGGCACTTTATATTCTATAAACCTTTCCTTATTATTTCCCTTAACAGTAAACGGTATTTTGGATTTTAATACCAGGTCAGGCGCCCGGCCATTTAACAGCTTACCGGCGTTTGTATTCAGTACCGGTGCATTTTTAGGCGCTTTCCCTTTAGGCGCTTTATGATCTATCCATGCAAGAATGGCCTGCTTCTCTTCAGCTGTAAGCCCCCGCTGGTTGGCGAAGTGTGAATACGCTGTATCTGCCTGCCAGGGCGGCATATAGCCGGTGCTGATCACTTTTTTTATAAAGGGAAGCCTCTTTGTAAAATCTTCATAGTTCAATAGCGGAAAAGGGGCCGCCTCTCCGGGATTATGGCAAACACCGCATTTACGCAGCAGTATCGGTTCAACGTCGTAGTAGGTTTGTGCACGAAGCGTGGTGAATGTAAACAGGAATACTATAGTAAATAAGCGTGCTGGCATATGCTTCATTTATTGCTGATCAGGCAACCTACTGCCGTTGTTTTAAAAGGGTTCACTGTTCTATGTTGTAAAAAATTATCAATGGCGTCACGCAGATAATGGTGATCCGCCTGCCTTTTCTTTTTGCCAAGGCTCACAGCCCAGTCATCAATGGCGCCATTGTATACCAGCACGCTGTTATTATCATATAAAAAAACTTCAGGCGTTACCGTTGCCTGTGTATAATTTACCAACGCTTCTTTTTTATCCCGTACCAGCACAAAATCAACTGCATATTTTTGCTGAAAGGCTTTTATTTCATCATCACTGTATACTGATCCTGCAAAAACGCCCACAATGGCCAGGGAATCTCTTTTGTTCTTTTGTAGCTCATTCAATACAATAGTGTAATTGCGGCTCAGCGGGCAGTCCGGCGAAAGGAACACCAGGGCGGTCAGCTGCTTGTGAATGCCGGATAAGGAGAAGGACTTGCCTTCTATTGTTCTTACCTTAATGGCCTTCAGCGCATCCGCTGCCGGCTGCTGTGCATGTAATGCTCCTAAAAACAAACAGCCGCAAATAAGCAACACATATTTCATGAAAAGCTTTTTGGTTATGCATCCAGACCAGGTAAAGATACCTGATCTGAATGCATTGTATTATTCTACAACTTATTTTTTATCCCACCAAACTCTTCCCGTAATATCAGTTAAGTCGCCCAGCTCGGGATCCTTCTGCATTTCCTCAATAGACGCCCTTCTGTTAGCGTAGTTGAAATCAGTGATCGGCGGCACAAACAGGCTCCATCTTCTGGGCATAACAGCTTCTACGCCACCAGCTCTAACCTTTTCTGCCTGGTAAACCTGGCCGGTCTGGCTTGGGTAACCGGTTCTTTTTATCAACGCCCAGCATTCATAAGGATTGCGGTAGAAATTAATGAACTGCTGAATGCAGATCTGCTCTACCCCTTTAGCAGGATTATACACGATGCCCGGCGATTGCTTATAGGCTGTAACTTCATCAGCTGTTAGCGGTGTATAACCCACTACCCTTGCATCTTTTCCCCAATCATCATAATCTGCAAGGGATGCTTCAATGCCTTTATAATACCAGTCGGCTGCAGCTTCGGTAGTAATGCCCCTGGCGGCCAGCTCGGCTCTCATAAAACATACATCCGCATAGGTGATCACAGGATAGTTAACCAACCCGTCGGCTATTGAAGAATTGAATAATGCGTATTGTATGTATGATACATATGCAGTAGACCCGGTGATGTAGTTAAAATAAAACTTCTTATCAGCTTCATTAGCTGCATCCGGGCTGGTATAGCGGCCCCTGTATTCCTGGTACACCTCACCTGCTCCAATAACGCCGGAAGCCTGGAAAGTATTAAACTGGTCCTGGGTCAGCTCAACCTTCTGATAAATGTTCCGGATACGTGGATCATGATTCTTATACATGAAATCAATAGATGCCTTTTGCCCCGAAAGCCCTGCTGCCACATTATAGTTGCCTCCATTGGCTACTGTGGTGCCGGCTCTGAAGATCCAGGAAGCTGCCCGGCTGTTAATAGGCCCTACGTTATCTGCCAGCACTTCATTAATGATGGCTTTTGCAGCATCGGGCTTTCTTTTGAGCATACGCATTGCAATGCGCAATCTCATTGAATTGGCTGCCATAGCCCAGTTCAGCGCCTCTGTTCCTGCACCGAAATAATACAGGTCATACGAGCCTAATTTTTCCTGATCAGGCAAGCTTTGTTCTAATACTGCAACCGCACTTTTCAGCTGATTGTCCAGCGTATCATACAGCGCTTCCTGCGTATCATAATTAGGCGTTAATACCGGGGGAGTAGTATACCTGGCTCTAAATGCGTCTGAATAGGCAACGCTGCCCAAAAGATCAGAAACGTTAAAAGCAGCTAATACCATTGGTATGTAGGAAATGGCACGGATATGCTGATATTTTGCTTTGGTAGCATCATCCATTTTATCGATAACATTCCTCATCTCTACCAGCGTACCGCCCGCACCTATGGTTTCCCTGGAATACAGGTCCTCATAATTGTAAGGGTAATTGGAAGCTGAAATGGGCGTTTTAAAACGCGTAATAATAGCCCCGTTACCACCCAGCGGCACCCAGGCGCCGATCCAGTACTGGATATTACGGTGTATATCATAATAGGCTTCAAAGTCGTTGGTATGTATGGCAAGGGGAGCGGTAGGGAACAGCGCTTTCGCGTCCACCTGATCTACCTGGATCAGATCGGGATCTGTGTTCAGCTCCGCATATTTGTCGCGGCTGCAGGAAGTTGCCAAAAGCGTCAGCACACAAGCTGCCTGTAATAATGTCTTCCTCATAATTATATTTTAAATCCTGGTTATTACTAATTTTTACAATCGTTAAAGAGCCTGTTAGAAACTGGCGTTTACAGAAAATCCAAACTGTCTGAAATAAGGCACACCGCCGTTCTCAATAAAGGCGCCGCTGCTGGTTGAGCTCAGGTTATCCGGATTCACATTGTCCGGCGCGCTGTTATACAGGAAGAACAGGTTACGGCCTATCAGCGAAAGGCGCAGGCTGTTCATCTTTAATCTGCTGGCTACGCCAACAGGCAGGTCGTAACTAACGGACAGCTCACGCATAGATACCCATGAAGATTCAAACATGCTGGCGGATCTGATACCGCTGCTCCAGCCATAGGTACGATCATAATAATCAGAAGCTGCTACCGGCTTTACATATTTTTTCTCATAGGCATCAGCCACGGTCATACCGGAAACATCGTGCTCCTGGCCATCAGCGCTAGCATCTGCGCCTATTACAGTGCCGGGTGCAAATACGCCTACCGGTAAAATACCATCATGGCGTTCAGCTTTCAGGCCATTGTAGTCTGCGGTGCCGGTATAGCTTAAACCTCCAAGGTCCGTGGTACGGCCGGCCAGCGTATGTTTCAGCATACCGTACTGTGATCCGTAACCATAAGTGTTGGAATATACATCACCGCCAAATTTCGCATCCAGGAAAATGCTTACTGCCAGTCTTTTATAGTTAAAAGTGTTGCGGATACTGCCCAGGAAGTCAGGCATGGTAGATCCTACAACCGGATCTGATTCCTTACCTACTGTGGGGTTATAGGTACCAGCCCTCAGGTAATAAATTACCGGGGCGCCAAATTCCCCACCGGTTGCATTAAAGCCTACTACCGGCATGCCGTTCAGGCCACTTTGCATGTCAGCGCCATTACCATCTTTTGCCTGGTAGGAAGCGTAGTGATAGTTAGCGCGGATAGCACCGTAATCGCCACCCAGGTTAGCCACGGAGTAAATACCATCTCCCCCATCCAGCATCGCTGCCTTGGAGTTAAATGGTAAAGAAAGGATCTTGTTCCTGTTGCGGGTATAGTTGAACATTACATCCCAGGAGAAATTTCCTTTTTTGTAGGGTGTTCCGTAAAGGGTAAGCTCTATCCCCTGGTTCCTTACTTTACCACCATTGATCAAAGCACTTACTACACCTGATTCACGGGGTACTGTAAAGTCCTGGATCTGGTTCTTGGAATCCTGCTGGTACCAGGTAATATCACCTCCCACTCTGTTGTTAAACAATTTAAACTCAAGACCTGCCTCGATCTTAGCATTACGCACAGGCTTCAGGTTCTGGTTAGGCAATGAGTTTCCGAGAATGCCATATCTGAGAATAGGTGCTCCGGTAGCATCGTAATACAAACCATAAGCGGTATAGGAACCGGTATTGGTTTTATAGGGTGATGTACCACCACCTGCCTGCACATACGAAACACGCAGCTTACCAAAATCAAAGCCCTTGGGCATTTTAACCAGATCAGAGAATACAAAAGCCAGATCCGCACCGGGATAGAAGTAGGAATAGTTGCCATGACCATCGTTGTATACCAGCGTACTGTTCCAGTCATTACGGCCATACACGTTCAGGGTCAGATAGTCTCTGAAACCAACGCTGGCCTGGTAGAACAGGGAAGCCATTTGCAGCTCGTTCGGTTTTCCTTCGTCGATACGGGGCCTGTCTTTAGAGTTGGAAAGACGGTAAAGGTCCGGTATAATAAGGCCATTTGTTTCAGCGTAATAACCTACCTGCTTGGATTGGTTGAGCTCTCCACCACCTTGTACCAGCAGGTCAAAGTCGTTCACTTTCTTAATATAGCTCAGGCTTCCACGGTAACGGTATTGCCTTACACTATTATTGTTAACCTTATATTGACCACCTTCAAAACCGGGGTTGGTACCTCTTATCTTGGCGGTGTAATTTGTTTCAAATGCATTGATAGAAGCGCTTCCATCAAAACGAAGCCAGTTGGTAAGGTCTGCTCTCAGGTTCACACTGCCCCTGAAGTTATTTTCCTTTTGCTGGTAGTGGTTCTGGTAAATGTACCAGAAAGCGTTGGAGGCGCCGGAGATATCTCTTGGTGATATGCCACCATTTTCGGTATCTAAATAGTTATGCATCCAGTAATTAATATCGTAGTTACGTGGTACACCATAGCTTGTTGCGTACAATACGCTATTGCCCCCCTGCAAAGCAGGGTTTTCTGTACCACTTTGCGTGTAGGAAGTATTCACATCCAGCAACACTGATTTTATAGGACGGTGTGTGGCTCTGAAGCTAAAGCTGTTCCTGTCCAGGTTATTGTTTGGCGTTGCAGAGGATGATCCCAGGTTGGAATAAGAAAAACGGAAAGTGGTTTTATCATTACCACCGGAAATACCAATATTCGTATTACGGGTAACCCCCGTTTTATACAGTGACAGCGGATCATTCACGCCAGGATTATTGGCGCGGTACTGGCCGGTGATATCTTTAAACATCTGCCCTTTCATTTCAGGGCCAAAGCTGGCATAGTAATAAGTTTGATCAGTTTCCAGCGTATCATTGGTGCCTTTTATCCAATCGTCCACATGTATACCTGCGCCAAACCTGTTCTGCAGATCTACTGTTTTATAAGCTCTCTCAAACATAAAAGACTGGGTAAAAGAAACGCCCAAACCTCTTTGTGAAAAACCCTTTTTTGTTTTGATGAGGATCACGCCGTTGGATGCGCGGCTGCCGTACAATGCGGTAACAGCACCACCTTTTAACACGGAAATAGATTCAATGTCGTCGGGGTTAATGTCCTTCAGGATGTTCCCGAAATCCTGCTCACCACCACGGTTGGGCAGAATTACCTGATCGTCCATCACAATATCATCTACCACCACCAGCGGCTGGTTACCATACGGATCCAGGCTGGCGCTGCCCCTGATCTGAAACCGGGTGGATGCCTGCGGGCCGCCCACATTGGGAGTAACCTGTAAGCCGGGTACCATACCCTGTAAGGCGGAAATTGGGTTGGGGCTGGCTGTTCTCCTGATATCGTCACCGGAAACCTGGGTAACGGAATATCCAAGGCTTCGTTTAGCCCTGCTTTCACCAAAGCCTGTAACCACTACTTCATTTAATCCTTTTGTGTCCTGGTTAATAGTAACGTTAACGGTTGAACTGTTACCTACCGCTACCTCCCTGGTAGCATAACCGATTGATGAAATGATCAGCGTAGCTGAGGGGGCTACGGAAAAATGATAGTACCCGCGTTCATCGGTAAAGGTGCTGTTCCTGGTACCTTTTTCAATTACAGTGGCGCCTATCACTACTGCAGACTTGTCGTCCACAATGGTTCCGCTAATTGATTTTTTGTCCTGGGCAAGCAGTGATGTGCCGGTAAATAGCAGCAGCATCACCATGACAAAGGCATGAGATTTTCGCATTGCGCTTAATTTTAGATTTGGTTTGATAAATGCTAGTTCAATATTGGTTGATATTCAACAACTTATTAGCCGTGCTTTGCTACAATTGTCCCTCTCATAAGTATAGATCTGTTCACTGGCTCTGATAAGATTGCGTAATAACGGTATAGTCCTATTGCTCTAATTTCAACGTGGTAATTCAAAAGTATAGAAATCTTTTTAAAAAAAATAAAAAGTGTAAATTTTATTTTAGGTAGTTAGACAGGCTTTATATAGTCTTATATATTAAATTAATAAAATTTATAAAGTTGAGATAGCATAGGATAACATTTGTTGTCCAAAAAGAGTTCACAGTTAAGGGTTAAGGACTGAGGACTGAGGACTGAGGGTTGAGGGCTGAAGTTTCTGAACTTCAGCTCAAAGGTATTAACAGACTATTCATCTTTTATCCGCACCAGGCGTTTTTACCATGCTGATATAAGACACCAGCAACAAGGCTTCTAAAAACAATGGCGCCAATACATTCCCGATAGTATCTTCTACAATGGCGTGCGAAGTAGCAGCACTTACAAATAGAACCGTAAAACCGGCATAGGCCCATTCTTTAAACCGGGAGTACTTAGGGATGCTTAAAATAATTATACCAATTAGTTTCCCCGAGCCGATCATAATGGGAAGATAATCCGGGTATCCAAGATGTTTTACCGGTTTAGCCACAAACTCCATCCGGGTAATATCCGTAATGGCTGTTAAGAAAATAAGCACAAGGAAAATGACTGTGGTAATGCGATAAGTTAATTTCATAATTATAAATTTGTTTTTGCCGGGTATTGCCCTTAACCTTATGGCGGCAAAAGTAACAACGGGTTAAGGATCAAAAAATACGGCACTAGGAAGTGCGTTACACACCCGCAGGTATGTAATAGTGAAAATCAAAAAGTTAACATGAGGATTTTTTCTAAAAATGCAGAAAGTGTAGACTTCTGCCCGGTAAGGGATGTATTTGGCCGCATTGGCGATAAGTGGGCGGTTTTAGTGATGCTCACACTTGGGCAAACAGGAAGCCCCATGCGTTACCACCAGCTGCAGGAGGCCATTGGGGATATATCGCAAAAGATGCTGACCGCTACCCTGAAGAATTTACTGGATGATGGCCTGATCTTCCGGCAAATGTATCCTGAAGTTCCTCCCCGGGTTGATTATTCATTAACCACTGCCGGCCAAAGCTTACTGCCGCATTTGTATAATCTGGCGGAATGGGCCAATGAGCATATGCGGCCCGCAAAAGAGAACGGCGCAATAAAATGATATCCGCCCTGTATAAAGGAATGCAACTTTTTCCTGCGCCGGCCGTCATTGTATATAATAAGCTTCTGTGTACCATGAAAATATATTATACCCTGTTGCTGCTTTTAAGCGGCTTGCCCGGTATTGCGCAAAATACCTCCGATACCCTTTCTGCAAAAATTGATTCCCTGTTTAATATCTATGCCCGTACCAGCCGCCCTGGCGTGGCTGCTTTAATTGTAAAGGATGGAAGAACCCTGTTTGAAAAAGGCTATGGAATGGCCAACCTGGAATACGATATTCCCATTACAACCACAACGGTTTTTGATCTTGCATCTGTATCAAAACAATTCACAGGTTTTGCCATTTCAACTTTGATACAGGAAGGCAAAATATCACCGGATGATGATATCCATAAATACCTGCCTGATGTACCCCAATTTGGTAAAACCATTACCATCCGTCATCTGATCCATCATACCAGCGGATTAAGGGATTGGCCCGCCACCCTGCATGCTGCTGGCTGGCGCTGGGATGAGAGCTTCAGCTATGAGGACATTATGCGAATGGTGAAACAGCAGCGGGAGCTGGATTTTGAGCCAGGCTCGCAATATTCCTATTCCAATACCGGTTATAACCTGCTGGCAGCTATTGTAGCCAAAGTAAGCGGCATTCCATTCCCGGAATGGATTGATGCGCATATCTTTAAACCATTGAACATGCGGGCATCCCTGGTACAAAGCGATTATTCAATGGTGATCAGCCATGTGGCCAGCTCATATTATGCTAACGATAACAAATACTTTAAGAGTAATGATGCCCTTACGGCCTTAGGTTCCAGCTCAATATTCTCCACGGCTGAAGATCTGGCTAAATGGGTTATTCATTTTCAGCAGGCGCTTGAGCAAAAAGATCCCGTGTACCTAAGGATGATAGAAACAGACACGCTCAATAACAAACAAAAGATTGATTATGCCTATGGCCTGGAAGTGAGCCAGCGTAACGGCATCACAAATATTGCGCATGATGGCGGCTGGGCAAGCTTCCGCACCATTATTTCCAATTTCCCGGATCAGAAGCTTGCGGTCATCCTGCTCAGTAACGACGGTAATTTTGATGTTTATAGAAATACAAATGCCATTGCAAAGCTGTTCTTAAACGATAAAATAACATCCGGTCCAAAACGTGAAGACCTTAGTAACCTGCCCAACATTTCCGTTGATACCCTGTTATTAAAAAAATATACTGGCAGCTACCAGCTGGGTCCTGGCTGGTATGTAACTTTTACATTGGAGAACGGCCGTATAATGGTACAGGCAAACGGGGAGGATAAGTTCCCCACTGATCTGAAATCCGATTCAGTGTTATGGGTGCCGGCCTACAATTCATCTGTTACTTTCAGGGAAATAAAAGAGAAAGCAGGCGCCTTAAAATACCATGGTAGCATTGCCCCAAGGGTGATCCCGGTTAAAATTACCCCTGCGCAGCTGGATCAATATGCCGGCGCCTATTATAGCAAAGAGCTGGAAACCGCCTACCAGCTTTCTGTAAAAGATGGTAAGCTGGTTGCGCATCATATGCGTTTAGGTGATTTTACTTTTGAGCCGGACCTGGTTATTGCCGGGAAGTTCAGCAGTTACAACGGTACTATTAATTTCCTGACAAACGCACAAAAAAAGATAACCGGCTTCAGGCTTAGCAATGGAAGAATAAAAAATATACTTTTTAAGAAACAGGAGTAGTGGGGCTTACTGCCCCACTGCCTATGCCGTTACCGCACAAAGCTCCCTGACCTTTTGCGCTATATGATCTGCATCTATGCCTGCATCTTGCAGCAGCTCATCTTTTGTACCGGATTGTGAAATGTCAGGCACCGCCATTTTAATGATATGAGCGCCGGTATCTGACAGGGCTGCTGCAGCAAAATCGCCCATGCCCCCATGTTCAAAATGGTCTTCTACCGTTATCAGTAAATTTTGTTTGGTGGCATGCACACTCTCATTCAATGCAGCGGCGTCTATGGGATGTATGGAATAACAATCCAGCACCCTTATATGGATGTTTTCTTTTTCAAGCTCCTCTGCAGCTTTAAGCGCTTCAAATACTGTAATGCCGGTAGCTGCCACGGTTAGCTCATCATGATCTGAATGACGCAAAAGCTTAGAGCCGCCGATCTCAAAATGTTCATCCTTACTATATAACAAAGCGGTTTTAGGCCTTAAAGTACGCATGTAAACAATGCCGGCATGGGCAGCCATTTCCTGCACCAGGCTTGCTGTACACCAGGCATCGGCAGGCTGTAATACAACGGCGCCGGGCAATGCTCCAAACATAGCAATGTCTTCCAGCGCCATCTGCGAAGGGCCATCTTCCCCTATGGAAACGCCCACATGGGAACCTGCAAACTTGACATTGGCTTCAGATACCCGCGCCATCCGTATCTGGTCTGCAGCCCTGGTAAAAAATGCGCCGAAAGTGGCTGCAAAAGGCACCCGGCCCAACCTGGACAAACCTACCGCCACGGATACCATATTCTGTTCTGCGATATAACATTCAATGAAATGATCCGGTGTTTTCTTTTTTACATCTTCTGTGAAGGTGGAATTCATTACATCTCCGTCCAGCACATAAAGGTTTTTGTTCTGCTCCACAAGTGATGCCAATACTTCCCCAAATACTTCCCGTGTTGCGTATTCCTTGCCTTTCTCAAAACTGGTTGTTACCCGGTATTTTACGTCCGTATTTGCCGGCATCAGTTTCCCGGAAGGCTTCCTGAGCGCAAACCGCGCCTGGTCATCCACATCGCCCAATTCCTGCAGCGCTTTCTGAAGCTCGTCTTTCTTCAGGGCTTTGCCATGCCAGCCATCTTTATCTTCCAGGAAAGAAATGCCTTTCCCTTTAATTGTTTTGGCTACAATGGCGGTGGGCTTGCCGTTCTTATTATTTACCGCTTTTTCAAATGCCTGGTCAATCTCTTCATAATTATGACCATCTATGGCTATTACTTCAAAACCAAATGCCTTAAAGCGGTTCACATATTCTTCTGTGTGATGGCCGAACATAGTTGGCTGGCTTTGCGCAAGGCGGTTAATATCCAGGATAGCCACCAGGTTATCCAGCTTTTCATGCGTAGCAAAATTGGCCGCTTCCCAGATCTGTCCTTCGGCCAGCTCACCATCGCCGGTAAGTACAAAAGTTTTGGACGAAAGGCCTTCCCTTTTGGCGGTCAGCGCAAGCCCCGCCCCTACTGATAAACCCTGGCCCAGGGAGCCGGTAGCTGCCTCTGCGTAAACAAATTTAGGTACAGGATGCCCCTGGAACCGGCTGCCGAATTTGCGTAATGTTTTCAGCTCATCCAGCGGATAGGCACCGGCTACACCAAACAAGGCATACAGCAAAGGTGCTGCATGGCCCTTTGAAAGTACAAACCGGTCGTTATAATTATTCAGCGGTTCCGCAATATCATAAGTGAAATATTTCTCAAACAGCACGGCGGTAAGGTCCGCCGCAGAAAGGCAGGAGGTGGGATGTCCTGAGGTAGCTTCCGTAGTGGAGATCAGCGACCACTTACGCAACAGGCCGGCTTTGTTCTTAAACGCTGCAAACTCTTTCATATGATCATTATTTTTTAGGTATTAATACACGAGGTTGGTTATAAATATCAACCGAAAATGTTCCGCAATTATTAAGCCTTCTTAAAACGGTACGATTTTTTTGCGCCTTAATAGTAAGTGTGGAAATATCTACACGAAGCATTTTCACCCAAAACTCAATAATTATGATCAGGAAATTAAAATCAGGACAATACAGATTATACTCTGTTAAGAAAGATCCCAAAACGCACAAGCGCCGCAACTTAGGTACGTTTGATTCTTTGTCAGCAGCTAAGAAACATGAGCAGGAGGTACAGTATTTTAAACGGCATTAGGCTGTAAATGATGATGGCCGGATACCTGTGAACCGGCCAAAATAAAAAAAGCCTGCAAAAGCTTGCAGGCTTTATGCCGGTACTTGTGAACCGGATTAATAATCCATCCCACCCATGCCAGGTGCGGCCATCGCGGCGGGCTGCTCTTTTTTGGGCTTATCTGCCACCACACATTCTGTGGTAAGCAGCATACCTGCAATAGAAGCGGCATTTTCGATCGCAATCCTGGTAACCTTCGTAGGATCAATTACGCCGGCTTCAAAGAGGTTTTCATATTGCTCCGTACGTGCGTTAAAGCCATAATCCGCTTTCCCTTCCCGGATCTTTCCTATAACTACGCTTCCCTCCAGGCCGCAGTTGTACACAATTTGCCGTAACGGTTCTTCCACGGAACGTTTAACAATGGCGATACCTGTGGATTCATCATCGTTGGCGCCTTGTAATTCATTTAACTTTTCAACTGCCCTGATGTAAGCTACCCCGCCGCCAGGCACAATACCTTCCTGCACGGCCGCACGGGTTGCATGCAACGCATCGTCCACCCGGTCTGTCTTCTCTTTCATCTCAACTTCAGTGGCGGCGCCTACATACAGCACTGCAACACCTCCGCTCAGCTTGGCAAGCCTTTCCTGCAATTTTTCGCGGTCATAGTCAGAAGTAGTGCTTT
The DNA here is from genome assembly GCF_019091455.1 of Chitinophaga sp. GbtcB8. Classification (GTDB taxonomy): domain Bacteria; phylum Bacteroidota; class Bacteroidia; order Chitinophagales; family Chitinophagaceae; genus Chitinophaga. The sequence continues at coordinate 72,274 of NZ_JAGXJN010000032.1, forward strand.
CAATCTGTGCTTTTATCTGGCTAATCCTTCCGGCAATTGCATCCTTATCGCCGTATCCGCCAACAATGGTTGTATTGTCCTTATCTATGGTCACTGATTCACAGCTTCCCAGGGATGTCAGATCAGCATTTTCCAGCTTATATCCCTGTTCTTCACTGATCAGCGTTCCGTTAGTTAGCACTGCAATGTCCTGGAGCATCTCCCTGCGGCGGTCGCCAAAACCCGGAGCCTTAACAGCAGCCACTTTAAGCGTTCCCCTTATTTTGTTTACCACTAATGTAGCCAGTGCCTCCCCTTCAAGATCTTCAGCAATAATAAGCAGGGGCCTTCCTGTCTGTGCAGTCTTTTCAAGGATGGTGATCAGCTCCTTCATCGTTGACAGCTTTTTATCATAGATCAGGATGTAAGGTTTTACCAGCACCTCCTGCATCTTTTCGCTGTTTGTCACAAAGTAAGGAGATATATAACCGCGGTCGACCTGCATACCTTCAACTACTTCAACTGTAGTTCCGGTTCCCTTTGCCTCCTCGACTGTTATTACGCCTTCTGTTCCTACTTTTGCAAATGCTTCAGCAATCAGCTTGCCGATCGTATCGTCATTGTTGGCTGAAATGGTGGCCACCTGACGGATCTTTTGCACATCACTTCCAACAAACCTTGACTGTTCTTTTAGGTTTTGCACAATGGATTCCACCGCTTTATCCATCCCTCTTTTCAGGTCCATTGGGTTGGCACCGGCAGCCACGTTCCTGAGGCCTTCATTAATCATTGCCTGCGCCAGCACCGTAGCCGTTGTAGTGCCGTCCCCTGCAATGTCGGCGGGTTTGGAAGCCACTTCCTTCACCATCTGAGCACCCATAATTTCAATGGGGTCTTCCAGCTCAATTTCCTTTGCCACACTAACGCCGTCCTTTGTAATAGCAGGGGCACCAAATTTCTTCTCCAGTACAACATTACGGCCTTGCGGACCGAGTGTTACCTTAACAGCGTTGGCTAAAACATCAACGCCTTTCTTCATTTTGTTTCTTGCATCCAGCTCAAAGAAAAGTTGCTTTGACATACCTGTTTTTTTTACTGTCCACAAATAATTCGTAGTTAAATAGCTGATAATTCGCCCTTAGAGGATGGCTAAAATATCAGCTTCCCGCATGATCAACAGATCTTCTCCATTTAATTGCAGCTCTGTACCTGCATATTTACCGTATAACACGGTATCTCCTGATTTAACGCTCAACGGCTCATCTTTTTTCCCCGGGCCGGCGGCTACAATAGTGCCGCGCTGAGGTTTCTCTTTTGCGGTGTCCGGAATAATGATACCACCGGTTGTTTTTTCTTCGGCGGGTACCGGGCGAACAATGACCCGGTCATGAAGTGGCTGTGCTTGAAAATTGGTTACCATAACATTGAAATTGCATTGATTAAAAACAATATCATATAGGTGATTGTATAATCGCAGCGGCGGCCGCAACTGCTTTTTTGCAATCTCACAAGCGTTATGCCAGCGGCAAAAAATTACATTTTGTCACTGTCCGTATTGAAAAATTGACACTCCCGGATACTCAAAAATTTTACAAAGGAAAAGACCACAGCATAATTGAAGGATCTTTCCCCCTACCGGAAGCAATGCCAAATTTTCAGAAAAATGATCTCATTGATTTCACATGATAACTTACAAAAAAGTTTATTTACATTAGCAGGTGCTCTCGTTAATCTAATACCTATTGTTCAATGAAAACCAGATCTTTATCCGGGTCGTTTTGCGCCCGCATGGCCTTGCTGTTTATTGTAGTCATCTTAACCGGGAGCAAAGTACAGGCCCAAACTACCGTCCCCTTCACCTTGCGTAACAACTCAGCGTATGCTGATGGCAATGTGTATGTAGCTGTTGTAGGCATCATCAATGACAATCATGTATGGATTGACCCCAAAACCGGTGCGGTCAACCTGATGAATGTATCAAACAACACCGTGCCCGGGCCGGTGATCAACGGTAACCAGGGACCAGGCGGCAATGGCCGGTATGCTAACTGTTTTGCCAAGCTGAGTGAGATACCTAATAAGGTCATCAACATTCCCGGCATTGCAGGATGCCGCATCCTGATCTCTTTCAATTCACAGCTGTATCTCTATTTCTTCGGCGCATCCGGTTCGCCAAGTGGTTATGCAGCACCCAATCTTGCCAATCCCACGGACCCTAACCAGGGCATCCGGTTTGAAACGATTGAGCTTACAAACGCATCCAATGGTCTTTGGGTGAACACTACCCGTGTGGATAGCTACCAGTATCCAATGGGCCTTGAAGTGTGGGGCAATGGCGGCTTTTACCAAAAGGTTGGAGAGCTCATCCCCCACAGCCAGATCCTTTCACAATGGCAATCTACCGCACCTGCCGACTTTGCCGGCTGTTATGATGCTGCCAATGGCATCATCAAGTTCCCTTCAAAAACAGCGGCCTTTCAAAGCGGTGCACAGGCCAATTATTTTGGTTCTTACATTGATGCCATCTGGTCTAAGTACCAAAACGGTAACCTGGTTTTCAGCGCAGGCGATGCAGGCACCTGGAGCGGCCGTGTATCCGGAAATGTATTCACATTCACCCGGGCTTCTGACGGGCAGGTGGGCACCATCTCACGCAAACCCACCAATCTTGAAGCGATGGAAGGCAGCGGGGTTATGGCCACCGGCGGACAATGGGATAAAGTTGTGCAGGCGCAGATCTGCGCTGCCATTAACCGCCATGCCATTGATCTTACACTGGCCACCGGCGCCACACAGGACTTTTCCAGCGCATCCAAATATTACCAGACGGCTCCTTACAACTGGTATTGCAAATTCTGGCACCGCAGTGATATCAGCTACAACAGCCTGACCTATGCTTTTTGCTACGACGATGTATTTAATCATTCGTCCACCATCAATGCTACCTCCCCTCAACGCACCACTATTACCATAGGCGGTTTTTCAGGGATCACGGCAGGCGGTGCGGCCATAGCCTATAAGGATTGTAACTATACCGGTTATGCCGTAGGCCTTAACCCTGGCACTTATACACTTAGCCAGCTGAATGCGCTGGGTATTCTCAATGATGATATTTCTTCTATGAAGGTGACCTCAGGGTATAAGGTTACACTGTACAAGCATGACAATTTTGGCGGATCAACCCTTGTACTTACGGCGGACGATAATTGCCTGGTTGATAATAACATGAACGATTCAACCAGCTCGCTGAAAATAGAATCAAATACAAATACCTCCTCGATCGTTGTGCAGGCAGAAGATTACAATTATATGTCCGGCATAGCCACCGAAACAACTACGGATGCAGGTGGCGGACTGGATGTGGGATGGATAGAGGCCGGCGACTGGATGTCATACAATGTAACCATTCCTGCAACAGGTACCTACCGGGTAGATTACCGCGTGGCCAGCCCTAACGCCAACACAAGCCTGCGGCTGGAAAAAGATGCCGGCGCCACACAGCTGGGCACTGTTACCATACCTAATACCGGCGGATGGCAGAACTGGGGCAATGTTTCACATACCGTAACCTTACCTGCAGGTACTTATAGCATAGGCATTGCCACAACCACCGGCGGGTTCAATCTCAATTATCTTACCATTACCAGTGTTGCATCAGCTGCCCGGATGGCTGTGCAAACGGTAAAAACGGAAGATGGCAATACCGCCGTTACACTATCGCCCAACCCGGTGACTGAGCAATTACACCTCCGTAACAATGATAAGGTTAGAACGCTTAGCATTTATGATATAAGCGGGCACCAGGTTATGAAAGTTAAAAGCCCGGGGAACACTATTTCTGTATCCTCATTAACACCTGGTGTATATATTATTGCTATAGACCGTAAAGATGGTGTGCAAAAACAGGTTAAGATCCTGAAACAATAAGCAGCATTTAATTTAAAATAAGGAACCCGCTTAATAAGCGGGTTTTCTTTTCCATAAACCCATCTTCAAAAAAGAAGCTGCCTCAAATTATATGAGACAGCTTCTCTTCAGAAACCTCAATGATCCTGTAGCAAAGGCTAATTTTATTTAGCCACTACCAGCTTTTTGCCTTCAGATACAACCGGCAGGCCGGACAGGATGGCAATGATATAAATGCCATTCTTTAAACCGGCAATGCTCATGGAGAGCTGGTTATTCCCCTGTTGCAGCTGAACAGGTTTACGCCGGATCACAGTACCTGTATTATCGGATAAAATGAGCATGCCAGGGCGTGCCTTTGCAGATGATAAGGAGTAGCCCACTTTTACTACATCACCGGAAACCGGGTTGGGGAATACAGTAAGGTTACCGGATCCGCTTACCATGGTTTCCTTTTCATCCATTTCCAGCGCTGATGTTTTAGCCAGGCTTGCAGCAGCAATAGTGGCCTTAGGCTGCACGGTTACACCGCCCGGGTTATAATAGTGGTTCAGGATCCAGGTATACGTTTTATCACTGGCCCAGAAGCTGGAACCCCACTGGCACATCCCTCTGCCATGCCCGTTCTTGGCCCTGCCGGCGCAACGTGCGTCGGAAATGCAGGGCCATGCAGAACCGGTACCGCTGTAACCATTACCACAACCGGAATTATTATTTTCAGCTGAATATTCAGATCTGAAAATTGCGCCGCTCTTGATTAACACAACACCCGCTGTTGCTTTAGCTGCATTGATGGTAGTGCTGGCGGTTTCACTGCCCCATGCCTGGTTACAGGTAGTAGAAGCAATGTCGAAGTTGGATTTTACAGGATGTTTAACATAGTAAGCACCGTAAGAACGGTAGGCAACTGCGCCTGCCTGCAGGGAAGCTGCTTTCCAGCTGGAGATCCATTCATTATCCAGCCCGGACTGTACATATGCCTCAAGGCTCATAACCTTTACGGTAGAGCAGGTAGTACAGGAACAGCTGGTGCCTACACGGATACTGGTGGGCACTGCTATAGCCGCAAGAGAAACCGCTGCTTCTGCATCCTCCTTATCAGCAATTATACGCTGGTATTCGCTGGTCTGTTGTGCTTCATCAGCTGCTGTTCTGTCAAACATACCGTGTTTGTAGGTTTCCACTTCTTCAGCAGCCCCGTCTGTAGCAATCCGCTGGTCATTGCCCGCTGCGGTTACAGGTGTAAGCCCTGCTTTTACGGTAAGCTTATCTGCTATTAAACGGAGGTTGTTCAGCACATAAGGTTTAAAACCGGCGCCGGTGATCCGCAGTGTGGTGGTACGCGGTGTTGCGCCTTCTGCAAGAGCGGTGGCAGGCGCCGGGATAGTTATGGTAAAGAAACCATTCCTACCGGAGATGGCTGTACTGCCCTCCGCAGTTACTGTTGCACCTGCAAGCGGAATGTTCTTTTCAGTGTTCCGCACATAACCTGAAAGCACCATGTTATTGGCAGCAATTGCCTGGCGGGTGCCTTCATCATCCTGTGCCATACGCAGCGTGTTGATGCGGTCCATGTTAATGTCTGCGGCAATTTTTGTTTCATCGCCACCTTCAAAAGATGTTTCTATCGGGTCATAACCATTGGCGCTGAAAGAGAAAGTATATTTCCCTTTACCGGCGTCAAAGGAAACCTGCCCGTTCTCATCTGTTTGCAGCTGGGTAGCCTCACCATCAGACCCGGTTACGGTAACAGCCGTATTGGCAACAGCAAAGCCGGTTTCCTGGTCGCTTACTGCAATAGCTATTTGGGTAGCTGCTGCAATGGTAGCAGGATTAATTAAACCGGCGTATTTTTTCCAGTTCCAGTTAATCCCCGGATCTGTATGTGAATTACCGTCGTAGTGCTGATGGCCTTTAATGCGTACGGTCCTGGGCTGATAATTGGTACCGGAAGTAGCAGGCCCCTTAAAGCAGGCAGCTTTACTGATGCCATACCTGGTGCAGATGTTGCGTACCAGCGCGGCGGAAGAAGCGTACATGCTGCTGGTATACCATTTGGCATCTGCAACATAACCTTCATGCTCTATACCAATGGTATAGCCGTTGTGGTTTAATACATGGTACGCTTTGTCTTTTTCCCGCACCATCTGGGTCACCTGCCCGTCAGAGGAGCGGATCACGTAATGCGATGATACAATAGCGGTGCTGTTCTTAAACCAGGAAATGGTACCTGCATAGCTGCCCTGGGCAGTGTGGATGGTAACATTGGTAACGGCTACGCCCCCACGGCCTGCTGAAAAGTTATTGGCATGTGCTGCGCTGAAAATGGCAGGACCATAATCTGTACTTAAAATAGAAACGCCATCGATTGCAGCACTTTGGTCAAGAACGTTATCGGGCGATATAATTCTGTCCTGGGAATAATCTACCTGCACACCGGTGGCCTTTAATGCACGCAGTGTTTTGGCAGGGTAGATCTTTTCCAGGCTTACATTGGCCGGCGCTCTTGTAAGTGTTGTTGTGGTAAAACCTTTCTGTAAATTATCATACACATCATACGTGTACAATGAGCGGGCATATGCATTTATTGCGCTGCCATCGTCAGGAATTTCAGAAATGCTTTCCAGCACAGTGGCAAAGCTTTCAACACCTGCAGCTGCAGCCAGTTTCCGGCTGCCTGCTTCACGGCTTAAATACTTTGCAGTGGCCAGGATCTGAAGCCTTATATCGTTTTTAAATTGTTTAGTGCTGATGTTACTCAGCTTACTTACTTCCACCAGGTTATTCTTAAAATAACCTTTTCCATTTTCCACTAAACCAAATATGCCAAACCGCTCAGGCATACCCATGCAGCTGCTATGGTCATTACCTGCATGCGGCTGCAGGTTAGTGATATGTGTTGCGGAATAAGCCATCGCTTCAAGTAAACCTTTGGGGAGGCTGGGGTACTGGCGGTAAGCTTCACTGAAATAATTGTCTAACCGGGAATTACCCGCTTGTTGGGCTACTGATTGTGTACAGGGCAATAGCAGTACTACCGCCATTTTAAGCAGCAAGTGAATACGGTTCATAGGTTTTTTTTTATGATGATGGTTTGGGCGAAATGATGCTGGATCATGCTGCCTTGGCAGGCGCATAATTGCTACAGTTTCATATTTGAGGAATCCTTTTTAAATGGTTTTGAATGAATGTTTCAATAAATACAGGTTCACTATAAATGACCGGGTTGAATCAATCATATAGTAATAAAGGCAACTGGAAAAATACTACAAGGTTAAGTGTTTACTCTAATTGTTCTATCTACAGAATATTTCGGTTTCGTTTTCAAAACTAATGAAACAAATTTAAAATGTAAAAAATAATTTATATGAAAGTTGTGAAAACAACAATCCATCGAACTGTCCATTTAATTGCTCATTTAATAGAGCCCATCATTAACCAAATTCTACTTTAATGTGGAAAATGCCTTTGTACCGTACATGGATTATAATTTGTATACAGCTCTATAAATTTCATCAATCTGTAATAACATCCATGTTTTACCATGCTGCGTAATACGCGGGGATCCAGACCTGATCCGGCTTTGGCCATTTTACTACTTGAACAGTCTGGCGGTGGTAATGTTAACCAGCTTGTATTATGAGAAACTAAAACGATTAAAAATATATGTCATCCGGAATTTCTATTTGGGCTGCCAGCGCTGCAGAACAGCTGGCAAATATTTCAACCGAACCGGTGTATTCCACCACTATCAGTGATTTTCAATTTGAGGTGCATTACATGCAGGATGCGGTATGGCTGGTAGCAACCTGCTCTAACTCCGCCAGGATGGCCTTCCGCATTGCCTATGCGCCGGAAAGCATTGCGCTGGAAGAGGTAACCAATATAGAAGGCGGTATAAAAATGGTAATGAGCGCCACCATTGGTACCTACCATGCAGCAGTGAGCTTCCCGGAAGAAGGCATGCCGCTTTTACGTTACACAGTATCTTTCACTCCTGCTGAGGATACGGATATCCCCTTTTGGCCGCGCGATATTGTGATACCGGCCAACGGAAGCAGCGAGGGTAATATTCACATCAGGCAGGCAGGTACACGCTCCGGGATCATTTATGCTTCCATGGCACGCCCTGCAGCCTGCTCATTCCTGTATTTACAAAACTTTACAGCGCTGGCTGACTACTGTAATGCCACCGAAACGTCGGTAGCAGATACGGTAGGCGGTGAGTGGCCGGAGTTCGGATTTTCCTTACCCCCTACCAAGGATAAGCCATTGCCCGCTGGCAGGCAGGTAACCATTTCAGATGCCTTTGTTTGTTTTAGCAATAAGGTACCAAACGACCAGTTTGAAATTGCCACACAATTTCTGACGCAGCTGGCATCCCTGTACCTGCACCTGCCAAGGCCCGAAACGATATATCATGATTACCCGGATATCCTGGCAAAATCACTGCATGACCTGGAACACAAAAAAGGCTGCTGGCAGCAGCATAAAGGGAACGCTTATCTAAATGCATACGTGTCGGATTACAATACCCCGCCTGAAATTATGGTGCAGCTGGCAGTGCTGCTGCCCATAAGGGATTACACAGCATGGAGCGGAAACTATATAAATTTTGGCAATGATATTTACAAAAACCTGAAAACCTTTTACAATGAAGAGCTGAAAACTATTATGCGATGGCTGCCGGCACTTGAACAACAGCTGGATGGATCGGAAGAACAGAAAGCGCCAAAGGTAATGGATTCCTGGTACCTGCATCACCCCTTGCTGAACCTGTCAAGAATGGCGCTGGATGGAGATAATGTTGTAAAGGAGATGCTGATAAATTCCCTTGAATTTGCCATTAAGGTGGCCCATCACTTTAACTATCGCTGGCCGGTATTTTACAATATGGAAACCCTGGAAGTAATAAAAGCCGAAACCCAGCCAGGGATGGGAGGTGAAAAGGATGTTGCCGGACTATATGCGCTGGTAATGTTACAGGCCTGGGAGCTCACTAAAGAGGAGCGGTATCTTGAGGAAGCAAAAAAAGCTGCGCTCACACTGCAGGACTATGGCTTTGATATATTTTACCAGGGCAACAACACCGCCTTTTCTGCCGGCGCTATGCTGCGGCTGTACAAACAATGTAAAGAAGAAATATATCTTAAGCTGGCTTACCTTTGTATTGCCAACCTGTTCAAGAACGTAGCCCTTTGGCAATGCCAGTATGGCTATGGCAAAAATTTTCCTAACTTCTTTTCATTGTTTCCCCTTAATGATGCACCCTATACCGCTGTATATGAAGAGCAGGAAGGGTTTGCCGCTTTACACGATTTCCTGATGCATGCGCAGGGGCTGGAGCTGCTGCCTGCGGTCAATTTATTATTACCTGAATTCATACGTTATACGGTATACAGAGCTGCATATTATTACCCGCCTATGTTGCCGCGGGAAATGCTGGCAGACGAAACAAAAACAGGCGAATTGGATCCTACCCTTTGGATAGCCCTGGAAGATATCCATGATGGCTGGGAAAAATCCGGCGGTGTTGGACAGGAGGTATATGGTGCAGGGTTAGTTTTTGGGGTGGCGCCCCGGCATTATATAAAGATCCAGGACGAATCCTTTATGGTATTTATTGATTACCCGGTTACGGCAAAGGAACAAAACGGCAAGCAGTTGAAGTTTAAAACGCTGGGCAATAAAAAGCTCACCTGCAGCATGTGCATTGTAACTACAAACGGCACACCGGCACCGGAACTAAGTATACTGGCAGACAATGAACCGGTAAAAAGTAATGGAACCAGTGGAGGACAGCTTATCTACAGTATACATGGAAGCCGGGAAGTAAACATCACCTGGAAATAAGATCTTAATAAAAAATATAAACTTATGGAATCCTTGCAAACAGCAGCATACAATGAGCAATTAACCGGAGCCGTTGCCGGGCGTACAGTGGTTGTAACCGGCGGCACCACCGGCATAGGCCGTGCAACGGCAATTTTACTGGCCCGGCAGGGGGCCGATGTGCTGATCGCAGGTCAGGACCCGCAGCATCTTACAGACACCCTTAACAGTACCGGCCAGGAAGAGCTGAAGGGAAGCCTTACCGGTATTGTTACCGATCTTTCCGGCGAAGAGGGGATCAATAAACTCTTTAACGAAGCAGACAAGCATTTTAAAAAGCTGGACGTGCTGATAAACTGTGCCGCGCTGGCTTACCAGGGTATTGCAGATGGCAGCTATTCCGACTGGCAGAAAGTGGTTAACACCAATTTGCTTGCATATATGGCCTGCACACGCCAGGCTATTGACCGTATGCGGCCTAATAAAGAAGGCCATATTATTAACATTGGTTCCATGAGCGCAGATGTGCGGGAAAAGAACAGCTCCGTTTATGTAGCTACCAAGGCAGCCATACAGGGGTTCTCTGAAAGTGTGCGCAAAGAGATCAATGAAATGGGCATTAAAGTAACGCTGATAGAACCGGGCGCAGTGGGTACGGATATGCAGCCCGTTAGCGTACCTGACCAGCAGCAAAAAGAAGAAGATCTTGAGATGCTGAAGGCAGAAGATATTGCGGCCGCTGTGTTATATACCATTATGCAACCCAAACGCTGCGATGTAGTGGATATAAAAATACGGCCGCATTTACAGATCATCTAATGCCCTCAAATGGTGAGGGCTACAAAAACGGCGTGGGTGTGTTCTTTATCCTGCGCCGTTTCAAAGGCTTTATTAATATCATCTAATGCAAAGCTGTGTGTGATCAGCTTTTTCGCATTCAGTTTTCCTTTGGCTAATAGCTCCAGGCATATTTCCATTTCGGGGTAAATGTCGCGGAATGAATAGCTGGCGCTTGGGATCAGCTGGATCTCCGCTTTCTGGATGCGTTGCCATTCCAGCTCAATGGCGGTTTTGCCGGATTCGAAACCACCCACGATCACCACCTTTCCACCAATCCTGGTAAAGGTGGTTGCCTGGGGCAGGGTAACCGGCATAGAGGGGCCGCCCGCACACTCAAAGGTTATATCCGCTCCCCTGTTTTTCGTAAATTCCATTACCTCTTTATAGCCGTCCTGATTTTTAGTGTTCACAACCGCATCTGCACCCAGCTCCTTCGCCAATTTCAGGGATGAATCTACAATATCCGTCACTATTACATCCGCGCCACAGGCTTTTGCAAGCTGCACTTGTCCCAGGCCAATGGGCCCCGCGCCAATAACGGCTACCTTATCATTTATTTTTATTCCGCTTAAATTGATAGCATGCAGGCAAACGGAAAAAGTGTCCAGCAAGGTGGCTTCCTCATCGCTCACATGATCCGGTAATTTGTAAAACTTTTCTGCAGGTCCTGCCACATATTGTGCAAAGGCCTGTGAAATTGTTCTCATCCGCACCTTGTACAGGTTAGGACATAAGTTATATTGCTGCACCCGGCACCAGTCGCAGGTTTCATCGCCAAGCAGGGTTTCCACCACCACGCGGTCGCCTGGCTTCACGTTAGTAACCTCGCTGCCTACTTCTATAACCTCGGCTGCCAGCTCATGACCCATGATCTTACATTTCAAATTCGGGTCTTCTTTTTTCCAGTGCCGCAGGTCTGTACCGCAAATACCGGCAACCTTTACCCTGGCTAGTACCCAGTGGGGATCGGATATTTGGGGCATTGCTACTTCTGCTATTTCAAATTCCCCGTTTTCTGTTTTAAGCGCTGCTTTCATAGTTTCTGCCATGGATTCTTTCATTTATTATTAAATTAATTACTCTTAAAGATGATCATGTTGCCTTGCCTTTGAGCTCCCAATGATCCTTTATCAGCTCACCGTTGCGGTCATATTTTAAGGTGCGTGCATAACGTTCACCTTTTATATTCCCATCCTCCATTTTTTCCCCAATGAATAACAGGATGGCATTCCCTTTTTCATCGGTTTTGAATGACAGGTCATTCCCTTTAAACACCATATCTATCATTGTTGAGGGCGCATAGGGTTGCCCTAATTTTTTCACAAGAGCCGGACTTAATTTCATATCTGCTTTTTTTGCGCTGGCGCAACATACAGGCCAACAGAACGATTGTATTACTGTGCTCAAAATACCCTTTGTGGAAAGATAACCTGCCACAAAAAGGGCTGATCTTCTACGTGGAGCTGATCCTGACCTGTAGCAAAATTACCGGGAGATTACACACCCCATTTTACCGGTTGCCAGTGTCTTTGGTTTTCCTGTTGCTTTGCATAACTAAATAAACCACTACCGCTATTACTACAAAAACAAGCGCCAAAAGAGGTACTAACATACAAATAGGTTTAACTGTTATTAATCGATGTTCATGGGAGAGCTTTGCCTTTACCTGCATTCCTGCAGATCCCTTTGTAATAAACAGAGCGCGTAAAATCGTGCCAGTGGTTTAGTCAACACAGGGCATAATAATTGTGCACCTGACAAAATTCCGGCTACCACGTACATAGGCAAAAGCATCAACATGTTCTGGGATGGCATCTTCCACTTCTTTTGTATGCTGGTTGTGCTGGCAGGCATTATTTTAATGTGGAAACTCTTGTCCCGGAAAGACATTGACCGTGCCGGTAAACTCTTTGGTGGCGGCTTATTGCTGGGATGGGGGCTCTTTAATATTGTGGAGGGCCTCATTGACCATCAGATCCTGAAATTGCACAATGTCATAGAATTTTCCACAGATCATAATACCGGCAACTTTATTTTTTTAGGCGTTTCAGTAATGATGCTGATCATTGGTTATGTATTGGTGAACCGTAAGCACCAACACCCGTAGGCGGTATCAAACTATGACATCAATATTTGCTCAAACATAAATCTGTTAGCTATGAACCGAAATTTTTCCGCAGTGTTACTTTTTCTCATGCTATCAGGCATCCTTGCATGTAAGCATGAACCTTTTCCGGGTGGTGATCATCACCAAAAGCTGGAGCTAGTTTTCAAGGACTCAGCCTATCAGTTAACAGGAGTTGCTAAGCAGCAAGGCGGGCTGTTGCTTGTAAACTATCCCCGCTGGTCTGATAAATATAAAAATGCGGTGGTGAGTGTGCAGGATACGATTCACTCAACGCCTTACCCTGACCAGGTGTTTAATAGCTGGCAACCCGGCACAGATGGCAGGAACAAATGGGTTTGTGTGCAGTCTGTTTATGTAGATGACAATAACACAATCTGGGTGCTGGACCCCGCTGCCCCCTTCCTAAAAACCATACAGGGACAGGGTGCTAAACTGGTTAAGATGCTGGGCAACAGGAAAATGCCTATGGAGATCTTTGACCTCAATGCAGTGCTGCCGGATACTGCTTATGCAAATGATGTGCGCATTGATGTAAGAAGACAATTTGCGTATTTAACGGAATCCAAGGGCGGCGGGATCATTGTTATTGATCTTGCAACACATAAAATGCGCCGGGTGCTGGCAGGTCACTACTCCGTTATTTCTGATCCTGCATTTAAATTCATCATTGACGGCCGTGAGCTGATGAAGGATGGCAAACCTGCGAAATTCAATTCAGATGGGATTGCGCTTACACCGGATGGTAAATGGCTGTATTATAAACCCCTGAGTGATGATAAGCTGTATCGTATAGAAACGCAGTACTTAAGGGACTGGAACCTTTCCGGCAATGCGCTTGAGCGCCATGTACAAGACCTGGGACATTTTTCAACCACAGACGGGATGATCTTTGACCGGAGCGGCAACCTGTATATGGGCGATCTGCAGCATTACCGCCTTTTAAAGATCACGCCCAGCCTTTCTATGCATATCATTGTGCAGGATCCGCGGCTGATCTGGCCGGACAGCTATTCCATAGCCGGGGGGTATCTTTATGTCAGCTGTTCGCAGATCCAAAAGCAGCCGGAATACAATAACGGCATTGACAGGCGAACCTCCCCTTATACAGTGTACAGGATCAGGATTGACTAAATAAACCGCCCGCAGCCTTGCGGACAATAACTGTGGCGCATACCAGGCTGTTGAAAAGTGCTTACCACATTAACTTTATCATCATTGACTGGTTTATGGTGCGTAATGAGATTGGAAAATCTCAATGCTGACACAACCAGGCCGTTATTGCTGTTACAGAGCAATGGGGCCGGGCAATACAAATTACTTGCAAGAAATGACCATGTGGTATTATGTATGGGTTGCGGCGGCGTTCATGGCGATCCATACCAGGGTATCACCATCAAGAATGGTTACTTTTCAATTGAACATTTTGGTGGCAGTGGCTGGCGGTGGACAAGGATCATTACTTTCAGATTCGATCTGAAAACGAAATCATTCTATTTACACCGGGATGCAGGAGAATCCTGGTTTATATCAGATCCGGATAAAACAACCGGGAATTTGTTCAGCAAAGAAGATTTTGACAAGCTGGCTTTTGATAAATTCTCTTACAACAAAGGCTGGTAGTGTACCCTGATTAGTATTTACCCGTAATAAATGAATCCCTTTCTCTAATATTGCAGCATGTTAGCGCTTCCCATTACCATACGGATCCCCACAGACCAGGAGCTGGATCACCGGCCTGATATTGACGGGATCCTGCACAAAAGGAGAAAAGCAAATATCCGTGAGGGTTATAAGCTGGAGCTCAATGAGGCCCGGCGTTTGCCTTTCCGGTTCCAGGCCACCATCAATATTGATAATGGCCGTTTATGGCAGCTGTTCCTTGCCCTGGCAGCCACGCTGCCACAAAAGGTAAGCTGCGTATACGGGTTGTATGAAGAGGAAAGTGAAACAACCGCTTTCCTTCAGAAAGATTTTGTATTGAATGAGCTGGAAAAGTACCGGGAAGAGCTTTCCCAGGAATGCCAGCTTGAATTTGGATTGCTGTTCCAGACAAAGGAAGTGCTTATTGAATTAGGCGTAAGCGAAAGTAAATACATCCGCTACTGGGGAGTAGAGCTGGAACGCTTTCGCCTGCTGATGCAGTCATTTCAGCTGCCCCCTGTAGAAGGGCTGGAGTTCATTGATGAATACCCCAAAATAGTAACGCCGTTACGGGAGCTGATACCGACGGCCAAAGCACCGGAAACGGTTGTTTATTACCTGGATCAGGCTTTTCATATAGACAGAAGGCCGCCGGATGTTCTTTTTGATTAATGAATATTTTTTAGATATTTAGGCCACTGTTAAAGAGCTAATGAACCACATAAAATTCTCCCAATCCTACAATACAGACACCCTTCGCAGGGAGCTGGAAGCGGTTTTAAAAGAAGACTGGCCGCAGCATTTCAATCAGCGGGACTTTAACGGCGACTGGCGAAGTATTTCCCTCCGCTCTGCCAGCGGGGAAAGCAACGACATTTACGCACATGCAAACAGCACATACAGCAATACGCCCGTGCTTGGCCTTATGCCTTATGTAACCGGCATCTTAGAGGCCTGGCATTGTGAAAAGGAAGCCGTACGCCTATTGTCCCTGGCCCCCGGAAGCCTTATTAAACCGCACCGGGATCCCGGATGCGCGTACCAGGATGGTGTATTCAGGATCCATATTCCCATTATCACTAATCCGGATGTATACTTTACCCTTGAAGAAGAAAAGCTGCACCTGGGCGCAGGCGAATGCTGGTACCTCAATTTCGCCGCCACGCACAGTATCGTTAACAATGGTAATACGCCAAGGGTACACCTGGTGATAGACGGCATCCGGAACAGCTGGACAGATGACCTGTTTGCCGCGCATGGCTACGATCTTTTAGCAGAGCATGCGCCGAAAAGTTATGATGATGCTACAAAAGCCAGGATGATAGCGGAACTTGAAAACATGAACACCCCTGCTGCCAGGGATTTAATTGCCAGCCTAAAAGCAGGAAAATAATGCAAGCTTCTTTAATAGTCAACTGGATCCCCTTCCGGCTTAGTTATACCAGCCCTGATGAATGGACCCTGAAATGGCTGGACCTTGGAAATGAGCGGATGATCAAACCATTCTTTGATGAAACGATACAGGTTTGCCGTATCAGGCAACGGCAAAGGTCGCTGCTGGAAAGCCTGAGCAGCGCTGATTTTTTAGCGGAGGCCAGTAAAGACTTAGCTTCGCTGGAACCCTCTGCATTTATTTTCCATGTTTCCCGCTGCGGCTCTACCCTGCTGTCGCAGGCATTTTCAGCGCCGGAGGAAAATATTGTGGTTGCAGAAGCCCCTTTGCTGGATGAAATTTTAAGGGCAGATGAAAAGCTGCCAGGCCTCAGTGCCGCTACCCGGGAAACCTGGTTCCGCCTGGCCCTGAAGCTGATGGGGCAGCAACGCAACTATAAAGAAAGCAACTATATCATTAAGCTGGATAGCTGGCATATTCATTTCTATAACCTGTTGCGGGAATGGTTTCCGCAAACGCCTTTCTTCTTTTTATACCGCAAACCGGATGAGGTTATTGCATCTCATGATAAACGAAGAGGCATCCATAGCGTTCCGGGAATGGTGAATCCTGCCTTGCTTAAAACAGCTGAACCCGCGCATTTTGGAGGCGATTTTAACCGTTATACGGCACAGGTGCTTGAACAGTATTACTTAAAGCTGCAGGAGATCTTCCGACTGGATCATCCGCGCAACTGTTTCTTTGATTTTGCCCATGGCGGAAAAGAAATGGTAGCAGCCTTCAGCGCATTTACCAGCATTCCCGTAAAAGATACGGACCAGGTGAATGACCGCCTGAAATATCACAGCAAATCAGCACAGGAGGTTTTTACACCGGAATCTCATGAAAACAATGAAAGATTCTTTTTTAATGATTGTCATGCCGCCTATGAGCAGCTAAAACACCTTACCCTTTAAGCAAATGGGCAATATCATCCAGCTTACCGGCTTATCAGGATCCGGCAAAACCACGCTCTCCAATGCTTTGTTTGAATGGGCAAACCAGCAGCACTTAAAAGTGAAGGTAATAGACGGCGATGTTTACCGCCAAACGCTTTGCAAAGATCTTGGATTTAGCAAAGCAGACCGCCTGGAAAATATTTCCCGTTTAGGCGCTTATGCCGGCTCCATTGCTGCAGACTATGATCTTGTTTGCATAGCAGCCATCAACCCCTATGAGGAAGGAAGAAATAAGCTCCGGCTGCAATACAGGGCTTTATTGATCTGGCTGAAGTGCGATCTGAAAACATTGATCAGCAGGGACCCCAAAGGGCTTTACCGGAAAGCGCTGCTACCGGATACCCACCCTGACAAGATCCATAACCTTACCGGCCTGAATGATACCTTTGAAACACCCGCCCTCCCGGACCTTATCCTGGATACGGATCAATTAGATCCGCAGCAGATGCTTGCACACACCCTCAGTTTCCTGAAACACAAACAATTGGTATAAATAATAAAGATCAATGCCCACTCTTGCGAGTGGGCACTGGTTTTTCTGTTTTCAAAAACCCGTTTTATAAATTGATCCCTCTTATTGCCTGATGATGATGCGGGTAGTTTCCTTTCTATTATTGGTTATGGTCATATAATATACACCTGGCGGCAACCCTGCAAAGGATACCGTATGCATGGCGCTGCTAATGCGCTGAACGCGCAGCACGGTCCCGCTGTTGGACAAAATGGTGATCCATGCATCCTGCAAAGGCTCCTGCATTTTCACATGCAGCTCATTTACTACCGGGTTGGGATATACGCTAAGGGCTGCCGGCTGGGACGGTACTGGTTTACCGGCTGCCATAACAGCCTGCCTTAATAACGCAGCTCCTGAAGCAGGCGCTGTACCCCAGATCAGCTGACCTTTGTAATACAGGGCTGTACGCGGGTTCAGGCTTAAAATACCCGGCTGGTAAGAGTAATCATTAGCCTGGTTAAAGGCGGACCAATTAACCTTTGCAATACGGTACTGGATATTGCCGGAATTACTGAGCGGATAAAGCGCGCCTGCAGCAGGTTTTACTTTCAGCTCAAAATAAGCGTCGGCACTGTCAGCCGCAGGGCTTAAGCGTACAAAGCTTCCGCTGATATGCTGCGCACCCAGGGCAGCATAATCTATCCAATAGTTCAGGGCCGTAATGCTGTCTTCAGCCGTGAACCAGTAACGTACAGAGAGGTCTTCATAATTCACAGGTACGTTCCCTTCATTAATGATCCTGACATAAGTGCTGATGGTATTCTGTGCGCTGGAAACTGCCTGGGTAGCTACTTTCAGGCTCACTACAGCAGCAGCTGCTGCCGGTTCAATACCCCATACCAGTTTACCGTTACGGTATAATGTTATATGATCATTAGCCGTATAGGAGCTATTGGGTGCATAGGAATAATCGCCTGTTTCCTGCAGAACAGCTGAATTCTTATTAGCGATCCTGGATTGAATAGCTCCGGAGCCGCCGCCAGCTGCCAGTGTACCTGCGGTTGAGTCAAAGCTGTATTCAATATACCCGAAAGCGCCGTTACGCGGCGTATCCAATGCTGCATATTTCATTTTCACCCTGCTGCTTCCCAGCGCTGCATAGTCAACCCAGGTATTAATGCCGGCAAAGTTCTCGGCGGTGAACCAGTAACGGGCTGTCAGCTCTTTGTAAGCAACCGGTATAGTATCAGGGTTCATGACCTTCAGATAAGGTTTGATGGTAGTACCGGCAATCTGGCTATCACCATCCATATGCTGCACCTGCAGGTTGAACGGTAATACATGTAATACCTGTTTTGCAATGGCAGGCGCATAAATGCTGTCGCCTGCCTGGGTGGCTATAATAGTATCGCTACCCGGTTGCAATATGTTTACAACACCGTTTGTTATGGTAGCCACTGTTTCATTGGCACTGGAAAAGCTAACAGGAAGGCCGGAAGTGGCGGTAGCTGTAATGCTAAGATCTGCATCGCCTATACGCTTAGTGGGCAAAGCGGTAAAGGTGATCTCCTGCATGGCCTTCATAGTACCGGCAATTTCAGCGGCTGTTAAAGCCCGGTTATAGATCCTGAACTCATCTATTTTAGCCTTCAGATTGGGGTCTGCTGTAAACTGTGATTTACCCAGGTAATTCTGCGTTGTGCTGCCAAGCGCCGCAGGTTTGATGCTTACGCCGGTATTAGCAGCAACCAGGTTTCCGTTAATATATAAGCTGCAGGTATTGCCCGACTGGGTAATGGCGAAATGTGTCCAGGTATTTAGCGGAAAGCTATAGTTATAGTTTACCTGTTGTTCGCCTCCTCCATTCTTGATAGCATAACGCACGATGGATTTGCCGGATGTAACACCCGCCTGTGGCGTAAGGAAAAGATAATTATTAGTACCGTTGCCGAAATCAAAGATGCGCATCCAGGTGCTGAGTGCATCCATTTTTACCCAGGTGGTGATGGTAAAATTATTCAGGGTGCTTAACACACCTGCAGGCAGTGATGCATAGGCATTTGCAGTACCATCCAGCTGCAGCGCAGTGGCAGCATAACCGGTATCACGTTTGGCGGCAACGGCAAGGTTGGCATGATTAGCGCCCCATACGTCGCGGCTGCGGGTATCACTTTGCTCATCAAACTTCCAGTAGCCATGCTGTCCAACATTAGGCGTTGCCGTTACCGGATCGCTGGCAGGGTTTATCAGGCCGCTATCCACAGAGGCTATTTCATAATAGTAAGTGCTTCCATTATTAACAGCCGTATCGGTGTACCGGGCAGCTGTAACAGTGTCCAGCGCGGTAAACGGACCATCCGGCCCGGTAGCGCGTTTCACCAGGTAGCGCAGCTGCTGGATGGCGTTCCATTCAACAATATTCTTTTTATCGCCTGAAGCCACCATCAAACCGCTTACAATATTGCTGTACACGGTGAGCGTAAGCGTGCTTGTTCCGGTGCCGGTTGCACCAGTGGCGCTCAGCTGTACTGCAAATGCGCCGTTTACCGTGGGTGTGCCGGATATTACACCAGTGCTGGTATCAATGCGCAACCCTGCCGGAAGACCGCTGGCATGGAAAATACCCGGCGATTTAATGGCTGTAATTGTATAAGTGAACGGCTTGCCGATGATCACGGATGCTGAATCAGGGCTGGTGATCACAGACGGTAAGGTACGGTCGTCCAGCAGCAGGATATCGTTGCCGGTGCCGCCCCTGTAAGTGATCCGGAAATTGAGTCCGTTCACCTTAACAAGCGACATTTCCGGTAAGCTGTCAAAGATGCCTGTTACGGCTGCAGTGCCGGTATTATCCACAATAGTATAAGAAGTACCGGCAGGAATAGTTGCTGCACCTATACCGGTGATGGCTAAACGCGGGTTGTTGAGCACTATACCGGAAACGCTTACCCGGTCGGCGTCGCCATTAGCGGTATTTAGTTCTGCGAGGTAAGCAGCATCCTGCCGGAGGGTAAGCTGCCCTGTAGTGAACCTGCCAATACCCTGGCTGCCCGGGGCCAGCATAGCGCCCGTGCCTGCACCTGTACCCACTGTTACTGCACCGGTGCACTTACCAATACCGCCTATTGTACCTGCCACCACACTGGTAGTGCTGGTGATCTGGCCTGTACTGTCTATCAACAGCGTACCACCTGTAACCGTAGTATTTCCGTTATAGTTATTGGCGCCGGTAAAACGCAGGATACCTGTACCCTCTTTAATGATGGTGAGCGCGCCGGTAATGATACCATTGAAAGTAGTATTGCTATTCAATGCGCCAATGCTTATAACAGGCGCACCATTGTCCCTCCGGAGCTGCCCGCCGCCTGACATAGCGCCAAAGCGGATAGTATCGGTAAATGTAAAGCCCTGGCCATCTGTAAAGCCGTTATTGAATATCCAGCGGGCTTTGGCGCTGCCTGCTGTAGCAACATTAAAGCGTATCCGGTGATTAGAGCTTCTGTTCACTGAAATGAACGTACCGGTGAATTCGCGGTTATCACCATTCAGCTGTAAGCCGCTGGTGCTGGCGCCGTCATGTTCAATAACGCCACTGCCCAACATTCTGCCGGCAAATGTGAGCCCGCCTCCATTACTGTACAGATAACTTTTTACGCTATCCTTTATAATGATATCATTAAAAAGTACCGCGGTGTTATTGTTCATCAATGCGCCGCCATTCATGATCACAGGGCCTGTGCCTGCAGGGCCTGATAATGGCGCACCAATAGCGCCGGTGCCTACGCCGGTCAGCGCGGTGGCGGTGTTGGGAGGCCATCCCCCGGCATTGGCGCCATTGAGGGTAAGGCCGCCGGTAAATGTATTAGCGCCGGCAAGGTTCAATGTGGCACGCCCGTTCTTCACAATACCTCCGTTCCCGCTTATAGGGCCGCTCAGGGAAATATCCCCTGCTATAGTATTGACGGCAACTGTGCGGTTTATTTGCATAGGCAGGTTAATCACCTGGGCATTGGTTGCATTGTTGATAATATCATTGCCCAGCAGTACGGTATCGCCGTTGATGGTAAAGGGGTCTGCACCTGCATTAAATTGTAAACGTGCAATTTCCAGCTTATCAATATCATTATTCAGCGTATCTGTTGTTGAAGTATTAAAGCTCAATAATGCGGGGCTTACAGGAGCAGTTTGACCTACCCAGTTAGCGCCATTACTCCAGCTGCCGGTAGCAGCAGTAGGGCCCCAGCTAAGGGATACGGCTGCGGGAACGCCCAGCACTTCCTGCGAGTTCGCGCTTTCAAGCGGTGTTGCAAAGGAAGTTATTACATAGTAATAATAGCTGCCGTTGCTTACTGCGCTGTCAGTGTATCGCGTGGCGCTCAGGTGGGATGCAATGGTTGTATAAGGCCCACCTCTTACAGCGCTTCTCTTTACGTTATAGGTGTTTGCCCCTTCAGCTGCAGGCCAGCTTATGCTGACCAGGCCATTTGCATTTTCAATGGCAGGCGCTGATGGTATGGCAGGCGGAAGCTGTAAAGTAACTTCCGCAGAAGCGGCACTTTCCAGCGAACCTGCATAGGCTGTAACTACATAGTAGTTATGACCGGGATAAACAGCCGCATCTACATAATACGTACCGGTAACTCCTGATACAATGGTTGTGTAAGGCCCTCCGGCAGTAAGCGAGTGTTTTATAGCATAGCTGGTTGCAGCTGCGGATGCCACCCATGAAATACGGATAGTGCTGTCTGTTTCCTTGGTAAGTGCAGGGTTTGCGGGTGGTACAGGCGGCACATTACTCACCACTTTCAGCATCAATACGGCAGATCCGGTACCACTGCTATTTTGCACGTTCAATGTTACCGGGAAGGTGCCGGTAGTATCAGGTATTCCGGATATGATACCTGTGGCACTATCAACTGCAAGGCCGCCAGGCAGGCCCGCGGCGCTGAATGTTGTGGCAGCAGGTGCAGCTGTAATGGCATAGCTGAATGCAGCACCCAGAACAGCCGTATCGGCTGTTGCGCTGCTGATAACAGGCGAACCTGCGGGTGACAGGTTGGTAATGGCTACACCATCAAAAACAGCGGTGCTCAGCGCCGAAGTATTATGCGAGCTTACACAAAGACCCACATATACCGGTTCTGCCATCGGGATCTCTACTGCGGAAAGGCAGGTCCAGCTGATGCTGTCAAATGAGTGATAGGCGGTGATGCGGGAACCAATTTTTTCCAGCTTTAACCAGTAAGGCCTGCCGGCTACATAGTGATCCAGGTAACCGCCGGGCGGGTTATTCCAGGATATGTTTGTTTTGCTCCAGGCAGCAGCGCCGCGCCACGTAGAGGCGATACGGTTATTCGGCTGCATGAACAGGCCTGTAAAACGCGCATCGTCGCTGAGCGATTCGCGGAACATGATGCCTGCTTTGGCTGCGGCGTCTGTATTGTCCATAGCCGTAATACGGGCCACAATAGCCACGTTCCCACTAACCTTCTGAAAGGCAAAGTTGAAAGCATCTTTAGACTGCAGCACTGGAACGGGTATATCAGCGCCTGCACCTTTCACCGTCCAGCTGCCATTGCTGTAAACGGCGCTGCCTGCAAGACCGGTAGCGCCTACATCAACATTAGTAAGATGAGTAACAGCTGCTGTAGCAGGATGCTGTACTGGTGAAAGGGCAACAGCAGTACTGGGGTCTGCGCTTTTCCGGTAAAGGAAGGTGGCGGCATCTTCACCCAGCAGATCCCGCATGGCAATTGTATATGGAGCAGGAATGCCTTTACGTAAAGTATAAGCGCCCTCAATAATATTGTACATTCTAAACCGCTGCTTTGCAGTACCATTGGAGCCCCATCCTGTGAAAAAACCATAGGTGCCGCCAAACGGAATAAACCTGAAGCCGGTAGTGTCTGTATGAAAGTGCGTATATAATTCGCTGATGGCCAGCAGGCGGTTATCAAGATCTGCAAACACATCTGTTCCCTGTTTCCAGGCTACTTCAGCACTCCAGGCCAGCGCTTCACCCTGTCCGCGCCAGTGGCCTTCATCACGGCCGGCATCTCCCACCTGGCCGTTAGGCAGGCTGTTAGCCAGCCCTCCGCCTGCATCTGCACGAAATGATCGGATAGCCTGGTTCCACTTTACCGGATCATCCAGAAAGGCGGCAATGCTCACAGCTGCTTTAAGCTGTATGGCCCCCTGGTTAAGCCCTCTTACAGGATTGGGCACATCCAGCTGTGACCAGATAACGGTACTGAAATAGCGGTTCACATTGGCAGTATTGGCAGCTGTCCAGCCGGGGTATGTGGATTTAAGTATATCCGCTCCCGTTACAAACATATTTGCCTGGTCGCCCAGGTCCAGGAAACTTTCATCCCCTGTCCAGCTGGTTTGGGTTACGGCCCAGGCATCCAGTATACCGGTTGCTTTTTTTGCGTAGGCGGTATCGCCGGTAAAGATCCACATGAAAGCCAGGTTGTGAACGGCCGTCATGTCATTGATCCACTGGTTCCTGTTAATGTCCGGAGCGCGGCTTACCGTAGAGAAAGGCCCCTGCATACCATATGAAAGCTGGGACCTTGCATCACTTTTAAAACTGTTGTAGGCTGTTAACCAGGGCTCACGGGTAATGTTCTGCTTCAGCAGATCCAGGTCGCTCCGGGTGAAGGGGATCCCCGGATGTACGAACTGTTGGGCGTTTGCTGCGCGTATGCTTAGTATGAGGCATAACAGCAGCAACGTTTTCATGATAGTAGTGATCATTTTCATAAGGGAAATTTATTTTTTCAATAAGGCGATATACAGATAATAAATAAAAGGTGGAGGAGTAGACACCCCTCCTTTCTTTTTTTAATCGTTATTGAGAAAAAGCTAACCGCTAAAAGCTAAAAGCTAAAGGCTAAACGCTAAGTATTACTTCCACGCATCATTCTGCGTAAGGATCCCCTGCGAACTGGTGATCATAGCCAATGGTATAGGGAATTTACTGTGCCGGTTGTAATCAAAGGCAGTACGCTGGTACACATTCTTTAACAGGTTCACGGTATAACCCGGCGATACTTTTTCATACCGCACCAGGTCAAACCAGCGGTGGCCTTCCAGGGCCAGCTCTATATGGCGCTCATGCCATATTTTTTCACGCAGCTGCACTTTGTCTGTGGTAGTGATCTCCGGTAATACACCTGCTGCTGCATATGATTTGTTACCACGCGCACGGTAGCGGATCTGCTCCAGCACAGGGAGCGCATTACCAGCCTGGCCAAGCTCGTTGCTGGCCTCTGCATATATCAGCAGCACATCAGCATAACGCAGGAACATGGGGTTTACATCCTGGAAAGAGTATTCACCGTTGTTCCAGTAAGACTTAGGCCATGTTACCTTTTTATTGGCGATGTTGGTATTGGATGGAAAATGCACGGTGCCATCTTTCGGTGTGCTGGCATCTTTACTGGTCCAGCCTTCTACCGTCTCTCCTTTAAAGAGGATGGTGGCCTCCTTGCGGGGATCTCCCGCTTCATAGCTATCTACCAATGCCTGTGCGGGATATAACACACCGTCTCCAAACTCGCCCGATACGCCCTGGTATTGCAGGTAAGGATTGTACCAGCGGCCAGACCAGATAGTGCTGGTGAACTCATATCCACCGGGCATCATGTTCTCACTGGAGTACAGATTACTGGGGCTGAAGAGCAGACGGTAGTCATTAAACAAGCTATATTCCCCGCTGGTCATTACGTCATTGGCATATTGCTGCGCTTTCGCATAATCCTGCCGGAACAGGTATACCTTTGCCAGCAGGCCCTGGGCAGTACCTTTTGTGATACGCCCGTTGTCGGCGGTTCCCCACTGCGACTTAGTTGGCAGGTGAGCGATGGCGTATTCAAGATCACTGATGATCAGCGCATATAATGCTTCCTCATTGCTTTTAGGTATATCATATTCTTCAGGAGAGGTGGGAACATGATCGCGGAGCGGGGCCTGGCCAAACACATTTACCAGCTCAAAGTGGTAATATGCGCGGAAGAATTTTGCCTGGGCCTCTGATTTTTCCGCCAGCTCGCGGTTCTTCATAGCGGCCGTGCGGTCTGTTACCTGGTTACAGAAGTTAAGGTTGGCATAGGTCCGGTCCCAGTATTGCTGCAGGAATCCCTGGCTGGCATCGTACGTGAATGACTGGAACAGGTTTAACGTTGTGCCGATACCGTTATTGCTGCTTCCTATAAAATCCTCCCCTCCCATTTCGTGTGTGCTGAAGAACTGGCGGCCAATGGTATACTCTCTCCAGCTCAGTGTTCCATAGATCCTGTTCACGGCAAGGTCCACATTCTTTTCATCAGCAAAGAACTGGTCATCGGAAACCACACCCTGCGGCGTTTTCTCCAGGAATTTTTTACAGGAGTTAAAAGACAGCAGGCATGCTGCCAGGAATATATATTTAAGATTGCTCATTGTCTTACGCTTGAATTGATGTTAAAAAGTGAGGTTTGCGCCTATCCTTGCAGTACCGGATACGGGATAGGTACTGAAGTCGGTACCCATTTCCAATGGGCTTACATTGGCCACTTCCGGGGAAAAGCCTTTATACTTTGTGATGTATAAAGGGTTGGTAAGATTTATATACAGCCGGAGGTTGGAGATCCTGATCCTGTTCAGCAGCTCACTGCTAAGGTGATATCCCAGCTCCACGTTGCGGATCTTACCATAGCTGCCATCCTGCACATTAAAGCTGGAGCCCCATGAGTTGCTGGTATTTGCTGCCAGGCGGGGCATATCAGTGTTGGTATTGGTGGGCGTCCAGGCATTCAGCCAGTCCACATGCAGATTCGTGTTGGCAGAATTGATCTGGTTGCGGGCGGAGTTCCATATTTTGGCGCCAAAGCTGCCCATGATGTCTATTGCGAAATCAAAGTTCTTATACGCAGCGGTGAGTGTAAGGCCGCCAATGAACTTAGGATGCGGTGAACCTATATTCGTTTGGTCGTTACCGGTAATATAACCGTCGCCATCTATATCAGCATAGATCAGATCACCTGGTTTGGCATTAGCCTGGTAGGGTTTTCCCTGATCATTCTTATTGTTATATTCAGCTATCTGCGCATCGCTCTGGAAGATGCCGGCCACCTTGTAGCCATAAAAATAACCTATGGGCTGGCCTTTCTCACCTCTATGCACAGAGCCTGACATCCACTGTGAACCGGTGATAATCTGGTTGCCAAAATTGAGCACAGTATTTTTGTAAGTGCTTCCGGAGAAGGTTACACCATAGCTGAAATCTCCTATATGATCGTTCCAATTCACCAGGAATTCAAAGCCGCGGTTACGGATGCTGCCAATATTGGAGTAAGTAGGCGTAATGCCTGTAGACCCGCCTGGGATGGGGATAATGAGCAACAGGTCTTTTGTAACGCGGTTAAAATAATCGAACTCAATGCTGAGCCTTTTCTTTAGCGTAGCAAACTCAATACCCAGGTCAGTTTGTTCCGTGCGCTCCCATTTAATGTTGGGATTAGCCGTGGAAACCACCGTACCATTTGAATAATAAACACCATTAAAAAGCGCATTATAAACAGGGTCCTGGATAACGGAGCTGTAAGCAATGTAGTTATTGATCTTGTTATTACCTACCTGTCCCCAGCTGGCGCGCAGCTTCAGGTTATCCACCCAGCTAAGCTTACGCATAAAATCCTCTTCAGACACACGCCATCCCACTGCTACGGAAGGAAAGTAACCATAACGGTTGTTAGGCCCGAATTTGGAGGATCCATCGGCACGGAAGGTACCGGTAAAAAGATATTTATCCTTAAAGGAATAGTTGGCACGGAACAGGTAAGAGAGCATGGACTCACTGTAAGCCTGGCTGGTAACGCTTACGCCGCCTGCCGGTGCAGCACCCAGGTATTGGTAATCCGGGTAATCAAATGCCAGGTTCTGACCTACGCCTTCCAGCTTGTTATAGTACCCATCCTGCGCAGTGATACCCGCCAGCAGGTTCAGATGATGATCATTACCGATCTGCTTATCGTAGCTAAGTGTATTCTCCCACAACCATGTTTTATTGTTTACATGGTTTTCTGTGAGGGAGTTATTAGCATGGATCTGGTTAGGGCTTGAAATGGTGTAGGCTGGCTCAAAATAATGGTAGCGGTCATACGCGTAATCAATACCGTAGCTGCTGCGGAACGCCAGCCCGGGAATGATCTCGTAATTCAGCCAGCCATTGCCTACAAAGCGCAGGGAGTTATTATTGGCATCCTTACCATAATAAAGCGCAGCATAGGGATTAATGATATCAGGATCCTGACCGGGATTAAAATTGCCATTGTCGTCATACACCTTAATCAGCGGCGACACACGTACCAGCGCATTGAATACGCGGGCCCCGGCGCTGCTGCCTACGCCGGTTATATTGGAATTGCTCATGGACAGGTTATGGCCTATCTTCAGGCGTTTGCTAAGGCGGTATTCATTATTGGCACGGAGGGTAAAACGGTCATAGTCTGTGAACTTCATCACTCCTTGCTGTTTGAAATAACCGCCGCTTATATTATAACTCACGTTTTCACTGCCGCCAGCAATAGATAGCTGGTAATCCCTTACCCATCCCTTTTGGGTGCTTTCATCGAGCCAGTTGGTGCCTTTGCCCAGCGAAGCCGGATCCGGGTAAGTACTGGTACCGGTGATCATATTCTGCAGCGTAGCATACTGGCTGGCATCTGCCACCTTGTAACGGCGGGTAAGGAACTGGAACCCTTCACTGCCGCTGAAGTTGAAAACCGGTTTACCGTTTTTGCCCTTTTTGGTGGTAACCAGTATCACACCATTGGCGCCGCGGGAGCCATAAATGGCGGTAGCGGAAGCGTCTTTAAGGATCTCCATGGAGGCAATATCGTGGCTGTTGAGGTACTGGATATCATTCACAAACATACCATCCACCACATACAATGGATTAGGATCGCCATTGGTACCAATACCGCGTATGCGGACAACGGGCGCATTACCTGGCTGGCCCACATTCAGGATCTGCACCCCGGGGGCTTTGCCCTGCAGGGCTTCTGCTGCATTACTGCCGCTTATTTTTGTGATATCAGCCGCTTTCAGGCTGGTAACCGCGCCGGTAAGATCTGACCTGCGCTGCACACCATATCCTACCACTACCACATCCTGCAGGCCCACCGCCTCAGACCTGAGCGTAACACTCAGCGGGCCGGAACCATCTGTGAACAGCTCCTGCGTGGCGCTGCCCATCATGTTAAAGACCAGCACTCCTTTGCTGTCAGGGACCACAATGCTGAACTTACCTTCAGCACTGGTAATGGTGCCCCCTTTGGCATTCTTCACGGTAACACGGACGCCGGGCAGGGGGTTCCCGCTGGAGTCTTTTACAATACCTGTTACCGTTTTTTCCTGGGCGTAATCTTTACCTGGGATCAGTAAAACGCATAGAAAGAATAATAGTGCAGGACAGCAAGCCTGCAAGTACAAGAATAGACTTTTTTTCATCTCGGGAATTTGTTTTATAAAAAGGAAATTTTCATTGTTCGCTATAGTGTATCCCCACTCTCTAAAGGGCTAAAGCCCGCATCGTTGAAATATTCTGGTTGTATCAGCTGGTGACAAAAATACCCTTCCAATACCAGGACCCAGGGGGGCCCATTCGTAAAAGAAGGGTATATTTTTCGCCTGGATCAGCCGCTTATATCCCCCTGTATGGCGCTTGTATAGATTACTTTATGATCTTCCGGGTGATCTTTGCTGTTCCGTTGCTAACGGTGATAAAATAAACACCCGGTACAATGTTGCCCAGGTCAATAATATGTTTGCGTGAGGTTTCCCGTCCCTGGTATAATACCCGGCCTGTGAGATCGCTCAGCGTGATCACAGCCTGCCCTTTTAATAATGAAGCAGGAATAGTGACGGTAACATTATTTACCGGCGGATTAGGATAAACAGAAAGACTATCGCTGTTATAATTGATCTCCTTTGTGACCGGCATGGCCAGCCTGGCCGCTGTACTGCTCACCGGCACCAGCTGCCATTGCTGGTTCTTACCACTGTTGTAGGTCCACTGCTGTATGTTGGCCCCGTCAGTTAACGCGCCTGCATTTACATCTACTGCTTTGCCGCTGTGCACCGGCGTTATCCTGTAAAAGCCGCCGCCTGCAGGTACAAAGGTGAAGCGCTGGTTATTGGCGCCGGTGGATTGCCAGATCTGTACATTGGCCCCATCGGCAGTACTCATTCCATTTATGTCCAGGTTCTTACCACTGCCAACACCCACAATTGTGTACTGGCCATTACCGGTATTGGTGATCACCCATTGCTGGCACGCACAGTCGTTGGAGGTCCACTGCCGCACATTAGTGCCGTTGGCAGTACCATTATTAGCTACATCCATTGCTTTGGCGCTGTGGCGGGCAAAGATCTTGTAGGTGCCATTGGCAGGGCCGCCGGCAGGCAAAGGATCACGGGTAAAAGTAAGCGAGCCAAAGCCCAGCTGATCGAAACCGCCGCTGGCAGTGCCGTAGTTGCCGCCACCGCCCTCCGGCCGCTGAATAGCTGCAAAAGCTGCCATAGCAGGTACTGAAAGACCCATGCGGTTAGCATAGTGGTTATACACCATTTCCCATACAGGGCGTATGTTTCCCCTGGCTGAAGCAGAGATCACCGTTTGTGAGGATGCAGCGCAGTTCTGGCCTGTTCCCCAGTTGTAGGTAACATAAGGCACATCGCCGCCATTATTATATTGGGCCACATATTCCGCTCCCTTCATAAAGCGGTTACTGTCGTAGCCATACATATCATCGCCCTGGTTCCAGGCCATTTCACAAAAGGCGCCCATCAGGCCTATGCCCAGGGTGCAATGCCCCTGATCACGGCCGCTTTCCTGCCACTGCCCTAATGTTGATGAATGCAGGTACCATACCGCATGTGTAATGGAGCCGTTACCGGCGCCGTTCTTGAAATAATCGATGGCGCGGTTATAGAGATCGCGCCGGTCGCAAAGCACACCCAGGGAAAGGATGAATGCCATGTTACAGAGGTCCCAGTTAGCCCAGTAGTTAGTGATACAGGCGCCGTTGTGATTATTCAGGAAGTCGTCGCTAAGGGGATAGAATTTGGTAAGCAGCATGTTCTTAAACCGTTCAAAATCAGCGCTTGCCCAGCCACTATAGGTACGCATGATCTCCGCCGCATTGGCGAATTCATAGCCGTAGATGCCGGCTGCCAGGAACCGGTCTGCATTGCCGGTAACCTGCTGTAAGGTGGATGACCAGGCGTTCATGATCTCTATGGACTTGTTAGCATAAGCTACATCACCGGTGATCTTCCAGCGCAGGGCAGTCTGATAAGCTGCTGCTATATCGTTCATCAGCTGACCGTAGTTCTGGCGGTCGCCTCCCCTCCTGACAGTATCTACGGGACGGGCGGTCCAGTTGAGCTGCGACCTTCCATTAGCCAGCAGGATATCCCAGCTGCCTTTCCAGGGCTGGGCGCCGGCATTCACTTTTGTACGCATGCGGGCAAAATCAGCTTCTGTGTGCAGCAGGCCGGGATGAATAAAGGATTGTGCAGCCAGTTGATGGGTTATCATCAACAGCAGGCAGCATAACAGGGTGTTTCCAAAGGAAATAGATGTTTTCATAATCGTGGGTTTTTAATAAAGGCTCTTTTGGGTTATAGGTATGCTGCAAAAGTATCCGGCGCTACCGGCAATAAGGGGGAACGGATTCGGAAAAAAAGGGTATATTTTTCGCCTTGCTTTTCAAAAAAATAGGCTACATTCAGTATACCCCAATAATACCAACACACCCCAACAATAGATCTATATGGAAAAAACAAACCAAAACGTCTACAGCAGGATTGACAATAATCTTTACAACGCGGACGAAGATATCTGGTGGAAGCCGGATACCATTTTACATCTTTTAAAAACCTCCATTAATCCATGGAGAGTAGGCTATTCAGCCAGCATCATTAAAAAGCTGGGTATTATATCCACGGGCAAAACCGCGCTGGAAGTAGGTTGTGGCGGAGGTATCCTGGCTGAAGAGATCTGCAAAATGGGATTTACCACCACCGGCATTGACCCCTCAGACAATTCCCTGCAAACAGCCCGGAACCATGCGGTTACCAGCGGGCTGGATATAAAATATGAAAAAGGCACGGGGGAGCAATTGCCTTATCCGGATCACTCATTTGATTGCGTTTTTTGCTGTGATGTGCTGGAACATGTAAGGGACCTGCCTAAAGTAATATCCGAAATCTCCAGGGTACTGAGACCCGGTGGTATTTTCTTCTATGATACCCTTAACCGTACTTTCATAAGCAAGCTGGTAGCAATAAAGATCTGGCAGGAATGGAAGCGCTGGGCATTCATGCCGCCCAACCTGCATGTATGGAAAATGTTCATTAAACCGGACGAGATCAAACTCCTTTTGGCTCAAAATGGTTTTAAATGGGCAGAACACAAAGGCTCACAACCCAATATTTCTATCCCAAAGATGTTACGTTATTTGAGGAAACGGGTTAAAGGGGAATGGACCTACGAAGACCTGGGAAAAAACCTCCGGTTAGTGGAGAGCAATGATATGAGTATCCTGTATGCGGGATATGCAATGAAGAAATAACAACATTTGGCTTGCCGGCAGATCCCGGAAAAACTACAAAGGCCGCATGAAATGCAGCCTTTGTAATTAATTGCAGGGTCTTCATGCGGCGTCATTCCCTTCCACCACAATCGTACCCTTTACTCCAGTGGATGAAGAAATTGCATAAAGCATCTTACCATCACCCTGCTTAGAATTTCCATCAACCCGGTCAATCTCATCCACATGAAAATCTTCCGGATCAAGTCTCATATCTAGGTCACTGCAATACAAACAGGAAGTTTGTGTTGTAAAATCATCTTCATAACCTTTTTTCCTGAGGTCTGACAAAGCATTGTCAAGTGATTCATAGTTTTTCATATGATTAAATTTTTTGTGGTTGATCAACTGTTGTTTGCCTTTAAGCCACCTTCTGTGGCTGGCTGCTCCACCATTTTTCAAAATTAATCTTCCCGAATTCGGCCTCTCCGGCAGGTACCAGTGCAGTATGTGCAATCTCTCCGCCATAGTAGGTTGGCTTACCGTCAGACACTACTTTGCGCGGATCATTGATGTGCTGCAGATAACGGGCAACCACTTCATACATGTCAAAACGCTCAGGGCCGGCTATTTCTACATTGCCATTAGCAGGAGCTGCCTGGGCATATTTGGCAACGAAGAAGGCTACATCATCTGAAGCAATGGGCTGGAACTTTACATCAGAAAGATGTACTTCGTTTCCGTTTGTAGCCTGATCAGCGATACCTTTCAGAAATTCAAAAAACTGAGTGCTACGGATAATGGTATAAGGCACGCCGGATTGTTTGATCAGGTCTTCCTG
This sequence comes from Chitinophaga sp. GbtcB8, assembly GCF_019091455.1. Lineage (GTDB taxonomy): Bacteria > Bacteroidota > Bacteroidia > Chitinophagales > Chitinophagaceae > Chitinophaga. Next base: position 104,868 of record NZ_JAGXJN010000032.1, read on the forward strand.
AGCTTTCTTGGCCCGCATGTAACCGATGTTCTGCATGATGTCAGTCCCAACAATAGAAAGCGCAACGTGATGTTTTACACCGGCGTTGATCTCCGCTGCCAGTAGATTGCGGCCTGCTGTCTGAAAAAATTCCAGCACAGCTTTATCTTCAAATGATGGAGAGTTAGCCAGGTCAATAACCACATCGGTATCTTTCATGGCTTCAGCCAATCCCTCTCCGGTGATGGTATTAATACCCGTTGCAGGAGAGGCTGCAATTACCTGGTGCCCGCTCTGACGAAGGTTTGCAACTACTTTGGTGCCAATGAGGCCTGAGCCTCCGATAACTACGATTTTCATAATTTTTATTTTAATTGTGATAACCGTAAAAGGCCAACCAAATGCCAAGAACCTAAATCAACTGATAACCAATGAGATAAGGAAATACAGACTTGTTATTTTTCACTGTATTTCGTGAAAGCACAAAACCCCTCACCATATAAAGGGAGAACGGCGGGAGTTATTAGGAGGATTGCTCACCCAAAATAATCGCTCTTGCTGATGCCTAATTTTTTCATTTTAGAGTGTAGCGTATTGCCGGGGACCTTCAATATTTCAGCAGCGCTGCCGGCGCCTGAGATCTTGCCGGCACAACGTTTCAGTATTTCAATAATGTAACCGCGTTCAACTTCTTCCAGTGAACGGTTTAAAAGATACGCCGGTTCCTGTTTTTCAGCATCGGTATGCTGGGGTATATATACATCATCCAGTGTGCCGTCGGTTGACAGTAATATGCTGCGTTCTATTAAATGCTCCAGCTCTCTTACATTGCCCGGCCAGGTGTAGCTGCGTAATTGTTGTATTACTTTAGGCGCTACTTTCCTGATCTTACGGCCGCTGTTCCTGCTGTACTTCTGTACAAAAAAATGAGTGAGCGCTTCAATATCTTCTGACCGTTCACGTAAGGGAGGCAGGTGAATAGGAAATACATTTAAACGGAAATACAGATCCGCACGAAAACGGCCGGCTTTTACCTCTTCTTCCAGGTTACGGTTGGTGGCTGCAATCAGCCGTACATCAATTTTTATGGTATGCTTGCCGCCCAGGCGTTCCAGCTCGCGCTCCTGTATTACACGTAATAATTTTGACTGTGCTTCCAATGGCAGCTCCCCAATTTCATCCAGGAACAGCGTACTATTATTGCCCAGCTCAAATTTACCAATGCGCCGGTCAATAGCCCCGGTAAAGGCTCCCCTTTCATGACCA
>NZ_JAGXJN010000319.1 GCF_019091455.1 Chitinophaga sp. GbtcB8
TCCCCATGGTTTTAAATTGAAAAAATTTTTTTATTGTTTTGGTTTTTCCTTTTGGGGGGGGGGGTTTGAAAAATAGGGGGATTTTTTTGGGAGGGCCACCTAAATAAAAAAAAAAAAACCACCAAACTTGACCCATCTCCTTTTGTTCCGCCTACGGGAAACGAACCCCTGAGTCATCCCTGAAAGGGACGCGCCTTAACCCCTTTTCCAACGCGGCATTCCCTTTAAGGGATGGCAAAAGTAAG
>NZ_JAGXJN010000320.1 GCF_019091455.1 Chitinophaga sp. GbtcB8
CCTACTGGGGTGCCTTCTATCGCCCGGCCATTTTCGGGGGCCTAAAAACCCATAATAGAAGCCATGCGGGTCCCCGGGGCGGTGGCTCCCAGGTGAGTGGGGGAAAAAGGTCCCCCCTGCCGTTATTGGCCACCGGGGGGGTTGGTTTTATGGGAGTGGTGGTTTTGAGGGGGGTGGCGGAAGGCCGGAATTCGCCGTTAAAAAGCGTCCTGGGGGGTTGGAAATGGTAAGGGGTTTATTTGCTG
>NZ_JAGXJN010000321.1 GCF_019091455.1 Chitinophaga sp. GbtcB8
TGCCCCCCCCGCCTGGCCGCACCAAAAGATCGCCATTTTGGGCAAGGGGATGCTGGGTAAAGGCGTAACAGCCCATTCCGCCTGCCTGGGTTTTCCCTATGGCGTTACCGCCTACAAAAGGAAGCTGACCGGTAAAAGCCAGGGACTGTTTTCCGGGCTCATGGCAAAATATCCTGCGCTGCCGGAGGCCCGCGGACCTTTTGTTGGTATTGCACCCCTGCGCAGCCGAGGCGGAGGGCTTTCC
>NZ_JAGXJN010000322.1 GCF_019091455.1 Chitinophaga sp. GbtcB8
GGAAGGCCAGCGCGCGGGTAAGCGCAATTTTTGCATTGGAAACCTCTGCATTGGCCTGTGATGAAACCCCCCCGGGATTCCAACCATTCTTTACACGGGTTACCCCCACGCGGCGGAAAGTATCTGCCCGGTTCAGGTTCTTCTGGTAAGCCAGCGTAAGCTTCTGCGCTGCCAATAAATTCAGGTAAGGGGCTGCTACCCTAATTTCCTGTTGAAAAATTTCCTGCTGCCAGTCTTTGGTATC
>NZ_JAGXJN010000323.1 GCF_019091455.1 Chitinophaga sp. GbtcB8
TGCATAACCAGGTACCCGTGCAGCGCAGTGCTGCCTGGCAGCAGGGCAGCCGGCTGGAGCAGAAGAACAGTGAAGGGAAAGCGGTTATTAACCGGCAGCTGAATGGCGCCAGCCACACGCTGCAGCTTGCACCGCTGCCGGCAGGATTGTATATGCAGCGGGTAACTAATGCCGGGCGGCAGGCTGTTCAAAAGATTATTATAGAATAATAGTTAGAATGGAAGGGAGTATCTCAAAGTGCACT
>NZ_JAGXJN010000324.1 GCF_019091455.1 Chitinophaga sp. GbtcB8
AAGTGAAACAAGTCAAGGCGCGGCGGGGGCGTGGGGGTCACCACACCGGGGAGGGCGGGCCCACCGCGGACGAAGTTGACGGGGGACCGAGACAGGTGTTCGGGTGGGGCCACCAGACGCAGAGGCACCACACGCGGTAGGAGCACATGGGGAGGCAGGGTTGGGTGGCCCGTGTGGGCCCCACCGCCGAACCCAATCAGGTGTTTCCCCCCCCTGGGTTGAATCAAGAAAGAGGCATTTGAAG
>NZ_JAGXJN010000325.1 GCF_019091455.1 Chitinophaga sp. GbtcB8
TTAACCGGGGAAGCTGTCGAGTACGGTGTCTTACGACTCAATCTTATCCATTGGAAGTACGTTGTAATCGAGTTCAAACAAAAAGCAGCCTCGCAGGCTGCTTCATCATCGTCAGGAAGTAGTCTATGTCTTTCTAAGCTCCACAACAGGCTCGACTGGTACTATGGAAACAACAAGCACAGAAGAGACGTGGACAATTGCTCCGCTTTCTTCTGCGCTAGTTGGTTAACTACTTCATAATGTC
>NZ_JAGXJN010000326.1 GCF_019091455.1 Chitinophaga sp. GbtcB8
TCCAACTGGTCCCGCGGGTCCGGCGGGTCCGTTACCACCCACAGGGCCAGCCCATCCTGCCGGTCCGGCAGGTCCCACAGGGCCGGCGACGCCGGGTGCACCTTGCACACCCTGGGGTCCATCATCCCCTTTAGGTCCTGCGGGCCCCGCAGCCCGGGCTGGCCCGGTGGCGCCCGCAGGCCCGCCTGGTCCCGGGGGGCCTGGGGGGCAAGGGGTAGTATTGGCCGCGGGAAAAGAAAAGGGC
>NZ_JAGXJN010000327.1 GCF_019091455.1 Chitinophaga sp. GbtcB8
AACCCGTTTATTATTAATCCGGCGGTGGCAGGTATAGAGAACTACTGGAATGTAAAGGCCAGCCCCCGCCACCAGGGGGCAGGGCTCAACGGTTGGCCGGTAACAACGTATTTAACCGTGCATGCCCCGCTGCGCAAAAGTGATTATCCGCGGGCATCCCCAACGGGTTTGGAAATAGAGGGAACCACCCCCCGGGGGGGGGCCTATGGGGCCCACTATGAGGCGCCGCCTTCACACCCCGGTG
>NZ_JAGXJN010000033.1 GCF_019091455.1 Chitinophaga sp. GbtcB8
CAAGGCTAACACCTCGCGGATCAAAATACTCATGGACCTCCCATCACTGATAATATGGTGCATTACAAAGCTGAATACCCATTTATTATCTGCTACCTGGTACAACCCGGCCCTTAATAAAGGTCCCACAGTCAGATCAAAAGGCGTAAAGCAGGCTGTGGTTATGAGGCTTTCCAGCTGTGCATCCAGTGTATCCTGCAGCCGCAGGTCATAGCTGGCTATGCTAAAGGCAGCAGCTGATGGTGTTTGCACCACCTGGCTAACTACTCCCTGTGCATCGCTTTCAAATATAGTGCGCAGGATCTCATGCCGCTCGATCAATGACATAAAGGCATTTGATAACGCTGCCACATCCAGGCTACCATCAAATACATACACACCTGGTATATTATAAGCAATATTACCTACCTTAAACTGGCTCAGCACCCATAAGCGGCGTTGTGCTGCAGATAAAGGATACGCTGTTTGTGTGGCTGCTACCGGGATCTGTACAAAAGCGGCTTTGCTGCTTTGCTCAATAAGGCGGGCCTGCTCTTCCAATACGGCGTGGCTGAACAGCTCTTTTAATGCCAGCTTCACCTCAAAGGTTTTATACACCTGGCTGGCCAGGCGGGTGGCTTTCAAACTATGGCCACCCACCTCAAAGAAATTATCTTTTATACCGACCAGCTCACGTCCTAATATTTCCTGCCAGATAGCTACCAGCTTTTCTTCTGTAACATTACGGGGTGAAACATATTCCACACCTGTAACACCCAGACCTTCCGGTTCCGGCAATCTTTTCTTATCTATTTTACCATTGGGCGTTAAGGGCAATGTTTCCAGCTGCACAAAATGCGCGGGCAGCATATAAGCGGGCAGGGTTTGAGCGAGAGCTGTACGCAGGCCAGCAATGTTTTGTGCTGTTTCACTAACGAAGTACGCTACTATTTCTTTCTCACCATTGTTGTTTGATCTGGCTATTACTACCGCGGCTTCAATGCCTGTTTGTGTTTGCAGGGTGTTCTCTATTTCGCCTAATTCTATGCGGTAACCACGTAGTTTCACCTGCTCATCTCTGCGGCCTAAGAAAGCAATGTTGCCATCCGGCAGCCAGCGGCCTAAGTCGCCCGTTCTGTACAGGCGCTCACCATGCTGGTAAGGATTATCTATAAACTTCTGCGCGGTTAATGCCGGTTGGTTCAGGTAACCTTGTGCCAGGCCATCACCGGTTATGCAGATCTCTCCTGCTACACCAATGGGCTGCAGCTGCAGCGCTTCGCTCAGGATATAGATGCGGGTATTGGAGATAGGTTTCCCTATCAGGATCTCACTATTATTTCTGAGCCGGTAAACGGTGCTGTAGGTAGTATCCTCTGAAGGACCATACAGGTTCCTGATCTCGATCTTCGCTGCATCCAGCTGTTCCAGGTAGCGCGGCGGGATAGGCTCCCCTGCCATATTTAATACGCTCACAGCGCTCAGATCAACTCCTTCACTTAGTAAAGCGCCTACCACACTAGGCACGGTGTTGATCAGTATTTTTTCTGCTGTAGCTAAGTACTGTGGAATAGCTAATGCATTTGTTAAGAACCGTACGGGTTTGCCAATGCTTAGCGGGTAAAATATTTCAAAAACTGAAAGATCAAAACAGATAGAGGTTACGCCAAACACCACATCAAAAACAGCATTCTTAAACTCCTGACCGCACCATTGAATAAAGGCAGTGGCATTACTGTGGGTGATCATTACACCTTTAGGCTTACCGGTTGATCCGGAGGTATAAATAATGTAGGCCAGGTCATCAGGCTGGTTTACCAGCGGCCCGTTATACTGTGGGTACTTATTGGCTTCTTCCCTGAAAACAGATAGTTCTACGGCGTCTATCACCACCTTACACTGACTATCTGCTATGATATAATCAATACGTTCCTGCGGATATGCGGTATCAATGGGCACATACACGCCACCGGATTTTAATACTGCCAGTATAGAAATGATGGTCCATTCGCTGCGGTCCAGCTGAATGCCGATCCTTTCGTTGGCCCGTATGTGATAGTTCCTTTGCAGGTACCGGGCAAACTGGCTGGCTTTCTCATTCAGCTCCTGGTAAGTAAGGGTGCTGGTGTCAAAGAAAATGGCAATATCATCCGGGGTACGGGCAGCTTGCGCTTCAAAGAGCTGCACCAGCGGGCCTGTCTGCGGGTAAGCAGTGGCGGTGTTATTGAACGTATTTAATAATTGCTGCTGTTCTGTAGCCGTTAAATAGCTTAAGCGGTTCAGGGGTAGCGAGGGTTGCGTAATAATAACGGTCAGCAGCTGTTCCAGGTGATGGGTAAATTGTTTTACCGTATTCCGGTGATAGATATCGCTGTTGTACTCTACAATACACTGCAGGCCTTCTCCTTTTTCAATAAAGTTAAAGGTGAGGTCAAACTTGGTGAACTGCGCGTGTACATCACCGTAGCTGCTTACCAGGGCTTCACCTACGGATGTTCCATCTGAAATCAGGTGGCCGGTGTTCTGTAATATTACCATTACATCAAACAAAGCACTACGGCTCATATCCCGGCGTAATTGCAGCGCATCCACCAGCTCATCAAAAGGATAGGCCTGGTGTTCATATGCGCCCAGTGTAGTTTGCTTTACTTTTTGCAGCAGTGAGCTGTAACTGTCTGTGCCGCTGAATTGATTTCGTATAACCAGCGTGTTTACATACAGCCCTATCTGGTCATCCAGATCGCTGTGCAGGCGGCCCGCCACCGGGCTGCCGATAATAATATCTTCCTGCCCGGTATAGCGGTACAGCAAAGTATTCACGGCTGCCAGTAATCCCATGAACAAGGTGCTGCCTTGTTCATTTACCAGGGTTTGCAGCCCTTGTACGATCTCTTTATTGAGATTCAGGCTGATGGTGCTGCCGTTATAGGTTTTTACAGCCGGCCGCGGGCGGTCGCCGGGCAGGTCCAGCAGGGGTAATTCACCTGCCAGCTGCTGCAGCCACCATTGCTTGTGTGGTTCCAGCGCGACTTCGCCTGTCTGCGATTGCTGCCAGGCTGCGTAGTCTTTATACTGGATACGTAAAGCTGGTAAGGTGCTGCTGGTGTTATTCACCTTTGCATTGTACAGGTGCAGCAGTTCCCTGATCAATACTTCCATAGACCAGCCATCACTAATGATATGATGCATGGTAAATGCAAACACCCACTTATGATCTGCTACCTGGTATAAAACCGCACGCAGCAAGGGTCCTGTACGAAGGTCCATGGGGGTAATGGCTACCTGCCGGATCAGCAGCGGTAATTTTTCTTCCTGTGCATGCTCCTGCCGCAGATCAAAATGTTCTATCCTGAAACCGGAAGCTGCCTGGATATATTGTTTTACCTCACCCTGCTCGTCTTCTTTAAAAACAGTGCGCAGGATCTCATGCCGCGCGATCAGGTCATTAAAGGCAGCGGTTAACGCAGTGGCGTCTAAATTCCCTTCAAACACATAGGTACCTGGCATGTTGTAAGCCAGGTTACCTTCCTCGAACTGGCTCAGCACCCATAAGCGGCGCTGAGCGGCAGATAACTCATAAGCAGGTTTAGATCCTGTAACCGGTATGTTTATAAATGTTGCTTTACTGCTTTGCTCAATAAGGCGGGCCTGTTCTTCCAATACAGCATGACTGAATAGTTCTTTTAATGCCAGCTGCACCTCAAAGGTTTTATACACCTGGCTGGCCAGGCGGGTGGCTTTCAGGCTGTGACCACCTATTTCAAAGAAGTTATCTTTTACGCTGATCAGCTCACGGCCTAATACCTGCTGCCAGATGGCTACCAGCGCCTCTTCTGTAGCATTGCGGGGGGCTACATATTCAACACCGGTAACACCCAAGCCTTCCGGTTCCGGCAGCTGTTTCTTATCTACTTTACCATTGGGCGTTAAGGGCAATGTTTCCAGCTGCACAAAATGCGCAGGCAACATGTAAGCAGGTAAGGCTTTGCTAAGGCTAGCACGCAGATCAGCAATATTCTGTGCTGTTTCGCTAACAATGTAGGCTACTATTTCCTTTTCACCGCTGTTGTTAGCTTTGGCTATGACTACTGCTGATTCAATGCCTGTTTGTGTTTGCAGGGTGTTCTCTATTTCACCTAACTCGATGCGGTAACCACGTAGTTTTACCTGCTCATCTTTACGGCCTATGAAGGCGATGTTGCCATCCGGTAACCAACGGCCTAAATCACCCGTTCTGTACAGGCGCTCTCCGGGTTTGAAAGGATTGTCTATGAATTTAGTTGCTGTTAGTTCAGGTTGATTAAGGTATCCCTGTGCTAAGCCATCACCAGCTATGCAGATCTCACCTGCTACGCCAATGGGTTGCAGCTGCAGTGTTTCATTGAGAATATAAATGCGTGTATTGGAGATGGGTTTACCGATGAGGATGTCCCCATCCTTCTTTAACATGTAAACAGTACTGTAGGTGGTATCTTCTGAAGGGCCGTACAGATTCCTGATCTCTATTTTTTCTGCGTCCAGCTGGTCCAGGTAACGCGGTGGGATAGGCTCCCCGGCCATGTTCAATACAGCCACATTACTGAGATCCACGCCTTCGCTCAGTAAGTTACCCACTACACTGGGCACGGTGTTGATCAGTATTTTTCCTGCTGTATTCAAGTATTGGGGAATGCTCAGTGCATTGGTTAAGAACCGAACTGGTTTACCTACACTTAAAGGGTAAAATATCTCAAAAACAGAAAGATCAAAACAGATAGATGTTGCGGCAAATACTACATCAAAAGCATTTACATTAAACTCCTGCTGGCTCCAGTTAATGAAAGCAGTGGCATTGCTGTGGGTGATCATTACACCTTTAGGTTTGCCAGTAGAACCGGAAGTGTAAATGATATAGGCCAGATCGCCGGGTTGGTTACTGGCTGCTACATTTTCTGTTTTATACTTTGCAGCTGCTTTCTTAAACTTAGCCAGCTCCGCTTCATCTATCACCACCTTGCATTGGCTGTCTGTTATAATATAATCAATGCGCTCCTGCGGATATTCCGTATCAATAGGCACACAAGCGCCGCCGGACTTTAATACTGCCAGTATAGCAATGATGGTCCATTCACTACGGTCTAACTGGATGCCTATGCGGTCATTGGCCTGGATCTTATACTTTTTTTGCAGGTAGCCAGCCAGCTGGTTTGCTTTTTCATTCAGCGCTGCGTAGCTCAGTACTGTTTCATCAAACAGAATGGCTGCCTGGTCCGGTGCTTGAGCGGCTTGCTGCTCAAATTTTTGCAGGAAAGTATTCTGCTGGTTGTAAACTACATCTGTTGCATTAAAGACAGATAAAAGCAATTGCTGCTCTTCTGCTCCTACTATTTCAATGTCGCTCAGCAGCACATCCGGGCGCTCCAATACCTGCGTAATGATATGCAGGTAGGTATTGAAAAGCTTTTGTATACTAGCCGCTTTAAATAAAGCAGTAGCATATTCAACTTCCAGGTAAAAGCGGTTATCTGTATCGTTGGCAAAATTAAAGGTCAGGTCAAATTTAGCCGTAGCGCTTTCGCGCAGGGTTTCATCTGCTGCATATAAATAACTGTCCAGGGGTGCTAAGGTAAAACCGTGCTGCTGCTGCATGCTGCCATCACCAATACTCGTATCCTGCAGCACCATCATCACATCAAACAGCGGGTTCCGGCTGTTATCGCGGCGCTGCGCTACTTCTTCCACAATCCTGTCAAAAGGATATTCCTGGAACTCAAAGGCTTTAGCAGAATGTGCATGCACTTTCTTCAGGTAGCTGAGAAAACTATCTGCCTGCGCTACTTCCATTCTCAATGGCAGCGTATTTACATAAAATCCTACCTGGTTTTCCAGGTCAAAGTGATGGCGGCCCGATACCGGCGCGCCAATGGTAACAACCTGCTGCCCGGAAAGCCTGCTTAATAAAAGCGTTAATGTTGCACGCAAAAAGTTAAATGGCGTGGTTTGATTTTGCCGGCAGAACTGCAGGATCGATTCATACTGCTCAGCGCCCAGTAAAAACCGGGAAGTGCCGCCTGCAAAGCTTTTGATAGCTGGCCGCGCAAAGTCTGCCGGTAATTCCAGCGGGGTTACACCGGCTGCAAACTGCTGCCGCCAGAAATCCCTGGCGGCCTGCCCGTTCACACCGGCGATCCTTTGCGATAACCATTGCGTATAATCTTTATACTGGATCCTTAATGGAATAACGGGTGTTGCAGCTGCTTTGCAGATGCTTTCATACAAACGCATTACTTCCTGCAGCAATACAGCTACAGAATGCCCGTCTGAAACAATGTGATGCAGGTTTAACAGCAAGGCATGTTCTGTTGCAGCTATCCTGATCAGCTTCACCTGCATGGTTTGCCCCTGCTGCAGATCAAACCTGAATTGCTGGCATTGCGCCATGGCTGCTTTCAGTCGTGTGTTTATATCCAGCGTATTACTAAGATCCTCCACTTCCATTTCAAACACACCCTGGTCCAGTATTACCTGTTGCAGCTCTCCGTTGGTTTCCCGGAAGGCTGTTCTTAAACTTTCATGTCTTTGAACGGTGATGCGGAAAGCTCTTTCCAGGTTTTCCGTTATAATATCGCCCTGCAGGTAAAGGCCGGTTAGTATATTGTATGCACGGTCTCCCCCATCAAACTGGTTTAAGATCCAAAGTCTTTTCTGCGCATTGGAGGCCGGATAATATGCCTGCTCTGCTATATTTGGAATAGGCGCCATTGCCGATACATCCACGGCATTCCTGAGAAATGCGATCAGCTCTTCCTTACCGGCCTTTATGTGTGCGATCAGCTCTTCCGAAAGGTTAGTGGTTTCTCCAACCAGCTTGATCTGATCACCAGCCAGGCGGGGAATTACTTTATGTCTTTTTAAGGCGCTTATGATCTCTAGTGTATTCATATTGTAATTTCCTTTCCGGATGTTTGTTCAGTTTTTAACCATAACATGTTCTCAACAGTGCAGATCAGATCAAACAGGGTGTTATACTGGTATAACTTTGTTGCATCGATCCTGATATGCAGCTCTTTATTAATGGCGTTAATGATCTCCATGGCACGCAGGGAGTCAACACCCATCTCTGTCAGCTCTGTGCCGTCTTCCGTATGCTGCGCCATTGTGCTGCCTGTTTTTGCTTCCAGCAGATCCAGCACATAAGATTTTATGTTTGCATAATTGCCATCTTCTTTTACTATTGCCAGCAACCTTTCATCCCGTTGCCCTTGCAGCAAAGCGGTAGCCAGTCCTAGTTTGGCGGCGATGATCTCAAAATGCTGCTGCTGATAGCTGTCCCGGCATTTTACCCGTTGCAGCTTACCGCTGGTAGTGCGGGGAATACCCAGCGGCGTGGTTAATACAATGTCGTACGGGTTTATTCCATATACACCGGCTACTGCCTGGTCAATGGTGCGGATCACGGCTGCTGCATCCAGCCCGCGGATAGCTGTTCTTTTTACTTCTGCTATAATCACCGGCGCATCCGGCTGCAGAGCAATGCTGAATACCGCTACACCATTAGGTTCAATGGCGGCGTGGCTGCTGCTTACCAGCTGCTCTATATCATAAGGGTATACATTCTTTCCGCGGATGATCAGCATTTCCTTTAAACGGCCATGCACAAACAGCTCCCCGTTGTACAGGAAACCCAGGTCGCCTGTTCTCAGGAATTTTGTGCCATCCAGCTCATAGAAAAGATCATGAATTGGTTTATTCCAGTAACCTTTAGTAACACTTTCACCGGCAATACAGATCTCTCCTTCCATCAGCCCGGCACATTCAGTACCATCATTCAGGGAAATAATTTTCAGCTGCATGCCTTCGGCTACTTTCCCGGAACCCGCTACTGCCCTGGCATTGGCATGCCCTGCATCCACCAGCTGAATGAGGCCATTACCTGCGGCGTTGTGATCAATGTAAATGGTAGCAGGAAGTGCCTGCTGTTTGTTGCCAGACACCAGTAAGGTAGCTTCTGCCAAACCATAACAAGGGTAAAAGGCATGCGCCTTGAAACCAGCTGGTGCAAAATATTCGCTGAAACGTTGCAGGGTATCGGGGCGTACCGGCTCTGACCCGTTATAGGCCACCTGCCAGCCGGACAGGTCTAACGCCGATAGTTCATCTTTTGAAACCCTGTTCACACAAAGATCATAAGCGAAGTTGGGCGCGCCGCTATGCGTAACCTTATATTTCGTGATGGCTTCCAGCCATCTTTTAGGCGTTTGCATAAACTGGAAAGGCGACATCAGCACACAGCTACAGCCCACATACACCGTATGCAGGATGTTACCAATGAGGCCCATATCGTGATAAAAAGGCAGCCAGGAAAAAATAACGGAGTTGCTGTTGCCATCAAAAGCATTTTGAATAAGCTGTTGATTATGCAGCAGGTTAGCGGCTGTAATAATTACGCCTTTGGGATGGCCGGTGGAACCGGAAGTGTATTGAATGAAGGAGATCTCATTCCACACAGGCGCCTGCAATACTCTAAGGGGTACACTTTTATCGGTGCTGATTATTTGGATCTTATCCAGGATCTGCCCTAATCCCTGCTGCAGGTAAGGGATTGAGGCATCCGTACAGAGAACGGCGCTGGCCTGCGCATCCTCAATAATGTGTACCAGCCTGGCAAATTGTTTGCTGCCTTTAACGTAAGGCACAGGCAGCGGAATAATACCGGCGTACTGGCAGGCTAAGAATGAAACAACAAATTCCAGCACATCCTGGTAAACCAATAACACTCTTTTACCGGCCCATTCTCTTTCTGCTAAAGCGGCGGCAACTTTTTCAACCGTGGCTGCAAGTCTGCGATAGGTAATAGCTTTTTCATCATGCGCTTCATTCCCAAGCACAATAAAAGCTTTTTTGTCTGGTGTAACATTTGCATAGGTGAGCAAATGATCAACGATGGTTTTCCCGTTATTTTTCATAACAACTTTTGACTAATCTGATCAATGGACACTAAGGACCCGGTCCGGGGCACGGCGCCGGATGCTAACACAGGTGTTGTTAGCACTATAGGGCTACAGGGCGTACTACAAACAATAAAAGTGTACTACCGCCTGCGGCTATAAACTATAATCTTCAGTGAAATGTGTACTATAAAACACTCAAGGCTAATGGTTATTACATCAAATAAAAAATTTCAATAATTAGTATATGTCTGTCTAATGGATTTTTTTCCTTGCTTTTTGGGGGTAACATTAGTCTGGTATCCGGTGTAATATTTATCAACACATCTCTATGAGATACTTATTCAGCGAAACGTTCACAACAATATAGAGGTTCAGGACACTCACATGTACCAATACCTTCTGCTGGCCTTCGTGCTCTGCAATCTCGCAGGAGAGGCCTGACAAGGGGCCATCCTCAATACGCACTTTTTGTCCGGAATGAACATTGCCGGACAGCACTGTTATATCCGGACAATTATCCACCAGCATACTTATATTCTGTATTACTTCGTCTTTAACGCGTGTTATCTTTTTTCCAAATTTTACATAGGTGATCACTCCATCCGTATCCGCACAGGTATAGTAGTCCGTCATGCTTTTCAGCTGCACGAACACATAGGATGGGAAGAGTGGAGTAAAACCCAATTTTTTTCCGTCTACACGATGGCCTTTGTTCTTAAAAACTGGCAGAAAAGTTTTGATGTCTGATTTTGACAACTGCACTGCCACTTTTTTTTCCTGCCTCGGCTTCGTATAGATCAGGTACCAACCTGCAACAAAAAAACTCATAAAAGCCGACTTTAAACAATGAATAACGAAACAGTTCTAAAGAGCATACTGCTATATGCACCCTATTTTATTGCTGATAAAGAATAAAATACACAGCTACCGCTACAGTGAAGCATGGCTTGTTTCACAGAAGGTAAATGGTGGAGGTAGACAACCCGCGCATCAACAAACATACACACTTGTCCTCTTTGGGGAGGCGGGCGTATAGGATATGGAAAAAATTAAAGTAAAAGCTACCGCTACAATAAGACGTGAATACTTACTGCAACTTAAAAATTTAGGTGGCGGTCTCAAGAAGGCATTCCCACTTGAAAACGACAACTAGTAACTATTGGCCTGAATTTAAAAATCTGACGGTTATTTGATTTATCAGATTTCGTGACGGTTTTTTTTCTTATTCAATAGAATCACTGATCCTTACTCCTCTGGTCTGGTGGTCGACTAAATATCTATTGGGTCAATCAGGGGTTACTAGAGTTTTCAAGACAAATATAATTTTAAAATTAAAACAACCAACACTTTTTTTGAGAATTTCACAACAAGATCATCTGCGCGGCTTACAATTTGTATTAAAAATTTACGCACTCATTTCTTGCTGCGCCCAAAATCACACTCCGCTGTAATCCTTTACCATAGCAGGTTGCATCTACTCCGGTTATTTTCAAAAAACAGATGCTGTAATTAAGTAAGAGCACGGTTATTTTTTTATTTCCAAAACTTACGCAATCCCCATCCTTTTATTTTCCCTTCACATTAAAATAAAAATATAGTGTACGTAATACGCTTTTGTATCTTAAAAATCGCTTCCCTTCTTTTTAATGATGCAATTATTCCAGGCAGCTATTATAAATAGCCCCGCTTGTAAAACAGAAAAAACAACATTTTAGGGAAACGGGTTAACACTGGCTTTTGTTCTTCCATCAAAATATGCCGGATCAAATTAGTTTTATTTCAAACCAATTATCCGTACCTTTGTTTCCGGGTGAGCCTGGCAGTAACCCGCACTCTAACTGCAAAAAGCAATAAATTTGTTTGTATGAACACTACGAACAATATTACCGAACTGGCACGCGACCTCACAAGGTCTGTCCGGGAAATGCGCTCCATTATGCGGCTGCACATACAGGCCAAGCTCCGGGAATACCAGTTTGATATTTCCTTTGAGCTGCTGGAAATACTGGCCTATTTATGGCGGCAGGATGGGGTGAACCAGCAGGAAATTGCAGATATTATTATTAAGGATAAATCCAGCACCACTTACCTGATCGACAACCTGGTAAAGCGGAACCTGGTAATACGTACAGCGGATGAAAACGACCGGCGCAATAAGCTCATCTTTTTAACCAAAGAAGGGAAACAGCTGCAGAAACAATTTAACCCGCTGATCACTGAAATGTATGAAACAGCCACGGCTGGCATACCTTTCGGTGTAATGGAAAAGGCTATTGTGATGTTAAATAAAATGAACGACAACCTGAAACAAACATTATGAAAACATTACTCATCCCTGTAGACTTCACCGATACTGCGGAGAATGCGGTGAATTTTGGCGCAGCCTGGTGCAAACGGTACGACTATACGCGCATTATACTGCTGAAAACTTTTTATGACAATATCTTTGACCAGATCGTACTATCGGCGGAATATGCGGTGAACCAGGATTACCGGCAGCAGGAACGGCAGGATGTGCTGGACCACCTGGAATCCCTGCGCCAGCGGGTAGCTTCCCAGGTGGACAAGGACGTAGCCATACTTTCGGTTGTAAGCGAGGTACCCATGTTACGCGCCATCCTGGATACGATACGCGATGAAAAAGCAGATACCCTGCTGCTGGGCAGCGATAACTACAGCTATTCCAGCGGCAGCATTGTGGCCGGACATGTAGTAAGCATTGCCAAGGTAAGCCCTATTAAAGTACTGGTGGTACCGGCCGGTTATACCTACCAGCCTGTGGAAACCGCGCTGGTACCGGTAGACTTTGATGCGCTGCAGCCTTTAAGCCGGTTTAGCCATGTACAAACTTCCCCAACCTGGGGCGACACCAAATTACTGGTGCTGAACGTGGACCCGGAAGAAACCTATTTACACCCGGATGAAACCTTCCGCAAAAAAGAAGAGGACCTGCATACCTACCTGCAGGATTTTTCACATGAGCTGCATTACAGCAATGAGCCGGATCTCCTGAACGGGGTACGGCAGTTCGTAGAGGCGCACCCGGTACAGCTGGTCATAGCCCTGCCAGGTAAGCACAGCTTCCTGTATTCCCTTACCCATAAAAGCATTTCCGAAGCCATTTATAAAAATGCGCAGGAGCCGGTATTGATCCTGAAGTAGTGACCATTTGTTATAGTTGAGCCGTTACAGTGAAAGGCTGTAGCGGCTTTTTCTTTTTGCCAGCTTGGGATAAGTGATTAAATTGAAGTGGACAATTTAACCCGGGGGGCATCCCTTCACCTATACATCCCTGCAATACCGTATGAAGTACCTGATAACCAGCGTCCTTTTCCTTGCCTGCTTTTGTGCCCATGCGCAGCACAACCTTTCCGGCAGCTTACGCCATAGTCTGTACACTTACGTGTACCGCATTGATAATAAGGAAGCTGCCCAGCTCTCCAAAGACCGGCTGGAAAAAGAAAATGAAAAATACCTGCATTCCCTGGTGGATTCTTTTAAAACCGGTGATGAGCTGCCCGCATTAAGCGATGGCAATTACCTGCTGGTAAATGCATCCGGTAACCGGCTGGAATACCAGCTATACACTGCCGGCAATGTGCGTATAAAGCTGGTAAGCAATGATCATGATCAGCAGATGGCGGTGCATGATAAACAGGGCCGCCTGATCACGGATGCTACGGTGTACCTGAATAAACGCCGCCTGCCCTATAATAAAGAACGGCAAACCTACGGGCCGGTAAGAAGCCAGAAGAACGGCGCTGTAACCGTATATTATAAGAACACACACTACTATTTTCCCGTGGGCGCCTACCGGTATCATACGCCATTTTTCCGCTCCCTTACTTACCACTTTCCGCTGAAATATTTCTTTCATCGCCAAAGGAACAACTCGCGCTATGGTAATTACTTCCGTGCACAAACCCCTTATGAAAAAAAGTTCCGGGGATTTATGGTGCTGAACAAAAACAAGTTCAAACCCGGCGATACCCTGCGCCTGAAAGCCTTTATTACCAACCATAAGGGACGGCCGGTAAATGAGCCCCTGTTACTGCGCCTCACAGATGAATACCTGGACCTGGACACCATTCTTACTACCATACAGCCTTACCGGCCCGGTGCTTACGTGTATGAAATGGTGGTATCAGACAGCCTGGACCTGGATCTGGATGATGAATACCTGCTTACACTGGAAGAAACACGCAGCAAAAAGTACAACCTGGGTGACTATGACGGCGACCTGGATGATAACGAATATGCATCGCTGCGTAACGTGCTGGTACGTACGAAATTTGAATATGAGGAATACGAGCTGCATTCCATTACCTTCTCCGCCCGCAGCAGTAAACCCAAACATTACCGCGGAGAGGAGCTGTCCGTTTTCCTGAAAGCAACAGATGAAAATGATATGCCGGTTATGGACGGACGGGTGGAACTGTTCGTGCTGAACCAGGAACATGCTTACTCCAATTTTCATGCACCCCGGGTTTTTCTGCCGGATACTTTATGGTCCTTTACACAAACACTGGAAACTACCGGTGAAACCCGGGTGAACATCCCGGACAGCATTTTCCCTAAAGCCAGCTTCAGCTATGTGATCCAATGCCATTTCCTGAACAGTGATAATGAATCACAGCACGAATCCCTTTACCAAAGCTTTGCCAATGCAGGCCAGCACCTTGCTTTTGAGCTACAGGACGATAGCCTGAAAATTGAGCATTATACTGCAGGCAAAACCAGCACAGCCAGCGGCATATTATATGTCTTTGGTGAAGAGAACGATACGCTGGAACAACGTACTATTACCCTGCCCACGATCATTAAGATCCACCCTTTTGCCACTTCCTATACCGTAACCAGCAACCAGCTTACTGACAGCTACAACCTTTCCCACGCCGGCGGCGCAGTGAGCTGCCAGGCCATGCGCAGCCGGGATTCTGTATTTGTACGCCTGGTGAACCCGTATCACCTGCCGGTATGGTACACTATTTTTGCGGGTAATAAGATCGTATTAAGAGGATATAGTGACACGCTGCTTTACCAGGAAAGAACCCATACAGCCGGCAATTACAATATATCCCTGCAATATATTTATGGCAACAAGGTGCAGAAAGAAAACTACCTGGCCGCTTACCAGGATAAGCTGCTGAACATTCACTCTGATCAACCGGCCTTTGTATACCCGGGCCAAACCGTAAATATAAACCTGCATGTAACAGATGCAAACGGCCAGGCCGTACCGGATGCTGATGTTACCGCTTATGCATTAACGAAAAAACTACGGGCGCCTGCGCCTTATGTTCCCTACCAGGGCCGCAGCTATGCTAACCGGAAAATGTTCCGCGGTATTGCATTGATGGAGCATAAACGGCTTAGCGCTACAGAGCGCCTGAACTGGCAGCGCTGGAGCCGGGAAATGAAGCTGGACACCATTGAATATTATAAATTCCTGCATCCGCAAAACCTGTATGTGAACCGGGAACCTGCCGCCCATGCAGTAACACAGCTGGCGCCCTTTGTAACGGGCTGGGGCGATCTTACGCCGGTACATCTTATTTATATTGATGAAAGACCGGTGTTCTTCAGCCAGTCGCAGCCCACGCAGCATTACAGCTTCCGTGTAAAAGAAGGCTGGCATAACATACGCCTGCGCACCGCTGATAAATTAATAACGCTGGACAGTATATGGATTACCCCTGCGGAAAAAACAGTGATCAGTGTTGATGAATATGCCCAGGCAAAGAACATCAGCATAAAAAAAATGCCGGATACGCTCACCAACTATGAAAAGGCGCTTTGGAGCAAATACATGCTGCTGATAGAAAATAATTTTTATGATGGTTTTGCCTATCTGCGGCATTACCCGGACTTTTACCTGCTTGGGCAGAACAGCTACAACGCCCCTTACCTGGCAGGTCCTTTCCCTGAGAACCAGTTAACCCTGGTAGTAAAGAACCAGTTTGAGCAGGGTTTTGAAGCAGAAGGCAACTGGCGTTATAATATTGCTCCCGGCCTCATTAAACAAAAACAGCTGGGCCAGCCCTACCCTTTTTCCTCTCGTTTATATAACAACCCGGTATTACCCAATTTCAGTGATTATGTGCTAACTGAAAAAGATATAGACAGCCTTTGGCAGGAGTTCCTGGATAACCGCAGCCGCCATACCACATTGCCTGAGTGGCAAAGGACAAACAAAACCGGCAATGGTAAATTAAAAATAGGATTACCTGAAAATGATAAACAGTTACCAGGCCTGATCAAAAATGTGATCCTGTTCCGTTATGATGATCTTGATTTTCTGCGCGTGTATCCCGGCGCCATGCTTGACCTGGGCTATCAGCAACCTGGTTTGTACCGGGTGCTGCTGCTGAAAAAGAAGAACGATTATCTTTTACTGGATAGTCTGCACATACTGCCCGATGGTGTCAACTACTACGAAGCAAACAAACAGCTTGAAAAACCTGCGGATAGCATGAGCATAAAGATTGCCCGCATTATTGAAAGCCGTGAGGGTTATAACAGCGTGTTAAAGGGAGATAATGATATGGACCGCATTAAAGAAACCTTTAACAGTCAATACCTGGATGTAAGCTCCTTTACCAATATTATCAATGGTATTGTTAAGGATAATAAAGGAGCGCCTTTGCCCGGTGTTAGCATCATCATAAAAGGCACCAGCAATGGTACACTAACAAACAGCCGGGGCGAGTTCAAACTTAAAGTACCTGCCAATGGCACCATAAATATTATGTACATCGGTTACCTTCCGCAACAGTTCAGGATCCAGGCGGGAAATTATTATACCATTACACTCTGGGAAGACGAGCAAAAGCTGGAAGAAGTAGTGGTAGTAGGTTATGGCACAACAGTCAAAAAGTTAATGACAGGCTCCGTATCCACTGTTGAAACCAGCGCGCTGGCCGGCCGTGTTGCAGGCGTTTTTATCCGGGGAGTAAATTCCGTTAGCGGCAATACAGCGCCGCTTATTATTGTAGACGGCCTGCCCTATAACGGCACCATGGAAAGTATTGACGCCGGCCTGCTGGATCATATTACCGTATTAAAAGCAGATGCAGCTACTGCCCTATACGGTGCGCAGGCAGCTGGCGGCGCTATCATTATTACCACGAAAAAGGCCGCCCAGACAGCTGAAATACCACTGCCCACACAGGGTAATACCCTGCGCCGTAATTTCCGGGACGATGCTTACTGGCAGCCCAAACTGTTAACCAATGCGCAGGGTAACGCCAGCTTTACAACCACTTTTCCGGATGATATTACCAACTGGCAAACCTTTGCTATTGCCATAACGGATAAAAAACAAAGCGGTTACCTGCAGGGCGCCATCCGCTCATTTAAAGCGCTGAGCGCAAGTATAAACCTGCCACAGTTTGCCATAACCGGGGATTCCATACAGGTGATAGGCAAAACGCTGAACTACCAGCCAGAAGCTTCAGATGTAAAACGCAGCTTTTCCATAAACGGCCGGCTGGTAAAAGAAGGTAACATTCATGTACGCAATTCCCTGATCGATACTTTTGCTGTTACAGCAGCTAATAATGATTCTTTAAAGCTGCAATACACCATACAAAAACCCAATGGCTATTTTGACGGGGAAGAAAGGGCCATCCCCGTATTTAAGCCGGGTGTAACAGAAACCAACGGTTATTTTGCAGCGCTGCATAAAGACACTACCCTACGCATACCCCTGCTGGCGGATACCGGAGTTATAAAGGTGCACGCAGAAGCTTCCCTGCTGCCGGCATGGGAGGAGGAAACAGAACGGTTACGAACCTACGAATACCTGTGTAATGAGCAGCTGGCCTCCAAGCTCAAAGCCCTGCTGGTACAGAAAAAAATAGACGCCTACCTGAAAAAGCCCTTTGACGGCGATCAAAACATAAAAGAGCTGATCAAAAAGCTGAACGAAAGCAAAGCAGGCAATGGATTATGGGGCTGGTGGGCCGGCAATGAGCCGCAGCTCTGGATCTCACAGCACGCCATGGAAGCCCTGCTTGCAGCAGCACAAAGCGGCTACACCATACCGGTTAACAAACAAATGCTTATTGATTACCTGGTCTATAACCAGGAAAGCTACCGGGGCGTGGAAAAGCTGAACAGCTTATATATATTACAGCAGCTGGGCGCCAAAGCGAACTTTAAAACCTATGTGGATTCACTGGAAAAACAAAACCGCAACACCGGCAGTCTGTACCTCCACCTGCGCCTGGCAGAATTTAAACAATCCCTGAACCTGCCTGTACGCCTGGATACTTTTATTGCCAAACAGCAGCACACTGCGTTTGGCAATACCTATTGGGGAGCGGATAATTACCAGTTCTTCGACAACTCCATACAGCTTACCTTATGTATGTACCGTATGCTGCGCCAGGCAGGCGGTTATGACGATCTGCTGCAAAGCATACGCGGTTACTTCCTGGAAAAAAGAAGCGGCGGGCACTGGCGCAATACCTACGAATCTGCTTTGATCCTTGAAACCATTTTGCCGGACCTGCTGGCCGACAACGCAACAGCGCAACCTGCTACCTTAACCATTGACGGCCCTACCCATATGCAGGTAACTACCTTTCCTTTTAACACTACGCTAAAAGGCGGCAGCGCATTAACCGTTAGTAAACAAGGCGGCCTGCCCCTGTACTTTACAGCTTATCAGCAACGCTGGAATGCAGCACCGGATAGTGTAAGCGGCAACTTTACCGTACATACCGTGTTTGAGGAGCAGGCAAAAACCGTGGCCCGCTTAAAAGCCGGCACACCGGTAATTTTAAAAGCAACGGTAACCGTTAAAGGAGATGCGGATTATGTGATGATAGAGATCCCTATTCCGGCCGGCTGTTCCTACCAGGATAAAAGCCAGTCGTACCGGTACAATGAAGTGCACCGGGAACATTTTAAAAATAAGGTGAGCATCTTTTGCAGGAGCCTGTCTAAAGGCGTGTATGAATTCCGCGTATCACTGCTGCCCAGGTATGGCGGGGTGTATACCCTGAACCCCGCTAAGGCGGAGATGATGTATTTCCCGGTGTTCTACGGCCGTGAAGGCATTAAGAAAGTGGAGATAAAATAAACACCGGAAAGAATGTAAAATGTAAAATTTTAAATCATAAATGTAAAAGGGAAATGCAGCGATCTGTTGCATTTCCCTTTTACATTTGAAATTTTACATTTATGATCTTACATTTTTTATTTGATCTCTTCCAGCATCTCTTTCACTGCTGCTTCCAGCTGTGTATCCTTACCAGCCAGGAAGTCTTCATACTTCAGTGGTACGCGTATATCCGGCTCTACCTGCAGATTTTCTGTAGGGCGGCCTTCCTTACCGATGGTAGCTATCATCGGGATACCAAATACAATGGTAGGATCTATTTGCTGCTCCCACCAAACGGCCGTGCCGGTGCCTGCTACAGGCATACCAATTAATTTACCAATATGCCCCTGTTTATAGATGTAAGGGAAAATGAACGCATCGCTGTAATTTCCCTCGCTCATGAGCACACAGCTGGGCTGCTGCCACTGGCCCTGCGGCTCACCGCCTTTCACCTTCTCGCTTTGCGGGGCAAATTCCAGGTATTTTTTACCGCTTAAAAAGTTGTACAGGTCATCATGCAGCCAGCCGCCGCCATTAAAGCGGGTGTCTACGATCAGCGCCTGCTTGCCGCGGTTCTTGCCCATCACTTCATCATATACGGAGCGGAAGCTGGCATCGTTCATGCTTTGCACATGCACATAACCAACTTTGCCGTTACTGAGCTTGTCCACCATTTTACGCGTGTTCTGCACCCAACGTTTATACATCAGCGTATTTTCTTCACCGGGGCTGATGGCTTTTACGGTTTCTTCCCAGCGTTTTTGGGTAGCCGGGTTGTACACGCTTACCAGCACATTATTACCGGCTTTACGGTTTAACAGTACCGACCAATCCATTTGCGGGGTAATGGTAACGCCATCTATCTTTTCAATGATGTTGCCTTTTTCCAGCTTACTGCCTGAGCGGTCAAACGGGCCGGCGGGAATGATCTCATCCACCTTCAGGCCGTCTTCCCTGTAAGTTTCATCAAACAGCAAACCAATGGAAGCGGTGTTATCGCCATCCGGGCGCTGAGGCGAATAACGGCCACCGGTATGGGAACCATTCAGCTCGCCCAGCAGCTCGCTCAACAGCTCCTGGAAATCGTAGTTGTTGCTGATATGCGGCAGAAAGCGTGCGTAGTTATCGTGGTACATTTTCCAGTCCAGGCCGCGCAGCGTGGGATCATAGAACTTCTCCTGCACCTGTTTCCAGGTATGTTCAAAAATATAGGCGCGTTCTGCTGCTGCATTCAGCACCAGCTCAGTTTTAATATTGATGGGGGTGATCTTTCCGGAAGCGGTTTCCACTTTTACCACGCTGCCGTTGTTGCTTACAAATAAGGTATTACCATCTTTGCTCAGCTCTATGCTACCGGGGCTGCCACCCAGCTTGGCAAGGATCTTTGTATCGCCGGTGCGGGGTTCTGTAACCCACAGGTCGTATCCTTTTTCAAAGGCGGCAGTATAATACACTTTGCTGCCGTCTTTATTCAGCACATAATCACTAATGGATGCGCTGTTAATGGTAAGGCGCAGCTGCCGGTTTTCAAGGTTCTCAAAATCGGGTTTAAAAAGTGTTTTTGGGGTAGTGGTGTCTTTACCTTTAGCGGTTGAATCCTTAGCTGCTTTTTTATCGCTTTCCTCTTTTTCTTTCAGCAGGTTAAATTCATCTTTCGATAATTTAAAACGGTCATATGTTTCCTGGTCAAAGAATACTGCGTAAATATCTGTTTCGCGGCTCCCCTGCCGGGCCAGCGATTTACGGCCTTCCCTGCTGGTTTCCCATGTCAGCATTTTACCATCGCTGCTCCATTTGCTGTTGCCTTCTCCAAAACCGCTGTTAATGGGGAACACCGGCGCCCCTTTTCCATCCTGCGGTAATAAGGCTACGTTCCGCACACCAAAATACCCCTGCTGGTCGTCCACGGCAATCCACTTGCCATCCGGGCTCCAGGTAAAGCTCCAGTCGCCATCGGAGTAAGAGTGGTTCTGACCGGCAGGCAGCAACGTGCGGCTTTTAGCGGATGCCAGGTTATACACTTTCAGCACATTCCGGTTCTCTATATACGCAATCTCTTTACCGTCCGGTGAGAATACCGGCTGAAATTCCTCTGCTGCCGTGGCTATCAGCGGCTCTTCTTTTAAGAGGGTAGCTGCAAAGAAATAGGGTTCTTCTTTTCTTACAATAGTGCTCTGGTAAATGTCCCAGTTGCCGTTACGTTCAGCGGCATATACCAGCCGTTTACCATCCGGCGACCATTCTACCATGCGCTCCTGCTGCGGGGTATTGGTAACGCGTTTGGTCATATTGCCTTCCACGCTGCTTACAAATACTTCTCCGCGGGCAATAAAGGCCATCTCCTTACCATTGGGGCTCATGGAAAACGCGGTGATATTGCCGCTTACCGGCATAAATTTTTCAGTAGCTGTGCGGCCGTCGTTAAAGATCTTCACATTTACCTTTTGCGGCTGCGCGCCTTCTTTCAGCGTATAGATCTCACCGTTATAGGTAAAACATAAGGTATTATCACCTGACCTCGACAAATGCCGTACCGGGTGTTTATCAAAATGGGTAAGCTGCTGCGGCTTGTCTTTATCTGCCAGCGCGGCTTTGAACAGGTTCTGTGAGCCGCCGGCCCTTTCGCTCAGATAATATACTGCATCGTCTGCGGCAAAAACCGGCTCGCGGTCTTCCCCTTCAAAGGAAGATATTTGCTGGTAGCTTTTTTTATTAAGATCATAGATCCAGATATCGCGGGTTACCGAAGAGGTATGGTGTTTGCGCCAGGGATCCTCATATCCTTTGCGGTCCTGGAACACCAGCTGATCGCCTTTTGTATTGTAGTGCGCATATTCTGCGCCGGCAGCGCTCAATAATACGGAGCGCCCGCCGGTAACCGGTACGGTGTACAGGTTATTAAACAGGCGCACATTGAAACGCACACTGCCTGCGGGTGCAGTGCGCGGGCTGCCAAACAATACCTGTTTATTGTCGGGCGTAAAATCGTAAGGGTAATCTGCTGTGCTGTTAGCTGTTAGCCTCACCGGCGTACCGCCTGTGGCAGGCATTACAAACACATCAAGGTTGCCATAACGGTCGCTGGCAAAGGCCAGGTATTTGCCGTCGTGGCTCCATACCGGCATCATATCCTGCGCTTCGTGAATGGTAACCGGTACGGCTACGCCCCCATTTACATCCACCCGGTAAATATCTCCTTTATAGCCAAAGGCAATAGTTTTACCATCCGGGGAAATAGCGGGGTAACGTAACCATAAAGCATGGTCCTGCGCATAGGTAAGGCCCGCCAGGAGTAAGGCGGCAGCCGTAAAAAGGTACTTGTTCATAAATTGCTGTAAACAGATTTTGTTGATGGCAATGGGTTGTGCATTGCGCTTGAAATGACGCTGAGCCTGCAAAATAAAAAAACCGGGCATTTCCCAAACCGTTAATTGACAAGTGGCTTTAAAGGGGTAACAAAGGCAAGGCGGCGGTTTTTGAACGTCCCATAAAAAAGTTATCTTACCATATAAATACCCCTGCTATGGAAAAACATACCGTAAAAATTATTGGCATACAGCAAATGACGCATGACGTAAAATGCTTTCGTGTGGAAAAACCGGCCGGTTATACGTTTGTACCCGGGCAGGCCACAGAGGTATCCGTTAATAAACCCGGCTGGGAGGAGGAAGCGCGGCCTTTTACCTTTACCGCCCTGGAAGATGCACCCTGGCTGGAATTTACCATTAAAGGGTATGCGGATCATGACGGGGTTACCCATCAGCTGCACCAGCTGGCCGAAGGGGATGAGCTGATATTACGGGATGTATGGGGCGCTATTGAGTATAAAGGCCCCGGTTATTTTATTGCCGGCGGTGCGGGCATAACCCCGTTCATAGCCATTTTGCGTATGCTGCATAAAGAAAACAAGATCGCAGATAACATCCTCTTTTTCTCCAATAAAACAGCTGCTGATATTATT
The DNA here is from genome assembly GCF_019091455.1 of Chitinophaga sp. GbtcB8. Lineage (GTDB taxonomy): Bacteria > Bacteroidota > Bacteroidia > Chitinophagales > Chitinophagaceae > Chitinophaga. The sequence goes on from NZ_JAGXJN010000033.1 coordinate 21,980, forward strand.
TATGAAGATGAGCTAAACCGGATCTTAGGCCGCAATGCGCGTTTTACCCTTACCCGTGAAAAGAAAGAAGGTTACGAGAACGGCACTATTAACCGCGCTTTCCTGGAATCCAGGATCTCCGATTTCAGCAAACATTTTTATGTATGCGGGCCCGATAAAATGATACAGGATATTAACGTGGCGCTGGAAGCGCTGGGCGCTAAACCAGACCTGCTGGTGTTTGAGAAATGATCGTTGTGTCGTCCCCGTTAGAGCAATGTTTCCAGCTCGTCTAAAAAAGCGGCTTGCCGTTCATTCATCATTTGCCTTGCCTCCGCTAACGTAAACCAGGCGGCTTTATCCACTTCCGGGAAGCTGCGTTTTTTGCCGCTGCGGGGCGGCCATTCCAGCTCAAAGGTATTGCTTACAATACCTGCAGGGTCCAGCTCCCCGCTTACGGCCCAGCATAACACCACCTTTCCTCCCTTTTGTTTAATGGCTTTCAGTGGAATGAACCTGCCGGAAGGCCGGTAACCGGTTTCCTCTTCAAACTCGCGGATAGCGGCATCCAGCGGGGCTTCGCTTTCAGGATATTCTCCTTTGGGAATGGTCCAGCTGCCGGCATCTTTTTTAGCAAAGAAAGGGCCGCCGGGATGCACCAGCAATACCTGTAGCTGAGATGCCTGCTTTCTGTATAATAAGATACCGGCGCTTTGTTTAGCCATAACATAATTATTAACTGCATAAAGCTACGGCAAATGTTGGACCGCCTACTTCTTTGCGTGCCGGGTTTTTAAGAAAACTTCCAGCTGTTTCAGCTGTTTGGTCCAATAGGTTTCAAAAAAGCTGATCCATTCCTTCAGCTCATCAAAGCCCTGCTGCTGCAGCTCGCAGTAGCGCTCCCGTCCCTGTGTGGTAATGGTAATAAAACCACTGTCGTACAACACTTTTATATGTTTGGATACCGCGGGGCGGCTGATGTTGAAGTTATCTGCAATAGCGTTAATGTTCTGCTTTTCTTTGGTAAGCATCATTAAGATCTCCCGCCGGTTGGGGTCAGACAGTGCCTGGAAGCAATCCACGCTGTATTTACTTTTCGCCATAGCTGTATTGTTGCAATGCTTTTTCCAGTCTTTTGATCACTTTGTTCTTCCAGCCCATTTCCATAATAAAGCTGGCAAAGATATTCCTGGCGCCTTTAAAGCCGGTATGATACAGGTGTAATTCTGTACCATCATCTTTGGGCACCAGCTTCCAGGTTACCACGGTATCCAGTGTTATTACTCCTTCTGAAGGACCGCCCTGGAAAGAGTACGCCAGCTTTTGTAAAGGCACTACTTCCAGCACTTCAAAATACGTTTTACCATCCCATTTCATTTTAGGACGGGGCGGTTGTACCATCATCCATTTAAAACCAACTTCCGGTTTAAAATCACCGGCATTCAGCGACCACTGTTTCAGCAGTGATGGTTCGGTAAGACATTCCCAGATCGTTTCCAGGGGGTATGGATAAAACCATTTAATGTGAAGATCCCTTTGCATAATATGTAACTTTTGAGTTACTCAAATGTAATATGTAACTTTTGAATTACACAATTTTTATAGAAAAAAATTGAAGATCGTGGCATTATTACTGGTAATGAAGGGATTGGTATTAATTCCACAAACCTGGGAAAGGGATGCCACATCTTCCCTGGCTGACCCTGCTTAACATAGGGTGGTGGCCATTTTGGCCTGTTCTTTGGGATATATGATTATAGAAACGGGGATTCGTTCACCATAAAAAAGTAACGATCATGAAACAGCATGAAAAGGATAAAAATCAGGATTATAATCAATTCAGGAAAGAAAACCTGACCGGGAAAGCAGAACAATCTGAAGCTGCCATTGAGCAGACAGAACGCGAACGGCATAATAAGGGAGCAGATCAGACACGGCCTGACTTAACCAAACAGCAAGATGAACTCAAACACACAAAAGAAAGCCGTAAACATTCCCATTAAATTTCAGTTTTTATTAATTAATATCTTTCCCGGAGGTTGCTGTTAATATACAGCAGCCCGATGTAAAAGGACGCAGGCATTTACCTGCGCCCTTTTTTTGTGCCTGCTAAAATTGGATTGCTGCTGCAAAAAACATAAATTGATGATCTAACCAAATGCAATCGGCGTCTAATCCGTTAACCATGAAAAAAGTATTTCCACTTATATTACTGGCTTGCCTGGGCAGTATGCTCACCTTATTACAGGCCCAAACCAAAACAACCGCTGCTGCACCGGCCGTGAAAACAGCCAATGGCGCCCTTACCGGTATCATTGAAAAAAGCGGGGTGCATGCGTATAAAGGCATTCCCTTTGCTGCGCCGCCGGTAGGCAATTTAAGATGGCAGCCGCCCCAGCCCGCTGCTAACTGGACGGGTATACGAAAAGCAGATCATTTTGCACCGCGCACTATGCAGGCCGCTGTTTTTGGCGATATGGGTTTCCGTTCCGATGGCATGAACGAAGATTGTTTATACCTGAATGTTTGGACGCCTGCACGCAAAAGCAAAACATTGCTGCCGGTGCTGGTATATTTTTATGGTGGCGGTTTTGTAGCCGGTGATGGTTCCGAAGCGCGTTATGACGGTGAAAGTATGGCGCAGAAAGGTATTGTAGCGCTTACAGTGAATTACCGTTTAGGCGTGTTCGGTTTCCTTTCCCACCCGGAGCTTACAAAAGAATCGCCCAGCCACGCTTCAGGTAATTATGGCCTGATGGACCAGTGGGCCGCATTAAAATGGGTACAGGAAAACATAACAGCTTTTGGCGGTGATCCTAAAAGGGTGACCATTGCAGGCGAATCTGCCGGCTCCATTGCCGTAAGCGCGTTAATGGCTTCTCCCCTGTCAAAAGACCTGTTTGCAGGCGCTATAGGTGAAAGCGGTTCCGTACTGGGCGCTTTGTCTGCCATGCCTCTCTCAAAAGGTGAAGCAATGGGCGAAGAATTTGCAAAAAGCATAGGCGCTGCCTCATTGGAAGCGTTACGCGCATTACCGGCAGATTCATTGCTGAAGTTAGCCACCCGCTTTGGTACATTCCGTTTTCCGGTTACGGTTGATGGTTACTTTTTTACCAAAGATCCTTACCAGGTATATGCTGCAGGAGAACAGGCGCATGTGCCGCTGCTGGCCGGCTGGAACTCAGAAGAGATGGGCTACCGCGCTATGCTGGGCAACCTGCCACCCACCAAAGAAAATTTTGAAAAAACGGTACAGAAGCTGTACGGCCATGGAGAGGTGAGCGGTACGCTCCTGAAATTATATAACCCTGCTACCGATGCAGACGTAGAACAGGTAGCCACCGACCTGGCCGGCGACCGGTTTATCAGCTTCAGCACCTGGAAGTGGATAGATGAACAGGTAAAGACCAGCGGCCAGCCGGTGTACCGTTATTTATTTTCCCGCCCGCGGCCTGCCATGAGAGCATCTATGGGCAATGCCACGCCGGGATTAGCTGGCGGCGTTATTAAAGATAAAACAACCGCTGCCCCTAAACCACCGGCCGCTAAAGGCGCGGTACATTCTGCAGAAATAGAATATGCTATGGGTAACCTGTCATCGAATAAAGTATATGCGTGGACACCGGAGGATTATAAAGTATCGGCCATTATGCAGGCTTACTTTGCCAATTTTATTAAGAACGCCAACCCTAACGGCCCCGGATTACCTAAGTGGCCGGCTATAACGGGAACGGATACTGTACCGGTAATGCATATTGATGTGCGCACACGTATGGAGCCGGAGCAGCACCGGCAGCGTTACCTGTTCCTGGATGAGCAGGCGAAACATCCTAAATAATTTGATTGCTTACTGAGTGAGCGAGGCAGTAAGGGGTTGTTGTAATACATACCCTTTACTGCCTTTATACACATAACGCTGCTCCAGGGTGAAACGCGCTGTTTTTTTGCCTTTTACCAGCTTACGCAGCTCTTCCGGCAGCTGCTCTGCATCGGGGTCTGTACTGCGGTAAGTACCTTTGGTGATGATGATAATATCGCGGAAATATTTTTTATCGCTGACCGGTACTTTATATTCACTGCTCCAGAAAGAATATCCTTCTTCGGCAGTGGTTTCTGTTCTTTCAATCCCATAGGCAGCCATGATCTGCTGATAGCTGCCGTTTAACCCTGCTATTAAATACCAGGTACCATCAAAAGGGCCGCCACCAGGGCCGTTCAGGTGTTTCAGTATAAACGCAAACTGATCTTTCCCTATTTGCAGCAGCTTAGGCGACGGGCATTGCGAAAAAGCGCCATAGGCTGCTACTGCTGGCTGAAAAGCTACCAGTTCCCAGCTGTTTTCATGCTGCTCAAATTTGGCCAATCCTAACAGGCCGCCGGTAAAGCGCGATACCTGCAGACCTTCCGGATCATACTCGGAATGATTAAAACAGATCACCTTAAACTGCCTGCCGGATGAATCCTGGTAGCTGATCCCGTTAATTAAACGGGTGGCTACGCCTTCACTAAAAGGGAAATCACCTGCTGCATCTTCATTCACATCCGGGTACTTTTTAACCGCGCAGGTTTTACAGTCCCAGTTAATGAGCTCATTTTTATAATTGTCTTTGCTAAGGTTGTAATACTTACCGGGAAATAGCTGTTGCAGCGCCTTTTGTGCATTAAAGGGCGATGGCACTGTTAAGGTGCGGTGCTGCAGGATGGTATCGTTAACGGTCTTCTTTTGCAGGTCTTCACTGGATTGCGCGTGTACGGTGGTTTGTAAGCCAATGGCTAATAACAGAAAGGAAATTAATTGTTTCATATAAAGGGATGAGCAGGCGCAAAGATAGATGTTTATATGATAGATGCGCACTGCTTCCGTGTCGTTTACCGGCCAAGAATTAATACAGTTTGGATACTTAATGCACCGGCTGGTGATGCATAAGCTCCTCTATTGCCTGCTGTAAAGCGGTGGCCTGGTCTGTTAATTCAAGCAAGGTAAATTTATTGCCGGGTATAAGTGTATCCGTGCCATCCTTTTCTATGCGCAGGTTCAGCTCACGCGTTTTAAACCAGGGATGTACACCCCGCACAGCGGCAAATACGGCTGTTTGGTCCCAGCTCATACGGCCAATAGTATCCTTATCTTTTGTGAGGGCTATTTGAAAAGCATCCTTTACCGGGCTGTTATGGATGGTATTATTTTTAATTAAGGGAATACCGGTGCGTACCTGCTCCCCTACTTCAAACGGGCTTAATATTACCGGCGTTTCCCATTGCGCAAATACGGTTTGCGATGCTGCTGCGTCTATATACACATTGTATTCCCGCCCGCTGGTTTTACCAGGGGGCAAGCTGGTGGCCATGGCTACCAGCTGTTTTACCTTTTGTTTTACCAGCTGCCGGCCGTTAAGCGCGGAGTACTGATCTGCTTTGGAGTTTAACAGGTCTGCCAGGTTAGTGAAAAAGCCAATAGTGATAAGGGTCACCGAATGATCCGGCTGTTGGGCCAGTATACGGCGGTACAGCGCCACTGCTTCCGTAGCCTGCTGGTTAGAGCGTATGTTATGCGGATACCTGGCAATAATAGCCTGTGCCCATTGCTGCTGGCAAAGTTCATTGGGTTTTGCACGTTTGGTAACGCCAATGGGTATATGCGGTTTTTTAAAATAAGTGCTCAGCACACTAATGGTAGGCACGGTGGTTTCAAAAGCGTTAGAAGAAATGACGGCCAGTATTTTGGCTTCGCCTTTATCTGCAAAAGCGTGTAACAATGCCATTGCGCCTACATCGTCATAATCGCCTGCGATGTCAGTATCCAGGATAACCGGAATAGGATGTTGCTGCGCGTAAAGTTGCGTTGTCATCAGCCATAAAAAGATAAATGGTAAGGAGAATTTGTGTGCCATGGTGATGAAGTTATAATAATAATTTGATTTACATTTGATTATATCGCGATGCAGTGCCCAAAGACCTGTCATACGCTGGATCTTCACCACCATTAAAAAAACATTTGTAACCTTTGGGGTTACAGTGTATCTTTGTACTATGATTGAAACCATAGCGCATAAAGGGCTACGGCTTCTGTGGGAAAAAGATGATCCCTCGAAGCTGCCAGCCGCGCAAGTGGCAAAGATCAGACGCATTTTATCAGTCCTGGATACGATCAAGACGCTTGATCCGCTACGGCAGATCCCCGGTTATAAGCTGCATAGCCTGACGGGTGACTTAAAAGGTTTCTGGGCCGTGACAGTAACAGGAAAATACCGGATCATTTTCCGGTTTGAAAATGAAAATGCGCATGTCGTGAATTACATCGATTATCATTAAAAGGAGGATAGCAAGATGAAGCGAGGCATGATGCCCACTCACCCCGGCGCAGTACTCCGGGAGGATATTTTAAAGGAAATGAACCTTTCCATTACAAAAGCCGCTCAAGGCTTAGAGGTCAGCCGTAAAACGCTTTCGGAAATCGTTAATGAGAATGCCGGCATTACTGCTGAAATGGCGCTGCGCCTGGAAAAAGGCTTTGGTGTGGATGCATCGTTTTGGCTGGACCTGCAAGCGAAATACGATCTCTGGAAGGTGCAAAACAGCGGACGGGTAGCCCATATTCATCGCATTGCTCCTAACCAGGCTGTATAAAAAAAGTACCCCTCTATTTACTGCATAACATCTTATTTAGCTACAGCAAGAGGACACCGATACGAACTTATGACACGCCAGGAAATGATTGCTTTTAAAACCAACCTGAAAAAAGCCGGAGAGCGGCTTATTACAGAACGGATTGCTGTGATAAAAACAGCAATCGATAATGCACAGGAAGCAGCTAATAGTGAAGGTAAAAGTTCGGCAGGGGATAAATACGAAACAGGAAGAGCCATGGGACACCTGCAAAAAGATATGTATGCACATCAACAGGCAGAAAATATAAGAGAGCTTGACAACCTACAGAAAATTAATACCGATATCATCTATACAGCCGCTCAAACAGGCGCTTTTATACGATGTACAGATCATTCCTTTTTTATTGCATCCGGACTCGGTAAACAGCTGATAGATGATCAGTCAATATTTTTTCTTTCGCCCAATGCGCCGCTCGCAAAATTATTGCTGCACAAAAAAGCAGGTGATCGTTTTCTTTTTAATAAACAGGATACAGTGATCCTTGAAGTTTATTAATGAACCTGCAGCCATTCAAACGAACCCTTATCTGCCTCCAGCACATCCGGCCCGTCTTTCACGGGTTTGAACTGCAACCCCATAACCGCCGTAGCGCGGGGTGAAACGCGATCATCAGAATGATGCGTATGCAACACGTACTTCATTTTCCCATTCTTATCAATGAACACATCACCATGGCCCAATCCATTCTGTCCAATGGTGTGCCGGCTTATGATGGGGTTACCTGCATATTTTTTCCAGGGGCCTAAGGGAGAGCTGGAAGTAGCATATCCCACTGCATAATCCTTGCTGCGGAAATCGTTGGCGGAATAGATCAGGTAATAAACATTTTTATGCATTAATACGGTTGGCCCCTCTGCCACCGGCCACTTTGATCCGGCTGTGTTCTCCCATCCTTCAGCGCTTGCAATGCACTCCTTTTCCGTGCCGGGCATCACATCAGACAGATCGGGTTTCATTTCCGCTACATAGATCCGGTTGCCATTTTGCAGCTTTACGTGATACAGATATATTTTACCATCTTTATCGAAGAACAAAAACGGATCGATCTGTTTGCCCGTGCCGCTCAAATGGGCAAACTGATCCTGTTTGAACGGACCTTTGGGGCTGGATGCTTTTGCAATCGCTATCTGTTCATCTGCTGTATAGGCCATGTAATAGCTGCCCTTGTACTGAACCACCTGCGGCGCCCAGAAACCGCCATTACCGAAGGATTGGCCGCGCTGTAAGGCAAAGCTATCCTGCGGCTGGCTCCAGGTTTTCAGGTCGGCAGACTCGTATACCTTAAATCCCTGGTTGCTGCCGGTGCCATAGAGGTAATATGTTCCCCTACCGGCAAAGATGGTAGGATCGGCCAGGAATATAGCGGGTTGCTGCGCCATGCTTTTCATACCGGATGCCAGGCCTGTTGCAATCAGGCCCGCCTGGAAGATAGTTTTTAGATAAGCCATAGTAGCGAAATATAGGAAATTATAGTACGATATTTGAAAGAGTAAAGCATAAAAATATGATTGCCATGAAAAACCTATTGATCATCTTGGGCAGCCTGCTAATATTTACCTGCTGTCAGCAGCAGCCCCGCACCGTACAGGGAACAGACACGGCCACAACAGCTGGTCAGCAACCTGTTATTCAGCAGGATACAGCTACCGCAGCTACGAAAAGACCTGCTATATCATCCGAAAAGCTGGTGAGTGCCGGCAAGGGCATTGGCAAAATAAGCCTGGGCAGTAATGCTGATAAGCTGGAGCAATTATTAGGCAAGCCCGATTTCTCCGATGCCGCTATGGGCAAAGCCTGGCTTACCTGGTACAGTAAGCGCAGGGATGAGCATAATAACCGGAATGAATTGAATATCTATACTACATACGCAGACAGCACCATGCGTACAAAAACGGTAAAGCAAATACGGGTAACCTCTCCTTTTTATATAACGGCAGACAGCCTGCAGGTGTATAATGATCTTGCCCGCATCCGGGAAATATATCCTGACCTTGTTTCCGAAGGTACATACAAGGAACAGAAAGGAGGCAGAATGATCCACCTGTATGATGCCATTGCCCAGGGCATTGCTTTTGAAGCAGCCGAAGCGAATGGACAACAGATCTGTATTGGTATGATCGTACATGAGCCGGGTAAAGCAGTAACGGATATATACATAACCTTACATCCGGATCTGAAAAAGTAGCCTTACCGCCCCAGCCTAAACCCTGCCTTTACACTGAACCCAAAGTTCAGCGGTGATGATTCCATCTGCACGCCATCTTCATTGGGCTCCCAGTCTGTAAAAGAGGTGCCTATCAGCCCGAAATGAATTGCCGGGGTAATGGTAACGGATCCAAGCTCAAAATTCACACCTGCCGCGCCATTGAACAACAACACATATTCATTCCAGCCTTCTGTATAGCTGTAATAGGCACGGGAGGCAAACTCACCTGCATCTTTACCATTATTGTGCAAAAAGGTGAACTGCGGGCCTAAACCAACAAACGGCGCAATACGCACTTTACCGCCTACCGGTAATGGATATACGGCTTTAAGCAGTACATTGATACCGGCGGCTTTGCCTCCGCCGGAAATCACATCATCATTGGGCAGCCACTCCCCTTTTGCCTTGCCGGTTATACCCAGCAGCAGGTCGCCATTGAGATCAAAATGTACGGGGCCTGCTTTGAACAGTGACCTTTTTTCAATCGACAGCGTGATCATGTTACTGTTAATGCTGTGAATGGGGTAATTATCGTGCCGGGGATTACCATCAAAGCGGTGATAGTACCAATTGGTTTTGTAATGCATACGCGCAAAGCCAATACCGGCGTACCATCCGCCGCGGTTATCTGTTTGCGCCTGTAATACAAAAGGAAAGAGGAAAAGCAGAAAGAAGAAGATCGGTTTCATATGCCGGGTTTAAAAAGTTTTGATGATTCAAAACTACCCAGCGGGCAAAAGCTGAACAATAGAACAATGGTTATACGCTATTTGCGGGGCTGCCCAAATACTTTGTTCAGCGCCTCTGTACGGTTTTGCACATGCAGGCGCTCGTAAATATTATGTATATGCTGGCGCACCGTGCCGGTGCTGATGTGCAGCTGCTCTGCAATCTCCTTATATAACAGTCCTTTGGCTAAAAGGGTCAGCACTTCCATTTCGCGGGGCGAGAGTGGCGCAGGTTCCGGGCTGCAATGAAAAGAGGCTACCACCTTGCGTGCTATGCTGATGCTCATGGGCGATCCGCCTTCGTGCAGCTCTTTCAGCGCAGCAATGATCTTGTCAGGGGACGTATCTTTTAACAGGTATCCGCTGGCCCCTGCTGCCAGCGCTTCAAATACCTGGTCGCTGTCTTCATAAATAGTGAAGATCATGAACTGCATTTTAGCGCCGGCTGCTTTCAGCTGCCGTATGCAATCCACGCCGGTAGCGCCGGGCAGCGCAATATCCATGATCACCAGGTCGGGCGGGTTGGCTAACAGGCCTTTACCCGCTGCTTCTGCATTATCGTATACAGAGAGGCAGCTGAAGCCTGGCGTTTGGTTCACCAGGAAGCGCATGCCTTCGCGTATTTCCGTAATGTCTTCCACTATGCTTACCTGTATTGCATCCATGTTATAAAATTGATCTATTTACAAGTATCCTGGTATATAACAAAAGTTATAGCGCCAGGGGCGCCGCTAAATTTACCACAGTGCCCTCATCGTTTACTACCAGCAAGTAACCGCCAATTTGCTTCATGCGCCGGTCCATGTTCTTTAATCCATTGCCAAAGGGCATGGTTGCCGGGGTCTCAAACCCACGGCCATTATCCTGTATGATTATTCTAAGCTCGCTATTAATAATGATAATGGCTATAACTACTTCTGTGGCGCAGGCATGTTTTATTATGTTATGCACCGCTTCTTTTGATGCCAGGTACAGGTTACGGCGCAGCTCCTGGGGAATGTTTATTGCGGGAACGTTTTCCGGTATCTGAAACTGGTAGGCTAATCCTGCGTTTTCCAGCGCTTCTGCGGTGTTCACCCGGATGTATGCAATAAGACTGTCCAGGGAGTTCTGCTCCGGGTTCATGGTCCAGATGATCTCATTCATTTTGCGTATCAGGTCAGCGGCTGTGCGCTGAATTTTAACGGCGGCTGTTTCCGGATCGCGGATGCTGCGGCTCAGGAATAACATGGCAGTTAACCCGGATCCCATATCGTCATGCATTTCCTGGCTAATGCGCTGGCGCTCCTGCAGCTGCCCTTCCAGCAAGGCTTTCAGGCGTACATTCTCCTGCCCTGCCTGTAATACCTGCTATTTTTGCCGGTAATAGCGGTATGTGAGCAGCAGCAATAAACATAAGACAAGGATGCCTGCACCGGCGGCTATTAACCACAAATGCTGATGCAATGCCTGCCGGTCTTTTTCCAGCAGCTGATGCTGCTTTTTCTCTACTTCATATTTGGTTTCCAGCTCCTGGATGTCCTTTTGCAGGTTATCATTCATCAGCGCATCGCGGGCAGAATCGTACAGGTAACGGTATTGCCTTGTCAGCAGCTGGTTGCCCAGCGCAATTTGTATGTCAGACATTAGCAGCAGCAATCCACGAGTTACTTCTTTCTAGTCATGCACTTTAGCATATGCCAGGGCCGTATCTGCGCTGATAGCGGCCTGCCTGTATTGTTTGGTCCAGTACAGGCCTTCTGTAATGCCCTGCATGGCAATAGCCTGCCCGTTTACATCATCCAGCATGCGGGCCAGGGGCAGGGCCGATCTGAATGCGGCTAAATATTTATCGTAGTAACGAACCCTTTTATAACCATTGCCCAGGCTCATAAGCGCAGATTCCTGCAAAGTAATATCATCATTGATCAGCACTTTTACCAGCAGCTCTTGTAACCCGTACCGGCGGCAGGTATCCACTGCCTGCAGATCCAGCTTTAGCGATTCATTATACCGGCCCTGCATATTTAATACGGCTGTATAGTTATTCACATACCGTACAAAACCAGCAGGGTAATGCAGCTGCACACTCAGGCGCTGCGCCTGCTCATAGTAATACAAAGCGGAATCGGGAATGTTATTCTCATACTGCTGGCCCAAAGTAATGAAAGCCATTACCTTATTGGTATCCACAGGCAGGGCATGCAGTACACGCCGCAGGCTGTCGCGGTTAAGTCCTGTTACCATTTGCGCCTGGGTATGCAGGGTTAACAGCATTACCAGTATGCATATATGCAACCACACGCGGGATATACGTTTCATGGCCTTTGTATTGACGGGAATGTACGCAATACAAGATAGGTATTTATAAAATAAAAATTCCCCGGCACTAACATGCCGGGGAATCATAATAAATTAAAGTTAACCGGCGGTTTATTTGCCGTTCAGCTTTTTAATAAGGTTTACTTCATCCTGGCGGTACGGGGTGCCATCCTTATCAAAAATATCATGGAACCATTCTATAGGCTGGCTGCCATCCGGTAAGGGAGTATCCCAGGCATAGATAGTATTGGTTTTCCCATTTACAAAACCCCAGTTAATAGCGCCTACCTTTTCTTTTTTAAGCAGGGGCAGGGTGTTGGCAAAACGGCTGTTGCGTGTGCGGGCCATGTATTCCGTACAGATCAGCGGGCGGCCATTGGCTTTTAACAGCTCTATTACACGCTGGTGCCATTGCGGCTCTTCATAATCATGATAGGTAACAATATCAGAGTGGGTGAGCTGGAAAGTATTCAGGTTTTCCAGGCCCCAGGACCATAAGCCGGCACTGATGGGCTGATCAGGGTTTACTTCCCTTGCCCATTTAAATACGCTGGTCAGCAGCGCCATGGAAGAATCGCCCTTTTTATTATTACCAGGTTCGTTATACAGATCCCACAGCAGGATACGTTTGTCGTGCGCAAAATGGGTGAGCACATCCTTCACATATTTTTCCAGCGGCGGAAAATTGGCCGGGTCGGAAGAAGCGGGCTGCCCGGGGTCCTGCATCCAGCCGGAGTTATGGATGCCGGGTTTAACATCCGGCTGCTTACCTGCTTTGGGTTCTTTGTTCCAGCAATCGTCAAAGAACACCAGCAGCGGTTGAATGTGATGTTTTTCTGCAATGCCCAGGAACTCGCCTACCCGTTTTTTAAATCCTTCCGGATCCTGCTGCCAGGCTACGGAATGCAGGAATACGCGCATGGTGTTAAAACCGATATTTTCTGCCCAGCCTAATTCCTTATCAATGGTAGCAGGGTCAAAAGTAGCTGCCTGCCACATTTCCAGCTGGTTAATAGCATTGGCGGGAATGTAATTGGCGCCGGTTATCCAGGGGTGCTCACTGTACCATTGATTGGCCTTTTCAACAGACCATTGCTGGCCCGGTGCAGCAGCTTCCGTTTGTTTTTTCTTTTGTGCATTTACATTGCCTATTACTACAGACAATAGAAGCAGGAGTGTCCAGTTCTTTATTCGCATGGGTGATTAATTTTCAGTTCCAAAACGTGGTTTAATGCGTATAAAGATAATGTTTGTGGATGTTTCATTTGTATCAATATGTATGCAAAACATCTCAAACTTATCAATACCATCGACCTGCTTTTTTACGTACATTACCGTTATGCTGAAAAAGATAGGACCGGATAAGTGGACGCATTTTTATGTGGGCATCCTGATGGGCGCCCTGCTGCAAAGCGTGACCTGGTACCTGCTGCCGGGCAGGCCGGTGCTGGATACGGTACTTACTTTTGTGGCCGTAGTGGCCATCAGCTATGGCTTTGAGGTATTATCGCTGGTAACCGGCAAAGGGCATTACGAGGTAATGGATGCCATTGCCGCTGTTATAGGCGGTATTATTGGCATGGGCATAGGCGGGATCTTTATTTATGTATTAGAGCACCAGCTGGGCGTGTAGCCGTTGCAGGGCAAACTCCGGATCACCACAAAAACCGGTATGCACACGGGAGGTTTGTAAAATGGTGCTGCGTGTAGCCGTGAGCCAGCGGAAGCGCAACGCTACGTCCAGCTGCCCTATGGGCCCGCTCTTAGCGCCTCCGCAGCAGATCTGCTCAAAGGCGCGCAAATAATCCCTTACTTCCAGCACATCGGTACCGGGCCCTATTACCCGTAACTTTTCTTCATCCAAAGTAAACACCGCCTGCAGGAACTTACGCTCCTTGCAGTAGAGAATAACGCCTACATTGATGAATTCCTCCCGCTCCACCCGGGGTACGATGCGGATAACGGCGTATTCAAATAAGACTTTCCCTTGCATGTTGTGCGGCTTTTACAAAAATTTCTGACGATGCGATGCGTGTGGTTAAAAACTGTATGTATACTTCCCGGCGTTCATTGGCGTCTCCTGCCTCCTGTGTATCTGCCAGCAGCCATTCATCCGGCACCAGTGCTACAATGGCGCGGATACGCTCTTCCGTAAGAATGGCGTGGCCGGCTATATCTGCAGCATCCAGCTGGGAGGCCTGCGGCAGCAGCACATGATCCTTTACCTGGGCAAAGGGCCGCAGCGCATGCTCTTTCCAGTTGGTCCAGGTGTGGTGAAAATATAAAGAGGCGCCATGATCTATGAGCCACAGCTCCCGCCCCCACATGAGCATATTAGTGTTACGTGCCGTACGGTCCACATTCGTGATCAGGCAATCCAGCCACACGATCTGCGAAGCCAGCGAGGCATTGATGGTATACACCGCAGGATCAAAAGTAATGGAGCTTTCCAGGTAATGCAGCCCTAAATTAAGGCCTACACTGGCTTTCAGCAGGTCCTGTATTTCCTCATCAGGTTCTGTACGGCCAAAGGCGGTATCCAGGCTGGCAAATACTATTTCCGGCACTTTTAAGCCTAATGCCCGGGCCAGCTCCCCGCCTATCAGCTCCGCTATCAATGCCTTTATTCCCTGCCCTGCGCCCCTGAATTTGTGCACGTATAAGAAATCGTCATCTGCTTCTGCAATAGCCGGCATAGAGCCACCCTCGCGTAAAGGTGTTACATACCGCATTACATTCACAGACCGTATGGGTGATGTAGTGTTGTTCATACCAGGGGGAAAGTTAACACCTTTTTATTTTTTGTTAATGAATTTGAAGGCAAGCACACAGATGATACATACAATAATAAGCGTGATCCATAATGCATTGTAACCCCATGTTTGCGTGATCAGCGCGCCACCACCGGGTCCCAGCACCTGCGCGGCCGACCAGGTTACCGCAAAAGCAGCTGCAAATTTACCGCGGTTATGCTCATTCGCTTTACTCATGATCACCGTATTAATAAAAGGTAAGGCCATCATTTCTCCCAGGGTTAAAAAGATCATGGAGCCAGCTGCAGCTACCATGGGCGCCATACCCGGCACTACCAGCAGCGTGTAGCCCAGGGCAGTGGCTATAACACCTGAAATAATATAATAAATGGCAGAGCGGCGGCTTTCCCAGTAACGTACCAGCACCATTTCAAACAGGGCAATGATAACACCGTTGAGGCCTAACAGCATACCAATGGTAGCTTCATTAATGTGCAGGCTCTCTTTCCAGTATACAGGGGCCAGGCGGAACATGATCATAAAACAGCTCATGTAAATGATCACTACCATTAAGAATTTTAAGAGATAGCTGTTTTTCCAGGGAGAAGATTGCACCGGCGCTTCTTCCGCTACCATAGCGGTTTTTACCGCTTGCTTAACGGCAGGTAATAAGGTGAGCACCAGTCCCCCAACGATCATATACACCACCCCTTCCACCCAAAACAGCAGGTGATAATTAATAGCAGCCAGTATACCGCCTACAGAAGTGCCCAGCGCCCAGCCAATGTTCATGGCCAAGCGGTTCAGGGAGTAAGAGCGGGTAAGGTTCTGCGGGGTGGAATAAGCGGCTACCGCAGCGGCATTGGCCGGGCGGAAGGCCTCTACCACAAAACTAAGCAGCACGGTCATTACACACAGCAGGGAAAAATCCTGCACATAACCAAATAACAGGAACAGCAGGCCGCCTGTTATGGCGGTAAATACCTGTACAGCGCGGAAGCTGAACCGGTCTATAAAATAGCCGCTTACGCTGGAACCCGCTACTGCACCGGCGCCGAACAGGGTAATGATCAGCCCTGCATCTGCAATGCTGCGGTGCATGCTTTGGGTAATATACATGCTCATAAAAGGCGCTACCATGGTGCTGGAACGGTTTACCAGCAATACAAGGCTTAACAGCCAGGTTTCCCGGCTCAGATCACTGAAGGAGGACCTATAGGTGTGTGCAATTTTAAGCAGCATAGCGTGTTTGTTTTCAGGTACGGTACAAAGATGCTGACAAGCTGGTACCCCTGAATAGTCCAGATTATACAAAAGCAGTAGGCCAGGAAAAACTCCCTGGCCTACAGAAATAATGTGATATCCCTATGCTAAGGAAACCTGCTTTTCCGGGATGCCGATGATAAAGGT
Source organism: Chitinophaga sp. GbtcB8 (assembly GCF_019091455.1). Classification (GTDB taxonomy): domain Bacteria; phylum Bacteroidota; class Bacteroidia; order Chitinophagales; family Chitinophagaceae; genus Chitinophaga. The sequence continues at coordinate 38,026 of NZ_JAGXJN010000033.1, forward strand.
GGCCCCGTCGTTTAGCACGCTGGTGGCGGTTATGAAACCGTTGTGCTGCTCCATGATCTTTTTGCAGATGGACAGGCCTATGCCTGATCCTTCAATTTCATGGTAGCTGTGCAGCCGTTTGAAAGGAATGAAAATATCGTCCAGGTACTTGGTTTCAAAACCAATACCATTGTCTTTTACATAAATGTTGTAATACAATTGTTCCGCGTTCCCATTGTGGGGTACCAGCGGAGCCTCATGCCGGGCATAAATGTGTACTTCCGGCGCTACGCCCTTTTTGCAGAACTTAATAGCATTGGCAATCAGGTTATGGAATACCTGCTGTATCAGGGTAGGGATCACCAGGGTGGATGGCATTTCATCAATGGTGATCCGCGCATCCACATGCTGGATCTTCAGCTCCAGCTCCTTCATAGCTTCGCGGATAACGGAGCTGAGGTCTGTATGCACAAAATCCCCTTTGCCCACGGAATGCCGTGAAAACCGCAGCAGGTCGCTGATAAGCTGCTGCATACGTTCTGTGGCGTTGGTAATTTTCTGTACATGTTTATCCATCTCTCCTACATTGCCTTTTTTCTGTACGATCAGGTCACTGAACATCCGGATCTTGCGCAGGGGCTCCTGCAGGTCGTGCGAGGCTATATTGGCAAAGCGGTCCAGCTCTTCGTTGGCTGCTTTTAAGCGCTGGTTGTTCTGCATCAGCTGCCGGTTCAGCTCCCGCACCTTTAGCTCGGAGGCTTCCCTTTCTTCGATCTCTTTTTGCAGGGAGGCGTTAATGCTCAGCAGCTTTTGCTCCTGTGCTATCAGTGATTGTGTTTTCTGGAACAGCTCTACGAATACACCTACCTTCATGCGCAGCAGCTCAGGGTTCACCGGCTTATAAATAAAATCTACCGCGCCTACTTTATAACCTTTGAACATGGTTTCCTCTTCATGACTGTAGGCTGTAATAAAGATGATGGGAATATTCTTTAACCTGTCACGCTGGTAAATGAGGGAAGCGGTCTCAAAGCCGTTCATGTCCGGCACCTGCACATCCATCAATATCAGGGAAAAGTCATATTCCGTGAGCAGTATTTTTAATGCTGCCCGCCCGGAGCTGGCTTTGACAGTGACATAACTTTCCCGCTCCAGTATGGTGGAGATGGATAATAAGTTATCCGGCCTGTCGTCTACCACTAATATTTTTATTGGATCATTTTCCTGCAACCGCATATAGTTTTTTATGTATCCTTTTCTTTTACCTGTATAGCCAGATACGCATTAAAGACAGCAGCTGGTCAATTTTCAGGGGTTTGGTAATATAATCGGAGGCTCCTGCTTCCAGGCATTTCTCCCGGTCCCCTTTCATGGCTTTTGCGGTGACTGCAATAATAGGTAATGCGCTGTTCTTATGCTCCCTTCGTATCTTCTGCATGGTTTCACACCCATCCATTTCAGGCATCATAATATCCATGAGCACAATATCTATGTCGTTGTTCTCCGCCATAATGTTAATGGCTTCCCGGCCGCTTTCCGCGGTAATGGTATTGATGTGGTACCGTTCAAAGGCCGTGGTAAGGGCAAACAGGTTACGCACATCATCATCCACCACCAGCACATTTTTATGCAGCAGCACATCTTTCTGCGAGCGCAGCTCTTCGATCATACGCCGTTTTTCCGGCTGCAGCACGTTGTGGTTCAGGTGCAGCTGCATAACCGTTTCTTCCAGCAGCAGCTCCAGGGAGCTGGCGCTTTTCAGTAAGATCTTGTTTGCATACTGTTTCAGCCGGTTTTTTTCCTTGTTGGAAAAATCCTTGGCTGAATATACGATCACCGGCGTGGTATTGAGCTTGTTGATGGTATAAATATTCGTTATAAATTCTACGCCATCAATATCCGGCAGCATATAATCTGCAATAATGCAATCGTAGGCAGTAGTATTGATATGCTCCAGCGCTTCTTTACCGTTGGGCGCCACCTCAATCTCTATCAGGTCTTCATTATCCAGCACACCGGCTATCTGGGAGGCTTCCATTTCATTATCCTCTACTACCAGCACCCGCTTGGATCTGCGGCCATTCTGCTCAATAATATTATTAAACAATACGGTAAGCGCTTCTGCTTTCATGGGCTTCAGGTTAAAGCTGCGCGCGCCGCGGTGCATGGCCAGCATACGGTTCTCCTCACCGGAAATGAGGTGAATGGGGATATGCCGCAGGTTCACATCGTTCTTAAACAGGTCCAGCACGCGCCAGCCGCTGGCATCCGGCAGCTTAACATCTAAAGTAACGGCAATAGGATTGTATTTATTGGTCAGGTCAAATACTTCCCCAAAACTGGTAGCTACCACAACTTTCAGGCCCATTTCGTGCGCCTTCTCCTGCATGATCTTGGCGAAACGCACATCATCTTCCACAATCAGCATTACTTTGTCCGTTTCAGTTATATGCGTGCGGTCGTCCCCGATCTCGTTAATGATCTCATTCAGCCCTTCCAGGTCGCGGGTATCTGCGGTTTTCACAGTGGGTACGGAGTGGATCACGGCACTATCATCGCCCTCAGATAATTTATATTCCCCTACTTTTAGCAGGTTGCTTTGTTTTTCTTTTTTGATGGCAGCCGGGTTATACTGCAAGGGCAGGAACAGGGTAAAGGCACTTCCCCTTCCGGCCTCGCTTTCCAGCTCAATGGAGCCACCTAGCAGATCGGCCAGGCCACGGCTAATGGACAGTCCTAAACCGGTACCGCCGTATTTGCGGCTGGTAGAACCTTCTGCCTGCTGAAAGGCTTCAAAGATAATGTTCTGCTTATCCTTGGAAATGCCGATGCCGGTATCCCTGATCTCAAATGCCACCACACGGTCCGCATTATCCAGGCTGGCATTGGCGGTTTTCCAGTTGCGTATGGCATCATATGTCCGTAGCCGTACTCCTCCCTTTTCTGTTAGCCTAAAGGCGTTGGACAACAGGTTCTTTCAGATCTGGTTCAAACGCTGCACATCCGTTTCCAGGCTTTGCGGCAGCTGCTCATCGATTATAATACCAAAGCGCAGGTTCTTGCTTTCGGAAATATGCTTGAACGTAGTTTCCACAAAGGCTACCACTTCACCAAAACGTACATTGATAAAGTCTGTAGAAATATAACCGGATTCAATCTTGGACAGATCCAGGATATCGTTGATCAGCTGTATCAGGTCGTCCCCGCAGCTGTGGATGGTCTTGGCATAACGTACCTGTTTTTCGCTCAGGTTACCTTCATGGTTCTCATACAGCTGCTGCGCCAGTATGAGTAAAGAGTTCAACGGTGTACGCAGCTCGTGCGACATATTAGCCAGGAACTCTGATTTGTACTTGGAGGTAAGCTGCAGCTGTTCCGCTTTTTCTTCCAGGGAACGGCGCGCTTCTTCCACCTCCATGTTCTTTTCTTCCACTTCCTCCTTCTGTTTTACCAGCAGGTGGGCTTTATCCTGCAGCTCTTCGTTGGTTCTTCTCAGCTCATCGGCCAGTGACTGGGACTGTTCCAGCAGGGCCTCTGTACGGGAGTTGGCCTCAATGGTGTTTAACACGATACCGATACTTTCCGTCAGCTGGCTTAAGAAGTCGAGGTGGGTTTGGTTAAACGTATCAAAAGAGGCCAGCTCAATTACGGCCTTGATCTGCGTTTCAAACAGCACCGGTAATACGATGAGGTTTAGCGGCCGGGCTTCTCCCAGGCCGGAGCTTATTTTAATATAGTCACCCGGTACATTGGTGAGCAGGATCTGTTTCTTTTCTACGGCGCACTGCCCTACCAGGCCCTGTCCCAGTGAGAATTCGCGGCTCAGGCTTACCTCATCGCCAAAGGCGTATGCAGCAAACAGCTTCAGCTTGGGGTTGGCCGATTCATCTTCCAGGATATAGAACATTCCTTTCTGCGCATTCACCACCTGCGCCAGCTCAGAAAGGATACGGCGGGTTACCGTGTTCAGGTCTTTCTGGCCCTGCAGCATTTGCGTGAACTTGGCCAGGTTGGATTTCAGCCAGTCCTGCTCCTGGTTACGCAGCGTGGTTTCCTTCAGGTTGGCGATCATCTGGTTAATGGTATCTTTCAGCTCTTCCACCTCACCTTTGGCTTCCACGCGGATCATTTGCGTAAGATCGCCTTTGGTTACGGCAGATGCTACTGCGGAAATGGCGCGCACCTGCGTGGTCAGGTTCTCAGCCAGCTGGTTCACGTTCTCCGTAAGGTTTTTCCAGATACCGGATGCGCCGGGCACACTGGCCTGGCCGCCCAAACGCCCTTCCACACCCACTTCACGGGCCACGGTGGTTACCTGGTCGGCAAACACCGCCAGGGTATCGATCATTTCATTAATAGTTTCTGTCAGCTGCGCCACCTCACCGCGGGATACGATGGAGAGCTTTTGTTTCAGGTTACCGGTAGCCACAGAGGTTACTACCTTGGCAATACCGCGCACCTGGTTGGTAAGGTTAAAGGCCATCATGTTCACGGAGTCGGTAAGGTCTTTCCAGGTACCGCCCACGCCCTGCACCTCTGCCTGGCCGCCCAGCTTACCTTCCGTACCTACCTCACGCGCCACACGCGTTACCTCAAAGGCAAAGGAGTTCAGCTGGTCCACCATGGTGTTGATGGTGTTCTTCAGATCTAATATTTCGCCCTTTACGTCAATGGTCACTTTTTTGGATAAGTCACCCGAGGCCACGGCCTTGGTTACTTCCGCAATGTTACGCACCTGGGAGGTAAGGTTACCTGTCATCTGGTTCACGGAATCTGTTAGGTCCTTCCAGGTACCGGCTACACCAGGCACAAATGCCTGGCCGCCCAGCTTACCATCCGTACCTACTTCACGCGCCACACGCGTTACTTCGGAGGCAAATGCGCGCAGCTGCTCCACCATGGTATTGATGGTATTTTTTAGCTTCAGGATCTCGCCTTTCACATCCACCTCAATCTTACGCGACAGGTCACCGTTAGCCACCGCCGTAGTTACCTCCGCAATGTTACGCACCTGCGAGGTAAGGTTGGAGGCCATGATGTTCACTGAATCCGTTAAGTCTTTCCACAAGCCCTTTACTCCCGGCACATCGGCCTGGCCGCCAAGCTTACCTTCGGATCCTACTTCACGCGCCACGCGGAATACTTCGGAACCAAATGCATTCAGCTGGTCCACCATGGTATTGATGGTATTTTTCAGCTCTAATATTTCTCCCTTTACATCCACGGTGATCTTGCGCGACAGGTCACCTTTGGCCACGGCGGTTGTTACTTCTGCAATATTACGCACCTGGGCCGTGAGGTTGGATCCCATCTGGTTCACGGAATCTGTTAAGTCTTTCCAGGTACCGCCCACACCCTGCACTTTAGCCTGGCCGCCCAGCTTACCTTCTGTACCTACTTCCAGCGCCACGCGCGTTACTTCAGAGGCAAAGGAGTTCAGCTGGTCCACCATGGTGTTAATGGTGTTCTTCAATTCAAGTATTTCCCCGCGCACATCCACAGTGATCTTGCGGGAAAGGTCGCCCAGCGCCACGGCGGTGGTTACATCCGCAATGTTACGCACCTGCGCAGTAAGGTTACCGGCCATCTGGTTCACGGAATCGGTGAGGTCTTTCCATACCCCGCCTACTCCTTTTACCGTGGCCTGGCCGCCCAGCTTACCTTCTGTACCCACCTCACGCGCCACGCGCGTTACTTCGGAGGAGAAGGAGTTCAGCTGATCCACCATGGTATTAATAGTATCTTTCAGCTCCAGGATCTCTCCCTTCACATCTACTGTGATCTTTTTAGACAGGTCGCCACGCGCCACAGCAGTGGTTACATCTGCAATGTTACGCACCTGGGCTGTCAGGTTATCCGCCATCTGGTTCACGGAATCCGTCAGGTCTTTCCACACCCCTGCTACGTCCTTTACTTTAGCCTGGCCGCCCAGCTTACCTTCAGAGCCTACTTCCAGCGCCACGCGCGTTACTTCGCGGGAGAAGAGGTTCAGCTGCTTCACCATCCCGTTCACCTCTGTTGCAATACGCGCAAACTCGCCCTGCAGCAAGTGGTCTTCTATCTGCAGGGTCATTTCCTGCGACAGATCACCTTTGGCCACGGAGCTGATCACATGCGCTATTTCAATGGTGGGATGCACCAGGTCGGAGATAAGGCTGTTGATGGAGCCTACCGCCTCATTCCATGCGCCTTTGGCAGTGCGGGGCATGGCTACACGGTGATTGAGCTTTCCCATTTTACCAATGGTATTGCGGGCCAGCAGCAGCTCTTCTACCAACGTTTCATTAAGCGTAATGATCTCATTCACGGTATCACAGATCTTACCATTCAGCCCAATATTATCTACGGGCATGCGTACACTGAAATTGCCGCCCTTTACTTCGGAAAGCACCTGTAATAGCTGGCGGCTGTCCAGCTCATCGTGTAATTGCTGAGATACGGTAGTGATCTTTTTACTTTTTTCAGAGGCAGGTATGGCTTTTTTTGATGCACTCCTGGCCGGTGATGCAACTGCACCGGCACTTTTCTTCCTGGTATTCATTTTTGCGGCATTAGAGCGATTAAAAAACTCAATTATGAAAGTTAAGACTTATCCAATACCCTTACTGTAAATTATTAGGATACGCATGTGCAGCTAATCCCCATGGAAGAGGCCGCCACATTGATGATACCATGCGTTTGGTCTTTCGAAATAAAGATAATGTAATATGTTTACAAAGAGTAATATTTTAAGCCACCCCTACACGAAGTGCTTTGAGCCCGCTAAGTCCCTGCAGATCTTCCAGCTCCAGCTCTTCCAGGTCATTTTGCAGTACGCCTGTTTCCTGCATGTATTGCAGGTACGGTAAATAATCCTCTATATCTTTCCTGTTAAAATAAATGAGCGCGATCTTATCTATCTGGGTTAAGCGTTCATCGGTATTGCGGATATGTACTTTATCGATCCGTTTTTTTATCATCTGGTAGCGGATGTTGTAGGTGCCTTCCACATCAAACCTCCTTTCATCTGCGCGGAAGCTGATATCAATGGTATGGTTATGGGCAAAGATCAGCTGCGTGGTGCGCAGCTGCTGCGGCATATCCGGCAGCAGGGAACGGGTAAGCCTGGTAATGGCTGCCATAGAGGAAAGCTGCCACAGGCGCAGGTTCTTAAGATGAAAATGATCAAACACCCGGTTGGGGGAAATAGACTGCCCTATGTAAATATCATACTCAATACCATCTGTGCGGAACTTTTCAAAGTAGCAGGGATAGGCTTGCTGCAGCTTATCTTTTTCCGTTTCAAAATAATTATTGATGGCGTTATTGATCATTTGCATGGAAGCTTCCAGCGCATTCCGGTTCTGCTGCACTGCCTCTCCGTTCCCGTGCAGTAATTTCAGATAACCTTCAATATTATTGCGGGTAGTGGGTTCCTGCTGGGCAAGGTGCTTCAGGTAAGGCAGCGTGCCTTCTGTTAAAAAGTGATTCAGGTTAGTTTCATCCGTAGCATCCCATTCCTCCTGCTCCAGCACCTGCTGCCATTTGGTGCAGTTAAACAGGGCTTCTTCCAGCAGGGAAGATGGATGTTCATGCTGCACTTTCACCAGCATTTCGCATAAAATGCGCAGGTGGTTATCCAGGTCGGCACGTACGGCCTTATTCCTTTCTATGGTAGAATTGCGGATATCAATAGCGCCGTATAAGGGGTATACATCATTGAAATGTACGTTCTGCACTTTGGCGGGCAGCTGTTTCTTCCGCTGCTGTAAATAGTGCCAGGCAGCTTCATTAAACTTCCATTGCACAGCGGGTTGCAGGGAAGTGAACTTTTCCATTACAATGTTCTCTATTTCCAGGTTAAACTCATCGCGGTATACCTGCAGCAGCTGTCCAATGGCGCTAATAGCGGGTTCCAGCAGGGCCAGCGTTTTTTCATTGAAGGTATCATCTCCCCAGGTATGCACCCCCAGCACCCCTACGGGTGTACGTTCCAGGAAGATGGGCATCAGCGCCAGGGAGCGTACGCCCAGCTTGCGGAAATCGTCCAGGAATTTATACTCCTCCTTTACTTCTTCCAGGAAAATATCCTGGGAGAAAAAGAAGCTGGGATTGGCGGCATAAGATTTTGCCTGGTCCCGGAAATCTTCCGGCGATAAGGTTTTCTCTCCCCACACAGAGAAAAGGATACCGGTACCTGTTTTCTCAAAACCGTATACCGGTTCATCATTGATATGTACAAAGGGAAAAAGGTCGAACTCTATTTTACTATTGCGTACCAGTGTTTTCAGGGACTGGATCACGGTATCCTGTGCGGTGCTATCTGCCCCGGGTTTGCGGTTCAGGCGTACCTTGCGGATATTATCTACCGCCTTATACGGCGTAATATCCGTTACCGTTAGCATGGCCATGCCGCGGAATTCAAACATATCCAGCGGCAGCATATTTTCCATGATCTCGTAGCTGGCGCCTTCGCTCAGGTGCATGTACAGGCGGTTGCAGTCCAGCTCCGGCAGCTCACCTTTGGCAGTAACGGAAATAAAATCGGTATTTATATTCACGCTGTAGTATTCCAGCAAACCGGTGACTGTGCTGGTACCGGCATGGTATAAACCTGCTTTTACAGGCGACTGGAAATTATACAAACGTTTGAGGATAAACGAATATACCAGCTGCAGGCGCTCCCGGCGATAATCATCCGGTGTTTGGGTAACCTCGTACTTCTCATCTTTCTGGGTCAGCAACGTAAACAGCAGCTCCGTACCATAGAAGACATGGGGCTGAAAGGGAAAGCTGAGGCCCCAGGCCAGCTGCTGCTCATCTGCCACGGGCGAGGTATTGCAGGCATACATATACTCAAGCAGGGGCTCATACTGGCTTATATTTTCAAGCGTGAGCGCTATGCCTTTCTGCTGATAGCTTTCAAACTGCTCCAGGACTTTTTTGAAAAAATCGGCCTTAACGGTAGGTTCCCCTTCTGCCCGCTTTTTCAGGTATTCGATAAACGGGTCAAAAGAAAGCGCCGCATTCACAGGTAGTGAATAGGCCTGCTCCCCGGCTGCATTCAGTGTGATATTCTTCATGTTCGGAAATTCCTCCGGAAACTACACCGGTTTTTAAATTCACAGGTAAATTTAATGGTTTCCTGCATCCGATGTTAAGCCTTTGTTATCTTTCCCTCAACTATCATACCGGGGAGGCATATCTGCCGGCCATCAGAACATGACAACTATAAGTAAAAAAGTAAAAAGCAAAAGGTAAAAAAATGGAGGCGGATATTACACCTGATACAGATGTTTTATACCGCTGATGCATTTTTACTTTTTGCTTTTTACTTTATTCGTAGTACCGGCGTTCTGTTTTTACTTTTTACTTTAATTTCCGCAGCATTTCTGTAGAAAGCGGATCGGAAGATACCCCATAACCGGTTACCAGCACACCCTTTTCCTTACCATCGGCAGAGGCAATGGCGTATACGGCTGCTTCATCTGCCGGGTCGGTATTACCTTCGTAACGGTACACATCCACAATGGAAAAATCATCCAGGTGTAAGCGGTTCTTTTCACTTACCAGGTAATTGCCTTCAATGTTAAAATCTGTTGTAAATCCTTGTTTGCGCAATGCCTCAATGGCATTGGATACGGTATCATAATGTACTTCCATTTCACTTGGTTTAAAAGGTTACTGTAGCGGGTGCTTATCTAAGTTAATAAAATAAAAACCAACCCTCCCCTGTCACTGCCGCAAAAATAAAGCCGCCTCTGTTTAAAGCAGAGACGGCTGATTAAATGATGACGTGGATATTTGATAAATAGATGTAAGATGAGCTGTTATGGATGTACTACCACCAGTTTTTGGGTAACTACCTGCCCGCCCCGGTTAATGCGCAGGAAGTACATGCCGCCCGGCAAATTGCTCACCGGCAGCGTGGCCTGTCCACCATCGATATTGATCACCTGGTGGCCAATTACCCCGCCGGTAGCGGTTAAAATGCTGAGGTAACCTACCCCTTTCCAGCCATTGCTGAATTTAAGGATGGCCGTATTGCTTGCCGGCTGCGGGTACACCTGTAATAACCTGCTTTGGCTGCCGCTTAGCGTTTTGTATACACTATCTGTAAACTGCGCAGGTGCGGCAGTGCGCAGGGCTGAAGCTGTATCGCTGATCACAATATCATCTATATAGGTTTTGAAGCTCCCGGTATCTGCGCCATGATCATAGGCTACCATAATGCGGTCAATGGTTTTGCCATTTAGCCAGGTGCCTATGTTACACAAAATGCGCTGCCAGGTATTTACCGTACCGTGCCCTGCGCCCGGGTGCATGGAAGTACCGTTTTGGTCAGTAGCGCCAATGTCGCGCAGGGTAGTTCCGTCTGTCATAATAAGGTCTACGCTCACATAACGGGAAAGGTTATTGGTAGGAAAGGTGCGGAAGCTCAGCTTTGTGCTGCTATTCACCGGGATGTTCACATCAAAGGCGCGGAAGTAATAATAGGAGCCGCCGGTAGCCGCATTATCCCTGCCTGCTGCGCGGATGGCGGAAGGGCCGGTATAGCTGGTCTCATTACTTACAATACCGCAAACAGGCGTGCTTACATTGCGGGGTATAGAGCTGGGATCCGCGCTATCCGTCCAGGTGAGCGTGGCATCATAGCCCGGCTCCATGCTGGTACGGAACCACAGCGGCGCGCTGGCATAAGGTATGCTAACATTGGTGGTAAGGGGCGCCGTGCCTTTCAGCACTTTGGTGGCCTGCCCTGCCAGACGCAGGTAAAAGTCCGGGCCAATAAAAGTACCGTCTGCGCTGGTGGTTAAAAAGTACTGATTGTTAGGTACGGCAAAATAGCTGTCGGCCATTTTAGCGAACACAGTGCCTTCATCATATTCATCAAACATAGCGATGTAGGAAGTGTTAAAACCCAGGTTCTTAATGTTGTACAGCTGTCGCCAGAAGAACTCACCTTTGTTACGCGGTATCTGGTTACGCGTACCCCCGTTCCAGTTACTCCAGGCAAAACCGGGAAACAATACAGGCTGGTAAGCAATATTATTGGTATTGCAGTAGGCCAGGTCCGGCGCAATGAGGTTAGCGGCAAAATTATCGGCGCCGTTATTATCGCCAAAACGCCCTACTGACCATGGGGAGATCATATCAAAGGCATTGTATACCTGCGTGTAACCGCTCCAGGAATCATTGTTGCCTGTGCGCCAGTACGTGGGTACCCCGCCTACTACATAATACCCTTTCCCTTTTAACCAGTTAATGATGGCCAGGCTGGCAGCAGGTGCATTTACGCGGCCGGTAAATCCAAAACCCCAGATGCACACCACGGGCTTGCCGTTCTGGTGGGCATAATAAAGTGAGTTGGTTACCTGCAGATCGTTTTCAATATGCAGCCAGTCGTTCTTAAAGTAGGTGGTATCATCGGCGCTCATATCATACATGATATAAAAAATGCGCTGGTACTTTTCTGCTGCGCGGCGCATACGTACCGCAGTGCTATCGCGCTGGCTTTTAAAAACACCGTCGCGGGTCTCGCCCAGGAAACGCTGCAGGGCTACACCATCAATGCCGTTCTGCTGCATCCATTTAAAATGCAGGTCTACTGTTTCATAAGGGTAAGAGGTGAACAGCTTAGCAGGCCGGCCATCATTCAAATTTCCCAGGTTGGTCTGGAACAGCTGGGTCGCGGGGTATTCCGTTACATCCGGGTAGGCCTCAAATGTAACGGCATTGGGCGCAGGGCTGCCGGTATTGGAGTTATACTGCCCGGCAGACCAGTGCCGCCAACGGGCTACCGGCGAGCCATCGCCATAACAGTTAAACCATCCCTGGTAACCGCAAATGGTTTTACCAATAATGGCCTGTGCCGGGGCAGCCACCTGTGCGCGGGAAAAATTAGGGCCGGAGAGCAGGGCCAGTGCAAACAATACGTGTAACCATCTTTTCATTGCTGACGTGGAATTTGGTGAGGTAACAAGATAGCCGGGGAGGATTAACAGAACGCTTAATAATTCACTAATTGACATGTAACCCGGGAAATATGAGGAGAGTTTCCGGGAAAGGTACAGGAAGCGTACGAGGTTTTATGTTATTACAGCAGCCTCCTGCCCTGCCCGGATATGTGTGCCAGTTGAAATAATGATCTTATACTACGGCCATTCTATGCGCTACCAGCCCCGCGTCCAGTATTTCCAGCAATTCACGCAAATTGCATTTAAGCCCGCCTGCAGCAATAGCAATGGGTGATCCTAAATGCTTAAAATTATAGATCATTCCTTTTTTCTTAATAGCGTTATGCTGTTCGTTGATGTAATGCTCCGGGTTATTAACCACTATGACCAGGAATTGCTGGTTCATGGCCTGCGTAGTTACCACGCGTATAATGTTCATCCATGGTATACGGCCCACAGCAGCTGCGCTTGCGTTATCAAAAAGGCCCTCATCATCAATGATCAATCCGGGCTTTTTACCGGCCAGCTTCCGGGAGAAATAAATAACCCCGAATCCAAAAAAAAGGAAACCTGAAACAGCCGCTCCGTATTTCAGCAAGGGGTTATTAAATATTGGATTGCTTACTGTTGGCTGGTACAGCAGAATCCACAGGCTGGTCAGCACAAATAATAAAGAGCCAATGAGGCCTTTTGTTAATTTGCTTTTGTTTAAAGGAATGCTGATGCTTTGCTTGTTGAGCATAGGTAAAGGTTTGGTCATAGGTTGATGCTATTTATTAAGGGCGCCAAAGATACTCAACTTGCGCACACATTAAAATAAACAACAACTCATACCAATATCAGATGCAGCACATTACAAACTGGCATTCATGGGGTTAACTGTTGTGCTATTATGAAAATTTCCGGTCCTTGCTATCAATAACCAGATCATTGATAGAGGCAAAACGTTTCTGCATTAAGCCATTGGCATCAAACTCCCATTGCTCATTGCCATAAGAGCGGAACCACTGGCCGGCTGCATCATGCCATTCATATTCAAACCGAACGCTGATGCGGTTATCTGTAAAGCTCCACAGCTCCTTTTTCAATTTGTAGTCCAGCTCTTTCTCCCATTTTTTTGTAAGGAAAACCTGCACTTCCGCGCGGCCGTTAATGAACTGATCACGGTTACGCCATTCGGTATCTATAGTATAGGCTAAGGAAACGCGCTGCGGATCGCGGCTGTTCCAGGCATCTTCCGCCATTTGTACTTTTTGCAGGGCGGTTTCGCGTGTGAAGGGAGGTAGCGGATGTTTTTGTTCCATATTATTAGCAGCTTATAATGGCCTGCCGGGGCAAAGGTAAAATGAATTACGTTAAGTATGCCTGGTTATAAAACTAATGCGGCCATTGGTTTCCATATAGGCTTTTTCTATTACGGCTAATGATTCCTGTTGGGTTTCCAGGCGCAGGCTTTGCATCAGGTCTTCCTCACTTAGAGCAGCAAACCTCATATTTTCCCATACAATATTGCCCGATTCATATAATACCAGCGCTTTGCCTTTGAGCAAATTATTCATACGGCTGCTTTTACCCGATAACCAGGATAATAAGCGGTGCACCCCTATCATAACGGAAGAAGCGGCTACCGTATCCCAGTAAGGAGAAGCGCCTACCACGCCCCTGGCCAGCACTGCGCCCAGCATAATAATGATAATGGTGTCAAAGGCCGATCTTTTTCCGAAGATGCGCATACCGCCGATCCGCACCAGGGTAAGCGCAATAAAGAACATTACAAATGCGCGTACAGACATTTGTAAAATGGTGATGTTCTCCCCTTCCCCCCAGAAAGTACCCAGTATATCCATAACGTTTGTTTAAAAGGCCTACCTCAAAAATCAAACCGGTTGTGAAATAATTACTCAATTACCGCCTGGCAGCCGCGTGATGGCGCTTTCGTAAGGGCTGGCATGATTTTATGTTCTGTTATAGAATGGCCCGCAACCACACAACCATTTATGCAGCGCTGGTAGCCAACCTGCTGATCGCTGTTATTAAATTCATTTCAGGTTTTGCTACCCGCAGCTCTGCTATGTTATCAGAAGCTGTGCATTCCCTGGTAGATACTGCCAACCAGCTGTTATTGCTGCTGGGCATCCGCAACAGCAAACGGAAGCCGGATGCCAACCGCCCGTTTGGTTATGGGAAAGAGCTGTACTTCTGGTCTTTCATTGTTTCTATCCTCATTTTTGGCGTGGGCGGCAGCATATCTATTTACCAGGGAATTATGCATTTGCGGAATCCGCCACCGCTGGAAGATCCTACCTGGAATTATGTGGTGCTGGCAGTGTCTTTTTTGTTTGATGGCGGCTCTTTGGTGATAGCAGCCAGAGAGTTTAATAAGGTACGGGGCAATAACTCCTGGTGGATGGCCATACGCCGCAGTAAAGACCCGGCCAGCTTTGTAGTGCTGTTTGAAGATAGCGCTGCGGTAATTGGTTTGCTGGTAGTAGCGCTGTTTGTATACCTGGGCCACCTGTTCAATAACCCGTATTTTGATGGTATTGCCTCCCTGATCGTAGGCGCGCTGTTAACCATTGTATCTGTGCTGCTGGCGCGGGAAAGCCGCAGCCTGCTGATGGGTGAAGGCATCAGCAATGATACGCAAAAACAGATCATTCAGCTGGTGAACAAAGACCCGGCGGTGCAGGGCGTACAACATATTTTCTCCACCTACCAGTCTCCGGAAGAAGTTATGCTGATGGTAATGTTGTCTTTTAAACCGGACCTGGATACGGGGGATATTTATGATGCCATTGAACGCATCCGCGAAGCGGTTAAACAGGCTTACCCATTGGTGCATTACATTATTATTCAGCCGGAAGAAGCTGCCGTGAAAAAATAAATTGTATAATAGCGTGTAATGCGCTATTTTTTCCCTGTAAATGTGCAAAACGCCGGCTACCTGTTATGTCTGATCTGTTCAAAAAAAATACACCATCCTCCCTTGCCGGACCTCATGCACTTATACTTTCCAGATTGCGGAACCGGTTGTTTGATACCAGCCGGCGTAACCGTTTGCTGTATTACAAAAGCGGCAGCCGTTTTGTAAACCTTAGCACAGGCAGTGTGCCCCTGGCATTAAAACCGGAATACATTTCCCCTGCTGCCCTGCTTAGCTGGAACAACATCAGCAAAGCTGTAAAAGGCGAAAAAGACCTGTTGCTGAATGAGCGGTTGCATTTCCGGGAACACCCTTACCTGCAGCCGCAGCTGAATGGCATACGCCAGCAGTCGGAGAGCGATGAGCGGGAGTATGGCTTTAGCCAGCTAAAGCTGGTGGTAGCCTTTTTACACTGGCATAATTTAACTATCGAGAACAGCGCCCGCATTCAAAGCCCTTTATTGCTGCTGCCGGTAAAGCTTAAACGCAGCAAAGGCGTGCCGGACGACCGGTTCACCTTAGAGCTGCAGGATAATATGGCCACTGTAAACCCGGTGCTGGCGCAGTACCTACAGGAGCTGTACGGTATTACCTTACCGGAAACTTTGGCATTTGAAAAAGATACCATGCAGGTCTTTTACGAAACGGTGAAAGCACCGATTGAAAACGCAGGACAGCAGGTACAATTACATTTCAGCGAAGAGCCGGAAGTAACGCCACAATATTACACTGCACAACAAACCCTTATCACTTACCTGAAACGCTTAGGTAAAACACCTGATATAACAGAAATACCCGCACCTGTTATAATACAGGATCCTCACCACTGGGAGCTGGATGTATGTAACCTGGTGCTGGGAAATTTCAACTATAAAAAAATGAGCCTGGTAAGCGATTATAACCAGGCTTTGGAACAAACCACCGCGCACCCGGTATTTGCAGAGCTGTTCAGCGAACAGCCCAAGGCACCGGCCCTGGCGCCTGCCAGCCATTCCCCGGCCGACTGGTACCATGTGATCAGCGCTGATCCTACGCAAACCAATGCCATCCTGCAGGGCAGAACAGGGCGGAGCTATATTATACAAGGCCCGCCCGGCACCGGTAAAAGCCAGACCATCACCAACCTGATAGCAGATTATTTAGCGCAGGGCAAAACCGTGCTGTTTGTTTGTGAAAAAAGAGCTGCGCTGGATGTAGTGTACCACCGCCTGCAGCAGAACAAGCTGGCAGAGCTGTGCTGTTATATTCACGATAGCCAGGCTGATAAGAAAACATTTATCCAGGAGCTCAAAGCCGTGTATGACGATTTTCTGCGCTCCAAGATGGACCTTACCCACCTGACCTTACGGCGGCAAATAGCCGTTGAACATTTGCAACGGCAGCTGCAGGTATTACAAGCCTATCATGCCCGGCAAAATAACCAGTATGAAAATACCGGGCTGCCTACGCGGGAGCTGATAGCGCGGCTGGTAGCGCTGCAGCCGCATATGCCCACACTGGATGCACAACAGCAGGCCGATATGCCCGGTTACAGCCAGTGGCTTGAGTTTGGCGATACGCTGCAAAACCTGGGCAGTGTGCTGGAACAACAGGGCGCTGATGCTGCATTTGCAAAACACCCCTTCCGTAATTTAGGTAATGCGGTCATACTGTCTGACCAGGCCTTTACCCTGGTGAATAATATGGCCTCACACGCGCAGGGCGCTATTGACCATGTTGTACGCATCATTACCACCAACCAGTTGCCTTATGAATACACGGAAAAGCTGTTGAGCATTATTACATTGGTGAAAACAGCCGCTGTACTGGCGCCACTGGCAGAGAGCAGTAATTTGCAGCTGGTAGACCCTGCGCATAAAGAAGCCAAACGTTTTGAAAAAGCTTACCGGCAATACCGGAAATTACAAAAGGCCTATAAACAAACGGTAAAAGCCAATAGTAAATGGCTGCAGAAATTCAGCGCACAGGAAACCAAACATGGATTAGCTATTGCTCATAAATATGAACGGTCTTTTTTCCGCTTCTTCAGCGGCTCCTGGAAACGCTTAAAAAAAGAGCTGTTACGCGCCTACGATTTTACCGGCCACCAGCTGCCGCCTGCCTACAGCGACGTGCTGCAGCAGCTGCAGGAGGAATATGCCGCACTTGAAAAAGCACAGGAACACCTGCGGGCCACACAGCAAAAATACCGGGTAGATAATCTGCAGACCATTCACATAGGTATTGAAACACTGCGGCGTAAGCTGGGCAACGCGCATGTTGATTACCTGCTGCAACACCCCGCTGCCAATGAGCTGGTGATGCAGCTGAATGCACTGAACAATACCCTGCACCAGCTGGAGCTGCAGCTGCAGCAATCGCTGTACCGGTACGAACAGAAATCACTGTTACAGGTAAACGAAGAGCTGACAGCCATCAGCAAAAATGCTGGAGCTGTACAAAAACTGCTGCCTGCATTGCAGGCCTTTGCCGCATTGCCATTGCCTTTGCAGGAAGTGATCCGCCATATTCCCTTAACGCCGTTACAGGCGGAAGCAGCCATGGCGCATACTTCCCTGCAATTAATACTGGACCGTAACCCTGCTTTTGCAGCCACCACCCATGCCACCCTGCAACAGGTGGTAAAAGAAATAGCACAAACCTACCAGTACTTACTGGTGCTGAACAGTGATTATATACGCGCTACCAGGCGGCAGCAGTTCCTGCAGCATTATGCCATTAGCCATACGGCCGCCAGCCAGCTGAAACCGGAACAGAAAATATTAAAGAAAGCCTATGCAGAAGGCCGGCGCATCCTGGAACATGAAATGAGCAAAACCATGCGTTTCCGCAGCATACGGGAAATGGCATCCTATGAAAGCGGTTTGGTGTTAAAAGATATTAAACCGGTATGGCTCATGAGCCCATTAAGCGTGAGCGACAGCCTGCCCATGAATGCCTGCTTATTTGACGTGGTTATTTTTGATGAAGCCAGCCAGATACCGGTGGAAGAAGGGATACCCGCACTTTTCCGCGCGCCGCAAACCATTATTGTGGGCGATGATAAACAGATGCCGCCGGGTCAGTTCTTCCAGCACCGCAGTGCAGATGCTGAAGATGCAGACCTGCCGGAAGCTGAAGCAGCCTACCCTACGGATGCAGAAAGCCTGCTGGTGCAGGGTGCAGGCAAATTACCCGGCACTATGCTAAGCTGGCATTACCGCAGCCGGTATGAATCGCTGATCAGTTTTTCCAACCACGCATTTTATGGCGCAGAGCTGCTCACCATACCAGACCATACCACCCCTGCACAGCAAACACCATTACAGCAGGTGTTACAGCCGGAAGAAGGAGCTGTCAACGCAGCACAGCTGCTGCAAAACAGCATCAGCTACCATTACTTACCGGAAGGCATCTACGAAAACCGCCGCAATACAGCTGAAGCGGGGTATATTGCTTACATTGTAAAACAGCTGCTGCTGGATAATGTGCAGGACAGTATTGGCATTGTAGCCTTCAGCCAGGAACAGCAGGGCGCTATTACAGATGCGCTTAGCGCGCTGGCCGCTACGGACCGGGAATTTGAAGCGCTGCTGGAAAATGCATATAACCGGGAAGAAGGCGGACAGTTCACCGGCCTGTTTGTAAAAAACCTGGAGAATGTACAGGGAGATGAAAGGGACATCATTATTATAAGCGTTTGTTACGGGCCCGACCGGCAACGGGATATGCGCATGAACTTTGGCCCCGTAAACCGCCGTGGTGGCGAGAAAAGACTGAACGTAATATTCAGCCGGGCCAGGAAACACATGGCGGTAGTAAGCAGCATACAACACCACCACATTACCAATGAGCATAATGACGGCGCACGTTACTTTAAACGCTTTTTACAATATGCGGAAATGGTAAGCAATGGCAACATGCCGCAGGCCCGGGAAATACTGGATAACCTGGTGCTACCGGGTACCCGGTCTTTTTACGCTGCTGAGGGGAACAATATTGTAAGTGAGCAGATCAAAACAGCATTGGAAACAGCCGGTTACACGGTAGATGTAAATGTGGGGCAAAGCAGCTTTAAATGCTCCTTAGCTGTAAAACGGCAGGCTGCTGATACAAACTATAGCTTAGGCATTCTACTGGATGATGCCACCCATTATTATAACGATAACCTTATAGAACAATATTACCAACGCCCCGCTATTTTACAGGCCTTTGGCTGGCAAACGCTGAATGTGTATGCAAAAGACTGGCTGGAAGACCGGGATAAGGTGATGGGGATGATTTTAGGAATGCTGAAATAAGAGAAGGATACAGGATTATGAACAGGCGGCCTTTTTAATTTGTACTTTTTACTTTTAACTTTTCACAATGGAAATAATATATGTATTACTGGCTGTGATATTACTGCTGCTGGTAGTAGTGCTGGTAATGGTGAATAAAGCCGCCAATACCTCCCGCCAAAACACCTTACAATATAAAACAGATCAGCTGCTGGATAGCCTGCACCGGCTGGAAGCCGCTATGAAACAGGAAATGGTGACCAACCGTGCAGAAACCAATGAAGCGGCAAAAAACACGCGCACGGAAATGACAGCCTCCCTGCAGGTATTTGGCGGGCAGCTTTCCACTGCTATGAAAACCACCAGCGACCTGCAAAAGAACCAGCTGGAAACTTTTTCTACTAACCTGAATATGCTAACCCGCAGCATGGAAGACAAGCTGCAATACTTAACCAGCTCCCTGGATAAAAAGATCACGGACCTGCAATCCGGCAATGAAAAAAAGCTGGATGAGATGCGGGCCACAGTAGATGAAAAGCTTCAAAAGACACTGGAAACACGCTTAGGAGAATCGTTCCGTTTGGTAAGCGAGCGCCTGGAAGCCGTGCACAAAGGATTAGGTGATATGCAGCAGCTGGCCACCGGTGTAGGTGACCTGAAACGCGTGCTCACCAACGTGAAAACCAGGGGCATCTTAGGCGAATACCAGCTGGAAAATATGCTGGACCAGCTGTTAACGCCGGAGCAATATGCCAAAAATGTAAAAACTAAAGCCGGCTCCAATGCGCTGGTGGAATTTGCGGTAAAGCTGCCGGGCAAAAACCCCGAACAGGCATTATGGCTCCCTATTGATTCCAAGTTCCCGAAAGAAGATTTTGAGCTGCTGATAGAAGCCTATGATAAGGCTATCCCGGAAGCAATTGAAGAATGCCGCAAGAACTTTATAAAAGGCATTAAAAAATGCGCGGTTGATATCTTTAGCAAATACATTGATCCGCCTAACACTACTGACTTTGCTATTTTATTCCTGCCCTTTGAAAGCCTGTATGCAGAAGTGATCCGCACACCGGGTTTGTTTGAGGCCATACAAAGGGAATCCCGCATTATTATTACGGGTCCCACTACCCTTTCCGCCCTGCTGAATAGTTTGCAGATGGGTTTCCGTACGCTGGCCATTGAAAAACGTTCCAGCGAAGTATGGCAGCTGCTGGGCGCCGTGAAAACGGAGTTCGGCAACTTTGGAACTATTTTGGATAAAACACAGAAGAAATTACAGGAAGCCAGCAACGTAATTGATGAAGCAGGACGCAGGTCGCGCTCCATAGAACGCAAGCTGCGCAATGTGCAGGAGCTGCCTGCAGAACAGGTGAATTTATTATTAGGCGATATAGCTACCCCTACTGTTGCAAACGATGATGAAAAATAATATCTTGTTAGTATTGTAAACCTGTTTTTTTTATTGTAAAACCCAAATCTTCCACCAGTATGAAAACACCTCTCCTGTATGTTATAGGCGTATGCCTGTTGGCAGGCGCCTGCGCTAAAAACAATGCAGCCAATGATACTGCCGGTAATGAATTAACGGCCAAAAGCAAAGCCACTGCGCTGGCAGCTCCTTCTGATCTTACCCGTGCAGAGCTGCGGCATATTATTGAAAACGTTACGGGCGCTGATGCGCACATTTACAATGCAAAAGATAACGTTGGCCATACTATGGACTGCGCAAAAATCATTGCCAATCCCAGTGGCGGATTTATTGCTGTGTACCATACGTATGTAAATGGCCAGGCAAAGGTAAACCTGGCTTCTTCGACCGATGTATTACACTGGACATGGATCCGCGAGCTGGCCGGCAGCAACACAGGCAGCGCATCGCAACCTACCATTGCTGTTGCAGCCGATGGCGGTTTTGTAATGGCCTGGGAGCAGGAGCCTAATAACCATTTGAAGTTTGTGTATTTCCGTAACTGGACGGATCTGCAAAACGGTGCGGTAAATAAAAGTTTTAATGCGCCGCAAACACTTTCCTCCTGCGCAGAAGGTACGCCTAACCTGTATTATGCCAGCAGCACCCGGCTGGATGTGGGGCATCATTTTTATTCCAACTGTGATGTGGACCGGCAGGCCCGCGGCACTCTCACCAACTTTAATACCTGGACCACCAGCAAGCAGCCCAACTTTGATAATGCCTTATTATACTGGGGCGTAAAAGGTAACATTGGCGACCGGGATGCTGCCGTTTACAAAGGTTACAACTTTGGCGTAATTGAAGGCCAGGGCACCAAAGGTGATTTTGGTACCTGGCGTACGTATTTGTATGATTACCAGACCGGCAATGCAGACACACTACATATTGTAACAGATCATGGCAGCAAGGCCTTCGCCAATCCTACCATTGCCAATACGGTGATAAACGGGCAGAACGCGATATTGGTAACCTTGTTTGTACCCAGCGAGAATAGTGGCGGCGGGGAAGCCGGGGAGCTGATCTATTATAAGAAGTATTAAGAATTCTCTTAAAAAAAATTTGCGTAGTTAAACATCTACCTTTAAATTAGTAGCCAAATAGCTACGCAATAATTTAAAGGATCGTATAGTTTGGTGCTAAGGCATGGGGTTATGCAGACTTTTCTTTGTCATGTACATCCAGTCTGTGGCATCATGCATTCAGGCCCTGCAGACAGCAAGCTTATTTCAGTTAACTTTAATAAATGAATAAAATGAATCCAAAGGTTGATTTCTACTTCGATAAATCCGAAAAATGGCAGAAAGAACTAAAACAATTGAGAGCGATCGCGCTGGATTGCGGGCTCACGGAAGAATTGAAGTGGGGCTGTCCTTGTTACACGCTTCAGAAAAGCAACGTTGTTTTAATACACGAGTTTAAAGAATACTGTGCGTACTTATTCTTCAAAGGCGTGTTATTAAATGACACCAATGGCATTTTAATTCAGCAAACGGAGAATGTGCAGTCCGCGCGCCAGATCCGTTTTACTAATGTCCGGGAAATAGTGGAGATGAAGGACATCCTGAAAACCTATATTTATGAAGCCATTGCCGTAGAGGAAGCCGGCTTGAAAGTAACTTTAAAAAAGACAGCAGAATTTAATGTTCCCGAAGAATTTCAAAAGAAACTGGATAAGATGCCTGCCCTGAAAAAAGCTTTTGAAGCATTAACCCCAGGCCGGCAGAGAGCATACCTTTTTCATTTCTCTCAACCCAAACAATCCAAAACCCGGGAGGCAAGGGTTGAAAAATATACGAAGCAAATACTCAATGGAAAGGGGTTGGATGATGAGTGATCATTAGCCTTTAGCTATTAGCGTTTAGCGTTTAGCATTCATTTCCCCCCACTCATCCTTCCCTCTTTGGATTTTAATAATACTTCCCGTACGTTTGCATTCGCATTTGGTGCCCGGTGTAAAAAACCGGGCTTAAAAGGGAATCCGGTGTAATACCGGAGCTATCCCCGTAGCTGTGATCCTGCTCCCAACCTGTTGGGACGTTTTTCCGGAGTACTGCATGCCACTGTTCAATTAGAATGGGAAGGCTGCCGGAAAAGCAGGAGAGCCAGAAGACCTGCCAAGGTGCAATCAGTCATTCAGCGCTTTCGGGTGAAAGGCCAGGAATGTAAGCCTACCGGCATTATATTCTTTTTTACTGTATCGTTTTTACCCATGGCGTGTAGTGCTGGTGCAATAATACCAGTACTTATTACAATTGTTTTTTTCCGGGCTGCTGGTCCGGCAGGCATTGTATGTCCCTGTATTTTTAAACCCATACGATCATATGAAAAAACAACTATTGCCCCTTTTGTTATTGGGAACCCTTACTGTTTTCTTTGCAGCCTGCCAGAAAGAAGAAACGCTACAGCCGCTGCAAAAAGAAGCAGCGGAGCTTGGAAAAGTTAATGCCCCGCAAACCGCGTTATTAGCAAATTATGCCAATGGCTTTTTTATTGCCAATGAAGGCTGGTTTGGCCATGGCACCGGCGACCTGCATTTTTATTCTTACAGTGGCGATAGCCTGGACCTGAATGTGTACCATCAGCAAAACCCCACCGGCGCACTGGGTACTGCCACCAGCACCCTGCAGTACGCTACCATTTTTAATGGCAAAATGTACATTGTAATTAAAGCAGGCGGCCCCATGGTGGTAACAGATGCCAATACCATGGTGGAAAGCGGCCGTGTGGCCACCCTGCCGCAGAATGACGGTCATGCGTTCATTGGTGTTGATGCTACGCACGGTTTGCTGAGCGCTAAAGATGGCGTGTACCCGGTAACGTTACCCAGCCTGGCTATTGGCACCAAGATCAGCGCAGTGGCCGGTTATACCGGCGACATGCTGAAAGCCGGCAGTTATGTATTTGTACTTTCGCAAACTGATGGTATTGTAGCTATCAACAGCAGCACCTATGCATGGGTGAAAAATTTCGGCGCAGCCAACCTGGCTTTTGCATTGGGTAAAGACGGCGCTGTATATGCTACCAATGCTGATTCCCTGATCCGTATTGATCCCGCTACGCTGGGCCGTACCGCGCTAAAGCTACCCTTTAGCGTACCCTCACCCTGGGGTGCATGGCGGCATGCAGCTATTACTTCCTCTACACAGGAAAGCACCGTGTACATAGTGCGCAACAACGGTTTTGCCGGTGGCACACAGTTGTACCGTTATGTAATTGGTAACGCGGCTTCTTTAACTACACCTTTCATTACCCTGCCCAGCGGCCAGTTCTTTTATGGCGCAGGCGCAGCGTATAACAAAGATAAAAATGAGCTGGTGCTGACCACAATTAACGGCGCATTCACCGGCGATACCAACCGCATACTGATCTATGATGCTACCACAGCAGTATTGAAAAAGGCATTAACCTATACAGGCTGGTATTTCCCTGCTATGCCGATATTCCATTAATTATGCAACAACCGGCTTTTATCCGTAAGTATGTTCACCTGTTAAGCAGTGCCAGCCTGTTATGGGCCGGCGCTGCTTATTCCCAAGTAAAAGACACTACCACTTTACAGGAAGTACGGGTAGATGCCAAACGCTTGCCGGCAGGCCTTAGCCCGGTTACTGCCATGCAGGTATTATCCGGGTCAAAGCTGCAGCGGTTAAACAGCCTGTCTGTAGCCGATGCAGTACGGTATTTTTCCGGTGTGCAGCTAAAAGATTACGGCGGCATAGGTGGTTTAAAAACCATTAATGTACGCAGCATGGGCACCAACCATACAGCAGTGAGCTATGACGGGCTGGTGCTGGGCAATGCGCAGAACGGGCAGACAGACCTGGGTAAATTTTCCTTAGATAATATTTCTGAAATAACCCTGTATAACGGGCAGCCCCCTACGTTATTACAGCCCGCCAGGGCTTTCTCCGCGGGCAATGTATTGGCCCTGCAATCCCGTACACCCCAATTTTCAGACAATGAACAATGGAATGGTAAAGTAAGTCTGAAAACCGGTTCATCCGGTTTAATTAACCCCTCGCTTTTATGGCAGCAAAAAGTTACAGCACGCATATATAGTACAGTGAGCACAGAATGGATCAATGCCAACGGTCGGTATAAATTCCGCTACACTAATGGTAAGTATGATACTACAGCCCTGCGGCAGAATGGTAATGTAAATGCTTTTCGCGCAGAAGCCGGCTTAAACGGCCTGCTGGCGGATAGCAGCACCTGGGCGGTGAAGTATTACCGCTATCAATCCGGCCGCGGCTTGCCGGGCGCTATTGTAGCCAACCACTTTAATTACGGGCAGCACCTGGAGGATCGTGACCAGTTTGTACAGGCAACCTTTCACAACGATCCGCATAAACGATACCGCCTTTTAGCCAATGCTAAATACGCTGATCTATACAGCCGGTATATTGATCCCGAATATCCCAACGAACAACATTTACTGGATAACTACTATCGTCAGAAAGAAGTGTATGTATCCCTGGCGAATGAATATACTATTAACCGCTGGTGGGAAAGCTCGCTGGCAGCGGACTTTATATCCAACACGATGGATGCAAACCTGTACCGCTTTCCCTACCCAACCCGCTACACCACACTGGTGGCGCTGGCCAGCCGGGTGCATTTACCACAGCTGGAAATACAGGGCAATTTACTGGCCACCATTGTAAATGAAAAAGTACAAACCTATGAAAGCGCCGGTCCTAAAAGGGAATACACTCCTTCCCTGTCGCTGGCCTGGAAGCCCTTTGCACAACAGCATTTGTGGCTGCGTACTTTTTACAAGCACATTTTCCGCCTGCCTACTTTCAATGATCTATACTATACTTTCATTGGCAACAATAACCTGAAACCTGAATATGTGCAGCAGTATGATGCGGGTTTTACCTGGCAGCAGCCTATGCGCGGACGCTGGTTATACATTTCCCTGCAGGCAGATGGTTATTACAATCATGTAAAGGATAAGATAGTAGCCGTGCCTTCTGATAACCTCTTTGGCTGGTCTATGATGAACCTGGGGCGGGTGAATATTAAAGGAATAGATGTAGTGCTCAACACCGCCCTGCAGCCTTTTAAGGAGCTGCTGGTAAATGCAGGCATTAATTACACGTATCAAAAGGCACAGGATGTTACTTCCGGCAAGGGTGGGTTTAACTACGGGCAGCAGATCCCCTACACACCCTGGCACAGCGGATCTTTTATGCTGGGGGCCGACTGGCGTTCCCTGGCGCTGAACTACAGCTTTATTTATACCGGGGAACGTTACAGCCAGAAAAGGAACATCCCCGTGAATTATGTGCAGCCCTGGTACACCAGCGACCTCTCTGCCTCCTGGATCCTGGCGCAGCGATCATTTACAAATAAGCTAACGTTTGAGGTGAATAATTTATTAAACCAGTATTACGATGTGGTATTGAACTTTCCCATGCCAGGCCGTAACTACCGGCTTACTTTAAGCATCAGCCGCTGATCACAAAACATGATGTCTGTGAATCATTTATACCGCTTTCTTTTATACAGCCTGTTGCTGCTTACGGCCTGCCGTAAAGATATCCTGCTGCCGCAGGTTGACAGCGTGGACATAACCGGCTACAGCCGCCCGCATGATATTACGCCTACCGTGCAGGGACTGTATGTGCTGAATGAGGGTAACATGAACATGAACAAAGCTTCCCTGGATTACCTGGATCTTACCACAGGCCGCTACAGCCGCCGCCTGTTTGAAGCCTACAACCCGGAAGTAACCAAAGGCCTGGGAGATGTTGGAAACGACATACAGATCTACGGCAGCAAAATGTACATTGTAGTAAACAACTCCAACAAGGTAGAGGTAGTGGACGCCGCCACAGTAACCCGTATTAAACAGCTGAACATACGGCAATGCCGGTACGTAGTTTTTTATAAAGGCAATGCATACATCACCTCTAATGATGGTTATGTATCGGTAATAGATACCGCTTCCCTCACAGAAACCGCGCGTATTAAAACCGGCCGTAACCCGGAGCAGATGGCCATTAGCGGCAACAAGCTGTATGTAGCCAACTCCGGCGGTTACAGCCCGCCTAATTATGAGCGTACGGTATCCGTCATAAACCTGGACACACAGCAGGAGCTGAAGCGCATTGATGTAGCCATTAACCTGGACCACCTGGCGCTGGACCCTTATGGCGACCTGTATGTAAGCTCCCGGGGAGATTATTATACCGTACCCTCCCGCCTATACGTAATTGATACGCATACAGATACGGTAAAAAAGCGGTTTGATATAACAGCCAGCAACATCTTTATTCATAAAGACCGGGCCTACATCTACAGCGTGGCATGGAGTTACATTACCCATTCCAACACTATCAGCTATGCTATGATCAATGTAAAAACGGATACGCTGCTCAGCACTCAATTCATTACCGATGGTACGGATAAACAGATCGTAATACCCTATGGTATACTGGTAGACCAGGATACTGAAGATGTGTACGTATCTGATGCGCTGGACTACGTATCACCCGGCATCCTGTACTGCTTTGATAAAAGCGGCAAAAAGAAATGGTCCGTTGAAACCGGAGATATTCCCGGCCATTTTGTATTCCTTAAGAAAAATTAACACTTCCATATTATGCAATTCACAAGATCTACCCGGCTTACTTTTTTATCTGCTGCACTGTTGCTGGCAGCCTGCTCCAAGGATGCAGATGAAACGCCCACGCCGGAAGAACCGGACCATTTCCGGCCGGCTACTGCAGCCAGCAGCGCATATATTAGCCAGGTGTTTGAGTACCTGCCCGCGCCCGGGCAGTTTGTAAATGAGAATAATCTAGGGGATACAACCGGTGCTAAAAAATTGATCGGCGGCAGCGATGCTTTGCTGTCACTAGGCAGTTATGGCGGTTACGTAACTTTTGGGTTCGACCATTCCATTGAGAATAAAGATGGCGATGATCTTGGCATCTTTGGCAATCCCTTAACCAATGCCGGCCAGGAATGGTCAGAGCCGGGTATTGTGCTGGTAATGCAGGATAAGAACGGTAACGGTAAGCCGGATGATGGCGAATGGTATGAGCTGGCCGGCAGCGAATATGCTAAAGCCACTACCATAAAAAAATACCGCATCACGTATTACAATCCTAAAAAGGAAGAAGCTACGGATATATTGTGGAAAGACAACCAGGGCCACAGCGGTTATGTGCTGGCCAACTATTTTCACACGCAGCCCTACTACCCCTCTTTTGCAAACCCGGATTCTATTTCTTTTGAAGGCACTTTGCTGCCCAATACCATCGGCAAAAAGTATGATCCTGTTTACCAAACAGACCTGATGACCAACAAACCTTTTGACTGGGGTTATTCCGATAACGGATCAGCGGATGTGCTGCAAACCATCAATGATGAAGGGCGCGGTTACAATAAGCTGGAGATCAGCAATGCAGTAGATGCCAATGGCAAAAGCGTAACCTTAAAATATATTGATTTTGTGAAAGTGTATACCGGCCAAAGCTGCAATGGTAATACTTCTACTGACCCGGATAACCCGGACCGTTTCCTGGGAGAGATCTCTACGGAAATATCCGGGGCCATGGATATTCATATTAAGCCCTGACTATTTGCAATACACCACCTGGTTTTTGAACCAATCCTAGTAACACCGAACAGCGGCGGGGAGCAATCCCTGCCGCTTTATTTATCAGGCATTCCTGCTGATAAACCCAAACGCCCGCCGCTCTGACCAGTAAAACGTGCCGCCAAAAGTTACAAAACCCACATGCCCGCCATGGCTGGGCGTTTCCAGATAAAAGTGAGGATTCCGGGCAGCTGCTTCGTAAGGAAAGCTGCCTTTGCCTAAAAATGGATCATCCAATGCATTAACGAGCAAGGTAGGGATGCGGATGTTTTCCAGGAAAGGCTTGGAGCTGCAGCGGTCCCAGTACGTGAGCGCATCCGGGAAGCCGTGAATAGGCGCGGTATAACGGTCATCAAACTCCCGGAAGCTTTTGATAGTGTGGTAATTGTCCAGGTTGATCATGCCGGGAAAACGTTGTGCTTTTGCCTGCAGCTTTAAACCCAGCTCGCGGATAAAGCGGCGCATGTATACCGTGTTATGCTTTTTCTCTAATTCAACGGAGCTATCCTGCAGGTCGCAGGGAACAGAAAAGGTTACGGCAGAACGGATGGAGGGATGAATATCCACGCCCTGCTCACCTAAATATTTAAGGGTTACATTGCCGCCTAAAGAGAAACCCACCAGGTGAATACTATCGTATTGATCTAATGTGGTAAGGTGATCTATTACCTGTCCCAGATCGCCGGTTTCACCGCTATGATAAAAACGCAGCAGCTGGTTAGGTTCTCCGCTGCAGCCGCGGAAGTTCATGGATACCGTATCATAGCCGCCCTGGTTAAAGATGTGCACCATACCTTTTACATACTGGCGGGTAGCATTCCCTTCCAGCCCGTGTAAAATGAGCACGACCTTTTTACTGCCAATGCGGCTGAAATCTAAGTCCAGGAAATCCTGGTCAGCGGTGGTAAAGCGTATACGCTCATAATGAACGCGCGGCAGCTTACGGAATAAAGCGGGATAGATCGTCTGTAAATGACGATGCCGTAAAAAGAATGGTGGTTTGTAAGTAGATGACTGAATGACCGGCATATATGCAGCAAGATACTGCGGATGCGGGAAATTTACCCTTTAAACTGATCGATCACTCCTTTCAGCTCCCGGGCATTCATTACACCGCTTTGCCGCCATTTTACCTCACCGCCACGGAACACCATGAGGGTAGGCACGCTTTGTACCTGGTAAGCTGCTGCCAGCTTGGGATTGCGGTCCACATCCATTTTCAGGATCACCACATCATCTCCGGTCATGTTCTTCAGCTCTTTAAGAATGGGCGGCATCATTTTACATGGGCCGCACCATTCCGCGGAAAAATCTACCAGCACCGGTTTATTACCATTTATAAGCTCACCAAAAGTTGGTTGCGCATTTTTAGTTTCCATAGCCCCTTTTTCCTGTTGTTCATCAAAAATAGGGCCGTAGGCCAGACTGGCAGGTGCTGCTGCCGTTAGTTCACATCCTTGCCTGCGCTGAGCTTATCAATAGCGGCTTGCACCGTGGTTTTATTGATCTGGTCGGGCGCAAGGGATAAGGCCTGGCGGGCATACTTCAATGCGGACTTATAATCCCCGGTGGCAGAGTAGCCGCGTGTTAATCCCATAAGGGTAGTGAACTCGTTGGGATGTTTGTCAAAATTCTGCTTAAACACTTCTAGCGCTTCTGCAGGCTTTTTCTGCTGTACCAGCATGCGGCCGTACTGGTGCATCTCGTTCATGCCGGCTAAGGGCAGCGATTTTTTCATAACAGCGGTGGCTTCATCATTATGTCCCAGCTTATTCAGCACCAGCGCTTTGGTGCTCCAGGCCGGGAAACTGCGGTCGCCGCCAAAATTTGCACTGGTAGCGGAATCGGACCACAGCAGGGCTTCCTCCAAATTGGTATCATGCTGTACGCACCACTGGGCGGCCTGGTTCCAGCCCTGCCAGTTAAACCCCTTGTCTGATCTTAATTCACGGCGGAAGGAGGCGATCTGATCTTTTACATAATCAGTTTCAACAGTGAAGGGGATACTGACCTTTTCCCATTCCAGGGCCACGGTAGCGGTGTTCTCTGTTTCATTCATGAACTCGTATTTCAGCCATTCCACGCTGTTAGCCAGCGCCACGGGTTTTACTTTTACCCGCAGGGCATCTTCCTGCTCATTGTAATAGAACTGCCCCCATGAACTGGAGTTCTTGGAAAAAATGAGGGTGCATTCATCGGGGCCATAGGCTACAAAAAATCCGTATTTGCCGGCGGGTAAAGGCTGGCCGGCTATCTTTACATCATTGGTACATTCAAAAGTAGTGTTCTCATTGGCGCCGGCCCTCCAGGGGGCAGATTTGCTGCTGCCAAAACCAGGGTCTGTAAAACCAACGGGCACCAGCTGCCCCCAGATCTTGCCTTCCCTGCCTTTTACGCCGGGGCGGTCGTAATGAATGGTTACATCCGTTAAACCAATACGTTCGCTAACAGATGCTTTTTTATTATTACCACTGGGCGCAGTGGTTAATTGCGCGGATGTTATGAGTGGTAAAAAGATGATGGCGGCTACAAGACAGATTGATGCTTTCATAATGGGATTATTTACCCGGAAAGCTACCGAACCTGGCAGAGGCTGTCAATTAAATTATGAAGGAGGCTGTAAATACAGGGATGGGAGGCTGCACTATTCATGTGCAGCACAGGTAAACACCGTAAACATAGCACCTAATATCAATATATTATACCCTTATAACGAATTTACAACGAAGGTTTTATGTGGCTTTTTAAAAAACTTAACATTGCTGGGGTTATATAATTGTTAACTTTATGTAACCACACATTACTCATAATTTATAAACAAACAATTTTCAATGTCTGAAACTAAGAAGGGACAAGCATCCAGTAAGGATACCCGTAAAACAATTGAACAGCAGTTTGAAACACTGCTTACCAATTGGAAGGAACAATTGGGAGAGAAGAAATTCAAGAACCGGGTGAAGAAAGCAGCTAAAGCCTTCAGCAAAGGATTACCGCTGGTTAAAAAAGAAGCACCTGTTAATAAGAAAACTGCAAAAAAGGCTGCTGCTGGCAAAAAATCTATTGCAGGTAAAAAGGTAAAGAAAGCCATTGCAGGCAAAAAGGTAAAAGTGGTTGCTGATAAAAAAGAAGCACCTAAACCGGCTCCTGAAAAATAGCCGCGCAACGCCTGTTATTACCGCTTACATTTGTCAGACAGGTAATAACAGGCGAAACCTTTTATACAAAAGTTCTTCCGCAGCAAATAATGTATAATGTTTGTAAACCGTTAACCACCTCTTATTTTCACACGCGCAATTTATTTTATGCGATGGCATTCTCCCTGGCGTGTTCCATGATCTTACGCAGGTTCATAATGGCATAACGTACACGGCCCAACGCGGTGTTAATGCCTACATTCACCACCTCTGCTATTTCCTTATAACTCAGGTCGGCATAATAGCGCAGTATCAATGCTTCCCTTTGTGTAGCAGGCAGCATATCCAGCATGCCATGCAGCTCCTGCTGCCGCTCCCGGATAATAAGGCGCTGCTCTTCGCTGGGCTCTATGCCTGCAAAGTTTTCGGATAGCTCCTCCCTGTAGCCCAGCACTACCGGCAGCGACACGTGCACCTTACGGAAGTGGTTAATGCTGCAGTTATGCGCTATGCGCGCCGCCCAGGCTACAAAACGGTGGTTATCCGTATAATGCCCGGCCTTTAAAGCATTCACGATCTTTATAAAAGTCTCCTGGAAAATATCTTCTGCCAGGGTACGGTCTTTCACCAGCAATACAATGGTGGTAAAGATCCTGTCTTTATGCCGGTACACCAGGCGCGTAAAAGCGCTGTTGTCGCCGGATAAATAATGCTGTATTAATTCTTCGTCGGTAAAGTCACAATATCTGTTCATAAACACTGTAATAGAGGTTCCCAAAAAAGGTTAAGATTAATAACAGGCTGCCCTGAAAAGGGCAGCCCTTTTTCCTATAATCTAATCTGTGATGGAGTTATTAGTAGATCAGTCTTTAGTCTTTTAAATGCAAATAGGCTTTTACCTGCTTGTAGTCATTCCAGTCAATACCTGCTGCTGCCTTGCGGGCGCTGGTACCGCCGGGGATCACGATGTAACGCGCCTGCTGGTACTTAACGCCGTTATCATCTTCTACGGTTGACAGATTGCCGTTAGCCAGCAGCCCTATGAGGCCTTCCACAAAACGTACATTAATAATGTAGTCGCCGTCAAAATAAGGCAGCGGCGCTACCAGCGGATCAGCAGCAGAGTTCAGGTTCATGTATACTTTTATTTCACCTCCTGCTAATACTTCGGGTGTGATCTGCGGTGCATCCAGGCTGGCTATCCAGGTGCCGGATGAGGTATCCTGCTCAAAAGCTATATCCAGCCAGCCTGAATAAATTACGTTGGCGGTACCGGTATCCCCTTTAGGGCCGGCAGGACCTGCGGGACCAGCAGGGCCATTTGGACCGGCCGGGCCGGCGGGTCCGGGATCACCATCTTTAGAGCAGGATATTGCTGTAAACATTACAGACATTACAAGTACACAGGGAATAAACCATGATGCTTGGAAAAAACGTTTCATAAAAACTCTTGTTTGTATTGGTTGAAAAATGAATAAACTGTTTATTGTTGTTACCATACGTTGCGCGGACACAGATCGCCATAGCGGTTACCGATCAGGATCCCGACCAGGATCTCATGTGAGCCACGGCTTACGGTGTTTAAGGAAGATCCTGTGTAATCATAAGAGTACCCAATGTTGAACGTGGAGCTGATGTTCACGCCCAGCATAGCTGCTACGCCATCCTTATAGCGGTAAGATGCGCCGGCCCATATGCGGTCGCGGTACTGCACCTTGGCATTTACATCAAAGCTTACCGGCGCTGCTGTTATGTATTTCAGCATTACAGAGGGCATCAGCGTAACATCTTCCGATAGCCACAAACGGTAACCGGTGGTGAGGAACAGGTGCGGGATCAGCTTACCACGGTATACAGAATCCCCTACTACCTTGCCTTCATCAAAACCCAGGTTCATGGGAATAATATTCTGGGCCGATAAACCAATGAAGTAATCTGCGGAGTAAAGCCACAAACCGGCGGCTACTTCCGGCTTCCAGGTATTCAGCAGCGTGCTGCCGGCTATCACAGGATCATTGGGATTCTGCAGCTCCAGCTTAGAAGCATCCAGCGTAATGGACTGCATGCCTAGTGAGATACCGGCGCTTAAGCTGGTGCGGGGCGCCAGGCCTATATGATGTGCATAGGTGCCGCTAAAAGAAACGCGGTTTAAGGGGCCGGTCCTGTCATTCAGCAAGGTGAAACCTACACCGGGGTGTGAAGGCGGCGCTTCATAGTCGGCCCAATAGGCCCTGCCGCGCGGGTTGGTACCTTCTATTTCAAAACCCGTTGGCGATGCCTGCGGATAATCACTTTTGCGCAGCGGGCCATGCACGGTTAAATACGTGGTTACCGGCGAACCGTTGAGCCCTGCCCACTGGTGGCGGTGGCTGGCCTTTACATCCCAGTAGTTCTCTATACCTGCCACGGCCGGATTAATAATAAACGGGTTCATGATGTACTGCGTGTAATGCGGTTGTTGTTGCGCACTCACGGAATGCACCCCCATACAGATCATTAAAGCAACCGCCATGCATCTTTTAATAGATATCTGCATAACATTTGTTTTAAGGTTTCAGCACTTTAAACTCTGTTCTTCTGTTCTTCTGCCTTCCTTCGGGATTATCTTTTCCATCCGGCGTAGTATTGGGTGCAATGGGCTGTGCAGCGCCATAACCCCTGTACTGCAGCCTTTCCTTATCAACTCCTTTGCTGATCAGGTATTCCACTACGTTCCTGGCCCTTGCTTCAGAAAGGCGGGCGTTCAGCGCGTCGGAACCCTTACTGTCTGTATGCGCGCTGATCTCAATGCGTAGATCCGGGTGCTGCAGCAGCATATCCACCAGCACATCCAGCGCAGGGTATGATTCTGTTTTCAGCGTGGCTACGTTGAAATCATAGTACACGTTCTGCAGGATGGTGGGTGTTTCAACTGCGGGTGGCGGTACTTCTTTTACTACCGGCGGCAGCGCCTTGATAGTATCCGGCGGTACAGGAATATTTTTGTTGAGGGCAAATAATTCCAGGCAGCATTCTGCTGCGCGGTCAGAGCCTATCCACACATTTTCCAGGATATTTTTTTCTGTGCCTTTGCTGGCAAAGTAGATATCGTCTTTTACGGAGTTCACCGGGTAGCCGAAGTTCACAGGCGTCTCCCAGTTATCCAGGCTGCCTTTGCTGTAAAAGAAATCGTAACCGCCCATGCCTACGCCACCATCAG
Source organism: Chitinophaga sp. GbtcB8 (assembly GCF_019091455.1). Lineage (GTDB taxonomy): Bacteria > Bacteroidota > Bacteroidia > Chitinophagales > Chitinophagaceae > Chitinophaga. The sequence continues at coordinate 72,536 of NZ_JAGXJN010000033.1, forward strand.
TAGAAAATACCAGCATGCCGCTGGCTGCGTGATAGTAAGGCGCCTGCTCATTATCAGCGCTGTTGATGGTGCTGCCCAGGTTGCGGCTGTTCAGAGGTTTGCCATCTACATCCAGGTCAGCATACCAGAGATCATAACCGCCATAACCGCCTTTGCGGTCGCTGGCATATAACAGGTGCTTACCGTCGGGCATTACAAAAGGCTGCTGTGCATTGTAACCGGCAGCATTCACCTGCTCATCCAGGATCAGCGGCTCACTCCAGGCATTGCCGTATTTTTTGCTGCGGTATATGTTGGCGATCTTTTTACCATCTTCTATTTTCCAACGGGTCAGGAATAAGGTGTTGCCATCCGGTGCAATGCTGATCACACCCTGGTGTATATCCCGCGGCTGCGGCAGCTCCAAACGGGTAATGTTAGATGCGCTGCCAGCTGTTACAGCGGCCTGGTATACCCGGTTCAGGTGCACATGGTTCTTATCTGTAGCGCTGTCCGGACGGGTGGAGGTGAATATTAAAGTACCGTCGTTCAGCCATACGGGTGCATAGCTGGCGCCGGTGGTATTAAGGCCGGTGGCGCCCTTGTGCACGGAGTACTGTGAAAGATCGCTGCGGTGCAGCTGCTCCTGTATAAACTGCAGGTTCTTTACTTCCCGCTCTGCGGCTGCAGTGTATTCATCTTTTGTTTCGTGGATGCTCAGAAAATAGGTGAAGGCTTTTTGTGCGGCTTCATATTTTTCCAGTGCACGTAATGCTGTGGCGTAATGATAGGCTGCCAGGGGAAACTGCGTTTTATCAAACTCCAATACTTCTTCATAATAAGGCGCTGCCTTTACATAGTAATGCAGCTGGCGGTAACTTTCTGCCAGGTAATAGATGGCTTGCTGCTCGCTGCTTACAGGGGTTACCTGTTTTTTGCTGAGCGTACCGGTTGTATAAGGATTATATGATGCAGAACGGATAATGCTTTTGCGGGAGGCCAGGTATTTTTCATAATACTGTGCGGCAGAATTGTAGTCGGCCTTTTTATAGTAAAAATCACCGGCCTTCAGGTAGTCGTAGGTGAACTGTGCCTGTGCTGCCATGCCCATTAACACTACCGCTGCAACTAAGAATATTCTTTTCATGAGTTTTCTTTGAATCGTGTTATTATAATCTTGGACAAACAAATTCTACTTCCTGCGCCTTGTATTTCTTACGGCCAATGAAGGTTAAGGATACTTCAAAGCTGTTGGCGCCTTTCACCATTTTGCCCAGGTCGGAATTATTGATGTCGTAGCTGGCGCCCAGTGTCATGGTCTTATAAATGAAACCAGCGTATACGGAGATGGCATCTTTAACACGGTAGTTAGCGCCCAGCAGGAAATCAGTGTTCATGGCAGCATTCATTTGCCCGTAAGCGCCAAACATTTTTTCAGAAGCAGTGCCCTGGCGCATGTACATGGCGTTAGGGGTTAAGGTAAAACCCTGGCCCAGCTGCAGCCTTACGCCGGCATGTCCAATGTAGCGCATGGGTATGCGGGCATCGCCCTTATCGCTGAACTGGTCTTTGGGGCGGGTAAGGTGTGATACGGAGAAGCCACCGAAAATGTTATAGTTCTTTCCCGGTTCTGCATCATAGTACAATACGCCTGCACCGGCATCAAAGGACATTGCAGAAGTTTTGTTAAACACATCTGCAGAGCTGGTGCCGGGGTTGTAACCGGTGATGGGATTCCACTGGTCACCGAAGGTGAGCTTGGAGGGATCGAACTTGCGCTGTATAAAACCCAGCTGCATACCAAAAGCCAGCTGGTGCGTTTGCATAGCGCCAAACTTTACACCGGTGTAGGCTACGTTAGCATACCCGGTGGTGTAGTTGTAACCGCCATCGCCGGCTGACTGGTTCAGCACACTGGCGCCAAAGTTGAAATTCTTGTCGGTGGTAATGTCCGCTGCTGCACCAAAGGTGGAGAAGGGACTGCTGATATTACCCCACTGCGTACGGTAAATAGCCGACAGACGGTAGTCACCGTCAAACGCACCGGTTAAGGCGGGGTTTAACCAGGAGGGGTACACGTAGTATTGGGAAAAGTGCGGATCTATCTGCGCCCGTGTGCTTAAGGCGGAGAGTGTTGCTACGATCAGCAAACCCAGGGTTCTGGTAAAACGTTTCATACGTACAATTTTTATTTTTTGGTTGACCACATGGCACCTCACTGTGTCCATGTGCGCGTTGGTTAATGTCCTCAGATACGGTTGCATGTGAATTGTTTTTTATTGTTATCTCAAAATGGTTACGTTGCCGGTGAGCGGCGGGAAACCGCTTTGCAGCTTAATTACATAGTAATAAGTGGCCAGCGGTAATGCCTTACCATTCCAGGTGCCATCCCATGCTACGTTGTAGCCGTTGGAGGTGTACACGCGCTGTCCGTAACGGTTATACACATCTACTGTGGCGCCGGGATAATCGGCCAGGTTGGTAATGACCCATTGATCGTTAATACCATCGCCATTGGGGGAAAATGCGTTGGGCACTTTTACGGGTTTCAACACTTTTACAGTTAAGGCATCCACAGCGGAGCAGTTGCCCTGCCCTACTGCGGTGAGGGTATATGTTTCATCGCGCATGGCCTGCAGGTAAGGGCGCAGGATGGATGGATCCGGGAAATCTCCGGAGGGTGTCCAGCGGAAGGTAAGCACGGAGGAATCATTGGCTGTTGCATTGAATTGCAGCATAGTGCCTTCCGGTACTACGAAGGAAGGGCCTGCATCTATTACCGGCTGCAGGTACACCAGCACTTTGTTGGTGAAAGCATTGCTTACACAACCAATGGCGTTGGTAACGGTGAGTCTTACATCGTAGTTGCCCGGTGCATCATAACGTTTTACCGGGTTACGGGAGGTAGCGCCGCTGCCGTCTCCAAATGTCCAATCCCATTTTGTAATGCTGCTGTTAGGGGCGGTACTTTTATCGGTGAACACATTGTCCGTACCCTGGCACAAAGTATCCGGCTCTACCAGGAAGCTGGCAATAGGTTTGTTATAGAAAGCGCTCAGCACTTTAGCCGTATCACTGGTACAACCGTACACTGATTTAGCGATCAGCTGCACGGTGTAGGAGCCTGCGCTGGCATATACATGTTTAGGGTCTTTTACCGTAGAATTAGTAGCATCGCCAAACGCCCACTGGTAGGTTAATGCAGAATTATCTGACACCGTAGTAAGGTTAGTAAATGCTGCTTCACCTTCCGGCATACAGATAGCGGTTGGCAATGTAAAGTCAGCTACCGGTAACGGATGCACGGCAATAGCGTGCGTAACGGTATCACTTACACAGCTGTTATCGCTCACAGCTACCAGCTTCACGTTATAGGTGTTACTGCCGGTGTAGGTGCGGGTGAATGCATTGCCATTAGTATAAGTGGCGCTGCTGCCATCTCCAAAGCTCCATTTCCAGCTGGTGATGTTACCGGACGGAATGGTAGAATTATCTGTAATGGTAGCTACCTGGCCCTGGCAAAGGCTGGCCGTGGCGGCAAATGCGGCCACTGGTTTGGGATATACTGTAATGGTCTTTGAAACAGAATCCATACAGCCGCCATTGGTGGTGAACACATACCAGATGGTGTGTGTGCCGGGGCCCGCTGCAGCGGGATTAAAGTTGCCCACGGCATTGGTGCCCGGCCCGCGGTAAGTACCGGTACCGGTTACACCGTTGGTTACGCTGCCTTTTGCTACTGATACCGGCGTTTTCACATTCTCGCACACTGCGGTGAGCGCAGAGAAGGCCAGGGCTGGTTTCAGGTTAAAGGTGGCGGAGACAGTAGTATCCTTCGTACAACCATTGGCAGTAGTAGCGCTGTATTTGATTTTATACGTGCCGTAGCGGGTATAAGTATGTGTTGGGTTGGCTACATCGGAAGTATTGGGATTAGCCGGTGTGGCGGTGCTGTCCCCAAAGTTCCAGGCGTGGGCGCTGATGGCTTGCCCGTCCGGTGTGGTGGTAGTGCTGTTAAACTGTACAATACCATCTACCGGTAAACAGTTCAGCGGGTAAGTAAAACCCAGCTGCGGTTTGGCATATACCGTCACGGTTTTAGTAGCCGTGTCGCTGATACAACGGTCGCTTACTTTTACCACGTGTTTAATAGTATAGGTATTATACCCTTTGTAAATAGCTGTTTGCGCAGCATTGGTGGTAACGGAGCGCGTGGTATCGTTCCCAAAATCCCAGTACCAGGTTTTAATGGGGGCCGGGCCGCCAAAGGTGGAGGCATCTGTAACCTGTATGCTGCCGCCTTCGCACACGGCATTGGTAGCAGTGTTGAAGCTGGCTACGGGTTTAGGACGGATCACAATGGCAATGGTAGTATCGCCTACGCAACCTTCTTTTGAAATGGCGGTCAGCTTTACGTTTTGCGTGCCGGGTGCAAATACCCGTTGCACCATTTGCCCGCTATCCAGCACTGGGCCGGGGTACTGCCATTTCCAGCGGTCTATTTTATATGCATTGAGGCTGCTGGTATCGCCTTTAAAATATACCGTATCCAGTGTACAACCGGTATGGGCATACGTAAAATTAGGTCGTGGCTTTCCTTTCACAATCACTGTAAATTTCACTTCTTCCGTATTGTTACAATTCTCTATGCTGGGATGCGTGGAAAGAATGGGTATTTCAAAAGTATCTATGGTATTAAAGGTGTATTGCTGCGGCAGCGTATACTTATAATAGGGCACCCCATCTACCAGTACTGTGCCTTTGCTTACCGGCGCATTGTCCGTTACATCTGCATTAGGCGTTACTACCCCGCCCAGCTGGCTTAGCTTCCACACCATTTTGGTGGGCTGATAAGCTATGAGCACGGAAAGCTCTACCGGTGTATTGTTACAGGTAAAGTCATTGGTGGTGGAAGATGAGTCCAGCGAATTATGGATAGCGCCTACTACGTTCAGGTTGTTGATGAGCGTACCGGCATTGTAACCATAACTTTCCACGCTGCCCAAACCATAGGTAACGGCCGTAAAGGCGGAATCACTTTTCACAATACACTGTGCCTGTGCGGCGGTCCAGCGTTTTACCACTACCGTATACCCGGGACGGTTAGGGTGCGGGTAGGTGAAGGAAGCGGCATTGAGCGCCCCGTCTATACTAAGGGAAGACACACCGTTGGTAGGAATAATGAGGGTGAGATAATTCACATCAATATTCTCCTCCGTGTTACGGTAAAAGCCTATCTGGTTAATGGCCTGTGCCAGTGGGCTCAGGTACATCATTTCCGGATCGCCCAGGCCACTGGTATTGGGACAGCCGCCTGTGGACGACATGAACTGTGCTACCAGTACAGGTTTATCGGCTTCTATTACATCGGCTGTATTACTTTCAAACTCGTAAGATGAGCTGGCAGGTATAAAACCACCTAATACGATCCCATTCTTTTTTACTACTGTGGTGGGATCTTTTACCAGCACTTTATAAATGTTGGTATGAAAGCTATTGGCTTTATCGCTGGTGGAGGTAGGCGCTGTTAAGTACAGCTTACCCCAGGCCTGCGAAGGAAAGATCTGCTGTATATTATTATCGCCACCACCGGGGAAACCGCTGGCGCAGTTAATATACGTGCGGCTGCTGCCGGAGAACACGGCTATGGGAAAGCAGTTGCCCGCGGCATTGCCGATGGATTTTACTTTGGTGCCGGTTAGCACATTACCTGCGCCGCCGCCTAAAGAGGCGCCTATGAGCTGGTATACCTGTCCTTTGTTCAATACCTGTGTAAATGGCACACCTGGTACACGGCCGTTACGGCTGGGCACAGAGGGAGTGATCTCTATCATGGTATTATCGTCCTTTGCTACTACATACATCCAGGAAAAACAGTTGTCTGAATATTCCTGCTGGCTGTTGAGGGATGCATAGGAATAACCCCATGTTTCAACGGGCATCAGCATGGTGGCGCCGGATGAGGCGCTGCCATAAATGTGGGCATAGGATACAATGGGTACATTACTTACAATATGAATGCCTTTGTTGGTGAACACCCCTTCCCCACCGGTACCACCAAAAGATGGCGGCGGTGAATACAGGCGGGCGTCATAGAAACCTGCTTTGGGTATTGGCTCTGTAGCTATTACCGTATTGGCAGGTATGTTATAGGTTCTTGTCCAGGCCGTGCCGAAAATATTTACGGTTACGGTGGCGGGTTGTTCTGCACTCAGGTACAGCACCATTTCCTGGCTATTGTCCATACCGGGTTCCATGAACTGGTGATGGCCGTAAGCCACCCAGAACTCTTTCCCTTTGTTGGAAAGGTTCTGGGTGTGGGCTGCTGTGTTTATGAACAGCAGCCCGGCCAGGCAAATGAGGGTTTGATAGGTTATTTTCTTCAGCATGGTCGTCAGTTTTACGTTACCGGATCAGGTTGATGGCGCCTTTCTTTTCTACCATGGTTCCATCTGTCAGCTGCAGCTTGCACACATAGATGTACACACCTGAGGGTTGCGCTTTGCCTTTGTACACACCATCCCAGCCTCTTGTCTGCGTATTTGTTTCAAATACTTTCTCGCCCCACTGGTTAAAGATCATGAAGTGAATGTCCTTGATGATATAACCATACACGCGCAGCACATCGTTCAAACCATCACCGTTCGGAGAGAAGGCATTGGGGATGAAGATGCCATCGGGCAGGGTTTTACCGCTTACCGGTGCAGAGATCTTGTCTTCACAACCTTTGGCTTTTACGATCAGCGTTACTTCCTGTGCAGGCTGTAAACCGGATACGGTGTGTGTTAAGCCGTTAGGTCCGGAGGAAGGCTGCATCCAGTTTGAACCGGCATCTATGGATACTTCATAACCGGTGGCGTTAGGTACAGCCGCCCATTTGAAGCGGATCATGTTTACGCCAATGGTATCTATTTCCGCTACCGGTGTAGTGAGCTGCGGGAATACGGTTACGAATGCACGCTTGCGGCTGGCGCCCGTACAACCATCTTTTACAGCTTCTACATAATAGCTGCCGGTGGCGGTGATGTTGGGTATTGTTAAGCTGGTACCGCTGCCCAGGAGCGTGCCGCCGGTTGCGGCGCTGTACCAGTTATAAGTGGCGTCTGCATCCGGGTTCTGTACATCAAAGGTTACATTGGAGCCGGCGCATACGGTGAGGCTGTCTTTTACCAGTGCAACAGCGGGTGCTGCATTTACCGTTACCGGTAAGGTGGTATCTCCTATACAACCTTCTGCAGCTATGATGCTCAGCTTCACATTGTAAGTGCCTGGTGCATTGTATTTCTTCAGCGGGTCTTTTATGGTAGCAGTATCACTGTCGCCAAATTCCCATTTCCAGGAGCTGATGCCTACACCATTGGCGGTAGTAGCGTTGCCGCGGAACTGCACAGTATCTGCCACACAACCGGAGTATGCTACAGTAAAGTCAACCACCGGTGCGGCTATTACCTTAATGGGCAGTATGGTTTCCAGGCTGTTGTTACAGCTTTCTATATCCGGGTGCGTCATTACAATGGGCACATAATAGGTACCTGGCGCGCTGAATACATAGTTACTGTCTACCACAAAGCGGAAGTATTTGCGGCCGTTCACGATAGAAGAATCAACCGGCACTGGGTTCTGCTGTGTTACATCCTGGCTGGAGGTAAGGTTAGCTACCTTGCTGAACTGCCAGGTTAAAGTGGCGGGTTTCAGCGATAACAACATGGAGAAGCGGAACGGTGTTTTAGCGCAGGTATAATCATTGGCTATGCCGCTGCTGTCGTACACATTGTTAAAGGATGGCCTGCTGTTCAGGTTCTTCACCAGCGTACCAGCGTTAAACCCATAGCTTTCCACGCTGCCCAGGCCATAGGTGATGGCGGTAAATGCGGAGTCGCTGCTTACCGTACACTGGGCCTGTTCTGCATCCCAGCGTTTTATTACTACCGTATAACCGGGCAGGTTAGGATGCGCATATACATGGTCAAAGATATTGTTGCCATCTATGAGCAGGCTGCTTACACCGGCAGTGGGTATAATGAGTGTTAAATAGTTCACCTCAATAGACTCCTCTGTATTCCGGTACAGGCCTACTTTATTAATGCCCTGCTCAATGGGGCTGATGTAGATGGTTTCGGGATCGCCCAGGCCATTGGTATTATCACAACCTCCGGAAGATGACATGAACTGTGCTACCATTACCGGCTGGTCGGCCTGTATATAATCGGCACTGTCGCTATAGTATTCGTAGTAGCGTTTGTTGATCAAGCCGGTGAGCACTACGCCATTCCTTTTTACGATGGTGGCCGTATCTTTTACCAATACGCGGTAAACGTTGGTCATAAAGCTGGACGGATCATCATCTACGGAAGTTGGTGCGGTGAGGTAGTTCCTGCCCCATGCCTGTGACGGGAAGTTCTGCTGGATGAAGTTATCACCACTGCTTCCGCTGGTGCTGCAGCCAAAGGCCGTGCGGCTGCTGCCGGAGAACACGGCTACCGGGTAACACTTGCCAGCGGAGTTGGATACCGATTTAATATGGCTGCCGGAGAGATCGTACCCTTCAGAGCCGGATTTAAGGGCGCCTAATACCTGGTACACCTCGCCTTTGTTCAGCGTTACGGTGAACGGTACATCTGCAACACGGCCACCCAGTGAAGGATTGGAGGGCGTGATCTCAACTACGGTATTGTCATAATCTGCTACTACGTAGAACCAGGAATAGGTATCGGTGCTGTAATACTGTTCGGATCCCAGCGTATAATAGTCGTACGCATAGGTACCTACCGGCAGCAGCATGGTGGCGCCGGATGATGCGCTGCCATAGATGTGCGCGTAGGCTACAATGGGCACATCACTTTCTATGCTGATGCCTTTATCTGACCAGCCTTCTGATAACAGGCGGGCGTCTGAGAGGCCTGTTTTAGGGATCAGGTCACTGCTAATAACCGTGTTAGCCGGTATATGGTATTGCTTTTCCCATGAGGTGCCGTTAATACGCACCACCACATTGGCGCTGTCTTCTGCGCTCAGGTACAGCACCATATCCTGGCTGTTATCACTGCCAAAGAACTGGTGGTGGCCATACCCTACCCAGAAGCGGGTGCCCCTGTTAGAGCTGTCTGCCGGCTGTATCACTGACGGAGGATCTGGCAGATGGCCTTTAAGACCGGTGAATTTGTTCAGGTAATTAAGGCTGGTGTCTGATATGATGTTGTAGGCGTCTATCACTTTACTGCTATCATTCACCACCCAGGTATTGGAAGTATCTACGGTTCTGCCTAAACGAATATCTGCCTGCTTCTTAAAGCGTCCCTGCCAGGAATCCACGTAGTACTGCTGTATGCCAAAGCTATAGGGCTGCGGCGCAGCAATTTCCGTATAGAAGTACATGAACTCTTTGGAGGTATCTACCTTGGGCGGTATTACACCGGAGTACCTTCTTACAGAAATGGTATCCGGTACAGTGGGGCCCCAGGTTACTTTAGTTACGGTATCAGTACCGAACATAAAGGTCTGCGTTACACCGGGCGCAGGGGCGGCTGGTGTGGCGGGCAATGCCGGCGGCAGCACCGTGGGCAGAAATTCATATGCACCCATATCCGGTACGCCTCCTATGAGGGTAGTGGGACGTGGTTTGTAATTAATATCACGGTCGTTGCCGGGCACCTGTACACCGCGGCCATGTATGGCCCATACATCCGGTACCGTTATGGCAGGTGCCAGGGTGCTATCGTCTGTAAAGGCGGGTTTGTATACAATGGAGCTTATATCCAGATCCGCGTCATCGCGCCATTGCTGTAATGAAGTGTAATTCGTGCCCGCGTAAACCAGTCCTGTACCAGTGGTGTACAGAGTATTATAATCACTGTTGAAATCGTCCGCGTTACCCGGGAAGTACATGGCTTTACCACCGGCCATATGCGCAAAAATGTTGTTACGCGCTTTCACGGCTGCATTGGGGCTAAAGTATGCTGCTGCATTGGTGCTGGCAGTGTTGGCAGATGCGTTCTGTACGCTGTTGTTGTAATAGTTAACGTATTCATCGCCATAACCATATAAGCCATAGGCAGTGCCGGCGCTGGTTTTAATACTTACTACATTATTCACCGCATCTATGTAGCTGCTGTAATAGTTTTCCAGACCGTACAGCGAACCGGTATTGCCGCTAATGGCTTTTATTTTATTGCCAACCACTTTACCAGGCTTCAGGGAAGTACCATCACTATAGTAAGTGTAAATACCGTAAGTGCTGGTGGTGGTGCCGCTGATGTTCACCGCGTTGTTGCTCACTTCAAAAGCGGTATCGCTGTAAGCGGTGTAAATACCGTAAGAAGTGCTGGCGCGCGGCGCTGTAATGTTAATGGTATTCTTATTCACCTTTACACTGTTGGTGTAATAGGTGTAAATGTTATACTGGTAAGCATTATTGACTGTATTGCTGTCTATTACCAGGGCGGATACATGTTCTGCATCGGAGCTACCGGAGATCCAGATACCGCTGCTGCCGTTGTTGATGGTATTACCTTTGATCACAGTCTGTACGCCTTTCAGATCATCTGCATAAATACCTACTACATTGGTAGTGCTGCTGGTTACAGCGGGCGCGGTTACAATACAATTTTTAATGCTGTCGTAAGAGCTGGTGCTGGCCAGCTCTATGGCACGGCCATTGGTAGTGCCGTTTGATTTTATTGTGATCTCCTTATAGGTAATGTAATTAGCGCTATCCAGCTTCAGAACATAGTTAGCAGCGCTGGTTCCGTTAAACGTTAAGGTTACGGAAGCGGCTGCATGATCGCGGCTCTGGAAAGTAACACGGCTGGTATCTGTGGCGCCGGGTACTTTGTGCATGCGTACCTGTTCTGTGTACGTGCCGGGGTAAGCGTTAAAGGTTACCCAGCCGGCTATACCGCAATCCAGGGCTGCTACGGCCTGTGTAAATGACTGGAAGTTGGTGGCGCTTACCGGTGCTGCCGGGTTAATGGTATAGTTACCGGACAGCAGCGGTGCATTCATGTTCACATGTGCGGGTACGGAGTAAGCGGTATCCCCGCCGCAGATCACCAGGCAACGGAAATAGTTCTCCATTGTCAGCTCTGTCTTATACTCTTTCACATAGCGGGTTTCGCTGATGGCGCGCCATGGGCCGGCAGCTGCCTTACCGCTCTGCCAAACGTACGTTTGTCCGCCACCGGTAGTGTTACCGGTGAGTGTGAGTGCAATGGTGGCGCCCATGCAAACATCGGTTGCCGGGTTGGCTACAGCTGTTCCTGCATTGGGCGGGGCCACGCAAGGCGGTATGGTTATTTCATACGCGCCCATATCCGGCTTGCTGGTGCTGCGCACAACCGCCAGTATATCGTTGGTAATGCCTACCGGTGTGCCGGTATTATCCAGCGGGGCTATTACCGGTGCCAGGTTGCCATTCGGCATATCGGCATATACCGGGTCCATGCTAATGGAATGCTCGTCCTGGAAGTTAGCGGCTTTCCAGTCTGCCAGTGTAGCCTGGTTACCGCTATAGTAACCAAAGTAATTCTGGCTGCCGCCGCCTTTCACATAGATGTCGTTATAGTCTGATGTAAGATCTGTATTGGTGCCGCTTACATAAATACCATGTTTGGCGCCGTTACCACCGCGGGTAATGGTGATGATGTTGTTGAAGAAACGCACACCGGCTACGTCACCTGCTATATAGAAACCTCTTGCAGCATCACCGGTGGTAGCGGTGGCGTTATCCAGCGACACGGTGTTATGGTAATAGTAAGTATTGTCTGTATAGTAGTTGTTAATACCGTAAATGTAACCGTCATGATTAATACCGTACACCGCGTTATTGGATACTATGTTCTCTGCTCCGCCATTGGCGCTGGTGTACTGAATGTACAGGCCATGGAAATCGCTGGTGTTACCGGCATCGCCGCCAAAGGGGTTAAAGATGCGGTTACGTGTGATGAGCAGCTTGTTGCTGGCCTCATAGGTATTGATACCGCTTACGGTATAGCTGCTGTTATCACGCGTGGGGCGGCTTATGCTGTTAGCTTCTACCAGCGTATTGTTGGTATAGCTGATGCGGATACCGGCTGCGTAATAATCCCTCACCGTGTTATTGGTGATCTTGTTATTCAGCAGCATCAGGTCCTCATCACCTACCAGGGTAATGCCGTAATAACCACCGGTGATGGTGTTGCGGTCAATTACGTTGGCATCGCAAAGGGTGGCGCCGTAAGTGGAGGCATCATCATCTGCTGCATTGATCACAATACCGGCATAGTCTTCATAAGAGCTGGTGGTGGAGATAATGATCTCACACTTGCGGATGGTGTTGCTGTCTGCATTGCTGATCAGCTGTACACCATAACCGTAGTCGCCGGTGCCGGTGGCGTCAATCTTCAGGCTGTCAAAGGTTACATGGTCTGTACGGCGCAGCTTGATCACAGCTCTTTCATCCGTATTATCAGAACTGTAAGCAATGGTGTTGCCGTTGCCTTTAAAGGTTACCGTGTTAATGGCTGATGCGCCGGGAATAGAATCCAGGATCAGCTGCTCTGTATATGGCGTGCGGCCTGCTACCACGTTAAAGATCACGGGACCTGCAATACCACATTCCAGCGCGGATTTGGCGGCTGCAAAGCTCAGATAGTTCTTGGGCGTGTTGGCAGGGGCTGTTTTATCAATGGTGTAGGTATCACCGGGTAATGCCTGCGTTACGGTTAACAATACGGGCGTTGAATAAGCCGTATTACCGCTACAGGTTACTGCTACCCGGTAATAAGAGGTAAGGGATGCTACGATGATGGTATCCGGGTTGGTAAGCAGGCCGCCCAGGTTTGTGAACGGACCTGCTGCTGCATTACCTATCTGCCATTGGTAAGTTTGTGTTAAACCAACAGAGTTACCAGTGAGGCCCAGGGCCACGCGGCTGTTCACGCACACCGGCGTGGCGCCTACGGTGGCGGTACCTGGTGTGGGCGGCACGGTACAAGGCGGCGGTGTAAATTCATACGCACCTACATCCGGCGTGGTGGCGCTGCGTGCCGCATTATTAATATCAGCAGCAATACCTACCGGCATACCCTTGTTATCAATAGACGCATTTACCGGGCTGTAATTACCGGTAGATGTGGATGCATACATGGGATTAGAGGCCAGCGAACCGGCATCCTGTGTGCTGGCGGCCTGCCAGTTGGCCAGGGTAGCCTGGTTGGCGGAGAAGTAACCGCTGAAGGCATTGGCTACGCCCGGTGCAATAAACAGGTCGTTCTTATCAGATACCACTGTGCTGGTAGTATTGCCAAAGTACAACGCATGTTTGGGACCGGGGCCGCTGCGGGTGATGGTGATAATGTTGTTGATGAAATTAATACCATCTATACGGCTGGTAGTAAAGTTAAAACCCCGGGTTACATAAGAGCTGCCGGAAGAGCTGCCATCCAGCGCCAGGGTGTTGTGATAAAAATATACGTTATCGGAGCTGCTGTTATAGAAACCAAATACACTGCCGTTACCGCTAAGGTTATAGATAAGGTTATTGCTTACAATGTTTTCCAGGGAGCTTAATGCATCCACACCGGTCAGGTACACGCCGTAAAAATCATCTGTGCTGGTGGGTGCTCCGCCAAACGGATCGGTGATACGGTTCTTGCTGATACTGTCCTTGGTATTGAGGTTGGTAAGGTACACCCCGTAAAAGTCCGACACATCTGTACGTGCCGGGCGGGAGATGGTGTTACCACTGACCAGCGCATTGAAGGAGTAGCTGAGATAAAAGCCATAGTTATAAAAATCCTTAATGGTGTTAGCGGTGAAACGGTTGTTACCGTTGGCAAAGTTATTACTGCCTACCAGGGTTACACCATAGTAACCACCGGTAATGGTATTATTGCTAAAGGTATTGCCATCGCACTTGGCATCGCCGGTGCCGGTGGCATTGGAAGCGGAGGCGCTGACAACTATACCTGCATAGTTCTGGGAAGTGGATGTGGTGGTAATATTGATGGTACAATTATTCACCACGTTGGAATCAGCATCGTTCAGCAGCTGTACGCCAAAACCATATTCGGTGGAGGTGCTGCCGGCTGCGGTGATGACCAGGTCATTAAAGATGATATGATCCGCCCCATCCAGCTTGATCACCGCACGCTGGCTGCCGTTAGTGGAGGTGAATGTAAGCGTTTGCCCGTTGCCGTTAAAGGTAACAGTGGCGTTAGCGGAAGCGCCGGGTACTGCGGTCATGTTCAGCTGCTCCGTATAGGTGCCGCTGCCAGCTGCTACGTTAAAGATCACATGTCCGTTGATGCCGCACTTAATATAGTTATAGGCATCGTTAAAAGAGTTGAAGTTATGCGTTCCCGTAGGATCGGTGGGTTGGGCTTTGTTAATGGAGAAAGTGCCTGATACCAGTGTGGGCGATGCTACCTGCACGCTGGTGGAGTTGGCAGATAAACCGGTATTGGCGCAGGTTATTACACAACGGTAATACGTGCTTGCGGTTTGTGTGGCAGTGATACCGGCGGTGGTATCATTGGGAATGTTTGTCCAGGTGCTATTGTTGGGAGAAGACTGCCACTGATACTTTAAACCGGATGCCACGGTGGCGCCGGTTAAGCTCAGGTTAAAGCTTTCATTTAAACACACGCTGCTTACGCTGGTTACTGCAGTACCTGCGTTGGGCGTACCGGTGCAGGCGGATGCGGGCGTCCAGGTAAAAATGATGTTCGGACGGGTGGTAGCTGTGCCGGAGGTATTAGTGGTAGTGGTGCCGCACAGGCTACCCTGATTGTCCGCTACATAGGAACGGGAGCCATTGAAGGACAGACCTGTTGTCCAGGGAATGCTTGGGTTGTTGGTGTAGTCATCGCCACCGTTACAGGCTTCTACAATGATATTGTCTGTACCATTCCAGAAGAAACCACTGGTAAATGTAAAAGCGTTGATACCGGCTATGGGCTGGTAATCTACCGGGCCATATACCGGGCTGCCGGTATTTTCCCAGCTGGTGGTACCCAGGGTGGTAATGGCGGTAGTAGCGATCTTAAGCGCATACTGTTCTACAATCTCCGCTCCGTTTACATTGGTTACGTTAAATTTTATGGCGGAGATCATACCGGGGCCCATACCTGCGGCTATCAGCTCAGAGGCTCTGTACAGGTATTGCGCACGGCTGCCTTCATAATAATCCTGTATAGGGCAGGGATAAGAGAAGGTGGAACCATTGCCGGTAGTGCCGGTGCCAATGCTGATGTCTGTTTGCGCCATAGACCTTGAGGCTAACAACAGCAGACAGCAGAAGAGCGGTGCTATTTTAAACAGCGGTGTAAAAATGTATTTTCTCATAAAGCAAGTTTTTCTCAAGATGATCCGGGTTGATAATGCTTATGGGGTTTATACGCGTGGTACGCCAATAGTGGTCAGAAAAAGTGTAGGGCCTTTAGTGTATCCCAGCACTTTCCCTGTATTGATGTCTACGATCTTCCACAATTGGTAATAGAGTTTTTCGGCCCATGCTTGTGGCATGACTAAGCGGCCAAACAAAATATTTATGTAACGGGTCAGAAATATTCTTTCGTCGGTAGTAATGGTGTTAATGGTGTTCAAATAGTTCATCACCGCAATATGTTTACCTTCCGGAGTACCGGTAGTGCCTGGCGCTCCTTGCAGAATACCTGTAGTAATAATGTCGTTATACGGTTCCAGGTACAGACGCGCCAGGTCTGTTTGTGCAGGCGTACTGGCATCGGATAATTCCAGCAGCTCCAGCATCATATCAAAGTTGGTTAGCTGGTGTATACACGGATAGCAAACAGGGGCTGCCGGATACAACTTGCCGGGATGTTCGACCGGCCAGCCTAGTGTCCATTTATTGGTTTGTGGGGCCAAACAATCTACAAAGGTCTGCAAACCCACACCTGGCGCAGCTCCGTTACGCATGGTATCGGTATAGTTATCGTAACAGCTTACAAAAGCAGGATCCAGCGCTACCGGCATATCGTCCGCAGCCGCAACAACCAATGCTGGGGCCTGTACGGACATTGCATCTTTTTGCACAGGCGTTACAGGCTGTTCCTGCTTAGCGCAAGAGAACAGCAGTGTTGCACTCCAAATAATATATTTCAGCTTCTTCATTGTTGGTATCTTTTTCTATTTGAGGGTTATATGGAATAGTCGCTTTATTAACGGAACCATGTGATCCAGGCCTTACCATCTTTTGCACTGACCATATCATAACTGCTGGCGCCTGTTTGTACCAGGTAAAACCCGTTGGCATCTATGAGCTTGTTAACAGTTTTTGCAATGGGTGTTATGTCAGGCGGATACTTGCCAAAGTCGCCCAGGTAGGAAAATGTCACTTTACCGTCTGTTCTAAAATTGGGCGGTTCAAATGCAGGCCCATAACTAACTGTTGGCTGCTGATCGCCGGTTTGGGTTACAAATCCAAGCAGATCATAGTTCACGCCACCACTGGTACCGGACTGCGGCCAAAAACTCAGGGCATAAAAATCCGGCAGTTGCGTAATATTGTACGCATCATCTACCCCATTGTCATGGAAGCCATAGGGGCTAATCCAGTATTCCTGGTCCAGGCCCTGCTGCCACCAGCGGCGTGCTGCGGTACTGTCTATTACCAGTGGTTTGGCAAAACCGGCAATGGTAAAGCCGGTGCCTTTCAGCGTTTGTGTGCTCTCATTCCATACAATATTTTCCAGGCCGGTAATGGTATTAATGCCATCTGTAAATGCAGGTGAGAATGCAACGCCGGTGGCCGTGAAGTAAAAGCCTACTTCCATGCTTTGCAGCACGCCATTAGCATCTTTCCAGGTGAAGAGGATGGTATGTGCATAGATATTCACCTTTATCTCATACTGGCTGCTGCCAACGCTGATGCGTTTGAAGTAGGTGAGGAATTTGGTGATGTTCTCAAAAGCACGGTTCCGTTTAAGGTTGTAATAGTCCTGCTGTTCCTGCTGGGTGGCTTTTATAAGATAGGCTTTGCTTCTGTTAAAGCGGCCGGTTAACAATATGCTGTCGCCGGACATACCATTCAGCGCAAACTCAAAATCAGAGCCCAGGCCCTGGCCATTTGCGCCGCCATTTACACCGCCATCCGGATCACTGAGCACATGGATGTAGGAGTAGGTATCAAATAATAAGCTGGGCTGCTGTAATGCTTTTAAACGGTAGCTGCTTTCCTTTAACGTGATAGAAGAAGTTGCGTCAAAGTCAGAGAACATGGCTACGCGGTTGGAATCATTAAACCGGCAGTAAAAGCTGAACACACTGTGCGGTACACCGGCGGGGAAGATCAGCACTTTCCAGCCATAAGGCGCGCCGGTTAAGGTTTGCTGGTATTTGTTGAGCGTATCGTTAAGCCTTTCATCCGGTGATTTTGGAAAAACGGGATCGTCCTCCTTTTTACAGGCGGTGAAGGTGGCGATGATCAGGAAGAGATATAATAGATATCGTTTCATAATGTTTTTTTTATAGGACTAATACAACAGCCGGTCAATGGCTTTCCGGGTTTTAGTTTGCAGGTTGTAGAAATCTATTTTCCATACGGCTTTAAAGTAGTCTACTACCATTGCTTCCTTTTTACGCAGGCGGGCCTGGGCCTCTTCCTGCGGAATGCCGTTAACACTAACACCGGGTGGAATGCTGTTCACGATCTTTGTAAAACCTGCGTTACCTTCTACCAGCATGGTGGAGATCATTTCCACAAAATCCTCATCGTATGCCGACATGGCATAAGCGGTTACAAATCCATCCCGGCGGGCATCGTAGTCGGAAATGTTATTCCAGTTACCGGTGTATAAACCGGCGGTAATGCGCCTGAACTCCTGCGGGTACATAGTGGTCTGGTGGAGGATGTGCCCAAACTCATGCTCTATTACATGGAACATTTGTTTTACCGTGGCGGAATCGCGGGGTACATAACCAGGCATGCCTTTGGTGCGGAAATCATTCAGCAGGTATAACACTACTTTACGGCCGCCTTCTGCGGTGCCTAGTGTTATGGTGCCGTTCTCATTCCAGCTGGCGCTGCCGGAGAGGATGAAGAACTTAGGGCTGTATTTTTTGAAGAAGATCTCTCCTGCTTCATCCATGTAGGTATCTATCCATACTTTTTTAATGGCGGACATTACGGGTATCACCTTTTCTTCCTTAGGCGGCACCAGGGTTTTGTTCAGCTCAAACTCAAACTGGTCCCATTTATACTTTACGGCAATATTGTAAGGCTTGGTGATCGTATCATACAACCATTGATCCAGCGGGCCTTTCACCCAGGTATCGCCACCCAGGCCGGGTATATCGTCTATAGTGCTCAGGTCATCTTTCTTGGAGCAGGCTGCCAGGAAAGCGATGGAAACGAAGAGCGCGAGTATTTTTATTGATTTCATTCTTTATGCGTTTATGTGTGGCACACGTTTACCTTGGGTTTAATGCAATACCGGAGCTGGTGGCAGATTGCGGGATCTGCAGCACACGGCGTTTATCATCTGCAGTAAGCACCAGCGTTTGCCCGGTAATGGTGTAATGCGTTACCGGCATTTTGTAGCGTTGCAGATCAAACCAGCGCATGCCTTCCTGTATGAACTCTGCCCGTTTAAAATCAAGAATGGTCTGGATCAGCGCAGTCTTTACATCGCTGATGCCGTAGTAGTTCCTGATCTTGTTAACGGTGAGTATATGGGCGGAGGAATTGTACTGGCTGATCCTTTTGCTGGCAAACAGGTTCAGATCCTGCAGCACGGCATTGTTGTTGCCCAGGTAAACATTGGCTTCTGCCCGGTTGAACAGCACTTCTTCTGTGGTGAACAAAGGCGTCATTACATAGGGATCGCCTATTTCTGCGTTCACAGATGCTTTTACAAAATATTCGCTGAGCTTGGGTACAAAATAATCCTGGTTACCGTAGTAGTATACCGGGTATATATAGCGGCCGCCGGTTACATTGTAGGTAAGTATATTGATCTCATGCGCATAGTCCAGCCCATAACGGTAACGGGCGCCGTAACGTCCGTAAACGGATGCCGTTTCTGCCAGCAGCAGGTTAGCATTTTCCGTGGCCAGGGTATACTGGTTCCACAGCTGCTCCGGCGACATGCTGGCGTAGGTGGTGTTCCAGGGCCGCAGGTTAGCGCCAAAATCGTTATTGGGAAATACCTGGTTGGCATAGCTCAGCACCTTTGCATAATCTTTCTTAAACAGGTAAAAGCGGGTGGCAAAAGCGTAAGCGGCAGCCCGGTTGAAGTGATAACGTGGAACTGTATAGGCATCATCGCTGATAAGGGGCAAGCCTTCCAGCAGGTCTTTTTCTATCATCTCATAGACATAGGCCACCGTCTTACGCTCATATTGTTTAGACACTACGGTTTCCGGCACCGTTACGTAAGGTATGCCCGGGTCGGAAGCGGCTGTAGCGGCATCATAAAATTTAGAGAAGAAGGTTACCAGCATAAAGTGGGCATAGGCGCGGGCTACCAGGGCCTCGCCACGCTGACGGCGGTAGGCTTCTGTATTGCCGGCTTTATCGCAGGCTTCCAGCGCCAGGTTAGTGGCGGCAATGGCTTTATAACAGGCCATCCAGTATGCTTCCGGCGAATCTTCCTTATCGTTGCGTACATCCTGGAAAAGGAACGGATCTTCATTCACCCGTTCTGTTTGTCCTACCCCCTTGTCAGCTACATTGTCCGACAGGGCTTCGCAAAAAGTGATGTAGCTGGATTTCGGATAGGCAGTACCTAACAGGCGCGTTACCTTTTCAGGCGTGCTGAGGTCTGTCCATGTGCTGTCCGGCACCTGCTCCAGGTATTTCCTGCAGCCGGTGAACATTAGCAGGCCGGCAATCACAGATAAGATTATACGTTGTTTTATCATCTTGTCCTCTTTTTATATTCCGACTTTTAATGAAAGCGTAAATTGTTTTTGTATAGGCTGCGCCACCCCACCGGAGTTAAAGAATTCCGGGTCCTGCCCTTTCAGCTTTTTATCTGCATAAATGAGCCAGGGATTGATGGCGGCGGCTGTGATGGCGGCATTGGTTAAGCCAATGCGTTTGATCAGCGGCTGCGGCATCTGGTAGGTGAGCGATACTGTTTTTAAGCGGATAAAATCGCCTTTGGCTATTCTTTCTGTTGAATAGTTATAGTTATTGTAAGGGTGAGATCCGTTAAACACCAGCTGCTCAAAGGCATCTGCAATGGAGGGCACCTGTGTGGCCTTCTGATCGCCGGGCATTACCCAACGGTCATAAAACTCCCGGGGCATGGCATCCAGATCCGTGTAGGTGGATTTAAACGCCGGGTACAGGCGGATCTTGTTACCCCATTGGTACGTGAAAAATATATTTAAGGAAAGCGCTTTGTAATGGAAGGTGTTGGAGAAACCACCGTTCACCGGCGGATCTACCGGGCCCGCATATACGAGGTATTGCGTGTTCAGGTCCTGCAGGTATACATCGGATTTATTTTCGCCATGCTCATTCACGAAGGTGGGCACGCCGGTATTACTATTCAGCCCCTTGTATTGCAGGGAGAATAAGCTCCGCACAGGATACCCTTCCTTATTGCCGCCTTCTGCTACTACCAGGTCAAAAATGGAGGGTATGTTCTTGGCATTGGTGATCTTGTTGGTGTTGTAGCCAAAGGTTACATTGGTACGCCAGCCCCAGTCTTTGCGGCGGATGATCTCCCCTCCTACCATCAGCTCCACACCTTTGGAGCTCATATCCGCATAGTTGGCTGCCTTCATTGTTTCGCCGCCTATACCGGAGGTTTTGATAATGCTGATGAGATCAAAGCTGCGCCGGGTGTAGAGGTCCAGGTTCACAGATAAACGCCTGTCAAATAAACCCGCGTCCAGCCCCAGGTTGGTGGTGTATAATTTTTCCCAGGTAAGATCATCGTTCTGCAGGTGCGATAAAGCGATCACAGACTCCACTTCGTTCAGGTGCGGACGGTTGGTGTTAATGGTTTGGTATACGATATTGGAGTTGGTGGCAGGCCCCATACTGGCCGTTAGGCCGTAACTGGCTCTCAGCGTCAGGTAGTCAACCACGTTTACCCTTTGCATAAAAGCTTCCCTGTCCACATTCCATGAGCCTGCCACGCTCCAAGTAGGTAACCAACGCGCCTTGCGGGACTGCCCAAGACGGTTAGACCCATCGTACCTTGCCGTGCCTGTGAGGTTATATTTACCATCATAGGCATAAGTACCGGTTGCATAAAAAGCGGCAAAGCGGTCATAGTCTTTGCTCATGCCGTAATAAGGAAAATTTCCTTCTATGGTTTGTTTAAGGATACGGTAGTCAATGAAGGGTACACCGCCGTTGTTGTACTGGTAGCCGTAACCGGTGTTGGATGATGCCTGACGGTCGGCATACTTCACCTGCTGGCCTACCAGCACATTCACGTTATGCTTATCTGAAAATGTATTGGTGTACGTTAAGCTGTTGCGGAAATCGTAGTTCACCAGCTGATCTTCCGAACGGTTGTAAAAGCCGCCATAGGGCAGCACTACAATGGGCTGACCGTCCGGGTTATCCGGATCACGGTACAGGAACTTGTTGTTGGCTGCAATGGTGGCGTTGCCGTTAGCGCGGTAGGCATTGGCCATGTTGGCATTTTCTGTGATCTGGTGCTCGCGGGATGACTTTACATACCGTAACGCACCTACGAACTCATAACGCAGGTGATCATTGAGCTTGAAGGCCAGATCGCCCTGCAGGCGCAGATCGATCATGTTCAGGCTCAGGTAGTTGTTCTGCAGCTCGTTAATGATGTTGAAGGGGGCAAAGTTCCTTCTGAAATATTCCAGGTTGCCCTGCTCATCATAAGCGGTTAAGGTGCGGCTGGTATTCAGGGAGTAGCTGAACGGGTTAATATCAAACTCGCGGTCATACTGCCCTTCTACCGGGTTGCTGGTGCGCGACAATGCGCCGGGGGCACGTTGCTGGCGTACAGAACCTAAGGTGGAGAAACCGGCTGAAAGCCGGTCAGAAAATTTATAGTTATTGCGGTAGTTCATGGTGTACCGGGTGACCTTATCCCCAATGGTCCAGCCGTTATCACTGTAATAGCTGGTGGAGAAATAGGACTGCGATTTTTCTGTACCACTGGAAATGCTGACGGAGTGTTCCTGTATAAAGTTGTTGCGGAACAGGAGGTCAAACCAATCGGTGTTGGTTTTGCCGTAGCGCATTAAAAAGGCGCGCAGGGCTTCCGGGGTATTTTCCAGTGGGATGTTGCCGGCATCGTCCCCGTTCAGGCGCTCGTACATTTTGCCGAACACGCCAACATCGCCCCGGGAAAGGATGTTGGAGCTAAGGATGCCTTTGCGTTCCAGCTCGCCCAGCACAGACATTTGCTGTGCGGAGTTCATGATATTAAAATTGCCGTAGGTAGGTTTCAGCTGGGTGCTGAAGTTGCCCGTGTAGGTTACCACGGGTTTGCCTACACGTCCTTTTTTGGTGGTGATCACCACTACGCCGTTCATGGCGCGCGCGCCATATAACGCCGTAGCGGCGGCATCTTTCAGGATGTCGAAGCTTTCAATATCATTGGAGTTAA
Source organism: Chitinophaga sp. GbtcB8 (assembly GCF_019091455.1). Taxonomy (GTDB): domain Bacteria; phylum Bacteroidota; class Bacteroidia; order Chitinophagales; family Chitinophagaceae; genus Chitinophaga. Next base: position 95,065 of record NZ_JAGXJN010000033.1, read on the forward strand.
GGCCTGCAACGGCGGATCCCAGCAAGGTGGTAGGGTCACCGCTGGACAGCTGATCATTGGATATATTCACCACATCTTCCAGCACCACACCATCTACTACCCACAGGGGCTTGTTATCCCCGTTAATAGAGGTAGCGCCGCGCACGCGTACTTTAGGCGCGGTGCCAAATGTACCGGACACGTTCTGGATGGCCACACCGGCAACGCGGCCTTCCAGCATACGGCTTACATCCACCAACCCGTCCATCTTGGCATCTTCCATTTTTAAGCGAGTGGCGGCGCCGGAGAATTTGTTCTTATCTATATTCTGAAAGCCGGTTACCACCACTTCATTTAAGCGTGTAGGCTTTTCCGTTAATTGTATGGCCAGTGTTCCGCCTTTGTAGGTGGACAGGTTCAGCTCTTCCTGCTTATAACCGGTGCCGCTGAATACCAGGATGGCATCGCTACTGATGCGTTTAATTTCAAACTCGCCTCTTTCATTGGTCATGGTACCGCGGGAAGTACCTTTTACCCCGATGGAAATGCCTACAAGCGGCTCTTTCTTTTCAGAGGTTACCACGCCTTTTACATCAATGGTCTGTTTCTGCTGCGGGGTGGTAATGGCCCTGATGGATAAGGCTCCTTCAGGACGTATTGTTTTCCGCTCGCTTTTGCGGATAACAACGCGGTCATATACTACGGAGTAAGAAAGGGAGTACGGCGTAAGCAGCTTATCCAGCAGGGTACCTACTTTTTCATCATGTGCATGCAGGTTTACGCGGTTGGCTTCCAGCGCTTCGGTATTCACATATACAAAAGATATGGAGGCCAGGTCTGCAATCCTTTCCAGCGCATCTTTCAGCACTACATCTTTTAATTCGATCGTGATCTTTTTGTCGAGCGCATTTTGCGCGCTCTTTACGCCTGCTGCAGGGCTTTTCATCACGCCCAGCATGAACAGGAATACCAGTGATAATTTTAAGTAGAGCGTCTTTTTAATGCGCATGTTTCACTTTATTGTATATTAGCATTGAGTACAGCTGGCAGGGCATACCTTCTCCATTAGCGTTCCGTTGGTTGTTCAGAACACTTGTACCGTTAAGGAAATAGGATCTCCGTCCCGGACTTCTTAAAGTCCAGGCAATAGTTTAGCGGCTGTAAAACAGCGCAACGTTTTTACGGATTATTAACCTTGTAAAAAATAAGTTGGACTAACCGGGTTGCGGTTGTCGTAACAGCTCCATCATTTGATTAGTTTTTTTGGTTGACTCTAATTCTCTGTATTACTTCTATTATGCCACTATGGCTGGTTACCGGGCAAAGGAAGCCCATTCCGGTTCGTTAAGGAAACCAGACAACAATAGATTCTCTGCAAAACAGGGTTTTTCTGTTTGGATTAACCTTGTCTGTTAATGGTTACCCCGGATCTGACAATAGGGAAATTTTCATACTGGCGATTAGTTTGGTTTTCAATTCAACTAGGTTTTCTTCTACTGTGTTATTTGCTGTAACTTTCTTATAAACAGCTGCCACCGGTTATTGTGTAGCTGTTAGTACTACTGTCCTTGCGTATGTTCGCGTTTAATGATATTGCGATCAAAGTAAGCGCTTTATCTATATCATCGGTTGTGTTAAAATCACCGTTAAACACGCAATGGCGGATCCTTTCGTGGGTAATGATGGTGGTATTATAATACCGCTCCAGGTCACTGACCACTTTATCCAGCGTTACGCCTTTGTACATGAACTTACCGGAGCGTTTTTGCGCATAAAAGCGGGCATCGTCTTCAGCATCCAGCATTTGCAGCTGGTCGGTTGCTTTGCTGTATACTGCGCTTTTGTTGGCGGTAATGATCATTGCCTGATCCCTTCCTGCGGTTTGGCCTTTTGCCTGTACCTGTACGCGGCCGCTTACTACTACTACCCTTGCGGCGCCGGCGTCCCTGGCTTCTATATTAAAAGAGGTGGCCAGCACCGTGGTATTTATGAGGGAGGAATGAATAACAAAGGGTTGTTTATCATTATGCGCTACCTCAAAATACGCTTCTCCTATTAAGCTTACCTCCCGCGTATCTTCACTAAAGCTCCCGGGATATTCCAGCGTGGAACCGGGTTCCAGCGATACCAGCGATCCATCCGGCAGCTTTATTGTTTTACGTTCGTTATTTGTTGCTACCACCTGTGGTTTAACAGACTGGCGGGTAAGGGTGTAAAAACCGATACCTGCTACTAACAAAATGGCTGCTGCCGCTGCTGCCCACCATGTATACACCCTGGCCGTATTCCTTTTGGGTTGTGAAAGGTGTGGCGCGGGTATATCCATATCCCGGTGAATGCGCTCTAAAAGATCTTCTGCAACTTTCCTGTTGAGGGTATGTTTTACAGTCTCCAGGTCAGTATTGAATTCTTCTGCGGCTAATGCTTCAAGCTCTGAAAGATCGTTCTCATCCAAATACTGCAGCATCCATTCTTTCTCAGCAATCGTCCATTCCTCTGTATGTAATAAATGCCTGAGATATTCCTTCCTATTGTGCACGCTGTCGGTTGTTTAATTTAAATACAATGAAGTGTAAAAAAAGGGTGGGTGTTCCTTCCAGAAAATTTCATATATTATTTAGAATAATACGAAACAGGGTGTTCCTGATGTGCTGACCTTCACCAGTCGCGGTTCAGGAAAAGAAGGAATAACAGGACATACCTGTGTTCTGCGTTCTTCTGAATGTAGTCATTGAGTTTAACCATGGCTGCGGATAGATGTTCTTTGACAGTATTACGGGAAATATTAAGCTCATTGGCTACTTCCTCATAGGTTTTGCCTTCCAGCTTACAAAGGGTTACAATACGGCGGCGCTGGGGCGATAGTTCTGCGATGGCCTGCTCCAGTAAATGGTATTGCACCTCCTGCAGGACTTTACGGTCCGTTCCGGATTCTTCACCCGGAGCAAGGGCCAGGAGCTTCTGGTGAAAGGTTTGTTCACGCAGCTTCTTGCGGCTGTAATTCACAGACAGATTAAAACTGATCACAAACAACCAGCCTGCTACTGACTGCGATGCCTTGATCTCCTGCCTTTTTTCCCACAGCTTTATAAAAACCTCCTGTAAAATGTCTTCTGCAACTACTGTCTCTTTCACGAGCTTCAGGATGTTGCGATAAACTACTTCGTGATACTTCCAGTACAGGGTATCAAACGCGGCTACTTCATTTTCGTGTAACCGTTCTACTAATACTGCATCTAATGTGTTCATGTCGGCATTTGGTTGTAAAAGCAGTCCCGCTTCCCCCAAAGCATTGTTCCCTCTTTTTACATCATAAAATAGTGACAATTCTGATCACTTTATAACAAAAATTTAAATTAAAATATTTGCAAATGTGCTTTGCGTTGATAAGTATGTCCTTCCAAGTCCGGGATAACACTAAAGTGGGGGTGGTGGGATAAACGGTCCTAATTGCCTATTTTGAACGGACAAACAGTTGAATTTATGATAAGAAGGACCCTATTACTATGGATTTTTTTCCTGGTATGTACTATATCGTATGCCCAGGAACGTTACACTTTTACCAGGGGCCTGATCAGCGGGCCCAGTCATCAATACGGGCGTCAGGCGCTGTTCACCGATCCCCTGGCCTACCAGTTATACACCGGGCAGCTTAGCACACCGGCAGCCGGCAGCAGCGTTCCTGGTTTGGACAATACACCAGGCAGCTGGAAATCTATTGAGGCCGACAGCGCCGGTATGTTCAAAGGCCGCCTGATTAACAACGGGTACCTCTACCTTACATATAATGCGCCTGCGGCGCAAACAGCCGTGCTGAATATTTCCGGGCACCAGATGGTGTATGTGAACGGGGAACCGCATGCCGGCGATATTTACCGCTACGGCTGGATGTATACTCCCGTACAGCTGAAGAAAGGGCTGAATGAATTTTACGTACGCACGGCCCGCAGCTTTGGACGGCAGGGAATACAGGCACAGCTGCTGTTTCCCCCTAAACCCGTGTACCTGAGCACCGCAGATTCTACCCTGCCGTTTATTGTAAGCGGTAAAACCAATACAGAGCTATGGGGCGCAGTAGTGGTTATTAACACCAGCAAACAAGCCCTGAAAGGCTTACAGATCAGCGCCGGCATACAGGGCAAAGAAGTGGTAAGCACCCTGCCGGACATTGCGCCCATGACCACCCGCAAAGTGGGCTTTAAAATGGATGCCAGCCAGCTGCAGCAGAAAGGCACGGCCTCCTGTACACTGATACTAACGGGCAGCAATAAACGAAATATAGACCAGCGGAATATTACCTTACAGGTGGTGAACCCCGGCGATCATTATACCAGCACCTTTGTAAGCCAGATAGACGGCAGTGTGCAATACTACAGCGTATCGCCACAGGAAGGCAGCACCGGCGGCGCCCCTGCCCTGTTCCTTTCCGTGCATGGCGCAGAAGTACAGTCCATAAACCAGGCCCGCGCCTACAAGCAAAAAGACTGGGGTGTGCTGGTAGCGCCTACTAACCGCCGCCCCCGCGGTTTTAACTGGGAAGACTGGGGCCGGCTTGATGCGCTGGAAGTGCTGGATATTGCGAAGCAAACATTCTCCCCAGACCCTACTAAAATATATTTAACCGGCCACTCTATGGGCGGGCATGGCAGCTGGTACCTGGGCGCCACCTATCCCGGCAAATGGGCGGCTGTGGCGCCTTGTTCCGGTTACCCAACCCTAACAGGTTACGGATCTGCCGACGGGCTGATACCGGACTCCCCGAAAAATAATACGGAAAAGATCTTGCTGCGCGCCAGCAACCCCAGTAACGTGCTAAAGCTGGCCAATAATTACAAAGCGGCAGGTGTGTACGTATTACACGGTGATAGCGATAAAGTGGTTTCTGTTGAATATGCGCGGCAGATGAAACGCGTGCTGTCCGGTTTTCATGCTGACTTCAGCTATTATGAGTACCCGGGCGGCGAGCACTGGTACGGCGATAAGTGCGTGGACTGGCCGCCGCTGTTCCAGTTCCTGCAATGGCATACCATTTTGCCGGACAGCAGCTGGCAGCATATTGATTTTACCACGGCCAACCCCGCCATCTCTTCCGGCATGCGCTGGGCGCATATTCTGCAGCAACAACACTCGCTGGAATACAGCCGCATACAGCTGCACCGCAGTGAGGACCACCGCAGCATAACCGGTACTACTGATAACGTAGCTACGTTAGCGTTAGACCTGAAAGATATGCCTGCTGGGACTATTACGATCACGCTGGATGGCACTCCGCTAACGATCACGAAATCAGACACGGTGGTTTATTTACATAAACAGGCACAATGGGCCGTTGGCACATTACCTGCTGCTACTGAAAAAGGCCCGCAACGTAATGGCACCCTGAAAGAAGCCTTTAACCACCACATGGTATTTGTGTACGGCACCAGCGGCAATGCTGCAGAAAATGAGTGGGCGTATAATAAAGCCCGCTATGATGCAGAAACCTGGTACTACCGCGGCAACGGCGCCGTGGACCTGGTGGCTGATAAAGATTTTAAGGCTGCTGCCTACCCTGACCAGGGCATTGTTCTATACGGCCATGCCGGCAGTAATAAAGCATGGAATGCTTTACTGAAAAACTGCCCTATACAGGTGAACCGCGGGCAGCTGCAGGTGGGTGCACAACAGTACACTGGCGACGCGCTGGCCGCCTATTTTGTATGGCCACGGCAGGACAGTAAAACGGCCAGTATTGCCGTGATCAGCGGCACGGGCATAACAGGGCTGCATGCCGCGGAAGCAAACCAGTATTTTGCGGGTGGCAGTGGGTTCCCGGATTATATGATCTTTAGCGCAGAGCTGATGAAAGGGGGGATTGAGGCGATTAAGACGGCAGGGTTTTATGATAATGAGTGGAGGGTGAAAGAAGAGGAGCAGGTTAGGAATTAATAATTGATGATTAATATATTCCCTGCGACATCGTATATAATTTTGGTGTAGCAGCAAATTAGAATTTTACTCCGGAGAATGGCTGCTTAAATTATCAAGTCTACATTAGTAAATAATACAAGGGTTCATCCTCTGCGCACAGATGATGAACCCTTGTTCTTTATAATAACATTTACTTACTGATACAACCTTAGCTTCCCGATCAGCGTTTTGCCTTCCGGTGTGGTTACATTCACAATGTACACCCCATCTGTATACCGGCCGGATAAACGGAAACGTTCGCCTTTCAGCACTTCCCGTTGTATTTCTTTACCCTGGCTGTTTTGCACAGTGAGCAGGCTGCCATCCCAGTTCTCTTTGCCCTGCAATAACAGCTCGCCGGTTTCTGCGTTGGCGGTTAATTGCAGCTTTACGGCTTTGGCAGGTACATCTACATATCCAATATCATCACCAATAGCCTGGCGGCGCTGGCAGTTGCTAACGGTAACGGTAATGGCATCGCGGCCACGTTCTTCCGTATACAGCTCTGAAGCAGCATAATACACGGTGGTTTCTGTGGGATTTACCTTAAAGGTGCTGCCGGTGTGTAATAGCTTACCGCCTTTAGGAGCATCGTACCATAGGGTTTCGGGGAAAACATGACCAGAAGTGGCGATCAGCACGGCATTGTCGCCAGCGCAGATGCTGAATTGCTCATAGGGGATCTGCAGGTTCAGCTCATTGGTCCAGTTGGCGTGCGTTAGAACGCGGTGGTTGTTGGAACCCTGGGCATTGGCAATGCAGGGGCTGGTGAGGGCCAGCAGCAACGCGGATATTAAACGCACAGCGCTGCGATTAAATGAATTTTCCATGATATTAAAAAATTTAAACGGGGCTGCTAAAAGGATGCTTTTGTATCAGATAGAGCGAATAGACTATAACGTTTCAATTGTTTTGGCGTTTCATATTTCTGTTGAATGGTTAAACCTTACAATGTGCATCTTTTTAACGGTCTCAATAAAAGTGTAGCTAATTTAAGAAGATTTATAACACCAACCACCTACATAAACGGGTAGGTTTATAAAAAAGGGGTTTACAAAACAAAACGGCCGTATCATAAATGATACAGCCGCTATATTTTTGATTTAACCGGTAAAATTATGGTTCTGATTCCACCAGCACAATTTTTACCGTGATAGCCGGGGGAGCGGTACCGGCGGTGGTGCCGCTTACGGCCTGTGATTCGATGGTAAGGCTACCGGTGGTATGCGTGTAAGAGTAGCTATAACCTGCATATACTTCAGGAATGGCTTCAAAGGTACCGCCATCGCCGGATACAGATACCACTATTCCAAACTCCTGGTTCACCTGGTCAGTTATTTCCGGCATGCTAATGGTTACTGCATAACTTTTTCCATCGTTAATCAGCTTCCAATCACCAGCGGCAATATCGGTTTGAATGGTTTGGTTGGGGGTAACATACTCATACTTCTTGGTACAGCCAGTGATCCATACGCTCATCACTAACAGTGGCAAAAATAACAATGCTTTCATACTGTGAATTTTAGTTATGTACAGGAAGATTCAAGTATGCTATAACAAAGACAATGCCGATTCTTATGGCGTTTGCTGTTTTAGAAGGTTTCTTCTTGCAGGTGTACCCGTGGTGCTTGCTGTTTAAAGGACTTCTTCTCGCAGATCCAGCTCCGGACTGTACCCGCCTGATTCTTATGGTGTTTGCTGTTTTAGAGGGCTTCTTCTCGCAGGTCCAGCTCCGGACTGTACCCGCCTGTGTGTGCACACATGATGCGTTGAAGGGCGTATCAGCATAGGAATGCTATGAAGCGGTATCAAGCGCATGACGCCGGGCAAGGTCCGTCGTTTGGACCTGCTGCGAAGGTAAGTTGCACGGGGTAGGCAGCATACAAATACAGGCGGATGGGCCGGCGAGCCAGTCAATGTATGGGTGCAGGTTTGAGACATTAATTTCTGGATGTTATTTTGCAGACGCTGTTTTAAAGGCATCATGTTGCAGATCTTATCACAGGAATGCGCCCGTTACCCTGGGGTGCCAATCAATTTTACAGGCATTATGCTGTAGATTTTATTTCCTCAAGCCTTAACCTTATTCCCAGGCCTTAATCCCTCCCCCCAAAAATTCAATCCATTGCAAAGGCGGCGTGGCCGATGACCTCCTTGATTCCTTCGGTGTCGTCTACTTCTTCGCCGCTGCAAATGAATACGGGCAGGCCGGTATCCAGGTCAATAACCTTTTTGAGCTGAACTACGATAGGCTTGAAGTGCTGGCTGGCTACAAACATGTATTTGTCTGTAACCCTGGGTAGTGTATTTACGATGGTTTTGAGGGTGCGGGCTACCAGGATGCCGGTTTCATTCAGCAGTTCACAATTAATGGTAATGGTGTACGTGTTCATAGGATGGTGGGTTTTCAGGTGAAACGGTTAGCGTACGTTTAACAATAGCGGTCTTTGGCCTTTTTGTTACTGATTATTCTGTTAGCTAAAAATAACAAAAAAAGGAGGGCCTTACCATTCCTCAAAATAGTATTATCGTTAATTATTTCCGTCCTGTATCCCTTTCCTGTAGCTGCTATTAGCAGGTATACCCCTGTTTTTCTATGACGGGTGCGCCGGCAGCGTGGTTACCAATTGTTTACGTTTTCTGTTTCGGGGGCGGGTACTATGCGGTTGTGTAAAAGGTTGCAGGGCAGCTGGGGACAATGCCAACACCTTTTGCGGCTGTTTTTCCGGGAGGGGCACAGCTACCACCACTGATTGCATGCAGGAAAGGCCTGCGGAAGTGTACATCTGGCGGTTGTAAGCGGTGGGTATAACGTGGACTTGATGCGGGTATTATGCGGGGAAGATGTTGGGGGTGATCGCATACCAGATATTTTTGCTACATTTATACTATTACCGGTAAACCCTCTATAACTATGTTCACATATTCCTCCTCAGATCAATCCTATTCCAGCTCCCGTTCGGCTGCTGATGAACAAACAGCTGCACCTTCCACTGCACCCTTACAAAGAAATGCGGCCAATATGGACGAATTAGTGCAGGGCAAATTTCCAGCCCAGCTACAGCCGGAAGAGGAAGAGAAAAAATTACCGATGCAAGGCAAATTCGTTTTGCAAAGAGCTACTTTGCCGGAAGAGGAAAAACCCGTGCAGGGAAAATTCACCACACAGCTGCAAGCCAATAATACAGGTATGCCCGACAGCCTGAAATCCGGGGTGGAAAACCTTTCCGGTATGGATATGTCTGATGTAAAGGTGCACTATAACTCCAGCAAACCCGCCCAGCTAAGCGCGCTGGCCTATGCACAGGGCAATGATATTCACGTAGGCCCGGGCCAGGAAAAACATTTGCCGCATGTGGCCTGGC
>NZ_JAGXJN010000328.1 GCF_019091455.1 Chitinophaga sp. GbtcB8
ATTATTCTTTCGGGGACTTCACTTGCACCCCAATCCCAAGCCAAGTTTAGTCACCAACCAACGCATAGCTTTAATCACATATATCGGGGCAGTTAGTTAGTTCTTCTTTCGGGTTAGGTGCGGTTGCCACCAGCCCTAAAGCACCCCCATTGGCATTGACAGCAAGGGATCGAAAGACTTCTGGTTTCGTTAACGTGTCCATAACTGGATAATGGATCAGATTTGGATGAGGAAGCCCAGATAC
>NZ_JAGXJN010000329.1 GCF_019091455.1 Chitinophaga sp. GbtcB8
GGGGGGGGGGGGGGGGGGGGAAAGGCGGAGGACCCGGGGGAATGGAAACCCCCAACAAACCCCCGCAGGAAATAGGAAATAAAAAAGAAGAGAAGTAGGAAAATCCCCCTACTTTCTTTCCTCAAAAAAGGAAAAAAAGGAAAGGAAGGGGGAGGGTGTTTTGAAAGAGAAAAAAAATGGGGGAAGGAGGAACCACGGGGAGAAGCGGGGTTATAAAGAAAAAAAAAAAGGCCGACCGGGGGAA
>NZ_JAGXJN010000330.1 GCF_019091455.1 Chitinophaga sp. GbtcB8
TACCGAACGCTTATTATGCTATAGACAAAGCAACAAAGGAAAATGGCTTTACTATGGCTTCCGACATTTTAACCTGCTCTTTATTACGGTCCTTAGCTGCTTCAAAACCATCCGGCAAATTCTTAGAGCTTGGTACCGGCACCGGGCTTTCAACTTCCTGGATACTGGATGGCATGGATAGTAACTCTACATTGATTTCATTTGACAATGATGAAGCGCTTTTGGCAATCGCTAAAGAATATC
>NZ_JAGXJN010000331.1 GCF_019091455.1 Chitinophaga sp. GbtcB8
TTGAAGTTTACATTAATAGTCAAAATATGGAGATTAATGGTAAGGGGACATATAGTTCAAGTTATATATATATATATATATTGTGTTAGTATGTTTAGTTAAAGTGTAATAGGAAGCCTCAAGTGAGTATTTATTTTTAATTTTTTTAAATAAATTTTATATTTGATTTAATAAAGAGAAGAGGATTTCTCCTAAATTTAACTCATTCCGATTTAAGTTTATAGAAATAATTTCTCTAAAGAT
>NZ_JAGXJN010000332.1 GCF_019091455.1 Chitinophaga sp. GbtcB8
GGAAAAGACCGGTCGCGGCCTATCTTAATAGCCCGGTCCATGGCTACCCACAGCTTTAAGCGGGAATTCAGGAAGGGTTTTTTCTTTTGCCGGATCTCCCAGTTGCCGTGTTCTGCTTTTTCCCAGTTATCTACCACATAGTTCACTTCTCTTTCAACCAGCTCCCTTAGCTCGTGTGTTACCGGTTCGGAGAATTTGTTATAGTAATAAATGGTATCCGGCAATTCCCCGTGTATGTCCAGC
>NZ_JAGXJN010000333.1 GCF_019091455.1 Chitinophaga sp. GbtcB8
CGCGGATTGGGAACCCCCCCACGCGGAGTGCAGGATCGTATAGACAACCTGGGTAGAAAAGCTGCTACCCCCCGCGGGCCGCCCCGCGGTACCGCCCGGCTGCCGCCTGCCGGATCTGATAACTTTTTTGTGGTGCAGGCATCCTCTACCAATAACGATGCAGGCCTGCGGCTTTCTTCCCTGCCATGGGCGCCGGGACAACCCTTACGGCCTCCCTGGCACAGCAGCCCTACCGGGGTACTC
>NZ_JAGXJN010000334.1 GCF_019091455.1 Chitinophaga sp. GbtcB8
GCTTGAGATCATCAGCATCTGCGTAACCGAAAATAGATACAGAATAATGGTTTTCATAACGTGATATGTTAAGGTACACAAAAAGTATACTCACAAGCGTTGCCCTGCTGTTATTAAGGTACGCACAACCGTTAACCGGTGTTTCAGCAGAGGCGTTGCAGCGTATCAAACAGCTATTTTTAGATAAAAGAAAGCGCGCTCCCCATTAGCTGTTGTTGCTAATTTTACCCAATTTCCACTCAT
>NZ_JAGXJN010000335.1 GCF_019091455.1 Chitinophaga sp. GbtcB8
TCCCGCCTGCAAAAGTTTCTCAGGATAACCTTTATGGCCATAGGGGCGTAAGGGTTAGTAATGGGGGGTACGGGTTTATACCGGGGCCGGCACTGGGGCAATAACCTACGCACCCGGTAAAAAGGTAATACAACAGAAATGCCGGACAGCCTGTAGGTGCTCAATAAAAAAAAAGTAAGGCTGAATATTCTAAGTGGCAGCCTTACTAAGAACAGGGTATGCCTGCTAACGGTCACCGCGGTC
>NZ_JAGXJN010000336.1 GCF_019091455.1 Chitinophaga sp. GbtcB8
TTATCTGTCCGGCCTCGACCCGCGGCTCGCCTGGGCGCGGCGCAGCAGCCCTCGCCTGAACGTGCCCGAGGGCGCCGTCATCATCGGCGGCATGCAGGCAGGCATCATGCCGATGACCGCGCCTTCGGGGTGGCACATCATCGGTCATACCGACGTCAGGCTCTTCGACGCGCAGGCCGATACCCCGGTGCTGCTCAGGCCTGGAGACAAGATCCGCTTCGAGATCGCTGGGATGGAAGCAT
>NZ_JAGXJN010000337.1 GCF_019091455.1 Chitinophaga sp. GbtcB8
GCAAAAAGATCAGTGCTATAAGTAACACTTAATTGAAGACCCTCCATTGACCCACGTAAGGAAAAGGAAAGAGCAAACTGGGTACTATTGCTTTCAACAGGTTCCACATACAGTGATAACCCTTCGCCCAAGATGTGTTCTCCAATACCTACGGTTCCATTGTTCTGTAAAAGGAACATCACCTGGAACAGCGGATGGCGGCTCAGTCCACGATCCCTCACCACGGCTCCCACTACTTTCTC
>NZ_JAGXJN010000034.1 GCF_019091455.1 Chitinophaga sp. GbtcB8
CACACAACTGGACACCTGCATAAAAAGTAGAGCCTCCCTCTTCAAGAAAAAAACATGTACTTGCTCGTGGGGATACGATAATCAGCCACTTTAGCCGCATGCTCTTCAGACGAAAAATCAATCAGCAAAACATCAGGTATATCTTTAGATCTCCACCCTATTTATTGCATTAAAATCAACCCAGAGGAAATACAGAAATAGAACAAGCAATGCAATTGACATCACTGCTGTTACATTTTCAGTCTTTTGAATCAATATTATAATAAAAGGCAACAAAATGCTAGTCATAATAATATTAAAATTTGTAAAGCTTGGTATTAGGATAACCTGTCCGGCATTGATCTCAAATTTGGGTACGGTTAGTTTTGTATTGCTGACATAATGTTGCAGCTCTTCCAGAGAAGACATTTTCATGGCCTTCAAATTATACTTTATTGTGTTTTAGATCTGGTGTCTGCGGTCATTTTGCTATCTACCTGCCGGGCTGCTATGTTTAAACCTCTTACAAAAAAGGCCGGGCTAAGTTAAGGTACTCCGCAGCCGCAAAATACATCCTTCCTCTGTCCCCCTCACCCAACTTTTGTGTTACAATATATTCATCTATTTATACTCATTCCTCACCAACCTTCCTGGTAAACAAGTATTCCCAATCCCCACAAATTTCAACGTATCCTTTACCTGAAGATAACGTGCATTGCCAACAAAACAGTTACCCCGAAAGGGCGCTGCTACCGTTAAAGTAATCGTATCATTTTTATTTATCCAGTTACCAATGAACTCAACAGGAGCTGCTTGTTTACGGCGCGTATCCCACTTACTGAATTTTAAATAAAAAGCACCGCCGCCGTTTAATTTCAGCTCCCAGCGTTTTGTAATCGTATACGCAAATGTGCACTTCACTTCCGTATGCGCATAAAACACATCTCCCCCACTCAAACCAGCAGCATTTACCAACATAAGCCCCAAATATTCATGATAACTTAATATAAACCATACACGGAACCGCGTCAATCAAAATCCCCCTTTTCTCAACCTCCACCACCCAAAATCCACCCCACTATTATTACATAATAATTAATTGTTAATTCACAATCATTCGTTATTTTTAGTAAAAATAAATATAACCTACATCCCCAGCTCAACCAAAACGTAAATTCTACCTGGTATGAAGAACACCTTCCTTAAAACCTGTTTGTGTGCCGTATTTTTATGTATTTCCCTATGGTCTGTAACACAAGCACAACAAATTTCCATCAGTGGCGCGGTCACCGACAAAACCACCGGCGAAAAAATGGCCGGTGTGACCGTTAGCGTGAAGGGCTCCCTGAGCGGCACTATTTCAGACGGCAGCGGTAATTTTAAGCTCAACACCTCCCGCAGCTTACCGTTAACGCTGGTATTTTCCTACGTAGGATTTAAAAGTGAAGAAGTACTGGTGAGCAATGCCGGCGAAACATTGAGCGTACAGCTGTCATCTACGGAAGTGCTGGGACAGGAAGTAGTAGTAGCTGCCAGCCGCGTAGCGCAAAGCATCCTGCAATCTCCGGTATCTATTGAAAAGCTGGATTCGCGCGCTATTAAAGCATCCCCTGCACCAACATTCTATGATGCCCTGGCTAATATGAAAGGCGTAGAAATGAGCACGCAGAGCCTCACCTTTAAATCAGTGAACACCCGCGGTTTTAACAGTAATGGTAATACCCGTGTGCTGCAGCTGATCGATGGTATGGATAACCAGGCGCCCGGCCTGAACTTTTCTGTAGGTAATATAGTAGGTATCACAGAGCTGGATATGGATAATGTAGAGCTGCTGCCCGGTGCAGCATCTGCCCTGTACGGGCCTAATGCGCTGAATGGCATTGTGCTGATGAACAGTAAAAATCCTTTTGAGCACCAGGGGCTGAGCGCTAATGTTAAATCCGGTATATTATCAGACGATGGCCGCAGCAAAGCCACTACCGGCTACTATGATGTAACGGTACGTTACGCGCATGCCTTCAATAACAAATGGGCCTTTAAAGTGAACTTTGGCTATATTAAAGCAGACGACTGGCAGGCTTACGACACCCGCGATCAAAGCGTCCTGAATGGTCATAACCTGCAGGATGGCACGCGCGCTAATAACCCGGCCTATAACGGGGTGAATACCTATGGCGATGAGACCAATGTAAATATGTATGCCAACCTGCGGCCCGCAGCGCTTACGCCCAACAACCCGCTGGGTATGGGTATTGCGCAGCTTTCTGCTGCTACCGGCGGTCTTATTACCCCTGGCCAGATCTTTAACGCTATTATGCCGGACAGCGCCAATACCTTCGTATCCCGCACCGGTTACGACGAACGCTCCATGGCAGATTATAATACCAAGAACATGAAGATCAACGGCGCCATTCACTACCGTATCAAAGATAACCTGGAAGCATTCATACAGGGCAGCTATGGTACCGGTACTACGGTGTATACCGGGGCAGACCGCTACTCTATTAAAAACTTCCGCATGGGTCAATATAAGGCAGAGCTTAAAGGCAGCAACTTCTATGTGCGCCTGTACACCACCCAGGAAAGGGCGGGCGACAGCTATGCCATCGGCACCCTGGCCCAGGGTATTAATGAAGCCTGGAAACCCAGCGCTGGCGCTAATGGTTGGTTTGCCCAGTATTTTGGCGCTTATGCAGGAGCCTCATTAACCACCTTCAGCACCGCTTTCCAAACTGCGCTTGGACAAGGCCAGAGCCCGGCACAGGCATTTGCCACCGCCACCACTGCTGCAAAAGGAGGATCCACCACTTTCCACAACAATGCAAGAGCTGCTGCTGATCAGGGCAGGCTGGTGCCCGGCACTGCCGCCTTTAACAATGCGGCCGATACTGTTAAGGGAAAAGCCATCCCCGGAGATGCTAACGGCGTAGGCGCTAAGTTCAATGATAAAACAAACCTGTACCAGGCAGAGTTCATGTATAACTTCAGCGACCTGATCCCCTTTGCCGAAGTACTGGTGGGCGGCAACTACCGTGTATATGCCCTTAACTCCGGCGGCTCTCTTTTTGCTCTGGATGATAACGGCAAAGAATTCCGCATCAATGAATACGGTGGTTATGTGCAGGTGGCTAAAAGCCTGGTAGAAGATCACATACACCTCACAGGCTCCATCCGTTACGATAAGAACGAGAACTTTAAAGGGCAGTTCAGCCCCCGCCTTTCCGCAGTATACACCTTCTTTAAAACGCATAACATCCGCGCTTCCTACCAAACCGGTTTCCGTATTCCCACCTGCCAGGATCAATACATTGACCTGCAGACACCGCAGTACCGTTTGATTGGCGGCATTCCCTTTATGATTGACCGCTTCGGATTGAAGAACGGACCAATATATACGCTGGAATCCGTACAGGCAGGCGCTCCGAAGCAATACGAGTTCCGCGATTTTGAACCGGAACGCATTGTAGCATTTGAAGTAGGTTATAAAGGCCTGTTTGCCAATAAGGTGCTGGTAGACGCTTATGTATACAGCAATAACTTCAAGAATTATAATGGCGTGCAGGCACTGGTAAAACCTGACGGCGCCGGCGGCAGTCAGATCTACTCCATCCCGGTAAATCTTGACAGGGATATTAAATCCTGGGGATGGGCATTGGGCATAGATTATTCTCTTCCGCTGAACTTTGTAACAGGAGGTAATATTTCCTATAACGACCTGCGGGATGATGAAGGACTGACCAGCGCAGGCGTAATGTGGAACACGCCTAAAGTGCGTTATAACCTGTATGTGGGCAACCGTAACATTGCCGGCTCTAATTTCGGCTTTAATGTTACCTGGCGCTGGCAGGATAAGTTCATCTGGAACTCTACGTTCGTATCTCCTGCAGTGAATACGCTTGCCCTCAGCGAGATCCCTTCCTACGGCACACTGGATGCACAGATAAGCAAGTTCTTCCCGAAAGCGAAGACCACTGTGAAGATCGGCGGCGCTAACATCCTGAAGAAAACATATATACAATCATGGGGTAATCCTACCGTGGGAGCACAATTCTATGCTTCCCTGGGGTATAACTTATAGCTTACTCACTCCTTAAATTGGCGAAGGTCCTGGCTTAGCCAGGACCTTCTATTTTGTTGTAACCCCCAACCAGAGTTGGGATATCTTTGAACTATACGTTAAATCTGAAGTGCATCACGTCGCCATCCTTCACCAGGTATTCCTTACCCTCAATACGCAGGCGGCCATTATCGCGGGCAGCAGTTTCTGAACCAAATTTCACATAATCATCGTAGGCGATCACCTCTGCTTTAATAAAGCCTTTTTCAAAATCCGTGTGGATCACGCTGGCGGCCTGCGGCGCTTTCCAGCCTTCGTGGATGGTCCAGGCGCGTACTTCCTGTACCCCTGCGGTAAAATACGTGATCAGGTTCAGGAGCTGGTAGGCAGAGCGGATCAGGCGGTTCAGGCCGGGCTCTGTGAGGTTGTATTCTGACAGGAACAGCTCTTTATCGGCCGGATCTTCCATTTCGGAGATCTGTGCTTCAATAGAGTTGTTCATAATAATTACCTGTGCGTTTTCGCCCTTTACGGATTCTTCCAGGGCTTTGGAGAATTTGTTGCCGGTATGCAGGGAGGCTTCATCTACGTTGGCTACGTATAATACCGGCTTTTCTGTTAACAGGAAAAGGTCGGCAATAGCGCTGCGGTCTTCCTTGCTTAATCCCAGGGAGCGGATGTTCTTGCCCTGTTCCAGGCATTCCTGGCACTGTTTCAGGGTTTCGTATTCCTTTTTGGCTTTAGGATCGCCGCCGGTTTTGGCCATCTTTTCCGTCCGGGCAACCTTCTTTTCCACGGTTTCAAGATCCTTCAGCTGCAATTCGGTATCAATGATCTCTTTATCGCTTACCGGGTTAATAGGGCCTTCTTCCCTTAATATATTATCGTCTTCAAAGCAACGGATCACGTGTACAATGGCGTCTACCTCGCGGATATTGGCCAGGAACTTGTTACCCAGCCCCTCTCCCTTGCTGGCGCCTTTTACCAGGCCGGCAATGTCCACAAATTCGATGGTAGTGGGCACTACGCGGTTAGGTTTTACCAGCTCTTCCAGCTTGAACAGGCGTGCATCCGGCACATCTACCAGGCCTACGTTCGGCTCAATGGTGCAGAACCGGTAGTTGCTGGCCTGTGCTTTGGCGCTGTTACTAACTGCGTTAAATAAAGTTGATTTTCCTACGTTCGGCAATCCTACTATTCCTGCTTGCAACGCCATTTTTTAAAAATTTGCCCGCAAAGATAGGGGAAATAGTTGAATAGTCGGTGGCCCATGGTTTATAGTCCGTAGAACCGTGCGGGTGGCGGGTTTGGAGATTCCATGGTCCATGGCCGGTGGTCCATTGCCTGTTGCGCGGAGGTATATTTGCGGGAAATGGGAGGCTATGGACCATGAACCAGCGGCTATGGACTTTTTCTACATATCATTTTTAATTTACAATTTTAGCGTTTAGATTTGGCAGATGGACTTTGATCTACAGATCATTGCCTATAGAATATAAGCGCAATATAAATCGTACGCAGAACAGCCATGGACTATAGGCCATGGACCGTGGATTAAACAACAACTATGGCATTAAACTACATCTGGATCGCTTTTTTTGTGATCGCGTTCATAGTGGCGCTGATCCGCCTGATCTTCCTGCATGATACCACGGTATTCTCTACCTTGATGACCGGTATGTTTGACAGCGCCAAAACCGGCGCGGAAATATCCCTGGGCCTGGCCGGTATCATGACCTTCTGGATGGGCATAATGCGCATAGGTGAAAAGGCCGGTATGATCGGCATTTTTGCGCGGGCGGTTGATCCGCTGTTCTCCCGCCTGTTTCCGCAGGTGCCGCGTCAGCACCCGGCCATGGGCTCTATTGTGATGAACTTTTCTGCCAACATGCTGGGGCTGGATAATGCTGCTACCCCGGTAGGCCTGAAAGCCATGAAAGAGCTGCAGGAGGTGAATCCTGCCCCGGATACTGCTACCAATGCCCAGATCATGTTCCTGGTGCTGAATACGGCCGGCATGACCATCATCCCTACCTCTGTAATGGCCATGCGCTTAGCCAATGGGGCGGCCAACCCGGCAGATATTTTTATTCCTACGGTGATCGGCACCTTTATTTCCTTCATCAGCGGTATTATTGCCGTGGCGCTGTATCAACGTATTAATTTGTTTAACCTGCCCATGCTGGTATTCTTAGGTGGTTTTGGCCTGCTGATGTGGGGCCTGTACGCCTGGATGCACAATATGCCGCCCGCCGAAGTAGCCACTTATACGGGTATGCTGGGCGGGCTGGTGATCTTTTCCATCCTCACTTCCTTCCTGGTACTGGGATTCGTAAAAAAGATCAATGTATACGAAGTGTTTATTGACGGCGCCAAGGACGGATTTTCTACCGTAGTATCCATTATTCCTTACCTGGTGGCCATCCTGGTAGCTATCAGCGCGTTCCGCAGCACCGGCTGTATGGATTACATTGTGAATGGTATTGGCAGCTTGTTTGCCTGGATGGGCTTTAATACGGACTTCGTACCGGCATTACCGGTAGGCCTCATGAAAACCCTGAGCGGCGGCGCTGCCCGCGGGTTAATGGTAGATACCATGCAGCATTATGGCGCTGATTCCTTTGCCGGCCGCCTGGCCTGTATTATGCAGGGCTCTACCGAAACTACCTTTTATATACTGGCCGTGTACTTTGGCTCTGTAAATATCAAGAATACCCGTTATGCCCTCACCTGCGGCCTGATAGCGGATTTCGTAGGTGTGGTAGCTGCCATTATATTGGGATACCTGTTCTTTCATTAATTACGAATTGGGTAATTCGTAATTCAATTTGTATTTTGCGCGTCCGCACCCACCATGCGCTATCTCATATCAAAACCTTTTCATGACTATGAAGAAGTCTCTCCACGAAGACTGGATAGCCGTTATTATTGCTTTTCTGACTATTGCACTGGTATGTAGCGGCCTTAAACCGGCGTTACCAAAATTTGGAGCCTGGAATACGGGCGGCGGCTTATGGGCGCAGCTTAGCAACCCGGACCTGTTACGCCAAACCGGGATCCTTTTCCTGTGGGCTTTAGGCAGCCTGCTGCTGGCGCGCCTGCTGGCCAAAGACCTTCAACCCGTAAAGCTGGCACTAAGCCTGCTGGGTATTGTGCTTATTACCTTGGTGGCACAGCTGATAACCAGTAACAAGATCGTTAAGGACTTCGGTATTGAAGTGGTGTTATTCAGCCTGTTGCTGGGCCTTTTCATTAACAATGTGCTGGGTGTGCCTGCCTGGCTGAAACCAGCTATACAAACGGAGCTGTTCATCAAAATTGGTTTGATACTGCTGGGCGCCAATGTGCTGTTCCAGGATATTATCAATGCCGGCGGGTTGGGCATCCTGCAATCTGTGGTGGTAGTGTTTACGGTATGGTATTTCTCTTTCTGGATCTGTAAAAAGCTGGGACTGGATGATGAGTTCAGGATGATGATCTCCAGCGCGGTATCCATTTGCGGGGTATCGGCTGCTATTGCTACTTCCGGCGCTATCGAGGGCGATAACCGTAAATTATCGCATGTAATATCGCTGGTGCTGATCGTAGCCATTCCCATGATGCTGATCATGCCCTATATTGCTATCTGGGCGGGTATGTCGCCGGCAGTGGCCGGGGCCTGGCTGGGCGGCACTATTGATACCTCCGGCGCCGTGGTAGCAGCAGGTACACTGCTGGGCGAAGAAGCGCTGAAATACGCCACCCTGGTGAAATTCTCGCAGAACGTATTGTTAGGCCTTGCCGCCTTCTTTATTTCCGTATACTGGACGGTTAGTAAAAAAGAGGTGAGCGCCGATAAAAAACCGGGGCTGAAAACCATCTGGGAACGTTTTCCCAAATTTGTGCTGGGCTTCGTGCTGGCATCCCTGTTATTTTCCTTTGTGCTGCCGCGGGAAGTAGTGACTGCTGCCAAAGGATCGCTGAAAGAACTGCAAACATACTGGTTTGCGCTGGCCTTTACCTGTATAGGGCTGGAAACCAAGTTCACCGATATTTTTAAAATGGAGAACGGCCGTCCTGCTATGGCGTTTATTATTGCGCAGCTGTTTAATATCTTCTTTACGCTGGTGGTGGCGTATCTGGTGTTTGGACGGCTGGCCGGGTAAAAGGTCCTACATCTTTAAGACGTAGGACCTTTTGTATTGTACAGCTTAATTCGTAATTATCATTCGTCCCACCACAACTTATCAGACAACGCGCCTACAGGCGGTACATTCGCTGCATTGCGGCTGGTTTCAATAGTAGGGTAAGCTACCCGGCGGATGAAGGTGCTTAGCACAGCATTCTCCGGCAGGTGAAAGTCTTTGTACTTATAATCAAACCTTCTTGCATCCACCCATGCTTCCGGGTTCAGGAACATGGCTACGTATTTTTCCTTCATGATCAGGTCCAGGGTAATGTTGGCGGCGCCTACGGCTACTACCGGCTGTTGCATATAAATCCTGCTGGCAGTGGTATCCACACCAATCTTATCCATATTAGCCTTAATACCCGCCAGATAGGCTGTGTATGCTGCTGGTTTATTGCCGGCACGGAAAGATGCTTCAGCTGCAATAAACTTACACTCAGCATTGGTGATGAGCAGCAGGGGGGCCCCGGGTTTAGAATAAAAACCACTATCAGCAGACAGATAGCTTTCATCTTTAGTGGTACCGGTACCTACCCTGCCCTTGCCATTGATGGTCCCTCTATAGTCTCCATAACGCGTAGTGTCTGTAATCCATGGAAGCCGGGGATCAAAAACACCAAACGTGCTGTCATTCAGGGCTGCTACGAAATGCGTACTTAGCCAGCCATCAAGCAAGGCCTGTGTATTATTATAGGCCGCCTGATTCCAGGGACTGCGCGACTGGAACTCCATAAGCTGCGCATCATCATTGTTACTGGTATAAGCGTTAGCTAATGCAGCAAGTACCTGTGCCGGGTCATAATCGGCGGTTTTACTTACACGATTTAACAAGCGTGCTTTCAGTGCATAACCTGTCTTTTTCCAGGCAGCTACATTGCCATGATGCAGCAGGTCGCGTACTGCGTCCAGCGATATTTTGGGATCAGCTTTTTCGAGTGATGCAATACCATCGTTTATCAATGTAAGGCATGATTGGTAAACATCCTTATCTGCATCATAATGCGGTTGTAAAATACTGCCGTTCAATCCTTCTTTATAAGGTACAGCACCCCAAAGAGAATTGGTTATGCTCAGGTTCAAAGCCATCATGATCCTCGCGGCGCCGGCATGCTCATAAGCGCCTACAGAATCGGCCTGCTTAATAAGATCATACAGATCTGCCATGGTGTTATAAATGGCTTCCCAGGTGCCGCTGTAATCTACTTCATCATATGTATCTGTGCTGCTGGCCGTGTTGGGTGAAGCCAGGTATTGCACAAAATAAGAAGTAAAATCGCCTGTACGATATACAGTATAAGCGGTATTATAGGTAGTGCTGGCCAGCAAACCATTGAGGGGGGCAGTTTCTGACAGGTTTGGATTTTTGTTTACATCCAGGTATTTCTTACACCCTGCTATCATAAACAGGCTGCAGCAAGTAACAGCTATGATCAATCTTTTCATAATGCAGGGCTTTAAAAGGTAACATTGATACTGGCTAAGAAACTCCGTACTGCCGGATAAGTGAATCCTGCAAATGCATCGGCATTACTGCCTGCATTAAAGGAGCTGGATTCCGGATCAAAACCAGTGAATTTAGTGTGCAGCCACAGGTTATTACCAGTGAGGGTAATATTGGCGCCGTTAATGAAATGTGTTTTAGACAGCAGCCTGGAAGGCAGCTGGTAAGAGAGGCTTACATTACGTAAACGTACCCACGAAGCATCTTCTATAAACGCCTCTGTTACGCCCCTGTATATACGGCGGTAGTAACCATCCCCATAGTCCTTACCATCGGGGCCTAACTTTTGTCCCAGGTACACAGGTATGTTATTGGGCTTTCCATCTGAAAATACACCATCAAAGGTTTTCATCTGGTCACGGTTCTCTGTCATTTTGGAAGCGCCGAAAGCTGCCAGGAAGTTGGCGAACTGGTTGTACTTCTGCACGCCCTGCCTTACATCAAACAAAAAGGAAAAGCTGAATGCTTTATAAGTAAAGGAGTTGGAAATGCTGCCGATCCATTTGGGTTGTGAATTACCCAGGTATTTCTGTGAGGTATTAATAACCGGGAATCCCGCCGATGAACCGCTGCTCTGGATCAGGATAGGCCTGCTTTTATCGATCAGTAAGGGATCTTCCGTGGCATCACCATAATACCGGGCGTAACTTCTGCCAAAGATGGCGCCTACCGGGTAACCTACAATGTACTTCATAGTGGCAGTGGAGCTGGCGTAACCGAACTGAGATCCTACCACTATTTCATTTACATCCTGCCGCAGGGATAATACTTTATTACGATTGGCTGAAAAGTTCACCCGTACATCCCAGTTAAAATCTCTGCTTTTTACCGGTGTGCCGTTCAGAGATATTTCTACGCCCCTGTTCTGAATGGAGCCTGCGTTTGTATAAAACGTTTCATATCCTGAACTGGATGGAATAGGTACTCCCATCAGGAGGTTGGTGCTTTTAGAAGTGTACCAGGTAAAGTCAATGCCTATACGGTTTTTCAGGAACTTTAACTCCGTACCTGCTTCAAAGGTGTTGGTAAACTCAGGTTTCAGATCCGGATCTGTTTTAGTATCTGCACGTGTCCAGCCAATAATGCTGTTATTGATCGGGCCGTCTGCAAGAGGTTCATAACCGGCAGTTAATTTATATACTGCAGGGTCCTTCCCTATCCTTGCCCAGGAAGCACGGATCTTACCATAGCTCAGGATATTGTCCTGCATTTTAAAATGATCTGTAAATACATAACCTGCGCTTACAGAGGGATAGAAGAAATGATTGCGGCCGGATGGCAGCGTGGAGGTGAAATCCTCCCGGCCGGTGAGCGTCAGGTACAGGTAATTGTCCCAGCTCAGCGTCCAGTCTGCAAACACGCCAATAATGCGGTAATCTTCCTTATACTGGCGGCCTACTACACGCTTGGCATTCTGCATTACCAGCAGGTCCGGGATATCCAGTGTATCGCCTTCCGTGGATATCTGTTTCAGCTTATACTCATACAGGTCATGCCCCAGCTTTAGGTCAGATGTTAAACGGGGCGTGATGTTATTTTTCAGGTTGGCAATAAAGGTGCTGTTAAGCGTGCGTTTATTAGTCTGGTATTCATGTACAAAACCGGGGCCGGCATCGCCGTTGGGCACTTCATCCGTGAGGCCTTTAGGGCCTGCAGCAGTAAAAGTTCTGCCATCTGTATAAAAATCAGTACCTACGCGGTAAATGAGGTCCAGCCATTTAAAGGGTGAATAGGTGGCGTTCACGTTGCCGATCACCCGGTTCACATTGTCCACAAAACGGTTGTGGTACAGGGTGTACATCGGGTTATCGGTACCTGCAGCATAGGTTTGCTGCGTACCGTTGGGTTTAATGTAATTGGCCACATCCCAGCGCGGCGACCAGTAGATCAGCTGCTCGCCGTAGCGGTCTGCATTGATGCGGTTACCTCCGGAATTAATATAGTTCAGGGAGGCGCCTACTTTGAATTTTTCGCTAAAGCGTAGCTCACCGTTTAATTTGGCGGAGTAATTCTTGTAATCGCTGAAAGGTACTACCCC
The DNA here is from genome assembly GCF_019091455.1 of Chitinophaga sp. GbtcB8. GTDB lineage: Bacteria > Bacteroidota > Bacteroidia > Chitinophagales > Chitinophagaceae > Chitinophaga. The sequence goes on from NZ_JAGXJN010000034.1 coordinate 11,744, forward strand.
ATCCTGGTTCAGCTGGGAAAAAGAGGCGGCAAACACCGCTTTTTCCGTACCACCGCTCATGTTTACGGTATTTCGTACCTGCTTGCCCGTGTGGTAAGCCCGTTTATAATTATCAAATAGTTCTGCGGGATGCGTAGGGTCCAGCTGTTTGGCCTGCTCTACCGTAGGCCCCCAGGAAGGCCAGAAGCTGGCCGGGTCATACACGCCCTGGTAACCTTGTGAAAACCGGGTTTGTACATCCGGCGTTTTGTTCACATTCTCAATGCCGTAGGTGGAGGTAAGGCTTACTGTTAAACGCCCTGCCCTGCCGGATTTGGTGGTGATAACCACCGCGCCGTTAGCTGCACGCAAACCATATAAGGCAGTGGCAGCGCCGCCGCGTAAAATGGAAATGCTTTCTACGTCATCCGGGTTGATGTCTGCTGCACGGTTGCTCATGCCGCGGGTATCATCCACACCGGCGCTGGTGTAGGTATCATTGTCCATGGGAATACCATCTATAATAAATAAGGGCTGGTTGGATTTTGTAGGATCCAGCGAGTTTATGCCCCGGATAATGATCCTGGAACCCTGGCCCGGCGCGCCGCCTGTGCTGGAGATCTGCACACCGGCTACCTTACCTTGTAAGGCATTTACCACATTGGTTTGTTTGGAGGTGACGAGTTCTGCCCCGCCTACATCCTGCACGGCATAACCCAGTGCACGTTTCTCTTTTTTAATACCAAGGGCCGTTACCACAACCTGTTCCAGGTTACGGGTATCGGCCTGCAGCACTACCTGCACGCTGGACCGGCCGTTTAATGGCACTTCCTGTTTTAAATAACCTACAAAGCTGAATACCAGTGTGGCATTCGTGCTGGAAACAGTGAGGCTGAAGCTTCCGTCTGCCCCGGTGGTGGCGCCGGTGGTGCCACCTTTTACCTGGATGGTTACTCCCGGAAGGGGCTGACCTCCGTCTGATGCTGTTACGCTACCGCGTATTACGGGGTTTTGCGCCTTTAGCAAAACAGGCAGCAAGCAACAGCACAGCATGATGCACGCGAAGATTTTTTTCATGTTGCGCGGTTTAGAATTGGTTGATGTAAGTGTAATTAAATATACGAAAAACAGTCTACAGTCCACGGACAACAGCCGACGGTCTACGGATCACGGTTAGGTCTGTAAACCTGAGTACGCTATGTCTTTAGTTATTTGATATACGTGATCTTCCCTGTCGTCAGGTAGAATAACTTTGGTTGATAATTAAGATGAATGCAGTGCTACCCCCTTAATCGTATTTGCCTACTTTCTCTTCCATGGTCACATCTTCATCCTTACGGATCTGCATTTTAATATACACCAGCAGCTGCGAGGCGCCTGCTTTAAAACATACTTCCTGTGCTCTGCGCGCAATATCCATCAGCTGGTCATACGGGCCTTCCATCACGGTTTCAAAGGGGCATACGCGGTAAGGCACGCCGGAGGCCTGTATCACTGCAATGGCTTCATCTACTACAGCGTATACTTTTTCGCTGGCTACCTGCGGAATGATCTGCAGCGCTAAATTGATCTTGTGAGAATGCATGTGTAAGTTTTATGCAACAGTTTCCTTTGTATGCTTCTTGCAAAATAATCAATGATCGTCTAAATTCATAGTTTTATATAACCTACTTCTTCCACTTCACCTCATACAGATCCCTGCGCATATCTTTTTTCGTATGCACGCTGCCAAAAGCATTCAGCTCTTTCAGCAGCACCAGGTCTACATCCGCCACCACTATCATTTCCGTATTGGGCGTGGCATCGGCTTTTATACCGGTTACCGGGAATGCAAAGTCAGAGGGGGTGAACACTGCGCTTTGCGCATATTGCAGGTCCATATTATTTACTTTGGGCAGGTTGCCTACGCAGCCGGCAATGGCTACATAACATTCCATTTCCACCGCGCGGGCCTGGGCGCAGAAACGTACACGGTTATACGCATGCTGCGTATCTGTGAGGAAGGGCACAAATAAGATCTGCATCCCCTGTTCTGATAATATACGGCTGGGTTCGGGGAACTCTACATCATAACAGATCTGTATACCTATTTTACCGCAATCAGTATCAAATACCTTTAGCTCCTGCCCGCCTTTTACGCCCCAGGCAAATACTTCGCTGGGTGTGGGATGTATTTTAATATAGTGATCGTAGGTACCATCGCGGCGGCACAGGTAACAAATATTATACAGCTGCTCATCTATTACAATGGGCATGCTGCCGCCAATAATGTTTACGTTATAGGACACTGCATGGCGTACAAATTCATCGCGGATCTGCTCCGTATAACGGGCTACGCCACGTATGGCGCCGGCAGGATCCAGCTGGTTAAACTCCGCCATGAGCGGGGCATTGAACAGTTCCGGAAATACTACAAAGTCGGATCCGTAATCGCTTACTGCATCAATAAAATATTCCACCTGCTCCAGGAAGCCGTCCAGGTTACGGTAATCGCGCATTTGCCATTGCACCAGGCCAATACGCACGGTGGATTTGTTGTAGCGAACCGTATCGGCATCCTTCTCATAATAAATATTATACCATTGCAGCAGGGTGGCAAATCCTTTGGAGGATTCATCATGCGGCAGGTAGTTACGCAGTATTTTCTTTACCAGAAAATCGTTGGAGAACTGGAAAGTAAGTGTAGGATCGTACAGCTCTTTGTCCTGCACTTTTTCAATGTATTCACGCGGCGACATTTCATCTGCATACTTTTCATAGTTGGGAATGCGACCTCCGGCCACAATGCCGCGCAGGTTCAGTCTTTCGCATAATGTTTTACGTGCATCGTACAGGCGGCGCGCCAGGCGTTTGCCCCGGTAGTCGGGGTGCACAAATATTTCTATGCCATACAGGATATCCCCTTTTGGATCATGTGTGTTAAAGGTGTAATAACCGGTGATCTGTTCATAGGTATGCTCATCGCCAAACTTACCATAGTTCACAATAATAGATAATGCGCAGCCTACCACCTTATTGTTTACGGTAATGGCTATCTGCCCTTCAGGGAACAGGCTGATAAGGCGGCTGATGGTAGGTTCCCGCCAATAGCTGCCTGCCATGTCCGGGTAGGCGGACACCATGGATTCTTTCAGGTCAAAATAATCCTCTGCCGTTAACAACCGTATGTCTATTGTTTCTGTCATGGCCGTAAATTTGGATGTATCACAAAAAAATTGTTACTTTTAGCTCTCAATAAATATACCCAAAAGACTCCAATAACCCCTAAATACAATCCCTGGTTGACACATTAAACCCTCATAATACCTTAAATCCAATCTATGATTATGCAACTTTACCCCTCCCAACGAATGACGTGGATCATGGCGGCGTTGTTATGCCTGCTATTCCCACGCACCTATGCACAACAGGTGTATGCCAATAGCCAGACCAACGGCATTACCGGCTTGTGTTTTTCATGTAGTGTCAGCAACCCCAATAATGCGGTGAACAACAGTAACCTGAATGATTATGCACAGCTGAATATGGGCACAGCGCTGGGCACAGTAACGGTGTACCAGATGCTCATTTTTCCATCAGCCAGCAACGGCTGTGATTCACTGGTGATAGGCATTGGCGCCAGCGGCAGCCCGGCAGACAATCCGTATACCAGCGTTACCGTGCAAACATATAACGGCAATACGGCCAACAATGATGCACAAACAGTGGACGACAACATGCTGCGGCAGCTGCAGGGTTATGGGCAGGCAGAGATCCTGCTGAAGGCACAACAAACTTTTGACCGTGTACGCGTTACGCTTACGCGGCAGGGATCCGGCTCATTAACCAACCTGCGCATCTTTTATGCATACCGCCAACCCGGCCTGCTGCCGCCTGTTGTAACAGACAGCCTGCTGAGCACCTGCGAGGGCAGCACCATAACCCTGCATGCATTTTCGGATGATCCGCAGGTAACTGCTATTAACTGGTACGATGCGCCCTCCGGCGGGAACCTGTTATATACCGGCGATTATTTTACACTGCAGGCCGACAGCACTGCTACCTATTACGTTACCTCCCAGGCGTTATGTGAATTTCCGCAACGGGTAGCCGTACAAGTGACCACCACTCCCCGGCCGCCGGCGCCGGTACTGGGCGTGCCAGACACAGTGTATGCCTACCGTTTTGCCAATGTAACGCTTACGGCTACTGCGGCAGACAGCGCAGTGATACACTGGTACCGTTCCGACACGGGTACCACTGCGGTTTACACCGGCAACAGCTACCGCTTTACCGTGCTTACACCCGGTACCCTGTACTTTTATGCCGGTACAGAGCAGCAGGGCTGCATTAGCCTTCGCAAACAGGTAGTGGTAATAGTAAGCACCCAAACAACGCCACCAGCCGCACGCAGCGCCGCAACGGCGGTTAAGCAGCAGCCGGCAGCATTGCCTGCATTACAGCTCTACCCCAACCCTACCAGGGGCGAACTGCGGTTTACCGGCAAAGACCTTTCCGGCAGTGTAGCGGTTATTAGAGATGTGAATGGAAGGGAAGTACAGCGGGAAGTGCTGCAGCGTAATGGCCTGAATATATCCCGGTTAAAAACAGCGGGCATTTATTTTATACAGGTTATTGCCAAAGACCATGCAGTATACAGCGGCAAGGTGCTGCTGCAGCGATAATAACAGGTTTTAACTGGCAGAGCCCCGGTATGGTACCGGGGCTTTTGTTTTGGAGGAAAGCCGTTACCTTTGTACCTTATTTCAAACTATAGCGTTCTTATGCCCCTTATTCAGAATCGGGACATTGTTATTGTGGGTCTTCAACAATGGTACACGCCTATTGGCAGCAATTGTAAAAATATTGCGTTGCAGTTTGCCCGGCATAACCGGGTGCTGTATGTAAACTCCCCGCTGGACCGCCGCACCATTATGCAGCAAAAACATGATCCGGAAGTGGCCTTTCACCTGAAAGTGGTAAAAGGGGAAACCAGCGGCATTGTACCTATTGGCGAAAACTTCTGGAACCTGTACCCCAACCGGGTGCTGGAATCGGCTAATTTCATACCTTTTACGCCCCTATTTTCCATTTTTAACCGTATTAACAACGGACGCTTTGCCAAAAGCATCCAGGCGGCTGTAAATGAGCTGGGATTTAAGAACATCCTTTTATTTAACGACAACGATATTTTCCGCGGGTTTTACCTGAAAGAGCTGTTAAAGCCCGACCGTTATATTTATTACAGCCGGGATTACCTGGTAGCCATGGATTACTGGAAACGGCATGGCGCCAAGCTGGAACCCCGGCATATTGCCAAGGCAGATGTTGCGGTAGCCAACTCCCTGTACCTTACTGATATGCTGCTGCAGTATAACCGCAACAGTTATTATGTAGGCCAGGGCTGTGACCTGAGCTTATTTGACCCGCAAAAAGTATACGAGCGGCCGGCAGACCTGCCCCTGACAGATGCACCCATCATTGGCTATGTAGGTGCGCTTACCGCTATGCGGCTGGACCCTGAGATCCTGTTATACATTAGCCGTAACCGCCCCCAGTGGCAAATTGTACTGGTGGGGCCGGAGGATGAGGTGTTCCAGCAATCGGCGCTGCACCAGCAGCCCAATGTTCATTTCCTGGGACGTAAACCGCTACCGGACCTGCCGATGTACCTGCAGCATTTTGATGTATGCATTAACCCACAGCTGGTAAATGAAATTACCATTGGCAACTATCCCCTTAAAATAGATGAATACCTGGCCATGGGCAAACCTTCCGTAGCTACGGACACCAAAACCATGCAGCTGTTTAAGGATCATGTGTACCTGGCTGCGGCTAAAGAGGATTATATACCGCTGATAGAAAAGGCCATGGCTGAAGATGAACCTGTCCGCCGTGCTGCGCAAATAACCTTTGCACAATCCCATACCTGGGAGAACTCGGTGGAGGCGATCTACAACGCGATAGCGTTGTAATTAATAATTAAGAATTAATAATTAATAGTGTAGAACGCAGAGGAAAGCTAAAAGCAAAAAGTAAAAAGTAAAAGAGTAATCCGGCATAATTGAAAAAGGAAGCAGAGGTGATCTGCTTCCTTTTTTATTATTAATTATTCATTCTTAATTACTAATTCCTCAATCTCCTGCCTTCAGGAATTTACCGGTCCAGCGGAATTCTCCTTTGCTGTCTTTAACCTCCATGATATAATAACCACCGGTGAGGGTGCTTACATCTATATCCTTCTGGATGGTTTTACCGGTTACCGGCTGGGTGAAATTAGCTTTGGGCCGCCCGTTCATGTCATAGATAGTGAAGTACAGCTTATCACCGCTGCCTATGTACCTAACCGTAATGCGCATGTTGGTAACAGCCGGGTTGGGGTACATGGCTACAGAATCCAGGGTAATGCTGGTTTTATCTGTAAGCACCTCTATGGTGTAAGTGGTTTTGCTTGTTGCTCCCTGATCATCTGTTACGGTCAGCTCAAACACATAGGTACCTATTTCCAGGCCGCTGATGCGTGTTTCCACCCAATCCGGATGCCAGATGTAAGCCGGGCTTGGGCCGCTTACCTGCCTCCAGGAATAGGTAGTAATGGTACCGTCAGGATCATTAGACTGTTCGGCGTTTATGTACATGAAATCGTTCGGCGCCTGTACAGATTCATCGCCGGTGGCAATGGCCAGCGGTGCCATGTTCTTGGCTGTGGCAGCCGCTTTTACGGTTACGGTTACACGGTCGGTGGCAAATACGCCTCCATTATCGGTTACTTTCAGCTCAAATACATAGGTACCTGCAGCTACAAGGCCGGTAATGTTGGTGGATACATTGGCAGGCTCAATAATGGTAGCGTTTGCACCGCTTATTTTAGTCCACTGGTATTTGCGGATGCTGCCATCGCTGTCCTTACTCTTGCTACCATTCACAGTTGCAGTAGTGAGCGGTAAGGTGATGGTGAGATCACCGCCGGCATTGGCGATCGGCGCCTTATTGTTCGGGTCAGGCAGTACGGTTACGGTTACACGGTCTGTAGATACCGCACCTTTGCCACTCGTTACGCGCAGCTCATATACATAGGTACCTACATCCAGGCCGGTAATATTGGTGGCCCTGCTGTGGGGTTCTATAATAGTACCCTGGCCGCCGCTTACCTTAGACCAGGTGTAAGATACGATGCTGCCTTTGGATGCGCTGCCATCTGCATGCGCAGTGCGCAGCGGCAGGGTGATCCGGATATCGGCGCCTGCATTGGCTACCGGTTCTCCGACCATAACTTCATCTATCACCGTAATGGTTACACGGTCTGTAGCGGTAGCGCCTTTATTATCTTTTACCGTCAGCCCATATACATAAGTACCTGGCGCCAGGCCGGTAATGTTGGTAGCCCTGCTGTGGGGTTCTATAATAGTACCCTGGCCGCCGCTTATTTTAGTCCATGTATAAGATACAATGCTGCCATCCGGATCTTTGGACGCGCTGCCATCCACATGTGCAGTACGCAGCGGTAAAGTAATGGTCATGTCCTGGCCGGCATTGGCTACCGGTGTTTTATTTGCTGCAGCGTTTACAACTACAGTTACCTCGTCGGTTGCAGTGGCATTCTTATTATCCGTTACCGTTAATCTGAACACATAAGTGCCCTGTGTTAAACCGGTAACCGTAGTTTTGCTGGCGCTGGCAGTAGTAATGGCGCCACTTCCGGGGCCGCTTACTTTTGTCCAGGCATATTTGCTGATCTTGCCATCGGAATCCGCAGATTTTGTACCGTCCAGCGTAGCGCTGTTAGTTGGCAGGGTAATGTTAATATTGGCACCGGCATTTGCAGTAGGTGTTTTATTAGCGGCTGCGTTTACAGTTACGGTCACTTCATCTGAAGCCGTAGCATTATCATCGTCTGTTACTGTTAATCTGAACACATAAGTGCCCTGTGTTAAACCGGTAACCGTGGTTTTGCTGGCGCTGGCAGTAGTAATGGCGCCACTTCCGGGGCCGCTTACTTTTGTCCAGGCATATTTGCTGATCTTGCCATCGGAATCCGCAGATTTTGTACCATCCAGCGTAGTGCTGTTAGTTGGCAGGGTAATGTTAATATTGGCACCGGCATTTGCAGTAGGTGTTTTATTAGCGGCTGCGTTTACAGTTACGGTCACTTCATCTGAAGCGGTAGCATTCTTATTATCGGTTACGGTTAAACGGAACACATAAGTACCGGCAATGGTAAGCCCTGTTACGGTTGTTTTGCTGGCTGTGGCGGAGCTAATGGCGCCACCTGTTGGGCCGCTTACTTTTGTCCAGGCATATTTGCTGATGCTGCCATCGGCATCTTTAGAGGCAGTACCATTCAGCGTTGCGGTGCTGGTTGGTAAGGTGATCCTTACATCAGCGCCTGCACTGGCTACCGGCGCCTGGTTACCACCCGGGTTCACTACATTGACCACTACCTGGTCCTTGCTAACACCGCCTGCATTATCTGTTATGCTCAGCTCAAAGGTGTAGCTGCCTGCTACCAGGCCGGTAACATCGGTATTGCTGGCATCATTTTCTGCAATGGTAAAGGCGCCCGGACCACTGATCTTTTTCCACAGGTAGCTTACGATCACACCATCCGGATCCAGTGAGTTGCTGCCGTATAATTGTGTTGCGTTGGTTGGCAATGTTAAAGTAACATCGCTGCCTGCTTCTGCATCCGGCAGCTTATTACCGGTGGAGGGCTGTACGGTTACCATTACTTCATCTGTGCTGATTGCGCCGCTGTTATCTGTAACAGTCAGCTGAAATACATAGGTACCTTGTATAAGGTTGGTAACCGTAGTTTTAGAAACAGTAGGGGTGGTAATAGTGCCCTGTACGGGGCCGCTCAGCTTTTTCCAGGCATATTTGGAGATGATGCCATCCTTGTCTTTAGAACCGGTACCATTCAGCGTAACGGTGGTGGCTGGCAGTTTAATAACCACGTCGCCACCGGCATCGGCCGCAGGCGCAGTGTTCAGGAGGCCTGCATACTCATACGCACCAACGTCGTACTTACCACCCTGCGGGCGTGTTACATCATCAAAGTCTGTTTTCAGACCCAGGTCAGACATATCCCGTCCGGCGTTTACTGCCGCTGATCTGGAGGTAAGCTCGAATATACCACCCAGGATATTTCCCAGTAATGGCAGGTCAGTTGTTTTATACGACTGGTTATTGGAATAATCGAATTTAATGGGCGCGGAACCTCTGATATACATGCCGGACTGCGGATAATCCCAGGAACCACCCGGCGCTATCAGCAGGTTATTATACACCTTGTGACCAACGGTGGTAAGGTCGGCATAGATCTTAATAGCATCTACTCCGGTACCGGATACAGTGTTATTATAGATATAACCGGTGGCTGGCTGGAATAACAGTTTATCCGTTACGTTTATACCTTCATAATAGATGTTGGTAACCACGTTATTGTACACATAGTTAATGCCGCTGCCAAAGATCTGGATACCGCAGTTATAACCTTTGTCTACCCGGTTGTTGTAGATGCGCAGCGTACTGCCGCCACCGCAAAGGATGCCGTAGCCGTGTGCGCTGTTCCTGGCCATGGCATAGTTCACCAGGCGGTTATGGTGCACCAGGTTGGAGCCCAGGTCGGCCATGGAGATCTGGATACCATCGCTTCCTACATTTTCCAGGTCGTTATCATATACTTCCAGGTTTTCAATGTGGTGCGATTTCATGTTTTTGCAGGTACCATCATCCCACAGGTAATGGGTGTTACCAATGTAAAAACCTTCCCATGCGGAGTTGCGGCACAGCAGGTGGTGGATCTTTACATTACGCATTACGAACGCGCCTTCCAGCCACTCGGGATGCCCGCATTGCTGCAGGGTTTTGGCCTGCACAAACATACCGGCATCGTGCACGTATGCATTATGCAGGTCATAGTCGCTGCTGCCGTCTCCTAAGAAGAAACCAAACAGCTTCTGGCCATTTTTATTAGTACCGTTTACATCAAAACCATATTCCAGGTTCTTGTCGCCGGTACCTTCTACTTTAAAATATTTTGAGTTGGTAAATACAAAAGCGGCTACGGTGGTGGTGCTGTTTACGCCGGTGCGTACCAGGCCGCCACAGTTCTGGATAATGATGGGTTTAGCAGCTGTACCCAGCAATCCGCCGAACTGGATAAAATCATAATCACCTGCAGCCAGGCACAGGGTATCCCCTGCCGTTATGTTCAGGCTCTTCATAGCATCCGGGTAATAAACCTGGTTGCCGCTGGAGCGGGGTACGGTGATACGTTTATTAACAGTACCTGTGCCGTTGGATGGTTTGGAAGGTGTAGTGGTTGGGGGTGTGGAGGAGACGCCACGGGTATATTGCAGCATCCACTCATACACGTTCATATTGTTCTCCTTAAAATTCGGATCGTAGGTTTTTGACCACGCATCGTGGATTTTCGCGTTAAAAGTCGTCAGTTTGGCCATGGGATTAGGTGCCGGTTTGGAACCATCGATCCCATCTACCCAGCCTACAGAATATTTGTAGGGTACCGTAGGGTCATTATTGTTATGTGTGGCCCACACGGGTGTATTATTACTGGCAATTGTTTTTTGCAGTTGCGGATAAGGTACCGGATCATAGGCGCCGCATACCACTACTGCTGCTGCATACTGTTTTGCTTTTGAGGGCACTTCAGAGATAGCACCCCAGACAACACCACCGCCCATACTTAAACCGGTAACGTATAAACGGGAGGCGTCTATACGCAGGTTCTTTTCCAGGTAAGCTACCAGGCGGTGAATGTCGCCGGCGCCCGGCCATGTTTTAAATTGTGGTGAAATTACAATGAAAGAATACTGTTTCCCGTTAGAGGTGAATGAGTTCGGAAAAGTGCCCCGCTCAATCAATGCCTGCGGTCCGTTCTTCAGTACTTTAGACTGTAAGGACTTAGCATTGGCGCCGGCAAGTTCGCCTACGCCGTGCACAGAGATTAGTAAAGGATAAGATTTTGTAGGATTAGCGTCGTAATCGACAGGAAGAGCCTGATAATAGCCTGTTAAATTCGTAAACGTATCCGGCAAGGTTTTTGGAACGTTCTTCATTCCCTGACCGAAAGACGACAGGCATAAGGATAGACAGGACAAGAGCACTAATAGACCTGTGCGGCCAGGCACAGTTGAGTTAGTGTAATGTTGTTTCATTACATAGAGGTTTTTCATATTAAACATATGGTGTTGGTTTATCAATGAGATCTTTCCAAGCTTTCAAGCCTTAATCCCCCCTGGACAAGCATTGAATGGCTGAATGAATAACACTGACGGGTGATGTTGGTCTTCTTATGTCGGGCGTAAATATTATGTACTCTTCTAATGTTTCTTCAATATCACCCTTGCAAAGAAAGTATTTTTTATTTATCAAATAATAGTTTTTTTGTATATATATCAGGATTTATAATAAATTATCTTTTTTCCTCCCTCGTATTACATTGTTTTTCAATATTTACAACCAGCGATTGTTGTAACATATTTTTTTATTAACAAAAAAATGTATCTTGCACGCGTAAAAACATATAGTATTGTTACCCCATATACTACTCTTTTTCTAACTGTATCCTGTTAAAAAAACCGCTTTATTATTATTAACGACGACACATGGCTTTTGGATTTCTGGCTGCCATCCGCAACCGGCATTTTCACTCTTTAATGGGTAATGTTGTGATGGCTTTTTTTAACGTACTGTCTTTCTCGTTACTCGTGCGCCTCCTATCCCTGAATGCTTTCGGGGAATGGGTTACCTTCATTGGCACCTATAATCTGCTGGACCAGGTACGTACCGCCTTACTCCAAACCGGCCTGATAAAATTTTATGCGGGGGTGGATGAGACTACCGGGCGGCGGGTAATTGGCGCGGGCTGGTACATTTCCATCCTGCTTACCTTAAGTTATATAACACTTTCGTTCCTTGCTTACTTTGTAGCTTACAGATGGTTTAACCCTACCTGGCATCTATTTATTTGCTGGCTGGGCATGCTTACACTTTTTTCCCTGCCCATGAACTTTGCTACCTGGGTATTGCAGGCAGAACACCGTTTTGAAAAAATTATCTGGGTCCGGTTAATGCAGAACGGCTCCTTCCTGGTGCTGCTGGGCGTGTTATACCTTACAAAGCTGGTAAGCCTGCCCAATGTATTATATGCGTATTGCGCATCCATGGCGCTGGCCAGCATTTACTGCCTGCTGCGTAAATGGACCATGATCCGCTCTGTGTTTTTCCGTACAAAAGAGCAGGCGCGGGAACTTTTCAGCTTTGGTAAACATATTGTGGGCAGTATGGCCTCCTCTTCCCTGCTTAATTATTCCGACACACTGGTGATCCGCACCCTGCTGAACCCCGCTGCTGTGGCTATTTACAGCATACCGCAAAAGTTTATGGAGGTAATTGAAATTATACTGCGCAGCTTTGTAGCTACGGCACAGCCTACCCTTTCCAGCGCCGCTAACCGGAATGACTATACGGGCGTAGCACGGGCTTTTGCAAAATATACCGGCACAGTGAGCTTGCTTATTACTCCATTTATTATAGGATTGCTGATCTTTACGCAGCCCTTAATTATCATATTAGCTAAAAGCACTTACCTGGATGCTACGGATATTGTGCGCATTATACTGTTCTCCGCCATCCTGTGGCCCATTGACCGTTTCATTGGCGTTACGCTGGACATGATCAATTTGCCCAACGTGAATTTTTATAAAAATTTCCTGAAGCTGATCCTGAATGTGGCCTGTGATATTCTTTTTGTGTGGATCTATACAGATATCCGCTCGGTAGCGTTCGCTTCCCTGCTGAACGTAATATTTGCCGTAGTGTTCGGATATTACTTTTTGAAGAAACATCTGGATGTACATTTGCGCGATGTATGGACCTTAGGCTGGCAGGAATGTAAAAGGTTATTGGCAAAAATAAGGGGAAAGGCCATGGTGGCGGATAAGGCATAGCTCAATTACATATAAAAAAAAGCCGGATATGAAGTAATGATCATATCCGGCTTTTTTAATAACATCAGCTCATAATACCTTCCATACCACTTCCTCATCCAGCAGGTCCATAATAGCGGCGCTTTTTTCAAGATCAAACTTGCGGGCAAACAGCTTACCGGAAGCCAGCAGCAGTGTCATATCTTCTGTAGCAAAAGTTTTAGGATGCTCTTTTCCTGCGCTCCAGTCAATGTAGTGCAGGTTATCGCCGGTTACCTGCGCGCGGTAAGGGCTGTTCATGAGAATGGTCTGCAGCAGAAACTCATCTGATCCCCAGGTGTATCTGAAATAACGCTGCAGTTCCGGATGCTGCTCTTCAAATTGCAGGCAGTACTCCACGCAATCCGGTGTAAGTGTCCACCAGGCGGAGCCACAGTACAGCTTAAAGCCCAGCGGTGTGCGGCGTTTAGGCAGCAAGGCTGTAAGCAGGCGGCCAAACTTATACTTACCGGGAAAATGATGTTCTACAAAATGATAGTTATTCATTTTGCTCATCATGGGCGCCAGCGCTTCATCATTAATAACGTTAATGAACTGCTGGCCGCTCTCCTGCCGGCTGCATAGAAAATCATAAATATAACCGGCGGGTTTTAACACATAATCCTGCGCGCTGAGTAAAGTAATGTACTTATATTTTTCGCCGCTTTCCATTACGGCCTGCATACTGTTCAGCGTAGCCTGCAAAATGCTCCAGCCCGCCCAGGTAACCTTTACCCTTTCCGGCACGGTGTATACCTGCGGCAGGGATAAAGGCGCTTCCCAATCCTGCAGGCCGCACTTTGCATCCACATGCACATAACAATCAATACCCGGGTGTGCCAGCCTTTGTAAAAGGCGTTGCAGCTGGGCCGGTTGTTTGTGTGCGAGTATTATAAATGCGATCCTCATTTCTTCCTCCATACTGTATTAAACCCACCTGTAAAACCCAGCGGCAGTATTTCTGCTACCTGGCAATCCAGGGCCTGCAAAAACTTAATGCGTTTGGTGAACAGGGAAAAGGGAAATACATCTTCCACAAAATTGGTTTTGGCAAAACGTACGATCTTAAAATCGTGCGCAGTGGCCAGGTCATGCAGGTCTTTACGGGTAAAGAACTGTACGTGATCCAGGTTATCGGCCTGCGACTGTACGGTGGTCCCTCTAAAGCCCAGCGCTTTTTTTATACCGTTAATAAAACCCCATATTGCAGGATTGTTGCGCGCTTTCAGCATAGGCTTGGTTACACACACTTCCCGCGGGCCTTTACCATTGGGTACTGTAACTATCAGCATGCCCTCAGGTTTCAGCGCGGCGGCTATTGTTTCCAGCAAAATGCCCGGCTGGTCCAGGTGTTCCAGCACCTCGCTGCATATTACTGCATCGTACTGCTGGCCCTGCGCCTTCAGTGCTTCTGCGCTGATGGCTTCAAAATGTACATTAGGCAGCTTATTTTTTGAGCGGGCTACGTCTATTGTTTTCTGGCTGATATCAATACCCAGCACATCATAACCAAACTGTCCCAGGTGACGGCTTATCACCCCATTGCCACAGCCTACATCCAGTACGCGGCCTTGGGCCGGAATGCCTTGCTGCAGGCAGCTCTCAATAAATTTAAGTCGTTTGTTGTCGGTAAAACGTTCGTATTCGTAAGTGATCGTGGTCATAGTATCCTTTATTATTTTTTAATCAGCTTTTAGTAGTTAGTATTGACCATTACTAAGCGCTAAAGGCTAATTGCTTCATAGATATTTTCAATGCGGCGGGTCATTCCCGTTACATTGTAGGTAGTTTGAATAGTTTTAACAGCCTTTTGCTGCAGCTGCTTACGCAGATAAAAATCCTGCAACAACCGCACCATAGCGGCGGTTAAGGCTTCGGGATTAGCGGGCGGCACCAGCAGCCCGTTCTGCTCATGGGTAACGGCTTCCCGCGTACCATCCACATCCGTGGCAATTACCGCTTTACCCATGGCCATGGCCTCCAGCACACCAATAGGAAAACCTTCCCATAAGGATGGCAGGCAGTAAATATCCATAGCTTTCAGCACAGCCGGAACATCCTGCCGGAAATCCAGGAACACTACTTTATCTGCAATACCCAACGCCTGCGCGGTATCCATGGCTGTTTGCTTCAGCTCTCCCCCGCCTACCATCAGCAGCGTAATGTCCTTTACCTGTTGTGTTGCTGCTGCAAATGCGCGGATCATGGTAACCGGATCTTTCTGGTAGGTCATGCGGGCTATGTACCCTACTACCAGGTGATCTGCCGGGATGCCCACGGCCGTTCTTACATCCGGGTAAATAACGGCGGGATCAAACTTCTGCAGGTTCACGCCATTCCGGATAACCTCTGCGCGGAAGCTGCCAAAGGCCTGCAGGCCGGTTTGGCGGTTAGCTTCAGATACGCAGATGTTGACCTGGGCTTTGCGGGTTATAAATTTTTCTGCGGCTATGCGTGCCCGTTTCATCATAGGGTTCAGCCCTTCATGGAACGACCAGCCGTGAATGGTATAGATCAACGGCAGCTGCAGGGAACGTGCGGCCCACAGCACATTAGTGTTGGCGCGGGTGCCGTGCACATGCACCATATCTATTTGCTGCTGTTGTAAAAAACGCTTTACCTGTTTCCACACACTGATGTCAAATGCTTTTTCGCTGGCTATTACATGTGCGGGCACCCCCATTTTTTGCAGGGCCTGTATCATGGGCCCGTCTGTAAAGGCCAGCACTACCGGTTCAAAACGGGTACGGTTAAGCGTGGCCACCAGGTCCAGCACATGGCTTTCCCCTCCGCCAATTTTACCCTGGCGGATGGTTTGCAGTACGCGTATTTTTTTTGCCGGTAACATTATAATTTCTCCATCCAACGGTTATACCATAACTGGAACACCAGTATATTCCACAGCTTCTGGTGGCTTACCTTACCACCGCTAATGTATTTTTCCATGAGCTGCTGCACATGCGGCGCATTAAACAAGCCGCTTTTGGCCAACCTTTCAGGGGCCAGGTAATATTGCATCTGCTCTTTCAGCTCATCCCGGAACCATTCCTGCAAAGGTGCAATGAACGGGCGTTTGGGGCGGTCCATTAAAGACTGCGGAATGTATTTATGTACAATGGTCTTCAAAATGTACTTGTTCACATTATCCTTTACCTTCAGCGACTGCGGCACCTGCGCCAGGAACTCCACCAGGCGGTGGTCCAGCATAGGCTCACGGCCTTCAATGCTCACGCTCATGGTAGCACGGTCTACCTTCACCAGGTTATTATCTACCAGGAAGGTTTTGTAATCAATGGCCAGCAGCTTATTCAGCGGGTCATTGATATTAGTGAGCTCCCCATTCAGGTCAAAGTTGGTCCTGTACTTTTCAGGCTTTACCTGCATGTAGTGGTGCACCTCGCTTTCCGTGAGGTACTGGCTGATATATTTCAGCGCATACTGCGGCTGGCCGGCGCCCCATATCAGCTTCATTTTCTCATAGCGGGAGGCGAAGTTGTATTTCTTATTAAAGTATGGGATCAGCTCAGGATTCATCAACCCCATGGTATGGCTTAATACGCCCTGCAATCTTTTGGAAAAGCGGGTATAACGCAGGGACTGATTGAACTTATTATAGCCGGCAAACAGCTCATCGCCGCCATCGGCGCTCAGCGCTACTTTTACCTGTTTGCTGGCCAGCTTACTTACCAGGGTAGTTGGTACAGTGGAATTATCGGCAAACGGCTCGTCATAAATTTCAGGCAGCTGCTCCAGTATTTCCAGCGCATCCTTGGGGCCTACAATCCATTCTGTATGGTCGGTGCCCAGGTGGCGGGCAATCTTTTTTGCTTCCTGCGATTCATCGAATGCGCGCTCCTTATACCCGATGGTAAAGGTTTTGATACGGCTGCCGGAGCCGGCTTGTATAATAGCGGCCACGCTGGCGCTGTCATACCCGCCGCTCAGGAACACGCCTACCGGCACATCAGCTACCATGCGGTAGTTGTAAGCGCTTTTCATGAGCGCTTCTGTATGCTGGATCACCTCATGCTGGGAAAGGCCAGTTAGCGGCTGGTTATAGGCATCCAGCACATTCCAGTACGCCCGCTCCTGCAGCTCCTGCCGGTTTAAACGGATGGTGAGCAGGTGGCCGGGTTTCAGCTTACGCGTTTCCTGGTAAATGGTATAAGGGGTGGGTATGTAGCTGTATTGCAGGAACAGGGATACGCTGTTCACATCTATCTCCTTTTTGAACTGCGGATGCTCGCACAACGCTTTCAGCTCTGAGGCAAATAACAGACGGGCGCCATCCCAATAGTAATAAAGGGGTTTTACGCCGGCGCGGTCGCGGCACAAAACTACCTCATCCTGCTGGCGGTCAAAGATCACAAAGGCAAACATACCAATGCAACGGTCCAGCACGCGCTCTTTCCAGGCATCGTACCCTTTTAGCAGCACTTCGGTATCAGAACCGGAATGGAAGCTGTAACCCAGCTTTTCCAGCTCTTTCTTTATTTCCTTGAAGTTGTATATTTCCCCGTTGAAGATGATGGAGTAATGTTTGAAGTGCATAGGCTGGTGTCCGCCGCTGGAAAGGTCCAGGATAGACAAGCGGCGTTGTCCGAAACCAATGCCGGCTGCTGCATGTTCAAAAACTTCATAGCCGGAGTCATTGGGGCCACGGTGCTGCATTGCATCTGTCATGCGCTGCAAAATGTCTGTTCCGGATTTTTTGGAAAAATCAATAAACCCTGCGATACCACACATAGTTGTTCAGTGTTACGGTTAGTGTTCGGCGAAATGTGAATTAATAATTAATTCAGAGTTCGTATCTCAAGTTCTTCATGTTCCAGGCAATACCTCTCCAGAATGCTTTCAGGTGCGTTGCTTCGCGCTTCAGCAGGAACTGGAGGGTGTTTTTTGGTACAGTCAAAAAAATGAAATAAAGTAAAAATACCAGGCGGGCCGGCAATTGTACATTGCGGCGCATGAACAGGATCCTGTTCCTGGTGATGTAATATGTTTTCAACGGGCTGTTCTTACCCGTTGTCATAGATTCTTTGTGGTAGATCAGCGATTTGTACTGGTAGTAGATCTTATATCCTTTGCGGCGGAACTGCTCGCACCAGTCAAATTCTTCATAATACAAAAAGTACACTTCCGGCATGAGGCCTACTTTTGCCAGCGCCTCACGGCTGATCATCATAGCGCCGCCATGTGCATAGGGAGTGGCTTTGATGGCGTCATACTGACCCAGGTCCGGTTCATGGCAGCCTATCATGCTGTTACGGCCGGTGAACATATCAACGGCATGGTAACCGGCATATTCAATGGTACCCTTATGAAAGAAGTAATGGAATTTGGGGCTGGCCACCCCTGCATCCGGGAACTGTGTAAATACTTCCAGCAGTCCTTCTATTAAGCCTTCCGTAAATTCGGTATCATTATTTACCAGGAACAGGTAAGAGCCTTGTGCTGCCTGTATGCCCAGGTTATTGCCGCCGGCAAAACCGCGGTTCTCCTGGCTACGGATCACTTTCACTGAAGGGTACTGTGTATTAATAATGCCGGAAGGATCTTCCTGAGAGGCATTATCTACCACAATTACCTCCAGCCGGGGGTAGCTGATCTTTTGCAGGGAGTCCAGCAGCTCACAGGTCACCTTTGTATTGTTATAATTAACAGTGATGACGGATACCAAGGGATAATATGTTGGTCTACTTGCTGACAACATCTAATAAGGGATTATCTATACCGGTTTTAGTGTGTTTGGTGTGAATGAACCGGTTATTGGCACCTTTCAGGCGGAACAGCAGCGAACCCATTATGAAAATGGCGCGCGGCATACCCAGCAGGGCAGAAAACAGGTATTTACGGAAAAACAGCACCGGTACAGGAAGTAACAAGCTGATACAGTTACATACCCACAGCGCTACCCACCAAACGGCGGGCAGCAGCAGGTAATGGTGTAAAAGAATATAGAACACTGTAATGACCGTAACGGATGCCAGCAGTAACAGGCGTGGCATTAAAAGGTTCTGGCAAACCGCCAGGTTAAAATAATCCACATTGCCACGGAACAGCTGCTGCCAGCCTTTTTTCCAGTACTGGCGCAAATACACCAGCTGACTGGATAACCAGCGGCGGCGCTGATTTTCAAATGCCTCAGGCTGCTCTACTTTCTCGTCAAATACCTGCGCATCTTCCAGGTAATAAATGGCATGGCCCTTTGATACCACCATTAACTGCAGCACTTTATCAAACCCGCCAATAGCCTCAATTTCCTGCATTATACCTTTAATGAGCGGATAATGAAAGGCCATGCCGCTACCGATAACTGAGGATGAAAGGCCTAAGGCATTTGCCCCCTTGCGGTACAGGTGGTTTGCAATGATCTCATTGGCTGCATCCAGTACGGCAAAAGGCGTATTTAAGTTCTTAGCTACTCTTTGTGTTTGTATGGCATACTCCCCGTTTTGGAAAGCGCTGTTCACCTTTAACAGGAAATCAGGCGTGAGTATGTTATCTGCATCGCAGATCAGCGCCAGGTCATAGGCATCTTCCGGCAGCTGTGCAAATGCAGCGTTAAGGGATTTGGCCTTGGTGCTTTTCTCGAACGACACCGGCATAACGGTAGCGCCTGCACGGCTTAGCTGCGTTAAGGTATCAGGCTGCAGGGAATCGGCTATCACTACCACTTCATACATACCGGCGGGATAGTTGAGCCGGGCATAACTTTCTACCGTAGACAGGATAATGCTATCTTCTTTATAAGCAGGGATCAGTATGGCCACACGGGCATAAAGACCTGCTTCCGGGGGCGGCATAGTTTTTTTACGCTGCAACCGTCCTGCTACAGAGAGTACCAGGTTAAATAAAATGCATCCGGCTAAGTAGGAAAATAAAATTACTTCAATAACGGCTATCATTATACGTTATCTTTTTGTACCATAGCGAACGGCGTATTCACCATCAGCCACATATCATATACAAACGAATGTTTGTTTGCATAGTTAATATCCAGGCTGATACGCTCTTCCACTGACATATCTTTTTTACCGCGTTTGCTGATCTGCCACAGGCCGGTGATGCCTGCAGGCGCCAGGAAACGTTCTGCCCACGCATCGGTAGTTAAGGACGCTGCTTCATATAAAGGCAGCGGGCGGTTACCTACCAGTGACATATCCCCTACCAGCACGTTAAACAGCTGCGGCAGCTCGTCGAGGCTGGTGTTCCGCAAAAATTTACCAAGGCGGGTGATCCGGGGATCATTGGAGAACTTCAGGAATACGGGGCCATTTTCATTAGTGTTATACTGGTTCCGGTCCTTTAACAGCTGCAGCTGTTTGTCTGCATTCTGTACCATGGTCCTGAACTTATGAAAACGGAACATGCGGTAGTTCTTACCTGCCCGGGGGGAGGAATAGAATACCGGTCCTTTGGATTCCAGCCTGATGAGTATGGCTATGAGCAGGAACACGGGGGCCAGCAGCACCAGTAAGGCGCCAGCCACTGCTACGTCGAAAATACGTTTCAGCAGGTGGTTGATATGTTTGCCGGAAGTAGCCACGATAGATGTTTCGGGCGTTTTGTCGGCAAACAGGTGCATGCGTTTGAACTTGCTTACGAAGTTCACTTTTTCTGCCAGGCGGCTAACCAGGCATTCCCGTGTAATGATCTCGTCAATAAAGTTGTGTTTTTTAACTAATGATTTCAGGGGCGCAGACAATTGATCTGTGTACAGGAAGAACGGGATGGCGCTGAGCACCTGGTGCTCTTCAAAGTACGCTTCCCAGTTTGCCAGATCTGTTTCGTAAGAACTGTTAAAACGGTAAATGATCACCGCCGGTATTTTGCGATACACGTTCAGCAGCTGGTCTATGGCCTGCTGTGCATCTTCAATGTGCTCTGCTACGAGGTACTTGAAGTTGGGGGTTTCCTGGGGTACATCCACATAAGAGTGACCAATGAACAACGCGATCTTCTCATCGGTGATTTGCCGGTAGATCGGATTGTGCTGTTTACCAGTATTGCTACTCCTGACAACAGTGGCAGTCGTTGAAAAACTAGGTGTAATCGTCGTCTCCATATTTTATTACAGTTAATAATGGGTAAGGGATTAATCTTATATCGACACCGTAAGCTGACCGTTCAGCATGTGTGCTACTTTTTCAAGTAACACTACGGGATCAAAGGGCTTTTGCATTACTACCCGTACATTATCAAAACGGGCGGCAATTGCAGTTGGCTCTGTATTGAGTACTTCTCCGGAAAGTACCATAACCGGTATATCTTTATAAAGGTAGCTGCCGGACAGGTGTTCCAATAATTCCCACCCGTCTATATTAGGCATGTGAAGGTCTGTGATGATCACATCTGCCGCATTCCCCTTCGAAAGCCAGGCCATTGCTTCCAATCCATCCTGGGCGGTCATTACAGTGTAATGCTTACCAAGGATTGCATCCAACAATAATCTTATTGGCTTGCTGTCGTCTATTATTAAAACTTTCTTTTTCATTTACTACCTTCTTTTTCAATAATTCATTGTTAAACCAAACACCTACGTAACAAAACACAGCTGTGCCATAGGCATAAAGAAGGCTTTAAATTGGATGTGGTCAAAGATGAACTGAAAATGTACGGTAGTTTTTCAGGGGATATTATGGTCGATTAGAAAAGGATTAACTATACAACTTAGTAGGTCTCCTCAATAAATATTAACTCTAAAGTACGCATATTTGCCAAATTCGGTGCAACTGTTTTCATAAAGAGAAAATGGAACAATGTCCGAACGGATGTAAAAATATAATACTTGAATCATTCCATAATCGATATTTCGTAAACGGTTTGTTTTGGCGGGTGAATGCGTTAAAAATGATGGTAAACGAGTTAAGAAACAAAAATTACTTCAAAAATTTGTTATTATGGAGCGAAGTACTGTAAATTTATTGCCTCACTTTACCTCGAATCTTCTTCATGAAAAAACTGCCTGTACCTGCGACTTTATTACTACTATTAGGAGTTACGGGATACGTGTTCCTGGTGCTGCTTACCATTTACCACAAACAACCACCCCTGTACGACGAGCCCCTTTTTATCCCCAATGTGTACTTATTTGAACAATACGGGCTTTCAAAAGAGTTCCTGCTTAACATAAATCAACAGGCGCCCGGCCCCTTATACCAGTTTATCCACTACCCGTTGCGTTGCATTACCCATTTGCAAACACCGGGTATACGGCTGGTAAATACCGCTTTACTGGGGTTAATGATCCTGGTGCTCACCGCACTGATCACGCGCATACATACTGCCGGCAGGAAGCAGGCCTTTATACTGGCGCTTACCGTAATGGCCGTACCTATGGTGTGGACGGTTTCCGGTATGGCCTTAACGGAAATACCGCCCATGTTCTTTGCCACCCTGTCTATTCTGTTATTATGGTTTGCGCTGCAAAGGCAGGAAAGCGCTTTGCTTGTAAGCCTGTTTATGGCTTTACTGGCAGGGTTTGCGCTGGGCATGGCTATCCTGGGCCGCTCCCCTTTCCTGATCATGGTGCCGGCAGCCGGCGCCTTGCTGATCAATAATTTCCGCAGCACCGGCCGCTGGCTGCTGCTGATCATTTACTGCAGCGTGGCATTAGGCATGTGCTTACCGGTATTTTATATATGGAAAGGGCTCACCCCTCCGCAGCAGGCTTTTACTGCTGCAGGCGGGCTGGATGCGGAACATGGCATGCTGGCCTTTGCCTATGGCGCGCTGATCACCTTTTTACTGGCGCCGGGCTGGTTCTATTTCAGAAAACGGGTTATACTATATATGCTGGGCGGTTATGCAGTGCTGCTGCTGCTGAACATAACCCTTGTACGCTGGGAGTATGGCCCGCTAAGTGTAGCCATGGAAAAAATACTACCGGCTGCCCTTATGCAGCTATACCCTTTTATTATGGCGCCTGCACTGACAGTGGTGGCCATTTACTTTGTAATATGCTCTGCATGGCGGGCCTGGGAACACCGTACAGAACCTTTTTTCCTGTTCCTTTTAGCCTCAGCTATGCTGATGCTGGCTACCAGCTTTAAGGTTACGCACCTGTTCAGCTCCCGCTATGTAGCGCAGGCAGCGCCCTTCTTTGTGCTGCTGTTACTGGGGTATGATAAGCTTACTTACAGCAAGGTGTTAAGGACGGTAGCAGGAATGGTAATTGGTCTGTTATCGCTGGAAACATATTTTCTTTTTCATTAAATGCTTTAAAAATTAACTATAAAGCCCCGAAAACAAGCTTTCCCTAATTAAAATATCTAATTCACCCAAAAAAATTAGGTAGTTTATGATCTGCGGATTAATTTAGCGCTCGAAACCGGGTACGCCTTTAACGTGCTATTTATTACTACAGTATTATGTACTGTTTTTCCCAAAGTGGCACAGGTGTAGCAAATCTTATCTTTCTTTCGCCTTATCCTAACACAAAAACCACACGTAGTACGGCTATAAACCGATCGCTACTTTCTTATTTACCATTCCTTTGAATTTCTGGTTGCATGACTACATGCGTCATGTTCATGCATTTAACTAAACGGGTATCGTATGATTTGCCGCAGGGGTCCGGGTTTTGCCGGATTTTTTAAGGTGGCATAATTGATAAAAAATAATAATTGATATGGATGTAATATATTTTGTGAAAGCACTACTTAAAAAGAAATGGTGGATCATTATCAGTACGATAGTGGCCATTGTGCTTTCGTTTGTTTTCACCATGGACCGTGCAAAGCTGTATGTGTCCAACGCCCAGATATCGACCGGCTTTACTATTAACGATGATATTAAGCTGCGCGATGAAAATAATGTGAACCTGTTTGAAGCGGATGTAAAGTTTAACAACGTTGTTGAAACCATCAACTCCCCTACCGTTATCAGCCTTCTTTCCTACCAGCTGCTGATACACGACCTTACCTCTGCCAAACCTTTCCGTTTCCTCACGGAAAAAGACCGCCGCACCCCGGAGTACCTGCAGTTTAACCGGATAGCGGGTTTGCAGCTGGCGCGCCATAAGCTGGACTCTTTGCAGATGCTGACCTCTTACCAGCCGGAAGAGCGTAAGCTGCTGGAATATATGAAGCTGTGCAAGTACGATTATGAATCCCTCCGCAAACGCCTGAATATAGGCCGCCTGCAACGTACGGATTATATTGATATGTCTTTTGGTTCTGAAAACCCGGAGCTCTCCGCCTTTGTGGTGAACACCCTGTATTACGAGTTCACCCGTTACTACCGCAGCATGCGTTCAGAACGTTCTGTGGAAAATGTAGGCACCTTTGAAGCGCTGGTGAACCAGAAGAAAACAGAGCTGGATCAGAAGATAGATGCGCTGCGTAACTATAAATCATCTGAAGGATTGCTGAACGTAGAAGCGGCCAGCGGCAATGAGCTGGGCCTTATAAGCCAGCTGGAAAAAGCGCTGCTGGATGAAAAAGCTACCTACAACAACCTCAGCTCCTCCCTGCAAAGCGTGAATGAACAGTTAGCGCAAATGAACCAGGGCAGAGCGGTGTATGATAATAACAACGCGGAGATTGTAACGCTGCGCAAACAGCTGAACCAGAGTAATGATGAATACCAGCGCGGCGGCAGCACTGACGCGGACCTGGCTGATAAGATAAAGACACAACGCGCACAGCTGCAAAGACTAATGTCCAGCTCCTCCGTGGCTACCGGTAAAACCGTAAGCAAAGATGAGCTGATACAGAAAAAAGCATCGCTGGAAGCTGATATAAAAGCATCCACGCTGAACATAGCCAGCCTGCAAAATAAGATTGGTTCCCTGCGGGGCTCCGTAGGGTCCTATGCTAATAAAGAAGCTACTGTAAGCACCTTACAGAAAGAAGTTGACCTTGCCCAGGAAGAGTATAATAAGCTGAAAGAAAAGCTCAACACGGCACTGGACAGCCGTCTTGCGCCCCCGGATGATTTCAGGCAAACGCTGAAAGGCCAGCCTGCATTTAAACCGGAATCTTCCAAGCGTATTATCATCATGGGTATGGCCGGCGCATCCGTGTTCCTGTTAACCACCCTGGGGGTATTATTTATGGAGTTCTTTGATAACTCTATTAAATCTCCCTCTGTGTTTGAAAGGCATGTGGATCTGAAGCTGATCAGTACTATTAACCATGCTGACCTGCACAGGTACAGCATTCCGGAAGTTTTGCAAAAGCAGATCTCGGACGATGACGCTTCCCGCAAAAGGCAGAACACGTTCCGGGAGCTGCTTCGCAAGCTCCGGTATGAGGTTGAGAGCAGTAACAAATCCATTTTCCTCTTTACCAGCACAGAATCCCAGCAGGGTAAAACCACGCTGGTGCAGGCCCTGGCCTATAGCCTGAGCCTGAGCAACAAACGGGTACTGATCATTGACACCAATTTCTGTAACAATGACCTTACCGTAGCGCTGCAGGCCAAACCTACGCTGGAAACCTTTTCCATGGCCCCGGAAGAAGTGAGCATTGAAAAAGTAAGGGAAATTGTTACCACCTATTCCGTAGAAGGGATAGAAGTGATCGGTTGTAAAGGCGGCGACTATACGCCGTCTGAGATATTGCCCCGCAACCACCTGCTGAACTACCTGCCGCAGCTGAAAGGGTATTATGATTTTGTGCTGCTGGAAGGCGCCCCGCTGAATGATTATACAGACAGTAAAGAGCTGGTACACTATGTAGAAGGTGTAATAGCTATATTTTCCTCCAGGGTATCATTGAAGCAGAATGATAAGGAATCCATACAATTCCTGCAGAGCATGAATGGTAAATTATTGGGGGCAGTGCTAAATAATGTAAATGATGACTTCTTGGAATTGTAGTTGTCTGAAAACAACAACAACAACAGTATGGAATCCATAACCCCAAAACTAAAATTTATTTTCTCCTTCCGGCCGGCGACATCAAGACGCTATGCCTGGGTGGATTATGCAAAAGGAATCGCAATTATATTTGTAGTGTACAGACATGTATTATATGGATTATTGTATAGCGGCGTATCAGTAACGCCCGCTCTGATGGATGCAAATGAAATGTTGTACGGGTTCCGTATGCCGTTATTCTTTTTCCTGTCAGGCCTGTTCTTTGCCTCCAGCCTGCAAAAGCGGGGGGCTGCGGACTTCCTGGTAGCCAAGATCAATACTTTGCTGTACCCCTACCTGTTATGGTGCTTCATCCAGTTAACCCTTCAGATCATTTTTTCAGAGTATACAAATTTTAAACGGGGTGTTGGCAATTATATTGACATTCTTATTCACCCCCGCGGCATGCTGCAGCAATGGTATTTGTTTGCGCTGTTCAATGTAACGGCGCTGTACCTTTTTAACCATGTGGTCGTAAAGCTAAAAGCGCCGATGCAGCTGCTACTGGGCCTGGTAATGCTGGGGCTTATTCCTTTGGCAGGCACCATCAGCACCCTTTCCGATGTAATGATGTTTTATGTGTTCTTTTGCCTGGGGCACCTGGCTGCGCCTTATTTTTTCCAGGATAAGATACAACGGCAGCTTACCTCCGGTTATAAGGTAATGATACTGCTGCCCTTTTTTATACTGGCGCAATATTACACTATGGAGCACCCGGAGGCCAACATGTACATTTTTTCCGCACTGGCCATGTTTGGCGCACTGCTGGTGATCATGATCTCTTTTTTGCTGGCCAAATACCAGCGCGCTGTTTTTTTGCAAACATTAGGTCACTATTCATTATACATCTACCTGCTGCACCTGGGCATTGTATTCCTGTTCCGTATGGTGCTGTTACGGCTGAATGTGCAGCTGAGCATGCCGGTAATGACACTGATACTAATGACTTTGGGGATCACATTATCCATTATACTCTACAGGCTCTGCCTGTTGTTACACCTGGAGTTCCTGTTTATAGGGCCTTTTAAAACACAGGCGGAAAAACGGCTTGTGGCCAGCGCAGCAACAACAGATAAAGTAAGTGAACAATGAGAAAACCGGAAAAAAAAATCATCAGCGACCAGCTGCATAGATCACTGATCATCCTTTTTGTAGGGATGACCATTCTTATGCTGCTGATCAAAACAATGTTCCTGTAAGGGAGTATAACGGTAAGGCATACATGCAATTGACAAAGAAAAATATTACGCTCTGGTTCATAATACTGTTATGGGCGATCATGGTACCGGTGCTGGCCTACGTGGCCTCCACCGACCTGAAGGCGGGCGTTGGGCTGAGTGTAATGATCATAGGCGCTGCCATTTGCCTGGTATGCGTGGCCAATTATAAGCTGGGATACTACATCTACATCACTATTACCATGACGCTGCCTTTGCTGGAACGTATGTCCGGCTCAGAACAGAGTGTGGGGATAGTGATGGATGCGCTGCTGCTTTCTGTGTTGTTCGGCTGCATTTTTAAACGGGGTGATGAAACGATCAAAAAAGTAAAGTTCTTTAAGGATCCGCTGTTAGTATGCCTGTTCCTGTACCTGATCATCCTGGTAATGGAATTTTTTAACCCGGAAACGCATTCTTTCCTGGGCTGGTATGTGTTTATGCGGGTGTCTTTGCGCTGTTATATTTTCCTGTATGTAGGACTGAATGTTTTCAACAGCCTCCAGGACGTGCGTACTTTCATGAAGTACTGGCTGATACTGGGTACCGCGGCTGCCTTCTATTGCTGCATACAGCAATGGCATGGCCTGCTGCCTTATGAGCAGGCGTACATTAACAAGTACCGGGAAAAGTTTGGCACTACCATGATTATATCCGGTATAAGGCTATTCTCCTTTATGTCGGATGCAGCGGTGTTCGGGATCATTATGGCCTGTAACATCATCATGATGCTCATCCTCCTGACTGCTAAAAGGACCGTTATTTCCATCCCCATCAAGATCGTCATTATTGTATCCATCATGCTGCATGTGCTGGCGCTGGGTTATTCGGGTACGCGTACGGGTTATGTAATGGTGCCGCTGGGATTGATGGTGTTCTTTATGGCCAACCTGCAAAAGCGCAATACTATTTTAGTGGCCATGGCCTTTGCGTTTTTTTCGCTGGTAATATTGTACGGGCCTTTTCACAGCAACGCTACTATTGTGCGGGTTAGAACAGCCTTTATTGGCAAGCAGGATGAATCTGTGAATGTGCGTGACCGTAACCGGCACCGCATACAACCATACCTGCAATCGCATCCATTTGGGGGAGGCGTAAATACAACCGGTGGTAACGGGGTTACCTATAACCCCGGGCATCAGCTGGCCGATTTCCAGACGGACAATGGTTTCCTGCGCGCTGTGCTGGAAACGGGCTGGATAGGCATGCTGCTGATAGCCGGTCATTTGTTTTTCCTGATACAAATAGCGGTATCAAACTTTTTCCGTGTGAAATGGGAGCTGGACAAGCTATTGATGATAGGCATTGCTGCCGCCAGTTTTGCAGCAGCCATATCACAGTATGCGCAGGACACCACTACCCTGGTGGAAACATCTATTATGTTGTATGCCTTTATGGCCATTGTAATTAAAATTAAATACCTGGAAAGGGCGTAAATATTTGCTGGTGGAACCGCACTTCATAAGTTTCCGGACTAACGGAAATTTATAAGCGGGGGCCATCATGCAGTTTTAAAATCTAAATATTGACTGATGAAACGAGCCTACATTACCTTTTTGGCAGTATGTATAAGCCTGGGGGCTTTTGCACAGCTGCAACAACCGGATACTTCTGTTTTATTAAAGCTGCCGCAGGATCCGTCTATTATTGCACGGTTTAAACAAAAGCTGGTGGAACTGGCATTGCAAAACCCGGACGTACGGCAGTATGACGCCCAGAAAGATATCACCAAATACGAAACACGCATTGCCAAAGCAGCCTGGCTAAACCACCTTACGGCTGCCGGTAACTTAAATGAGTTCACCATTAAAGGCAATAACAATGGTAACAACCCGCAGGCCAGCTTTTACCCCCGTTATAACTTTGGGGTAATAATACCGCTGGGCCATTTTATTTCTATCCCTAACGAGGTGAAGAAAGCAAAGGCACAGGGCCGCGTGGTACAAAAACAACAGGAATCCGCTGCGCTGATCATTAAGGATAAAGTATTGGAAGCGTATGAAGAATATTCCGCCAATAAACAGCTGGTAGAGCTGCACGGCCCTATCCTGGAAGATGCATTGGTGCATTACAACCAGATAGAAGAAAAGTTCCGTGCCGGCACTGAAGGTATTCCGCTGGATGAATATAAAGCGGCCTACCACGATTACAACGTAGAAATGGTACAGAAGGTATTGCTGGAAAAAAATCTGCGTCAGTCAAAGCTGGCGCTGGAAGGCATTGTAGGCATGACCCTCGAAGAGGTGATGCGCTTACTGTAGTATTTCTCTTTGTTGATCGTAAATTTTATTGTAATGATCTTAAGGCATATGATGCTGCTGGCGGGCCTTTGGCTATGCGGTAACGCGCACGGGCAGGATGTTGTGGATTATGCCCCCATGCAAGCAACACAGGTTAAGATCAGTCCGTGGCAAACCAGGCCGGCGCTGATCTACACACCGGACAAACCGGTGCCTGGCAAAAAGTATCCGCTGCTGGTTGCCTTTCACGGCAGAAGCATTGCGGGCAAAGACCTGGGTAAAATATTCCGGGAAGGCGTAACACGGCAGATCCATGAGGGCAGGAAAATTGAGGCCGTGAACCCGAAGGATAAAAAGTTATACGAGTTCATTGTGGTGGCGCCACTGGCGGAAAGCTGGTCGTTCTCCCCACAGGATGTGGATCCGATGCTGGATGATGTGATCAAACGTTATCCGGTGGATACTACCCGGATCTACCTGACCGGTTATAGTGCCGGCGGGTGGTCAGTAGAATCTGCCAAAACGCATAACAAACACCTGGCTAACCGGATAGCTGCCTGCGTTACTATGTCGGCGCCCATTACGGACAGCCCGTATTTGAAACGTTACCGGCTTGTAACCGATGCCAACATACATACCTGGTATTTTGCCGGGCTGGAAGATGGGTACGTGCTTAGAAATGCGCACACCTATGTAGATAGTACCAATAAGTATAAACC
The DNA here is from genome assembly GCF_019091455.1 of Chitinophaga sp. GbtcB8. GTDB lineage: Bacteria > Bacteroidota > Bacteroidia > Chitinophagales > Chitinophagaceae > Chitinophaga. Next base: position 41,735 of record NZ_JAGXJN010000034.1, read on the forward strand.
CGGGCTTACGCGTTTAACCGTGTACCCTGGCGGGCATTGCTGCTGGCACGAGTTCTACAATCCGAAGTACCGGGAGAATGGACTGAGTATTTATGAATGGCTCTTGCAATACAGAAAGTAATTGCGAATTGTCAATTACGGGTTGGACACTGCGTAGTGATTGCAACTCGTAATTGGCAGTTTATAGTTGTGGAATTGTGTGTTGATAGATTGGATTTGAAGTACATAATTTGTAATTGATAATTCGTAATCCCCATGGATAGACGGAAAGCACTCAAAGGTTTCCTGCTCTTCGGCGGTGGCGCTGCCGCGGTAGCAGCCGGTTTTAAAGGTTACCAATGGTATAGGAAACCAGACCTGCAGCATTTGCCGGGTTATAAAGCGCTGATCGCTGAGCTGGCGGAAACCATTATACCGCGCACGGATACGCCCGGCGCTAAAGATGCCGGTGTGCAGGATTATATCATTACCATGATACAGGACTGCACCCCCACCAAGCTGCAAAATAAATTCATGGATGGGCTGGTGGATGTGCAGCAGTATGCACAAGCCCAGTACAGCCGCTCCTTCCTGGAATGCAGTAAAGAACAGCGCCATAATGTGCTGGCGCATTTTGAAAAAAGAGACCGGCAATACAGCGGCCTGGCCGGCAAAGTACAGCGCAAATTATTTGGCGACAGCTTTTTTGTAACCCTGAAAAAATATACCGTGCAGGGTTACTGCACCTCTATACAGGGCGCTACGCAAGGGCTGGCCTATGATTATATCCCGGGCAAATACCAGGGCTGCGCAACGCTGGTACCCGGGCAAAAATGCTGGGCCACCTGAAATTAAAAGACCCCTGAAAAATGCGAATTACTTATATCATATTTATCATCAGTCTCTTTATCCTGTTCTACAACTATATAGGATACGGGTTGCTGCTGTGGGTAATAGTACGCATTAAGCGTATGCTGGTACGTACAGCGCCAGCCCCTGCCCCGCCCTATGAGCCGGATGTAACGCTGGTGGTAGCAGCCTATAATGAAGAAGGGATCATTACTGCGAAAATAGAAAATACCCTGGCGCTGGATTACCCGGCACATAAAAGACACCTGCTGTTCATCACAGACGGATCAACTGATGCTACCCCGCAGATCATTAGCCGCTACCCTGAGCTGCAATTACTGCACACGGATAAGCGGGGCGGTAAAACTGCAGCCCTGAACCGGGCCATGGAACAGGTGCAAACCCCTTACGTTATTTTCTGCGATGCCAATACCCTGCTGAATAAAGACGCTATACGCAACATCGTAAAACATTATGCGGATGAAACTGTAGGCGGCGTGGCCGGCGAAAAGAAAGTGATCAGTGACGACAGCAGCGGAGCTGCAGCCACAGAAGGTATTTACTGGAAGTATGAATCTTACCTGAAAAAGCTGGATGCAGAGCTGTACTCTGTGGTGGGCGCAGCCGGGGAGCTATTCTCCATCCGCACTGCCTTATTTCAGCCGGTGGAGGAAGAGGTGATCCTGGACGATTTTGTAATTTCCCTGCGCATAAACCTGAAAGGCTACCGGATTGCCTATGCACCGGACGCCTATGCCATGGAAACGCCTTCCGACAATATTGCGGAGGAGCATAAGCGGAAGATCCGCATCAGCGCCGGCGGTTTCCAGTCTATTGTAATGCTGCGGGCCCTGCTGAACTTTTTCCGCTTCCCGGTAGTATCGTTCCAGTACATATCCCACCGGGTATTGCGCTGGACGCTGAGCCCTTTAAGCCTGCTACTATTATTAGTAACAAATATAATGTTAGTAATATATCCGGGGGGCTGGCTTTTTTACGCTTTCCTCCTTATTCAAGTAATGGGTTATGCAGCAGCATTTATAGGTTATAGCCTGGCAGAACGTAATATTAAGATCAGCATATTTTATATCCCTTTTTATTTCCTGTTCATGAACATAGCGGTGTACCAGGGATTTTACCGCTACCTTACCAACACCCAGTCTGCAGCCTGGGAAAAAGCGAAACGTAGTAAAATATAACAGGTATGGAAAAACAATTACCACTCACAACAGACAATACCCTGGCGCCTGCCGCCACTATTACCCCTGCTGCACCGGTAAATGCAGCCAAAGCCCCCAAGAAATTCATTGGCTACATTCACAATTTCCGTGGAGTGGCCATTATTTATGTAGTAGGCGCGCACATTTTATTAAACTGGAGGGAAGGGTCCGTATCGCATAAGGTGCTGGACATTATTATGCAAAACTCCACCATCCTGTTCCTGTTCATTGCAGGTTACTTATTTCAGCACCTTTCTGCCAAATTTGAGTATAAGGATTACCTGGTTAAAAAGTTCCAGAACGTAATTTGCCCTTACCTGCTGTTATCCATACCAGTACTGGCTTACCGCCTGATATCGCAGGATATTAACGGTTTTACGCTGCAGGATCACCCGGATTTTGCATCATGGAGCCTGTGGCGCCAGGGCAGCTATTATTTACTGCATGGGGCGCATTTGCAACAGTTGTGGTTTATACCCATGATAGCTTTATATTATTTGATAGCGCCCATATTGCTGTATGTGGACCGGCATCCGAAATTATATTACGGTGTTTTGCCGGGGCTTATTATCATATCATTAGTGGTACAACGCAGTACCTTAAGTGATACGCTGGTAATGGCGGTGCACTTTTTATCCGTATATGTTTTTGGAATGTTCCTGAGCCGTTATAAAGATGAATACCTTGTATTTGCCCGTAAATACTGGGTTTTAGTAACGGTGCTGCCTATAGCTTTTTTAGTATTGAATTATTTTATAAGCCCACGCTTTTATGATAATGTGGACTACACACATAAAATGCTGTTCTGCCCTTTTTACCTTTACTGGCTCTGGAGGCTGGAAAAATATGTGCCGAAATTTGTAGATGTGCTGGCGGTGCTGAGTTTTGGTATTTATTTTGTACACTACTTCTTTGTGCTGTTATTGAGAGGTGCGTACCAGAAGATATTTCACGCAGCTATGCCGGGTAATTTAGTGGTTTGGACCGTATGCCTTATAGTAGTAATGTTACTTTCCATATGGGCGTTACAGTTAACTCAAAGGATCTTAGGGAAAAAGAGTAAGTTCCTGGTGGGCGTGTAACTTACTGGAAATTTTAATAAAATTTTAATAGAACGGGAAAAATTTGTTTGCTAACTTGCACAGATTTTCATCGTGTAGACTATTACGTTGTTGTTGATCTGAATTGTTTTGTGATCATCTTCGGGAATTCATCTATTCCAATATTTTAACCATTCATATCCCATGAAAGAGCCTGGTAACAATGAAATATTACCGGATACTCAATCATAATATATGATCAAATTCTATCTCCGATTGGTGATGCTGATGCTCATTTGCACTCAGTCATCCTTTTCATGGGCACAAAGCGTGCTGGATCCAAATGATGCAGTAGTAACATACAACTCTTCCAAGCCCCCAGTGAAACCTGCCTATAACCAAATTGGCAAATGGGTAAGGTCCAAGATCCTGAGCTGGAACACAGACGATTACAAATGTTATATCTATAATGATATGCAGTTCCGCCTGCTGTACCCCAAAAACTTCAATGCGGCGGACACTACCAAGAAATACCCCGTTACCATTGTATTTCACGGCACAGGTTCCAAAGGAGATATTTATAATAACGAAAAACAGCTGGAAGCAGGCGGCACCCAGCACCTGGCTAAGCGGAACAACGGCTCTTATGACGGGTTTGTGATCTTTCCGCAGAATCTGACCGGTTTCTTTGGTAATACACAATATGATTACCTGGTGCAGATCGTCACCAATTTTATGGCTCCCCAGCTGCATGCGGATATATTCCGCGTAACCATAGACGGTTATTCTGCCGGCGGGCAGGCCACCTGGGATATGCTTATCCGCCATCCTAAATTTGTGGCCGGTGCAACGCCCATCAGCGCAGCAAAAGACACTTACGATGATTCTATAGAGCTTTGGAAAGCCATACCCGTATGGCATTTCCAGGGTGGTAAAGATGGTAATCCCAACCCGGCCGTAGCTACGCTTATTCAAACATCTGCAGTAAATGCCGGCGCCAACTATAAGCTCACCATTTACCCTACCCAGCCACATAGCATATGGAATATTGCCTGGAATGAAGCTGATTTTTTCCCATTCATAATGCGGGCTAACAAAGCCAATCCCTGGCCATTATATGGCCATTACCAGTATTGTACCGGCGAAACTGTAAATACCACGCTTTGCCTTACTGCCGGATTTGATGCCTACCAGTGGCGTAAGAATGGAGCGGTAATACCCGGCGCTGCCGGCAATACGCTGCAGGTAAGCAGCTATGGCACCTACGATGCCCGGGTAAGGAACGGCAACACCTGGTCTGACTGGTCGCCCATGCCGGTAGTGGTAGGCGCCAAAGCACCTACCATAACACCCGCTATAACCACCAGCGGCCTGCAAAGTAACGTGCTGCCCACACCGGAAGGGAAAGACAGCGTAGTACTGTCAGAACCGGAGGGTTATGACACTTATAGATGGATGAAAGCCGGTGGTACAGATACTTTAGGCCGTAACAGTACTTTTGCCGCACGTGATACCGGGGGGTATATAGCCCGGGTAACCGAAAAATACGGTTGCTCTGACAATTTCTCCGCACCCTTCCGCGTAATTCCGGCCAATGGCGCACATGCCCCGGATGCCGCTGCCGGCCTCATTGTTTCCTCCCTTTCCCAAACCCAGGTAAAGCTGAACTGGATCGATAAACCATCGCCCGCGTATAATGAAACATTTTTTGAAATATACCGCACTCTTACACCAGGCACCAGGTACCAGCTGGTAGCTAGGGTAAATGCGGATGTGCTTACCTATACAGATGCCAGCCTGCCCACCAACACCCGCTTTTATTATATTATAAGAGCAGTGAACGATAACGGCGCAGCGCCTGTAAGCAATGAAGCCAGCGCCATTACCAAAGCAGATACCACTGCGCCGGTTGCGCCATCAGCCTTAACCAAGGTAAGCGCCACCCGTAGTACCGTAAGGTTAAAGTGGGGCGCCGCTACAGATAATGTGGGGATAGACAGGTACGATGTGTATGTGGATGGTATTAAATCCTACACCACACCTAAAGACAGTTTTGCCATAACCGTATATGGGCTTAATTACCGCCAGGTATACAACTTTGTAGTAAAGGCACGCGACCTGGCAGGCAATGAATCGCCGGCCAGCAACCAGGTATCTGTTGCAGCAGTAAATGCCACTGATACCATTACCCTGGGCAATGTACCATCCATACCATATAGCTTAACTGCCCTTGCTGCATCCTTTAACCAGCTGCAGATAAGCTGGGCTGATAGCAGCGGCCGTGCATCTGCCTTTGAAATATACAGAAGCACCAGCTCCGGCGGCACTTACCGGATTGCAGCCACCGTGGCCGCCAATCTGAGAACCTATACGGACGGAGGTTTGTCGGCCAATACCAGCTATTATTACAAGCTCAAAGCCATCAACAAATACGGCAGCAGCGACTTAAGTAATTATATTCAGGGCACCACCAGCAAAGCAGTATCCCCTACCTCGCCCAACGCACTCACAGCTACCCCGGTATCAAACAGCCGGATAGACCTGCAATGGACAGACAGGAGCAACAATGAAACCAGCTTTGAGCTGTACCGCTCTTACAACAATAACAGCACCTATGTATTGCTGGCCTCACTGGCTGCCAGCTCCGGCACCACCGTGCAGTACTCAGATACCGGGCTGTTTGCCAATGGTGTCTACTATTATAAGGTATTGGCTAAAAACGGAAGTGCCACCAGCGGCTACTCCAATGAGGTAACCAAGCAAACATTGAACAGCAAGCCTGTTATTACGGGCGCGGCCAATCAAACCATGCGCTACGGCACCCAGCTAACTTATCATATTACCGCTACAGACCCGGATAATGAACCTGTAACCCTGGCTGTTACCAACCTGCCGGCTTTTGCTTCCGTTACCGACAGTAGCACAGACAACTTTACCGTTACCTTCTCCCCTGCCCAGGCAGATACCGGCGCATATACGATCACCGCAACTTCTGCAGACCAGCATAACGGCATTACCACACAAACATTTACACTAAATGTAGATGATAACTATCAACCGGTATTAAGCCCCATTGCAAATATAACCCTGGCAGAAAAAGACAGCCTGCAGGTAAGCCTTTCCGCCAGCGATGCAAATGCCGCGGATACGGCTATATGGACTGTTACCGGCCTGCCTTCCTTTGCAACGCTTACACCGGCCGGCCATACTGCGCAGCTGCTGGTAAAACCCGGTTATGCAAATGCCGGCACCTATAATGTAACGGTGAAGGTATCAGATAACAGAAGCGGACTGGCTACCCGGCAATTCACCATTACTGTAACAGACGTAAATCCCAACTATAAGGTATACGTTAATTTTACGGATGGCTCTTATACAGCCGGCAGCCCCTGGAACAATACCAACAGGAAACCCCTGCAGAACGATGTGTTTTCCGGCTGGAAAGATGATAAAGGCAGCGCCACCGGCATTAGCATGACCGTGCTTACGCTCTGGCAAACCGTGAACGGCGGCGCCAATACCAATAACCAGGGCTATAATGCCGGTAGCAATGCAGGCCTGTACCCGGATAATGTAATGACCAGCAACTGGTGGACCAACACTGACAAACAAACCATGCAGCTCAGCGGCCTGCCCACAGCATATAAATACTGCTTCACCTTTTATGGCAGCCGCTATGGCGTATCAGACAACCGCATTGCCAATTATACTATTAACGGTACCAGCGTAACGCTGAACGCATCAAACAACACCAGCCAAACCGTAGCTATCAACAACATAAGGCCGGATAGCGCAGGCAATATTAAAATAGACCTGCAGCCTGCTGCAGGCTCCCAGTATGCTTACCTGAATGCGATGGTTATTACCGTTGTTTATGACGATGGTACTGCGCCTGCCCGGCCGGGTAATTTTACAGCCGCCAGTGTTACGCAGGGTGTAAAGCTAAGCTGGACAGACCAGGCGTATAATGAGGACAGCTATGAAGTATACCGCAGCCCCTCTAAAACAGACACCTTTACGCTGATACATACCGGCGCGGCTAACGATACCGCCTATACGGATGCTGATGCGGCCAGCGGCCAAACCTGGTACTACAAGGTAAGGGCGGTTAACAGCCACGGCGTTTCACCTTTTACAGATACTGCATCCATACTGGTGCCCAACAAAGCGCCGGTACTGGCAGCAATAGATAATGTGATCATAAAGGCAGACAGCACCCGGCAGATAGCCCTTAGCGCTACAGATGCTACGGGCGACACTATAACCCTGCGTGCCAGCGGGTTCCCTGCCTTTGCCACGCTCAACGCCACCGGTAATGGCGCTGCCACCCTGCAGCTGGCGCCTGCCAGCGCCAATATTGGCAAATACACGCTAACGGTGGTTGCAAAAGACAACAAGGGCGATTCCAGCAGCCAAACCTTTACCGTACAGGTAACAGATAACAAAATATCTACCGTATATGTGAACTGCAACCAGGTACAACCAGCCGGCGCACCCTGGAACAACTTTAATTCGCTGCCCAATGTAAATGCAGGCATCAGTAATATGAAAGATGAAACCGGCGCAGGCAGCGGCATCAGCATTACCATACTGGATGCCTTTACCGGCGCCAATAATGTAGGCGCTGTAACCGGTACCAACTCCGGCGTGTACCCGGATACAGTAATGCAAACATTCTTCTACGATCAAAGCAGCACCGCCAGGCGCATACGCCTCAGCGGCCTTTCCGCCACCCGTAAATACAACCTGGTATTCTTTGGCAGCCGTACCGCTGTATCAGATAACCGGAACACTATTTACGCAGCGGGCGGCGACAGCGTAATATTAAATGCAGCCAGCAATACAGCCAATACCGTGCAGCTCAATGGCCTGGCGCCGGATAGCAGCGGCAATATCATCTTTACCGTAAAACAGGCTCCCGGCTCCTTCTCCGCTTACCTGAATACGCTGGTAATACAGTCTTATGTGGATGATGGCATACCCATTGCCCCGGATAACCTGACCGCTACATCCGCCAGCAGAACCAGCATACAGCTGGCCTGGGCAGATAAGGCCAGCAATGAAACCGGCTACGAAATATGGCGTGCTAACAGCAAGAACGGCGCCTATACCGTGCTGGCTACCGTGGGCGCTAATATAGCCGCCTACACAGACAACAATGTCAGCGCCAACACCGTATATTATTATAAAGTAAGGACCCTGGCAGGTACTGCAGCCTCTGCATTCAGCAATATTGCCGGCGGCAGCACCATGGCCTACAGCCTAAGTATTAATTTTACTTCCGTAAACCTGGCGCCTGCCCCCTGGACGAACATCACGGTATTACCGGATGCAGGGTACCGGGTTACTAACCTGAAAGATGATGGCAGCAATACCACCGGCGTTAATATGACCTTCCTGGCGCCCTTTGCAGGCTCTAACCCGGCCGGCAAACAAACCGGCAATAATAGCGGCGTGTACCCGGATAAAGTGCTGGCAGAATCTTTCTATACAGAAGGCGCAGATACTGCACGTATAAAAATGAGCGGGCTGGATCAGCTGAAAGAATACTCCTTTACCTTCCTGGGCAGCCGTGCAGATGTGGGCACCCGCATTACCGGTTACAAAATAGGCAGCCGTGCCGTAACACTGGATGCGAATAATAACACCCAGAACACGGTGACCATTGATAAGGTAAAACCGGATAATAACGGGGAGGTATATATAGACATTTACTCCACCTTCGACTTCGGTCACCTGAATGCAATGGTGGTAAAGGTATTCCCTGCTACAGACAGCACTAACCTTGAAACCCTGCCGGTAAACGGAGCTGCCGCCACTATGGATAACGGGCGCAGCACCCAGACCATAGGGCTCATGGGCGCTATGAGCGGCGTAGCGGCAATAAATAACACGCCGGCGAATGCAGTGGAAGCGGTGACCGTATATCCCAACCCGTTCACCAGCTTTATTAACCTGAACTTTACCATAAGCAGCGGGCAAACCGCCAGCCGCATACAGGTAAGGTTAATAGATATGAATGGGCGGCCAGTGCTGCTGAAAGACCTGGGCAACAAGGGCAGCGGCGCCTACCAGGAAAGGCTGGAGATCAACAACCAGCAGCTGCAGCGTGGCATATACCTGTTACAGGTGCTGTCCGGTAACAACCAGATAAAAACACTTAAGCTGGTAAAACAGTAAAATAATACTCCCTTTACAAGGGCTGGCTAAGAAGTAACTGCAGGCAGGTAAGCAGCGGTACTTTTTGGCCGGCCCTTCATATTTTATAACACCCTTATTTTAGCCTTCCCCAAAACGGTTATTGCACAAATCAGGAGGTTTACCAGTAATTTTACGCCATTTACCAACTTTTAACTACCGGGAATATTTTTATTCTCTAAATTGCGATGAATATATCGAGTAGGGACAATTCCACTTCTTTTCGACCATCTCCTGAGAAAACTCTCCTATACTTAATAATTTAACCATCACTTCCGATGAAAGAGCCTGGTAACAATTAATTATTACCCGGATACTCAATCATTTTATATGATCAAATTTTACCTCCGCTTAATGCTGGTGATGCTTACATGCATATGCACGCAGCAAACATGGGCACAAGTGCTGAATCCAAGCGATCCAGTAGTCACCTACAACTCAGCCAACCCGCCCACACAGCCAGCATGGGGGCAGATTGGTAAATGGGTAAGGACCAAACGTGTTAGCTGGAACAGCGACACATACAAATGTTACATCTACAAGGGCATGCAGTTCCGCCTGATGTATCCCAAAAACTTCAACGCTGCGGACACTTCCAAAAAGTATCCCCTCATCATCTTCTTCCACGGTATTGGGGAGAAGGGATCTATCTATGACAATGAGTACCAGCTGTATCATGGAGGTCAGATACATCAGAGCCGGGTACTATCCGGAGCATTTGACGGCTTTCTCCTGTATGCGCAGAATAATGGCGGATACTGGGGAAATACCCAATATGATTACATGAATGAGCTCATTAACAACTTCTTTATCCAGCAGCTTAATGTGGATCCTTTCCGCTGTATGATCGAAGGTCTTTCCGGGGGCGGTATGGCCACCTGGGATTTTCTGTTCCGTTACCCCAAGCTGGTAGCGGCAGCTACGCCTATCAGCGCGGCAAATGATACCTATGATAATTATGTACAAAGCTGGAAATACACGCCCCTCTGGCAATTCCAGGGTGGTGTGGATAAGAACCCCGCACCGGCTGTAGCACTGATGATCCAGACCGCAGCACAGAATGCGGGCGCCAACTATAAATTAAAGATCTACGACGGTCAGGGCCACGGCGTATGGAACTTAGCCTGGGGCGAATCGGACTATTTCCCCTTTATGTCCCGCGCCTATAAGTCCAACCCATGGGCTTTATATGGCAGAACGGAATTTTGTCCCGGTGACCCGGTAAATACCACCCTGGGGCTTACCGCAGGATTCGATGCTTATGAGTGGCGGAAAGACGGCGCACTCATATCTGGCGCTAACAGCAATACGCTGCTGGTGACCAGTTTTGGTACGTATACAGCCAGGGTAAGAAGCGGCAGCAGGTGGTCCCAGTGGTCGCCTATCCCTGTTGTAGTGCAAACCAAAGCGCCTACCGTAACGCCTAATATACAAATGGCCGGCCTGCAGAGTAATGTACTGCCCACACCGGAAGGTAAGGACAGTGTAATACTTTCTTTGCCGGATGGTTATGCCTCTTACGCATGGATGAAGAGCGGTGGTACAGATACCTTAGGCAGGGCAATGAACTTCACTGCCCGTGAAACCGGCAGTTATATTGCCAGGGTAACCGAACAATACGGTTGCTCCAGCAGCTTCTCCACTCCTTTCCCGGTTATTAATGCGGCTGGCGCCAATGCGCCTGATCCTGCCGGTGGATTACTGGTTACGCCATTGTCCAAAACACAGCTTAAGCTTAACTGGACGGATAAGCCATCCCCGCTTTATAACGAAACCGCATTTGAATTATACCGCGCCGCAACTGCCGGTGGTCCCTACACCTTGGTAGGTAAGGTGAATGCAGATGTGCTCACCTTTACTGACGCCGGCCTGATGGCCAATACCCGCTACTATTACATTGTACGTGCCGTAAATAATAACGGCGCAGCACCGGTGAGCAGCGAGGCAAACGGCCTTACCCTGGCGGATAACCAAAAGCCCACAGCTCCGGGCAGCCTGGCACAGTCCGGCGCCACCCGCAGCTCCGTGAACCTTACCTGGACTGCCTCTACGGACGATGTAGGCATCGATAAATACGATATTTATTTTAACGGCAAAAAGACCTTTACTGTTCCAGCCGGCACTACTTCCTTTGCAGCTTACGGCTTAGCGGCCAAGACTATTTACACGGTAGTGATCAAGGCCAGGGACCTTGCCGGCAACGAATCTCCGGCCAGTAACCAGGTAACAGTAGCTACCTATCAAAGTGGTCTTAACTACAAGTACTACACCACTACTGCCAGCTGGACGGCATTACCCGACTTTAATACTTTACTGCCCGCCAAAACAGGCGTAGTGTCTACAGTAAGCACCAGCCCAAGAACACAAAGCGACCGGTTTGCATTCATCTGGCAGGGATGGATCAACATCCCCACCACTGGTAACTATACATTTGAGACCAACTCAGATGCAGGCAGCAAGGTATACATCGGCAGCGAAGTATATGATCCCGCTGCAACGCCGCTCGTGAATAATGATGGCGTACACAGCTCACAATACAGGGAAGGCACTATTAACCTTACCAAAGGCACATACCCGATCATTGTTACTTATTTTGAAGTAACCGGTTCGGATAACATTACCCTGTACTGGAAAAATACCGCCAACGGCGTAGGCAGCCGTCAGTCCATACCTTCCCAGTATTTCATTGATACGCTTAACCTGGGCGCTGCACCGTTAGCACCCAGCCAGGTAGCTGTAGCAGTAGTATCCCACAAGGCGCTGCGCGTAACCTGGAAGGATAACAGCAGCAATGAAACAGGTTTTGAACTGTACAGGAGCACCAGCTCAAACGGTACCTATACCATTGTTACAACAACAGGCCCCAACGTGATAACTTATACAGATACCACGTTGAATGCCAATACTACTTATTACTACAGGCTCAAGTCAATTAACCTGGCTGGCGCCTCTTCCAACTCTTCTTCTGCCAGCGGCAAAACGCAGGTATTGCCATCAATACCCACTGCGCCCAATACGCTTACAGCTACGGCTGTTTCCGGTACGCAGATCAACCTGGCCTGGAAAGATAACTCCAGCAACGAAACAGGTTTTGAAATATACCGCTCCGCCAACACCAATGCCAATTACGTGCTCATAGCCACCACGGCAGCGAATGCAACAGCAAATGCATCTTACTCAGATCAGGACCTGTTCCCCAACGCACGTTACTACTATCGCGTAAGGGCTAAAAACGACGGCGGTAACAGCGGTTACACCAACGAGGTGAATACGCTTACGCAGAACAGCCTGCCGGTGATCACCGACATTCCTGACAGGACTATGCGTTACGGCACTACCCTGTCCTTTAATGTAGGCGCCAGCGATCCGGACGAAGAAGATGTAAGCCTAACGGCTACCAATGCACCGGCCTTTGTTTCTTACGGGGATGATGGCAGCGGCGGTATCCTCCTTACCTTTAACCCGGGCATAGGCGATCAGGGTACTTATAATATCCAGATCACCGCTACAGACCAGCATGGCGGCGTAAGCAACAAAATCTTCGCCCTCGTTGTGAATGACAACTACCTGCCGGTACTGAGCCCGATCAATAACGTAAGCGTAGCCGAAAAAGGCAGCGCTACTGTAAACCTCAGCTCCAGCGATCAGAACGCCAGCGATCCTACCAACTGGACCGCCACCGGCTTACCTGCGTTTGCTACGCTTACACCTAACGGCAACACCGCCACTATACAGCTGGCGCCCGGTTATGCCGATGGTGGCGCTTACCCGGTAACGATCAAGGTAGATGATGGTAAAGGCGGCTTTGATACTAAAGACTTTACGATCACGGTAACCAATGTGAACCCCAACTATGCGGTATATGTGAACTTCACAGATGGCGCATACCAGGGCGCTGCTCCATGGAATAATACCAATAAACGTCCGGCACAGGGCGATGTATTCCCCAACCTGCTTAACAACAGCGGGCAGAACTCCGGTATCTCCATGAGCGTGCTTACGCCATGGCAAACCATAAACGGCGGCAGCAATACCAACAACCAGGGTGCTAACACTACCGGTGTATACCCGGCCAATGTAATGACCAGCAGCTGGTGGACACAGGCTGTGGCGCAAACCATACGCCTCACAGGCCTGAATTCAAAATACAAATACAGCTTTACGTTCTTTGGCAGCCGCGCCGGTATCAGCGATGCCCGCGTAGCCAGCTACACTATTAACGGTGTAAGCGTAACACTGAACGGAACCAATAACTCAACACAGACCGTTAATATCAACTCCATAAGCCCGGGTGCAGATAGCAGCATTACTATTAACATAGCACCGGCTGCCGGCTCTACTTATGCATACATCAACGCCATGGTGGTGAATGCAGCCTTTGATGATTCAACGGCACCGGCCAAACCGGGTAACTTTATCGCCACCGCACAAACCAACGGCGTTAGGCTTAGCTGGACAGACCAGGCGTATAATGAAACCGGCTACGAAGTATCCCGCTCAGCTACACAGGGTGGCGCATTCACAGTGCTGAACGATGGCTCCTCTAACGCCAACGACACTACGTATACAGATCTGAATGCCACCAGCGGTCAAACCTGGTACTACAGGGTAAGGGCGCTCAACCAGTATGGCAGCTCTCCATATACGGATACCGTGGCAGTGATTATACCCAACAGGCCCCCGGCACTGGCTGCTATTGCTAACGTAAACATGAAGACGGATGCTGTACTACAGATACCTGTAACAGCTACAGATGCAGCAGGCGATGTGATCACGCTATCAGCTACCGGCCTCCCGGCCTTCGCTAACCTGCAAACGAATGGCAACGGCACTGGCTCCATTAACCTGGCTCCCGGCGGTACAGACATTGGTAAGTATACCATTACTGTAAAAGCTACCGACAACCAGGGCGGCTCCAGCACCCAGACCTTTACCGTACAGGTAACAGATAAGAAGATCAGCTCCGTATATGTGAACTGTAACCTGGTAGAACCTGCCAGCGCACCATGGAACAACTTTAATGCACTGCCCAACACCAACGCAGGTATCAATAATATGCAGGATGAAGCAGGCGCCGCCAGCGGCATCAACGTAACCATCCTGGATATATTCACCGGCGCTAACAATGTAGGCGCAGTAACCGGCGATAACTCCGGCGTATTCCCGGATAACGTGATGCACACGTTCTTCTATGACCAGAGCGGCACCGACAAACGCATCCGCATCAGCGGCCTGTCAGCTGCCCGCAAATACAACCTGGTATTCTTTGGCAGCCGTGAAAGCGTATCCGATAACAGGAACACCACTTATGGTGCAGGCGGACAAACCGTTACACTCAACGCAGCCAGCAACACCAGCAACACAGTACAGCTCAATGGCCTTACACCAGACGGCGACGGTAATATCATCTTTACCGTAAGGCAGGCCAGCGGCTCCTTCTCTGCATACCTGAATGCTTTTGTCATCCAGTCTTATGTAGATGATGGTACACCGTTGGCACCGGCCAACCTGGTAGCTACCTCTAACTCCAGGACCAATATACAGCTTACCTGGGCAGATAAATCCAACAACGAAACCGGGTATGAAGTATGGCGCTCAACCACCCGTAACGGTACGTACAGCCTGCTGGCTACCGTGGGCACAAATGTGACCACTTACACCAACACCGGCTTAGCACCCAACACCGTGTTCTACTACAAGGTAAGGGCAATAGCAAGTGGTGTACAGTCAGCCTACAGCAACATTGCAGCAGGTGGTACACTGGCATACGGCATTTATGTAGACTTTACGGTTACCCAGATCTATGGTGCGCCGTGGAATGCTACCGCTGCCCTGCCAAACGCCGGCCTGGCCTGGAATAACCTGAAGGATGATGTAGGTAACACCACCAGCGTAGACCTGAGCATTGTGAACAACTTCACCGGTACTAACCCGGCGGGTGCACAAACTGGTAATAACAGCGGCGTATATCCTGACAAGGTGCTGGCAGAGTCTTACTACACAGAAACAGATACTGCTGTAATGCTGGTAAGCGGCCTGGATCTTACTAAACAGTACTCCTTCACCTTCCTGGGCAGCCGCGTTAGCGGTGGCACAAGGGTAACGGCCTACAAGATCGGCACTAAGGTGGTAACACTGGATGCAAATGATAATACCAGCAACACCGTTACAATAGAAAATGTAGTGCCGAACAGCAATGGTGAAGTAACCATCACGGTTTACACTGCCCTTAACTACGGCTACATTAATGCGATGGTGATCAAGGCCTTCCCGCCGGATGACAGCACCACCCTGCAAAGCCTGCCTAACGGCGGCGGCACAATGGCCAATGGCCGCAGTACCAATACCGTTGGTATCATGGGCGCCCTGACACCTGGTTTACAGCAGGCCGCTAATACCCTGGCAGATGATGTAGATGGAGTAACCGTTGAAAACGTATATCCGAATCCGTTCAGCAGCTATATTAACCTGGCCATTCGCCAGACAAAAGAAACCCGTATACTCATCCGCTTACTGGATGGTAACGGCCGCCTGATACTGGCCAAAGACCTGGGTAAGAGAAGTGGTGGTGTGTACCAGGAAAGAATAGATGTAGGCAGCAATGCATTGGGCAATGGCCTGTACCTGCTGCAGATCCTTTCTGAGAACAAACCAGTGAAGACGATCAAGCTGATCAGACATTAGACATTAGATTTTAGCTCTTAGATTTTAGATTTAGATTTAGATTTAGATTTGACCGGAGCGGACGTATTGTCCGCCCTGGTCAGGATCTAAAGAAAATTAAACAATAGGATTTTAGATCTTAGATTACGATCCTAGATTTGACCGGAGCGGATAAGACCCGCCGCTATCAGATCTAAAATCGTAAATCTAAGATCGTAGATCCGGTTACTGCGGTAACCGGATTTTTTTTCATATATTATACCGGATACATTTTAGCCTAGTAATGCACTGAAATATGAACGCCCTTAAGGAAAATTCATTTGACGCTATTGTCATTGGCTCTGGCATTAGTGGTGGTTGGGCAGCCAAAGAGCTGTGTGAAAAAGGATTAAAGACCCTTTTGTTGGAAAGAGGCAGGAACGTGGAGCATATTAAAGATTATCCCACCACCCTGCTGAACCCGTGGGATTTTAAACACCGCCTCACCAATCCTGAAAAAGATGTGATGGCAGACCCGGTACAAAGCGCTGCTTATGATGAAAGCAGCAAGCACTTTTTTGTGCGGGACTCTGAACATCCCTACATACAGGAAACGCCTTTTAGCTGGATACGCGGCTACCAGGTGGGCGGGCGCTCCCTTACCTGGGGACGGCAATGTTACCGCCTCAGCGACCTTGATTTTGCCGCTAATGCGCAGGATGGAAATGGAGTAGACTGGCCGATCCGTTATAAGGATATTGCGCCCTGGTATGATTATGTGGAAACCTACGCCGGCATCAGCGGGCAGGCAGAAGGCTTAGCTCACCTGCCGGACGGACAATTTCTGCCGGCCATGGAAATGAACTGCCTGGAGCTGCACTTCCGCGAACAGCTGAAAAAGAAATACAACGACCGCTTAGTGACCATTGCCCGCGTAGCCAACCTTACAAAAGGCTGGAACGGACGGCTGCCCTGCCAGTACCGTAACCTGTGCCACCGCGGATGCCCGTATGGCGGGTACTTCAGCAGCAACGCAGCTACCCTGCCTGCAGCAAAAGCTACCAATAATCTTACGTTGCGGCCGTTTTCTACCGTGGCATCTATTATTTATGACAAGGATAAGAAAAAGGCTATAGGCGTTCACGTTATAGATTCGGAAACTAAAGAATCTTACGAGTATTATGCACGTATTATTTTCCTGAATGCCTCTACCATTGCCACAGCGGCTATTCTGCTGAACTCTGTGTCAGATGCATTCCCCACCGGTTTGGGTAATGGCAGCGACCAGGTAGGCCGCAACCTGATGGACCATCATTTTAAAGTAGGCGCCAAAGGTGATTTTGACGGGCTGCATGACCGCTATTATATTGGCAGAAGGCCCACCGGCATTTACATACCACGCTTCCGCAACCTGGATGAAGGCAGTAAAATGCCGGATTATGTACGGGGTTTTGGTTACCAGGGTTATGGCGAACGTGAGGCCTGGATGGATAATTACAGTGCTCCCGGTTTTGGGGAAGACTTTAAAAAAGCCATTACCGCACCCGGTAAGTGGACCATGTGGTTAGGCGGCTGGGGCGAAATGCTGCCCTATGCCTTTAACCGCGTAACGCTGGATAATACAAAACCGGATCCCTGGGGATTACCGCAGGCCAAAATATCTTTTGAGCTGGGCGGCAATGAGCTAAGCATGCGTACGGACATGAAAATAAGCGCCATGGAAATGCTGGAGAAAAGCGGGTTTACCAACATATCCGGTTTTGACTATAATTATATTGGCGGGGAATGTGTGCATGAAATGGGTACTGCCCGCATGGGTAACGACCCTGCCACCTCTGTGCTGAATAGATGGAACCAGATGCACGAAGTACAGAATGTGTTTGTTACAGATGGCAGCTGCATGACCTCCTCCGCATGCCAGAACCCTTCCCTCACCTATATGGCGCTCACTGCCAGGGCCTGTGATTATGCTGTGGGAGAAATGAAGAAAGGGAATTTGTAGATGAGTAGATGTGCAGATATGCAAATGTGCAGATGATAGGATGATAAAACAAAAAGCCCTGACAGTTTTCGTAAGCTGTCAGGGCTTTTTTATATTCGCTGCATTATTTCATCTGCACATTTGCACATCTGCATATTTGCACATCTACTTCATGTCCGCCATTTCCATGATCACACTAAACTCATCGTGGGTAACGGCGCTTACGGATAAGCGGCTCAGCTTTACCAGCTGCAGGTTTGCCAGGCGTTTTTCTGCTTTTACCTGTGCCAGGGTAACGGCTTTCTTTAAAGGTTTTACGGGTTTCAGATCCACTACTACCCAGTTGGCATCCGTAGTGGTAGGGTCCTGGTAATGTTCTTTCAGCACTTCTGCAATACCCACAATTTCCAGTCCTTCATTGCTGTGATAAAAAAACACCTTATCCCCTTTTTTCATGGCTTTGAGATTGTTGCGGGCAGCGTAATTACGCACCCCATCCCAAAAGGTTTTGCCATCTTTTACAAACTGGTCCCAGGAATATTTTACAGGTTCTGATTTAACAAGCCAGTAGTTCATCTTCTAATTTACGATTTTAGATTTATCAATCCACTCCCCATCCGCTTGCCAGCACGTCTGCAATATGCATGGTTTTAATGGAGAGCCCGTGTTTGCGGATATAACCATCCAGGTGCATCAGGCAGGAAAGATCGGTGGAGATCAGGTATTCTGCGCCGCTTTCAATGGCATTCAGCACTTTCTGCTCGCCCATGCCAATGGAAATGGCTTCAAACTTTACGGAAAAGGTACCGCCAAAACCGCAGCATACTTCACTGTCGGCCACTTCACGCAGCTCCAGGCCTTTTACTTTGGAAAGCAGCTGCCGGGGCCCTTCCTTAATACCGCACTCGCGCAGTGCGCCGCAGGCATCATGGTAGGTGGCTACGCCGTTCAGGGTGGCGCCAATATCGGTAACTCCCAGCACCTGGGTAAGGAACTCTGTGAACTCAAACATATGTTTGCGCAGCAGCTTTACCTCGTTGTGTGTGGCAGAGTTATCGAACAGCTTACTGTAGTAGTTGCGCACAAAGCCGGTGCAGGACCCGCTGGGCGCTACTATGTAATCATATACCTGAAAATCTTTTACGAATTTGGTGGCTACAGCGCGGCACTCATCCCGGTAACCGGCGTTAAAGGCCGGCTGCCCGCAACAGGTTTGATTGGAGTTGTAGCTTACATTACACCCCAGCTTTTCCAGTACTTTCACCATATTAAATCCTGTTTCCGGAAAAAGCTGGTCCACAAAACATGGTATGAAAAGCTGTACGTTCATTGAGTTAGTCTTTTGCTATTTATGACCTGCTTTAGGGAGGGGATAATGCTGCCGCTATTTTTGGAGCTGCCGTACCATGGCAATCATCTTTAACGCGGTAATGGCCGCTTCGTCCCCTTTGTGCCCGTGTTTACCGCCCAGGCGCTCCTGCGCCTGTTCCATATTATCAACCGTTAAGATCCCGAATATAACGGGTACGGGTAATTGAACATTTAGCTGCATAATGCCGGAGGTAACGCCATCACATACATAATCGAAGTGAGGGGTTTCTCCGCGGATCACGCATCCAAATGCAATAATAGCGCCAGGTTGTGCGCTGGTGCCCTTTTTAGCCTCCCAGTACTGGCGGCAGGCAAACGGCAGCTCAAAAGCGCCGGGTACCTGGATCTTTGTTACGCGGGATATATTATACTGTTGTAAAGTACGTTCACAGCCTGCTACCAGCTCATTGGTAACACCATCGTTCCATTCAGTATAGATCATAACAACACTGGCATCCTCTAAATGGAGAATGCCAGTATCGTTCAGTAATGTCTGATTATTTATTGACATGTAGAATTACGGATTAGTCAATTACTCTTTCACTTCTCCCAGCTTGGCCAGGTATTTATCCATTTCGCGGCCTTCGTTGGTTTGGGGATATTTCTCTTTGATCTCTTTGTAAATAGCAATGGCGTCCTGCGTTTTACCGGCTTTCTGCAAAGCCAGGCCAGCGCGGAACAGGTACAAAGGAGCGGTTAGCTCATTATCGCTGTAATGACCGGCTTTTTTGTAATAGTCAATGCCATCCTCTGTTTTATTCAGCTCCATATAGGCGTCGCCGGTAAGGCCATATGCATATGCCTGTACCAGTTTATCATTGGCGCTGAATGACTGCAGCAGATCAATACCTTTCTGGAACTCGCCCAGCCGTACGTAACAAACACCGGCGCTATATTTAGCCAGGTTGCCAACTTTGGTACCGCCGTATTTATCAATTACCTGTAAATAACCATAGTTGTTGCCATCACCGTTCAGGGCCAGCTTAAAAGAATCGGCAGCAAAGTACTGCTGCGCGTGGAACACCATTTCCTGTGCTTTCTTTTCGTTGGGGGCTTTAATAAAACGGTTGTAGGCAAAGAAACCGCCTACGATCACGATCACTGCTACTATTGCAATGTTAATGACGTTCTTGTTCTTGTAATAAAAATCCTCTGCCTTGTGCATGGACTCCTGCAGGTCAAAATCCTGCTTAGATGTTGTAGTGTCTGGTGTAGCGGCTTTATGCTTTGTTTCTGCTGCCATTTTTTTTGTTTGTTATCAGTTTTTTACTCATAGGTGTGAGTAATAGTGGTTAGTGACGAATGGTTAGCTGTTAGCGAACGCGGATAACCTTCCGCAAAAATACTAACAACTAACCATCTGTACCAAATCACTTATTAGTCTACTATAAAAGGATAATCCTGCTGCATGTAAACATCCTTCAGCAGTTCATCATCGGAAGGCCAGGGTGATTCTTCAGCGAATTTCACACATTCTTCTACTTCGTTCTTCACCTTCTCGTTGATGGCTTCAATTTCTGCGTCGGTTGCCCACTTGTTCTTCTGGATCGTTTTCAACACTACGTTGATAGGATCTTTGTCTTTATATTCTTCTACTTCTTCCTTGGTACGGTATTTAGCCGGGTCGCTCATGGAGTGGCCGCGGTAACGGTAAGTTTTGATCTCTACCAGGGTAGGACCATTGCCTTCGCGGGCGCGTTTTACTGCGCGGTCCAGGCCTTCGTGTACGGCTTCGCAGCTCATACCATCAATGGTATCGCTGGGCATTTCGTATGCTTCAGCCAGTTTATAGATGTCCAGTACATTAGAGGTACGTTCTACAGAAGTACCCATGGCGTACATATTGTTCTCGCAAATAAAGATCACCGGCAGTTTCCACAGCATGGCCATGTTAAAGGTTTCATGCAGGATACCCTGACGGGCGGCGCCATCGCCAAAGAAACAAAGCACTACGTTATCTGTACCCTGGTATTGCTCTGCAAAAGCCAGGCCTGCACCGGTTCCTATTTGTGCGCCTACGATACCGTGGCCGCCGAAGAAACCTTTTTCTTTGGAGAAAAAGTGCATGCTGCCTCCCTTACCTTTGGAGCAGCCGGTTGCTTTACCATACAGCTCTGCCATACAGGCATCTGCAGTAATGCCTTTGGCAATTGCCAGGGCGTGATCACGGTAAGCAGTGATGAATTTATCAGAGGGTTTGGTAGCACTCATGGCGCCTGCGGCAATTGCTTCCTGTCCGATGTACAGGTGGCAGAAACCACGGATCTTCTGCATACCATATAACTGTCCTGCTTTCTCTTCAAAGCGGCGCAGTAAGAGCATCAGCTCATACCAATACAAGTACGTTTCTTTCGTAAACTTCGTCTTCGCTTCTGTTTTAGTAGCCACTGTTTCTAAATTTGTCCGCAAATATAACAGGAAAATCCTAAAAACTAAATAACTGTGACAATTACCTGTAAATTTGTCGTTTACGAATTAGAAATTAAGCCAAAAGCGCAAAGCTGAAAGCAGAAAGCTTAATGCAGCGTACGGTATTGGTAAAAGCTAAAGGCTAAAAGCTAAAAGCCCATGCGGCATATCGGCCGTACCCTGTACCGGCTGCCAACATACAGTATGGCCCGGCTTTATGCTTTATGCTTTCACCTTTCCCCTTATCTTTGCCGCTTGCTTACCATCAAAAACATATCACTTACCCAGTTCAAGAACTATGCGCATACCGCTTATGCCTTTGAGCAGCGCATTGTAGGTATTACCGGCCGTAATGGCAGCGGCAAAACTAACCTGCTGGACGCCATTTATTACCTGTGCTTCACCAAAAGCTACTTTAGCAGCAATGAAGGGCAAAATACGCAGTACCAGACCAACGGCTTCCGGCTGGATGGGCAGCTGGAACGCAACGGGCAGCCCCACCGCATTATCTGCACCCTGAAAGACGGTAAAAAAGACATTACCCTCGATGAGGAAAGCTATGACCGTTTTTCCCGGCACATAGGCGAGTTCCCGGCTGTAATGATTGCGCCGGATGATGCTGAGATCATCCTGGGCGGCAGCGAAGAGCGCCGTAAGTGGCTGGATGGCCTGCTTTCCCAGCTGTACCCCAATTACCTGGAACACCTCATCACCTATAATAAGATATTACAGCAGCGCAACAGCCTGTTAAAAACCATTGCCACCCAAAACCGCAACCAGGACGTCCTGCTGGACATTTTTGACGCCCAGCTGGTGCAGCACGGTGTGCCGGTATTTGAAATGCGCCGGGCCTTTTTGCCCGCTTTTATACAACAGGTACAACAATTATATGATTACCTGGCCGGCAAACACGAGGTAGTGAGCATCCAGTACCAGTGTAACCTGCTGGAACAGCCGCTGGATAAGCTGCTGGCTGCCAACCGCCATAAAGACCTGCTGCTGCAGCGCACCAGCGGGGGCATTCACCGGGACGACCTTGTGTTCCTGCTGGACGAACATGCCATGAAGGCCAGCGCCTCCCAGGGACAGCGTAAAAGCTTTTTGTTTGCCCTGAAGCTGGCCCAGTACGAGGTGATCAAACAACAAAAACAGTTCCCTCCCCTGCTGCTGCTGGATGATGTATTTGAAAAGCTGGACCAGGAGCGGGTTACACGCCTCATTCAGCTGGTAAGCAGCCAGGAGTACGGGCAGGTGTTTATTACAGATACACATGCCGAACGGCTACAGGCGGCATTTGCAGAGAAAGAAGGTTTTCAGCTGATCGAGGTTGGTCACTCTCCCACCGGCAGGTGAATTTCCGTGAGGAGCCCCTCTGGCGCCGTATTTTTCCGGCTATTCAGGTATACTTCAAAAGGCGGCACCTCCCGCAGCTGCATATTACTGTAAGGCAGCCAGGTTCTGTAAGCCTGGCTCCAGGTTTGCCATAAGGTATCATACGGGCCTTTGTGCAAGAACACCGCCCATTTTCCGGCGCTTATCAGGCACCTTTCCATAGGTTTTACAGGGATGTGCTGCAAGGTTTCCGGCAGCACTATGCAGGCATCAAAACGCCATTGGGCTGTATCCAGCAGCTCCATATCGCGCAGCACCCCTAAGCGCATTTGTACATGGCCGGTAAGCTTGTGCTGGTTTAAGTAATCGTACAAGAGATCAAAAGTAGCACCGGCATTAAAGAACTCATTTTCCACTCCCTTTTTGCTCACATACAATAAAGGCAGGTCCGGCAGCTCGCGTATGGCTGCCTGAAGTGTACCTGCCGGGCGGTTGGTTTTAGCGGGCCTTTGGGGATAGCGCAGCTTTTCCCTGTCTGGCCGGCGGGCTGGCAGCATGCCAAATGCTTTCCTGAACACTTTTATAAAGGCCGATGTGGTCTGATAGCCCACCGCTGCACCGGCATCAGCCACGGTGCAGCCATCCTCCAACAGCCTGGCAGCTTTTGCCATGCGGATGCGGGTAATGTACTCCCCCACCGTTTCGCCGGTGAAGGCGGAAAAGATGCGGTGAAAATGAAAAGGTGAAAAATGGGCCTGGGCGGCAATAGCTGCAATACACAGCTGCTGATCCGAATGTGCACGCATATAACGCATGGCCTGGTTAATGCGGTTCCGGTAATCCATAGTGGTATCCGGGCGGTTGCGGCTTCCGGGGTCTTTCATACTCCCAAGATAGTAAAACCATGTTTTGCAATAACGCGATCTTGCTAACTTCTGTTATGCGCA
This sequence comes from Chitinophaga sp. GbtcB8, assembly GCF_019091455.1. Taxonomy (GTDB): domain Bacteria; phylum Bacteroidota; class Bacteroidia; order Chitinophagales; family Chitinophagaceae; genus Chitinophaga. Next base: position 65,703 of record NZ_JAGXJN010000034.1, read on the forward strand.
CGCGGGGAATGCATTTGCTATTTAATTTTAAGCGCCATTCTGAATAATATGATGATGAAAATATTCCTGACCGCTTTATTATTTGCCGGTACTGCCTGTGCGCAAACCAGCGCGCCTATACCCAAAACAAAATTCACTCCGCAGCCCACCGGGGTTAGCCAGCGGGAATTTGCAGACAGCTCCCGCAGCAACTGGCTGGGCACCGGTCCGCGGCCTATACGCTGTATAACCTGGTATCCATCCGGCGCCGGCGGGCAGGCAGCGCTCATACAGGATTCCATACAGTTCCCGGCACCCGTAACCGCCATGCGGGATGCCGGCCTGTCTGCCCGCAAAAAAAAGTATCCGCTCATTCTCATATCACATGGCGCGCAGGGCCATGCATTACATATGCGATGGCTGGGTTATTACCTGGCTTCCAGGGGGTACATTACCGTAGCAGTAGATCATAATGGTACGGATGTGGAAGAACGGAAAACCGCGCTGCTTACACTCTCTGATTTTTGCATGTGGATGAGGCCTAAAGACTTATCCTTTGTGTTGGACAAATTACTACAGGATCCGTTGTTTGCCGGCCGTATTGATACCAGCCGTATAGGCGTGGCCGGTCTTTCCCTGGGCGGCGCTACGGCTATATGGATAGCAGGCGCCCGGTTTGACCTGCAGCACCTGGCTGCCAATGCGCCCCCGCCACCGGGCAGCCTTAAAGCAGATGTTGACCGCCTGATCGCTTTATCTAAAACAGATCCGGTGGTAAAGAAAATGATGTTACATTCTGCAGATGATTACCACGATAAACGTATTAAAGCAGTATTTGCATTAGCGCCTGCTATCGGAGAGGCATTCACGAAAGAAGGTTTGCAAAACATCCGGGTGCCTGTGCAGGTAGTGGTGGGTGATGAGGATGTTATTACGCCCAAGGAAACCAATGCAGCGCATTATGCAGCAGACATTCCCACGGCGCACAGGCTCATTGTATTACCAGGTGAGCGCGGGCATTATACGCATCCCACAAGTGGTACATCACGTGCGGTAGAATTGCAGGAAGTAAGTCAGTTAGCGTATGATTTTTTTGCGGAGGTATTGAAATAACTACGTTACCTTTGACGCATGCGTCATGGTATTAGCTCAATAGGAGATGCACTCCGGGAATATATGAATAAAAGCCGCCTGAAACCGCGGATGATGGAGGTGCGTATACAGGAAAACTGGGAACAGCTGATGGGTAAAACCATTGCCCGCTATACACAAAATATACAGCTGATTGACGCTAAGCTGATCATAACCACCAATGTAGCTCCGCTTAAACAGGAGCTTAACTACGCTAAAGAAAAGATCATTAAACTGGTAAACGAGATGCTGGGCGAGCCGGTTGTACGCGAAGTGATTATTAATTAATAATCGGGGTAATTACAGGTTTATCATCTCACAAAACATTGCTGCTTATTTCCTTTTTGAATAAAAAAAGAATGAATAATTGATAACCAACCGGTAGTTGAAGAACTGCCTTCGTGATTATTAATTATTCATTCTTCATTATTAATTAAGCCGGCTACAGGCTTTGCGTACTATCAGCTACAGGTGCAGCAGCTACTGGTTTTGATGCGGCCATCTTTTTATCAATCAGCCCCTGGATATCACTCATTTTCAAACGGGTATGCAGGTGCACCATTACCAGGTCTTGTTCATCCTTTATCAGCACTACCAGGTTGCCCAGCTCATCCCCTTTCCCTTTGTTCATCATGTACACATGGCTGTCTTCATTCCTTACTTCCAGCAGTGGCTCCATACCTGACCGCTGCACCAGCGTATTCCTTAGTTTTTGTATATCGGCAGAGGCTATGCTTTCATGATCATCTGCCGTGATGGTATATACTTTTAGCTTGCCCACTTTTTTCAGCATGCGTTTTATCACGTACACATCTTCATCATCTATTAACCGGGCGGGTATTAATCCGCGGCCCATCCTTATCAGGAATCCCAGGCCTATACGGTGGGTTTCTGCGCGGTCGTAGTACTCACGCTGGAAACGTTTAAGATACTTCTGCTGGCTGAAAGCCGGACCGGCAGCGCATGCCAGGCCAATAAAGAGGAAGAGGGCGCGTACTTTCATTTCTTTAATTTTTTGAGGTTTTCCATCCCGTGAATGTTCATGTTACCGGCAATCTGGGATATTTCGTTCAGGTCAATATCGCCCACCAGGCTCATAGCCACAAATTCATCGTCGCTGCCTACGAGCATGATCAGCTCTGCAATATTGCCTTTGGCATTTTCCTTTACCATGAATTTCAGGTCTGTATTATCATCGCGTACGGTCATCAGCTCTTCCATGTCTTTGGTAAGAAAAGCGGCAGCTTCGCGGTACAGTTTGGGACCGTCCTTCGTGTCTTCCTTTGCCAGGATGCGCAGGCCCCGGAGCTTCTTTATAACCTGCATAAACTGCTGCCCCTCGCCGGTATTAATATCCAGCTTACTGAACATGCTGAACATTTTAGGCGTTACGCTTACCAGTGTAAAGCTGCGGTCCTCTTCATATTTCTGGAAGAAACGGTCTATGGCACTTCCCTGGCCCTGTGCGGATAACCGTAACCCGGCAATGACCAGTAAGAGTATTAATATGATTTGCTTTTTCATGATCTTAGTTTTTGTTTTAGAAGGCGGAAGGATTGAGTTAATTACGAATTGTCAATTACGAATTACAAATGAATGGCGCGCGCACTTTTACCATAATTGAACAACCCTTAATTATTAATTCTTAATTTTTTGTGTAGCATCATTAAAGTAAGATAGCTTCTCCATCTGCTCCGTACCCTTGTTCAGGTTACGGGACAGGAGCTGCAGGGCTTTCTGCGTTTCCGCATATGCCTTTTCCGGATCTTCAAATGTGTCCTGCTGCGTCCAGTCGGCGGCTATCAGCTGATGCTGTTTTTGCCGGAACTGCTGCACGCTGTAACCTACGCCGGCCATAATAAGCAGTACGGCGGCATACTTCATCCAGTGCTGCCAGGGTTTGCTTTTACGCAGGGGCACTATCCTGGCCGCCGGTTGCGGTATTTCCTTCTCCTGTTCCAGCCGAAAGTACTGGAACATAGGTGCGGCTTCCCGCAGGTCTTCCGGTAAGGCCTGTGTGTGCGTTACAAAAAAATGGCGGAGCATCTGTTCCTCTTCCAAAGAAGATTCCCCTTCCCAATATTTCTCCAGCAGCGCTCTTATTTTATTGTAATCCATATACCTGAATATTTTGCAGTTGTTCCCGTACGGCTTTCCTGGCACGGTGCAGGTTTGTTTTCACTTCATTCATTGTCAGCTCCAGAATGTCGGCAATTTCCTGGTAGGAAAAACCGTCAATGTCACGCAGTTGAATAATGGTCCGGTATTTTTCCGGCAGGGCGTGTATGATCCGGTGCACGCGGTCCATTACATCCTGCTGTTCGGCGGCCAGGTGCGGGTTGGGCTGGTGGGAGGCCTGCATCGCGTCTGCTTTGTCCAGTAATTCCGTATTCCGGTATTTTTTTGACTTCAGCCGGTCCAGGGCCAGGTTGCGCACTATACGCATACACCAGGCCTCCAGGTTTTGCAGCTCCGCCATCCTGCCCTGCTGGTTCCATACCCTGAGCATTGCATCCTGGGTAATGTCCTGGGCATCCTGCTCATTATTCAGCAGGCGGTAAGCAAAGCGGTACAGCTTTGGCCTTATGGGCATTACCTGGGAATGAAACAGCTCTAATGACATATCAACGTTATGGCGTTTTCTCGATGTTATACAAGGAAGACGACCGGTAAAAAGGTTTGTTACAAAAAGTACAAAAAAAAATTCCCGCTCACCAATTGATGAACGGGAAACTTCAACCATAGTTATAATCGGGGGAGACTATACTTTATTAAAAACCTGACCATCCGGATGCTTTTTGCCTGGTTTACAAGGCCATACGGCCGGTAGTGAAATTTGTGTTTATGCTGCCGGTAATCAATATACTGGTGAATACCGTGATAAAAGATAATGGTTTATTTTGAGTAAAATGTGGTTTACTCTAAGATAAGGTAAACTAAGTAGATGTGCAAATATGCAGCTGGCAGGCTTCGCAGCATAACCATGCACATCTGCATATTTGCACATCTGCACATTAAATCATTCCGCCTTCAGGCTCTTAACCGGGTTAGCCAGGGCTGCCTTTACGGCTTTATACCCTACTGCTGCCCAGGCAATACCTATGGATAACAGAACCGCCAGCACAAATGTCCCCCAGCCCATACTGGTATGATATTGAAAACCGGACAGCCATTCCTGCATAAAATAATATCCCAGGGGCGCGGCTATTATAAAGGCAATGCCTATTAATAAAGTGAACTCTTTTGAGAACAGGTACACAATATGCTGCACAGATGCGCCCAGCACCTTGCGGATGCCCACCTCCTTGGTTTTTTGCACGGCCATAAAGGATACCAGCCCGTATAAGCCCAGGCAGGAGATGAAAATGGCCAGGAAGGCAAATACTTTGAACAGCTGTGCCGTCATAGCCTCGGCGGTATAGAACCGCCCGATCTGGTCATCAAAGAAAACAGTGTCGTAGATATAAGTAGGATAGATCTCTGTAAAGGTCTTTTGCACCTGCTTCAAAGTAGCGGCCATTTTCTCACCCGGCTGTAAACGCAGCGCCAGTGTGCCATAATCATTATAACCGGATGTGAGCACGGTAGGCTGAATGGGATCGCGTAAGGAGCTGTTATTGAAGTCGCGCAGCACACCTACTACCGGGTACCGGGGGCTGTTATCCCTAAAGCCAATGAGTTTTCCCAGGATCTCTTCCGGCGACTTTAATCCCAGCTTTTTCACCAGGGTTTCATTCACCACCAGCTCACGCGCAGTGTCGCTGGCATAAGGCATGCGGCCAGCCACCATGCTCATTTTGAAGGTGTTCAGGTAACCGGTATCTGCAAACAGCCGTTTTACGCTATAAGGCTGTTTCTCAGCATCATTATTAAAAAATACGTCCGTAAAATACCCTGACAGGGAGGAAGGAGCATTGCTGCACAATGCAGCTGATGTTACGCCCGGCAATTCCAGCATACGCGTTTTCAGGTAAGCGTATTTGGCTTTTAAGGTACTGTCGCTGGGCAGATCCACCAGCACAATAGCCTCTTTCTGAAAACCCATGGACTGCTTGCGGAAATACTGCATTTGTTTTACTACCACCAGGGTGCCTATTACCAGCAGCTGCGCAATAATGAACTGGAACACCACCAGCCCCCGGCGCAGGGAAATACCGCCTACTGTGCGGGCGCTGATCTTATTTTTAATGGCGGCCACCGGGCTGAAGCCGGATAACACCATGGCCGGGTAAAAACCGGCCAGCAACGTTACCAGCAAGCCGGTTGCTATCAGGAACAACAGAATGGAAGGCGCCTGCAACAGGTCCATGGTCAGTGTTTTGCCCATCAGCTGATTTAGCTTCGGTATAAACAGCAGGGCCAGTATAATGCCGCTTATCAGTGCCAGGAAAGTAATAAGGGCTGTTTCGTTCAGGAACTGTCTTAACAATTGCAGGCGGTTGCTGCCCAGCACCTTGCGCACGCCTATTTCCTTGGCGCGGGTTACGGCTTGCGCAGTGGCCAGGTTTATAAAGTTGATGCAGGCTACCAGCAGTAAAAAAGTGCCAATGAGGCCCAGCGCCCACAACTCTTTGGTGGAAAGGCTATTGCCCCTAATGGTACCAAAACGTTTATCCAGGTGCATTTCCCGCATCGGCTGAAAATTAAGTCTGGTGGTGGTAAAGGTATGGTCCTCATCCTCCTTGTAATTATTCTTTACAAATGCCGGCAGCTGCGCCTGTAAGCGTTTTATATTTTCATTTTTGGGCAGCAGCACAAAACATTGGGAGCCTCCGGCAAGAGAGCGCCAGTCGTCCATGGCCTGCGCCTGCTGCTGCGGAGTGCCGATCAGATTTATGCGGGTAGGGTTGGAAATGCCCATGCGCAGCGGTATATCTGTATGCTCCGTCAGGTTCTTAAATACTCCGGTAACGCGCAGGGGTATACGATAAGACCATAATTGTATGGTTTTGCCCATAGCATTGTGGATGCTGCCAAAATAGTTGGTAGCCATATTTTCTTCCAGCACCACGGTGTTAGGCTCTTTCAGGCCGGCAGCATTACCTTCCAGCCAGGTAAAATCCAGTATATCAAACAGGGAGGGTTCTGTAAAAAACAGCCCGCCCGGTTCTTTAAACTTCTTTTCGTCAGACAGGTTTTTGCCGGGCACATAGATCTGCGAACCCCCGATCTCCCACACAGTGGCTATCTTTTCCAGCGTGGGAAAAGTTCTTTGCAGGCCACTTTCCAGGGGTAGCACTACCATACTATGTGTCCAGCCTACTTCCCCATTGCTGCGGTTAATGCTGCTGGTTACTACCCGGTATATGCGGTCACGTTTTGTCTGGTAATCATCATAGGTCATTTCATGCCGGATCACCAGGAAAATGAGCAAGCCTGCGCCAATGCCTACTGCCAGGCCCAGGATATTGATCAGGGAAAAAGACCGCTTTCTCCATAATGCACGGAATGAGAGCTTAATGCTGGTATTGATCATAACAGTGAGATTGGCTACTGCCGTACAAAAAACAGGTCAGAAATATATTGCTTTAATTTTCAATGATATACGTACAGGGAACACTGTGGGTTTGTCCGGTTACGGAACAGGAAGTGTGCGAATATGAACAATTGGAAGTACCACTATCAACCATAAAAAAAGGCGGGCCCGCTCTTAGTTGAAGAACGGCCCCGCCTGCGTTCATAACATGCTGGTATCGGCAAGCCATACCATTCTTTTTGTGTGCTGTTGTTGTGTTAAACGTGAACCAGAAGTGGCATCCAAAGTATGCGATCCAAATTTAGGATAATCACCCCCTTACTTTTAAATACTTTTTTATCCTATGTTTGTACTCATCGGATCAAACACACCCGCTATGGCAAGGGATGCGCAAAAGATACCTTCTTACCCGCTGGAGCAGCAGGCTGCCGCACAATTCAATATACGCCGGGTATCGCGCTCCGGTTATGACGAAAGGAAATGGGTGGCCAGCCCGCACCGGCATAACTTCTACTTCCTGGCCCTTGTACAGCAGGGGCATGGCAAACACCTGATAGATTTTAAGGAGTATACACTTGCACCCAATACGCTGAACATTATCAGCCCTCACCAGGTGCATCATGTGCGTGAGCAGCCGGATACCGGTCAAACCGTAAAAGGCATTGTACTTGCCTTTACCAAAGATTTTGTGCTCCCCCATCCCCTGCTGGATAACATTGAATGGATGGAAGGCCAGCTGCACCTGGACGAAACCGAATTACAGCTGTTGCTGAACCTTTGCGAGCAAATGCTGGCCGAGTTTGAAGCAGCGCAGCCTATGAGCGACCGCATTATTAAAAACTACCTGGATATTTTATTCTCCTGTATAAACCGTATGATGCAAACCCGGGAAACCACGCTACAGCTCAGCAACGACGCCCGTATTGTGAAAACGCTGCAGCAGCTTATTCACCAGCATTTCCGGGAGCAAAAGTCTGCCGGGGAATATGCCGCCCTGCTGAACCTTTCGTCCGGTTACCTGAGCGAGATCGTAAAAAAACAAACCGGCCAAAGCCCTTCCCAGCTTATTGCCGACCGGGTAATACTGGAAGCTAAACGCCTGCTGGTTCATACTGCAGACAGTGTAAAGGAAATTGCCTACCTGCTGAACTTCAATGAAGCCACCTACTTTTACCGCTTTTTTAAGAAATATACCGGGCAAACACCCGAGCACTTCCGCGACGAGATCCGAAAAAAGTATAGTTAAACCCGGGTATTGTATGCAAACGGGAGCTGCCCGGCGGCGGATCTTTGCAGTAACAATTATTACTGCATATGAATAACGTGATCACAACCACACATGACGTACATCCGCTGCTGCTGGACCGTTGGAGCCCTAAATCTTTCCGGGACACCCCGGTATGTTCCAACACATTAGACCGCCTTTTTGAAGCGGCCCGCCTGGCGCCCTCCTGTTTTAATGAGCAGCCCTGGCATTTTATAGTAGCCACTAAGGGCGATGCCGCCCAGTATGAAAAGATCTTACACTGTTTTACGGAAGATAACCAGGCCTGGGCACAAACTGCACCGGTGCTGATGATAGCTGTAACCAAGCTGTATTTTGAACACAACGGCGCGCCCAATGTATTTGCCTGGCATGATATGGGCCTGGCTGTAGCCAACCTCACCTTCCAGGCCGTGTTTGAAGGGCTGCAGGTTTGCGAAGCCGCCGGTATTGAACATGAAAAAGTGTATACTGAGCTTGCCATTCCGGAAGGCTACCAGCCCTGCGTGGGTATTGCGCTGGGCTATGCCGGTAACGGGGATAACCTTTCACCGGTGTTACAGCAAAAGCATAACCGGGAAAGAACACGTAAACCGCTGAGCAGCTTTGTACATTATGGTGAACCGGACCTGCAAATGAGATTAAATGAGCAGCAGAAACAGGTATATGAGATGGTGAAAGGAAAATTTGAGTTCGGGGATCTGCGGCCGGTGTTTGCAATGGTCAGGGGGCGTATGAAACATTAAAGCTTAATGCGGGGATCTACAATGCTGTACAGCACATCTGCCAGCAGGCTAATGATCACAAAAATGCCGGCGGTGAATAACACGGATCCCATGAGCACGGGAAAGTCAAATTTCTCCAACGCATCTACCGTTACTTTGCCGATGCCTTTCCAGCCAAAAATATATTCTACAAAAAAAGCGCCTGCCAGCAGCTCTGCAAACCAGCCGGTAACCGCAGTGATCACCGGGTTCAGGGCATTACGCAACGCGTGTTTAAAGACCACAGCACTACGCTTCAGGCCTTTGGCATATGCCGTGCGTATGTAGTCCTGGTTCAGCACATCCAGCATGGCGCTGCGGGTTAGCTGCACTATAATAGCCAGCGGGCGTATGCCCAGCGTGATGGCCGGCAGCACCAGGTTACGCAGGTTCATCACCCGGCCCTTAAAAGGATCCATATCGAACAGGCTGCCGGTCATATGCAAACCGGTGTACTGGCTCAGCACAAAACCAAACAGGTAAGCCAGCACAATACCTGCAAAGAACGATGGTACGGAAATACCCAGCACACTGGCAAAAATAGCGCTGGTATCCATCCAGGTATTTTGTTTTACGGCAGAGAGTACGCCCAGGGCAATACCCGCTACCGTAGCAAACAGCATAGCTGCCAATGCCAGCAGCAAGGTGCCGGGCAGCGCTTCAATGAGTATTTCCCACACATCTTTTTTGCCCTGGTAAGAGCGGCGCAGATAGGGCGTTTTTAGCACCAGTATTTTGGAAGAGGATATATGCAGTAACGTTAGGTAGTGCAGCTTACCGCGCGCCTCCTGCTCCGGGTGAATGCTGATGGGCAGCAGGTCGTTTAAGTATAACAGGAACTGTACAGGCATCGGCTTATCCAGGTGCAGCTCCCGGCGCACATTTTCCAGGGAGGCCACATCTGCCCGCTGCCCCAGGGTAAGGCGTGCAGGATCTGCCGGCAGCACATTGAACAGCACAAACACCAATACCACTACCCCCAGCAGTACCAGCAAACCATATGATATTTTTTTTAGCAAGTAGTGCATGGTGGTAAAAGAGTCCATGGACCCTCAAGGAATATCATTATAATGCCATTTCCCTTTAATGGTACCCTGCTCCAGCAAAATAAGGCAGGGGTTACTGCGGCCGGCGGTTTTAATAGCCGTGCCATCCATTTGCACAAAGGGGAAGCTGATGCCATGTGCTTTTTCAAAAGCGGCTACGGCTTCTTTGCTGGAGCCGGTAACCCCGTATATATACACTTCATTGGCTTCCATCTTTTTTTGCAGTGCCTGCATTTTGGCATCCCAGCCTTTGCCGGCAGTAGCGGTGTTCAGCACCAGGAACAGGTATACCGGTTTAGGTTCCGATAAAATGGCCTGGGTTTGATTGCCGCCATCAAAGTCCGTTAAAATGAAATCCTTAATGCCCGGCTCTCCAATACCTTTTTTCACCAGCTTATCCTTACGGTCTACGAATTTCCAGGTGCTATCTGCCCAGGGATAGTTTTCCATGGTGAACTCTTTGCGTTCCCCGTTCTTTTCGTAGATCATGGTGGTTTCATATACATCCGGCGTAGAACCCGGCGGCATTTTCATTTTTTCAGGAATGTTGTTACCTACCTTGTATGCCAGGCAATCTACAAACGGCAGGTGGCTTAACGTGTACCACTGTACGCCGAAGGAGAATACCAGCGCAGCAGCCATAATAATATTGGATGCCATTTTAGGGAACAGCGGTTGTATACGTTTGCGGTAGGTAAAGATCACCAGGATCATTACTAACAAAGCAACATCCTTGTAGAAAGTTTGTTCTGCCGTAAGCTTAATGCAATCTCCAAAACAGCCGCATTCCTTAATGGTGCCGCTGAACAGCGCATAACCGGTAAGGAAGGTGAAGAAAATGATGAGCAGCAGCAACAGCACAGAGAACAGGCGCATACGGTATCCCAGCAATACCGCTACCCCGGCTACTATTTCAAACACGTTCATGGTTACAGAATACACCAGGGAATAGTGCGACATGAAGGTCATGTGCAGCACCTCGAAGAACTCATCCATTTTATAGCTGAGCCCCAGCGGGTCATTAGCCTTAATAAGGCCGGAAAAAATAAAAAGTACGCCTACGAGTACCCGTAATAGGATCAGGATAAATTTCATATCTGCAATTATAAGACAGCGATCAATTTAAAGAATTAATAAGGAACGGCGAATAATTAATGATCAAAGGCGGCCCGCGGGTGCGGCTTCATCTATTTTGATCAGGGCAAACAGCGCGTAGTTAATGATATCCACAAAGTTAGCGTCAATACCTTCTGAGATCAGCGTTTTACCTTCATTACGCAGTATTTGCTTGATGCGCAGCAGTTTAGTGAGTATAAGGTCCACGAAGGATTCCTGGCTCATATCGCGCCAGGCTTCGCCATAGTCATGGTTTTTATCTTCCATTACGCTTTGTACAAAACGGGCCTGCTCATCGTACAGGCGGGATACTTCATCTACCGGCAGGTCCTGGTAGGGATTGCCATGCTGCCCCAGCTGTATAAGGCCAATAATGCCGTAGTTTACAATACCGCGGAACTCCCCGTCAATCTGGTCCTCCACCTTCTGGGTGCCCAGCTCCTGGATGTTGCGGATGCGCTGTGCTTTTATAAAGATCTGGTCGGTAACGGAAACGAGCCTTAATACCCGCCAGGAGGTGCCGTAGTCCCTGGCTTTTTTAATGAAGATATCTTTACACGTGCCGATGGCCTGCTGGTATTGCGCTAAGGTGTTGCTCATTGTCTTTATTAAGGAAGAAACTTTAATTTGCAGGGCAAAGTAACAAAAAATAATGTGCGGATGAACATCCAACCCTACACCCTCTCCTGCCGTGGTCAGCTGGTAGACCTTAGTACTCCGGTGGTGATGGGTATTATTAATATTACCAATGATTCTTTTTATGCAGAAAGCCGCAGCCGGCACCTGCAGCATATTATAGAAAAGGCCGGCGAGCACCTGGCCAATGGCGCCCGTATACTGGACCTGGGCGCCCAAAGCACACGCCCGGGCGCTGCTACTATTGGCGCGCAGGAAGAGCTGGACCGCCTGCTGCCCGCCATTCATGGCATCATTAACCATTACCCGGAAGTTATTATTTCTGTGGATACCTATCACGCTGCCGTAGCAGAAAAAACCGTTCAGGCCGGGGCAGCCATTATTAATGACGTTAGCGCCGGGGAAATGGACCCGGACATGTTAACCACTGCCGGCCGCCTGCAGGTACCCTATATTGCCATGCACATGCGGGGCACGCCTGCCACCATGCAAAAAGACCCGCAATATGATAATGTAGTACGGGAAGTGCTGGATTATTTTATACAAAAAACAGCGCAGTGCAGGGCCGCCGGTATTAATGATGTGATCCTGGATCCCGGTTTTGGTTTTGGGAAGACCATTGCCCACAATTACACCCTGCTGCGCGGTCTGAACCTGTTCCACATCCTGGAGTGCCCCGTGCTGGTGGGCGTATCCCGTAAATCCATGATATACCGTTTGTTAAACACTACCCCGGAAGCCGCGTTAAACGGCACAACGGTGATCCATACACTGGCTTTGCAGCAGGGCGCACATTTACTGCGGGTGCATGATGTAAAGGAAGCGGCAGAGACTGTGAAGCTGCTGCAGTACATGCATTCACTGTAAAAAGTGTTGCAACAACGCAGTACATATAAATCTAAAATCGTAAATCTGGGATCTAAAATCTATTTTTACAATTATGGATATGTTTCAATTTTACGGATATAGATTTAACTGGCTGAATATTCTGGACCTGTCGATCGTAATTTTCCTGGTTATTCAATTATACCGGTTATTAAAGGGCAGCCTGGCTTTCAACATTTTTGTAGGCCTGCTGATGGTGTACCTGGCTTACTTCCTGGTACAGGCGCTGGGTATGCCCATTCTCACCAATATTTTACAGAACTTCATTAACGTAGGGCTCATTGCCATTATCATTATATTTCAGCCGGAGATCCGCAAGTTCCTGCTGGTACTGGGCAAGAAAACACCGCTGAGCAAGGATAGTTTTTTTACCAAGCTGTTTATGCCGGACCGGTTTAAAAGCTACCGCGAAGAGGAGAATATTATTAATGAAGTGATCACCGCCGTAGGCCACCTCTCGGCCCGCCATACCGGCGCCCTTATTGTGATTGCCACTACCCACAGGGTAAAGTTTGATACGGCCAGCAGCATTGGTATTGATGGCAACATCAGCGCTAAGCTGGTTGAAAGTATTTTTTCCAAAAGCAGTCCCCTGCATGATGGGGCACTGATCATTGTAGGCAATAAGATCCTGGCCGCCAAGGTAATACTGCCGGTATCCGATAATCCCAACCTGCCTACCCGTATTGGTTTGCGCCACCGCTCTGCCGTAGGTATCACAGAACATAGTGATAACCTGGCCATTGTAGTATCAGAAGAACGCGCTACTATTTCCTATGCACAGGATGGCCGTTTGGTACAGGATGTATCCCTGGAGGAGCTGAAGATCAAGATGTATGAGGTGCTGGTGGATGGCGAGAGTTAATTAATCAGATAGTTTTCTAAAATAAAGAGGAATGGTGTTTACCTGAACATCATTCCTCTTTGTCATTATAGCACTGTTAGCCTTAACTAATAATTATTCATTCTTCACAAAACAAAAGGCTGTCCCAATAAAAATTGAGACAGCCCTTACTATTAACTTTCTGAATATTACTTACCGGGAGCAGCCGGTGCAGCGGCAGGCGCTTTACCGGGCTTTACATCAACCAGTTGCACGTCAAATACCAGTACAGAGTTGCTGGGAATAGCCGGGGGGCTACCCTGCAGGCCATAAGCCAGTGAAGAAGGTATTACCAGCGTAGCTTTGGAACCTTTGTTCAGGGAACCAATACCAGCATCCCAACCTTTAATTACAAAACCCTGGCCAATGGGGAACTTAATAGGTTCCAGCGGCATACCGGGACGTAAAGTAGAATCCAGGCTGGAGTCAAAGGTTTTACCGCTCAGCAGCTTACCGGTGTAGTGTACAAACACGGTATCGCCGGGTTTAGGCATGTCGCCGGTACCGGGCTGGCTAACGGATACGTATACACCTTCAGCATTTTTAGTAGCGTTCAGCTTATGAGCATCCAGGTATTCTTTTATTTCCTTTTCTTCTTTGGCAGTTTGTGTAGATGCAGAATATTTGTTCTCTACAGCAAAAGTTACCTTCAGCTTGTCGCCTTTTTTACCAAATGGCGGACGGGGCTCTGGTAAAGAATCCCAGGGAATAATGAACGTAGCGCTATCTCCTTCTTTCAGCAGGGCCAATCCTTCCATCAGGTCATATTTATTCACTGATTTAGAGATCAGCACCGGCACAGGCGCACCCACCAGCTTGCGGGATTCTGCCAGGATAGAGTCGTTCAGGCGCTGGGTAATGTTCATCAGCACCGTATCGCCCAGCTTCAGCTGTGCACCGCTGCCCGATTTATGTACGGTGTATTCTACACCACCAGGTGTTTTCTTGGGCCCACCGGCACCGCAGCTAGCCATGAACAAGCCTAATGCTGCTACAAGTAACTGATTGTTTTTTTTCATCTGTAGGTATTTGTCTTTATTTTTTTTGGTCAGTCTTTAACGGTTTAAGCCTGAAGGATGTTGTGCCCTCAAACTTTTATATGATCCTGTAATAATGCTTCGTTCTCTTCCATGGCATGAATAAAGCGCTGTACTGTTTTTTCCAGCGTATCCGTACTTCTGCCGCCGGCTGCATTAAAGTGGCCGCCGCCTTCAAAGTACCTGCGGGCAAAGGTATTCACGTCAAAATCGCCTTTGGAGCGGAATGACAGCTTCACCTCTTCCCGGCGGTCTATGATCAGTGCTGCCATTTTAATACCCTGTATAGATAATAAAAAGTTCACTAATCCTTCTGTATCCCCTGTTTGCAGGTCAAACCTTTTCAGGTCTGCATAGGGAATTGCCATCATAGCCGTATTATATTCGTAGAAGACCTCCATCCGGTGCAACAGGCTGTGGCCAATAAAGCGCAGGCGGTTTTCCAGAAAATTGTCGTAAATGTTCTGGTGAATGATCTCATGCTTTAACCCCCTGTCCATCAGGTCTGCTACCATACGGTGCACCCTGGCAGAGGTAGAGGCGAACCGGAAAGATCCCGTGTCCGTGATGGTTCCGGCATAGATACATTGCGCAATCTCTTCGGTAATATACTGCTCTTCCCCCAATTTATAAAGCGTTTCATATACCAGCTGTGCGGTAGAAGAAGCTTTAGTATCACTTACACCATAGTCAAAAGCAGGCTGTGGTTCCAGGTGATGGTCAATGAGTATTTTCGGACACTTCAGCTGCTCCAGGTACGGCGCCAGGTTTTTGGTGCGGTATAAAGCGTTGAAATCCAAACAAAATAACAGCTCCACCCCTTCCAGTGCGCTCATAGCCTTCTCCTGCATGGATTCAAAATCCACCACCAGGTCGGCCCCGGGCAACCAGGCCAGAAAATCCGGGAAGTTAGTAGGCGAAATAACAGTGATGTCATGTCCCTTCTGACGCAGGTAATGATACATGGCCAAAGACGAACCCATGGCATCTGCATCCGGTTTCTGGTGCATGGTAATCACCACTTTTTTAGGGGTTTCCAGCAAAGGCTTGATTTCCTCGATCGGCTTCATACCAAGAATAAGCGGATGATAAAATATTGTTATGCGTTCATTTAAAACGAAGTGCGAAGTTCTTTATTTGGTGCAGCATTTCAAAATTTTGACCCGGATTTATCTGATAAACAAATTCTGGTTACCTTTGCGCCCGTTGGATGCCCGGTAAAGTGGGCAGCTAGCAGTTAGCGGAACCATGAGCCTGGCTGCCGGTAAGCAAGCGACAGACAGTGGACCTCAGAACAAACAATTTAACTTGGAATAACAACATATGGGTAACAGAACATTTACGATGATTAAGCCGGACGCTGTAGCCAATGGGCATATCGGCGCCATTTTGGAAAAGATCAATGGAGCTGGCTTCCGCATTGTGGCACTCAAAATGACCCGGTTATCAACCGAAAAAGCGGGCGAATTTTATGCTGTCCACAAAGAGCGTCCTTTTTACGGGGAGCTGGTGGAATTTATGAGCAGCGGCCACATTGTAGCGGCTATCCTGGAAAAGGACAATGCCGTGGAAGATTTCCGCAAGCTGATCGGCGCTACCAACCCTGCTAATGCTGATGCCGGCACCATCCGCAAATTATTTGCAGAATCCCTGGGCCGTAATGCTATTCACGGTTCTGATTCTGATGAGAATGCAGCTATTGAAGGCAGCTTTTTCTTCAGCGGACTGGAACAGTTCTAAGACGATTCATCTCTCTTTAATAGAAAAGCCGTTCCGGTTAACTGGAACGGCTTTCTTTATAATGTAAAATGTAAAATTTTAAATCTTAAATGTAAAAGGGAAATGCAACGAATGAAGTATGCCTGGTATCGCTGCCTTTCCCTTTTACATTTAGCATTTTACATTTATGATTTTACATTCTTCATTCCATTCTAAGGCTCTTCACCGGATTCGCTATCGCCGCTTTTATGGTCTGGAAGCTCACCGTTCCCAATATCAGCACCAACGCACCTAATCCTACCCCTGCAAAGATCCACCAGGATAATGCCGCCCGGTACTCATAATGCTGCAGCCAGCCATGCATAAAGTAATACCCCGCAGGTATAGCTATCAGCAATGCAATTGTAATGAGCATCATAAAATCTTTGGATAACAAGCACCATACATTAAACACCGTAGCGCCCATTACCTTACGTACGCCAATTTCCTTGGTGCGCTGTTCCGCCACAAAAGCAGCCAGTCCATAGAGGCCCAAACAGCTGATGAAAACAGCCAGGATGGTGAAAAAGGCCGCCAGCTTGCCCAGGCGTTCTTCATCCTGGAACTTGGCCTGGAAATCATCATCTGCAAAAGCATATTCAAACGGCGTAACGGGATTATACTTTTTAAAGATGGTTTCTATCTGCGCTACAGCCTTGCCGGCGCTCAGCGCAGGGTTAATACGCAGGTTAATGAACTTTACCCTGTTAAATGCATCCAGGTAAAATATAGTAGGCCTCACCGGATCAAACATAGATTGCATGACCATATCTTTTACCACGCCAATTACATGGTACTGGCGGTCAAAAGCATTCACCATCTCTCCTACCGGGTTATCAAAACCCATGTATTTTACGGCTGCCTGGTTTAATACAAAACCTGCTGAATCCGTGGCAAAGAGCTTATTAAAATCGCGCCCGTCTGCCATTTGCCAGTTAATGGTTTTTCCAAACTCCGGGGAAATAGCCATGGTTACAATTTCATCCTGCATATTAGGGTCTTTGCCACGCCAGCTAAAACCAATGTTGGTAACGCCTGCATACATAGCAGAGCTTTGGGATTGCGCCACACTGGTTACCACCCCGCTTTGCAGCAGCGCATCGCGGAAGGCAGGATAATTCTTACGGGTTTCCTTCGTGATCATGCGCATGGTTAATAAACCCTGCCGGTTAAATCCAATAGGACGGTCTTTTGCAAACAGGATCTGCTTAAAAACAATAATGGTGCAAATGATCAGCGTTACGGAAATGGAGAACTGCATTACCACCAGCGTTTTACGCGGCACAGCTGCAAACCGCCCGGCCTTAAAAGTCCCCTTCAATACCTTTACCGGTTTTAAGGCCGACAGGTATAATGCAGGGTAACTGCCGGCCAGCACTCCGGTAAACAGGGTAAAACCCAGGCACAGTAACCAGAATATAGGTTGCCCCCATAAAATGCTGAGCTTTTTATCTGCTATCCCGTTAAACCAGGGCAGGATAAAGCTTACCAGCAACAGGGATAATAGGAAACAAATGAATGCCGTAAGTACAGACTCTCCCAGGAACTGCAGGATCAGCTGCCCCCGGCCGGAGCCAATAGCTTTGCGGATGCCTACTCCCTTAGCCCGTTTTTCTGAACGCGCCGTAGCCAGGTACATGAAATTAATACAGGCCAGCAGCAGCACAAAACCGCCAATGATACCAAAGAACCAAACAAACTGTATGCGGCCACCGGCCGGCACCCCGTTCCTGAACCTGGAATACAGGTGCCAGCGGTTCATAGGATGCAGGAACGTCTGCGGCTGAAAGGCATCGCTATTTATCCTTTGCAGGCCCACATTTTTGATCTTTGCAGATACCTGCTGCATATCCGTATTATCCGCTATTTGCACATAAGTCTGGAACCAGCGGTTCCCCCAGCCTATTCCTCTGCCG
The DNA here is from genome assembly GCF_019091455.1 of Chitinophaga sp. GbtcB8. Classification (GTDB taxonomy): domain Bacteria; phylum Bacteroidota; class Bacteroidia; order Chitinophagales; family Chitinophagaceae; genus Chitinophaga. The sequence goes on from NZ_JAGXJN010000034.1 coordinate 83,594, forward strand.
GCCAGGTCTTCGCTTTTGGCGTATAATTCCCAGGGCGATATGAAGCCCAGGTTTGAGAAGGTAGTGTTAGCAGGCAGGTCTTCATATACGCCGGTTACCTTTACATCCAGCTTATTATCAATTTTCATGAGCTTACCTATGGGATCTGCGTCTCCGAAAAAAGTTTTAGCCACGGATGCGGATAATAAAATGGAAGCTGGGTCCTGCAAGCCGGCCCGCGTGCCTTTGAGCATATGCAGGGTAAACATTTCCGGCGCCTGCGGCTCCATATAACTACCGTTCTTATTGAGATTATTATCCCCGTAAGAAAGGATATGCCCCGCGGGATTAGTGGAGGTAACCACATACTTAAAATAGCTGCTGTACTTAACCCGCAGCTCCGGCGCCATTTGCATAGGCTCATCACCGCTGGTTTGTATTTCCCCGTTCACATACTGGCTGGTCATTACCATGGCAATACGGTCATGGTTTTGATAGTATTGGTCAAAGGACAGCTCATCCCAGATCAGCAAACCAATGAGTATAGACAGGGCTATGCCCACAGATAATCCTGCAATATTGATCACTGACTGTGACTTGTTCTTAAGCAGGTTACGCCAGGCAGTTTTGAGTTGAATGTTAACCATATGCAGCTATTTCCTCTATTGTAAGATAGTGTTTGACTTACTAATTGAATGCCGGAGTTTAACACAATTGATAATCAGCCGGTTGCCTGCTTATAAATGCTTCTCTTGTCCGGTATTGGCACAGGCGGGTGTCCGGTTGCGGACAGGTTTGCCAGGTATTTGTTTTTTTCATAACTTACTATAATCTATTCTTTAAAACATCCCTCATTATATGCCCAATCGATATTACCCCGACCGGTTACAAGTCCCATCCCATCAATCTATACAGGAAAGCAACACCCGGCATGGCATTCAGAAAACCGCTGTTCCGGTAAAGCTGGAAACAAACCATACGGAAATACAACAACCAGTTATACAAGGTGTTTTTGTTTTTGACGGTAGCGTAGTAGTAAATTTTCCCGGCGATCACCCAATTCCCTATTGGGAAAAAACTCATCAGAAGATCTATGACGCCGTTTATGACGATTATGTATATGTGCCTATAGGACAGGTGAAGCTTTACAGGAAAACCATGGAGAAGGTACGCGCACAACATCCGCCCACACCAGTGAAACCAAGCGGTTTGGAAGGCCCACGTGAAGATGATGAGATGCGGGAACATTTAATGGCACTCTATCATTATCATAATGATTTACCTGCACCAGGACCTGGCAGGAAAAGGCGCAAGCCCACAATAGATGCATTTGTAAGAACGTATGAAAGGCTAAAAAAAGAGGAAACTCTTGAAGGCATTACACCGGAAAACCTGTATAAACAGGTAATGGCAGAAAACGGCTTTGATGATTCAGTGGATGATTACTTATCACAGGAAAGCGAAGCAGAGGAAATGTCCCTTCTGTTCCCGGAGATAAAACAGGTAAGTATGGAAGAAATAGAAAAGCTGTCTAAAAAAACCACTAAAGTGGGTGCAGATAAGTGGGACAAGCCAGTTACTTCAAAAAAGGGTATTTACACGGATGAAATGAGACCCTGTATTACCGTAGGGCTAACTGCCACCTCTTCCGACGGGCAACCGGTAAGCGCCTTGTTTCACAGCATGATGCCTTCGCATAAAGCCATTTATATTTTAGGACAATTAAAGGCTGCATTTGGTGAGGAATATAACCAGCTTTCATCCATAAAATATTTTGTAGTAGGCGGAAGCCACGAAAGCATTGGTAAAGCAGTGGATATATTGAACACACTGTCACAAATGGGCCTTAGTGTAAGCGGTGTAAAGCTGACCACAACTTTAGAAGAAAGACATCTGATCAAAAGTGTGGTGGTTACACCAACCGGCCAGCTGCGTTATGCAGTGAGCGTTGCCCCGCCAACAAGCGCACCTATATCATTTGGTACCGATAGCCCGGAGCAGGAAATACCTTCCGGCTTCTCATCCGGTTTTGGAAGACCGCCGGGCGGCAGCGGTTCGTTCTCTGGATTCGGGTCAGCATCAAATATAAACAAGGGCAATACAACGCCCTCTTTTAGCGGTGGCTTTACAACTGCTTCCACAGTCAAAAAACAATCCGAAGAAGGCACACCCACTCAATCACCTCTTCCCGGTTTTTCGCTGGCATCCGGCATCAGGAGGTCGCCGGGCGGCCCGCCTCCCTCATCCGGTTTCAGGCTGGCCTCCCAGGTAAATGAGCAACAGTCCGCCCCTCCTGCTGCAACAGGTTTTACCTTTGCTTCCAAGCTAAAAAAAGAACCCGAGGATAAACCTCAATAGGCAGTTCAGCTTATTCTCCCAGCTCCACTACCAGGTCATCCTGCTGCACCATGGTACCTTCCGGTAAGTGTACTGCTTTTACTTTGGTAGTGCGTGTTGCCGTTACCGTTGTTTCCATTTTCATGGCTTCAATAATAAACAGCGGAGTATTGCTGCCTACCGTGTCGCCCACGCGTACCAGCAGCTTGGAGAGCTTACCCTGTAAGGGTGCGCCTATTTCCAGATCGGGGTTAGCGGCTTTTTTATTAACCGGCACCAGGCTGGATACGGAGTGATCCCTTACCTGCACGCGGCGGGTATAACCATTCAGCTCAAATACTACGGTGCACATGCCGCTTTCATCGGCCTTTTGCACGTACAGCAGCTTTACAATAATGGTTTTGCCTTTGCTAAGGGTTACCAGCATTTCCTCGCCCAGCTTTAATCCATAGAAGAAGGCTGGTGTAGGAATGGCTTCTACGTTCCCGTAAATCACGGCATGATGGTAATACTCATCAAACACTTTCGGGAACATATGGTAGCTGAGGTAATCCAGGAATTCGGCCTGGGGGTATTTTAGCTGGAACTTTGCAAAATCGCTGTCGAAATCAACAGGCGGCAAGTGCTCATTGGGCTTGCCTTTCAGGGGCTGCTCCCCTTTGAGCACAATGCGCTGCAGCTTTTCAGGGAAACCGCCATACGGCACTCCCAGGTCGCCACGGAAAAAGCCTGTTACTGAAGCGGGGAATGAGAGGTTGCGGGTTTCATCCAGCACATCTTCTTTTGTTAACCCGTTGGCTGTCATAAACAGGGCCATGTCCCCTACTACTTTAGAGCTGGGCGTTACTTTCACAATATCGCCAAACAGCTGGTTCACCACGGCATAGTTCTTTTTAATGGTTTCCAGCTGCGTGCCCAGGCCCAGTGATTCTGCCTGCTGGCGCAGGTTGGAGTATTGCCCGCCGGGGATCTCGTTCTCATAGATCTGCGCGGTGCCGGCCTTCATATCCGATTCAAAGGGATAGTAATATTCACGTACATCCTCCCAGTAATTGCTGTACTCATTCAGTGAGGCCAGGTTCATGGGGCGGCTTCTTTCATGCCCGTCTAAAATGGCCACCAGCGCATTCAGGTTAGGTTGCGAGGTGAGCCCGCTCAGAGAAGCTATAGCGCCGTCTACCACGTTCACACCGGCTTCTATGGCTTTCAGGTAAGTGGCGGCCTGCACGGACGATGTATCATGCGTATGCAATACTATGGGCAGCTGCACAGATTCGCGCAGGGTGCTTATTAAGAGTGATGCGGCCTGTGGTTTTAACAATCCCGCCATATCTTTTACTGCCAGCATATGGGCGCCGGCATCTTCCAGGCGTTTAGCCAGGTCCACATAATATTGAAGGGTGTACTTTTTGTTGTCCTTGTTCAGGATATCGCCGGTATAACTAATGGCTGCCTGGGCCAGCGCATCTGTGTATTCACGCACAAAACGTATGCTGGGGGCCATGGCATCTACCCAGTTCAGGGAATCAAAAATGCGGAATACATCAATACCGTTCTCCCAGCTCTTTTCAATGAACTTGGCTATCAGGTTCTCCGGGTAAGCCGAGTAGCCGACACCGTTAGATCCGCGGAACAGCATTTGCAGCAACAGGTTGGGCATGGCCTGCCGGATCTGTTGCAGGCGCCTCCAGGGACATTCATGCAAAAAACGCATGGAAACGTCAAAGGTGGCGCCGCCCCAAACCTCCATGGAGAACAGTTGTGGGTTGTTACGCGCATAGCCTTCTGCTACGGCTATAATATCTTTGGTGCGCACCCGGGTAGCCAGCAGGCTTTGGTGGGCATCGCGGTAAGTAGTGTCTGTAAAATATACCGGTTGTTCCTGCCGCAGCCAGCGCGCAAAGTCATCGCGGCCCATTTGCTGCAGCTTGTTCTTAGTACCTTCCGGGACCGGCGTAGCGCGGGAATAGCCCGGCACCTGCGGTATGCGGAACCTGCGGTTGGGGTCTTTCACCTTTACATCCGGGTGTCCGTTCACCGTAACATCTGCCAGGTATAACAAGGTTTTGGTGCCCCTGTCGCGGATCTGCGCCAGCTTAAACAGCTCCGGGTGTTTATCAATAAACCCAACGGTGCAGTTGCCTTTGCGGAAAATATCGTGTGTGATCACATTTTCCAGGAAACCGATATTGGTTTTTACCCCGCGTATGCGGAACTCGCGTAAGGTACGGTGCAGGCGGGCGGTGGCGCCTGACAGGGTGCGGCCTGAAGCGGTTACCTTTACCAGCATAGAGTCAAAAAAGGGCGAGATCTTTACACCGGAATAGGTGCTGCCTTCATCCAGGCGTATGCCGAAACCGCCGGCATTGCGGTAGGCTATTACCACCCCATAATCCGGGGTAAAGTTATTCTCCGGGTCTTCTGTGGTAATGCGGCATTGCACGGCAAAACCGTTCAGCTTTACATCCGCCTGCCCTTTCAGGAATATTTCCGGGTCGCTCAGCTGGTGGCCCTGTGCAATGAGGATCTGTGAGCGTACAATATCAATACCGGTTACTTCCTCAGTTACAGTATGTTCCACCTGTATGCGGGGATTCACCTCAATAAAATATACTTTGTTGCTGCGGTCTACCAGGAACTCTACGGTGCCTACGTTATTATAGTTCACCTTGCGGGCCAGGCGCAGTGCATATTCATAGATCTCTTCACGGGTTTCTTCCGGCAGGTTGGGGCTGGGCGCTATTTCCACCACTTTTTGAAAGCGGCGCTGTACGGAGCAATCGCGCTCATAGAGGTGTACAATATTGCCATGGTTATCGCCCATCAGCTGCACTTCAATATGTTTGGGCTCTTCAATGAACTTTTCAATGAAAATGGTATCATCGCCAAATGCTTTGGCAGCTTCGCTGCGGGCCTCTGTAAATGACTTCTCCAAACCAGCTGCGTTATGCACTACGCGCATGCCCCTGCCACCGCCACCGGCAGCTGCTTTCAGCATTACGGGAAAGCCTATACGTGTTGCTTCCTGCAAGGCCACGGCTACACTTTCCAGCTTTACCTGGCTATCTTCTATCAGCGGCACCTGCGCTTCGCGGGCCAGGCTTTTGGCGGCTACTTTATCGCCCAGCTGGGCCATTACTTCCGGTGTGGGGCCTACGAAAATAATGCCTTCTTCCCGGCAGCGGCGTGCAAACTGCACGTTCTCACTCAGGAATCCGTAACCGGGGTGGATGGCGTCTACCTGCTGTTCTTTTGCGAGCTGAATAATAGCTTCAATGTCTAAGTAAGGTTTTAAGGGGTCATCATCTTTGCCTATCTGGTAAGCTTCATCTGCTTTGTAGCGGTGCAGTGAATAACGATCTTCATACGTGAAAATAGCTACGGTGCGGATGCGTAGTTCGGCAGCGGCGCGTAGTACCCGTACTGCAATCTCTCCCCGGTTGGCTACCAGTAATTTCTGGATCTTCTGAAGTGGAATGTCCGGCATGATATGTTAAATAAATATGCGTTTTTGTTAAAATTGCATTGCTAAATTAAGGTAAAACCTTTGTATCAGGCGGCGCTAAAATAGTAAAAGAACAAATGAATTTGTTCGAATATTTCTAATTAAAGGATGATTAGAATGAATAATATTCAAATTTAGTTAATCAGTTCTAAACGGCTGGTTTGGGGAAATGAAAATGGAAGATGGGGATTGGAAGGATTCAGCCAGCTGAAAGCTATTTGCATTTATGTTTCATCAGCCTTACGAAATATGCCATGGACCATCGACCATGGACCTTGGACTATTTTAATTTACATTTACGTTTTCATTCAACCCTACGCAATATGCTATGGACCATGGACCATGGACTATTTAATAACTTATGTGGAACGTGTACCTGAAAGGTTTTAGCGCTTATATGCAGCTGGAGCGTTCGCTCTCAGCCAACTCCGTGCAGGCGTATATACGCGACGTGGAAAAGCTGGAACAGTACCTGCTGGCCAACGATAAAAAGATATCACCGGAGCAGGTTACACTGGATGACCTGCAATCCTGTATCCAATGGATAGCCCAGCTGGGTATGACGGCTACTTCGCAGGCACGCATTATTTCAGGCATCAAGGCTTTTTATAAATACCTGCTGATGGAGGACCTTATTAAAGAGGACCCTACGCAGCTGCTGGAAGCGCCCAAAATACGCCGCAAACTGCCGGATGTGCTGAGTTTTGCAGAAATAGAAAATATCATAGGGCAAATAAAGGCCGGCACCCCTGAAGGGCAGCGTAACCGCGCCATCCTGGAAACCATGTATAGCTGCGGGTTGCGCGTTAGTGAGGTGGTGAACCTTAAAATATCACAGCTGCATTTTGATGCGGGTTTTATTCGTGTGATCGGGAAAGGTAATAAAGAAAGGCTGGTGCCAATTGGCCGGGATGCAGTAAAATATATTAACCTGTATGCCAACGAGGTCCGCGTGCATGTGCCTATTAAAAAGGGGCAGGAAGATACTTTGTTCCTGAACCGCCGTGGCAGCGGTTTAAGCCGTGTAATGATCTTCCTGGTGATCAAGGAATTAACGGCAGCAGCCGGTATTCAAAAGCAGGTATCGCCCCACACCTTCCGGCATTCTTTTGCTCCCCATTTGGTGGAAGGCGGCGGCGACCTGAGAGCTGTACAGGAAATGCTGGGGCATGAAAGTAATACTACAACGGAGATCTATACCCACCTGGACCGGGAATATTTAAGGGATACTTTGCAACGGTTTCATCCGAGATTTTGAGAAGTCCATGGTCGATGGTCCATAGTCCATTGCATTTTTCGTGAGGCTGATGGAGCGTGAATGGAAAGTTGGGCCATGGTTCCATGGCATTTTTATGGAGCTTACAAAATATAATGGAAAAATTTTTAAGATAGAACGGATACTGCTTACACCTATACTTTTACTCCTATGAAAAAGTCCATGGACCATCGACTATGGACCATGGACTTTTAATAAAAAAAACAGCTACCTGTAACTGGCTGAAGCGGTAGCTGTTTTTGTATTTGCATTGGGGCTCTCAAACAAGATGGACTCCTAACTAAAACTCTTAGAATGGCGCTAATAACTGAAAATCATCCGAATGTCTCCTTCTTTGCCTGGTTACTGCAGACCAACCGCCCAACCAGTGGGCCAGTTGCCGCGTAGCTTTTGTGGCGGTAGCAGGCTTAATTACGATATTCAGTAGTGTACAGGGAGCAATAGCTCTCCTTTCAGGGCATGTTGCCGTTTGTGCATCCTCCTCCCAAAGCAGCTGGTTGTTACGGTAGATCTTAAAATATACATCCGGGCCGGTGTGATGCTGCCCGTGTTTTACCGGTAACGCTCCTGCTGACATATCTTCCACTCCAAACTGCAGCTTATAGCGGCCCTGCCCATTGGTGTGGGTGGTGCCCAGTAAGCGGCTGTTCTGCGCATTGTAGATCTCTACTTTCAACTGCGGCTGGCCGGCCATGGTTTCAAAATGACGTACCGTACCGCTGATCACCCAGGTGTCGTAGCTGCCACGGATCAGGTTCCAGTGTTCGGAAGGGATCACGTAGGCAAATGCGGCCAGGTATTTATCTTTTGTGCGTTTCCAGTGTGGCACCAGTTTGCTCAGGTGATACTGTGTTACGCTGTTTTTACCGGAGGCCCGGCCCGGGATCTGTTCTAAACACAGATCCAGTTCCAGGGGTTCCGTGAACAGGTGAAGCTGTTCCCAGGAAAGGCGAAAATCGCCTCTTTCATCCAGCACTGTTTCTGTTAACAAACGATGTTCTTTACGCGCCACTTGCGTGGGTGTAAGCTGTATAAGGTGGTTAAACTTAGCCAGGCCGGAGGTATCAGCCGGATAAGCGTCTTCAGGTAAATAGATCCGTAAGCGGCCTTTTGCCAGCGGTTCGATACAATCGTCACAGATCAATGCAGAGATGTTGCCAATTAACAGGTAACTCATAGTTTTAAATTTTAAAAAAAAGGGGTTAACGAGCTAAACCTAAAAACCGACTATTCGTGAGAACAGTCCTACTTTTTTCTCTTTACTCTTTTTCTCTGCATATACCGGAAGAAACAAACATGGGTAGAAAGGCCCAAAAAGTGAAAACCCAAGTACTGTCCCCCTCTTGTGAATAACGTGTTTCCAAAATCTTTTTCCTTAGGTCGATGATGCAAAGGTTGAGAATATTGGAACAGCAGTCAAGCGTTAAACTGCTTAAAAGGTAAAAATGCGTAGAACTACGCAATTTTGCGGAAAGTACGCATAAGCCGCTGCAGACACAGGAAAGCGGGCATCTTAACGGTCATCCCTATGCGAAAAAAAGTTTTTGGACTACTATTGTTATATGATGTTATAATCCGGGGCAGAAAACAGGCAAAAGCATATAAATATATCGTACAACCGGCCAGTACAGCCGCCTTATAAAATAATCATTAGCGGGAAAAATCAAATGGCTGTGCCGGGCAGGATCCCGGAATGCGTAGTTCTACGCATTTTTTCCGAAAAATACGGGAAATGGCAAAAAACGTTCGGAAGGGGTATAATTACCAAATCCTTTCTGGTATTGCATTACAGCCGGAACCCGGTTATAATTAACACAAAAGTATTATATATACCGGCTATTTGATGAGAAAGATTTTATGATACCTTTACGCCCATAACTCATCACACTCTACTAACTAAAACTAAAACACATGAGTACCACAACAAAAAGGATCTTCCCCCCTGATGCGGGAACATTCATTACATTGAAAGAAGCTGATAGGCTGATCGGCAACTTCCATGACCATGAAACAAAACAAGGTAAAAAGGATTTCACCAAAGCTTACTTTTTTGGTAAAGATAAGATCAAGGAACTCCTGGATTGCCCGGATTGCGTAGGCATCCGTATTTATTATGGTAAAGACCTGGATGGTGATGGAGTTGACGACAAAAAAATGGTTATCTATCCTGTAAATAAAGAAGGTAAGAATATGCCTTACCATCCGCCGAAACCGCATACCGCTGGTGCAAGTTTTTCACCTCCGGGCGACCCGGAAGAAGATGGTGGCGGTAAAGCGTTGGATGGCGGCTTATCCTGTCCCTCTTATTGCCCTTGAGAAGTTTAAAAAGTATTATTAAGTGCCGATAATCGAAATTACCTTTTACACAATGATGGGGATCGAATGCTTGCTTTTGATCCCCTTCACTTTAAATTACAAATTGCTGGATAAAGCCGGAAGGTGGGCGTACTATTATTTAGTTTCCAGTGTTATTTATGCTGTTGGCTCCATTATCTTAGCAAAGATATTTCATAGTAACCTGTGGTTTTCCAACATCATGCAGCTTGCGCAGTTCTTCATCCTTTCTTTTTATTATTACCTCGTCATTAAAAACAACCTGGTTAAGCAAATTATAAAGATCGTAGCGGGACTGGCGCTTATTATTTTCCTGTTGGATTTCTTTAAACTGGAAGGGATACACAGTGCTAACTCTATTTTTGCTACTATCCGTACCATGGTGTTTTTGATCTACGGTATTATTTTTTTCCTGCAGCTTTTATCAGACGAGAACCTGGTAAAGGAAGCGGTTTTTATTAACAGCCTGCCGGATTTCTGGTTTAACTCGGGGCTTTTTATCTACCTGTGCAGCTCCTTTTTTTATGCCCTGGCCAGTAACTTTTTGATCCGTAATAATATTGCAACAGATGCCCCTATCCAAACCGTCATCTTCCTCGGCGGCATAATTGAAGGAATTCTTTTCTATATTGGACTTATGAAAGCCCAAAAACTGCGGCATGAATTTTTTTGAGATCATAATAATCGGAACGGTAGCCATGCTCCTGCTGGGCATACTGGTGGTAGTATTGGTGATATTTCAGCAAAAGCAGGTGATCCAGCACAAGCTGGTGCTGCGGGATAAAGACCTGCAGCTGCAACGGGAGCGCCTGGTGGCTGTTTTACAGGGCCAGGAGCAGGAGCGCAAACGTATTGCAGAAGACCTGCATGATGAAGTAGGCGCCCAGCTATCCGTATTAAAGCTGAATATTGGCCAGCTGCAGCAGCATCTCAAAAACGGCAATGGTGAAGGCGACCGTTTAAAAGAAACCAAAGATTTTACAGACACCATTATACAGCACCTGCGTTTCATTTCCCAAAGCCTGCATCCCCAGGCGCTGGATAACCTGGGCCTTTCCCATGCCCTGGACTCGTTCTGCAGCCTGATGAACAAGAATAAACAGGTGGCCATCTCCTTTAAGACCGCCGGTAACGGGCAGCCGGTAGACCGGGAAAAAGCCCTGAACATATACCGCGTGGTACAGGAGCTGATGAATAACATCCTGAAACATGCACAGGCCACCGAAGTACTGATCACCTACCATAGCACCCCCACCCTCTTAAGCATTGACGTTGAAGACAATGGCAATGGCCTGCTGCTGGCCGCCCTGGACAGCTCCCGCAAGAAAACAGGCAGCCTTGGACTTAAAAATATCGAAAGCCGCTTGAATATTATCGGCGGAAGTATCAACTTTGTATCGAGGTCACCCAAAGGAACAATTGCGCAGATACGGGTGGAAAATTATCAACCGTCAGTGAATTAGCTAATAATTTGTTAGTTATTAAATTGTTGATCATTAAACGTTAAGAAAAAAAATCACTTAACTTTACGGGCTATTTACACTGTACACAATTATTACTCCCTATGGCGGAACAGATAAAAGTGGCGATTGCTGACGATCACAAGATCTTTCGCAGCGGCGTTATTAATACACTCACCCCGTATGATAATATTAATGTGATCTTTGAGGCGGAAGATGGTGAGCACCTGTTAAAGATCATGGACGAGCAGCAGCCAGATGTAATACTGATGGACCTGAAAATGCCCAATATGGACGGCATACAGGCCACCATCCAGGTAAAGGAACGGTACCCGGATATAAAGATCATCATACTAACCATGTATGAAGATGATAACTTTATTGTACACCTGGTAGAGAATGGGGCCAACGCCTATTTATTAAAAAATGCAGAACCGGAAGAGATATACGAAGCCATTTGCACCACGTATGAAAAGGGATTTTACTTCAGCGAGAACGTAAACCTGGCCTTGCTGAAGAAAGTGCTGCACAAGAATAAACAACAGTTCAAACCTACCTTTAAAAGCAACAGCGCCAATACAGAACTGCAGCTGAACGACCGCGAAAAGGAAGTGCTGCAGCTGATCTGCAATGAATGCACCACCCAGGAGATCTCTGAAAAAATATTCCTCAGCCCCCGCACCGTAGAGGGCATACGGCAAAAGCTGCTGGAAAAAACCAGCGCCAAAAATACCGTAGGGCTGGTGATCTATGCATTCAGGAACGGACTTATTGAGTAGCGGAAAGCTGAAAGCAAAAAGCTGCCTGTATAGTATAATAAGCGTGTATTTATCAACGTTATATGCTCTCTGCTTTCTCCTTTATGCTTTACGCTTTTTGCTTTATCCTTTACGCTTTTAAAACCACCAATTATATTATGAAAACTTTACGTTACCATTTTACTGTAGCAGCCTGCGCGCTTCTGTGCATGGCCCAGGGTGCATTTGCACAGAACCTGAAATTGCCTGCGCCCAGCCCTACCCAAACCGTTAAACAGGATTTTGCCTTATCATCTGTAGAAGTGAACTACTCCCGCCCCTTAGTAAAAGGCAGGAAGATCATGGGCGACCTGGTGCCTTATGGTAAAGTATGGAGAACAGGCGCCAACAGCGCTACCACCATCACTTTTGGCGATGACGTAAAATTCGGCGGCAAAGATGTGAAAGCCGGTAAATACGGCCTGCTCACAATTCCCGGCCAGTCTGAATGGACAGTTATCCTGACCAAAGACCTGGACGTAACCAGCCCCGCAGCCTACAAACCGGAGAATGATGTGGTACGCATTAGCGTAAGCCCGGTTGATCTGCCGGTTGACATTGAAAGCTTTATGATCATGTTTGACCAGGTACGGTCTACCTCCATGAACATGATGCTGCTGTGGGAACGCACCGGTGTGCCGGTTGAAATTACTGCCGACATTGACGGTAAAGTAATGAAGCAGATAGACGAAGCCATGAAAGGTGAAAAGAAGCCTTACTTTGCTGCAGCCAACTATTACTTTGAGAACGGGAAAGATCTGAAACAGGCGCTGGCCTGGGTAGATGCCGCTACCAAAGAAAATCCCAAGGCTTTTTACATGTTTTACCTGAAAGCCCGGATCCAGGCCAAAGCCGGCGACAAAAAAGGCGCTAAAGCTACTGCACAGCAATCAATCGAACTTTCTAAAGAAGCTAAGAACGATGATTATGTAGCGCTGAATAATAAGCTGATAGCAACGCTGGATTAATCTGATTTACTGGTTTATAGATCTTATAAACAACTGCCTGCATCTTCATGGTGCAGGCAGTTTTATTTTATATCGGTTGCATTTCCTGAAACTGCCAGCCTATCAGCTATCAGCACATTAATCAGGTATTTCTACGCTTGTCTGCTGTTATCTCATTCCCTTACTTTTGTATCCTGCAATCCCCAAAACCTCCTCATTACTCTGGAGGATAATTTTAGTTTTCAGTAGAACCCCAAAATGTAATGTTATGCAATCACAACCACGTAAAGCGGTTCCCCAAACCGCACCCACTTCAAAAGTACCTGCAACCACAGCACCAGCTGGGGCAGCGGCAGCAGCAGACGACAATGCCGGCCTGCGAAGCCAGCAACATTGGCTGCTGCTTAAAAATCCAAACTATTTTGGCATACAGGACAAAGACAGTCCCCTGAACCAGCTGTTTAAACCGGAAGTTAGCATCCAGTACAACACCTTTTACGAACAGGTGACCTGTGTTAGCTACAAACCGGACATACAGCGCCTGAGCGCCATTGTAAAGGTGAAACAGGGTTACGGTTACAGCGGCGGCCCCTGTACGCCCGGAAGCAAAGAGTATGTACGCTTTTATGTAAGTTATGACAACGGCACCTCCTGGGAGGATGAAGGCGTGGTGGACTTTAACATCCACGACTTTGGCGCCAACGAAGATCTGTGTTATGAGCTGTTCACCACCTTTACACCCAAGAAAAGAAGCTGCTGCGACAAAAAACCGGTACTGCCCCGCGCACGCGCCATTCTTTCCTGGAACCAGCCACCGCCCGCCGGAGCGCCTTTCTGGATCCCTATCTGGGGCAATGTGCTGGACGCCAACATCCAGGCTGCACCCCGTACCGGTTTTATTTGCCTGCTGGATGATATACTCGGAAATGTGGGCGTGAAGCTGGATGAAAAACAGTTTGACCAGGTAGAAAAAAACCTGCCCCCGCTGGAATACACTGCCGTGGCAAAAGAAAACTATTCCCTGGCAGAGATCAGCAAAATTTACGGGAAAGAGGTGGAACCCGCCCGTAAAGGCTACAGCTTTGTGAGCAATGCCCTTTTCACCAAAGCCGCCATCACAGCCCCGCAATACGAGCTGCTGAAAAAATATGAGCTGGACCTCAGCGATATTATTGGCGTGCTGCAGCAGCAACAGTTCAACACCACCTATGAAGAGGTGAGCTGTGTAGGCCTGAACCGCGAGTTTGATACGCTGAATGCCGCCATTCAAATAAAACGCAATGCCGGTTACTCCGGTAACCTGTGCTCCAAAGGCTCCAAAGAATACCTGGCGTATTACATGGACTTTGGCGGTGGATGGGTGTACATGGGCACTTCTTCCGTAACCGTACACGATATTCCCATACCCGATGGCGGCCTTTGGTACAATGCCCCGCTGAAAATAGTGCTGGACCCATACCAGAAAGAGTGGTGCCAGACGGGCAAAGCCAAAGTGCGTGTGATCCTTTCCTGGAACTACGTACCGCCCATTGATCCCAACTGGGTAGCACCCTGGGGCGACCGTGAAGAATGCACCGTTGAAGTTAAACCGCTGCCACAGGGCGTACCTAACGGCCAGCTGAAACCCTTTATAGAGCTGCTGGGCGGTATGCCGGTAGACCTGATCAGTGGTGTAAGCGGCGAAGCCAACGGCCTGCACACGCTTGGTTTTACGGCAGTACAAAGTCCGTTTGGCGGTAATACCACCTTGCGTGGCCGCTTCTTTAACCAGAATACACACAACTTCCGGTACCGGATCCGTGTTATAGAACCAGGAACCTCTGAACATTCTGTTATGTCGCCTGTTCATATTAAAACGGATACTTTTGGCACCATCAGCCCGGCCATCACACTTACACCTGATGCCAACGGCTGGATGCCTTACCTGGCCAACCCAAGCTCCAACACCTTTATCGTGGACGACCTGTTTGGCAGTTTTGTACCGGCCCAGAATGGCGTGCATTACATTAAGATAGAGTTTGAAGATGTATCCCTGGGCGGCGTGTTCTATAACAGCCAGTGGGTAAAATTCCTGGCCGATGTACATGCACCGGATGTGGATGTGACCATTACCAGCGGCGGCGGCGATTGTGGCGATTTTCCGCCGGGCAGCAGCATTTCCGGCACTTACCAGATGCTGGATAATGATGCCGAAAGCCTGACCCTGTACATTACCCCGGCTGCAGCTGGCACCACCATCACTATTGATGGATTGCCTACCGCATCCCTGGCTTATGGCAGTGGCCTGTTCCCATTACCGAATAACGGCCAGTCCGGCACCTGGACGCTGCAAACCACGGCCAATGTTACACCGCCCTGTGGTTACAACATCTGGATCCAGGGCCATGACCGTACCATTGTAGGCAGCAGCCAGTACGGGTATTATAATTATATGCCTAAAGGTTTCTGTTTAGGATAAGCACTAACGTTAATGCATATATACTTATTCATATTATGTATACTGGCCACCTGGCGCATCACGCACCTGCTACAGGCAGAAGACGGCCCGTTTGACATCATTTTTTGGTTGCGGAAAAAAGCAGGAGCAGGTTTCTTCGGAAACCTGCTTGACTGCTTTTATTGTTTAAGCATCTGGATAGCGCTGCCCTTTGCCGCATGGCTGGGCATTAGCTGGGAGGAGCGGTTGCTGTTATGGCCGGCCCTTTCCGGCGCCGCTATTTTACTGGAAAAACTAACCTCAAAGGAAAATACTTCATCCTAAAAAGACTACACTATGTGTTGCGGAAAAAAGAGAGCCACCCTGGCTGCTACAACGGGCACGGCCCAACGATTATTAGGGCATGATGCCATACATTTTGCCTTCCGGTACATTGGTGATACCGCGTTAACTACGGTAGGTATGAATACAGGTAAGATCTACCGCTTTGCATCCAAAGGCGCAGTGCAGATGGTGCATTCAAAAGATGCGGTAACTATGCTGGAGGTACCGAATTTGATACAGGTGGAGGAATAAAATGACGTTTTTTACCTTTTAATTTTCTCCGGAAGGCAGCAGTGGATCAAAAAGGCCAGTATTATTACCAGCCCGCAGCCTATTACGTTCAGCCACAGGAAGGATACGATGTCCCATTTATAAATGGTGATGATCAATGCTTCTGAAATAACTGCGCTCCAGAACGTGGCCGTCCCTCCTAACCGCTTAATATAAAAGGCTATCATAAAAATGCCCAGTATTACCCCGTAGAACAGGGAGCCCAATACATTCACCGCTTCTATTAAGCTTCCCAGCTGGCTGGCAAACTGTGCTACCACTATACAGAAAATGCCCCAGATGAGCGTCCACCATTTGGATACTTTCAGATAATGTTCATCCGAATCATCTTTGTTCACCATGCGTTTGTACACATCCACTACGGTAGTGGATGCCAGCGAATTTAACGCCGCTGCCACACTGCCCCAGGAGGCCAGGAAGATAATGGCGATCAGCAATCCCACCAATCCCTTTGGCAGGTTATGCACTACAAAGTGCAGAAAAATATAGTTGGTATCATTATCATCCGCCGCAGGATCGGCTTTTTTGATCAGCTTAACGGCTTGTTCCCGGAGGCTGGCAGCAGCAGATTCCGTAGCCTGTAAGTTACGCTGGGTGGCACGTACCGTGTTTTCATCCTTAGCGGCTAAAGCATCAGCCAGCGCCTTCACCTGCTGTTGTTTAACGGCAGCCAGTTCATTATAATGGGCCTCCAGTTTTTTGAGCGCAGGCCCCTGTGCAGACTGGTAGGTTTTATCCAGCTGTGCTTCATTAAAGAAAATGGGCGAACGGAAATACAGGTAAAACACAAATACCAGCGCGCCTATTAACAGTATCAGGAATTGCATAGGCACTTTCACCAGCCCGTTCATAAGTAATCCCAGCCGGCTTTCTGTAACAGAACGCGCGGTGAGATAGCGCCCTACCTGCGACTGATCTGTACCAAAATAAGATAACGCCAGGAAAAACCCGCCTATTACACCGCTCCATATGTTGTAGCGGTCTTTCCAGTCAAAATCAGTCACCACCACATTCAGGCGGTCCATTTTACCGGCTACATGTAATGCGTCGCTGAAGCCAATATCCTTTGGCAGCAAATGCACCACCATCCAGCCGGCCAGGAACATACCGGTGAATACGATTGCCAGCTGCAATGTTTGCGTATAACTAACGGCCTTTGTACCACCGGACATGGTATAAATGATGAGCACTCCGCCCATTACAATATTGGTCCAGTAAATATTCCAGCCCAGCAGGCTGCTGAGAATGATAGATGGCGCGTAAATGCTGATGCCCGTGGAGAGTCCTCTTTGCACCAGGAATAAAATAGAGGTTAGGGTGCGCGTTTTCAGATCAAACCGCTGCTCCAGGAACTCATAGGCGGTAAATACCTTCAGCTTATGGAAAATGGGGACAAAGGTAATGCACAGCACCACCATGGCCAGCGGCAGGCCAAAGTAATATTGAACAAAACGCATCCCGTCCGTATAGGCCTGACCGGGAGCAGAGATAAAGGTAATAGCGCTGGCCTGCGTACCAATAATGGACAATAATACAATGTACCAGGGCATAGACTGGTTACCCAGGAAATAACTGTGTATGTTTTTTTGCCCCCGGCTTTTCCATACACCGTATAAAATAATTACAGCTAAAGTTGCGGATAGGACTATCCAATCCAGTACACTCATGAGAATGTTTTGGTGAATAAAAAGAATAACAGGATCAGTACAGCCAGCCAGACAGTCACCAACAGGTACCAGATCCACCATGCGCTGAATAAAGGTGGCTTTTCATTTTCCATGAACAGGAATTACAGGTAATTACGAATGATCAAACATGGTTTCCTTTACATGATAATCCGTAATTGAATTAAGAATACATTCCTTAGCTATTTCATTTCATAATTGAATCTATCTTCTTCTCAGCAATCCTCCCCCTAAAAGCCCCAGCGCCAAACCAATGAACAGGCCTACCTGCACACGTTTGATCACAATGCCTATAATAAGGCCCAGCGCTATACACAAACCGGCGGCAATCGTAAGGCGGGGGCGGTTTTCCTCGTGCTTTTTACTCATATTACTTTTTTGCCGAAATAAGATTTACAAATAAGCGGTATGCACCGGGCACACCAGCAGGCAGCTCACGGAAAAAGGCCAGGGAAGTGTATACATACCTGCCTTTACCATAATTAGCCACCAGGGTGCTGCCATCCAGCGGCTGCTCCCCTTTATCGTTCATGGCAAACAGCCTGCGGTATTCAGAAGCTGCATTTACCGTAAAGTATAAACCCCGCTCCTGCACCCAGCCGTCAAAGTCCTGCTGCGTGATCTGGTTGGGATAATGCATTACTTCGTCATTCGGTTGCAGCCAGGTAACTTTCGCATTTTCATCTGTAACCCGGTCGCCACGGGAAAGGCTAAACGGATATGGTCCCAGCTGGCTGGTAACCAGCGGTCCTACGGTATTGTACTGTATTAGCAGGGTGCCGCCGTTCTTAACATATTCCATTAAGCGGGGCTGCCAGTATTTTAAACGTTCATTGGTATTGTAGGCACGTACGCCTGCAATAATAGCATCGTATTGCTGCAGGTGTCCGCCCATGATATCCTTCTCATCCAGCAGGGTTACTTCATAACCTACCTGCTGCAGGGAAGCGGCCACCAGGTCGCCTGCGCCGGCAATGTAGCCCAGCTTGTTGCCATTGTGTTTTAAACGCAGGCTTACTACCCGTGCTGCTGCCGGCGGAAACAGGGTAATGGGCGGAATATGATCGTAGTGAATAGTTTGCAGGCTTTGCGTATAAACGTGACCGTTTACGGTAGCAGCTACGTTAAACGTATCTACCCGGCTGTTATTACCATTCATTTGCACCGGTACCAGGTTAAACAGCACTTCGGTTTCATCGCCTTTATGGTTAAGCGTAAAGGACTGTTGTTCCGGGCTGGCTTTAAACCCACTGGGCACCTGCAGCTGTACGGTACCGTTAGTACCATCTGCCATAGCTTTCAGCTTTACGGTTACCGGCTGTGCCTGAGGTTCTGTGAAAATGAATACCTGAGTATTCAGGTTAGCTACCACAGGGGGCGCTATTACCAGCGGCTCATACACCTCTCCCTTTACAGGATCAGTATGTTTGTATTGCAGTGGGCGTTGTACCGTAAAGGCCTGCCCGTCAATTTCCAAATGAATGGCAGCCTGTAGTGCAGGTATATTTTCCGGGCGGCCTACCAGCTGCTGATCTGCTATCATGTACATACCCAGCGGGTGCGGGGCAGCCAGCCAGTAAGGCTGTGATAAAGCGGTATTAGCCGGTACCGTGATCATTTGCGGAATGCTCACAAACTGGTCAAACTCCAGCTGTTTATTCAAAGTAGTATCCTTGTCCTGCTGCTGAATGCTTTGCAGGCGTACCGGTACATGGCTGTTATTGATCAGCTGCACGCTGGCCTGTAGTGGCTTCCCGGGCACGGTTTCAGCGGTGGTGCTGTAAGCCTCCATCCATAAACCGGCGCAGGCCAGCACCAGCTGTTCTGTTTCTTTCAGCTTCTGCGTTTTCCAGTAGCTATCCGGTAAGGCGGTAATGGCTTTTCGTATAGCCAGCAGCGCGGGTACGGATGCTGCGGGATCTTCTACCTGGTAACTGGTTATCACTTTATCTACCATTTCCCCAATGGCCTTACCGCCGCCGGGTACACGTTCCCAGGAGGTGTTAACACCGTCCATCAGGCTTTGTTTAGGTGCATCGCCCTGGATAGTGGTAAAGTATTCCAGGGAGCTGCCACGGGAGGCCGCTACGCCAAAACCCTGGCTTTTGTGCTGGGAGCGGCTTTCAGCGGCTATTTCCCCATATCCCCTGCCCAGCAGCACGTTAAAGGCGCCTACATCTATTTTATATTGATCGGGTGCGGTAGTATTATTACCCCCAAAGTTGAAGGTGTTCCATAACAGGCGTTTGGCCTGCCAGGGTTTTACGTATTTCAGCTGTTCCGGAAAACGTTTAGGATCTGCAGCAGCGGCAAAAGCTTCTGCGGCCAGCATAGCGGAACCGGTATGGTGCCCATGCCCTGCCCTGCTATCTGCCGGGAAACGGCAAATGATCACATCCGGCTGGAACTGGCGGATCACCCATACTGCATCGGCCAGGATCTTTTCCCGGTCCCAGATGGAAAAAGTTTCCTGCGGGTTCTTGGAAAAGCCGAAGTCCTGCGCACGGGTAAAGAACTGTTCTGCGCCATCAATGCGGCGGGCAGCCAGCAGCTCCTGGGTACGGATCAGGCCTAATAGCTCTCCCTGCTCATTCCCTACCAGGTTTTGCCCGCCATCACCACGGGTGAGTGACAGGTAACCGGTGCGGTATAATTTCTCCTTAGCCAGGTAACCCAGCAGGCGGGTATTTTCATCATCCGGATGAGCGGCCATGTATAACACGCTGCCCAGGGTATCCAGTTTACGGAGCTGTAATTTTATATCTGCGGCATTCAACACAGGCGAGGGCTGCGCCCATGCGGTTAATTGAGCCGCCAGGGCGGTAAGTAATAAGCTGATCCTTACAAGCATGTTGTTGATTCGTGGTTTTCAGATGGTCAAAAATAAGCATTAAATGTGCGAATGCACCGGTGGTATGCCGTCAAATGTGAGAATGGACCGATAAAGGGATGAGTGGAGATCACTTCTTAAACATAAAGTACACGGCTGCCAGTATAAACACAAAGGAAACCAGGTAATTCCAGCGCAAAGGCTCTTTCAGGTAAAACACGGCAAACAGGCAAAACACGCTCAGGGTAACGATTTCCTGGATGGTTTTCAGCTGGAAACCGCTAAACCCTTCCTGTGATCCCAAACGATTGGCCGGCACCATAAAACAATATTCAAAAAAGGCAATGCCCCAGCAAATGAGGATCACCTTCCACAACGCCTTATCCTGGTGTTTGAGATGCCCGTACCAGGCAAAGGTCATACAGGTGTTGGATACGATGAGGA
>NZ_JAGXJN010000338.1 GCF_019091455.1 Chitinophaga sp. GbtcB8
CCCAGTCGATGCCCGGAATGATCTCCAAACCACCGTCAATAAGCCCCGGCTGCTGGTGTACAAAGTGGATAGTATCCATTTGCACCGGGCCGCCAAAGAACACGGGGATGTTAGGCACCAGCACTTCAGGCACCAGCTCATCCAGCGTGTGATCAAACAGCTTATTGATCACAAAACCAAAACTGCCCTTATCCTGGTGGTCACAAAGTAATACAACGGTGGGGGCAAAGTGCGGATCTTTC
>NZ_JAGXJN010000339.1 GCF_019091455.1 Chitinophaga sp. GbtcB8
AACCATTAGGCCCCGAGCCAAAAATACACAACAAATGCAAGTGAAACGCTGACCCAATTTTAATTTGGTAATTGACTAATCATAAAATTGACTTTTACTGTTTAGAATGCCAATCTAAATGGGCGGGATGACAGCCCTATGTCAGGGGTGTTTCAGGAACTATTAAATTTGTCAAAATATTCCTGTAATGTCATTTTGTGCGGGGAGAATTTTTCAGAAAGCAGCTCCAGCTTTTTGATCCT
>NZ_JAGXJN010000340.1 GCF_019091455.1 Chitinophaga sp. GbtcB8
GCAGATTGTGATGATATGATCGACATTAATATAAAAGGTATGCTGTATGGCATGGCTGCAGCGCCGCCGGTATTCCGCAAACAAGGCTCGGGCCATTTTGTAAATATTGCTTCTACCGCCGGGCACCGCGTTGTTCCCTCCATGGCGGTTTATGCGGGCACCAAGTTTGCCGAACGCACCATTTCCGATGGCTTACGGCAGGAGGCTGGTGATAAGCTGCGCGTAACCATGATTTCACCGGG
>NZ_JAGXJN010000341.1 GCF_019091455.1 Chitinophaga sp. GbtcB8
CGGCCTGTAGGATCAACCTCACCAATAGCAATATCCAACTTCCCACCCTAGAAGGAGCTTCGTGCAGCGCCCGGTGTTCCCGGGTAATTACCGGGACCAAAGCGGAGGCTGCCACCGTAAAAATTCCCTGCTGCATCATAGGTAGCGGAAAACCCCCAGTTATCGCCCGGGGCGCCGGGGGGGGTAGAAAATACATGGGGGGGGCCTATTACCGGGGGTTCCTTTCCATAATAATCCCCCCT
>NZ_JAGXJN010000342.1 GCF_019091455.1 Chitinophaga sp. GbtcB8
TGCAAAGGAGAACGACTGCAGGCGCACAGAGCTGGCATGTGTTATTCGCCGGTGGCTGAACAGGGCCAGGGAAAATAATTGCGCTGCTTCGGTTTCCATATCAGCTGCAAATTTTTGAACGGCTGCCTGGTCGCCTGGGCGTTGCCATCTACCCCAAACAAAAAAAGCCGGATTAATACCCGAACCGGGACTGGGGGCGCCGGATGCAAAAACAAAATCGAAATTGTTTTGTTGGGAAAGGC
>NZ_JAGXJN010000343.1 GCF_019091455.1 Chitinophaga sp. GbtcB8
GGCCGCATTTGCTGGTAAGGATCTGGCCTTCACCCTGGCAGGTGGGGCAGGGGGTTACCGTTGGCTTTTGTCCCAAAAAGGTTTGGGTTACCCTTCTTCGCTGCCCGGTTCCCCCACAGGTATAACAGGTCTGGAAAGCGTTTTTACCTTTTGCACCCACCCCATTACAGTGGGAGCAGGGAACGTGTTTTTTAACTTTATTCTTTTTGTTGGCGCCTTGGGCGACCTCCTCATAGGTAGGG
>NZ_JAGXJN010000344.1 GCF_019091455.1 Chitinophaga sp. GbtcB8
TTTATCATAGAACTCAAAAGGAGCCAGGTCAATGGTTTGCATTGGCTGAATGCAGAAGTACAGCAGAAAAGCCTGTTTCACCCATCCATTGACCTGCCATCCGCCTGCCGTAGGTTCTGCTACACGTAACTTGCCTTTATCTACAGCCTCAATAACCGCCCGGATGGCGTCTTAATATGGCATTTCTTCCAGCAGGTTACGGCCGTCCCAGGCGGCCAGAATTTGGTCTTTTAGTTCCATT
>NZ_JAGXJN010000345.1 GCF_019091455.1 Chitinophaga sp. GbtcB8
TGGGTCAAGCTTCCTCTTCGGAACAAGGTAAAGATGGCCCGTCGCCATTAGATGCCGCACCTCGTATTCAATGCCAGCCAGGAAGGAAAGCGAGAGATGCGAAGGAAAAAGGCTCCGAGGAGAAAGACGACGAGCACCAGCCCAGCGGCAGCTCTGAGCGAGCATCACCTTTTGATGATGATGATGATGATGCTAATTCCATCGTGTTGCATTCTGCTCCGACTTTGCCCACTAATGGAAG
>NZ_JAGXJN010000346.1 GCF_019091455.1 Chitinophaga sp. GbtcB8
CTCTTTCCGGCGGGCTGTTGCCGCTACAATAAAAGTGCCTACTACCAGGGGCGAAAAATGAAGTTGGTGCATAAGGAAAAATAGGGTTTGATTACACTTATATAGACAGCAGCTTCATTGCCGGGGGTTGGGTATCTGCACCAAAATATTTTATTTCCTTAGCGGTACGCGTATGAAAAATCCCAGCTGTTTACCCTGCGGGGTGTGTACGGGCTTGGCAGAGCCGCTGTTGCCGGCAGTG
>NZ_JAGXJN010000347.1 GCF_019091455.1 Chitinophaga sp. GbtcB8
CTATCAATATCTGGCACCATACATTCATCAAAAGCCACAAAGGAAAATCGCCAAAGTTCGACATCAACAATTACAAAACAAACAAATTCCTTCTGTTAAATAAATGATTTTCACCATAAATAATCCAATAAAACTTAATCATGTTCTATATGTGATTTAACCATAAACCAGATTAAAATGTGTGGACAACACATCAAAATTTTCCATCTAATCTAGTTCAGCATCAAGGACTTCAAATACT
>NZ_JAGXJN010000035.1:0-67431 GCF_019091455.1 Chitinophaga sp. GbtcB8
ACAACGCTACTTAAAGCGCCTTATAGGTGGTTCACTTTGCGCCGGAATGGTGGTTCACTTTGTCCGGAATTTACACACATTCAATGGCTGCGCTTCCTGGTCAAGGTCCATTTGCTGGCCTTCACACACGGCCCTTGCCGCTTCATTGAACAGGTGGATGACCTTTTGCTTGTGCCGGCCCTGTATGCGGTTCAGGTAATCGTAGGCATACAGCAGCAATGTATCGCCGGTGAGGATGGCGGTGGGCGCGCTGTACTTAATATGCAGGGCAGGTTTGCCACGGCGCAACGGCGCCGCTTCCATTACATCATCATGCGCCAGCGTAAAATTATGAAACAGCTCCAGGGCATTGGCAGCCAGGAAAGCATCCATTTGCAGGGGACCAATGAGCACATTCCCCATCAGGCATAAAACAGGATGGATACGTTTGCCGCCGCTCCTTAACAGGTAGTCAATGGCGTTATACAGGTTAACAGGTGTCTGGGGAAAAAGCCGGTCGTTGAACTGGTTTTCAAAGGCAGCCAGCAACACATCAAAGGAGTGGGCAACAGCGGCTGTATTTTCAACAGGGAGAGGGGGTTCCATAGTTTCTGGTTTTTACCAAGATACCCCCTCCCGCCTGAAATAAGATTGCAGTAAGGCTTACATCATTTTTGTAATACCATTACATTGTTCATCATAAAAGTGCTGCCGCCACTGGTAACCATGTTGTACACTTTTTGTACGCCGCCGGCAGCCTCTGATCTATTGAATACGGTAAAGGTTTCATAAGTATGGGTGGCTTCATCCAGGCAAAGCACCTGCTCACCTGCTGTAATTTCCCCGATCGTTTTTTTACCGGTAGCCGTCATCATGGGATGATTGGGCGTGGCCTGCAGCACTTTACTGTGCAGCGTTACCAGGTTACCGGACGCAGTTTGCTGTTCATGTGCAGCTATCACCAGCAGGCTGGTAATGGCATAGTTCTCCGCATCGTGCACAACCAGCTCCTTTACCTTCACTGTGTTGGGCTGCTGCGTAACGGGATCAATGGTGATCACCTCATCACCGGGCTGAATATTTCTCAATTCTTTTTTAGCGCCATTAGCCATAGCCACTTCCTGGTTGCCCGGGAAGCAAATGTTATTGCTGTAAGTGGCAGATTCTTCTTTCAGGTTCTTACCGCCGCTGGCAGCTTTGTATTGCTGAAAGCCAAACTCTTTGGATAATACGTAAGACAGCTTCAGCACAAAGTTCTTTTCTTCTTTGTCGATGCTGTGAATATCTTCAAAATATTTTTCCCATATTTCTCCCGTTGCACGGAAACCCGGTAGCACGGCGGTGTACAGCGTTCCTTTTTCATTGGTATAATAGATCATAGTGCCCAGCTCCTGCATACCATCTTTAGCTACCAGCTTATAAAGATCGATCCGTTTCTTCAGGCCGTCATCGCCGGTAATAAAATAAGGCTTGCGCATTTCATAGCGGTCCAGCACATAGGTATTATCAAACTTTACATAGGTATCGTTATCCAGGTCTTTTACCTTGAATGTTTTTGCCTTTGTATATTCTTCCATGGTAAGCGCACGGGCAGCAGCAGGTGCAGCAGCGCCTCCCTGGGCATGTACATTATAATAGCTGCACAGCAGTAACAGGGCGATAATAATCTTTTGCATAAACTTCAGTAATAAATAAATTATGATAACTCTTTAAATGCAGCGGCAAAAATTTCCATTTCATCCATGCGGCCAATGCTGATGCGGCACCAGTCCTTCCCGTTCACCATCCAGTTGCGCAGGGCTACGCCACGCTTCATCATTTCATCTACAAAACGCGTCCCCTCCATCTTTAAAGGGAACATGGCAAAATTGGTAACAGAAGGAATATATTCATAACCTTCTTCCTTTAATGTTTTATACAGGAAATCTTTGCTGGCCAGCGTTTTCTTCAGGGCTTCTGCCAGGAAGGGTTTGTCCTGGTAAGATGCAATAGCGGCATATAATGCCGGTGCAGAAATGGCGTATTGATCTTTGGTGAACATGCTTATTTTTTCCAGCATATCCGGCTGCGCCATTACATAACCAACACGCAAACCTGCAAACCCATAAAGTTTGGAGAAGGTGCGGGCTACAATTACATTCTGCCCGTTCTTCACACAACCAACCATGGTGGATGCCTGCGGATCCGGTAAATAATCTATGTAGGCCTCATCCACAAACACGGTTACTTTTTTGGACACACGTTCGCAAAAGGCCTTCAGCTTTTCTGTATCCACAGCAGTGGCGGTAGGATTGTTGGGATTGCAAACGTATACCAGCTTAGTATTGGCATTCACCGCCTTTTCCATGGCATCCAGGTCCAGCTTGTATTCTGCGGTAAGCGGTACTTTTACCCATTGCGCGCCTATTTTTTCTGCGCTTTTAGGCAGATCGTCATAGGTAGGGTCACCGGTTACCACGTTGCCCCCATCTTTACAACAATAAATAGCCGTGGCCATTAATAAGGGCGATGAGCCTGCGCTTAACAAGATCATATCTTTCCCCACCCCTTCATAGCTGGTTATTTTATCTTCCAGGTCGGTGAGGTGCATGAAGGGATATTGGTAGCTGTTGGCCAGGCTGTCAATAATAGCCTGCTTGGCTTTATCTGAAGGACCAAAAGGATTTTCATTGGCAAAAAGGCGGGCCTTTATTTCCACCGGTATGCGGCGTGCAAATTCAGCATCTGTGAGCTGGCCCGGGGAGGCATGTTTGATGGTAGTGGCAGAAACGGCTGCTACGCCATTCAATGTTCCTGTCAGGAAAGGAAGGCTTCCCGTAAACAGTGCACTGGTCTTTAACCAGTGACGACGATTCATGGTTGACATAAGCGTTTAGAATTTACAGGTTGGTGATATTAGCTGAAAGCTGAAAGCCGAAAGCATAAAGCATAAAGCTGATTGTGTTTTGCTTCCAGGATGTTTTGCTTAAACTTTTATTGTTTTAAATGATTATCCGCTTTCATATACCAATCGCGTCATTGCCAGGAGCAAAGTAAAGCCGGGGCTTGTGGGGCGACGAAGCAATGACGTGATTGGACAAACTATTCGCACTATTCTATCCGCTCCATTAAGCATTCAGCATTACGCACTACAAAAAGCTTTATGCTTTCTGCTTTGCGCTTTATGCCTTCGGATACGCCAGCCGCTGATCCGTTACCCGCGCATGCACGGCTGTTACGACGCTCCTGGCGGATTCAAAGGCCCCTGCCATCCAGGCATTCAGGTAAGTCATATGCTCACCGGCAAAGTATACCTGTTTATCCGGCTGCAGCATGGCCTTGTATAAAGTTTGCCGGGTTTCTGCATTATACAGCGCCCAGCCACCCATGCTATACGGTGTTTTATGCCAGCTGATGGAAAACCCCGTCTCAAATTCCTTCATGTACTGCGGATGTATCAAACTGCCTTTTTCCAGCGCCAGCTGCTGCCGTTGCTGTAATGATAAAGCGCTTACCTTATCTGCAGTTTCATGAAAGTTATAATAGCCGATCAGGATGCCTTTCTTTCCTAAATAATCGTTGGATGGATAGAAGATCTGGGTCAATTCATTGTTCGTGTGTGTAATGCCGCCGTAAATATGCTCGTCTTCTTCCCAGAAACGACGTTTGAACTGCAGTCCCATTTTGCCGGTAATCATATAAGGGATATAATCTATTGCCCGGCTAACATCCGATGAAAAGTTGTGTTGTATATTACTCAGCACCGGCAAAGGAAGGGTGCATATGCAAAGATCGCCTTCCAGCTGCTTTTCACCAAATTTGTCCTTATAGGTGATCTTCACCCCTTCCGGCTGGTTTTGTATGGCGCTTACCTCACAGCCAAACCGGATCAGCGGCGCCACCTTTTTCTCCAGCGCTTTAGCGATCATGTCATTACCGCCAATGGCCTGGAACATGGTCATCTGCAGCTCATAGGTATATTCCGCTACATTGTAAAAGTCAGGATCCATTAAGCCGGATTGGATAATATCAGCCAGCTTGTACGGATCGGCTATTTTACCGGCCTTGTCGCCTGCGCCGGCATCTTCAATGTAACCGCGGCGGTTAGAGGCTTTGTAGAGCTTATCTATATCCAGCCCGCCTTCTGCGCGCAGGTATTCAATGATCTTTTGTGCATCTTCTTTGGTAAGACCGGCATCTACCTGGTGCTGGTCAATAGCTTTGGCCAGCATTTCCGTGATATAGCCCCGCACATCGTTATGTATTTCCCGTATGCGGATCTTTTTATTGGACAGCGGGCCTTTGCCTTCACTGAAATAATAGGCTGCTTCGTTTACATTATTATACACCTGTATGGGCACACCCAGCTCTTTGCAATAATGCAGTGTAAGCGCATGGTGGTGCGGAATACGGGAAGGCCCTGCATTGAAATACAATCCCTCATCAAATTGGGCCGTTTGCAGCGGCTGTCCTGTCTCCTGTAAGGTGGCACCTTTACGAATGCTCCAGCAACGGCCGCCGGCACGGTTGCGCGCTTCCAATATGGTGCAACGGTAACCCAACTTGCCTAATTCGTAGGCAGCTGTCATACCGGACAGGCCTGCGCCTAAAATAATGATGTGTTTGTTCTTACCATTACCTGTTAGCTCAAAAGCATGTGCAGGGGCTGGTTTTAGTAATCCCAGGGCCATCATGGCCGGGTAAGCGGCAATGGCTGATTTGCCGGCTGTTGTTAAAAATTCCCTTCTTGAAATTGGCATTTTCCCAATTACATTATTAAATAATCTATGTTCTTAAGTTAATCAAAAAAAGGCAGTTGATGATCATTTTTTATACGAGTGAATTTATATGAGCAAATACGGTAATACAATTGAAATTGCACTGGCATGCTTCTTGAAACCCTCTATTAAAATCTACATTATATGAACACGATCAAAAACATCCGGACCCTTTTATTTGCCGCAGCTATTGGCATAGCCGGCACCCTTATTACGTCCAATACATATGCACAGGTAGATACCGTTATCAAAAAAGTAGGCAACACCGGTAAAAAGGTTGGCCACAAAACCGCTTCTGTTGCGGTGAAAGGCGCTTCCAAGGTTACTGATAAAACCTACAAGGGCAAGCAAGGCCCCAACGGCGAAACCGTGTACATTGATAAAATGGACCGCAAGTACATTGTGGATGATAAGGGCAAAAAAGTATACCTGAAAAAATCAGAGATCAGTGATAAGCCGGAATAATTAAATGACCGCTTATGAAACAAATGCAGCAAACCATTGAACAGTTCTTTAAGGACTATGAAAAAAGATTTGCCGAAGGACTGGCTGGTAAGGCCGATGTAGCTGCTACCACAGCAGTTTTTGCGGATTCCTTTATAGAAGCCAGTCCCCGGGGTGTGGTTTGTGGTAAAAATGATGATACATTCAGGGCATCCATTCCCAAAGGGTATGATTTTTACAAAAGCATTGGCATCAGCAGAATGAACATTGAGCATTTAATGGTGACGGCCCTGGACGATCTGCATTACATGGTTAAAGTACGCTGGCAATCTTATTACCTTAAGGATGAGCGTGAGCTGCTGATAGAGTTTGATGTAACCTATTTTCTGCAACAGCAGCAGGAGCAGCTGAAGATCTTTGCCTATATCACCGGCGATGAACAGCAGCTCCTGAAAGAAAGAGGGGTGATATCATAGCGGAATATTTAATGGTGTTTGTACGGCCACTACATCATTTCCTTTACTGGCGGCAAGGTATAAACGATAAGAAGCGGCATCTTCCGGCATGCTGATCTTAATACTTGTACCCTGCCCCAGTTTTTTCATATACATCGCATTTCCCCAATGATCTGTTTTTACCAGGTGCCATTCAAAATGCCACAATGGTGAAGCAGGCGAAGCCAGTACCCAGTTTTTCCCGTTCTTTATAATAACCTGGTAATTTAATACATCATCTGCCTTGGTTAGCTTAGAGGGCCGCAGGATATGCAGCTCCGGAAATGCCGTTTTGCCACCTAATCCCGCCCATTGATTTCCCAACTGGTAAAAAACAGGTCTGTAACGGCCAAGATGGTCCAGCAACCCATCAAACGTCAGGTAATCACGTTCGCCAACATCCTGCCAGTTGGTAATAAATGTTCCCACACGATGGTTGGCTAGCTGCTGGTATTGCGTTACCGGCACCTGGCTAAGAAAGTAAGGAACCGCCAAACTATTTAGCTGGTTTATACCAGCGGTATCCTGTGTAACGATCAATCCAAAAGCATCTATTTCCGGTAACTGCTGCTGCAAAGACCGTAGCACGGTTGCAAGCTGTTTGTTTGCGCTCACGTCCATGGTCACCGGCCTTACAGGATCAATAGCTTTAATACGGCTCACCAGTTTTTTAAGCCAGGTAATATATGCCTGCTGATGGTATAAAAGCGTGGGTTTATAAAATTGTCCGGCCAGCCGCTGCCACAGCGTATCACCTATGTTCCAGGCAATTATGGCCTTGTTATCCTTCAGCTCGTTTACCGTGGCAATAACTTCATCTGCAGTACGGTCCAGCTCTTTTTTATTACTCAGTACATCTGATACAGCAGGTACCCAAAAGGTATAATGCACCCGCATATTACATTGCCCTGCTACTGCCAGTATATTCCGGTCGTATACACCGGGACCTGTGCGTTTAATGGTGTTAATGCCCAGGTGCTGCATCAGCCTTAAATCCCTGGTTATTTCCCGCCGGGTAAGGGTATAAAAATTCTTATACCACTGCTGCCCTTTCTGGTAATTGATGCCCCGTATTGTATCCGGGAGCCTGCGTTTTTCTTTGACAGGTGTGTTATATACAGAAAGACCCGGAACAGGCGCATAAGCGCCTACTTCATGATAGCCTTTGGTAGATTGATAATTTGCCAGGTCAGTAAAATAAGCGCCGGGGTTATTCATCCGCCAGTTAAGCATCTGCGCGCCACTGTCAGCCGGCACATTACTATCTGTTGCTGAATTAAACAGCACTACCGCCTTTATTTCTTTATATGAGTTGCTGATGCCTTCAAAAAGACCGGATAACCATACGCGCTGGTTACCTGCTGCGCCCAGCGAGCCGGCTTCCGTTAGCATAACAGGAAAGCCTGAACGAAAGATGGGTTGCTGATGAAAGGGCGCGTACAGCTCTTTAAAATCATACCATTTACCATCTCCGTTATAGCTGCCGTAATTCAGGCTGGTTACGCCTAACCAATCCACATAACCGGAGCCCGGGAAGTAAGCAGGTACTGCCGCTGCCTTCCAGGGGTTCCATACCCATACCACATTGCTCACCTGTTTACGCACAAAAAAATCATGCACATACTGCCAGGCGTTGATAAACTCCTGCGGGGTGTTATCCCCGCTTGGCGACCATGGATAAAAAGGATTATCTGCCTCATGTGCAAACCGCAGGTATACCGGCCGGTTAAGGGCTTTTAGCTGTGCCGCAAATTTTTCAAGGTAACGGTCAAAGATACCTTTAACCAGGTAGTGGAATACCTTTTTTTCCTGGCTTAGCGCTTCATTATCTGCCGCGCATTTGAACAGGTGGGTCCAGGGCTCCCAGGTAATGAGGGGGTAAGCGCCGTTGTTGTAAATGGAATCTATCAGCGGCTGCGGCAAATAACACCGTTCCTCATCCCCCCAGGGAATGTATAAGGAAACAATCCCAAAATGTGTATTATAATTTTGCTGGTAACGGTGTACCTGCTGCATGGATGTAAGGCCATTCGCAGCCGACGGGCTGAATATTCCTGAATAGAAAACATATTGTTTAAAAACACGCATGTTAACCGGCTGCGGGTACCGGGAGGCGCCGGTCAGAAAATGTAAGGCGGTAAAAGTGATCAGCAGCATAAATACCAGGGCAAACCTGCGGATGCCGGTATACACACCATGCCGGAAATACCACAATTGTCTTTTGAACGACAGCCAGTAAAAGAACATGGGCTTTATGATAGCAAACCTTTCCTTAAAACGTTTCTGATCATTACGGCGGCTGATGATGATGTTAAACAACATGATACAAAAGTTCATGCCGGCAATGCCCGCCATTACCCATGCATAAGGGTTCCAGTCTACATGCAGCCCGTAAAAAATAGCGCCCAGGGAAGCCAGCGCAATAACGGCATTGGGAATATTAAGACGCCAGTTATCCGATTCCTTATCATCTTTGGGAGTAGGTATATAAGGTACTTTCTTGCGGATGATTGTATAAAAGAGCCCTAGTATATAGATCCACCAGGTACCGATCAGCAGCAGGCCACCCACTACATGGTTCCCCCTTTCATTCTCACCCATCACCCAGCGCTGCACAAAATGCCGTATAACAAGGGTAGCGCTGATAAAAGGCAAGCCTGTTAATGCAAAAGATAACAGGTCCATGCGGAAGGGAATAAGACCCAGCGCCAGGGACAGGATGGGAATTAAAAAATTAAGCAGGAATATAACACCGGAGAAATAATGAAATGGAATGGTGCCGTAATGCAGGCGCTGCGCCCAGGTGAACTGCTTAAATAAGCGGGGAAAAGTGGTGACCAGCAATTCAAAAGTTCCCCTTGCCCATTTTAATTGCTGTTTATAGTAAGCGGATAAAGTAGAAGGTACCAGCCCATAGGTAAGCACTGCAGGCACGTATACTGATCTCCAGCCTTTGGCGTGCAGCTGCATGGCGGTATGCATATCTTCCGACAGGCCGGCGGCATGCCCGCCAATAGAATCCAGCGCCTGCCGGCGGAAAGTGCAGTTAGCGCCAATAGCCAGCACGGTTCCATAGCGGTTCATAGTCATCATCATGGGGCCATAAAACTGGAAAGTTTGCTGCGCAGCGCCTTTAGCAATCAGGCTATCTCCCAGGTTACCATAAGCCTGCACTACCTGTACAAAACCCACTGCATCATCACTAAAATGCGGTATAATAGGGTCCAGGAAATCAGGCAGCGGTACATGATCAGGGTCCAGCACCACACACAGCTCGCCGGTGGCCTGCTGCAATGCATTATTAATATTACCTGCTTTGGCATCTTTTTTATCAATGCGTGTTACATGGTGCACTCCCAAACGCAGGCATACACTTTTCAAGTAGGGGTCGTCTGCCTCGTCGCACAAATAGGTTTCATGCGGATAGTGTATGGCCTGAATGGCTTCCAGGGTTTCAACGATCATTTCATAGGGTTCCCCGGCGCAGAAGGTAGTTAAAATATCTACAGTGAATTTTTTAGTGAGCGGTGGTGTTGGAGGTACTGTTATAAACATGTAATGATACCATTCATGCAGCACCCGCAAACAATTGAAAATAGTAGCTGCCATCAGCAACCAATAGAAAGGCGCATAACCTACCTGCTGCGGATCAAGCAGGCAATATAAAAAATGACCCATCCCAATAATTCCCATCAGGATCATGATCCGCAGGGTCCATATCTCCATACGGGTAGGCGCCGTTGCATACTTGGCTGTTTGCATAATTACACTTTCACTGTTACTCAACTACATAAAAAGGTGTATTGGCTGTTGCAAAATGGCCCCGGCCATCCAATACTTTTACATATATACGGTAAGGGCCTTCTTTCAGAGGCGCTTTGAATACACATTTTGTATCACGGCCTGTGATAATAGTGTCCAGTATGTGCGCTGTATTTTTCCCCAGCTCATGGAACCAGTCCTCCTGCATTACTTCCCAATGGTATACCAGGCTATCCGGTACAGCGCCCTCCATCAGCACTTCTGCCGCCTGCAGGCTATGCGGCATCACCATAATATTATCTGCAGCGCCTTTGCTGTTCAACAACATGTACCTGATAAGCGGTGGTTTTACATTTACCGGGTGGCCGCCCCACAGCTCCTGCACCACACTCACTACCTGCGAACCTGCCCCCTGCTCATCAAACATACTGAACCAGGTAGGCGTGGTTTCCTGCTTTTGCCCCCAATAAAATACCAGCGCACCCAGGAACCGCGGATCATTCATTGGCAGCATGCCATACATATTCCGGTAATGCTCCGCCTTTTTTGTACTTGTATTTTCAATGGGTGCACCCCAGGCAGTATTATTTACCTCCCAGGGACCATATGCACCCCATTCGGTTACCAGGTAAGGGCCGTTCCAGCACCACCGGTATAACCGGAGCTTGTTGTTTAATATATTCAGCTTCCCAAATGTGTTAAAGGAAATAAGATCCAGGTTATTTACACGCAGCTGGATCAAGATGGTTTGCAGCACATTAAAATTAGCCATGGTGCTGGTTACCGGATGGTCAGGATCAACAGTGTGGATCATATCCAGCAGGTTATTAAATGCTTTATAAAAGGGACTGTAGCCAATACCTGCATTAAAGCCCAGCTCATTGCCCAGGCACCACATTAACAGGGCAGGATGACCTTTATATTGCTTTACGGTATGCTGCAACGCAAGGAATAATGCCTGTACCTTGGCAGTATCTTTATAGAAATAATCCAGGTAGGCGCTGCCAGGCATTGGCAGGCCTACAATAACGGCTAAATTGTTACGTTGCGCCTCATCCAGTATATTCCCCAGGTTTACCGTGTCCCAGGTTCTGATGGTATTACCCCCGATCTGGCTTAACTTTTCAAGATGTGTGTATCCGGATGCTCCTCTTACCACGAATGGCTTGCCATTGCGGTAAAGCACATACTGCTTCCCTTCTTTCTGAATAAATACTTTACGGTTATTAGGAGGAGACTTAGTGGTTGGACAATGAATAAAAAAGAAAAAAAGAGTAAAGCCAGTTAATACCTGTAGCAAGCGGATAAACCTTTTCCGGTTGATCCCATTTTCCATGTTCAGTTTAAATAAGTATGGCGTATTGTAATTTGGTTGTATTGTCTTAACATTCCCTCTTTTAATTTACGAAAAAAGGTTCGGTTTTTCGGGGTTAATCTTAGCATTTTTCATGCCGGATTCTTCAGTATTAAATAAAACAGCTGGTTTACCGGGATCAGGGCCCTGCAAACCAGCTGCACGTAATTACATTAGTGTATTATTACATTATTTTATTGTTCCATTTCACTCAGCTCCAGCCAGCGCATACCCTTTTCATCCAGCAGCTGTATTACTTCTCCTACCCGGCGGGTAAGGGGTTCCAGCTCTTCATACGGCAGGCTGCCGCTGGATAGCTTTTCATCAATCGTTTTCTTCTCTGTTTCCAGTTTGGCTATTTCCTGCTCCAGCAGCTCCAGCTCACGTTTCTCCTTATAAGATAGTTTACGCGCTTTGGGTGCTTCTGTTACCGGGGTTTCTTTGCTAACACCGGCAGCCGGCGCAGCAGCCTCCTGTTTCTGGCTGCGGCTTTCTTCTTTTTCCCATTCCCGGAACTGGGTATAGTTACCCGGGAAGTCACGCACCTCGCCGCCGCCTTCAAATACAAACAGGTGATCTACCAGCTTGTCCATAAAATAACGGTCGAGGCTAACAATGATGATGCAGCCCTGGTACTCCTGTAAAAAATCTTCCAGGATGCTGAGGGTGGGCAGATCCAGGTCGTTGGTAGGTTCATCCAGCACCAGGAAGTTAGGGTTACGGAATAAAATGCTTAACAGGTGCAAACGCCTTTTTTCTCCCCCGCTTAACTTGGATACATAGGTATATTGTTTTTCCGGCGGAAACAGGAACAGCTGCAGGAACTGGGCTGCGCTTACCTTTGTACCGTCTGCCAGGGGAAAATGTTCGGCAATGTTCTTCACAAACTCAATAATGCGCACATCCTCCTTTATCACAAGACCCTGCTGGTTATAGTTGCCGAATATAACGGTATCGCCTATATTAATTTTACCGGAATCTGCAGGCTCTTGTCCCAGCAGCATATTCAGAAAGGTGGACTTTCCTACCCCGTTCTTACCTACCACGCCTATACGCTCCCCTTTTTTAAAGGTATAGTCAAACCCTTTGAGAATGGCAAGGTCGCCATAGGCTTTGTACACTTTCTTCAGCTCCAGTATTTTTCCGCCCAGGCGGGTCATTTTTACGTTCAGCTCCAGCTGCTGCCGCTCTATGCGTACGCTGGCTTTTTCCTTTACATCATAGAACGCATCTATGCGCGATTTAGCTTTGGTGGTGCGGGCTTTAGGCTGGCGGCGCATCCATTCCAGCTCTTTGCGGTACTGGTTACGGGCTTTTTCCACGCTGGCCTTATCACTCTCTTCACGGGCGGCCTTTTTTTCCAGGTAGTTTTCGTAATCTCCTTTATAGATGAACAGCTGCTGCTGGTCCAGCTCTATGATCTCATTACATACGCTGTCCAAGAAGTAGCGATCGTGGGTAACCAGCAGCAGGGTTACGTTTTCCTGGTTCAGGAAACTTTCCAACCACTCGATCATGGATACATCCAGGTGGTTGGTAGGTTCATCCATGATAAGCAGGGTATGCTTGTGCTCAAAACCAATATCTATCAGCACTTTGGCCAATGCCACGCGCTTTAGCTGTCCGCCGGAAAGGGTACCCATGTGCTGATCCAGGTGGTGGATATTCAGTTTTCCCAGGATCTGCTTCACCTTAGCATCAAAGTGCCATGCACCCAGCTCATCCATTTTGGTAATAGCATTCGCTAACAGGCCGGGATCCGGATCACCGTCCTCGTCAGTAAGGTGCTCATATTCCCGGATGGCGTTTAAGATGGGGTGGTCCTGGGCAAAAATATTAGCCAGGATGGTTTTCTTCAGGTCAAAAGCATTCTGCTGTTCCAGCATTACCACGGTCACCTCTTTGTGTACCCATACTTTTCCTTCATCTACAGTTTCCTTACCGCAAAGTATGCGCAGCAGGGTAGATTTGCCGGTGCCGTTCAGGGCCACCAGCGCTATTTTATCGCCTTCCTCAATGTGAAAAGAAATATTATTGAACAGTGGCTTTTCGCCGTATGATTTTGTGATCCCTTCAACCGTTACGTAATGCATGGGGCGAAGATAGTAATTGGGCCGCTAATAAGCGGCAAATTGGGCTGTTACAGGTATGGGCGGGCACTTATTGCGTCATCCGGAAAATTTTCGTACATTCATTTAGGAATTATATCAAAAAACGTTTGATACCTTTTATGTTGGTTACAAATGCTTTTGTCTATTTTTCTGTCTCCAGATCTGTATGGAGTGCTGCTAACCACCGCTCCATTACATTCAACAGCAAGTCACAGGTTCTGACTGTAGTATAGTGTATGCTTACCAGGTTTTTTTACATCCTAAAAGGCTGCTATACGAGATCGGCCCTTTATCCATTGGTTTATTCATTTTCCAATTACAGAGCATGTACCCTGAGGGCGTAAAAAAACCCTCCCGTTACACACGGGAGGGCTAAAACGCTTTTCACCATTTTAAATGCGGAGATGCTAAGTGCTTGAATAAAGTGGATGATCAATGTGTATCCGGTTTTCCAGCTTTATTTTCCTGCTTTTCTTAAAACATTGTTCACCAGCATGTACAGTGCAGTGATCTCCACCATAACGATGCAATGTAAGACGAGTATCGGCATAACTTTGAGTAACGTTGTGTATGTGCTACTATACTAAGTTAACCTAATTATATGCCCTGCAAACCACCATTTCGTGTGATTATTAGACATTGCTAGA
Source organism: Chitinophaga sp. GbtcB8 (assembly GCF_019091455.1). Taxonomy (GTDB): domain Bacteria; phylum Bacteroidota; class Bacteroidia; order Chitinophagales; family Chitinophagaceae; genus Chitinophaga. Next base: position 13,549 of record NZ_JAGXJN010000035.1, read on the forward strand.
AGTCGTAGTAGAGCTGCCGGAACGTGCTGCGCAGGCCTACCTGGAAGATCAATTCGTTGAATTTCCACGCATCATTGCTCTCCTTCCGTCCTACCACAGAAACTTCTAAACGCATATTGTTCTTAGGATTCAGCAGGAAAGCAATCGTACCTTGCAGGTACAAAAGATTGGTAGATAATCCTTGTCCGATATGATTATCATATTCCAATGTACGTGTATAGTATGATTTGAAAATATCTTTCCCGAAATTGGTATTCGCAGTATCCAAGCCGTATTTGGCCAGCATAACCTCACCCCGCAGAAACCAGCGCCGGTACTGGTAATCCGCTATACTCACCCACTCCACAAAGTTAGCGCCCATGGGATGCGCCAGCGGCTGATTATAATGCCCGTAATTATTCAGTGAAGTACGCTGAGAGTATGTGAACGGGCGCGCAGCGTTCACCTCCGTTAATATGTTCAGTTTTTCTACATCAAAAATGTTATTAGACCGGAAGCCCACCTGCCCGCCAAACTTATTGCCCCACCATCCGCGGCCTTTGGTCATTTCACTCAGCTTAAATTCATCCAGGATAAATTGTCCGTAGAAAGTGCTGTTTGCTGTTACGGCGTATTTAGCATTTAAACCCATCAGCGCGTTATCAGAAGATCCTACAGAAAACTCAACAGGGCGCAGGAATACGATCGGGTTCAGGTAACTTACATCAAAACCGCGTTTACCGGTGGAGTCGGAATCCTGCCAGATCACAGAGCTGAATAAACCCAGGGACAGTTTCCTGCTTACATTCCAATCCAGGTAGTTGAACACTCCCCATTTTTTCCTATAGCCGTTATCGTAAGATGCCTTGGGATACTTCATATCTATAAACTGCGCCCACATAGTGGTGTATTGTATGCGGCCTACATTAGCAACAATTTTCAGAAAAGGATAGTTAAACGGCACATCAGACAGGAGCATAGAACGATAACCATCGCCTACGAAATTTTTATCGTACCCCAGCTGAAAGGTAAAATGCCGGCTGGCCTCATAGTTAATCAGTGCGGAGGCGTAGGCAAAGTCAAAAGCTTTTCCATTACTATAATCCTTCCATTCCCCTTGACCGGGTACTACCCTGTTTGTACGGCCAAAATTATCTACATACTTAGGGAACTTACCCTGGTTCTCATAAAACTCCGTGTAAAAGGTAAGTTTATCTCCTATTCTACCGCCGGCAATGACTCCGCGGGTATTGAGCCAGGTACCTTTATTCCAGTTGCTGTGCCCTACCTGGAAATCCGGTAAAAAGCTGGCGTAAAAATCATAATCGTCCCCTTTATACTCCAGCAGGTGCTCCTGGAAAAGCTTGCGGTGGAACCAGCTTCTTTTGCGGGTACTATCTTCCGGCAGGATAAAAGTAGGCTGTACCATATAATCACGTAGAGAGGAATGGTAGCTGTAACCACCGGTATCTGCTACCGGTTTGTAAAAGCCTACTGAATACTGGCGGCCGGCGCTCTGTGCCTGCACATTATGAGCTGCGACCAGGCAGCCGAACAGCAGCAGGGATAATACTTGGAGTTTTTTTAGCATAATTATTTAATTGTGCAATGGGGGCAAAGATATGTATAATACAAAAGTAATAGGCCCTTCCTTCCTTTTAGTTTTTGTCCCAGCCAGTTTGCAATATAACTTCGTATACCCGGCGAATACCCTGATCCAGTTCTATTTTGGCCTGCCATCCCAGGTTATGCAATTTACTTACATCCATTAATTTACGCGGGGTGCCATCCGGTTTGGAGGCATCAAACTGTAAGGCGCCGGTATACCCTACAATGTCCTTTATTAACCGGGCCAGGTCCGCAATGCTGATATCATCTCCCACTCCTATATTCACCAGCCCTCCCTGGTCATAATGCTGCATCAGGTAAAAACAGGCATCGGCCATATCATCTGCATGCAGGAACTCGCGTTTAGGAGTACCCGTTCCCCAAATGACAACTGCAGGCGCCTGCTCTGTTTTTGCTTCGTGAAACTTACGCAGCAGCGCCGGTAATACATGCGAGTTTTGCAGATCATAATTATCATTAGGCCCGTAAAGGTTGGTAGGCATTACGGAAATAAAGTTACAGCCATATTGCGCCCGGTAAGCATCGCACATTTTGATGCCGGCTATTTTAGCTATTGCATAGGGCTCATTGGTAGGCTCCAGCAGGCCTGTAAGTAAATAATCCTCCTTCAACGGTTGCGGGGCCAGCTTGGGATAAATACAGGAAGAACCCAGGAACATCAGCTTTCTTGTTCCATTCACAAAAGCCTGGTGTATCACATTGCTCTGGATCATCAGGTTATCATACAGGAACTCCGCACGGTAGGTATTATTAGCCATAATACCGCCTACTTTAGCAGCTGCCAGGAACACGTGATCCGGCTTTTCCTGTACAAAAAAAGTCCCTACAGCCTGCTGGTTACGCAGGTCCAGCTCCTGTGAGCTGCGGGTAATAATATTATAGAAGCCCTCCTGCTGTAACCTGCGGATAATTGCGCTACCCACCATGCCGCGGTGGCCGGCTACATATATTTTATCGGCTGGGTACATGTTATTCAAATTGGTTCAATACTTTATAACCGGCATCTTTCAGTATTTTTTCCCGCTGGAATAATTCAATATCTGCCGCTACCATTTCCTTTACTAACGATGGCAGGTCGTATTTTGGTTTCCAGCCCAGCTTCATTTGTGCTTTGGTGGGGTCGCCGATCAGCAGGTCCACTTCCGTTGGGCGGTAATACCGCGGATCAATGGCTACTATTTCCTGACCGGGCTTTAATGCAGTTACGTGCGCGGCTACACTTTTAACGATGCCGGTTTCATTTTCCGCAGCGCCTTTAAAGGCCACTTCCACCCCGGCTTCTGCAAAGGCCATTTTAATAAAATCACGCACCGTGGTGGTGATACCGGTAGCTATTACATAATCTTCCGGCTGCTCCTGCTGCAATATCAGGTACATGGCTACCACATAATCTTTGGCATGGCCCCAGTCACGCCGGGCATCCAGGTTGCCCATAAACAGCTTATCCTGCATACCGGCTGCTATTTTGGCTACGGCCCGGGTAATTTTACGGGTCACAAAAGTTTCGCCGCGTAACGGGCTTTCATGGTTGAACAGGATACCGTTGCAGGCATACATACCATATGCTTCGCGGTAGTTCACTGTGATCCAGTATGCATACAGCTTAGCTACTGCATACGGGCTGCGGGGGTAAAAAGGAGTGGTTTCCTTCTGCGGTACTTCCTGTACTAAGCCATACAGCTCTGAAGTGCTGGCCTGGTAAATGCGGGTCTTTTTCTCCAGCTTCAGGATACGCAGGGCTTCCAGTAAACGTAAAGTGCCAATACCATCTGCATTTGCAGTGTATTCCGGAGTATCAAAGCTTACTTTCACATGGCTCATAGCAGCCAGGTTATAGATCTCATCGGGCTGTGTTTCCTGGATAATACGGATCAGGTTAGTACTGTCGGTCATATCACCGTAGTGTAAGCGAAAACGCACGTTATCGCTGTGCGGATCCTGGTACAGGTGATCAATACGTTCCGTGTTAATAAGGGATGCACGGCGCTTTACACCATGCACCATGTATCCCTTTTCCAGCAACAGCTCTGCCAGATAGGCGCCATCTTGTCCTGTGATACCGGTAATTAAGGCAACTTTCATATTCGATTTTATATTAATTATTAATGCTAAATTCTTAATTATTCATTCAACTAAACCAGTACAGTTGTACTGTTTGTGCGGGCCAAACCAATGCCGTAGTATATAAAGCCTTTCTTCTGCAGCACTACATCATCATAAATATTACGGCCGTCAAACACTACCGCTGCTTTCACGGAATCTTTAATGCGGTTCCAATCCGGCAGGCGGAACTCATTCCACTCTGTTACCAGCACTATGCCATCTGCACCATTGGCAGCATCATACAGGTCGGTACCCCAGGTTACGCGCTCGCCCAGCTCTTTCTTAGCTTCGTGCATAGCTACCGGATCAAACACCCGCACTTTTGCACCGGCGTTTAACAGCGCCTCTATCAGCACTATGGATGGCGCTTCACGCATATCATCCGTATTAGGCTTAAAGGATAAACCCCAGATGGCAAAAGTTTTGCCCTGCAGATCGCTCTCAAAATGACGGTCTATTTTGCTGAACATTACTTTCTTCTGATCTTCATTCACCGCTTCCACGCTTTCCAGTATGCGCATAGCGTGGCCATACTCTTTACCGGTACGTACCAGCGCCTTCACATCCTTGGGGAGGCAGGACCCGCCGTAACCAATACCGGGATATATAAAGCGGTCGCCTATACGCGGATCGCTGCCAATACCTTTACGCACCTTGTTCACATCCGCACCGGTCAGCTCACACAGGTTGGCAATATCATTCATGAAAGATATTTTGGTAGCCAGCATAGCGTTGGCGGCATACTTGGTCATTTCTGCAGAAGCAATGTCCATAAATACAATAGGACGGCCGTTCAGCACAAAGGGATGATACAGCTGCTCCAGCACCTGCTGCGCTTTTTCTGTGTTCACACCTACCACAATACGGTCGGGCTTCATAAAGTCAGCCACCGCAGCGCCTTCTTTCAGGAACTCAGGGTTAGAGGCTACATCATAATCCAGCAGCTGATCCCTTTCCTGTAAGGCCTGTTTAATGGCGCGGTTCACTTTCACAGCAGTACCAACCGGTACGGTGCTCTTGGTAACCACTACCAGGTAATTGGTCATAGAAGTACCTATCTCCTTAGCTACCTGCAGTACATATTTCAGGTCAGCGCTGCCATCTTCACCGGGAGGGGTGCCTACGGCAATAAATGCCAGCTCAGCACCCGGTATTACAGATGCCAGATCTGTGCTGAAGGACAGGCGGCCGTTCTGAAAGTTGCGGTGTACCACCTCTTCCAGGCCCGGCTCATATATGGGTAAAATTCCGTTCTGCAGATCTTTGATCTTGGCTTCATTCACATCCACACACACTACATTGGTGCCTACTTCTGCCAGGCAGGCGCCGGTTACTAATCCTACATATCCTGTTCCTACAACTATTACTTTCATTTTTCAGGTTGTTTTTGGGTACTCAATTATTAATTACGAATTGTCAATTACGAATTACGAAATGATGGATTATGTATTAATCTGTTATACGAATTAATCAATTACATTGTTCACTGTCCCACTTCATTCGTAATTCGTAATTGATAATCCGTAATTGTATTACGCCAGTTGTGTCTGTTTTTTCTTCAGGTAGTCCGCATAAGCCATTTCTATGCCATCTTTTAACCCGGTGCTGTGCTGCCAGCCCAGGCTATGCAGCTTAGCTACATCCATCAGCTTGCGGGGGGTGCCGTCCGGCATAGCGGTATCAAATACCAGCTCACCTTCAAAACCTATTACCTCTTTTACGGTTTCTGCCAGCTCGCGGATGGTCAGGTCTTCACCGGTACCAATATTTACCAGCTCCTTACCATCATAATGCAGCATCAGGTACACGCAGGCATCTGCCAGGTCATCGGCATACAGGAATTCGCGTTTAGGCGTGCCCGTACCCCATATAGTTACATTGGCTGCTTTGCTTTCCTTGGCTTCATGGAACTTGCGGATGAGCGCCGGCAGCTGATGTGAATTTTCAGGATGGTAGTTGTCACCTACGCCATACAGGTTGGTAGGCATAACGCAGATGAAGTTACAGCCGTATTGATCCCGGTAAGATTCGCACAGTTTAATACCGGCTATCTTGGTAATGGCGTAAGGTTCGTTGGTATATTCCAGGGGGCCTGTAAGCAGGCTGCTTTCCTGTAAAGGCTGGGGGGCCAGCTTGGGATAGATACAGGAACTACCCAGGAACATGAGTTTAGTAGCCTGCTGCTGGTAAGCTGCATGTATAATGTTAGCTTCCATGATCAGGTTATCATACAAAAATTCTGCACGGTAAGTGTTATTGGCGTGTATACCGCCTACTTTGGCTGCAGCCAGGAATATAAAGTCCGGCTTTTCTGCTGCAAAAAATTCATTTACAGCAGCCTGATTGCGCAGGTCCAGCTCTGCGGATGTGCGGGTAATAATATTCTGATAGCCTAAAGTTTCCAGTCTGCGCTTAATAGCACCACCCACCATTCCGCGATGGCCTGCGATGTAGATCTTATCCGTGAGTTTCATGTATAATTAATGATTAAGAATTAATAATGAATAATTTGAAGGAACTTTCCCAAGGGATTGAAAGTGATCAATACTAAGAGTTACAGCCATGGTAAAGGGACGTATTATTAATCCGGCAGCAGCGGTGTACATCGGTTTCTTGTACTACAATAATTCCGGTCTGTTCTCCTTCACCCATTGGTGCAGTTGTTTGATCTCCTGCCCTTTTCCTTTTTTCATGATCAGCAGCGCTTCCGGCGTGTTCACCACTACCAGGTTCTCTACCCCTACCAGCGCAACCAGCTTTTCTTTACCGATCACCATGTTATTACCGCTTTCAATAGATACGGCCTGGTGGTTATGGTATTGATAATGCTGTACCAGCGCCTGTGCCAGGGATTCATAGCTGCCTACATCGCTCCACTCCATTGTGCTGGGCACCACTTTTACCTTATTGCTTTTTTCCATTACTGCGTAGTCAATGCTGGTAGAAGGTATTTCTTCCATAGCAGCCAGACTTAGCTGGCCGGTACGCAGCCATTCATTGGCAGCAATGGCAGCTGTTTCATAAATTTCAGGCGCATACTTTTGCAGCTCCTGTAACAGGATGCCTGCTTTACAGCAAAAGATACCGCTGTTCCACAGGAAGTCGCCGCTCTGCAGCATGATGGTTGCATTTTCCAGATCAGGTTTTTCAACAAAACGGATCACATCATGCCCGCTGTATTGTATATAACCAAAACCGGTTTCCGGGTAAGTGGGCTGCAGGCCAATGGTTACCAGGCTATTGCCGGCAGCCAGCAGCTGGGCGGTTTCAATGGTTTGTGCGTAAATATCCGGAGTGCCTATCAGGTGGTCTGCAGGCGTGATCAGCAAAATAGTTTCCGGGGCAGATACAAAGGCTGCCAGGGCTATAGCGGCAGCCGTGTTGCGGCCTACGGGTTCGGCCAGCATACGCAGGTTGGTAGCGCCGGCATGTAACAGCTGTTCTTCCACCGTAGCGGAATGTTGTTCATTCACAATAGCCAGCACACTGTCACAGGCTACCTGGTTGCGCAGGTAAGCCAGCTGCAGTAAGCTGCTGCCATCAAACAGCGGTAACAGCTGTTTGGGCGTTTGTTTATTTGATAAGGGCCACAGGCGGGTTCCCGACCCGCCACATAATATGATATGCTGCATCATAGTTCTTATAGTAGTAATAATGGCTGTTGCCTGGTTATTGATGGTAAAGTCCCGCGTAAGGCGTTTCTGCTTCGCTGGGCACTGCATCACTGCCGATCAGGATCACTTCTGTAGTTGGCAAAGTAGCCACCAGCGTGTAACCCAGGCTGGATAACTGTGCCTTAACCGTGTTCCTTCCAACCTCAATGATCCTGCCGCGCTGGTGCATTAACGGACCTGATTTTACCTGGATCAGGTCATTTTCATGCAGCGGGAACTGCTCTACCGTTACATCCTTGTACTCGCGCAGAAAGCGTTTGATCAGCTCAATTTCATGATCAGGTATCATAGCCGGTTTACCCAGCCAGTACACGAAGTTCACAATGCCCTCCGTTTCGCGTACCACCCATTTCCTGCTTTCAGGTACTCTCACGAATACATAGGATTTAAATAAGGGTTCACTGATCACTTTGCGGCGGTCACTCCATTGGCGCTCTACGGGGCTCATGGGGCAATAATTTTCCACGCGCTTGCGGGTGAGCAGATCAGCCACTTTCTTTTCCCATCTTGCTTTGGTATATACTGCATACCAAGTTGACATTTCCTGTTGCATGGGCATCTCATTTAAAAGTTTAATACTCTGGTTAACATTGCGCAGTTTCTATAACGAGGGATTTCTAAAGACAATGGTAATGCCATTGAATGCATTCTCATACTATTCGGTTTTTTTCAATAAAGACTCGTTATATCTTCTTTCCGGAATAGCTTCGCTCTCTCACTCACATGAGGAGCCGTTGGCAGTGCTGTTCCGGATGATTTTAACTTTTGCAGCAGGTAAATCCTGCCGCTCTTATGTTCCGGATGTGGGAACAGGATATAGATCCTGGATCCCGCTTTTACACCCGTTGTTGTTATATGTTAAAAATCCCTTTCAAAAATTGTTTACGGCGGGTACCTTTTGCATCCTCAATATAGCCATAACCATAGCCATACCCGTTAGGTCCGTAACCCGTTACACCCCGCGGCTGAATACCGTTGAACACTAAGTTCAGGTTACCCAGCTCCTTACTCTGATACAGCTCGTTCACCATTTTCAGGTACAGCTTGGGCGTTATCTGGTGGCGGATCACATACAGCGTAGCATCGGCATAGGCAGCCAGCAGCCGCGCGTCTGTAACCAGGCCCACGGGGGCTGTATCAATGATCACATAGTCAAAACGTGCTTTCAGGTTAGTGATCAGCTTTTCCAGCTGACCATTTAATATAAGCTCTGTGGGATTAGGTGGTATTGCACCTGCCGGCAGTACAAAGAGATACTCGTTACCGGGCACAGGTTGCAGTATGCTTGCTATTTCCGCCTGTCCTACCAGGTAATTACTAATACCCGGTTCTCTGGACACGCCCAGCATTTTGCTGATCTGCGGTTTGCGCAGGTCAAACTCCAGCAGGGCTACCTTTTTCTTTACCAGTGATAAGCTGGTAGCCAGGTTAACGGATACGAAGCTTTTACCTTCGCCAGAAATGGATGACGTTACCAATAATGTTTTACGGTGGGAACTCCCGTTAGTGCCGTTGCCATTTAAGGAACCGTTCAGGTTATTCAGCCCTATGTAAGAGAGTGCCGTACGTAAGGTGCGGAACTGTTCTGCCACATAGCTGCGTTTACCTTCAGCTATCACTATCGGTTGCTTGTTCACATCCTGCAATATCTCTGCCAGAATTGGCGCTTGTGTAGCTTTTTCTATTTCTGCGCGTGAGGTCACCTCCCGCTTCATCATATCCCGCAGGGTAATAAGAGCGGCAATAAAAGCCAGGCCTGCAAATACCGCTATAGCAAGTACCAAAGGTTTCTTGGGGCTTACCGGAATGGCCAGCGCTTCTGCTGCGTCTACTATACGGCTGTCGGATACGGCAGCAGCAGATGCTACGGCTGTTTCCTCCCGCTTCTGTAACAGGAAAGTATAAATGTTATTCTTTATTTCCTGCTGACGGCTTACCTCAACAAAGGCCTTTTCCTTTTCCGGTACGCCTCTCAAAATGCCGTTATAGCGGCTGTTCTCCATTTGCAGCCTTGCCTGACCCGCCAGTGTATTAGAGCGCAGGTTACGGATGTTCTGCAGTATGGCGGGTTTCAGCTGTGCTTCCTGGCGGCGCAGGCTTTCCAGTAAAGGACTGTTCTCACCGGTGGTTTTGCGCAGTCTTTCCAGCTGCAGTTCTGTTTCAGAAAGTTTGCTTACCAGCTCCAGCATCACAGGGTCCGATAAACCCAGTGTAGCCGGTACCGTGCTTTCACCATCTTTGCGGCCTGCCACATAATGTTCTATAGAATCCAGCACGGAAAGCTGCATATTGCTTTCAGCCAGCTTGCGGTCATTTTCAGAAACGCTTTCCAGGAACAATTTGCTTTGCGCAGAAATATCTACTATCCCCTGTTGCTTTTTAAAAGTGGCTACCTGCGATTCTACCTGGCTCAGCTCCTGGTTCACAATACGCAGGCGGTCATCTACAAAAGCCATGGTATTGGAAGAGGTGCGGTTCTTATCTTCTATAGAGGCATTATTATATACCCTTACCAGCTCATTCAGAATATCTTCACCCCGCTCCGGCACCACATCGCTGTAGCCCAGGGAGATGATGGTACCTGCCTTGGTGGTGGGATCTACTTTCAGGCTGCTTTGTAGTAAACCGGCCAGTATCTTTTCACCGGCTATCCGTACAGTGTAGGTTTTACCGGTAATATCCACCGGTGTGCCGGGCTTGGGTGTGATCACCATTTTTCCCCACTGGGTAGAAACGGTATCATATAAAGGATAGGCCTTTTTACCCAATATTACGCGCTGGTGGGGGGCATCATAAACCATAGGTAATATGGTATATGCCATGGGCTTTACAGAATCCGGCTCCAGGAATTTAAATCTCACGGGGCTGGCATCATAAGCCACGATGTCCCTTACTTTACCTTTTACAGATACTTCTGCAAACAGGTTCAGGTTACGGATCACAGACCTGGCCAGTGTGCGGGATTTTATGATCTCGATTTCATTGTCAATTACTTTTTTGGAGCCTCCGATGTTCAGGGATTGCAGAATGTCTGCTTCGTCAATTCCTGTTTTTTCATCTTTTACCAGTAAGGTAGCAGATACATAATATACAGGCGTTGTATAACGGAGGTAAACAAACGCTATAGTAAGCGCTATGATCACCGACAGTAAAAACAGCGGCCAGTAGGGCAGGTATCGTTGTCTGATCAATGCCATCAGATCAACCTGTTCCTCCTGTTGCGCACGTCGGTTTGAGTGTTGCATGTTTGTTCCAGGCCTCATCAAATTGGTTTATTCAATATTTAAAAAACAATCTCGATATGGTTTCGCATGAATATGGTCTGGTTTTCCGGGTTGCTGCCAATAAATGGCTGCTTTTATCTCAGCACAAGCCTGTCAAGTATGATCACGACCAGTGACAGACTGCTGAAAACAATGGGTAATACTAGACGGCTTTTTTCACCGCTGTACTGTTTTGCCTTGTTAGGCTCAACATACACTACATCATTTGATTGCAGGTAATAATAAGGGGAGTTCAGGATGTTTTTGTCATTCAGGTTCAACCTTTTGATGACCCGTTGACCTTCCTGGTCCCTGATCAGCAGCACATTCTCTTTCTTACCATATACGGTAATATCACCTGCCATTCCAATAGCCTCCAGTATAGAAATTTTCTCGTTCGTTACATTCACTACGGTGGGCCTTGTTACTTCTCCCAGCAACGTTACCCTATAGTTCAGAAAGCGTACGCTTACCACCGGATCTACGAGCAGCTTACGCTGCACTAATTGATCATGTATATAATTGGTAAGCCCTTTCTTGGTTAATCCTTCTGCTTTAACGGCCCCCAGCACCGGGTATTGTATCAATCCCTGCTGGTCTACCAGGAAACCGCCCAAAGCGGCCATATTTCCTGATGAAGCACCGCCACCACCACCGGATGGTACTACCGTATTTGATGCATTATAAATAACAGCATCCTCCGGATTCAGACTGCTTACAGTGATCTGCAGCACATCATTCTTTTGTATCAGCGGTTCAAAATTCCCGTTTACTGTTATTGTAGTATCCCGTATGTCTTGTAAATAAAGTGTATGCTGCGGCGTACTGCACGATGCAAATAAAAAACTAACGATCATTAACCCTACAACAAGCAATTTTAAACTGGATTCCGTTCTCAGGTGCATTTTAATGTTTATGTTGTTTAAAGCTTTACACGTTTAAGATTGCATGGGGGACAGAGGCATCATTGTTTATCACTGTTGTTAACATCACATCACGATCATTATTTCACGCTACAATATTACTCCAACATGCCCCCGGTTACAACTACTTACTGAAGTATAAATACAACCTTCAGGTGATACCTCATTACTTATTAAAGTAGTGCGCTAAAACCGCGCCCCGCTTGCATTAAATAAATATTAAATTTATCATTGAAGCGCTCGATATCATTGCCACAAACCAGCTAAAAAGATTGTTGGACCAGATCTTTGAAATTAATTCTGACTTTGAGGCCACATTTAATTTCTGGTAGATCTTTTTCAGGTGCTGGTTTACGGTGAATACCGTTACAAAAAGTTTATCGGCCATTTCCTTGTAAGAGAACCCTTCCTTCAAAAGCGCCAGCAGCTCATATTCCCGCTTGGTAAGCTTATGCTTTATATTCTCCAGCGGATCTTTATTAATGTAGCTGATCAGCAGGTGCGCTGCCTTGGGCGATAAAGTGCCACCCTGGTTCACAGTATCCAGTATTGAGTGATAGATCTCCATCAGGCGGCTGGTCTTTATTATATAACCGCTGGCCCCTTTCTTAATAGATTCAATCACGTACTGTTTACCATCATGGCCGGAAAGCACAATGATCTTGGCTTCCGGGTAGGTTTGCTTTAGCTCCTGCATACCTTGTATGCCGGATTCGCCAGGCAGGGAAATGTCCAGTAGTATCACCTTTACATCCGGATTCTTAAAAGGCAAAGCCTTAAATTCTTCCATTGATTTGCAGGCAAACACTACCTTGCATTCCTGAAAATCCTCCAGGAACTCCTTGTAATTGTTCAGCTGAAAATGGTTGTCCTCTATGATTCCAATATTGATCATCGTAATAAGGGTAACAATTGATATGGACTTAATCGATATGGTTTTTCAATAATATAAGTCAAAGATAAAATCAAATTCCCAAAGAAAAAAGATCAAGTTCACACAACCTTGAAACTGTATTAATTATACGTTAAGTTTTATACGATTGCAAGATTGTTCACTCATTATAAAAAATTACATTTGACTTACTGTAGTTAAAAACTGTTCACCTTATTACGAAATGATATTGCTCTGCTCTTTTTCGATATTACTGGCATAAGTAGCTTGTTCTTTTTCCTGTTTGATGCAATCTGTGTGCCTGTTTTATTGGTTATGACCTTAAATGCCACATACACATTAACATTTTATGTGCATGCTTGATTTACTTGAATAATAATAGCGTCTGTATCAATTCCATTACATCGTCTCTTATCCAAAAAATAAAAAAACAAATTCTTTACTTATTTAAGTGATAACCTAAAACCATGCTTTTCTTCTAACAGTATGGTTTCAAATGTTTACTTTATTTTCGGGCATGTAATTAGCCATGTCTGAAAAATGAAACCTCAACAGTCAATTATCATGCCACACGACCTGCTCATAAGTACGCTTCCCTACCCTGTTGTGGTGCAGCAGCACCCGCAAAGCCAGGTGGTGTACGCCAATGAAGCAGCTAAGGCGCTTTGTAAACAATTAATTAACACGAAAAGGGAAGTATTGTTATCAGATATTAAGATAATTTTACATGACATTTGCCAGACTGAAGGAAACGGTTCCACTTTTGAAACCAGGCAACCTATCCCCGGTAAAAATACGCATCTATGGCTGGAGGTAACCACTACAACAGTAATGCAAGGCAAGGATCAATACAACGTATTTACTATTATTGACATTAGTGCTCGAAAATCCAAAGAATTATCCATGATCCAGTCCCTTGAAAAAGAAAAATCCCTCCATGAAATGAAATCCAATTTCATTTCCATGGCCTCCCACGAATTTAAAACACCGTTAACAGCCATCTCCTCTACCATAGACCTGCTGGAAACCAAGCTGCAGATGGATAACCTGCTGAACCCGTTCTACCAGCACAACATTTCCAAGATCTCATCCGAAATATTTAAGCTCAATACCATGCTGGATGAGATCCTCACCCTTAGCACCATTGTATCTAATAATATAGAGATCAAAAAACAGGCGGTGGATGTGGAGCAGGTAATTGCCGATATTAAATACCAATACTTTTCCGAACGCAAGGACGACCGGGTGCTGAACGTACAGGTATCCGGCGCCCGCCGTAAAATATATGCTGATAAGAACCAGCTGTCAAAGATCTTTACCAACCTGGTTGGTAATGCCTTTAAATATTCCACTGATAACCCGGTGCTGAAACTGCAGTTCCTGAAGAACAAGCTGGTGATCAAGGTAATGGATAAGGGCGTAGGTATTCCCCCGCAGGATATTCCCTACCTGTTCAACTCCTTTTACCGCGGCAGCAATGTAGATGGTATTGAAGGCACCGGCCTGGGCCTCTCTATAGTAAAGGATTTTGTTGAAAGGAACAACGGCACCATCCTTGTTGAAAGTGAAGAGAATAAAGGAACCTCATTTACCATTGTATTTAAATACCCGCCGGAAATTACGGCCCAGGCATGAATAGGACCATTCTGCTCATAGAAGATAAGCCCACCCTGTCGGATACGCTTAAAAGCCTGCTTGAACTATACCAGTACACTGTAATAGTGGCAGCTAACGGCGCAGAAGGTGTGCAGCAGGCCCGCCTGAACCACCCCGACCTGGTGATCAGCGACATATATATGCCCGTTTTGAACGGGTACGATATGCTGGAGCAGTTTAAACAGGATGTAACCCTGTGTAACATTCCCGTAATTATGCTTACCGCCAAAACTGAAATAGAAGAAATAGACATGGCCCTGCAAAAAGGCGCAGACGGTTATGTGACCAAACCCTTTGTTTTTAAGAACCTGCACGCTATTATCAAAAAATTCATTCAATAACTCCCCCGCTGGCATCTGAGCGGAATATGTATTATTTTAGGGGCTTACCCAGGTTCTTATGCAATACACATCCCTGCTGGCAGCCCTGCTCCTGTACTTTACCTTCAGCGCAAGCGCACAGCAAAACTATCCTGCACCTGCAGAAGGCACTTACCTTACCCGTAACTTTATATTTGAAAGCGGCGAAAAGCTGGATAGCCTGCGCCTGCATTATTATACCCTGGGCGCCCCGCAAAAGGATAAGAACGGGGTTGTAAAAAATGCAGTGCTCATCCTGCACGGCACCAGCTCCGCAGCGCGCAACTTTCTGAGCCCACAGTTTGCAGGCCAGCTGTTTGGCCCCGGCCAGCTGCTGGATGCTGCCAAGTACTTTATTATACTGGCAGATGGTATTGGCCATGGCAAGTCCAGCCGGCCCAGCGACGGCCTGCGCATGCAGTTCCCGAAGTATACCTATAACGATATGGTGAAAGCCCAGCACCTGCTGCTTACCCAACACCTGGACGTAAACCATTTACGGTTAATACTAGGCACCTCCATGGGCGCCATGCACGCCTGGGTATGGGGTTATACCTGGCCCGGTTTTACAGATGCCCTGATGCCCCTGGCCAGCGCACCGGCTGAAATTGCCGGCCGTAACCGCATGATGCGGAAAATGGCTATAGACCTTATTGAAATGGATCCTGCCTGGAACCATGGCAACTATACTTCCCAGCCGGTAATGGGCCTTGCCGGCGCTACCTCCTCCTTCTTTTTTATGAACAGCAGCCCCCTGCACCTGCAGGAAAGCGCCCCTACCCGGGAGCAGGCAGATGTGATGGCCGCTAAAATAAGGGAGGGTAACCTGCGCAGCCTGGATGCAAATGATGTGATCTATGCGCTGGAAGCTTCCCGCAACTATAACCCTGCGCCTTACCTGTCAAAAATAAAAGCCACGGTATTTGCAGTTAATTCTGCAGATGACGAAATTAACCCGCCGGAACTGGGCATCATGGAGCGGGAAATAAAAAAGGTACCAAAAGGGCGGTATATCTTATTACCGCTTACCGCCCGTACTTCAGGGCATGGTACCAACTCAATGCCTGCCGTATGGAATAATTACCTGCAGGAACTACTTCAGTTAACTCAACAGTAGCGGGTGGGGAGAATATTGCTGTGTCTGTCCCGAAATGTAGAAAAAAATCAACGTATAAGCGTAACCGTACCTTTAAGCTCCTGCGGGGTATTTCTGCCGTCCGTATAGGTACATATATAAACATAGGTCTGCTGGTCCTGCGCAGCGCCTTTATAGGTGCCATCCCAGCCGGTTTGCCAGTTATTACCCTCATAGATCACCATACCCCAGCGGTTAAAAATGCGGATGTGGTACTGGCTGATGTTGTCGTACACCCTGGGCCGGAACACATCATTACTTCCGTCGCCATTAGGGCTAAAGGCCGTGGGCATTATTAACGTGCAGTTATTATAGGGCGAGGTTACGGCCACCGTACCGCTTACGGTGCATACGCTCTGGTCTTTTACTTCATATGCATAATTACCTGGCGGCAGGTTAGCAAACACGCTGTCTGTTTGCCAGGGGCCGCCATTTAACCGGTAGGAGAATGGCGGTATGCCGCCCTGCTGTACCTGCGGTATCAGCTGCCCATTATTAGCGCCGCTGCAGCTGGCCGGCACCATGGTCACCTTCACCACGGGCAGCCGGTCCGCATCCACCGGTACAGCAGCGGTTCCGCTAAAGCTGCATTGATTGTTATCCAGCACTTCATAATGATAGGTGTTGGCAGCCAGGTTAGTGAACACACTGTCTGCCTGCCAGCTGCCATTACCAAGCCGGTAGCTAAAGGGTGGCGTACCTCCCTGCACATGCGGCACCAGCTGCCCGCTGCTATCATTCTTACAAATGGCCGGTGTTACGGCCACCTGGGTGGAAATAGGCGGCGGGGGCTGTACGTTTAATGCAAAAGTATCTGCACACAGCTGCTTATCCTGCACCACCAGCTGGTACTGGCCGGGCGCTACCTGCCGGAATGCCGGTGTATGGGAAGAATCGCCATTCAGGTAATAAACATAAGGCGGCACGCCCCCGGCAGCAGTAATATTGATCTGGCTTTGGTTATCACCGTAACAGGAGGACGTTGCTACTTTCGCATCTGCAGTAAAGCCGGAGCCAGGTACCGTTACCTGCTTTTGCACTACCAGTCCGTTAGCGGCTTTGGCGGTTACCTGGTAGCTGCCGGGCGCCAGCTTGGTAACAGCGGCTGTTTTGTAATTACCGGGGCTCCAGGTATAATCATAAGGCGCCTGCCCGCCGGTGATCTTAATAGAAGCAGTACCGGTATTACTGTTACTACAGGAGGGTGTGCTGCGCGTTTCCGTAACTACGGTCTGCTGAATTTCCTTTGACAGGCCATCGATCAGCAAAGCCACGCCCACCTTGCTTTTGTTACAGGGCAGCGTAGGGTATGCCCACAGGGAAATGTATTTATAATCTTTATGCGGGGTAAAAACCGCGGTATAGGCTTTCCAGTTCTGGTGGGTAAATGGCCCGGACGACCATAACATTTCTGCCGTATCCTTTGAGCTGCTGCCCCCAAAAATAGCCAGGTTGCCATAACAGGTATAAAAAGAATAAACGGTTACAAAGGCAAGGTTCAATGATAAAGTATAACGTAAACCTGCTTTCAATGGGCTTTTCAGCACTTGCGCCATACCCTCCACCTTATCAGGGCCGCTATGCATGCCTACAAAATGCTGCCCGTCAACCGGGGCCAGGGTAACCGAAAACATGCCGGGCTGCACATCCGGTGTGCCGCTTATTTTATACCAGCCATGCGGTACCACATCTTTCCCGGAAGGCGTGCCTTCCATAGATGGATTTTGCAGCGGTATGTTTTGTGCGCACAGTGGCAGCGTAATGCCAATAAGCAACAGGAACAGCAGTGTGATGATGCATAGGTTACGATCTTTCATAAAGACTGGTATGCGCCCTTACAACAGGGCGCGGTAATCATTCACTGTACAACAGCAAATAGCTCAGGTAATATGGTTATGATGCGGCTAAACCGCTCTTCTCTAATGTTGTGCTCCCATTAAGCGGGAATAATGAATCCGGTAAAAGTACAAATAAACGGATAGGGGAGTATTTACTACTTCCAGTAAAAACGGGGGGTTGTCTGTTAAGGTTTTCTTAAAAAGCCCTGCTGGCGGGCTCTTGCAAAGGTAAGTTGGGAATTATTTATTGATATCTGCAATATTTACTTTACGTGGCTCGCCGGTTATGATCTCTGTGGTGGTAGTATACACCCGGTCGCCATTACCATAATCCAGGTACATTTCCAGCGGTAATACCACGGGCGCGTAAGATCCTTCAATGCGCATTTTCTCAATCTGGATCTTGTACTTATCCGGTATTAAACCATAGGCATGGAACAGGGTATGCGGTTCCATAGGGATCCATACATGTGCGGTAATAAGGGAATGATTGGTGCCTTTTGCATTTACGCGGGGATCATCTTTTGTGTTCTGCGCCACATATTCCTCACAGGCCACACCGGCTACTACCTTTTTGGCACCGGTTTTTATAAGCTGGCTCAGGTAGCCGGTTTCACCGGGAAATACAGGTTCCATATTTTCCAGATCCAGCTTTTCTTTATCACCGCTGGCTACTTTGTTAATAGCGGTAATGCTCAGCTGTGATTCCCGCTGAAAATCTGCATAAAAGTGATAACGTGCAGAGGTGCTTTTGCTAAGCATTTGTATGCTGAACTGCGGGGCCTTGCTGCTGTAGTAGATCACAATATCCTGCCCGCCGTCTGCTATTACCTGGTTGCCCTGCAGGGCAGTGCTTTCCTGGTACACAGCTACATCAAATTCGTAGGTAGAGTCAATGGTCACTGCATCATCGCCGCCAATGATCAGGGATGGATCATGTTTATGCGCAGCTGCTGCTTTCAGCGGATCGCCCTCCGCTTCTTCTTCTCCTTCAGCTTTTGCATGGGCGGTTTCATTACCGGCAGGTACTTCGGTAGTACTTTTGGTGCCTTTTATTTTATCTGTCATTTTCTTTAACCACTGGGCCTGCACGGGAACGCAGCATATGGTTAACCATATCAACAAGAGTAGCGGCTTTTTCATAGGAATATTTCAGGAGGCAAGATACAAATTATAAAAATATAAAATGTAACGCTGATAAAATCACCTCCAATGCCCATGGCGCCATTACCAGCCCGCAGGGGTAACCAGCCAGTGGCCGGCCTGCCGGTCAGCTCACCATCAGGCTGCAGCCGCGCAGCGCGGAATTATCCAGGCGGCCCAGCACCTCAAAGCTGCCATCTGCATGCAGCCTGCCAATATCTTCTGTGGCAATAAACGCGCACGAATACACGTTGGCCAGGTCTATTACATTTATTACACCGGCAGCCTGCGTGGTAAATAGCTGGAAGGGGTCATTTTCATCGCGCAGCAATATCTTCATCCAGGGCGGGGTATTAAAAATGCCCTTGCCGTATGAGTAGGCTTGCGACAGCAGCTCCGTCATACCATATTCCGCATGCACCGCGCTTACGCCCAGCCTTTCCTGTAAAAAGGCATGCACCTGTTCGCGGGTCCACTCCTCCCGCCGGCCTTTCATACCGCCGGTTTCCATTACAATGGTATGCTGCAGGGAAAGCCGGTATTTTTCTGCAAAGTCCAGCAGGCCAAAGGTTACGCCTATCAGCAGCACCTTTTGCCCGCGGGCTTCCAGCTCCTGCAGCTGGGCATACAGCTTTTCATGCTCATACAGGTAAAAACCGCTGCCGGCATGGCCGCTGCGGCGTATCATTTCCTGCACCATTACTACCAGCGAGGAGTGTTTACGTTCCAGGTAAGAGGGCAGCAAACCCACAACCACATAATCCGTTACCGGGCCGTAAAACTGCTCAAAGGCCGTTATAAAACTGCGTTCATACAAGCCCGCATCTTTTACCAGGTGACGGCTGTTAATGGTTTGCGTAGTACCGCTGCTTTCAAACACTAATTCCGGTTCAAACTGCCCACATACCACGGCATGCGTTTTAAAGAACTGTATGGGTAAAAAAGGAATATCCGTAAGGGTTTGTACATGCTGCGGCTGTATATGCAGCGCATCTGTATACGCCTGGTACAGGGCATTGTGCCGGTATTGGTAACGGAATAGCTCCAGCGCGGCGGGGGTAAGGTCTGCCGCCTGCATATTAAAATCGGGTACCGGTGTGTTACCGTTCATGTATCACTTTTAAAAACCGCACAAAGTTACGGCGGCTCAGGTAACAAAAGGCAGGCAAAACGCGTTATTAATATAAATAAATTAACGTACGTTTGTTATATGAAGAAAATACTTTTATTATCCACGGTAGTTTGCCTGATTTTCATGGCCTGTTCAAAGGATGGCGGATCAGGTACCAAACCAACGATAACCTTCAAGTCTTATTCTATCCCTTTTATTGTTGACAGCCTGGTAGATCAGTTTGACGCTACTTTCCAGGTTACAGACGGCGACGGGGACATTCAGAACAAATTCAATTTCCGCATAATTTTAGACAGTGATCCCTCCACCCTGGAAGACTCTGTTTTTGAACCCCGGCAAATGCCGGAAATAGGCGCCCACAAAGGCAGTAAAGTAGATGCAGAAGTAATTTATACCCTGCTGGCATCCGATTTTAAGTTCTATGATCCCAATACCAAACCGGATAGCATGCGCATGCAGGTGTTTATAGTGGATGATGCAGGACATAGCAGCGATACCATTACCACTCCCAAGCTGGCAATACTGAAAAATTAGTTCCAAAATATTTCACGTAGTTTGTGAAAGGATTCCTTTTTTACGGGAATCCTTTTATTTTTTAGCTTTACCCACTTTTTAAAGGCACCATCGCAAACAACTCACGTATGGATAAAACTGCACAACTACACAATAAGATAGCGGAAGCAGCCCTGGGCGGCGGCGAAACCCGGATAACATCCCAGCATAAAAAGGGTAAGCTTACAGCCCGCGAAAGACTGCAGCTGCTGCTGGATGAAGGCTCTTTTGAGGAGCTGGATATGCTGGTAGCTAACCGCAACCGCGGCCTTACCGCCGAACAGGAGCAGTTCCTGGGCGATGGGGTGGTAACCGGTTACGGCACCATTCACGGCCGGCTGGTATACGTGTTTTCCCAGGACTTTACTGTATATGGCGGCAGCTTATCAGAACCGCATGCCCGTAAGATCTGCAAGGTAATGGACCTGGCTATGCAGAACGGTGCGCCCATGATAGGTTTAAATGACAGCGGCGGCGCGCGCATACAGGAAGGGGTGGTAAGCCTGGGTGGTTATGCAGATATCTTTTACCGCAACACCCGCGCATCCGGCGTAATACCGCAAATATCCGCAGTAATGGGCCCCTGTGCCGGCGGCGCAGTATACTCCCCTGCCATTACAGATTTTATACTGATGGTGGAGCAAACCTCTTACATGTTTGTAACAGGGCCCAACGTAGTAAAAACCGTTACGCATGAAGAGGTAACGGCCGAAGAGCTGGGCGGCGCACAAACACATGCCACCAAAAGCGGCGTTACGCACTTTGCCTGTAATAATGAAGTAGAATGTATCCAATATATAAAACGCCTGTTAAGTTATGTGCCGCAGAACTGTGAGGAAGATGCGCCGGTATACCCCTACGAACCGGCAGATGAGAACCGGGAAGCGCTTAACAACATTATTCCCGAACATCCCAACCAGCCCTATGATATGAAGGAGGTGATTGCGCAGATCACCGACACTGACAGCTTTTTTGAAGTGCACCAGGGTTTTGCAGAGAACATTATTGTAGGTTTTGCGCTGATAGGTGGCCGCAGCATAGGCATTGTAGCCAACCAGCCCGCGCACCTGGCCGGTGTGCTGGACATACATGCCTCTGTAAAAGGCGCCCGCTTTACCCGCTTTTGCGATGCATTTAATATTCCGCTGTTAGTGCTGGTAGATGTGCCGGGCTTTTTACCAGGTACAGACCAGGAATGGAATGCCATTATCACTAACGGCGCTAAATTGTTGTATGCGCTGAGTGAAGCAACGGTGCCCAAAATAACCGTTACTACCCGCAAAGCCTATGGCGGCGCGTATTGCGTAATGAACTCCAAACATATTGGCGCTGATCTGAACTTTGCTTTTCCGCAGGCAGAAATAGCGGTAATGGGCCCCAAAGGCGCGGTAGAGATCATTTTTAAACGGGAAATAGATGCCGCCCCGGATCCGGAAGCGCGTATGAATGCGCTGGTGGCAGATTATACAGAACGTTTTGCCAACCCTTACCTGGCTGCAGAAAAGGGTTATATTGATGAAGTGATCATCCCTGGCCAAACCCGTATTAAACTAATGAAAGGCTTTAAAATGCTGGAGAATAAAGTGGTGAACATGCCCAGGAAAAAACACGGCAACATTCCTTTATAATGTACAAAGTACAGGTATGCGAATGTGCAAATGATTATAAATTGCAGCGTTAAATTTGCACATTTGCATTTTTGCACACCGCACATTAACTATGTTACGCTCAATATTTAATTTTTTACTTTTTAGCTCTATCTATATTTCCCTGTGCGCAGTACTAATGGTATGGCAAACCAATGCGCTGCTGGGATTGCATTACGACTATTTCACGTACAATGCCTTTGTTTTCTTTTCCAGCATTTGCAGCTATAATTTTCACTGGTACCTTACACCGGCTGAATACTCTACCTCGCAGCGCATTCTATGGGGCGCACGGCACAGGACCCTGATGGTGGTGTTTTACCTGGCAGGGGCGGTAGGTGCGCTCTTTTTCTTCTGGCAGCTAAAGGAACACTGGCTGCCGCTGGCCGGTGGCGCGGTGCTTACCTTTCTTTACACGGCGCCCAAGCTGCCGCAGCGCATTTTTGTATGGCTGCGTACCATCGCTATCGGCAAAACACTGTTCCTTACTTTTGTATGGACCTATGTAAGCACCCTGCTGCCGGTGTTCATAGCCGGTACGCCGGTTACCGCGGCCGTTATTTACCTTACACTGCACCGTTTTTTCCTCATCTACGCCATCTGCATTTTGTTTGATTACCGGGATGTGGAGTCTGACAAAAAAGAAGGCATCCGCAGCCTGATCACTATTCTTTCAGAGCAACAGCTGTTCTTGGTATACTATATATCCCTGCTGCTGGCAGCTGTAAGCGCCTTGCTGTTATGGCCTTTTACAACGCCCACCGTGATTGGTACCTTACTGGCGCCGGTGCTTATTACCGGTTTGCTTACCCGAAATGCAAAGTATAACCGCTCTGACTATATGTACTATTTTGTACTGGATGGATTGATGATGCTGTCAGCCCTGCTGCACCTGGCTATTAGCCTTTAGCCATTGGCTTTTAGCTTTTAGCAGAACATCATCACCAAATGCCAACCGCTAAAAGCTAATAGCTAAAAGCCAACTGCTAAATGTATTTTCCTATTTTTGCCGGATAATCATGCAGAACATGGCTAAAAAACAAAAAACCGTACTGACTAAAGAATCAATGACCTTTCTGAAGAATTACCTGAACAATCCCTCCCCTACAGGGTTTGAGAAGGAAGGTCAGAAAATGTGGCTGCAGTACATGCAACCCTATATTGATGAGCAGATCGTAGATGCCTATGGCTCTGCAGTAGGTATCATTAACCCGGATGCGCCTTTTAAAGTGGTGATTGAAGCCCATGCAGATGAGATCTCCTGGTTTGTGAACTACATTTCAGCAGAAGGTTTGATCTATGTGATCCGTAATGGTGGCTCTGATCAGCAGATAGCGCCCTCCAAGCGGGTGAACATTCATACAGAAAAAGGTATTGTAAAAGCCGTATTCGGCTGGCCTGCCATTCATACCCGTAACCGCAACCCGGAAGGTAAAGAGCCGCAACCCAAGGTGGATAATATTTTCCTGGATTGCGGCGCCCGCTCCAAGAAAGAGGTGGAAGACCTGGGTATTCATGTAGGCTGCGTGATCACCTTTGAAGATGGTTATGAAGAGCTGAACTACGACTATATTATTTGCCGCGCTATTGATAACCGTATTGGCGGTTTTATGATAGCAGAGGTGGCCCGCCTGCTGAAAGAAAATAAGCAGCAGCTGCCCTTTGGCCTGTACATTGTAAATGCCGTGCAGGAAGAAGTAGGCCTGCGGGGCGCAGAAATGATAGCCAAACGTATTAAGGCCAATGTGGCCATTATTACGGATGTAACGCACGATTCCACCACCCCCATGATCAATAAGAACGTGGAAGGCGAGATCCGTTGCGGCAATGGCCCCAGCATTACCTACGGCCCTGCGGTGCATAACATTCTCCGCGACCTGATCATTAAAACCGCGCAAAAGCACGATATTCCTTTCCAGCGCCATGCCGTAAGCCGCAGCACCGGTACCGATACAGATGCCTTTGCATATTCCAATGACGGTACCCCCTCTGCCCTTATCAGCCTGCCGCTGCGCTACATGCATACCACCGTTGAAATGGTAAAGAAAGAGGATATTGAGAACACCATTATGCTCATTTACCATACGCTGCTGGGCATTACGCCCAAGACGAATTTTAAATACCTGTGAGCAGAAAGCGCAAAGCAGAAAGCATAAAGCTTAAAGCCCGGCACGTCTAATGCATTGAGCTTTATGCTTTGAGCTTTCAGCTTTCAGCTTTAAGCTTTGCGCTTTATGCTTTTTTCCGTACGTTTGCTTCCTATTAAATATTATACTTATGCAAGATGTGCAGATCCGTCATGACTGGACCATTGAAGAAATAAAAGCTATCTATAATACTCCGCTGCTGGAACTGATATTCCGCGCTGCCAGCGCACACCGCCAATACCAGGATACTGCAGAAGTACAGGTTTGTACCCTGCTGTCCATTAAAACCGGCGGCTGCTCCGAAGATTGTGCGTACTGCCCCCAGGCCGCCCGTTATAATACTGATATTAAAGTACATGGCCTGCTGCAGAAAGATACTGTGCTGGAATATGCCCGTAAAGCCCGGGAAGCCGGATCCACCCGCTTTTGCATGGGCGCTGCCTGGCGCGAGGTACGCGATAACCGCGACTTTGACCGTGTGCTGGATATGGTAAAAGGTGTTAATGAGCTGGGCATGGAAGTATGCTGTACCCTGGGTATGCTTACGGAAGAACAGGCTAAGAAACTGGCAGATGCCGGTTTGTACGCCTACAACCACAACCTGGATACCTCAGATG
Organism: Chitinophaga sp. GbtcB8; assembly: GCF_019091455.1. Classification (GTDB taxonomy): domain Bacteria; phylum Bacteroidota; class Bacteroidia; order Chitinophagales; family Chitinophagaceae; genus Chitinophaga. Next base: position 38,237 of record NZ_JAGXJN010000035.1, read on the forward strand.
AATATTATAGCGAGATCATTACCACCCGTACTTACGACGACCGCCTGCAAACGCTGGATAATGTGCGCAAAGCCGGCGTAAGCGTATGCTGCGGCGGTATTATTGGCCTGGGCGAAACCCATGAGGACCGCATTAAAATGCTGCACACCCTCAGCAACCTGCCCCAGCATCCTGAATCAGTGCCCATTAATGCGCTTACCCGCGTAAAAGGCACGCCGCTGGAACATATGCCTAAAGTAGAATTCTGGGATATGGTGCGCATGATAGCCACCACCCGCATCCTGATACCCAGCGCCATGGTACGCCTGAGCGCCGGCCGTGCAGAGATGAGCGTATCTGAACAGGCCCTGTGTTTTATGGCAGGCGCCAACTCCATCTTTACCGGTGAGAAGCTGCTGACCACAAAAAATCCTTCTTTTGAAGAAGACCATATGATGTTTGAGCTGCTGGGATTAAAAGCCAGGGAAGCTTTTAAAGAAGAGAAGGAAACCGCTGCTGCCTGTTAAAATGTAATGACTAAAAATAGGGGCTGACCAAAAAGTAAAAAAGCGCTTTTAGGTCGGTCCATTTTTTTGAGTGTATTTTGATGATTAGAAAGGTATGATGATATCATACATTTTACAGTAAAGGATTGGGCAATCAATAAGTTTTACAGCACCTCATAATTGTTTTACAGACGGTATACAGAAAGGTTTATGAAATAGATGCTGAATTGTAACAGCAGTATGCCGGGAAAATCTGCAAAGAAATAGGGCCGACCTTTTAGGTCAGCCTCCTATTTGAGATTGTTGAAAGCTTTTGCCTGATCACAGACCAGGAGAGCAAACACCGCCAGCCGCTATTTGGCTTTAAAATAACGCTCATGGTCAACATCAGCGATCAGCCCGGGCCCTGTTGGCTCCCATCCCAGCTGCTCCCGGGTGCGCTGGCTGGATGCGGGAATATCAAGCGCCACAAAATGTGCCAGCCAACCAAAGTGGGCCGCAATCTCCTCCGGTGATTTAGCCTCTACCGGTACATTTAGCCGCCGGCCAATAACCGCGGCAATTTCCCAGAAAGTTATGCCTTCCTCCGCTACTGCATGATACCGGGCGCCGGCAGCGCCTTTTTCCAGCACCAGCCGGTAAAGCCGGGCTGCATCCGGCCGGTGCACGGCAGGCCAGCGGTTTAACCCTTCGCCGGCATAGGCTGAAATGCCTTTTTCACGCGCAGCGCTAATAACCATCGGAACAAAACCATGATCACCATTGTCATGTACGGACGCAGGGAGGCGTACCACCGAAACATGCACCCCGCGGGCAGCCACGGCACCGGCTGCCTCTTCAGTAGCCACCCGGGGATTTGCCGTGGTGCTGGAGTTGGCCAGAGTTTCTTCCAGCCCCAGGCGGCCCGGCGCAAGGATCCCGATCGCGGAGGTAATAACCAGCGGACGGTCAGAGCCGGCAAGCCCGGCGCCCAGCGCCTCAATAATACGCCGGTCTGCTTCACAGCTTTCCTTGAACTTTGAGAAGTCGTGGTTAAAAGCGGTATGGATCACTCCATCCGACATAGCTGCGCCACTGCGCAGGCTTTCCAGGTCTGTAAGATCGCCCCGGTGCACTTGAGCCCCTGTAGCGGCAAGGGATCTGGCCCCTTCCTCTGAGCGGGCCATGCCCAGTACCTGGTGGCCCGCCCCTATTAATTCCTGTACAATGGCGGAGCCTACAAAACCCGTGGCCCCGGTGACAAAAACACGCATAGATTTGTTCTGTTTTAATAACAATTTGTAATCGATCCAATTATGTCACAAAATTGGGACGAAGGCGGCCCTTCAGCAAGGAGATTTGACACAACTTTTTGAGGTCATTTGACCTAATTTTGCCGTATTCAGCCGCTGGAATAAGCAGCAAAAACAGCCTGGGAACGGCTATTTATCACTAAACGCTTACCTTTAAGTATGATGGATAATTTTGAAAGATTTATCACTCCTGAAACAGCTTGTACTAAAGATGAGGTGAAGCTCATACGTTCACTGGCAACGGAAAAAAAGTTACGCAGAAGGCAGCTGCTGATGCATGAGGGCGAAGTTTGCCGGTTTAAGGCCTTTGTGATGAAAGGCTTATTAAGAACCTACCGTACCGGGGATGACGGGGCAGAATACAATATGCGGTTTGCAGTTGAAAATGGCTGGATGCTGGACACGGAAAGCTACAATAGCCAGTTACCATCCAAATATAATATTGAGGCGCTGGAAGACACGGAAATACTATTATGGTCCCGGGAAAACATGGATAAAATATTTGAGGTCATTCCTGCATTCAGGTCTTATTCAGAAAAGCTGAAAACCAGCAGCCACGATGCAAACCTGAACCGTATACTCATGAATATCAGTTATACGGCTGAAGAAAAATACCAGGAATTTGTTACTTCTTTCCCGGATGTTTTCAGTCGCATACCGTTGCATATGGTAGCATCTTACCTGGGGGTATCAAGAGAAACGCTAAGCCGTATCCGGCATGCACAGCTGAAGCGGCAAAAAGAGTTTAATGACAACGGGCAACAATAAAAAGAAAAGGCCGCTCCATTATTTCCGGAACAGCCTGTTTATTTAAATGTATCACTATCTCAATTCAAAAAATACTCCACTCCCAGCTTATACCCTTTCATGCCTAAGCCACAGATAGTGCCCACACATTTAGGCGCTATTAATGAAGTATGGCGGAACTCTTCCCGTGCATATACATTGCTGATGTGTACTTCTATAACCGGTGTTTTAACAGCTGCAATAGCATCCCGTATAGCTACAGAGGTATGCGTATAGCCGCCGGCGTTAAGCAGTATACCATCGGCGCTAAAACCCTGCTCATGCAGGTGGTTGATGATCTCCCCTTCTACATTGCTTTGAAAATAGCTGAACTGCACTGTGGGATACAACGTTTTCAAAGTAGCCAGGTAGTCCTCAAAGGATTCGCTGCCATAAATACCCGGCTCCCGCTTTCCCAGCAGGTTCAGGTTAGGCCCGTTAATGATTGCGATATGCATGATTTAATTACGAATTATCAATTACGAGTTACGAATTGTGTACTCCAAAATATCCAGTGTACTATTAAATATAATTATGAATTATTCAATTACAAATAACCATCAACCGCTTCAATCCATTCGTAATTGATAATTCGTAATTACTTACTTCCCCCACCTATACGTATCCTGCTCAATCCCCGCCAGATCCAGCACCCGGTCGGTAACCGTAGCTGCCACTGCTTCCAGGGTAGCAGGCTGGCTGTAAAAGGAGGGGGTGGCCGGGCAAATAATACCACCGGCTTCTGTAACAGTTACCATATTACGCAGGTGCACCAGGTTATAGGGCGTTTCCCGCACTACGCATATCAGCTTACGGCGCTCTTTCAGCACCACATCTGCAGCACGGGTAATAAGATCATTGGAAACACCGGTAGCAATACGGCCCAGCGTACCCATGGAACAGGGACAAATGATCATGGTTTTAAACTGCCCGGATCCGCTGGCAAAAGGCGCATGAAAATCCTGCTGGGTATAAAAACGGAATGGCAGCTGCGCATAGTCCTGGTTTCCCAGCTCTGTTTCCCATACGGTTTTGGCATTCTCCGTCATTACCACCGCTACGGTATCTATCTGCTCTGCCGCGGCCTGCAGTTTCTGCAAAAGCTGGCGGGCATATATGGAACCACTGGCGCCGGTAACAGCTACAACTATACGATGCTTCATTCTTTTGTATATATAGCGCAAAACTAGGAAATTTGCGCTATTGACAAGCATTACAAGCTATGATGCCTGTAACCGCTATCTTTTTCACAGCAGCAAATAACCGTCATGACAGGCAAACAGTCTTTTCTTAAAAAGTTATACCCGCTTATTATGCGCCTCTCCCGTTTGTTTGGCAGCAGGAATACGACATTGTTTAATGAAGCAGGAAAACGGCCACCAGTACCGCTTTCATCCCTTACTATCATTGATAACCAGGGCAACCTGGTGCCTATGAGCAAGTTTAACGGCAAAAAATTATTGCTGGTGAATACAGCATCCGACTGTGGTTTTACCGGCCAGTATAAAGCGCTGCAACAGCTGCAAACATTAGTGCCAGAGCTGGTGATCATTGGTTTTCCGGCCAATGATTTCAGTGAGCAGGAAAAAGGATCGGATAAAGAGATTGCACAATTCTGCCAGGCCAATTACGGGGTTACGTTTATGCTGGCAGCTAAAAGCAGCGTGGTAAAGGGCGCGCAGCAAAACCAGGTGTTCCGCTGGTTGTCTGATATCAGTTATAATGGCTGGAACCAGCAGGCCCCGGAATGGAATTTTAGCAAATATGTGGTAAACACCTCCGGCGTGCTGTTGTATTATTTCGGGCCGGCAGTATCGCCGTTAAGTAAAGAAATATTGGCGGCGGTGAGGTAGTAATTAGTATTAATATGCAGCGGGGATGGTAAAACCTGGCAGCTTTTATCAACTACTAAAAATGCAAAAGCATTCATGAACATTATCCAAAAATGATCATGAATGCAATAATTTACGGGTATAAAATGCCTTGGATCACAGAGCTCTGCAATCAACCGCACCAATTAATTATTAATTCTTAATTAGCTCCTTGAGGCTGTCCATCGAAATGCCATTATGGCTTTCGTCATACACGCAGGCTCCATTGCGGATCAATAATACCTGGGGCGATTCATGCTCCACGGCATAATCATGGGCAATTTTATTGGAAATATTGCGGTGCCTGATCAGGTCAAGGTAGTAAAAGTCCACATCTCCGGGCGCTTCGGCGCGCTCTAACCGGGATTTAACCATCAAACTAATGGAACAGCGGGTGCTGTGCTTAAAAATAACCACCGGCTGCTGGGCCGATGCTGCTTTAATTTGTTCTAGTTGTGATTCGCTGTCTAGCGTCTTCCAGTTCATTTCCTAACACTCCTTACTTTTTTCAGCCGGTACCGATTTTGATATTTTCATCGGACAGCCCAGCTTCGAATGCGTTGCACACGAGGTGAATAATACTGCAAAAATACCAATAAGGCCGGCAACGCCCAACAATTTAACATGAGATCTCATGATTGGAAATTTAATCTTTAAATGAAAATTCATAGGGAAAGCGTATAAAATCTTTTTTAATCGTGCTTAGTAACGTTACTTTGCAAATATAAAAAATATATTAAAGAAAACAACAAGATGTGTGAGCAGTGGTTTAACCTGATTGTCATTACAAATTAGTACTGGATCCTGCTCCAAAACTTCCTACTGTCCAATTATGAAAGTTCACTTTATTGCCATTGGCGGCAGCGTTATGCACCAGTTGGCCATTGCGCTGCATCATAAAAGCTACCAGGTAACAGGCAGCGATGATGAAATATTTGAGCCGGCCCTTAGCAACCTTGCAAAGGTAGGGATTTTACCGGTTTCTACGGGCTGGGATGCCAACCGTATTACCCCCGGCCTGGATGCCGTTATCCTGGGTATGCACGCCCGGGCCGATAACCCGGAACTAAAACGCGCACAGGAGCTGGGCCTTAAGATCTATTCCTTCCCGGAATACATTTACCGGGAAAGCCGGCAAAAACAACGGGTAGTAATAGGCGGCAGCCACGGCAAAACCACCATTACCGCCATGATCATGCATGTGCTGCAGGCACAGCAAAAGGCATTCGACTACCTGGTAGGCGCCCGCCTGGAGGGCTTTCCCCAGTCGGTGAACATTACAGATGCCCCGCTGATCGTATGCGAGGGCGATGAATACCCGGCTTCCGTAATAGAAAAACGGCCCAAATTCCATTTCCTGCACCCGCATATTGCTGTGCTCAGCGGTATTGCCTGGGACCATATTAACGTATTTCCCACTTTTGACAATTACCTGGAACAGTTTGCCATTTTTATCCGGCAAATGGAGCCCGGCCACATCCTTATATATAATAGTACCGATGAGGTGCTGAGCGCGCTGGTTGACAAAGAAGGCCGCCACCTGAAGCTGGTGCCCTATACCCTGCCCATTCATATGATCACAAACGGGGTAACCCGCGTGTATTTTGAGGAAGGTTTCAGCGACCTGCAGGTATTTGGCGATCATAACCTGCTGAACCTGCATGCCGCCCGCCTGGTATGCAATGAGCTGGGTATCGCAGACGATGCTTTCCTGCAATCCATCGCCACCTTTAAAGGCGCCGCCAAAAGGCTGGAGCTGGTGGGTAAAAACAAGCAAACCGCTGTTTACCGCGATTTTGCCCACGCCCCCTCCAAGGTAAAAGCCACTATACAGGCCCTGCAGCAGCAGTACCCGCACCGTAAGCTGATCGCCGTACTGGAATTACATACCTACAGCAGCCTGAATGCCGGTTTTATGGATCAGTACCAGGGCGCTATGGACCCGGCAAATGAAGCCGTGGTATTTTACAGCAAACATGCGCTGGAAATAAAACGTATGCCGGAGCTGCTGCCGGAACAGATAGCAGCCGGTTTTGGCCGGAAAGACCTCCACGTATTTAACCAGCGCGCACAGCTGGAAGCCTTCCTGGATGCACAGCAGTATAAGGATACCAACCTGCTGCTCATGAGCTCCGGCGACTATGAAGGAATGGATATACGTGCGCTGTGGGAAAAAATAAAGTAGGAAGTCAGCAGCAAGAAACAAGCAGTAAGCAATAAGATATGGAAAATGCATGTATCTTACTTCTTACATCCAAATATCAAATCATCATTTTTCAACAATGCCCACTTTACAACTTAAAAGACCCCTGGCGGTTATTGACCTGGAAACTACCGGCACCAATGTAGCCACCGATCGTATTATTGAAATTGCCATTGTTAAAGTATTCCCGGATAAAAGCACGCAATCCAAAGTAAAACGTGTGAACCCGGAATGCCCCATACCCGCTTCCACTACCGCTATTCACGGTATTACGGATGATCATGTGAAGGACTGCCAAACCTTTAAGCAAATGGCCAATGAGCTGCGCCAGTTCCTGGAGAATTGTGATATAGCCGGTTATAATTCCAACCGCTTTGATATTCCCATGCTGGTAGAAGAGTTTTTACGTACCGGGCTTGAGTTTGATGTATCCGGCCGCAAGTTTGTGGACGTGCAGAAGATCTTTCACCTCATGGAAAAACGTACCCTGAGCGCCGCTTATAAGTTCTATTGCGATAAGAACCTGGAAAATGCCCACAGCGCAGAAGCCGATGCATTAGCCACTTTTGAAATACTGGAAGCCCAGCTGAACCGGTATGAAACACTGCAGTCAGATGTAGAGGGGCTGGCAGAATTTACCAAGGAAGATGAGTACATCGACTTTGCCCGCCGCATGGTTATGCAGAACGGTACGGAAGTATTTAACTTTGGCAAATACAAAGGCCGCCCGGTAAAGGATGTGCTGAAATCAGAACCCCAATACTATGACTGGATGATGAAAGCGGATTTCCCGCTAAACACCAAACAGAAACTGACAGAAATTTATCATAGTATGATGTTAAAAAAAATGTAATATTTTTCAGGAACGCTCTATCTTGCGGCCTGATTATACTATTTTCGCAGTCCACAAAAACGATGTTCGCTGATTGGAAAAGCTTGTCATAATACCTACGTACAATGAAAAGGATAATATCCGAAAGATCATTGACGCTGTATTTTCCTTGCAGCAGGATTTTCATGTACTTATCATAGATGATGGTTCGCCGGACGGCACCGGCAACATTGTAAAGCAGCTGCAGCAGCAGTATGCAGGTATGCTGTTCCTGGAAGAAAGGAGCGGCAAGCAGGGCCTGGGCACCGCCTACATCCATGGCTTTAAATGGGCGATGGCTAACGGCTACGAATATATTTTTGAAATGGATGCCGATTTCTCCCACAACCCTAAAGACCTGATACGTTTGTATGATGCCTGTGCAAAGGAAGGGGCCGATCTGGCCGTAGGCTCCCGCTATGTAAAGGGCGGCCGCACGGAAAACTGGCCCTGGGACCGTGCCGTACTTTCATATGGCGCCTCCATTTACGTAGGCATTATAACGTGGCTGCCTGTACGGGATGCTACTGCCGGGTTTGTGTGTTACCGCCGCGCAGTGCTGGAAGCCATTAACCTGGATGCCATACAGTTTGTGGGATATGCGTTCCAGATAGAAATGAAATTCACCGCCTGGAAGCTGGGCTTTAAGCTGAAGGAAGTGCCCATCACTTTCCGCGACCGTAAGGAAGGTTATTCTAAAATGAGCAAAGGCATTGTGAAAGAAGGGATCCTGGGCGTGCTGAAAATACAAACACAAAGCCTTTTCCGGCGTTATGAACGCCGGCATACTACCCGCTGATCAGTTACCAGTCATTAGTGGCAGGTGCCAGTTATGGTTGCAAACATTCCCGGACCAGGAGCGGCCTGCTGCAAACTGTTAACAATGAAAAAAGCATTTTTACAACTACATTTTTCTGTTTTCCTGGCCGGTTTTACCGGCATCCTGGGAAAGCTCATCACCCTCAATGAAGGATTGCTTACCTGGTACCGTTTACTCATCTCCGCGGTTACACTTTACCTTATTTTTTTGTGGCGTGGCCTGTTAAAAAAAGTGCCCTTTAAAGATGTAATGATCATTGGCAGCAATGGCGCTATCATAGGCCTGCACTGGATCTTTTTTTACGGCAGCATTAAATACGCCAATGTATCCATAGGCGTGGTGTGCTTTTCACTTACCAGCCTGTTCACCGCTATATTTGATCCGCTCATTAACCGCCGCCGGTTTGATGTGGCTGAGCTGTTATTAAGCCTGCTTACCCTGCTGGGCATACTGCTTATATTCCATTTTAATACGGAGTACCGTACCGGTATTATACTGGGCATTATCTCCGCCATGTTTGCCGCACTGTTCACGGTGTTTAACAAACGGCTCATTAAACGTTTTGATACTTATACACTGGGCTTTTATGAGCTGATGATAGGTACACTGTGCATTACGCTGCTGCTGCCATTCTATTTATACAACACCCATACGCCGCTGTCGGCTTTCATCCCCTCCTGGCAGGATGCGCTTTATTTAATAGTGCTTTCCTGGGCCTGCACCATCTGGCTGTACGCGCTTACCCTTACCTCTTTAAAAAAGATCTCTGCCTTTACCGTAAACCTCTGTTTTAACCTGGAACCAGTGTACAGCATACTGCTGGCCTTTGTGCTGTTCCAGGAAAACAAATACCTGGGCTGGACTTTTTACGTTGGCCTGTTTTGCATTATGCTGTCTGTGGCCCTGCAAATGTGGCGGGTAGCAAAGCAGCCTGCGGACAATAGTCTAACGGCCCACTAACCACTCTTACTATTCCCCTTTCCAATAGCCTGCTTTTCTATTAATTTAGCCAACATGAAAAGCACCCTCATATGTGCAGCCCTTACCAGCTTATCACTGGTTACCTATGCACAGCAAACCAAATCTAAACCGCCACTGGATCACAGTGTGTACAACAGCTGGGAAAGTATTGGCAAAAAAGCCATCAGCAACAATGGCCAATGGATCGTTTATACCATTACCCCGCAGGAAGGCGATGCCAGCTTAGTGATCTACGACAACAAAACCCGCCGCAGCATGGAAGTGCCGCGCGGCGGCAAACCCGTGATCACGGAAGATTCCAGGTACGTTGTATTTTCCATTGATCCGTATTTCAAAGACACCAGGCAGGCTAAGATCAAGAAGAAAAAAACCGCAGAAATGCCTAAGGATTCCCTGGGCATTGTAACCCTGGAACAATGGCAGCTATGGAAAGCCCCCATGGTAAAGTCTTTTAAAACACCGGCCAAAGGCAGCGGCTGGGTAGCCTACCTGCTGGAAAGGCCGGAATGGGATAAAGACAGCACCAGCGGCACCCCGCTCATTATCCGTAACTTAAAAGATAATAAAGAGGATACGCTGCCGCATGTGTTGGAATACGCTTTCAGTAAACCAGGCAACAAGCTGCTGGCAGAGATCACCACCGCTAAAAAAGACCCCCTCACCAAAGCAGGCGTGCTGTTATGGGATATAACCAGCCGTAAGCTGGATACCCTGAGCCGTGGCAGCGGCGAGCGTAAGCTGCTAACCTTTGATGATAAAGGCCTGCAGACCGCCTGGGTAAGCACCCGCGACACCGCCAAAGCCCCGCAGCGCATTTTCCAGCTCTACTACTACAAACCCGGGCAGGATACCGGCATTATTGCCGCCGGCCGCCAAACACCAGGCTTGCCCAATAACTGGGGTGTGGCTGACAGCAGTAAGATTGAGTTCAGTGAGAACGGGCAACGCCTGTTCTTTGGTACCGCGCCTATACGCCCGCCTAAAGACACTACCCTGGTAGATTTTGAAGTAGCCAAAGTAGACATCTGGAATTACCAGGATGATTTTCTGCAGCCCATGCAGCTCAAAAACCTGAACCGGGAGCTGAAAAGAAGCTACACCGCAGTATATGATCCCGCCACGCAAAAAGTATTACAGCTGGGTAATAAAGACCTGGAAACCGTAGTAACAGCCGATGAAGGTAACGGCACTTACGCCCTTGGCTATACGGATAAAGGCGAACGCATTGCCATGCAGTGGACCGGCCGCACGCTGAAAACCGCGTGGCTGCTGAATGTTGGCGATGGTACCCGCCGTATGGTAAAAGAAAAGCTGGACGGCGATTTTTACATCTCCCCCAAAGGCCAGTACCTGTATTGGTATGATAGGGTAGCCAGACACTGGTTCAGCTACCAGGTAAGCAGTGGTGCCATCCGCAACATTACGGCCAGTATACCCACCAAGATGTATGATGAGGTAGATGACCATCCCGATGAACCGGATACCTATGGCGTAGCCGGCTGGCTGGAAGGTGATAAATATGCGTATATCTATGACCGTTATGATGTATGGCAGGTGGATCCAGGCGGGCAGCAAGCGCCGGTGAACATAACCCATGGCATAGGGCGTAAAGATAAAACCCGCTTCCGTTATGAGAAGCTGGATGAGGAAGAACGCTTTTTCAAAAAAGACCAGGACCTGCTGCTCAGCACATTTAACGAAACTACCAAGTACAACGGTTTTTCCCTGTTAAGACTGAAGACCGGTACCCTGCAGGCTTTGGCCATGGGGCCTTATGCTTACCAGCAACCAGGCAAAGCCAAAAATGCAGCCAGTTACATTTTCACTAAAAGCAGCTATGAGCTGTCGCCGGATGTATATGCCGCCACACTTTCCGGCAAAACACCGTCTTTTAACAAAGCCGTACAACTAAGCCATATAAACCCGCAGCAGCAGCAATATAACTGGGGTACTGCTTCCCTGTTTAAATGGACGGCCTATAACGGGCAGCCCGCAGAAGGTATCCTGTACAAACCGGAAGATTTTGACAGCACCAAACACTACCCGGTGCTCATTTATTTTTATGAAAAGCTGTCGGATGGCTTGTATAATTACTCGCCCCCCGCGCCTACCCCTTCCCGCCTCAATATCCCGTTCTTTGTAAGCCGGGGTTACCTGGTGTTTGCACCGGATATTATCTATGAGAACGGGCACCCCGGCAAAAGCGCCTATAATTATATTGTAAGCGGGGCCCGCGCGCTGGCGCAGCATAGCTGGGCAGACAGTACCAACATGGGCATACAGGGACAAAGCTGGGGCGGATACCAGGTAGCTTACCTGGTTACGCAAACGCATTTGTTCAAAGCTGCCTGGGCCGGTGCGCCGGTAGCCAATATGACCAGCGCCTATGGCGGCATACGCTGGGAAAGCGGTATGAACAGGCAGTTCCAGTATGAGCATACGCAAAGCCGCATTGGCGCTACCTTATGGGAAAAGCCGGAGCTATACCTGGAAAACTCGCCCCTGTTCCATTTACCCAATGTAACTACGCCCCTGGCAATTATGAGTAATGATGCAGATGGCGCCGTACCCTGGTACCAGGGCATTGAGCTGTTTACCGGCCTTCGCCGCCTGGGCAAACCCGTTTGGCTCTTAAACTATAATAATGAGGCCCATAACCTGGTATTACGTCAAAACCGTAAGGATATTCAGCGCCGGGAACAACAATTCTTTGATCACTTCCTGAAAGGCGCTCCGGCGCCTCAGTGGCTGTTATACGGAGTGCCGGCCACGGAAAAAGGAGTGAGCTGGGGCTGGGATCTCAACAATAATAATCCATAAACAGCCGTTCTAATGGTTAGTGGCCTTATTTTTGTCTTGAAAAACCTGAAAACCTATTGCCAAACGGCCACTAACCATAGAACCGCTATCTAAATCCCTGATGTTGAATGTAAAAAAAGTATCATACTATTTATTATCACTATATAATATATTTTACCTATATTTACATTAACAAGAGAATCTGTTAGAGTTTTCCGGGGAGTTGATTAGATAGATGTTCCTATAATCTTTAGAAATTTTTTTCCTATGAATTTCCATATCTATCGTCCTGCAGCCAACTTACATCCTTATGTAAAGCATTATTACTACTGGCACGATGATACTTCAGGGGTAATTAATTTGCCACAGAACCTGTTATCATTAGGTGATCAGTATATGGTATTCCTGCAACAAGGCGAAGTAAGCTGTCAGCCTTGCCAGCATACCACCTTTAGCTTACCGCAAACTGCTGTGGTAGGGCATTTCACCTGTTCCAGCCAGTTAAAGGTAAAAGGTCCGGTAAAAGTAGTGATCGTGCACCTGAATGCTTACGGCAGCTATCGCATGCTGGGTATTAACATGCACGCCATCAGCAACTACTACCGTGATCTGGGCAAAATGCCCGGCCAAAACTGGAATGCGCTGGCGGCACAGCTGGCAGCTGCGGATGCCGCGGGCATACCTTCCCTGCTGGATACTGCCCTGGAAGGCGCTATGCAGCAGCAGGCTTACAACAAACAGGAAGTAGAAGAAGTAGCCAACTTCCTGCAGGAGAAAGATGGACATGTGAGCATCGCTGACCTGGCCGCCCGTTTCCGCTTGTCAAGGCCCACCCTGGAAAGATTGTTTATGGAAGTAGTAGGCTTACCGCCCAAGCTGTATGCCCGCATGCTGCGCTTTAAAAAGGCCATGCAGCTGTTACAGCAAACCAGCATACCGCAATGGCAGCCCATGACCGCTAATAACAGCCAGTATTATAACGAAGCAGTGTTCCGCCAGGATTACGTTTATTTTAACGGGCAAACACCTTCTTTCTTCAATACTTTTAATAACAATAACAATACCGCCGCAGTGGCGCAAATGCCCGTACCCGCTACAGGTGTTGCCGTGGCATAAAAGAATATTAAAGTGAAAGGTTTAAAAATGGAAGCTGAAGCAATTCATCTTCCATTTTTTCTTTTCAGCTCTCCCCCACCTTTATGCTTTCTGCTTTAAGCTTTATGCTTTTTTACCTATTTTGTCCCTAAACCATATGATATACGCTATGGACCATCAACCATGGACCATGCACTAAAAAACCACCCAATGATCACAACCCTTAAAACAGCTGAGTACTGGCGCGAACAACTGCAATTACAGCCGCATGTGGAAGGTGGCGCCTTCCGGGAAACCTACCGCTCCTCCTGGGTATTACACAAATCCACCCTGCCGCCTGGCATGAAGGGCAACCGTAATGCTGCTACCTGTATCTACTTTTTACTGGAAGCCGGACAGTTCTCCGCCTTTCACCGCATTATGGCCGACGAGATCTGGCATTTTTATGATGGAGAACCTTTAAGCATATACGAAATTGGTTCAGACGGCCGGTTAACGGTACACAAGCTGGGACGTAACCTGCACCTGGGCGAGCAGCTGCAGGTAGTAGTAACGGCCGGCAACTGGTTTGCCTCCCGCCTGGATACAGATGCCGGTTTTGCCCTGGTAGGCTGCAGCGTAGCCCCGGGTTTTGATTTTGAAGATTTTGAGCTGGCACAGCGCAAAAAGCTACAAGCGTTATACCCGCAGCATAAGGAGCTGATCTTTGCACTTACACGGGAAGATTAATTATGAATTATCAATTACCCCCCGCCCAAAGCGGTGCATAGCCTGCGCCCGCCCAGCGGGGAATGCCATTGAAAATAATTATGATAATGAATCATTGGGTAGAGCGCAGCGCCATTTTACACGGAAAGTAACCTGCCAAATACCAAATGCCGGCTGCAAAACGTTATAAAAACGCCCTATATAATATGCAAAACATATTAGATGCGTCTATATCTGCTTTGTGATATTATCTGTAATAAAGAAAATTCGTAATTCGTAATTCGTAATTCGTAAATCGTAATTCGTAATTCGTAATTTATTTCTAGCTTGCCTTAACTATGAAACGATTCCTCTATTTAGTCGGCTTTGCACTCCTTGTCCTGCTGATATTCTGGCTGGGTAAGCAATTCGGCAGCCGGTCCGTAAGCCAGCAGATCCTGAGCAACAGTATGATTGTAAGGGAAATAGCCGAGCTGGCCAGCCTGGAAGTACAGGGCGTAGCCAGCCATAAGCGCAGTAACCTCGCAAATGATGGTAGCTGGGCCGATAACTTTAAAAAGATGTTCCAGGAAAATACCGTCTGGGTCTCTATCCCCTACCAGGCCAAATATGGGGTAGATGTGAATGAAAAGAATTTCCGTGTGTCCGTTACCGATAAAAAGATCACCGTACAGCTCCCGGCTCCCCACCTGCTCAGCTATGAGCTGAGACTGGATAAAATGGAAACTGCCAACCGCAAAGGCTGGCTGCTTTTCCAGGATGATGAAACCTACACCGACGTGCAAAAAAAGCTGTACGAGACCTCCCGCGAGCAGCTGGCCGGCAACACCCTTTACCTGCAGCAGTCTAAAGACAAGATCAAAAAGATCATTGCACAGTATTATCAACCCTTTTTACAGGACCATGAGCTGGAGGTGGTGTTTGATGGGGAAGAGAGTGTATTGCCGCTAAAATGATGCGCAAAATCCAGATATGCAAATTACGCCGCATTCTTCGTTATATACTTCACCAAACACCTCTTGGCAATAGGCAGCAGCGTTTCATTCAGCGGAAACACCAGCTGCGTATCTACCCGGTATACTGCCGGGTTAGGCAGCTTTTTACGCTGCCGTATCAGGATGGTTTTAATATGCTCGCAGGAGTGCACCAGGTCTTTCTGGTAAGTCTCTATCAGCTGTGTGTGAATGCCCCGGTACTTTTCATCATGCCGCTCAAAAATGGTGAGGCGGTATTCATACACCAGGGTATCCTGGTGCCGCCCGTCAGAGAGGAACAGGTACCCCTCCTGTGTATCCAGGGGTATCAGGCCTACCGGCGCTATATTCATGCTATCTTCCACCATTTCATAGATCTCCGTTCCATCTTTAATGGTCAGGTTCATCCGGTTCATGGCATAGTGAATAATGCTTTCCAGCTCCTGCATCAGCTCATCGTCTGCAATCATCTGCTCATACAGGATCTGCAGCTTCTCCATGTTCAGGGAGGTGAGTCTTTTAGGGAATTGCTGCTGAATGAATTGTTTGTTGTCCCGGAAAGCTACTAAGTTGTTGAAGTGGAAAATAACATCCGCCAGCTGCGGGTAAAGCTTGTTCTCGTTGAAGTAATGGTTGATCTCCTGCAGGTAAGCCAGTAAGGTATATTTTTTCTGTTCAAAGTCTATATAACCGTCTGCAAACCAGGTTTCACTTAATACACCCATAACAATAAAATTTAATGGATTATATACTAAATTTACAAAAAAAAGTGCATAAAAATAGCGCTATAATGCATTTGATTTCATTTTAATGAATATTTAAAAAACCCCGTAAAACCTTTACTGTACCACGTTTGGGGTATACCGTTACTACCCGTAGACCCTCTTTTTAGAAAATGTTGCCAGGGTAGGATATTTTATCAATTTAATTTCTTTATCTTCAGTATTATTTTTCATTTTTTTAATCTTTTAGTCATGAACATTTACGTAGCCAACCTGCACTATAGGTTGAACGATGAGGACCTTCACCAGATATTTAGCGAATTTGGGGAAGTAACCTCCGCGAAAATCATTAAGGACCACGAAACCGGCCGTTCACGCGGTTTTGGATTTGTGGAAATGCCTAACCAGGAAGAGGGATCCAAGGCTATGAATAGTTTGAATGGCACTGAGATAGAAGGCAAACAATTAATGGTAAACGAAGCAAGACCTAAACAGCCGAATAATAACTTCAGGAGTGGTGGTGGTGGAGGAAACCGTGGTGGCGGTGGATATGGTGGCGGTGGCCGCGATCGTCGCTATTAATTTAGTTATTTATTCTATTGCGCCAGGTTTTCAAGGCCAAATGAAATTTGAAAGAGCCGTCCTGTTCCACAGGGCGGTTCTTTTGTTTTAGCCCCTTTCAACAGCCTTTCATTAACCCGGGTATAAAAAGAAAATGGCGCCGGTGGTGTACAGCGCCATATATCTTTTACTTTGCGATGGTGTTAACAGCAGCCAACTGGTTATATTGCGCTACTGTGTGTATCATCCACGGGGGATACCCTAAATGGAAGCACACTGTATTGTTCAGAGGATATGGAACACGAAGTAATGAAAGCAACGCTGCAATATTACAGCAAGTGCCCTTTTTGTGTGCCACTTATTATAGTGGTAGTTGTTAAAAGCACCGCTTAGGCCCCTACTTATTATAGTGGCACCTGCAAATTGTTTAAACAGATCCTGGATACCAGCTCTGATTTGGATGAAACGTTCAGCTTCTGGTAGATCTTCTTCAGGTGATGATTGATGGTGAATACAGACAAATGCAAACGGTCCGCCATGGTTTTATAGGAATGCCCCTGCTTTAATAAATGCAGCACCTCGTATTCCCTTTCCGTTAGCTTATCCCGCAGCTGCAGCAACGGATCTTCATTCATATGGCTGATCAGCTGGTAGGCAACCCTTGGAGAGAGGGTGCTGCCGTAATTAAGCGCATCCATCATGCCCTGGTAAATATCCGCCAGGCGGCCGGTTTTCAGCAGGTAACCATGCGCCCCTTCTTTAATAGAGGATACAATATGTTCCTTTTGGTCGTGGGCAGATAACATAATGATCCTGGCTTCCGGGAAAAGACAGCGTAACGGGTAAATGCCCTGTATGCCGGATTCCCCCGGCAGCATTACATCCAGCAGGATCACCGCAACATTCATTTCATAAGAAGGCAGCGCCCTGAATTCCTCCATTGATTTACAGGCAAACACTACCTTGCAATCCTGGAAATCTTCTAAAAATTCTTTGTAGCTGTTCAGCTGAAAATAGTTGTCTTCAATGATACCAATATTGATCATGGGAAAAAGGATATGTAGGGTGTATTGTCATTTAGCTAACCAAACATCAGGGATTACTTCATAGGCCATTCTCTTCCTTATACGCTGGGATCATTTTTACCGACCCATGATTCATGTACTTTGTGCCGCGTAAATTACGGTCCATTTAAACAATTGATGGTTAACCAATCGTTAACAGGCTGATAACGTTCGTGTTAGAAAGTGTATATGAGTATCAATAAAAAGGCAGGGCAACCGTACATTCATACGGCTGCCCTGCGCAAATAATACCTGCACACTTTACGCCTGCAGGGATGGATCTGATTAATATACTTTTTCCGGGTCAAAGTGCTCCAGCTCCTGCGCTACGGCGCTCAGGAAAGTAGAACCCAATGCACCGTCAACAATGCGGTGGTCGTAAGAGAGCGACAGGTACATCATATGGCGGATAGCAATGGAATCGCCTTCCGGGGATTCAATTACCACCGGGCGCTTTTTAATAGCGCCTACAGCCAGTATAGCTACCTGCGGCTGGTTAATAATGGGTGTACCTGCCAGGCTGCCAAAGGTGCCTACGTTGGTAAGCGTAAAGGTACCGTTCTGGGTATCTTCCGGTTTCAGGCGGTTGGTGCGGGCGGCATTGGCCAGCTGATTAACCTGCCGGGTAAGTCCTACCAGGTTCAGCATGTCGGCATTGCGGATCACGGGAACAATCAGGTTACCACTGGGCAGGGCCGTGGCCATACCTATATTAATATCTTTCTTCAGGATTATTTTATCACCTTCCAGGGAGCAGTTCACCAGCGGGAAACGTTTAATACATTTCACCAGCGCTTCTATGAACAGCGGGGTAAAGGTGAGCTTCTCCCCTTCCCTTTGTTCAAAATCCTTTTTCACTTTATCGCGCCACTTTACCATGTGCGTTACATCTGCTTCTGCAAAGCTGGTTACATGTGGGCTGGTTTGTTTGCTGCGTACCATATGCTCTGCTATCAGCCTGCGCATACGGTCCATTTCAATGATCTCCACATTACCGCTGCTGCTGCTGCCATTGTAAGTGGGTACCGGCGCAGCTACAGCTTTGGATGTTTCCACAGGCACCGGCCTGCTTTCAGGGACCGCTGTGGCAGCCGCTGGCCGTGCAGCAGGCTGGTGGCCCTGCTGGCGGGCAGCTACATATTCCAGTATATCTTTTTTGGTAACACGGCCTTCGCTGCCGCTGCCCGGTATATTTTCCAGCTCTGCAAAGCTTACGCCTTCCTGCTGTGCAATGGTTAATACCAGGGGCGAGTAAAAACGGGGGCCGCTGGTGCTGAACTTAGGCTCAGCATGCTGGGCCGCCACCGGTTCAGGAGCCGTATGCTGGTGGTGCCCCTCGTTATTGGTAATAATTTCGTGATGGTGTTGCTGCGCTGCAGGCGCAATTTCTTCAAACGTGGTGGGGGCAACAGGTATTTCGGCATTACCGGTTGTATTGATACGGGCAATTACGGCGCCTACCGGTACTACCTCGTTCTCTGCAAACAGTAATTCGGTAATCTCCCCGTCGGCAATGGAGGGCACTTCACTATCCACCTTATCCGTGGCAATTTCCAGCACCGTTTCATCAGCTTTTACCTGATCCCCGGGCTTTTTATGCCAGCGCAATATGGTGGCTTCCATGATGCTTTCCCCCATTTTAGGCATTACCAGTTCTACAATGGCCATAAGATGTATTTTAGTGTTTAGCTGGCAACAAATGTAAGCCAATTAGTTTAATGTGTAAATGTGCACATTCACACATTAAATCAGTTTCCTCAGCTCATTCATCGCATAAATAGCCGTCATCTGTATGTTACGTTCCCGGTCATACATCAGGCGGTATTTTACGGTTACAATATTATCTGCGCTGCCTGCGGCTATCCATACAGTGCCTACCGGTTTTTCCGGTGTGCCGCCATCAGGGCCCATAATGCCGGAAACCGCAATTGCATAATCTGTGTTCAATACCTTCAGCGCGCCGGCCGCCATTTCGCGCACGGTTTCTTCGCTTACAGCGCCATAGGCGGCCAGGGTTGCTTCTTTTACGCCCAGCAGTTTTGTTTTCATAGCATTGCTGTAGGTAACCACGCTGCCATTATAGTAGGCAGAGCTGCCTGCTACAGCCGTAATATTATGCGCAATGTAGCCACCGGTGCAGCTTTCTGCCGTGCCCACGGTTTTGCCTTTAGCCTTTAAATAGCGGCCCAGCACTTCGCCCATGGAAATATCCTCGTCGTACACCGCAATATCTTTCAGCAAAACCTCCATTTCCTGGAAGCGCAGCTTCAGCTCTGCTGCGGTAGATACTTTGTCTTCCCCGTGCGCGGTTAACCGCAGCTTTAACAGGCCGTAGCTGGGTAAATAAGCCAGCTTGATATGTTCCGGCAGCTGCGCTTCAAAGGTTAGCAGCTTTTCCGCTACAAATGATTCGCCCATACCGGAAGTGAGCAGGGTTTGATGCAGGACGGCTTTGGTATCAAACTGCTCCTGCAGCCGGGGCAGCACATGATCCGTCATAATACCCTTCATTTCATGCGGTACACCGGGCATGGATACAAATACTTTAGCGCCCTTCTCAAACCACATACCCGGCGCCAGGCCATGGAAGTTCATTAACACGGTGCAGCTATCCGGCACCAGGGCCTGATCTATATTGCGCTGTAATATGGGCAGGCCCCTGCTTTCAAACAGCTGCATCAGGCGTTGTAAGGTGGGCTCATGCTGCACCATGGTACCGCCAAAATATTCCAGCAGCGTGGGTTTGGTAATATCATCGGCCGTGGGTCCCAGGCCCCCGGTGATCAGTATAATATCGGCAGAGGCGCTTTCTTCATCCAGCGCTTCCAGGATAGCTTCCTTAATATCGCCTACGGCTACACGGCGCTGTACCCATATACCCATACCATTCAGCTGCTGCGCCATCCAGGCAGAGTTGGTGTCGATGGTTTGTCCTATCAGTAGTTCATCACCAATGGTAATAATGCTGGCTGTTACTTTTTCCACGCGTAAAGGTTTTATGAATAAAGGAACAAAATTAGGGAGGAAATGCATGTAAATCGCAAATATTCAGCACACTAACAGGTAAGCGGTCCTGGTTTAAACTACCTCATCCCCGCATCAAGTCCACATCAAGTCCACATCATGCCCACAATAGATTGGTAATGAACTAGTTACAGGCCCCTTAAAAACCCGTGTTACATTTGTGCTCTGATCGTGTTCAGGCCATGTTCAGCCTATGTTCCGGCCGGCACAGGTGGTAGAGGCATAGCTGTGCAGTACCTGTTGCAGATAAGCTATCGCAGCTACATTGCCCATCCATGGCCGTTTTAGCAGCAGGAATAAAGTAAAGGCATATACGCAGGTATGAAGGTATTGGGGTTAAGCGGTAGTCAGCTATCCTGCAGCTGTTTGAGTAAAGCATATACGCAGGTCTTTGGCCTAAACACCGGGCGCCGGGCCGGCAACTATTCTTGTAACCGCACTTGATCCTTTTTACCCATAAAAAAGCCCCAAAAAGCGGCTGGCTTTTTGGGGCGCTTCAGGTCCTGCATAAGGCCCTGGTGAAATGTATCATCGTTTAAGCGATCTTCAGGATACTTCCTTTATTATGAATTTATTTATTAAAGAACGGTTCCAGCTTTTCCCTTAACGGCAGCGGCAGCAGCGATTTCTGTTTAGTATCCGTATGCAGGAACACCAGCGTGGTAACACCTACATTCAGCAGCTCGCCTTTTTCATTGAACAGCTCTGAGTGGAACTGGATCTTATGATCTGCACGCAGCTCTCTCAGGGAGGTCTTTACAGTTATCAGGTCGTCATAAAAAGCCGGGCGCAGGTATTTAACATTCATTTCTGCCACCGGCATAATAATGCCCTGCTCTTCCAGCTGGCGGTAGGTAAATCCCAGCTCCCGGATCGCCTCTGCACGGCCTACCTCATAATATAACGCATAGTTACCGTAATACAAATATCCCATCTGGTCGGTTTCCCCGTAACGCACACGTATTTGAGTAATGGATGTGAACATGACTTTCTTTTTGAGCGGAAAGCTGAAAGCATAAGCACAAAGCCTCCCATATTGTTTAACATAAAGCGCAAAGCTACTCAAATTTGCTTTGCGCTTTATGCTTTCTGCTTTACGCTTATCGCCCGATCAAACTATCAAAACTTACTTTACCAGGGCCGCAGAACAGCAGCACCACAAATACGGCAAGGAATGCGATTGCTTTTTCCTTCACGTCAATTGTATCATGCGCATGGATCATGAACAGCGCTACACTCATACAAACGACCAGTGGAATAGCCGCCAGGCGGGTGAGCAATCCCAGTATTATAAACACAGAGCAAAATACCTCTGCAAAAACAACCATTCCCAGGGAAACAGTGTGGCCCACATGTAAAGGATCAGCGAACTTATGCGAAAGAGATGCAAAGTTCATGAGCATAGGCCAGCCATGCGTAAGCATTAACCCCCCAAACACCAATCGCAGTAACAACAGGGAAAAATGTACCGTACCATTGGTAAAAGTGGCAGAAAATAGTCTTCTCATAGGTGTAAAAATGGTTTAATTCTTGCTAAGTTTAATTCCTTTGCAAGATAGCGCAATAGGCCTATGCCTGGGATTGAGAGTTATCCACATCACTGTTAGAAAAGCATTAAACGGCAAAAAGGTTTAAACTTTTATATTTGCTGACATTGATCCAGCGTTTATTGGGTTATCTGTTTTTTGCCGCGTTCTCCTAACTGTTATTTTTGATTAATCAACTGGTTGTCAATACCAATACAGGGAGAAAGTGCGTTTAACAGGTAAGCCATCTACTATTTTAATAAATCCAGAGCATGTTTATAAGAAAGATCGTGGTTCCCGGACAGTTGTTAATATCCCTCCTGGCCTTTGCCGCCACTGGCATACTGGCCCCCACAGCCGCCCGGGCACAACAAACACGCATTTATACCGAACCTGATAAAGTTTTCAAGGACGCGCAGCAACTATTTCAGCAAGAGAAATATGCCGTATCCATGCAGCTTTTCCGGCAGGTGATCCAAAATATTGATTACTTCAAAGAAACCAACCGCTCCCTGGTAAAAGCAGATGCACAGTACTATTACACAGTATGCGCATTAAAGCTGCAACAGGCCGACGCGGAAAAATTGACGCTGCAATACCTGCAAAGGGCCAACAACAATGCCCGCGAACAGCTGGTAAGCTACCAGTTAGCCAAATATTATTTTCACCGCAACCAGCTGCAGGAAGCCATCCCGTATTACGAGAAAGCTAATATCGACAACCTTTCCAACAGCGAAATTGCGGATGCAAAATTTGAGCTTGCCTACTGTTACTTCAACGTAAAAGACTTTCAGAAAGCACAGCCCCTGTTTGCATCCATCAAGGAAATAGAGGGTAAATATTACATTCCCGCCAATTACTACTACGGTTTTATTGCCTACAATAACCGCCAGTATAATGAAGCCCTGGCCAGCTTTAAACGCGTGGAGCAGGAGCCAAAATATGCCGGTATCGTGCCCTATTACATAGCAGAGATCTACTACTTCCAGGGCAAAAAAGAAGAAGTGATCAAATATGGCGAATCCCTATTAAAGAAAGGCAATATCTACTATGATACAGAGCTGAAACAGCTCATGGGACAGGCTTACTTCGAAAAGAAAGATTATCAGAAAGCCCTGCCCTACCTACAGCAATACCAGGATAATGCAGATGAGGTGCGCAAGGAAGATGTGTACCAGCTCTCTTACTGTTACTACCAAACCGGCAACTACAACAAAGCCATTAACGGTTTTAAACAGCTAAGCAGTGAAAAAGATTCTTTAGGTCAAAACTCCATGTACCTGCTGGGCGACTGTTACCTGCGTACCAACCAGAAGGCCAATGCACGCAATGCCTTTGCCTTTGGCGCACGTAATAATTCAAACCCGCAGCAGCAGGAAATATCCCGCTTTAACTATGGCAAGCTGTCGTATGAGCTGGGTTATAATGATGCAGCGCTCACAGAGCTTTCCAACTTTGTAAAAACATACCCGCAATCATCTTACAACAAAGAAGCCCGGGAAATACTGGTGCAGCTGTTCACCAACACCAATAACTACAAGGATGCGCTCACCACTATAGAATCCATCCCTGACAAAAACCCCACCGTGTTGCGGGCCTACCAGCGCGTATCCTACGGCAGGGCCACACAGCTCATAAACGATCAGCAGCTGGCAGAAGCCGACCGCCTGCTGGATGTAGCCATTAAAAATCCCTACGATAATAATATTAAACAGCTGGCGCATTTCTGGAAAGCAGAAATAGCCCTGCGCCAGCAGCGTACAGATAATGCCATCATTAACCTGAACAGCTATCTGACCGGCGCCGTACCGGCCTCCGGTGAAGCCAATGCGCAAACAGCCAGCTATAACATGGGTTACAGCCTGCTGAAGAAAGAAGATTATACCCATGCCCTGCAGCATTTTGAAGCCGCCCAAAAAGCCAGCGGCCCCAATGCAGGCCGTATTGCTAATGATGCGCTGCTGCGTAGCGCCGACTGTTATTACATGCTGAAGGATTTTGGCAGGGCCACCGCGCTGTACGACCGTGTGATTGCCAATAAAGATCCCGGTGCAGATTATGCCACCTACCAGAAAAGTATCATCCTGGGTATACAGGGTAAGTATAATGAAAAGCTGGCCCTGTTAAAACAGCTGGGCAACCAATACCCCAGCTCCAGCTTTGGGAACGATGCTGATTTTGAGATTGCCAATACTTACCTCGCATCTGAAAAATATACAGAAGCCATTCCCTACCTGGAAAATGTGCTGAAAAAGCAGCCCAACGGCCCCAATGCACCACGTGCATTGCTGAAGCTGGGCCTGTGTTATTTCAATAAGGATAATGATAGCAAAGCCCTCTCCTACTACCGCCAGGTGGTAGAGAAATATCCTAACTCCGCAGAAGCCAATGAAGCCCTGCAAAGCATCAAGGATATTTATGTAGGCCAGGGTAAAACAGATGAATATGTGGCCCTGCTGAAAGCCAGCGGTAGAACGGTAACCGCCTCCGCAGCCGATTCACTGGCCTATGCCGCCGCAGAAGCCCGCTTTAGCAGCGGTGATTGCACGGGCGCCATACCAGCCTTTAACAGCTATATACAAAAGTATCCGAATGGCCAGTTCCTGCTGCCCGCTTACTTTTACCGCTCAGAATGCGCGTATAACAGCAAAGACTATACGACCGCTTTACCCGGTTATGAGTTTGTTCTTTCCGGCAACAACAGCCTGTATGCAGAGCGTTCAGCCCTGCAGGCCGCCAACATTAACTTTTACCAGGTAAAGAATTATGAAAAGGCCCGCACCTACTACCTGCAGCTGCAGGACCTGAGCACCAGCAAAGAAAACACCATGACCGCCACCCGCGGCCTGCTGCGCAGCAATTACCAGCTAAAACACTGGGATGAGGTAGGCAACTATGCAGAGCTGCTGCTGTCCAACACCAGCATTAGCACCGACGACCAGATTGCCGCACACTTTTACCTGGGCAGGGCGCAACAGGAGCAGCAGAAATATGATGAAGCCATCAGCGAATTTAAAACAGTAGCCGGCCTTACCAAATCAGAAACCGGGGCAGAAGCCCGCTACAACACCGGCGTATGTTACCTGGCTAAAAATGAGCTGGATGCAGCGGAGAAAGCAGGTTTTGATGTGATCAAGAACACACCCTCATACGGCACCTGGGTAGCCAAAGCCTACATACTGTTAGGCGATGTATACACCCAGCAGAAAGATTACTTTAATGCAAAAGCTACTTTCCAGAGCCTGGCAGAGAACTGCCCTATCCCGGAGCTGAAACAGGAAGCAAAAGATAAGCTGGAAAAAGTAGAAGCCGCAGAAAAAGCCGCCTCTAAGATCAGGACCAGACCATAACATATAATACACGCAAAACGCCCTGCTAACAGGCGTTTTAAATGATAAAATATAAACAGCGCATAAATGAACGGTAAAACTAAATATATAAGCAGGTGTGGAGTAATAGGGATGATGGCCGGTTTCTTTTTACAGCAGCCTGCACAAGCGCAGGATTCACTGAAGCAGGAAACCATTGACATTATTTCTACCTACCAGCCCAAGCTGCGCGATGCAGCAAAGCTGAACCTTACGGCAGCCCTGCCGGGCGTAGATACCGCCCGCCCGCGTATGGCCTACCAGGTACCTGCCCTGAACCTGTATTTTATGTACCAGCCCGTACCCTTAAAGCCCCTGGCATTAGGGAAGGATTCGCTGAACGCATTGCAGAACAACTTTGTAAAAGTAGGTTTTGGCAACTATCAAACCCCGCTGATACAGGCCGGTTTGGGCAGCGGCCGTAATGAGAAATATAACTTTGGCCTGTATGGCAGCTACACCGGCTCCAAAGGCAACATCAAGAACCAGGACTACAACGCGCTGAATATACTGGCCTCCGGCACTTATTACTCTCCCCTGTTTGAGATCAATGGCAGCGTAGGTTTTGACCGTAACGTAATACACTATTACGGGTACGACCATACGCTGTATGACTTTTCCAAGGGTGATGTAAAACAGGCCTTTAACCAGGGCACCATACAGGTAGGGCTGAAGAACCGCACCCAGAATGACTGGGCGCTGATGATAGCTCCCCGGGCCAAGTTCATGATCTTTACCGATGCCTTTGACCGTAAGGAAAACACGGTAGTAATAAATGCGCCGGTAAGCAAACAGCTGCTGGAAGATTTTTACCTGCGTGCAGAAGGCGTGTTTGATCTCTCCACCTTTAAAGAAGGAGATCAGAAGCAGATCAATAATAACGTAGTAGCCATTCACCCGGCTTTAGAGATCATAAAACCCGGCTTTACCCTGCATGCAGGCGTAAACCCCACCTGGACCAACAGCAAATTCTACCTGCTGCCTGACATCGTGAACGAATCGCACCTGATCCGTAAGAAAGTGATCTTAAGCAGCGGCTGGGTATCTTACATTGAAAAGAACAGCTTCCGTAACCTGGCCAATAACAACCCTTTCATAGGCCAGTACCCGCCGGGCATCCTGAATACCCGGGTGGAGGAAAAGTACACCGGTATTAAAGGCACCCTGGGCAGCCACATTAATTATAACACCAAGTTTGCCGCCGTTACCTGGTACAACATGCCCCTGTTTGTGAACGATACAACTGTAGGTAACACATTCTATATCAGGAACGAAGACCAGCTGCGCGCTTTCCAGCTGCATGCAGAGATCGGGTACATAGAGGAAGAAAAGTTCCAGCTGCGTTTAACCGGCGACTGGTATAACTATAACAAGCAGAATACCGAGGTAAAACCCTGGCACTTAATACCTTTCCAGGCCAATGCGTATGCACAGTACACTGTTGGCAAGAACCTGCACCTGAATGCCAACCTGTATGCATTAAGCGGCAGCTGGTATCAATTGGCTAACAAGGACTTCGCTAAAACCAAGGGCGCCTGGGACCTGAATGCCGGCGCCAACTACGACATTGGCAAGTATATTAATGTATGGGTAACAGCCAATAACCTGTTTAATACCCATTACCAGCGTTGGAACGGGTATCCAACTTATGGTTTTAACATACTGGGGGGAGTAATGATTAAATTTTAAGTTGTAAACTTGCGCAATAATCATATAGTACCTTGATATTATTACAATACATCCAGGATGTACTTTTCCGGCAGCATACATGCACCGTGCCGGAGATCGGCACCTTTACACTGCAGTTCTTACCTGCCCGGTATAATACATCGGATAGAAGCCTGGACCCTCCGGGTCAGCAGGTGCTCTTTAATGAACAGTGGACAGATGATGGCTCCTGCCTGGAATGGATCTCATTAAAAGAGAACCTGGTGCCAGCCGTAGCCCAGCTAAAGCTGAACAGGTACATTGCAGACATGAAGGCAGCCCTGGAAAACCGCCAGCCGCTGGCCTTACCCGGCCTGGGTACCCTGCAAACAGATGCGCTGGGGCATATTGACTTTTACCCGGAGAACCTGCCCGGCAAACCGGACACCCTGCACCTGCAGCCGGTGTACCGCCCGGATGCCCCCTCCTGGCAAAGCCCGGCTTATGAGCCGCCCCCGCAGCCTGCGTATACCCCGCCGGCCTACACGCCGCCACCACCACCACCGCCTACACCAGTTCCGGAGCCGGTACCGCAGCATTACGAAGCACCGGTACATACACCTGTACCGGAACCCGTGGTAGCAGCACATACTCCCCAGGAACCGGTTGTTTATCCTCCTGCCCCCTGGGAGCTGGAAGAACAGCAAAGCCGCTTTAAATGGTGGTGGATAGCCATTCCCATTGCCGCAGCATTGCTGGCCACCGGCATCTGGTGGTTTATAGACAACCAGTCTTATGGCGGCGGTACCGCCACCCTGGATATGGATGCCATACCGCCTACCCCGCAGGATACCATGAGCATGGTACCGGAAACCACGCCCACAGATACCAGCGCCGCCATACCGGCCGCCACTGATACATTGCAGTACTTTGTAGTATTTGCAACCTATCCCAGCCGGGCGGCTGCAGAAAAAAGGTTCCGCCAGTTACAAGGTTTTGGGCTGAAGGTAGCCATGTACAGTACCCGCGACTCCACCAACTTTAAGGTGGCTATGTCTTTCCGCTCCCTGGCCGCCGATACTGCCGCCAACATTAAGAAAGTGAGGGATACCTATGGAAGTAAGAATGGGAAGGTGTATCTGGAGTTCTGATCATAAACATCCTAAAATAAAAAAAGTGCAAATGGACAGATCCATTTGCACTTTTCATTTTATAGCTACGCTTCAATTATCCGCACATCATTTGATCTCTTTCGCCACAATCTCCAGCCCCTCTGCAAAGCTATGCGGCTGGTAGCCCAGCTCTTGCACGGCTTTATCGATCACAAAACCTGTTTTGGCCGGGCGTTTGGCAGGTTGTACAAAAGTTTTCGCATTTACCTTTTCAATCAGGCGCTGGTCCAGCTTAAAGAACTCCGCCGTTTGTACCGCCATTTCGTAAGGCGACAGCATTTCCTTACCGGAGATATGATACACACCGGTGCTGCGTTTATCCGCCACCAGCTTACAACCTTCGGCCAGGTCCTGCACCAGCGTAGGCGTGCGCCATTGGTCATCCACCACCTTTATCTTTTTACCCTGCTGCAGGTTGTTCTTTACCCAGGTAATAATGTTGCTGCGCTGCATATCCACAGCAGTGCCATATACCAGCACTGTTCTTACAATGGCCCAGGGCACCTTGCTGTTCTTCACCAAACGCTCTGCCGCCACTTTGCTGGAGCCGTAGTAGCTGAGCGGGTTGGCCGGCGCATCCTCTGCATAAGGGCCTTCCAGTCCGTCAAAGATAAAGTCAGTGGAAAGGAACAGGAAGTGGGCGTTGTATTTTTCAGCAGCCTGTATCAGGTAGCGTGTAGCCGCTACATTGGTATCCCAGCAGGCATCCTTATTACGCTCACATTCATCTACCTGTGTCATAGCAGCTGCATGAATAACAATGTCCGGCCGGTGTTTTTCCAGCAGCTGCTGGGCACTTACCGCATTGCGCAGGTTCACGGATTCGTACGTATAGCCGTTCTGTACCGGCAGGCGGTTTACGCCCCTGCACGCCGCAATTACTTCATACTGTTCATCCTGTACGAAAAGCGGTAGCAGATGTTGCCCTAATAAACCGTTACTTCCTGTGATTAAAACCTTCATAGCAGCCCTTTTATTAAAATTACGAATTATCAATTACGAAATGCGAATGGAATAGTGTGAATATTAAAAAACACCTGAATAAACAATTAAGTTAAATGATTATCCGCTTTCATATACCAATCAATCGCGTCATTGCGAGGAGCAAATTAAAGCCAGGGCGGGAAGGGGGAAGGGAGAGCAACCTCCCTCCGGTGAGGGGGGTGTTGTTGCCCCTCCCCCCCTCCCCCCCCCCCCCCCCCCCCCCCCCCCCCCCCCCCCTCCCT
>NZ_JAGXJN010000035.1:67441-101841 GCF_019091455.1 Chitinophaga sp. GbtcB8
ACAATGGCCTCATGGGGGGAACAAAATAAAGGCCGGGGGGGAAGGGGCAACGAAGCAATCACCTGATGGGCTGGAGTTTCCCTCTTCTCCCTTCCCACTGTAGCCTCCTAGCTCCTCGCAATGACGCACCGCTGCATTCAATTCGTAATTGATAATTTATAATTACTTCATGCTCATTCCAAGATTATACATTGTAAACGCCCACACATCCGTTGCCTCATCTATCTGTTTGGAGGTAGGCTTGCCCGCGCCGTGCCCGGCCTGCGTTTCAATGCGTATCAGTGTAGGATTAGGCCCCTTTTGTGCAGCCTGCAAAGTAGCCGCAAACTTAAAGGAGTGCGCCGGTACCACACGGTCGTCATGGTCTGCGGTGGTAACTAACGTAGCCGGGTATGCGGTGCCGGGTTTCAGGTTATGCAGGGGTGAATACCTGATCAGGTAGTTGAACTGCTCCGGCTTATCGCTGCTGCCATACTCCACTACCCAGGCCCAGCCAATGGTGAATTTCTGGTAGCGCAGCATATCCATTACCCCCACTGCCGGCAGGGCCACTTTAAACAGGTCGGGCCGCTGGGTCATACAGGCGCCTATGAGCAGGCCGCCGTTAGATCCGCCGCGGATGGCAATACGGGAAGGCTGGGTGTACTTTTCTTTTACCAGGTATTCTGCAGCGCCAATAAAATCATCGAACACATTTTGCTTATGTTCCAGCATACCGGCCTTGTGCCAGGCTTCCCCATACTCGCTGCCGCCGCGCAGGTTCACTACCGCGTAAATGCCGCCCTGCTCCATAAAGAACAGGTTGGATACATTGAAGCCCGGCGTCATGGGAATATTAAAACCGCCATAACCATATAACAATACCGGGTTGTTGCCATCCAGCTGTATGCCTTTTTTATAGGAAAGGAATATGGGCACTTTTGCGCCATCCTTACTGTTAAAGAACACCTGTCTGGTTTCATACTCCTCGGGGTTGAACTGCACTACCGGCTTATTGTACAGGGTAGATTGGCCGCTGGTTATATCATACTTATAAATGGTGCCAGGTGTGGTAAAAGAGGTAAAGGAATAGAACAGGAACTTCTCATCCATCTTACCGGAAAAGCCGGTGATAGTGCCAATACCGGGTAAGGACACTGCCTGCTCTGTTACTTTGCCGGGCGCTTTTTTATAGTCGTACCGGTATATTTGTTCAGCAGCGTCTTTCAGGTAGCTGGCAAACAGGTAACCGCCGCCGGTGCCGGCGCTCACCAGCACTTCCGGTTTTTCGGCCACTATGGTTTGCCAGTGCTCTTTTTCAGGATGCTGCGGGTCTATCAGCACTATCTTATAGTTCGGCGCATCATGATTGGTACGCACCAGCAGCTTACCGCCAACATTATCAATTACATCCGGCTCATATTCAAAACCCTTTATCAGTATTTTGAAATCCTTCTGGCTGGCATCCTGCAGATCGCGGTACTGTATTTCCCCGCCGGATGTACCTTCTGAGGTATGCAATATCAGGAAACGTTCATCTTCCGTAACAGAAACGCCGGCATTGCGCAGCGGGTGCTCTTTATCCACATACACCAGCTCATCCTGCTCCTGCGGGGTGCCCAGCTTATGATAGTACACTTTATGGAACTCGTTCTTTTTAGACAGGCGGTTCTGTTCATCCGGCGCATCATAACGGCTGTAATAGAACCCGTTCCCTTTCCAGGAAATGCCGCTGAACTTGATCCAGTCCAGCTTATCAGAAGCAGGCTCTTTGGTAGCTACGTTCATTACAAACGCCTGCTGCCAGTCAGAACCTGCGCTGGACAACAGGTAAGCGGCATATTTGTGGTCTTTGGAAAACTCTATGCCGCCAAGGGCAGTAGTGCCGGTGGCGGATAGCTTATTAGGGTCCAGGAATACCTCCGGCGCGCCTTCCAGCCCCTTTCGGCGGTATAATACGGCCTGGTTCTGCAAACCATCGTTCTTATAGAAATAAAAGTACTCTCCTTCCCGGAAAGGCGCCCCTGTTTTGGGATAGTTCCACAGGGTAGAAAGGCGCTGGCGGATGGCTTCCCGGAAAGGGATCTTAGCCAGGTAAGCCTGCGTTACCTTGTTCTGCTCCTGCACCCAGGCTTTGGTGGCTTCGCTATGGTCATCTTCCAGCCAGCGGTAAGGATCTGGTACTTTCGTGCCATGATAATCATCTACAGTATCTGTTTTTTGTGTAACCGGGTAAATGAGCCCCGGTGCCTCCTGTGCCACGGCACTGCCTGTTAAAATGCTCATATAAAATATCGGAATAGATCTATAAATCTTTTTTAGCATGTCTGACTTTTTTGTAAAAAATTCCGGCTTTGATTAACTAAAGTTGAAAATTTAGGTTATTTCATCTAATATCTGTTAGGAAACAAAATCCAAAATGTTATTTTTGTGCGCCCTTTTGGTGTTTTTTTAACAAACCAAATAACCACTGGGAAGATAAATATTATATCCTGAATGAAAAAAGTGAACAACATTGCAGTTCTTACTTCCGGCGGAGATGCCCCAGGCATGAATGCAGCAGTAAGAGCCGTGGTAAGAACAGGTATTTACCATCAGATGAATGTCTATGGCGTCATGTATGGGTACCGGGGAATGGTAAAGAACGAGATTCTTCCTATGGAGTCCAAATCAGTGGCTAACATCATTCAACGCGGGGGCACTATTCTTAAAACCGCCCGTTGCATGGAGTTCTACGAACCGGAAGGCCGCCAGAAAGCCTACGAGAACCTGAAAAAGCATAATATTGACGGGCTGATCGTGATCGGGGGCGACGGATCTTTTAAAGGAGCACAAAAATTCTCTCAGGAATACGATATTCCCTGCATAGGCTTACCCGGCACCATTGATAAGGATATTGCCGGCACCGATTTCACCATCGGGTTTGATACAGCCGTAAATACCGCCATTGATGCAATTGATAAGATACGCGATACCGCCGACGCGCACGACCGCCTCTTTATAATTGAGGTAATGGGACGCGATGCCGGTTATATTGCCCTGCACAGTGGTATCGCCACTGGTGCGGAACATATCATGATGCCAGAGCATAAAGCCGAGGTAGAAGATATTATTGCAGACCTGCAGGCTAATGAGCGCCGCAAAAAGCTGGTGAACCTGATCGTAGTAGCAGAAGGCCATGAAACCGGGGCCAATGAGGTAGCCAATATGATCAAACACCGCTTACCCAATGCAGATACCCGGGTATGTATCCTGGGCCATATCCAAAGGGGCGGTACCCCCACCTGCCAGGACCGTATCCTGGCCAGCCGTATGGGTTATGCAGCCGTAAATGCACTGATAGAAGGCACCTACAACGTAATGGTTGGCATTGTAAATAACAAGATCCACTATACCCCGCTGGACCATGCCGTTAAGGCCAAAGAAGAAATGGACACGGACTGGGTTAAAATGTGTAAAATACTAGCGAGTTAAAAATAAGTTTATGAGTACAAAGGATTTATCCAAATATTATCACAAGCAGATGGATCATGAGGCATCCAGAGAACATTCCACGCACAAAACTAAAATTGTTGCCACGGTTGGTCCCGCCTGCGATACCTATGAAAAATTGCTGGCGCTGGTACAAGCTGGTGTGAATGTGTTCCGTTTGAACTTTTCACATGGTGCGCATGAAGACAAAGCGCGCATCATTGGCCACATCCGCCAGATCAACCAAACGGAGCCTTACAATGTGGCCATCCTGGCCGATCTGCAAGGTCCCAAGCTGCGTGTAGGCGAAATTGAGAATAACGCGCTGCCCCTGAGAGCAGGTGATATCCTCACTTTTGTGAACGAGAAAGTAGTAGGCAACATGGAGCGCATCTATGTTTCTTACGAAAACTTGCACCGTGATATTAAACCGGGTCAGAAGATCCTGCTGGATGATGGTAAGATCGAAACCGTTGTAAAGGAAATTACACCTGCCGGTGAGATCAAAGCAGAAGTAAGCCTGCCTGGTGTACTGTCTTCCAAAAAAGGTTTTAACCTGCCGGATACCAAGGTAGCCCTGCCGGCTTTAACAGACAAAGACCTGGTAGACCTGGAATTTATCATTGACCATGAATGTGACTGGGTAGCCCTTTCCTTTGTGCGCGATGTAAAAGACCTTACCTACCTGCGCAGCAAGCTGAAAGCCCGCGATTCCAAGATCAAGATCATTTCTAAAATAGAAAAGCCGGAAGCTATCGAGAATCTCAAAGAGATCATCTGGGAAAGCGACGGCGTAATGATTGCCCGCGGTGATCTGGGCGTGGAGCTGCCCGTAGAGCAGATCCCCATGATCCAGAAAGATATTATCCGTAAATGTATCCACCGCGCTAAACCGGTGATCGTAGCTACCCAGATGATGGAGAGCATGATAGACCGTACACGCCCCAACCGTAGTGAAATTACGGATGTGGCCAACGCAGTGCTGGAAGGCGCCGATGCAGTAATGCTGAGCGGCGAAACCGCTACCGGTCAGTTCCCGGTACTGGTGATCCAGACCATGAAAAAGATCATTGCTGAAGTAGAGAAGGAAGATATCATTTACAACCGTAACCTGATCCCTCACCGTCACTCTGCCACCTTCCTGAGCGATGCCCTGTGCTACAACGCCTGTAAGATAGCAGAAGACCTGGATGCAGATGCCCTCATTGGTATGACGCAGAGCGGCTACACCGGCTTTATGCTGAGCAGCTACCGCCCGCGCTCTCCGCTGTACATCTTCACCAAGGAAAGGTCGCTGGTAAACCAGCTGAGCCTGAGCTGGGGTGTACGCGCCTTCTACTATGCAGAAGAGAACAGCCTGGACGATATTATCCAGGACCAGATCAACATCCTGAAGGAAAGAGGTTTCCTGTCAAAGGAAGATATTGTGGTGAACACCGGCAGCACCCCTGTAAAGGAACACCTGCCCACCAACATATTAAAGATCACCCGGGTGCAGGATTAAGCGCCTGGCTAAGCATAACATTCAGAAGGAGGAACGGCTTTTGCTGTTCCTCTTTTTTTATGAACTACATTTGATCTTTAAACCTTTTCATATGGGTAACTTCAAAAGCGTGTACCCTTACACGCAGGAAACCATAGCTGAATATGAAGCGCACACCAAAGAGCAGATAGCAGCACTGTTAGCCAAAGGCCACGCCACTTACCGCCAGCTTGGGCAAATACCATTACAGCAACGTTGCGACTGGATGCTGAAAGCCGCAGCCCTGCTGAAAGAGCAGGTAACGGAGCATGCTACCGTTATTACCCGGGAAATGGGTAAAACGTTGAAAGAAGCCAAAGCAGAAGTATTAAAATGCGCCGCCAGCGCAGAATATTATGCGCAGAATATTGCAGCCATGCTGCAGCCCAAACCCCTTAATTCCGACGCCAGCAAGAGTTACGCGCTATACCAGCCCAAAGGCATTATACTGGCTATAATGCCCTGGAATTTCCCTTACTGGCAGGTGTTCCGCTTTGCCCTTCCCAACCTGCTGGCAGGCAATACCGGGCTGCTGAAACATGCCAGCAATGTAAGCGGCTGTGCGCTGGCCATTGAAAAGCTGTTCCTGCAGGCCGGTTTCCCGGAAGGAGCCTTCCAGGCCGTACTGGTAAATTCCAAAGACATTGAGCCCATTATAGCCGACGACCGTGTACAGGGCGTAACCCTTACCGGCAGCACACCAGCGGGTATGAGCGTAGCGCAGCTGGCCGGCAAATACATTAAAAAGAGCGTACTGGAATTAGGCGGCAGCGATCCCTTTGTGGTGCTGAAAGATGCCGACCTGGAAGCCGCTGCCGCCATAGCAGTAAAGGCGCGTATGCAAAACGCCGGCCAGTCATGCATTGCAGCCAAACGCTGGATAGTGGAAAGCGCTGTTGCAGAGGAATTTACGCATAAGGTAACCGGCATGCTGCAAAAAATGCAGCAGGGTGATCCCTTTGCGGAAAACACAGAAATGGGACCTATGGCCCGCCCCGACCTGGCAGAAGGCCTGGCCAAACAATTACAGCAAACCATACAGCAGGGCGGCAGGCTGCTTACCGGCGGACAGTATGAGGGCTGCAACTTTACCCCTACCCTGCTCACTAACATAGAGGCTCATATGACGGCTTTTGAGGAAGAAACCTTTGGCCCGCTGGCCGCCATTATTATTGCCACAGATGAGCAGCAGGCCATTACCCTGGCTAACCACCCCACTTTTGGCTTAGGGGCTGCCTTGTGGAGCAAAGACCTGGAAAAGGCTGCCCGCCTGGCCACACAAATAGAAAGCGGTAACGTGTACATAAACGATATGGTGCATTCAGATGCCCGCCTGCCTTTTGGCGGCATTAAACAATCCGGTTACGGGCGGGAGCTGGCTGCCGAAGGCACACACGAGTTCCTGAATATCAAAACAGTGTACATCAAATAGCACAGCGCAGGTTAAATGATAGCCGGAACGGGTAGCAGCCTTTTCCGGCTATCCTTTTTACAATAGGATATATGGTCCAAGTATTCTAACTTCATCCCCTCATTTTAATTAAGCAACCCAGGCTGCTTCCCAATTAACTATGAAACAACAGACTAAACCAACGCGTTATTCGCCTTACATCACCATCAGCAGGGAAGAATGGGCCCGGCAAAGAGATGATGCCGCCTTAGTGTTTGAGAATGACATTTCCAAGCTGCAGGGCCTCAATGAGCCACTTACATCAGAAGAGGTGCTGGCCATATACTTACCGCTGGCCCGCTTATTAAACCTGCATGTAACAGCCGCGCAACAGCTACACACCACTACCAACAGGTTCCTGAATAATCATACGCATAAAGTACCTTACATTATTGGTATTGCAGGCAGCGTAGCAGTGGGTAAAAGCACTACTGCGCGCGTGCTGCAGCGCTTACTGTCCGCCTACCCTAACCATACCCGGGTAGACCTGGTGACTACGGATGGTTTCCTATATCCCAACCGGGTGCTGGAACAAAAAGGACTCATGAACCGTAAAGGTTTCCCGGAGAGTTATGATATCCGCAAGCTGATACAGTTCCTGGCCAATGTAAAATCAGGCATGGAAAAAGTAAGCGCACCTATTTACTCGCACCTGGAATATGATATTATTACAGAAGAGCAGCAGCAGATAGAATCACCGGATATTGTAATAGTAGAAGGCATTAACGTATTACAGGTAAGGAACCGTGAGCAGCGGGAGCCTGCTGTATTCGTATCTGACTTTTTCGATTTTTCCATTTATGTACATGCCGCAGAAAAAGATCTGCGCGAGTGGTACATTGCCCGCTTTGAATCGCTGCGCAGCACTGCTTTCCAGGATCCGCACTCCTACTTTCACCGCTATGCACATCTGTCTGACAAAGAAACGGTGGAGATGGCTACGCACATCTGGAATGAGATCAACAAACCTAACCTGGAGCAAAATATTGAACCTACCCGTTACCGCGCCAGCCTTATTTTAGAAAAAGGCAGCCACCATTTTGTACAGTCCATACAGCTGCGTAAAACATAAAAGAATGTAAAATGTAAAATCATAAATGTAAAATATAAAAGTGGAATGCATCGAATAAGGGCTGCATTCCACTTTTACATTTATCTCGTTCATAAGTCTTTTAAATGGTCTCTATGAACCTCCTTCGTCGGTTTAGCATTTTACATTTATGATTTTACATTCTTCGAACTACGTATAACCATCGCAGTTATATTACTATTATTAGCTACGTACAAACACTTACGTCCGTTTGCACAATAAAAAAAGGCCCCGGTTTGCACCGGAACCTTTTCCACTATTCATAATAGCTTAGGGGATTATCCAACCCACTGATTGATGTGAGAACCATTGCCGGAAGCCAGTTCGCGGGCAGAAATGGTAAACGTGATCGTCATGGGGTTCGGATTGTCCGAATCAAAGTTTTCTTCAAACTTCACCAGGTAGCCTTCTTTAAAGGTTACAGTTTTCAGTTTGGAGTCGGAATCTCTTTTGTAAAAAGTGATGGTGCCATCTTTACGTTCAAAGTTGTTCACCATCCACTCAAAGAGATCAGTTTCGCCAGTTGATTCTACAGTCAAACGAATGCGGCCTCCGCGTGTAATGGCGGATGGGCGGCCTGTTGCATCAACTTCTTGATTGAGATCGTAGCTGCAGTATTTTACAACATACTTTTTGCCAGCTACTTCAAACTCGGATTTGAAAGACATGGGTTAAATGTTTAAGGTTACCAAATAATTAAAAATACCTAAGAAGAAATAAGTAATTATATAAGCTTCAAAAGTAAAAGATAATCATTAAGTAGCCAAGCATTGTTGCATCGTAAATGGATATTTAACACATGTTGGTTTTATTAATTCATTTTTATTTCAATATGTTTTCAGGATGAATTAACGCCCCGGAGTGCTTGCTGACAGGCGTTTGTAGTACTCCAGCTGGTTATCTGAGCGGTCTAGCTGCGTGCTCAGATCCTGCACTTTTTCCTTTAATTCTGCAATGGTGCGCTGTGCATCCTGCAGGCCGCGCAGCTGCTGCTTGCTTTCCTGTAATGCCAGGCCTATCTGCACAAAATTATCATACAGGCTGTAATGTGTTACTACATCTTTGGGAATGGCATTGTGCATGTTGGAAAGGTTCTTCACAATCTCCTGCTCCACGTAAATAGCATTCTGGTTGGGCGCATTTACAGAATCCAGGTTGGCTCTTATCTTCTCCTGGTTCTGCACAAAATCGGCCTGGAAAGCCTGCTCCTTGCGGTATGAGCTGATCTCTTTACGCAGCTCTGCATTCTCCCTTACCGGTACCTGGAAGTTGAAGAAAACTGCTACAACAAAAAGTCCCACTGTTGCTACAAAAAATAGCAGGAACCATAAAAAGGCGGTTGTTCTTTCCTGTTTGTTTAATACTTGCATACAATATTTATTTTTTGGAGTTAGCGAATAGCTCTGCAGCTATGCCAACGGTAAGTTGAATGATCTAAGAGTTATTTCATCAATCTGTAAAGAACCAGCGTTTGGTTTTATGCTTGCGCAGGTATTCGCTGTCTTCCGGTGATTCTTCTTTTACAAAGATGCCGCTGTCCTGTTTGCGGCCAATATAATCCAGCCGGCTCAGGCTGTCAAACAGCTTATTCACTGCGCGTACAAAGGGTATCATGGGCTGCAGGCATTCCCTTACATCCATATGTTTATAACGGATGTTGGCGCAGTTGATCATCAGCGTTTCCAGCTCGCCCTGCCGCAGCTCACACCACTCGCTTAAATAGTTCAGCAGCTCTTCTTTACCGGCGCTGGCCCGCTGATCAATGGCATTCTTCATAGTGCGTGCCAAACCGGCTACCACTTCCAGCATTTCAGCAGGCGTTTGGTATAAACCTAACCAGCGGAACTGGGTAATGCGAGTGCCCAGGTACTGCACCATTTTCTCCGTAATGTATAATACTACCTGCGCCAGGTCATTATCCTGTTTGCGGGAATATATTTTCTGTACAATGTGCACACCATATAACTCCATTTGCCCCAGGAACTGGTCCAGCTCCTGGTGCAGATCTGCCAGGGCAGGGTGCGCAGCTACAATAGCACAGGGTGGTATATAATCATCATCCAGCTGCGGACGTGTATCCTTTACCGTTATTTTGCCCAGGATCATCTGGTAGCTGCCCAGCTGGCCTTGCGGCAGCTGCGATGCGGGTATTACATACAGGTTATACTCCGGTGTGGCATAAGGCAGCCGCGGCGGATCTTCCTGCAGCAGCGGCTCCCCGCTGGGCTGACGGTCAAACGGGTTTACCTGTATTAAAATATAAAAAGTGCTTTCAGCATGGGAAGGGTCCCATTTGTATTCTGCTTCCGGGAAAGTAGTGGCATATTTCAGGGAGTGTACTGTGTGCTCCGGTATCTCAATACGGCCGCCACCCGGCGTTACTGCCCGGCACTCCGTTAGCTTCACACGCCACAGCTGCTGGTTATCTATCACAAACCAGCAACGTAAAGATTCCTTTTGTTCTGCTTTAGGTTGCAACAGGCCATAGTTCTGCGCATGCAGCCTTACAGTAATTGCATCCCGCAGCTGGTCCAGCATTGCATTCTCTGTATCAATGAAGTGCTGCTTCTTGATCTTCATCCCATCTACCCAGTTAACGGGGAAATATTTCAACGGCTCCGCCATAATTGTATGTTTAAATTGTAAGGAGTGATGGTGGTAACACCAACCCTCACGATAATACTACTCTGTTGCAAATGATCACGCTGTTTTCCTGGATGCCATTCATAAATACCGGCTTATCGGGGTCTAATGTTCTGGTGCCAACAAAAAAGCGGGGTTTGCGGTGAAATACCCAGCCGTAGGGCTGTCCGTTCGTATCCAGGAAATCGATCGGCGTATTGGGATAACGGTCGTTGTAATCATTCAGGAAATGATAGAACAGGTCGCCCAGGTCCATCTTAATAGGCGTTCGGGCGCGGAAATAAATGCGGCTGTTATCATTCACCTTTTTCTCCAGCTCAAATCCTATCACGATCAGGTCGCGCATTTCATCCTCATTCACCTGCGGCGCTTCCTTATATAAAGGATATTGCCACCATTTATGCACCTTGGCCGGTATCGTCATCATCTTCTCAAAGGTTTTGTACACAAAGGTGGGCAATACAAAAGAGAACATAGCGGTAAGCATGGGATAATACAGGAACGTGCCTTTTGACATCCAGTAATGTACCAGCACGGATATGGCGCCCCCAAACAACCAGATGGCTACAATAAAGGCCAGCTCTGATCCAAGTGTTTTTTCATTGGCCCAGAAACGGGTATACATAAAATGGCAATGCACCACGCCTAATCCCATGAACCATACGGAGGAGAAAATGTACTGGCTCATCAGGTTCTGGTTAGTGAACAGGTATGGCAGGGAGGCTACCACCCCAAACACCAGCGTCATGTAAAACAGGTACCATAACGCTTTCTTCTTATACAGGGCAAAATTCTTGATAAAACGGCTTAGCATGGCAACGGTTAGCCCGCCAATGGCTAATACTGCCGCTACTACCAGGTATATCTTAGCTTTTAATAACATACCAATGAATGGGGATTTAATTACGAATTACGCTAAATGCTTAATGCTAAGCATTTAGTGTTTAGCATCTAGCGTTTAGCGTAATTCATTATTGTCTATTCGGTTCAAATCTACAGAAATAAGTTATAACCCATAATACCTTCCTTACGGTTCTCATCTGCTACAGCAGCGCCTTTTTCGGCACTGTTGGGCTCCAACAGGGTTTCAATCTCCACATCGGCAGGTAATAAAAAATTATAACATGTTTCCAGCAACTGCCCATAGGGTTGCCAGGGTAAGTAATCA
The DNA here is from genome assembly GCF_019091455.1 of Chitinophaga sp. GbtcB8. Lineage (GTDB taxonomy): Bacteria > Bacteroidota > Bacteroidia > Chitinophagales > Chitinophagaceae > Chitinophaga. Next base: position 78,765 of record NZ_JAGXJN010000035.1, read on the forward strand.
TATATACGTTGACGTTGCAGGGGGCCTATAGTTACTTTCATCACCGGCATATCAGTATAAAAATCTTCGCCGGCCAGGGTATCCAGTCCAAGACGGGCATCGCCCAGCGGAACGCCGCTGCTGCTTTGCACACGCCGGGGCGTATAGTCACAAACGATCTGCACCTCTTCTTCCAGTATTACCTGCAAACACAATTGCACCAGGGGTATGTTACCTGCAATCCGGTGCATATATGGCAATAATCTTACCAAACGGTTCGTTGGCGCTTTGGGTAAGTTGGGATTAATGCCCCAGAAAGATAAGAATAACTGGTCGGCATCTTTACCAAAAGCGTCAAATAATAAATGTTTTTCCCGCTGTTCCAGGAACACCCGTTGCAGGAAAAATTCATGCTCCAGCGGTTGAAAGAACTTACGGGCCTGCTGCTGTTCCTGCTGCTGTTTTTTATAATTAGCCACCATCTCCTGCACAGAGCCACGGCGCTGTGAAGAGAACTCATGGAACAGCCCTTCCGGCAAACGGTCGTACAAACCATCCCTCGAAAGCTGCAGCATAATAAAGGGATGATATGGTTGTGAATCATCCAGCTTTACGCCTGTAATATCCCGTGCAAAAGCCCGGCTGAACACATTCTGCATCTGCACGGCCACTTCTTCCTGCTGCAGCTGGTTATCCAGCAGCTCGCCCACTACTACCTCAGCCCGTACATCTTCATGCAAGCGACGAATATGATCTATCACTTCTTCCAGCACAGCCGCCTTTTGTGCATAGCTCGTCATTTAAATATTTGTTTTACGGTTTTTCATTTGTTAACATCGGTCTCATGGGATCTTGCCTTCATATTCATTATACTAAGGCCCATGCCCGGTTTTTGCAGTTGTATTGATATGAACAAAGTGTAATACGTAAGTTAGCTTTTGGGTTAATACGCACTATTATTTTAATGGCAATTTATCTAAAAAATTATTTAAAATTGCAAAAACGTGAAAAACCGATGGCCCCCCAAAGATCACATAATGATAGAAATGAAAGGAAAGTTAATTCGGTAAGACCCTTCAGCAGTATCACCAGCCACATTGACCCGATGGTGCTGTACACATTCCTGGCCTTGCTGACGATTAGCGTAGTTATCCTGGCTTTTAAAGCCGGTAACCGGCAGGACTGCAGTATGGTGAGCATGGCTTTCAGCAGCCGGCAGCATGGTGTAAATACTTCGTTTACAGTAGGAGAAGTTATTACTTTTAAAGCTAATAATACAGGCAGCGCACCTGCCAGCGGATATACATGGCATTTCAGCGACAGCAGCGTGCAGCAGCAGGGACAACAGGTATACCATGCCTTTAACAAGGCCGGTAGTTTTATAGTAACCCTGCAAGCAGGCAAATGCAGCTGGAACCAGGAGGTACAGGTAATTAATCCTATACCGCTCACTACCAGCACACCTGCTGCCGATGTATTCCCCGTAATTGACGGGCCCACAGAGGCTTTTGTAGGCCGCCCTGTAACCTTCAGCAACAGCACTCCCGGCGCTAAAAGCTGGGAATGGCGCTTACAGCAGCCTAATGCAGAAACGCATAATGAGCGCTCACATACTTATGTATTCAGCAGCCCCGGCGACCGTATTGTAACCCTGGTGGTGAATGGCGATGACAGCCGTATGGTGAAGAAACGTGTGAACGTATTCCCGGCGCCAACAGAGCACCGCAATGTTGATCCGTTTGTACCACCACCCTTCCCGGTACCGGAAACCAAACCGGAGGTTGTACCCGCAGCGCCTGAAAAGCCTAAAGCGCCTGCTATTTCTGATGAAGAGTTCCGGAGCATGCTAACCCAGCTAAGCAACAAACAAAAAGGCATACAGGACTTTGCACCTTATTTATGTAATAACCTGAATGCCCGCGTGCTGCTGAATGATAAGGATGTGAAGACCTTCTCCCAGTTCTGCGATGCCATACGTGGTAAAAAACGTATCAAGATAGAAATGGTGAACCTGATCAAAGATCCGGATGGCTGTGTAAAAGAGATCCGTGTACGCTACGATAAGAAAGGCTTCCTCGGTATCTTCTAATCTGCGATTTACGATTTTAGATTTAATGGAAGTAAGCCGCTTCAATCAAATCTAAAATCGTAGATCTGAAATCTAAAATAATGAATGGACAATACTATAAGCTACCGCTGAAACTCTCCACCATCCTGGAAAAGAAGGATATGGCGGTATGCAACCTGGAAGAATCCGTATCACAGCACATACACCTGCTGATCACGACTGTGCTGGGTGAGAATAAAGATGATCCGAACTACGGCTGCCAGTTATGGGAATCTGACTTTGACATTAAAGCCTCCAATAATGAAGTAAAAGAACAGGTAGAGATTGCCGTGCGCACCTCTATTGTGAAATATGAAAAAAGGCTTTCGCAAATAAGGGTAACAGCCATAGTCAGCCAGGAAGAGCTGAACATGGCGGCCGGCCGCAAGGTGAAGAAAAAAATAAAGGTGAGCGTAAACGGTACTTTGGCCAAGAATAATAACCCGTTCCACTACAGCAGCTACTTCTATGTAAGCCCCCTATCTTTTGATTAATATAAGAGACAAAAGCAGCAACCATGAAAGAGCAAAAAGAACGTATCAAAGACCGTATGTTAAAAACGGCTGCAAGATTATGGGGCTACCCGGATGCGGAAGTAGAAACTTCTTTTGACCCGGTTGTACAGCTGCTGCTGGAAGCCTGCGCCAGTGAGCTGGAAAAAATATCCAATGAGGTAGATGTGTCGCATGCACGGCTGGTAGAGCGTTTGGCGCAGATCATGATGCCGGAGCCTATTACCACCAGTCAGCCTGCTTATGGCATTTTACATGCCACCAGTAATGAGCCGGCCACCAATATTACACCTGATCATCAGTTCTTTTATACGCATAAGACCGGCGGTAACAATAAAGATCTTTTCTTTAGCCCGCTCAGCAACCACCGCCTGTTCCGCGGGCATATCCGTTACATGGCCGTTGGCAGCAAGCTGTATGAAAGCAGGGAATTCTGGTTTAAAGAACAGGTATTACAAGGAACATTACCTAAAGATGCAGCGCCTAACCACTTATGGCTGGGACTGGCCATGGATACGCTGCCGGACAATTTTAACGGGCTCTCCTTTTTCTTTGACCTGCGCAATGTACACCAGCAGGAAATGTTTTACCACTACCTGCCCCTGGCCCGTTTTTTTGCGGGCGATGCAGAGCTGACGGTGAATGGTGGTTACCACTACAGCCGCAATGAAAAAGAAGAAACCGTAAATGCCATGCTGGACCTTGCATTTGATACCAGCGCGCGTTACAGCCGCGAAGTGCTGCAACGGTACCGCCGCAATTTCCTGACGGTAAATACTAATTTCATCCCTGCAAAACAACGCATTGTACCGCTTTTGCTGCAGCTGATATTTGGAAAGGAAGCTACTTCCGTAATAGATCCCAACACTTTCTGGATAAGGATAGAATTCCCGGAAACTGTGCACCACTCTTTGCTGGAGGACCTGTATTGCAGCATTAACTGCTTACCGGTTATTAACCGTAAGGTAAATGAGCAATCGCTGAAGCTGAACCGCTACCTGAATATTATTCCCCTGCATACACCGGATATTTTCTTTGATGTAAAAAAGGTGTACGACCTGGGCGGAGCCAATTATCATATACGCAATTTTACCACTGCCGGCGAAATGCAGGAAGGCGACCTGGTTGTGCGCAGCAGCGGCATTGGGCGTTTTGATTCCCGCGAAGCCAAGGAAATTATAGCTTACCTGATTGAAGTGATCCGGGACGAAAGCTCCCTGTTTGAAGAAGTGAAGAATGATTATGTAGCCGGCCGCATGCGGGAGCTGCACCAGCTGATAGCCTCCCTGGAAGAGCAATTGCAGCCCAGCCGCAATAAGGGCAACATTCCTTACCTGATGGTAAAACCAAGAGAAAGCGCAGAATATTTGTTTGTAGAGTTTTATACCACCAATGGTACCCTGGCCAACAACATACGCATGGGCAGCCACTTACAGGAGTATGGCAGCATACAGATGCACCCTAACAGCATTACGCTGGTTACTAATACACAGGGCGGTAAAGACCGCTTAAATATTGATGAAAAGATTAACCAGTACCGCTACCACTTACTTACCCACGACCGTATTGTTACACCGGAAGATATTAAAGCGCTGTGCAAACATATTATGGGTAAAGAGCTAAGCATGGTAACCGTTAGCAAGGGCACTGCCATGGCGCCCGGTACCACAGCGGGTTACAGCCGGAGCATTGATATACGTATTACCCTGGTAAAACCGGTGAATACTTATTCTGATGGCAGCTTAACTTATCTGAAAGATGAGCTGATGATGCAGCTGCGGGAGCGCTCTCCGAATAATTATCCGTACAGGATATTTATGAATGAAACACTTGCGTGAGTGAATTATGAACTTTTCCCCACCAGCATAACGGTGCCGCCCTCTTTCAGCTGTTTGAGCGGTACGCCTTTTTTGCCTTCGTTATCGCATAATACCAGGGTATTGCCAAAGCCAAGATCTACGTAAATACGGTTACTTACTACCCATCCCCTGCCGGAAATACTGGTGTTCTTACTGATGTACACTCCTTCTGCCTGCAGGTCATCCAGCAGCTCTATGCTTACCAGCTGGCCATCGGTGAAGCTGGCGCTGTTCTGCAGTTTGGCGTTGTACACCATCACGGGAGTTTGCCGTACATTCTTACCTATAGTAATGCGGATGCTTTTAAATTCCTTATCGTTCTCCAGCTGTGGGCTGGCGGCAAATACAGAACCATTGCTGGAGCTTTTACTGAACACATTATATCCAAAACCGCCCAGGTATAGCTCCGGGCTTTCAAACAATTGTTTTACAGCAATGATCTTGTAAATGTACTGGGCTGTTTCATTGTTCAGCATTAACTGGTAATAATCGCGGCTGCCCTGTTTTTTTACGTTGCGCGATATATTACCGCCACCGGCATTATAGGCGGCAGCTACCAGCGTCCAGGATTGCAGCTGGGCATACAGCTTACGGATCAGCACACAGGCAGCCTGTGTGGATTTTAAAAGATGGTTACGCTCATCATACCCGTTGCTTACCTGCAGCCCCAGCTCCGCTGCCGTACCGGGCATTAGCTGCCACACGCCCTGCGCGCCTACCGGCGAGGTGGCATTGGTAAAACCGCTTTCCACTACCGGCAGGTATTTAAAATCTTCAGGAATGTTGTATTGTTTCAGGATGGGCACTATCAGGGGAAAGTACTGCTCTGACTTGGCTTTGAGCAGGGGTAGAAAGTTCTGGTGGCGCAAATGCCATTTTATCACGTCCATCAAACGGTTGGATACAAAGTCGCGTTCTAATGGTACCGCCTCTCCGCAAAAATCCACCATTTGCCCGCGGCTGCTCAAAAAACAGCCGCAGAAAAAGCTAACGAACAATATGGATCTTAAATAGTTGATCATGAATAATTGTTGTTGGTCGATGGACTGTCGCTGGCTACTGCACCATATATCTTGGCAGCGCATCTACCGGGGTGTATAACACCAGCTGGCGGGCATCAGCATTATTTTGCAGTACTATGATCACTTCATCACTCTTCTTCAATGCGCGGGCAGGTACTACAAATACCAGCTTCTGCTCATCTTTCCTGTTCACCGTAGACGGTGCTTTTTTGTATAATATGGGCATGGTATACAACCGGTTGGCTGCTTTGCTGTCCTTATACATCAGGGTGGCTTTCACCAGGTTATAAGGCTGCTGCGAGCGGTTGCGCAGGTGGTAGCATAAATAAATAAGGTTGTTCAGCGTCATAGCGTTGGAATAGCTAAGCGTAACACCATCTATTTTAGTTTCATGCTGGTGGCCTGCTTTCTGTTGTTTTCCAAAATCATCCGCCACTTTGCTTACGGTTACAGTATCAATATTCACGGTGGCGGCAGCGGTTCCTTCATCTTCTGTTACTACGGGTACAGGCTTTCCATCACTGCCTTTTACGATGGTTGCTTCCGGGGTGGCAGCGGGGTTGGTGGCGGCGCCTGTTTTGCCTGATAGGGTGTACTTCAGCTGTGCCAGGTCTACCTTATCATGGTAGGCCAGTATCAGGTAATGTACGTTGCTGCCTTCCCTTACGATCAGGTTGGTGGTTCTGGGTGTAGCGGCCGTTGGCCTTATAAACACCAGGTTCCTGTCCACTATCCGGTAATCGTAATCTGCATTTTTTCCATCGCCGATCTGGAAAGTGCTTACCGGTGCGCCACAGCTTATGAGGGTGGCGGCCCCTTTGGTAGTAAGTATTGTATCTATGGAGGACGCGGACTGCGCGCTGGCCCTACTGCTAAAAAGCAGCAGTAAAGCGGCACACATGCCCATTGTCACATGCCCTAATGTAGCCATTCTTTTTTTGATGATTATTAACACAGGTACGGATATATATACAAAGATGCGAATATGCAAACGGTATGCCGGTTTCAGCAATTCCATCCATCTGCATATTCGCATCTGAGTATTTTACTTTTTTTCCTGCTCGTATTCAGTATCCCAGTCATTCCCATCATCTCCCTTATGCCCTTCCATCTTGATCAGGAAGTTCTTGGCCGGGAAATAAGGTTTCAGGTGAATGTCAAGGTGGATGCGGTCTTTCTGGATCGGATCCTGCTCAAAACGGCGGATATTAAAATCTTCTATCAGCTTATCCGGCCCGGTTATGCTGTCCAGGAAGCGGATGATCTGTTTCATCAGATCCTTACGGGTATTAGCATTAAAATTTTCAAACGCACGGCGGTTGAGGAAATCCATCAACACTTTGGTCACGTAGTCGAATACACGTACTACGGAATAGGTTTGCAGGCCAATGTTATCGCCATTGAACAGGGTTTTGGCGCTAAAGGCCATTACCTTGCCATATTCCTTTACCATTGGTACCAGGCCCATTTTTTCCAGGCTGGCTATTTCACTTTTCTTCAGCTCAAACTTCACCCCATCCACCTCGTTCATACCGCCGAATTTTTTACCGGCTGTTACCTGCGACATCAGGGTTTTATATATTTTACCTGCCAGTGATCCGGAAGGCGGTACATACAGGTTATCTTCCTCTCCTACTTCATCGAACTTACCGCGGCCTACCAGCCAGTTACAGGCCATGATCACGTTAGAGCGGTGAATTTCGCCACCGGTAAGATTAGCCTGCTCAAACATTTCCATCACATCATCAGGCGCATCCAGGTGAGAGAAGTCAGTGATCAGCATCACCTTGTTCTCATAGGCTATCTTAGCCCATTTTTCCAGTACCTTGTTAGAACCCAGGTAACCGGGAATAACCAGCAGGCTGTAGTTGCCGCGCAGGTCCAAACGGTCGTAGTTCTGTACCATCTCCTGGTGAATGGCATCAATAAAACGGGTGTTGTCCAGGTCTTTCAGCTGGTCCAGCTCCACGTTAATAAAGGTTACATTCTTTATCTTATCGGATTCTGTGTTCTTAAAGAACAGGGCTACGTTGCGGTAAGATTGTTCCAGCTCTTTGGTGGATTCAATAGCTTCTGCCAGGTTTTTGCTAAGCACCTTTTCAGCTTCTTCCGCATGGTCTGTACAAAAGGTTACCATGTCCCCTACTTCAGAAGTAGCGGACAGTACTTTCTCCCATACCTGCAGGGATTTCTTAAGCTTATCCCGCTCGCCCTTTTTATTGCCTTCTGTAAGGAAAATATTGCGTCTTGCTTTACGATCTGGGTTCAGGTTCTGTGCGCCTTCAATAACGGCTTCCAGCAGGTCGAATGAGCCGTATTTCGCTAACGCGTCAATACTTTGCTCTAACGTTAACTCCTGCTGCTGTGGTGCAGACTGACCAGCAGTTTCAAGATCCTGCTGCTGACTTTTTTGTAACTCTGCCATGGTATTTCAATTACGAATTACGAATTTTCAATTACGAATGATGGTGATTGTTTAATTACAAATATTCAATTACGTTACGGCTTAAGGATCGTTTTGATCCATTCGTAATTCGTAATTGACAATTCGTAATTATTTATTCTTGTCCAGGTCCTTTAACATTCCTCTCACTGCGCCCAGCAAAGCCTGCCGTGCAGCAGGGTCGGCCAGTGCAGCCTTCAGTATCTTGTTTGTTTTCAGGTGTTTCATAATCTTGAGGAACTGTTCTTTTTCAGAATACAGATCATTCAGGAAAGCGCTTTGGCCGGTGATGCCTTTGATCCCAAAATCGCCCAGGTTATGAAACTGCAATGTTTCATTTACACCGGAGCCGTCTGCATCATGAAAAGTAATGGGCACCGTGGGTTTGTAGTGCTCAAACACTTCTTCTACTTTGGTTAACCCCTGTACAATTTCAGGTTTGATCGGGGTTTGCTGGGTTAACTTCTCAGCAAACAATGTACGGTTATGAGATATTTCTATAATGGCCTCATTGGCATCCAGCTTCACCTCATTACCACCAATTCCATAGTTATCGTTCATAATAAAAGATTTTAATATTTGCTATGGTTACTACTTAAATTTAACGATTTATCCGGAAGAACAGAGTGCCCAATTACCAAAATAATCGAGAATCGTCAATTACGGATTGAACACTTCCAGTTTATAGTTACAACTATTTAATCACGATTCACAGATGATTTTGGATTACCCAATTCGTAATTCATAATTGAATAATCCGTAATTACTTAACGTCCCATTGTAATTCTCCTTTATCATCCACATCTAAATTCACCTGCATATTCTTTTGCAGGCTGCCTTCTATGATCATGCGGGAAAGGGGTTTGCGCAGGCGGCTGCGGATCACCTCTTTCAGCGGGCGGGCGCCGTATTGCGGGGAGTACCCCTGCGTGGCCAGCTGCTGCCTTGCGGCATCCGATACATTAAAACCGATCTGCTGCTGCTCCAGCATCTGCAATAAATGTTTCAGGTGAATATCAAAGATCTTCACCACGTTCTCCTGCTGGATAGGCCCGAACGGTACTATCTCCGTTAACCGGCCCAGGAACTCCGGCCTGAAATGACGGGCCATAATTTCCATGAGCTGCTGTGACGGCGGAATAACGCCATCCCGGAAAGATTGCGCAATTACATCGCTTCCTATATTGGAGGTGAAGAGGATCAGTGCATTGGAAAAATCGCCGGTTTTACCCAGGCGGTCATGCAGCTTCCCTTCATCCATGATCTGTAAAAAGATATCGAAAACAGAGGGGTGCGCCTTTTCAATTTCATCAAACAACACCACGGCATAGGGTTGCTGCCGTATCTTGTTCACTAACAATCCGCCTTCTTCATAACCTACATAACCCGGAGGAGCACCATATAATAAGGCTGCAGAATGTTCTTCCTTAAACTCAGACATGTCAAACCGGATCATGCAGCGCTCGTCCTGGAACAAGAAGTCTGCCAGAGATTTTGCAAGTTCTGTTTTACCGGTACCAGTAGGGCCCAGGAAAAAGAAGGAGCCAATGGGCTGTCCCGGGCGGCTTAAGCCGGAGCGGGATTCCAGGATGGCTTCTGCCACGGTTTTGAGGGCATGGTCCTGCCCTACTACACGTTTGCGCAAATGGGCATCCATGTTCACCAGGCGCTCCCGCTCTTCAGACTGGATCTTACCCAGGGGAATGCCGGTGGCTTCTGCAATAATGGTGGCCAGGTCCACAACAGTTACTTCATCCTGGTGGTTGGCAGCCAGCGTTTGCAGCTGCTGCAGCATATCCTGTAAGGTAGCATGCAGCTCCTGTGTATCGTCTATTTTATAAAGGTCTTTTTGATTGTGTAAGCGGCTGGTGAGTAAAGTGCTGAGCCGCTGTGTAAGCTGCTGGTACAGCCATAACAGATCTTGTTTGGCGGTATCTTTAGTTAAATCTGTATCAGTTAATTGCTGCTGCAGCTGCTGTAAGGTTTGCGCGCCGGTATCCTGCAGGGTGCGGATGGCGGCCATGGTACGGTCCAGCAGGTTAATGGCGCTATCCGGCAGGCTGCGCTCTTTCAGGTAACGGCGGGAAAGGCGTATAGCCTCCAGCGTTACATCCGGACTGGTTTTTAAGCGATAGTACTCTTCGTAAGAAGGTATTACGGCCCGTATCATGCGGTCTGCCAGGGCCTCATCAGGCTCGGGCAGGGTAATGGTTTCAAAGCAGTGGCGTAACATGCCATCCGGCTCTATGAGCTTGCGGAAACCTTCCGGTGTACTGCTGCCAATAACAATGATCTCCCCTTTACCCAGGGAAGCCTTCAGAATGTTGGCAATGCCGCCGCTGCCGGAACCCGGCTGCTTATCCAGCAGGGTGTGCAGGTTATCTATAAAAAGTATATGCCTGCCCGTTTGTTTCAGCTGTTGAATGATCTGCAGCAGGCGGTCCTCCAGCTCATTCTTATACGCTGCGCCGGCAATAAAGGCGCCATAGTCCAGCGCATAAATTTCTGTTTGCTGTAAGCTCAGCGGCACCTGTTTTTGTACAATAGCGCGTGCCAGCCCATCTGCAGCGGAGGTTTTACCTACCCCGCCTTCTCCTATAATAAGTATGCTTGACTTTCCTTTACGGGTAAGGATCTCCGTCATTATACGGATCTCCGCGTCACGGCCGATCAGCGCATGTTTTTCTTCCAGGCGCTGCGGATCGGTGAGGCGGTATACATATTTTAATGCTGCGGAGCTTACGGGTGTACCGGCCTGACCGTTCACCGTAAACAGCTGTTTCGTTTTGCCGTTATTGTTATACCGGGCAAGCAGCTGATCTCTTGTAAAGGGGAATGTTTTCAGCTGCTCAAAAGAAAAACCTACACCGGGTGTGCTGAGTGCTATCAGCAGGCTCCAGGCATCTGCGGCATCCAGGTTCTGCTCCAGGCGGATGGAATCTGCCTCCTGGAGTACAGCGGCGGCCTGGACATCATCTTCCGGTTCATCCGGCAGGCGCGATGCTTTGGGATGGTTATCCAGCCTTACATCGGCCCACTCTTCCAGGTAATAGATATCTATATCCATGGCCTGTAAGGCAGCGGCAATGCCTACTTCCTTATGCAAACATGCTTTTAATAAATGTGCGGGTGTGTATTGTGCATGGCGGTACTCTTTCGCAATTGCCTGGGCTATGCGTATGGCTGCCTGCACCTCTGGAGTATATGTAGTGTATGTAGCCAGGGTCATTTGGGATGATTCTCGGTTTTTCTAAATGTTCCAGTTCGTATATCCATAGCCTGGGGGCCAATGGTTTGGGTCAAAAAATTATGATACTTGTATCCTATATCGAAGGAATAAAGATACACTTTAAATGTATATAATAAATTTCCTACGCGGTGTAAGGGGCTGTGGTGGCTTGCAAACAACCAATCTCAACCGCACATTACAACAAGTGATTTAGATCATAACCAGTAATAAGCGATTCATAAATAACTATTAATCAGTTTGGTGAATTAACAATTAATAAAATCAATTACTTCAATATTTATTTAATCTTATAATAAATGTACACGTATAACTTTTTATGGAAGCCTGCGGGGTCATGTTAATTTAATACAGGGGGCTTATACAAGTCTGTTGCAAAGGTGCAATAATTTATTACATTCGTGGGCAACATATCTTTATTTCAGAACAATTAAGATACTGTTTGTTAAAAATACCAAAAGCGCGCAAACTATTGCGCAGCCGGCAAACCGTGACACCGTTCATTAAAGGGACCTGTTATTAAATCTGATCTCATTTTAATAATTAACCGCATATGTTGCTGCCTGATAAAGATTGGCAATATTTTGGATAGGCAACAGCAACCGGGAGAATTAATAACAGGCAGGCATTGAAAATGTGTAAGAATACCTATTTTCGTACCTGGAAGTTTGATGAACCTTGAAACTGTTTTAACCCAAATAAAGTGTGCCATGAGAAAAGCCTTACACCCAAAATAAATTGTGCTGTTGCAGCAGTGGTTATTGTTGTACGTTGACCAGGTTAACCGCATCACCAGCCCTGTATTAACAGCATCCACGGTTATTTAGCTTATTCATCTATTATCCAAAAACAATTAACTATATGTCTTTTAAAGCAGTCATGCAATTAGACGGTGAAGAAATCAACGTACTGGATTGTCAGTTTTCCTTTGCACAAGGTATAGATCATAATGGTAAACCTGCCTCCCGGCCTACCGGCGGACAGATCACCGTAACCCTGGAATCCGATGGCAGCACTGACCTGTTTGAATGGATGATCTCCAACACAAAAACCAAGAGCGGCAGCATTGTATTTTACCGCCGTGATGCTTTATCCAAGCTCAAAGAGTTAAAGTTCTCCGATGCTTATTGCGTAAATTATGAAGAACGCTTCCAGGCCAGCGGCGACCACCCCATGCAGGTACAGATCACTATTTCAGCAAAGGAAGTGAAGTTGAACAGCAGCTCTTTTCAGAATCCGTGGCCGGTGTAGGGGCGCAGAGCAACCCTTTTACTTCATTAAATTAATTGCAGACTATGTGTTGCAGCAGCCTTTATTGCAGATGTAATTTCTTCCAAAATAAGCCTCAGCTTAAAATGGCAGACGTGTTGGCTCATCCCTGGTGGGCCAAACCGGAGGCGCAGTTTAATCCGTTCTGGCAAAGCATACATCCGGTTCGGCAAACTTATTTGTTTGGGCCGTGTACCTGTGATATTGATGCCAAAGTGGTATACCTGACTGTAGATCAGTTAAAAGATATTGCCAAAGGCGCCACCTTTAGCAACATCCTCAAACATGTGGATCCGCTGAATGCTGCTATGCACAAGTATCAGATCAGGACACCTTTACGTATTGCACATTTTATAGCACAGGTAGCGCATGAAAGCGGGCGTTTTATTTATACCCGCGAAATTGCCAGTGGGGCTGCATATGAAGGCCGTAAAGATCTGGGGAATACACAAAAAGGTGATGGCAAAAGGTTTCGTGGCAGAGGTTTGATCCAGATCACCGGCCGGGCAAACTATACAAAATATGGTACCTACGTGGGCAAGAGCTTTACAGATGATACCACTGCAGTACAGCTGGAACAGGAGCCCTGGGCAAGTGATTCTGCCGGATGGTTCTGGCATGTATATAAAAAGCTCAGTCCCCTTGCAGATGCGGATAACCTGCTGGAAATTACGCGGCGGATCAATGGTGGTTATAACGGCCTGGCAGACCGGCGCAGTATGCTCGCCAGAGCTAAAGCGGTATTGAACATTCATCAAAAGGTGCAGGAAGTTGGCAAATAGATCACATCATATTCCATTTATACTCACTTGCTTTTGCTTATTGCTTTATCAGGTAGTAACTGGTTGTAACAGCAATAGCAACACATCCGTCCCTGGGCACAATAATGACAGTGACAAAACAATTGCCCCATCTGCTGATACTATCACACAAAAACATGCAGCTGCAACAGATCAGCAAGGACTGGATGAATTTGTGGGTACATATACCTCTATTTGCAAGGGAGATAAAAATATTTATTTAACACTGGACATAACAAAGTCTGGTACTGAATACAACGTAATATTAAAAAGTTTTCCGGGGAACTATACACTGGTAACCGGTCCTCTGAAGCCTGATAATACAAACTTTGACCCACAGTTAAATGTTTGGGCTATTACAGATAACAAGAATTACACTTATGGGTTTGTATTCAATAAAAAGTATCTCGCAGAACTTTTCTCTGGGTGCTTAGTACTGGATAATGTAGACTACAAACCCACCATTAATAAATGTTTTATAGCAGACAAACAGGATAACATTGTCTTTTGCAAAAGCAAAAAGAAATAAACAATGCAGGTGCTGAAACAACATACGGCCCATACAAAAAAACACCGTTACAGGAGCTTGATCTTGGTAATGCTTGCATTGAATTACTTCTCCACTTACTGCGCAGGTAATGAATTAAATAATAAAAAGTCTGCTGATAATACCCAGGTGTTGCCTACAGTCAGTACGGCTCAATCTGTTGTCGCTACGGGCAATTCCGGTAACATTGCTGATTTTATAGGCAGCTTTCACGCGAATTGTGAAAATGCCACTGGTACTTATCTACAATTAGTACTTTCCAAAAAAGCAGCCGCTTATTTTATACAATTAAGCAAACACCCATCAGATGAAATTATTGTAGCAGGCACGCTAAAACCGGATTCTGCTTATTTTCTAAAGGAAGCAAATGTCTGGTCTGTGCAGGATAACCAGGGAAAACGTTATGCTTTTATATTTAATAAACGCGAGCAGGAACCTTGTGCACATGAAAACTGTCCGGGTTACATTACATTGATCAACCTGGATTATAAAAATATATTGGGTGACAATTGTTTTAATAAACGAGATTATCTCTTTTTTACAAGCACTACTGCAAAACTTAATCCCCCACCAGTACGCAAGGGTAGTTATACCAAGGAGGTAGCGGCCTTACATCAGTATATTGGTAGTTATGAACTGGATAGCTTGGAAAACGCTGGCAAGGACTGCAAAGGATATTTATCATTAACGCAAAAGAACAAAGCATATCATTTACAGCTGCGTTTCCCTAAACTTTCACTTGCTGTAAGCGGTTTGCTGCAGCGGGATACCGTAAATTTTGATCCTGACTTTAATATATGGTCACTAAAAGACAAACAAAAACAGGTATATGCCTTTCAGTTTATGGCGGATCAGCCAAAACAGATCATTTTACTCAATGAGGATGCTAAGCTAATATTTGAAAGGACTTGTGTAGTAGGGAAAACAATACTTTTTACGAGGATAAATTAACATTCAACTAATTTCTTTGATCCAATAAATTATTTATATGGCACTTCAAACGCGCACCCAGATCAGCATCAGCGGACAGTCTGAAACGGCAATCAAAGATTTTCACCGCTTACAGCTTACGCAAAGCGTAAACGGCCATCATTACTTTGAGCTGGTGGTTGATCCTGCCAGTTTGTTTGGTAAGGATAACGATGCCATTTCCAAAACAAAATCACTTATTGGTCAGCCCATCAATATCAGCATAGAACAGGATTTTTCAGGTAAAGGCGGTAACCCGCTTCTGTTCAAAGGCATTGTAACCAACATTGCCACCGGCAAAAGAGGGGGCATTGCCCAGGCAGAGTGTATCATACGTGGTTACAGCCCTACCATTCTTCTGGATGATGATCCGCATATTGAAGCATATGAAGAGAAAACACTGGCGGATATTGCTAATAACCTGCTGGGACAATATGGCCGTTCGGGGATGAAGAACAATGTAAAACCGGTACATACCAACCCTATCCCCTACATTGTACAATATAAGGAAAACACTTACCGCTTTCTACAACGCCTGGCCAACCGCTTTGGCGAATGGTTTTATTACAACGGCACAGAGCTGGTGTTTGGGCAATCATCAGCAGGCAACTCCTTATTATTAAAATACGGAGTAGACCTTTCCTCTTATTCAATTGAGCTGAACACCGTACCTACCAACAGCCGTTATGTTGGCTTGGATTATTACAAAGACAGCCTGGTAGAAAACAGTACGAATGCACATAGTATTAACGGAAACGATTATACGCAGCACCTGACTAAAGTGAGTGATTCTTTATTTGCCAAACAGGCTACTTATAAGATCAATGAAGCTTTAGGCCGGCAATCTGATAAAGAGATTGAATACATCACCAAGTTGTCCAAGAAAAACAAAGTGGCTGGCATGGTGCAGTTAAAAGGTTATAGCGACAATACGGGTTTACAGGTTGGTAATACTGTAGAAGTACAGGAAGCCTTTTTGCAGGACCAGAACCGCGGCAAATATGTAGTAACTGCTGTAACACATTATTGTACCGGCAACGGCAATTATGAAAATGAATTTAACGCTATCCCGGAAGAAGTGGCAGCGCCGCTGGTACGGATGGATAACCATCCTTTCTGTGAAGCACAATCTGCTACGGTACTGGAAAATAATGACCCGGAAGGGCTGGGACGTATCAGGGCCCGTTTCCGCTGGCAGCAAACCGGTCAAACACCCTGGATCCGCGTAATATCCGCATCCGGCGGAGGCGATAAAGGCCTTTTTATAATACCTGAAAAAGGTGAGGAAGTAATTATAGATTTTGAAGGCGGTAACCCTGAGCTACCTTTTGTAATAGGTACCACTTATAATGGGAAAGCCAAGAGTAGCTTTGGTAATTCCGGTAATGATGTAAAAGCGCTAAAAACCCGCAGTGGCAACATTATTAAGCTGGACGACGCTACCGGCAGTATCTCTGTTACCGATAAAAACGGCAGTACAATGGCCATGGATGGTTCCGGTAATATTACCGTGCAATCTCAAACACTGGTAACTGTAAAAACGGATGATAAGATCGTGGTGGATGCACCGAACAAAATAGAGTTTCTTTCAAAAGAAATACATATCAAAGGCACTGAAAAAGTGGTCATAGGAGAAGGTGCGGCCAAAATAACGGTGGATAATACTGCTAATAAAATTACATCTGCTGCTGATATGATCAAGGCTACAGCCGATACGCTTCATGAACTGCTCTGTAGCGCTAATATGAAGCTAACTGCAGATCATTGTGAAGCAAAAGGTAATACCAAAATGGACATTACCAGTACCGCTATAAAAATGGCCGGCAGCGCAACAGCTGATATTAATGGAGGAGCGCTCAATCTTAACTGTTAGTGAACCGGACTTTATTAATAGGGAGCTTTTTACTGTCACTTGCCTGTAATAATAACACAACTGAAAATAACAGTGCAACTGATACAATAAAGGTTGCGGTTGCTGCTAGTCAACCTCCTGCAAATGATACTGCTGCTTTCTGGGCAGGATTTCAGCAAGCGTTGCAGGAAAAAAATGATGATAAGCTGATTATGCTTACTTATTTTCCCCTATCCGGTATAACTCCTTTTCTGGATACCGATAAGCCGGCGCCAGCTGCTGGTGGAGATACGGCGCAATTTATAACTGCCTTGCCTGTTATACTAAACAAAGCGCTTAGAAACCAGGTTCTTATTACACCCTGGGACAGCTTATGGGTAATAACACCTGCGGACTTTGAACAGCAGGTAACGGGTGGCCAAACCTTGCTACCGGTTATTGATCCGGGCACCAATTTGCGCTTATGTTATGCGCAATGGGCAGGAGATGACGGCAAAGAAACAAACCAGGCCCTTGTTTTTGGCAGAGTAAAAGGTGAGTACAAACTTTGCGGCATCACATGGAAAGGAGGCATTTATTAATTTAGAACTGTTAACATGAACGAACACAATCCCATAGCATTTGAGCTGAACAAGATACAACGCGCATGGCTGAAAGAGGTGGCTAAAAACCCGCAGCTGCGCGTAGTGAGGTTGGTTATTAAACCAGAAGAAGCCCGCGTATACGAAGGTTTCTGCAAACTGGAATCGTCGCCACACGGGCAAATGCCGGAAGTGTTTGTAACCCACCTCACCAATTTTGAAGATGAGGATACTTTCAGCGCAGCCATTATAAAAGACTGGCTGGAAACTTTTGATAACAGCGCCGCCCTGATGGAAGAGCTGCAAAAAAGAAATGCTGCTTTTACCTGGAACCCGAAAGCCTACCAACAGGCTTTGGAACACGGCAATGGCCAACCGCTGGATGATACGCTGCTGCGCATGCTGAATGAATTTAAACAGGCCCTGCCCAGGGAGGAAGCGGATAAACAGCTGGTGCTAGCCGTGCTGCCCAGGCAGGTAAGCCACATGCGCGGCCTGAAGAACTGGCTTACCAATATGCTGAAAAAGGGCATACCGGCAGGTATAAAGCTGCTGATGTTTGACCACGTAGGCAACGAACAATTAGCGATCCAGGAACGGCTGTTCCCCGGACAAATGCACTCCATGCATGTACCCCTTGAGCTGCAAAATGCCATACAAAAACTGGCCAAAAGCGGTAACCCCAATGATCCTGAAATAGCGCTGCGCCGCTGTATGTTTGAAATGGGCGATGCATTGAAAGCAAAAGACATTAAACGCCTGCATGAGTGGGGGCAAAAAGCGCTGGACTATACACAAAAAAGTGGCAATAAAGGGTTATTTGCCACCGCGCATATTATGTATGCCGGCATGCTGTTCTACTTTAAACGCGATCCGCAATTACCTGTATTGTTAGAGCGCGGTATGCGCATTTCCAAACAGGGCATGCAGCAGGGCGATGTTGCCTGCCTGCCTTTAATGGTACAGTTTTACGGCTACCATGGCGCCTATGCGCAAATACGCAGGAACTTTGATGAGGCCATTGAATGGTTCATTAAACAGGCTAAGCTGGCCCAGGAGCATCAATTTAACCAGCAGGCTATGAACGGCTGGTACCAGGCAGCAGAGTTATGCCGCCGCAAAAATACCGGCCGTTATTACATGGTGCTGGAAGAGGCCTACCTGGCAGGTTTAAGCCTGCAGGATGAGGAGATCAGCACCTCCGTATATATTTACCTGCTGCGGGATTACTATGATTATGTGCACAATAAAAAGATCCAGGATACTATCCAGAAAATTGATGAAAAAATGGGCCGCCTTTTCGGTGACAACTGGAAAGAGGAAATAGACCGCATCCGCAAAACCCGCGCACCTTTAATGATGCCCCCGCAAACAATGGATATGGAGGAGGCGTAAGCATTGAATTTTAATCCCTGAATCAGCTGCAACCCCATTGCAAAAAATAATTTCCTACTAATCCTGTAGACTAATGGGATTATTCCCTATATTTGCTCCACCAACCAACGTAAAAACATTTAGCTTATGTCTATCACCTACAGATACGCAGATATTCCGCTGGAAACTCTTCCGGAAAGGTTTAACGCCCCTACCCTGCGCCGTAACAAGCTGGCGCCGCTGCACACCGGTGATGTAACTCCTGACTTCAGCCTGCCTGCTGCACAGGTGATCAATGCTGCCGGCCTGCCGGAAGATATCCATGGCCGCTCCCGTCCATTGGTAGTAGCTTTTATCTCTTTCCACTGGAATGGTTATGCTGAAAAACGCCTGCAGGAGCTGCGTGATCTCTATGCTGATATCCAGGTAATGGGTGGTGATCTGCTGGTACTGAGTGATGAGGACAACACTTTCTTTAATATCCTGGCCAATAAACAGCCTGTGCCTTTCCCTGTAGTATGGGACCGCCAGCATAAGATTGCCAGCCAGTTTGGTATTTACTCTACTACTGATCCCATCTGGGACCGCATTTCCGGTGTTAATGAAGATGTGCCTACTCCCGGTATATTTGTGCTGAACCCGAATGGTAAGATCGTGTTTGACAGCATTGATCTGTACTTTGAAAAGAATATACCTGTGCGCGATCTGCTGTCTGCCGTATATACAGCCGGTCATAAAACCGAAAAAGCAGCCTGATAATTTACCTGCGCTACTTTGCTATAGCGGATGAATAGTTATATTTATCCTTCAATCTATAGCGCATGAATAACCCATCCTCTACCCCGCCATCCTCCGGTACTTCCTCCTGGGGCCAGGTTCTTGGATCTGCTGTTGTAGCCGCCATTGGATTTGGTTTTGCCGTTTACCGTTACATACAATTTTCCGGCGCTGCTTCCGGCATCCGTTTAAGCAGGCTGGAAAGGCCTATTTACCGGCTGGCTGGCAAATGGGGCCTTATTGTTATATTCCTGATCATGGGAATATGGGGCGCCTATGCAACGCTGAAACATTTCAGGCAGCTGAAAAAATAACAGCGGCATTTACCGCTTCTCTACCTTTATTACCGGCGGGTGTGCCAGGTCGTCCCAAAGCGCATCTGCTTCTGCTACCGTAATATCATTGTTATACACCAGTATGCGGTACTTTAACGTGTATTCCTTCCCGTAAGTAAGCAGCCAGGGTTTCATTTTAGTGGGGCTAAAGTTCACGAACAGCTCCCCTCTTTCCATATTCTCCGCCCACACCCGAACAGGCTCCGGTGAATCGTAGTTGGCCGGATAAGAGAGCACCAGCATGCCGGCACGGCCCTTACTGGTTTCGCCGGTTACTTTGATCCAGCGGGCACGGGTACTGTCTGCATCCTTACGGGTGCGGCCTTCGGAGGTAAGCACCTGGCTGGTAGCATTGGTCCATTCGGGAGTAGCGCGGAAACCAAAGCCGCCACCATAGCGGTATTGCAGCAGCAATAAAGGGCTTTGCCCCGCACAGCTGTAAATAGAGGTCATATCCCATACACGGCGGCGGCCGCCGGCCAATGCAGGATAGGTACGTATATCCCATACTTCGTTTAAAGCTACTTTTTCGGCACCACCTGTTTTCAATACCACATGCTCCTGCAGCGCTTTAAAACCGCCCCACACCGGGCCCTGTGTTTTGGAAAGAAAACCGGTAAAACGTACGGTGCCCTGTTTCTCTTTCAGGTTCCAGAAATCTACCTGTTTGCCTTCAAACTCTGTATGTGTCCAGGGATTCCAGATGCCCACATGGTGCCAGTGATCTTTGGGATGAATGTTTGTAAGCACCGCCCCGTTAGGCGCCCATAAGGGATGAATAAACCCGCTGCGTTTATAAGCGCTGTCAATACCTGCAGGCGGGTATACCATGGCGTAATTGTATTGTAAAATAGGCTGGCTGCCTTCCTGCAGGCGGATGGTGCCTTCCTGGTCAATGGCCTCTATGGTTGATTTAAAGTTCCAGTGTGCATCTCCTTTCTGCAATTCAAATATGCGCTGGGTATTGGGTGCGCTGGTACCGGAAAGTATCCACCACAGGCGGCGCTGGTAACCTGCTTCTATTTGAAAAGGTACATTAATGCGCTGGGTACCTTTAATTTCTACGAGTGTGAAAAGACTGTCGGCCACCGCCGTTATATCATCCAGCGTAATGGATACAGGCGTATGATCGCGTTTATACTTGCCGGCATCAACTACAATACGGGCAATGGTTTGAGCCTGGGTTGTCATCATAAGACCGGAAAATACAACAGTGAGCAGTATAGTGTAAACAGATAGTTTTTTCATACGTGGGTGTTTGTTCTAGGTCAACGGTTAACGGTAGCGTTTAATCGACATCCATTAAAAATAGGTAATCCCTGCCGCCTAAGCAAGTATAAAATTTGTACCTTAGCACGAAATCCATATCTGCATCATACATGAAAGTACCACCTTCACCTAAACATCCCACAGGCCCGTTACAATTAACAGGCAAGCTGGAGCTCCGTACTTTCTATGCTAATACCAAACGCAGTTTCACAGGCATTTACCTGGTGTCAGATATCGGCACTTTCCTGATACGGCCTGCCAGACAACCGGTAACCGGCACTAATCCGCTGCAGCCTTTATTGGGCAAAATGATCACCGCTACAGGACAGATAAAACATGAAGTATTCCTGGCAGAGCAGCTGAAAGTAGTGGAAGAATAGTACTTACTACATCATATTAATATCAACAAAAAGCCCTGACTGGATAACCAATCAGGGCTTTCTTATACGCAATAATCTATTGATTATTCATTATTAATTAAAAGCGCGCCTGTACCAGGACGGTCGGCGTAAATAATACGGCCGTCTATGATCTGCACACCGGTAGCAGTGTCAGCAGCAAGTAACAGCGGGCCGTCCATATCCACATAATCCAGGTAGGGCAAAAGGTGGGCAACGGCAGATGTGCCAACTGTACTTTCATTCATACTGCCTGTCATCACCTGCATGCCTACACGCTTGGCTTCCGCTATCATGCGGCGGGCCGGTGTAATACCCCCGCACTTGGTAAGCTTAATATTAATACCGTGAAAGTGGCCATGGCATTTGGCTACGTCGGTTTCTACAATACAGCTTTCATCAGCAATAATAGGCAGGGCTGATTGGGCAAATACTTCTTTCATACCCTCCCAGTCTGCGGCGGGCATTGGTTGTTCAATAAACTCTACTCCCAGCTCTTTAAAGGCGGCGGCATTCCGTAAGGTTTCCGCCACGCCCCAGGCGCAGTTGGCATCTACACGGAAAATTGCATCTGTATGTTTACGGAGCTCTTTAATGATGGTAATATCATCCGGGGTACCCAGCTTTATTTTATAGATAGGCCAGGGAAATTCCTGCAGCTTGCGCACCATGTTCTCTACCGTGTCTATACCAATGGTGTAGTCTGTAAGCGGATTATGAGAAATATCCAGCCCCCATACTTCATATAATTTTTTGCCCAGCTTTTTGGCGTACAGGTCGTGCGCAGCAAGGTCCAGGGCGCAAAGGGCAAACATATTATCCTTAAACAGGGGATACAGCTGCTCCCAGAAGGCTTCCGGGGTATCCAGCTGATGGGCTTCAATGAGGCTGCGGTGCGCATTAATGGAATCCATAAGCATGGGCACCGTTATATGATAGTAGCTGTTATCTGCCGTTTCACCCAGGCCGCTGTAACCATCCTGCAACAGCTCCACTACCAGTAATGGCTGCACGTCTTTTGACTTACGGGAAATGGTAAAGGTGTGCCGGAATTTGAGTTCAAAAGGATATAACTTGAGTTGCATGGAACCTAAAATTAAGCAAAAAGCAGAAAGCCGGAGGAATATCGAACGCCGGGTATTGCGATTATTGCATAACTATATGGAAGTCAGCCTAAAACTAAATATTAAAAATCGCGACAATCAGCTTTATGCTTTTTGCTTTCGGCTTTAACCTTAAAAAAAAGCCGACCGTCACAAAATTGCAACGATCGGCTTTCTGCTTTATACTTTCAGCGTTTAGCTTCTATTTCACTTCTTCAAACTCTGCATCAGTTACGCCACCCTGGCCACTGGCATTATCCTGGGCCTGCGGTTGAGGTTCTTCAGCGCCACCATTGGCCTGTGCACCCTGCGTAGCTTTGTACATTTCTTCAGAAGCAGCGGTCCAGGCGGCATTCAGCTCTGCCACACCGGCATCGATCTGTGCTATATCCTGACTTTTCTGCGCTTCTCTCAGCTTATTCAAAGCTGTTTCGATAGTAGTTTTTTTGTCAGCCGGCAGCTTATCACCATATTCCTTCAGCTGTTTTTCTGTCTGGAATACTAAGCTATCGGCCTGGTTGATCTTCTCAACCTTTTCACGCAGCACCTTATCGGAGGCTTCATTGGCTTTAGCTCCGGCCTACATGTTGTCTATCCCCTCTTTGCATAAGCCACCACCAGTTTCGATACGGAT
>NZ_JAGXJN010000348.1 GCF_019091455.1 Chitinophaga sp. GbtcB8
TTCACGTTTACCGCTATACGTTTTTTTGACCGCCTAGGCCGCAGGCAGCCCATGCTTATTGGCACTGTGGGGGTGATTTCCCCCCTGGGGCTGGTAGCCATTTCCTTTTACCGGCCTACCGGCGGCATTGCAGTGGTGTCCTA
Source organism: Chitinophaga sp. GbtcB8 (assembly GCF_019091455.1). GTDB lineage: Bacteria > Bacteroidota > Bacteroidia > Chitinophagales > Chitinophagaceae > Chitinophaga. The sequence continues at coordinate 144 of NZ_JAGXJN010000348.1, forward strand.
CCTGCTCATCTACATTGCCCTTTTTGGCTTTTCACAGGGCGCGGTTATCTGGGTGTTGATTTCAAAGATCTTCCCTAACCAGGAACGCGCCATAGTAT
>NZ_JAGXJN010000349.1 GCF_019091455.1 Chitinophaga sp. GbtcB8
CGGCCAAAGCGCTTTCCTGAGTGATCTGTATTCTGAAAAAGTACAGTTCCTCTAGATTATGAAACACCTGAATACAAACAAGTAACTGGAGGCTGCACTGGCCGACCCTGCTGCACGGCAGGCTTGGCTGGGCGCAGTGAGAGGAAGGTTAAAGGACCTGGCCAAGAATAAATAATAACGAATGGTCAATTACGAATTACGAATGGATCAAAACGTTCCTTAGCCCGAAACGTAATTGATT
>NZ_JAGXJN010000350.1 GCF_019091455.1 Chitinophaga sp. GbtcB8
CTCTGTTTTGCATACAGTGTGAAGAAAACCACATTATATTCACGGTCCTCCGTCTATCTCACATACCTGGCATCCGGAAATGTGAGGTTCAATACCCGGATCAGCTCCTCGCTGGCGGCTGCTGTTACACGGGTTAGCGAAAAGGTGGCTAGGGCTGCTACCAGGGGCAGCTTCTTTGAATGATTAAAAAAGTTGGGTTCCTGGTTTGGGGGTTTAATTTGTGTTCTTTGCTGTAAAAGTA
>NZ_JAGXJN010000351.1 GCF_019091455.1 Chitinophaga sp. GbtcB8
ACCCCAAAGAATAATGGTGCATGGATAATTTTAGACGATGTTGAAAAATTTAAAATACCGAAAGACCTGGCCAGCGGATTTAAAAGCAAGTCAGGATCAAAGGACTATTTTATGAGCTTAAGCAGAACTGTCAAAAAAAGCATCTTACAATGGCTGGTACTTGCCAAACGGCCAGAAACAAGGCAAAAAAGGATCAATGAAATAGCGGAACTTGCAAGTCAGAAGCTGAAGCCTAAACAA
>NZ_JAGXJN010000352.1 GCF_019091455.1 Chitinophaga sp. GbtcB8
TAAGCATCCGTTTTTCACAGTTTGGTGAACATTATGCATGTTGTTAAATGGATTTTTGTACTCCGTTGTTACTATAGTTTAAAATATGAAGGGCTAAAATAAGGAAAAAAGCAGAAAGGAAAAAGATAAAAACTGAAATCCGTTGGCTGGAAACGTGCTACAGTACAAGTTCTTCCGAAATTTAACTTTTCCTTAAGGTGTTGAACCAGTTGTTTTGCAGTTCCCACATTTAAAAGCGGG
>NZ_JAGXJN010000353.1 GCF_019091455.1 Chitinophaga sp. GbtcB8
TTATTTATGCCGGCGGCCGGCAGCTGGAAGGCTATATACAGCTGCACACTATTAAAGCCCTAGCGCAAAGTTACCTCACCTGCCTGTGGAACCGGCAGGTGCTGCAGCAGGACACGCACAAACAACCCTCTTTCATACACCTGCTGGGCGGCCTTTTTACCTGGGTGGTACTGGGCATTACCGTTTTAACAGCCGCCTGGTGGGGCTTTCATAACCCGGCAAAAAGATGGCCCTCTGTAG
>NZ_JAGXJN010000354.1 GCF_019091455.1 Chitinophaga sp. GbtcB8
TAAACTTTACAAATTAATGATCAATTTCTCTTTTTTTTCTATCTTCTTTCTTCAACAAAATGAAAGAAATATCCTTGCTGCTACTAGCCCCACCAATACCAGCACTCAGAAACAGAAAATTATTCATCCACCATCTTCCTCTCCAAACAACTAAACCATGGTCCATGTCTTTCTAAATCCTCCTAATACCAAATCAGATGCTTGGCAAGTACCATTCTATACAGATCAAAGACCTCTTTG
>NZ_JAGXJN010000355.1 GCF_019091455.1 Chitinophaga sp. GbtcB8
TTGACCACACCATTCAATTGATATTTATATACACCTGCCGTTGTAAGCCCCGACACAGTGGTAGAGGAGCTGGAACCCAATGGAGTAGCAATGGTACCGGCAGCCGGGCCGGAAATTATTTTCCATACATACCTTACAATACTCCCATCCGCATCTGTAGTAAGGCCGCCACTCAACGTGGCTACCCCGGAGCTGGTGCAAATTGGTGTATCGTTGCCCACGCTAGCTATGGGAAGGACA
>NZ_JAGXJN010000356.1 GCF_019091455.1 Chitinophaga sp. GbtcB8
GGGTAGTGCCGGGTAATGGAAAGGAGATCCCCGGTTTTAATGACAAAAGCGTGTTGGGTTTTAAAGCCTTCCTCACGCATTCCGGTATTGGTGATTTTCCCCATGTTACGGCCGCTGACCTGGAAAAGATAATGCCTCTTATTGCCGAAAGTTATTTGCCTTTACTGGTGCATTGTGAATTAAGTGATGATTCTGCGCCACCTGTAACGGATCCACATTCATACCGGCAATACCTGGCCT
>NZ_JAGXJN010000357.1 GCF_019091455.1 Chitinophaga sp. GbtcB8
GCCAAAATAATAATACAACCTATTCAAAAGAAGTACAAGCAAAAATAAAACAGTTCGAAAACAATTTAGGTTTATGGGGGCAAATAGGAAATCAGCAATTTACACTTGCCGACAGAATGAAAAGTAACCATATAAATGGAGTAAGTATCGCATTGTTAAAAGTTTATAAAATCGAGTGGGCAAAAGGAAATGGTTGGGCAGATAGGGCGGACCAACGGCCTGTTACTCCAAGCACATAAT
>NZ_JAGXJN010000036.1 GCF_019091455.1 Chitinophaga sp. GbtcB8
CGTGCAGAATGCGGCGCTGTACCGGTTTTAACCCGTCTTCCACACTGGGTACCGCACGCTCCAGTATTACATAGGAAGCGTAGTCCAGGAACCAGTTTTGATACATCCCACCTACGTGAATGATGTTGTGGAGGGATTCTTCTTCGTTTGGCAGATTAGTATTTTGATCGTCCATATGTCAATTTTGAATGTAAAATGTAAAATGATAAATATTAAATGTAAAAGTCGGAAGATGCACTTCATTGAAATGTATATATCTTCCTTTTACACGTTTCATTTACATTTTATATTATTTCTTTTTGCTGTTTCAACACTTGCATTAAAATTGCCACTAATTGTGTACATTCTGCTAAAACAGCGGATTCTTTAGAATGATCCAACATTTTTCTTTTCTCTATTATCTTCATATTTATCTGAGACTCTCTCAATTCTTTTAATGCAATCTTCATTTTATGAATAAAATCATTCTTTGATTCTGCTGCTTGTGCCTCACCATATATTAGTGCAGGTGCAGTGCCACTTCTTACTAATTGATTTGCGAGATGAATACCCCCTCTATTATTGGGTAATAGTTCCACTAGCTCTAATACTCTTACGGCAAAATCAATTAATCTTCCTTCCAGATTATACTTTCTAATTTCATTCATTGGGTAACAATTTTAGATGAAGTATTTCTTTATCCTTTTACATTTTACATTTATTATTTTACATTTATCATTCTCTCAAATTCCTCCCGCCAGATCCTTACGGAATCCTGCTGTACATCGGCAATGGAGTTCATTTCTATTAACGCACAATCCGTAACCGCTACCAGCTGGTGCCAGATGTTTATGGCTACTTCCACCCTTGCCGGCGCTGTGATGGGCGTTACGCGTATTTCCTTTTCACCCAGCGGGCACCAGTGCAGCTCCGCCTGCCCCGTCATTACAAAAAGTATCTCCGGGTTCTTGTAAGCGCTTTTTCCTTCATGGTAATGCTGGCCGCTGCTGCTGCCGGCTTTGCGGAAGCACATCATAAAATCACCGGTACGGTCAGCGCTCCAGATGTAATTGGCGCCCCGCTCATCCTGCCCTAATAATTCCAAAGGTGTTACCGTTACCATAAGTATATTATTTATTCTGCTGCCGGTTCCGCTGGTTCTGCAGGCGCTTCTTCCCCGCCACCCGGCAATTTCACTTCAAAATCCTTCATCGTCTTCAGCTCTCCCCTGCTTTCCAGCTGCCCTTCTTTTATCAGCTCTTTCAGGCGCCAGGCAAGATACTGATCCAGCACCGGGTATTTTAATTTACCGGTTACCTGTCCTACTACCTTGGCGGCTTTCTGAAATTCTTTAGTGCTTTGCTGCAGCAGCTCTTTATCATAGTGCACAGCAGGTTCCCCTTTTATTTTTTTGCCCCCTTCCAGCAGGCGTATGCCGGCATTCTCGTTCATTAAACGGTGCCATTCATCGCCATCCAGCTCAAACTCCGCCAGGGATACCGGGCGGGCCAGCTTTTTAGCTTTCAGGAATTCTTTGGGTAATATCTGGTGCAGGTGGGTAGGATAAAACACTGCATTCTTCTCATTCAGGAAAGGCAGGTTGTTCAGGTAAATGATGTGTATACGGCCTGCAAAATCATACAGCTGACTTACCAGCCAGTAATACCCACATACATCGCGGGCATTTTGCCCTGCCCATATCCATACTTCCTGCTCCGGTTCTGCTTTTAAAAGGGCTTTTAACTGTTTCGCCAGTTCAGCATCTGCCCAGGGCTCTTCTTCTGCGGGCGGCGCTGTTTCCTCCGCAGCGGCAGCTACCGGCTGTGGTTGTAAGCCGGCCAGCTGTTGCCACCATTGGCGGCGGTTCGACTGCCCATCTTTAGTATCCAGTATAAATAAAGGGCCTACAGAAAGGTCATCCTCAAAACAAAGTATTTCCCCGCTTAATTTTTCGTCCAGTTCAAAAGCGGCTGCCAGCACCGGTTTGGAGGCCTGTCCGAATACGATATGTAATAACATTAATTAAAAATTTGTTTAAGAATTAATAATCAAGGTTCATTCTTCATTATTAATTACTCGGCAACGAGATCTTTCTCGTACCTCAAATTGCTGATAATAAACTCCTGCCGCGTTTGTGTATTCTTACCCATGTAATATTCCAGCAGCTTTTGAATGTGCACGTCTTTGGATAAGATGATCGGTTCCACCTTCATATCTTCCCCAATGAAACGGCCAAACTCCTGCGGTGATATCTCACCCAATCCTTTAAAGCGGGTGATCTCCGGTTTGCTGCCCAGCTTTTTCACCGCCTTTTGTTTTTCTTCCTCGCTGTAACAGTAAATGGTTTCCTGTTTATTCCGCACACGGAACAACGGTGTGTCCAGGATATATACGTGCCCGTTCTTCACCAGGTCAGGGAAGAACTGCAAAAAGAAAGTAAGCAGCAGTAAGCGGATGTGCATACCATCCACATCAGCATCGGTAGCTACCACAATTTTGTTATATCGCAGGCCTTCCAGCCCTTCCTCAATATTCAGCGCATGCTGCAGCAGGTTAAACTCTTCATTCTCGTACACGATCTTTTTGGTAAGGCCAAAGCTGTTCAGCGGTTTACCACGCAGGCTGAATACCGCCTGTGTTTCCACGTTGCGGGATTTGGTAATGGAGCCACTGGCGGAATCACCTTCCGTTATAAAGATGATCGTATCCAGGCGCCGGGCTTCCTGCTCAATTTTTTCCTTACCGGTCAGCTCATCATTCAGGTGAAAACGGCAATCGCGCAGCTTACGGTTGTGCAGGTTGGCTTTTTTAGCCCGTTCATTAGCCAGCTTTTTAATACCGGCCAGCTCCTTACGTTCCCGCTCGCTTTGCTCAATACGTTTTTTCATGGCCTCTGCTACCGTTGGGTTACGGTGCAGGTAATCATCCAGGTGTTTACTTAAAAAGTCCAGTACAAATGCCTTCATAGAAGGGCCATTCTCAAATACGGTCAAAGAGCCCAGCTTGGTTTTTGTTTGTGATTCAAATACCGGCTCCTGCACCCTTACAGATATAGCGGCGCAAATAGAGGCGCGTATATCCGTAGCGTCATAATCCTTTTTATAAAAATCACGTACGGTTTTTACAAAGGCTTCCCGGAAGGCTGCCAGGTGCGTACCCCCCTGGGTGGTGTGCTGCCCGTTCACAAAGGAATAATATTCCTCACCATACTGGTTTTCATGTGTTAAGGCTATTTCTATATCCTCCCCCTTCAGGTGAATGATGGGATAACGCAGATCGTCCGCATTGGTTTTACGCTGCAGCAGATCCAGCAAACCGTTTTTAGAAATGTATTTCTGCCCGTTGAAGCTGATAGTGAGCCCTGCGTTCAGAAAGCAGTAGTTCCAGATCTGGTTTTCCAGGAACTCCGGTATATAATGATAGTTCTTAAAAACCGTATCATCCGGGGTAAAGGTTACCAGCGTACCATTGCTTTCATTGGTAGGGGCTTCTTTATGCTCTTTGGTAAGCACGCCGCGTTCAAACTCCGCTACTTTCATGCGGCCGTCGCGTATAGCAGTTACTTTAAAGTAGCTGCTCAGGGCATTCACCGCTTTGGTACCCACCCCGTTCAAACCTACCGACTTCTGGAAAGCTTTACTGTCGTACTTGGCGCCGGTATTGATCTTGCTCACTACATCCACCACTTTACCCAGCGGTATGCCGCGGCCATAGTCGCGCACAGTTACGCTGTGCTCAGATACCTTAATGTCTACCTGCTTGCCAAAGCCCATGGTATGTTCGTCAATACAGTTATCTACCACCTCTTTAATAAGGATGTAAATACCGTCGTCCATACTGGTGCCATCCCCCAGTTTACCAATATACATACCCGGCCCCAGGCGAAGGTGCTCCCGCCAATCCAGCGAACGGATAGAGTCTTCTGTATAGGCCGCAAAAAGATCTTTATTGTCCTTTTCCGATTTGTCTGTAACTGCCATATATATATTAAAACATTTTCTACGTAAGGTTGCCGCAACGTTACTAAATCTTTTAGCAAAACCCGGTTACTGGCAAAAATAAAGGATTCAGGCTATCATCCCAAGTATAAAGTTATTCACCGTGGATTTCTTTTGGTACCTAAATTTTTTTTTATGCAAACTATACTTTATATGAGAATTTAAATTATATTTACAGTCGTAGGTTCACAAGTACAAAACAAACGTCCTAATCTATGAAAACGCTATGCCTAATGCTGCTAATGGTAGTGCTGTCTGTGGCACTATTAGTAACGTTCCTGGTGAATCGGGAACAACGTTCCATGACTCGTTTGGGAGATACCTTCACAAAATTGCTTCGAAAATTTGATTCCTGGCAAATGATGCGGTAAGTCTATTGTGAATTTTTTTTAGCGCGTGTGCTAAATCTAATTAGCCAACCATCATTATTAAAATCGAGAGAGTAACTGACTGGCTGCTAACCCATTAATTAGCGCACGGTCAAAAAACCATAACTTCTTTAAACCCTATACCTATGAAAACCGGTCTACTATTCAAATTGGCGTGTCTGCTTATTGCTTCCATGGTTTTGTTGGCGCATCTGGTAAACCAGAAGCTGCAAAGAATGGAGCGCGTGCGGGTGAGAAGAAAGTAGCAGCGTCAAGCTATCCAATCTTAAACGAGCTGGGGCGGAAAGCCGGGGGTTCAGTCGGACTAACTCCTGTCTTTCCGCAACACTTTTTTAGGGAGGGAGTAAATGCAAAACGCTGAGTGCTTAACGCCGAACGCTAATGCAGCCGCCAGTATGTCCGTGCTCAAACATAACATAATCAGCGTTAAGCGTTCCGCCTTCAGCGTTCAGCAGAATTCCGTAATTATCTGTTGTAATACTTGTTCACCGCATCCGTACGGCTTCTTACGTGCAGCTTCTCATAAATGTTATGCACGTGCCTTCTTACCGTTTCAATACTGATATACAGATTGCTGGCTATTTCCTTGTACAGGAAACCTTTGGAGAGCTGATCCAGGATCTCTTTTTCCCGGGAGGTTAATGCTTCCAGCGCAGGGTTGGGTTTGGCCTGCTTCTGGAAATAGGCTACTACACGCCGGGCTATTTGTGAGCTCATGGGAGAACCGCCTTCATGTACATCGCGGATAGCTTCCAGCAGCTCGCCAGGTGAGGTTTTTTTGAGGATATAACCACTGGCGCCTGCTTCCAGGGCCTGGAATATTTTATCGTCATCTTCGTACACCGTCAGCATCATAAACTGCATATCAGGATGCTCCGCTTTCAAACGCGCTATGCACTCAATCCCATTCATACCGCCAGGCAGGTTAAAATCCATCAGCGCTACGTTGGGCAGCAGGTTAGGGATTTGCTCCACAGCCGTTTCTCCGTTATTAAAGGTACCTACGCAGGCATAACCATCAGAACCGTTAATCAGTAACTCCATAGCAGTACGGATATCATGATTATCCTCCACAATAGCTACCGAAATGATGTCCATGCTGTCCTGGGATTTCTTTTTTGAGTACACAGTTATTGAGTTTTACTTAGCGAATACGATGCAATTACTTAACACGAAAATGTGATACCAAAGGTAGATCAATTTAACGGGATATCGAGAAAAACTATGGTTCCATTGTTGGAGGTTATATCTGCATGGCCGCCTACAGACTGCATGCGTTTCTGGATATTTTTTAATCCATTACCGAATAACCGTACTTTTTCCTGGTCAAATCCTTTTCCGTTATCTTTTATCAATATGGTCATGTGTTGCTGCATCTCAATTTCTATGATCACTTCTGTTGCCTTGGCGTGTTTTACTACGTTGTGCAACGATTCTTTTACCGCTAAATAAATATTACGGCGCGTGCCGCCGCTGAGCTTAATATTGGGTATGCTTTCCGGTATGTAAAACTGCTGCGTAATGTGTGCGTGCTCCAGGAAATCTGCCGCAAAGCTGCGCATGTAGGCGATCAGGTTTTCGAGGGAATCATTGGATGAGTTCATAGCCCAGATGATCTCGCTCATCTTATCTATCATCTCACCGGCTGCGTCCGAAATCCGCTCTATCTCATTAGTTTGCGCAGGGTCTTGTATCTTCCGTTTGGCAATTTCACTTAACAGGCGTATCGTGGATAGTCCGGAGCCAAGATCGTCATGCATATCGCTTGAAATGCGCGCCCGCTCCTGGTCTACAGCCTGCTCTTTTTCCAGCTTCAGTTTTTCATGACGTATTTTATAATCAAGATACAAAGTAGAAAAATAATAAGCAATGCCTAACAATAGTAATAACAATAAAAATCTGAACCACAAAGATTGCCAGAAAGGTATGCGTATCACTATTTCCAGCGTGGTAGGCGCGGTATTCCAGATATCGTCATTGTTAGAAGCCCTAACATTAAAAGTATAGGTGCCCGGGCGCAGGTTGGTATACCTGGCCATACGGAACGTACCGGCCGATACCCACTCTTCATCCGCCCCTTCCAGCTTATACTGCACCTTGTTCTTCAAAGGGTTGGTATATTCCAGCGGTACAAATTCTATGGCAATGGTGTTCTGGTTATAGGGCAGCTCAATATGGTGCAGCAGGGAAATGGCTGTGTCTGATTCATAAGGCCGGTCCAGCACCTCCATACGTTTAATAACTACTTTAGGTACAAAGGGGTTGGGGCGGAAATTGCGCGGGTAAAACCCGTTCACCCCGCGTATGCCGCCAAAGAACAGCTCGCCGTCAACAGATTTAAAATAGGCGCCGGTATTAAACTCATTGGATTGCAGCCCATCTTCATGATTAAAGGTGGTGATCTCATTGGTCACCGGGTTTATCTGCGATAAACCTTTGTTATGGCTTACCCATATACGGTCCCGGTCATCTAACAGCACCCCGTAAAAGAAATCATTCACCAGCACCGGGAAATCATAGCTGTTGTAATGCTGCACCTGCTGGTAATTGGCATCCAGTATGAACAAACCACGGCTGGTGGCTACCAGCAGCTGTTTATGTGCATTTTTGTTAATCCCTTTTACAATAGTGCCGGTAGGTAATGGTACTATGCGCCAGTGGGTATTACCTACATCTTTAACATACAGATTAGCCTGTGTACCAATGTATTGGTTACCCAGGTAATCTTCAAAATAACAGTTCAGGATCTCATTCGGGAACTGGTGCACCAGCGAGGCGTGGTATTTATTATTCCCCCGCTCATCCGGGCTAATGGATAACAGGTATTCCCCGTAAGGGAAATACACTTCGCCATTCACCCGGCGGAACATAAAGGGCGTATAGTTCTCCTCCTGCGGGGGCAGGCCCAGTGAATCTACCACGGGAGTCAGGTTCTCAAACTTTTTGTTTTGCACATTCAGCAGCCCCAGGTAGCGGCCCTCAAAATGGATCCACAGGTATTTATAGTTTTCTCTGCAAATAGCATTCACGGTATTGGCCGGGAACACTGTATGGCCCTCTGTATTGGAAATGCGTTCTATAAAACGGCCGCCTTCCTCGTAAATATCCAGCCCGTCGCGCCACAAGCCTATGTATAGCTTGCCATCGTCATGCTTGTAAATAGACCGCACCATGTTATGCGATATAAAAGGAGAGCGGTAAAGGTTAAATACCTTTTTATGCGGGGAGTATTTTTTTATGCCGTCCCCATTGGTGCCTACCCACATATTATCGGCCGCATCGCGATACAGGTAGCGCACACTGTTCAGAGAGCGGGTTTCAAAGGTGTTAAAGGTGGTAATATGCTGTATCACCTCATTGCGGCGGATGGTGTATATCAATACGCCATCACTGCCGCCTATCCATACATTACCATTATGGTCCAGCTCCATAACCACCGGCTCAAACTGCACGCCTTTATCATCGTACTCATTGATTAACAGGTCGGTGTACTTGTGCTGCTTTTTATTGAACATCACAATATGGCCGGGGCTGGCAATGATCATGGAATCAGCATTCAGGTTACGCAGCACCGGTGTTTGGCCTATACCCGGCAGGCAGTAGGTGGAGAGGCGCAGATCGCGCGTGTTTAAGGACATCAGCTCACCCGGTTCAAAGTTCATCCATATCAGGTGGCCATCCATTAACAGGTCAGTGGGTGCCAGTCCCCGTTTTGCAAATTGCGGCGGGTACAGGATAATGCGTTTGATGGTGTAAGAGCGGCTATCCAGCACATATACCCCTTTCAGCGGGCGCCACACCCATAGCTGGTGTGTGGTGGTATCCTCCCCCAGGATCTTGAATTTCACGGAACGGTCGCGTTCCTGCTCATTCACATAGCTGGTATCTTCCATTACCTGCTGAAAGGTGTTGCGGTAAGGATCGTATAAGCTAATGCCGTTATTATGCGCCAGCAGCAGCTGCCCCCGGCTGTTCTTATAAAAACCGTATCCTTTGTAACCCTTCAGATCAAACCGGTTAATGACTGCACGTACCCCGCTGGAGCTGCTGGCCACCAGGTTGCCCTTGCCCTCCCCTGCCTTGTTCTGCTCGCTTGTTTTGTAACGGTATTCATTAAACACATAACCATCAAAGCGGTTCACCCCATCACGGTTGGCAATCCACATAAACCCCTGGTTATCTTGTATAATATCGCTTACATAACTTTGAGAAAGGCCTTCATTTACGCTGTAGGCATCAAATATATACCTCCCCTCCTGCGCAAACAGAGTTTTCATTACAAAAACAAATAAGGCAAGTAACTGCAGTTTCTTTTTTATCTGGGATGGTAAATAGCGCACTGATGCAGGTTAGTTGTTTGCAAATATATAAATCTGCATCACACTTTTGAATGATTTTGTAATTTTCTTGCTCACTAAGGTATTGTAAATAAATGTCAAAGATATTCTGCTATATATGCTTATGGTGCTGCTGCACTGTTTTAGCGGCCAGGGGCCAGCAAAAAAATCCCCTGCAACCCCTGACCCATGGCCCGCTTAAAAGTATCCGGGGCCTGTGTGTGCTAACGGATAGTTTACTATGGGCATCCGGTACCGGCGGTATGGTAGGTAAAAGCACCAATGGTGGTAAAGAATGGCAATGGACCCGCGTAAGCGGTTGCGACAGCTGCGACTGGCGCGCTATTAATGCCTTTAATGAGAAAGAAGCTGTAGTGGTAAATGCCGGTGAGCCGGCGCATATCTACCGCACACAGGATGGGGGTGCTACCTGGCAGCGGGTATATTATAATGATACCAAAGGTATTTTCTTTGACGATATGGAATTCTGGAATAACCGGGAAGGCATAGCCATTGGCGATCCCTTGCAGGATCACTTTATGATGCTGCGCACACAGGATGGGGGAAAACATTGGGATACCCTGCCGCTAAAACAGCGCCCTGCTGCATTACCGGGCGAAGCTATTTTTGCAGCCAGCGCCGGCAACCTGCAAACCCTGCCGGGGCAGCAGGCCTGGTTTATAACCGGGGGCAGCACAGCCCGCAGCATCCGTTTACAGAAAGGACGGTGGAAGGCCAGCCCCTTACCCATTATACAGGGCGCTGCCACACAGGGCGCCTTTTCCATAGCCGTCCGGAGTGCGCAGCAGGCTATTGTAGTGGGGGGCGATTACCGCAATGATACTCTGCGCGAACACAACTGCCTGCTAACAACAGATGGCGGTAAAACCTGGACGCAGCCTGCAGTACCACCGCAGGGCTTCCGCTCTTCTGTTATTTATATAAATGCCCAAACCGCCATTGCCACCGGTACTTCAGGAACAGATATTTCTTTTGATGGCGGCCAGCACTGGCAGCCCATCAGCAAAGAAGGCTTTCATGTAGTACAGGCTGCTAAAAAAGGGAACGCTGTATTCCTGGCCGGGAGCGATGGCCGCATTGCACAGCTTGATGAAAGAATAAAAAACATTACTGCAGAGTACGCACAAACACTGTATAACAAATAATAATACAACACAAGTATTATACATTCTTCGGGATTCATTACTAAGTTTAAACCATGAAAAAAGTGCACCTGGAACAAGTGCACTCTAAAGGAACAAATAGGTTAAAGCAAAAAGTACGTTCGATAAATTGAATTTACCAAGTATTTAATATTTTTCGTGACCGATTTAGCCAATACATCATTTTAACAGGTGAACGATGGATTAACCACCTCAACCGCGGAAAAAATAATCTTCACATGATTTTTTTTTAATTTAGATGAGTGGTTGGATCTAAAGAGGAAGGATTGGATTTTTAAACGCAAACTATGCAAGTAACAAGCTCGTCGAGTAAGTATTCTGTAAAACACTACCCTGACAATATCAGGAAATGGCAAAAAGAAGGCAACTACTTCTATTTCTATACATCGGAGACTATACTGGAGGTAAGGATCATTTCAGACAAGATTGTGCGGTTCCGCTACGCGGCAGATGGTAAATTTCAACGCGACTTCTCTTACGCAACCAGCGAACGGCTGGAAGAATCGCCCGTAAATTTTGGGATACGTGAATTTGAGGAGGTATTTGAAATATATACGGATATGATCCGCATCTGGATAGCGCGCGATAACCTGCGCCTTACCATTACAGATACGGAAGGCCGCATTATTAACCAGGACGAAATGGGCTTTCACTGGCAGCACTACCTGCAAAAAGGCGGCAAAATAGTGTACTGCAGCAAACAGGTACAGGAAGGCGAATGCTTTTTTGGCCTGGGCGATAAGCCTACTGACCTGAACCTGCGTGGCAAACGCCTGGAAAACTATGGTACGGATGCCTACGGCTTTCAGAAAGATACCGATCCCCTGTACCGTAACATTCCCTTTTATTACGGCCTGCACCATGGTATAGGATACGGTATTTTCTTTGACAATACCTTCCGCACCCTGTTTGACTTTGGCCATGAGCGGGAGGATGTGTGCAGCTTTTGGGCCCGCGGCGGGGAAATGAACTATTATTTCATTTACGGTCCTGCCCTGTTACAGGTAGCAGAAGCCTATACCAAAATAACCGGTACAGCCGAGCTGCCGCCCCTGTGGGCTTTAGGCTACCAGCAATGCCGCTGGAGCTATTTCCCTGAAAAACGCGTACGCGAAATAGCCGCAGAGTTCCGCAAACGCCAGATCCCCTGCGATGTTATTCACCTGGATATTGACTATATGGAAGGTTTCCGCTGCTTTACCTGGAGCAAGGAATACTTCCCTGACCCTGCCGGTTTGATAAAAGACCTGGCCGCAGAAGGTTTTAAGGTAGTGGTGATCATTGACCCCGGTATTAAGGCCGACCCGGATTATGATATTTATAAGGAGGGTATGGAAAAAGACTACTTCTGTAAACGTGCCGACGGCGCTTTTATGGAAGGAGATGTATGGCCCGGCAAATGTGTGTTCCCGGATTATACGGATCCCAAGGTGCGCGACTGGTGGAGCAGCCTGTTCAAAGACCTGCTGGATACCGGCGTACGCGGGGTGTGGAATGATATGAACGAACCTGCCGTATTTGAAATGGGCAGCTTCCCGGAAGATGTGCGCCATGACTATGACGGCGAGGATGTGAGCCACCGTAAGGCGCATAATATATATGGCCACCTGATGAGCAAGGCCACCGCAGCAGGTTTAAAGAAGTACCTGATGCCCAACCGGCCTTTTGTGATCACCCGCTCCTGTTATGCCGGCGCACAGCGCTGGGCCTCTGTATGGACGGGCGATAACGTATCAGAATGGGATCACCTGTGGCTGGCCAGCGTACAGTGCCAGCGCTTATCCGTATCCGGTATTTCCTTTGCCGGCAGCGATATTGGCGGTTTTATCGGCGAACCGGACGGAGAGCTGTATACCCGCTGGATACAGCTGGCCACCTTTCACCCCTTAATGCGCACCCACTCTGCCAGTAACGAAACCGGCTTTAACCAGGAGCCCTGGAGCTTTGGCAGCAAGTATGAATTTATAGTTAAGCGCTTTATACAAATGCGCTACCGCCTGCTGCCCTACCTGTACACCACCTTTTGGCAGTACAGCCACTACGGTACGCCGATGCTGCGCCCCCTGGCCTTTGTGGCCCAGAACGATGAGCACACGTATAACCGCTCCCACGAGTTTATGCTGGGCGATGCGCTGCTGATCAGCCACGTGGAAGCAGCAGGCATGAAGGAAAAAGAAATATACCTGCCTGCAGGCCAGTGGTATTACTTCTTTAACGATAAGCTGTATGAAGGCGGGCAAACCATAACAATAGCTACCCCGCTGGAAGAAATGCCTCTGTTTATAAAAGCCGGCGCCGTGGTGCCTAATTATCCTAACATACAGTATGTGGATGAGAAGCTGATAGATGAAATGATCCTGAATGTGTATTACAGCGAGCAGCCTACACGCAGCACCCTGTATGAAGATGCCGGCGACCACTATGGTTACAAGAATGGCCAGTCTAATACCATTAGCTTTAAGCAGGTATCTGATAAACAGCAGTTCCGTTTAAAGAAAAAATTCTTTGGCCAGTATGAAGCCGGTTATAAAAAACACCGGGTGCTGATACACGGCCTGCCGTTTAAGGCTACCGAGTATGTGGTGGATGGAAAAGTGTTTAAGCTGAACGCGCGCAATTTTGCAGTAGGAGTAGTGAAAGTAGCGCTGGAAAGAAAATTTGAAGAGCTGATCATACGCTAAGGGATTAACATTAAGTTCATATTCGTTAACGATCCGTTATTGGTGGCTGGTTGTTGGTATTAGTGTGGTAGCTTTACACAGAGCGATACGTACTTCACTAACACCTGGCCACTTTTTGTTGTAAAAAAAAGGGCACTAATAGATGGATATCTTAGTGCCTTTTCATAACCTATGCCAACTTTAGAGTTTAATCAAAAGTAAGCTGATTCGCCCTACAGGCAAAGTTTTCAGCCGCTCAAAAAGCACAATGAACAAAATGAACAGCCTTAAGCGGAGTGAACATTCAAGGCAAATTGATCAATAAGGACTCCTTACTTTCTTTTCTTTTTCACACCGTAGATGCAGCTTATAAATAATGATTTGATGGCTGTATTATTGATCAGCCGCCTTCTGCTGGTTAATACAGATCCCCGCTGATTTATTCTTCACAGGAAATGCTTTTTTATTCTTTATGGGAATGCTTAACGCATAAACCATAGCCCACTGAGCTGTAACTAACGTTAACGGGCATACGCCTGTACTGCTATTTTACTGCACTCCGCATTCAGCTTTTAGCGTTTAGCTTTTAGTTTTTAGCTTTTAGCGTCCAGTATTCAGACTCAGCATTTACATTTAACATTCTGCGTTTGCGTTCGGCGTTCGGCGTTTTACATTCAGTTGAGCATTGGGCATTACGCTTTATGCTTTCAGCTTTATGCTTTCCGCTTTATGCCCTCCATTGTGTAGCAGCCTCCTCACTATTTCCTCCAACCAAACACATAATAAAAATTTTAATTGTTCAAAATAATTAATATCAAACTGTATAACCATGCGCCTAAAGTGTGGCTATTTTCCTTATACTGTAGAACCGGTTACCCGGCATATACATGACAACCATTTCCGCTATAAGTCTATAAAAACCATCTCCGTATATTATATTACCGCAAATGGGCCTGATCCGCATCCACGGCCCGGCATGGCACAGTCCTTGTTCCCCCTTACCCTGTAAGCGCGCGTTTATAGCTTCGAGAGAAAAAACGGAAACCTATTTCAAACCACTTAAATCTGATGTTATGACAATGCAAAGCAGTCACTCCCAGGAAGAGAACTGGCAGAATGTTAACCGTGAACACCCACAAATGGAAGACAGTACACCAGTTGAAAACGACAATAATAATAAAGACGACAACCGTAAAACCGGTAAAGCCTTACGCGGATTTGCGGCTATGGATATGGAAAAACAAAGGGCCATTGCCAGCATGGGCGGCCGCGCTGCACACCAGCAAGGCGTAGCACATGAATTTTCATCTGAAGAGGCCCGCGCTGCCGGCCGTAAAGGTGGAGAAGCCGTAAGCCAGAACCGGGAACATATGGCTGCTATCGGCAAAAAAGGCGGTGAAGCCGCACATGGCCGCAGACGCCAACGCCAGCAGGAAACGCAGCGTTCATAAACATAACTAAGGCTAAAAACTTATTGACCGGAAGGTAACGGGAAAGGTAAATATGTGTTTACCGGTACTGTAACCTTCCGGTTTTTTTTATTTATGCCTTATGCATAAAGCGTTAAATAACAAACTGAAAATAAAGCACAGAAAATAAAGAAGGTGAACAGGAGCCTGTATAACACATCGGTATAGAAGCGTTCTTCCGTCACGTGTTTTCTAACATTTTGCATACAAAAAAAAGATTTTTACGGGTTACCAATTGGGTTACAAATGGGTGTTAACATATTTGATTTGATAAATATACTATAAAAAATAAGACTAAAAAAAAGATATGAGGCACGCAACAGATAAGTTCTGTTACGTACCTCATACAAATTATTGAACGATGGAAAACTTCTTACATTATTTCTTCAGCACGATCTTACTGGTAGTAGTTAATTTATTACGCTCTACCGTAATACCCGTAAGGGTAGTATCCCTGTAACCGTTGGAAGCATTTACAAACAGATTGTAGCTGCCGGGTTTCAGGCCACGTACCAGGAAGTTGCCGTTAAACCAGGGCAGCGCAAAAGCAGTATCCGTATTGTTGTATACTGTGATCACCGGCCATGCGGCGCTTGGTGTTACCTGCCCACCCAGGCTGCCGGTTAACTTCAGTGTGTACACGGTGATTACCGGTTTCAGGATAAACTTGCCATCCCATACTTTAACAATAGAACGGTTCAGATCAAAGTCCAGCCACAGGCGGAAGTTGCCGGATGCAATTTCATCCCAGTCATCGCTGCGCAGTTTAATAATGATCTTCACCTGGCCGCCGGGAGATTTCAGCGGATATTTAACGCTGTCTTTTACCAGGGAATTATTGCTACCCAGTGTAATACGGATCTGCTTTACCTTGCCTTTGGCAACAATACCGCCGGCCAGCAGCGTATCCGCACCATTCCTTAAAGAAAGGATGTCGTATACGCCGGGTTTAATACCCAGGGAATCCCATACATCGCATTTATCTTTATTGTTATGGCGGTCTTCATCCCACCAGCAACGGTCGCGCCAGTCCCAGTTACGGTCATCATCATCACTATCATTGGTGCAGGTATCTATCAGCACTTCCACTTTGCGGATATCAAGAAATACATTGTCAAAAAAACCCGGATCATCAGACATGTAAATGCTCAGCTTTTGCTGGTTGGGGCCAGGGCCTGGGTCAGTAGAGTTATCTTTCTTGCAGGCATAAGCCACCACAGCTACCAGGGCCAATAATACCACTGGCCACCGCAGGTTGCGGAGATTCTTCATAAATAAATGGTTTTAAGTGATTGTGTTGTTTTGTTGGTATTTCTATAAACGTCTTTTTTAGATGGAAAGTGTTAAAGAAAGTTTAAAGGGAAAGAAAAAAATTTCCGGGCATAGTGTATCCCAGTCATTAACAGTTGATAATTAATGATTATTGAACGGTAGTAATATAAGGATCGGATTTTTTAATATACCCCTTTAAACACAGCTGCACCCAGGGGCGGTACCCGCAGCGTAAGCGTATAATCCTTGCCGTTATAATGCTGCTGCACTGTTTTTACAGGAGAGGTGTTTAGTACTCCACTGCCGTGATAGCGCGGGTCATCGCTGTTCAGTATTTCCTGCCAGGTACCTTCTGCAGGCAGGGCTATCATATAATTTTCATGCGTGGCCGGTGTAAGGTTTAATACTATCAGCAGGGTATCCTTAGGGTCTTCACCTTTACGCAGGTAGGCCAGCACACTGTTATCATAGTCTGATATGGTCACCCATTCAAAACTATCATAGGAAAATTGCAGCCGGTACAGGGCAGGCTGCGAGGTATACAGGCGGTTCACATCTTTTACAAACTGCTGCAATCCTTTATGCGTGGGATGATCCAGTAAATGCCAATTCAGCTCTGAACGGAAGTTCCATTCCTGTGTTTGCCCTATCTCATCGCCCATGAACAGCAGCTTGGTGCCGGGGTGGGTGAACATATAACCGTATAACAGGCGCAGGTTTGCAAATTTCTGCCAGTCAACGCCCGGCATTTTATAGATCATGGGCGATTTGCCGTGCACCACCTCATCATGGCTCAAAGGCAGCATAAAATTTTCGCTGAAGGCATAGGCAATGCTAAACGTAAATTCGTCCTGGTGCCATTTGCGGTGCATTGGATCGCGCTTAAAGAAGGTAAGCGTATCATTCTTCCAGCCCTTCATCCACTTCATACCAAAACCTAATACGCCTAAGAATACCGGGCGGGATACGCCGTAAAAAGAGGTGGATTCTTCTGCAATGGTTTGTGTGTCCGGGTGCAGATAGTAGATCCTTTCATTCAAATGTTTCAGGAAAGTAATGGCTTCCAGGTTTTCCCGGCCGCCTTCCTCATTGGGCGCCCAGGCGCCGGTATTGCGGGAGTAGTCCAGGTGTATCATAGAGGCTACCGCATCTACCCGCAGCCCGTCTATATGATACTTATCCAGCCAATACAGGGCATTGCTCAGTAAAAAGCTTCTTACCTCATTCCGCTTATAATTGAATATATAGCTGTTCCAGTCCGGGTGGAACCCTTTACGCATATCCGCATATTCATACGTATGGGAGCCGTCAAAACGGAACAGGCCATGCGCATCATACGGGAAGTGGGAAGGCACCCAGTCCAGTATTACGCCAATGCCTGCGTGATGAAAAGCATCCACAAAGGCCATAAACTCCTGCGGGGTGCCGTAACGGGAGGTGGGCGCATAATAACCGGTTTGCTGGTAGCCCCAGGATCCGTCAAAAGGGTGCTCCCCTACCGGCATCAGCTCCACATGCGTAAAACCCATATCTTTTACATACGGCACCAGGCGGTCGGCTATTTCTTTATAAGAGTAAAATACTTCGTGGTTATCAGGGTCTGGCCGGCGCCAGGATCCCAGGTGCACCTCATATACGGTAAAGGGGCTTTGCAGGCTGTTATGCGCATGCCGGCGCTCCATCCATTGTTTATCCTTCCACTGGTAATCCAGGTTCCAGGTAATGGATGCGGTATTGGGGCGCAGCTCCCAGTGAATGGCATAGGGATCGCCCTTATACAGCTCCTCGCCTGTGCGGGAGCGGATGAAGTATTTATATAAGCTGCCTTTTTTTACTTTCGGAATAAACCCCTCCCATATGCCGGAATGGTCCCAGCGTGGGTACAGGGTATGCGAGTAGCGGTCCCAGTTATTGAACTCACCTATTACTGAAATATAAGCTGCATTGGGAGCCCATACGGCAAAGTAAGTGCCGGCTTCCCCGTCATACTCCACGGCATGTGCGCCAAACCTTTCGTACAGGCGTTCATGAAGGCCTGCCTGGAACAGCTCCACATCTTTTGCGGAGAAAAGGGAAAAGGGGGCTACTGCGGGTAGTGTGCTGTTGGATTCTTTTGACATCAGGCTGCTGGATTTCAGTTTTTCCGGGGAATTGCTTCCCGTAAAGTAATAAAAAAAGTCCTCCTCCGCTTACGGAGAAGGACTTTTATTTTCTATTGCGCAATTAGATTAATATCTGCGTTTAAAACCAGGTTTGGCTGCACTACTGGTCCTTCTGCCTTCCTCTCCGTCACGGCGGGGCGGGCGGCTGCCACCACCCCCACTGCGGCGTTTATCACCATCCTGCGACATTTCGATCCGTACACTGCGGCCATTGTATTCTGCTTTTTTAAACACTTGTTGAAACTTCTCTACCACATCGTTCTCCACTTCAAAGAAAGAGTATACCCCTTTCAGGTCTATACGGCCGATCTTGTTGCCCCTTACCCCGCTGGTATCGCACAGGTAACGTAACATATCCCCACGGGTAAAATCATCTACTGAACCCAGGTTAATGAACAGGCGTGTAAATTTACCGGTGCCACGGTAGCTCATACCGGAAGAGGAAGCACCATTGCTGCTACTTTCGCCATACGTTCTCTTTTCTTCCTTTACGTTCAGGTCCGGTGCGTCCTGGTAGTATTCCAGGAACTCGTTAAACTCCAGGGAAGCAAAGCGCCTGATCAGCTCTTCCTTGCTCATATTCGCAAACTCTTCGTATATGCGCTCCAGGTAGGGTTCTATCTGTTCATCATTCACGGTTACTTTGTGCACTTTATGCACTAACGCAAACAGCTGTTTTTCACAAACGGCAAAACCATCCGGCACTTCTGCCTTAACAAATTTCTTGCCTCCCAATACCCTTTCTATCTGGCGTATCTTACCAATATCACGGCTACTGATAATAGCAATTGATATGCCTGATTTACCGGCACGTGCGGTACGGCCGCTCCGGTGCGTGTAGTTCTCTACATCATCCGGCAGCTCGTAGTTTATTACGTGCGTAACGTTGTCCACATCAATACCACGGGCAGCCACATCGGTTGCTACCAGCATCTGTATGGATCTTTCGCGGAAACGTTTCATTACCTTATCCCTTTGCTGCTGGGTCAGATCACCGTGCAGGGCATCGGCATTATAACCATCGCGGATCAGGGATTCGGCTATTTCCTGTGATTCTATTTTAGTACGGGTAAAGATGATACCGAATATTTCAGGATTATAATCCACAATGCGTTTCAGCGCTGCGTATTTTTCGCGCGGGCGCACCACATAGTATTCGTGCTCAATATTAACGTTACCGCTGTTCTTATTACCTACCGTCAGCTCAAAGGGGTTGTTCATATATTGCTGTGCAATACGGCGAACCTCCTGCGGCATGGTGGCGGAAAACAGCCAGGTAGTTTTAGTGCCCGGTGTTTTAGAAAGAATGTTGTTAATGTCTTCCTGGAAACCCATGTTCAGCATTTCATCTGCTTCATCCAGTACGGCATAACGTACATTTTCAAAGTTAACCGCGCCGCGGTCTATAATATCCAGCAGGCGGCCGGGGGTAGCTACTACCACATGCGCGCCTCTTTTCAGCTCACGTAACTGCTGTACAATGCTGGCGCCACCGTAAACGGCTACTACGCTCAGATCACCCAGGTGTTTGCTGAAGTTCTTCAGATCGTTGGTTATTTGCAGGCACAGCTCCCGGGTAGGACATAAGATCAGTCCCTGTGGTTGCCGGCGTTTAATATCCAGTTGTTGTAATAAGGGCAGGCCAAATGCTGCCGTTTTCCCGGTTCCTGTTTGCGCCAGTCCTACAAAGTCCCGGTCGCCGGTCAATAATACAGGAATGGCTTTTTCCTGTATGGGAGTAGGTGCAATAAATCCCAGGTCCTGGATTCCTTTTAAAATGGGCTCCTGTAAGCCCAGTGACTCAAATGTTATCATTGATTTGCTTTAACAAGCTCCGTCCGGAGCTATTATTTAATACGCAGCATGCTCAACGCATAGTGCTAAACGCTTTATGCGTGGTACTGCAAGTAATATTGATTCTAAACTTATGATATGCTGCATTTACTGCTAAAAGCAGGATTTTTCCGGTACTGCATTCCGCTTTATGCTTTCTGCTTTTCGCTTTCAGCTTACGCCTCCACCAATTCCCCTTCCAGGTCGTAGTCAAATGCTTTGGTGATCTTTACGTGCACAAAATCACCCGGTTTCAGGCGCTTGCTGGTGTTGATGATCACTTCATTATCTACTTCCACGGAGTCAAATTCGGTGCGTGCCAGGTAACGGCCGGATTCTTTCTTGTCCACTATTACCCTAAATACCTGGCCTATTTTTTCCTGGTTCTTTTCGTAAGAGATCTCCTGCTGCAGCTCCATAATTTCCTGGGCCCTCCGCTCCTTTTCTTCTGCGGGGATATTGTCCTCCAGGTCATAGGCGCTGGTGCCTTCTTCATGACTGTAGGTAAAAATACCTACGCGGTCAAAACGCATATCTTCCAGGAAACGCTTCATTTCTTCCACATCTTCCAGGGTCTCGCCCGGGAAGCCGGTAATAAGGGTGGTACGCAGGCAAATGCCGGGCACCTTTTCCCGGATAGCCGCCACCAGGTCCTGCATTTCTGTACGTGTGATCTGCCTTTTCATAGCTTTCAGCATGTTGTCTGCTGCGTGCTGTAAAGGCATATCCAGGTAGTTGCAAATGTTGGGAAACTCGTTCATTACCTCCAGCACATCCATCGGGAATTTGTGCGGGTAAGCGTAATGCAGCCGTATCCATTCCAGTCCCGGTACCGCGGCCAGGGCCCTTAACAGGTCGGCCAGGCGGCGTTGTTTATACAGATCTAAACCGTAATACGTTAATTCCTGCGCTATCAGCATCACCTCTTTTACACCAAAGCGCACCAGCTTTTCAGCTTCTGCTACAATGGCCTCAATAGGTTTGGATACATGTGTGCCCCTCATAAGAGGGATGGCGCAAAAAGAGCAGGTGCGGTTACAGCCTTCTGCTATTTTCAGGTAAGCGTAATGCGAGGGGGTGCTCAGCAAACGCTCACCCAGCAGCTCCGCTTTATAATCGGCGTCAAATTTCTTCAGGATCAGCGGCAGCTCCATGGTGCCAAACCAGGCATCTACCCCGGGTATCTCTGTTTCCAGGTCGCCGCGGTAGCGTTCACTTAAACAGCCGGTTACATATACTTTATCCAGCCGGCCCTTTTGCTTCAGCTCTACCTGTTCCAGTATGGTGTTTATGGATTCTTCCTTGGCCTTGTCAATAAAACCACAGGTGTTCACTACCACTATGTTATGGTCTTTTTTAGCATTCTCGTGCACTACGTCAATTGCATTTGCCTGCAATTGCCCGCTAAGCACTTCAGAATCAACCATGTTCTTTGAACACCCTAATGTAATAATATTAACCTTGTCTTTCTTTAATGTTCTATTCTTCATTATGTTCTAGTCTTCATTGCCGGTTTAGTACCGCCACGAAGACATTCAGACACGAACAAATAAAAACAGCAGACTTACTGTGTGTGACCTTGCCTTAGTGGGGGTGGTGTGTTGGAAGTTGCAAAGGTAATAAAAAGAAAGGACATTTTACACCCCTTGTCATAATTACGAATATTGCCTGCCATCCACTTAAACCATCATCATTACTTTCAATGGAGTACCCCGCTTCAAGCCGGGGTGCAATTGATTAATCCGTAATTACATGTAATGCTTTGCAATATATTTATTATCAGTCGTTTATGCTAAACAGTGAATCTACAAATTCTGTTTTATTAAACACCTGCAGATCTTCCATTTTTTCGCCAATACCAATGTATTTTACGGGGATCTTAAACTGGTTGGCAATGGCCAGCACTACGCCGCCTTTTGCAGTACCATCCAGCTTGGTAATAGCCAGGGCGGTAACTTCTGTGGCTGCGGTGAACTGGCGGGCCTGTTCCAGCGCATTTTGCCCGGTAGAGCCATCCAGCACCAGCAGCACCTCATGCGGCGCCTCCGGCAGCACCTTTTTCATTACCCGCTTTATTTTGCTCAGCTCCTCCATCAGGTATACCTTATTATGCAGGCGGCCGGCGGTGTCAATAATAATTACATCCACATTACGGGCAGCCCCGCTTTGCACGGTATCAAAGGCTACTGCACCGGGGTCGGAGCCCATTTGCTGTTTTACAATAGGTACGCCTACCCGGTCGCTCCAGATTGTGAGCTGGTCCACGGCAGCGGCACGGAAGGTATCTGCAGCGCCTAACAGTACAGTTTTACCGGCCTTTTTAAAATTATAGGCCAGCTTCCCAATGGTGGTGGTTTTGCCAACTCCGTTCACCCCTACTACCATGATCACGTAGGGCTTTTTATCGGCCGGCACGTCAAAATCACGGAAGCCACTGTCTGGTGCTTCAACCAGCAGGGCTGCAATTTCTTCTTGCAGTATCTTGTTCAATTCACTGGTTCCCAGGTATTTATCTTTTGATACACGTTGTTCTATACGGTTAATGATCTGCACGGTAGTATCCACGCCTACGTCGGCAGATACCAGGGCTTCTTCCAGGTTATCCAGCACCTCTGTATCAACAGAGGATTTACCGGCAATGGCCCGGCCTATTTTGGTGAGGAAACTATCTTTGGTTTTCTGTAATCCCTGATCCAGGCTTTCCTTCTTTTCCCGGGAAAATAGTTTATTGAAAAAGCTCATAGTAGTTGTTTTAGTCCATAGACCATGGTCCATGATCCATAGCACATTTCCTTTTTTCAGTCTTGAAATTAAGATAAAGGAGCTGCAATTTACGATTATTATCTACGTGGTAAGTCCGCGGGCTATGGACTATGGACCATCAACCATGGACTGACCACAAACACAAAAAGCTGTCCGTATAATACGGGACAGCTTCTGTGCAGTATGATTGGTAAAGCCGAATTACTTTTGGTTAATATACTCCTGGACTTTGTCCTTGTGTATAATTGCCTCTTTAAAAGTATAGGCGCCGGATTTCGGAGAACGTACCGCTCTGATCACTTTCGTCCACACTTTAGCTTCAGCAGCAGCCTTCGCATCCTTCTTGATAGCGGTTTTAGCTTGTTTTGCCATTAGTTATTGTTTTTAGTGTTAGGCTGGTTGTATGGTTGGGAACAGTTATGCTGTTACACAACCATTCAGCCACACAAACAATTCAACAAATTATTTAATTTCTTTGTGTACAGTCACTTTCCGCAGAATAGGATTGTACTTTTTCAGCTCCAGACGCTCCGGAGTGTTCTTTTTGTTCTTGTTGCTGATATAACGGGAAGTACCCGGCTGACCTGAGGTCTTATGCTCGGTACATTCCAGTATTACCTGCACCCTGTTACCTTTCTTTGCCATTGTATATACAATTAGTGGATTGCACAATTAGATTTCCTGCCCGGCCGCACGCAATTCCTTAACTACTGCATACAAACCTCTTTTGTTAATGGTGCGTAAGCCGTCCGAAGATACCTTTAAAGATATCCAGCGGTCTTCTTCCGCCAGGAAAAAACGCTTTTTCTGCAGGTTAGGCAGAAATCTTCTCTTTGTTTTGATGTTGGAGAAGGAAACATGGTGACCTGTTATCGGCTTCTTTCCTGTCACCTGACATACTCTTGCCATGATCGAAAAAATTTTGGACTGCAAAAGTCCACCTTTTTTATTGATTTTACAAACATTGTTTGTGAATTTTATTCACAGCCCTGGAGATTGTGTAAATGTGTATATCTGCATTCAGATATATGAGCTGAAAATGAATGGTTTAACTGATCAGAACTGGAAGATATCCACATTTTTAAATATCCGTTTATTTATCCATTTTCCCCTCCGCATATCTGCAAACCCACCCATTTTCCTGTTCTGCACATCTCCCATCTACGCATTTTCATCTACCCAAAGGCACATGCACACCGGGCACATTTACAGCAGTACTACCAGGCTTCTTAACACAGCGCCCAGCCTTACCGCTTCCAGGATGCGCTGCTGCTCCGTACCATGCTTCAGCAGTGCCTCTTCATGGGAGGTTACACACATTTCACAACCGTTCAGGGCAGATACCACCAGGCTTAACAGCTCAAAGAACTCCTTCCCTATCACCGGGTTGGCCATAATGCTCATACGGATACCGGCAGGCGTGTTGGTATAATACTCCTTGTTCACGAAATGGCGGAAACGGTAAAACACGTTATTAGCATTCATGAGGGAGGTGCAGCTGATCACTTCCGCAATTTCCTTTTCCGTAGCGCCTTGTTCCTGCGCCAGCTTCTCAAAGGCAGCCTGCAGGGCCACCTGCTTTTCATTTACCGCCACGGCCAGGCCTATGAGGTAAGCTTCTTTTTTATTAAGGGTACCTGCGTCCAGTGCGTTGCTTACATTGATCTTCAGATCTTTCAGGTAACGGGCATCGGTAGCTACCAGCGCGTTCAGGTGTTTGGATAAAGCCGCATCGGTTAAACCTACTGCCTGTAACAGCTGGATGGCTGTATCTTGATTTGTAGTAGCAAACATGATTGTTGTTTTGGGTCCATGGTCGATGGTCAATAGCCCATTGCCTGGTTCACCATGCAGGTGCTATTTCCGGACCGGATGAACATTCGATGATTTAAATTTAAAAGTCCATGGAAGATGGCAGATCGCTTGTATCGCAATAGTTCGCTTGCGGGTTACAGGCTATGAGACCATCGACCATGGACTATCGGTTATTCGGAAAATTAAGCGGTCAGCGTAGCTTCACCCTTCTGCCAGTTGCAGGGGCACAGCTCGTCTGTTTGCAGGGCATCCAGCACACGCAGCACTTCTTTCACGTTACGGCCTACATTCAGGTCGTACAGGGAAACCCAGCGTACAATACCTTCCTGATCAACGATAAAGGTAGCACGGTAAGCCACTTTCTCATTAGCTTCCAGGATGCCCAGCTCTTCTGCCAGTGATTTGGAAGTATCAGCCAGCATAGGGAAATGCAGACCGCGCAGGTCATCATGATCCCTTCTCCAGGCAGCATGTACAAATTCGCTATCGGTAGATGCGCCGATCAAAACGGCATCACGGTCAGCAAAATCCTGGTAGTGTTTGTTAAACTCCGCAATTTCAGTAGGGCACACGAAGGTAAAATCCTTGGGCCACCAGAACATTACCATCCATTTACCGGAATTCCGGATCTCTTCGGATGAAATGTCATAAAATTCTTTGCCTTTCTCGATGGATACTACAGCCGTTTTTTTGAACTCCGGGAACTTTGAGCCTACGGACAGGATAACATTTTTCATGTGTATTACTGTTTATTTAGTTTAGTGATTCTTTTGCCTCTCTTTGCGTAAGTACTACGCATTTTAAAACAGGTGCAAAGGTCATTGTCCGCGTATTAAAAATCAAATCGATTTTGGAAATGTGGTATTGATATTATCTATACTTACCGTACACTTCCATAAATGCAGCCTATAGCACCCCGCCAGCCTGCGATCCGGCGCGGACATGGCCTAACGAGCCTTTGGCGCTGCCCGGTTTGGTTTCCCAAACTGTAACAATTTGGCACGTTATTTAGTTATACATACATGAACTTGAAAAAATATTAAAATGGCAAGTATGAAGCTAAAGCATGTACTCCTGGTGATTATTACGGTGGGCCTTGCATTGATCCCGTTTATTAAAAACGCCATCAACAGACAGGATGAATTTGACGCTACTCAAGATCTGTTCATCTAATTTGCCCAGCGGGTACCATATCCGTTCCTTCTATCAAAACTGCCCCACACCGGGGTCAGGAACCCGTTTGTCCCTACGCTCGTAATAACTCCATATTGTCCTGGCCACCTGCCGTAACAGCTGCCAGGCCTCATTATCCCGCTCCCAACTTTGATCCAGGTTATTTTTAGTATAGATACTGTAGACAAAGTCCCCATGTGCTGCGCTTACCATTACCACTTCTGAGCGCGATCCATCCACTGCACCATTCTTAGATGCTGTTCTTACATCCTTCGGAAATTCCAGCAATCCTTCCTGGTCCCAGTAGTTACGGGTAAGATTGCGGTACATACGCTCACTGGCAGCAGTGCTCACCACCTCTCCCTTATAGATCATTTCCATTAAACGGGCCATTTCCCGCGGCGATGTCTGGCCCCAGCCTAATGCAGTGCGGTTGGCTTCCCGGCCTGGCGTACGGCTGTTCACCCGCGTATTTACAAAACCGTGTGCTTCCAGCCAGGCATTGATCTGCTGCCCCCCTCCTGCCAGGGATTGCAGCCACAGGCTGGCGGTATTATCGCTCATGGTCAGCATCAGCATCATTACCTTATCCAGCGTTATCTGCTCCCCGCTTTTAAAAGCGCCCAGTATGTCCTCCCCGGCATATAACAGGGAATCTTTATACACAAGCGGCTGATGGTACTGCAGCTCCCCTTTGGCTATTTTATCAAATATGCCCACCATAATGGTCATTTTAATGGTGCTGGCCGTAGGGAACAGCGTATCTGCATTAATGGCCACATACTTATCCTTTTTCAGGTGATGCACGTAAATGCCGGCCACGCCATGGTGTTTTTCAAGATAGGGACGCAGCAGGGCTGTTAGCTGTTTATCTTCTTTCTGGGCAAAGGCGGTGGTGCTAATAAGCAGTAGCAATAAGGTGCAGGAAGCCAGGTATTTCATACAGGCAAAATACGGGTTCTGGGATAGATAACATAACATAAGCGGGGATATGATATGCTAATAATAACCTGATAGTATTCCGGAGTTAAGCTGTATATAAGCTACCCCTTATAAGGGATAGCTTATATATGGCTCATATATAGCTTATATATGGCTTATCCCTTCTTCTGCAATGGGTTGCAGTAGTAAAGCCCGGGCAGTGTCTTATCCCGGGCAAAAAAAGACCTGGCAGCTGCCAGGTCCGGGTATTATTAAGGTGTAAGATGGGATCAGGTTACTTCGTTGATCAGGTCTGCAAAGTTGCGGATACCTATAACTTTGGCGCTGGTATACCCTTCCGCATACTCAACCCCTACCATTTTGCCCAGCATACGGCAGCGGTGTATTACGCTGTCAAAAAATCCGGGGGATGATATGTAGGTTTGCAGTGAATCATCCTGCGGGGCCAGGAACTGTGTTTTAAAAGCGCGGATGGCTTCCAGCTTACGCTCCATTACCGGGGTAATATCCACCACCAGGTCTGGTTTATAATAGCGGTCCTGTATAAAGTGATATACCTGTTTGGGCCGCCAGGCTTGCTGGGGCTGCCCGTTATCAAAGGTTTCCACTTTACGAAGGCCGGCCAGGAAACAGCTGTCGGCTATTAAGCGGGCTGCCCGTCCATGATCCGGGTGACGGTCGTCTATAGCATTGGCAAGCACAATGTCCGGCCGGTATTTTCGTATAGCCGTTACTACTGCAAGCTGGTCTTCTTTTGTGTTCTGGAAAAATCCGTCGGCCAGGCCAAGGTTATCACGTACCTGCAGGCCCATTACTGCAGCGGCGTCCTGTGCTTCTGCTGCTCTTATTTCAGGTGTACCGCGGGTGCCTAGTTCCCCCCTTGTAAGATCGGCCACCCCTACTTTCATTCCCTGTGCGGCATGTACCATTAAGGTGCCTGCGCAGGATAGCTCCACATCGTCCGGATGGGCGGCTATAGCCAGTATATCCAATTTCATGGGTGCAAATATAGCAGTGTTTATTCGTATATTCGGTGCCTAAAAAAATCCCCCGTTTATGCCACTATCGAAAACCCTTGTTTACCCAGGTTACACCAAAACCCATTTGCCGGCAAGATCAAATGACCATGCAAAAAAACATTCCGCCGGCTGGTTAAGCCTGGCCGCCCTTGCCCTGTGTATGCTGGGCAGCGCCTGCAGCAGGGAAAAACAGCAGGAGGTGCAGCAGCTGCCGGACACACAGCCTAATGAAAACGGCAACCAGCCTAACGCCGCCAAAACAGGACCCAAGAATGTAGTGTACATTGAAGTTAATAACAACCACATGGCCAATGCAGGTTGTTATACCATGAAAGGCAACGGGCAGCCGTTCTTTGACATGGCCATTATTTTTGCGGCCAACATCAACTATGATACGCAAGCCAAAAAAGCTGTATTGTACAACAACCCGAATGTGACCAATGTACTGAACAACAAAGCCACTTTTATTAAGCCCCTGCAGGACAAAGGCATTAAAGTGCTGCTGTCTATACTGGGTAACCACCAGGGCGCAGGTTTTGCCAACTTTACCAGCCGTGCGGCAGCCAAAGCCTTTGCGCAACAGCTTAGCAGCGCGGTTACCACTTATGGGCTGGATGGTATTGACTTTGATGACGAGTATGCGGAGTATGGCAAGAACGGGCTGCCACAGCCTAACGACAGCTCTTTTGTATTTCTGCTGGATGAGCTGCGCAAGCTGATACCCACGAAGCTCATTACCCTGTATAACATAGGCCCTGCTGCTGCAAGGCCCAGCTATGGCGGTAAAAAAATAGGCGACTTTGTGAACTATGCCTGGAATCCTTATTACGGCACTTATGCTGCGCCCGGCTTTGCAGGTATGACCAAGAGCCAGTTAGGCCCTGCTGCCATCTGGATCAATCATACCAGCGTAACCGCTGCCAAATCACTGGTTACAAGAACTATGAATGATAGTTACGGTGTGGTATTATATTATGATCTGAACCAGACCAACAATCAAAGTTATTTCAACACACTGGGCCTGGTTACACAGAAAGACAGTGTGCGGCTTAGTTCCGGCTGCCTGCGTGCACTGAATTAATAACTATCAGGCATATATTATCTTGTGGGGTAGATGTTTTAATAACAGGTAAAAGTCTGTATATTACCATCTACCCCATTTTTTTATGAAAAGAGTATCCCTTAAAGACGTTGCTAAAAAGGCCGGTGTAGCACCTTCAACTGTATCATTAGTACTAAACGGGAAAGCTAAGCAAAGGCGCATCAGCGATACGCTGGCGGCTAAAATACAAAGCGTGGCCAAAGCCGCCGGGTACCAGCCGCACCCGGTAGCAGTGCACCTGCGTACCGGCCAGTCCAAAATACTGGGATTGATAGTAGAAAGCATTTCCGGCAGCTTCTTTTCCGCCCTTGCCCGCACCATAGAACAGGAAGCAGAAAAATACGGTTACAAGGTTTTGTATTGCAGTACGGAGAACAATCCGCTGAAAGGCCGCGAGCTTATTCAAATGATGCTTAAACACCAGGTAGATGGTTATTTAATTACCCCTGCACCAGGCATGGAAAAAGATATACTGCAGCTGGTACAGGACCATAAGCACCTGGTATTAATGGATAGCTATTTTGAGCATATTGATACGCCATATGTGCTGATAGATAATTACAAAGGTATTTATACCTGCATGGATCACCTGCTGAAAAAAGGCTACCGCAAAATAGGTTTTGTTACAGTAGACCTGGAGCTGGTGCAGCTGCAACAACGTTTGCTTGCTTATCACAATGCCTGCAAAACATATAAAATACCTGCCGCGCAACAACCGGTATTAAAGATCCCTTATAACGAGCCCACTAAAAATATCACCCGTCATATCAACAGTTTTTTAACCAGGCATAAAACGCTGGACGCCGTATTGTTTGCCACTAATTATCTGGGCGTAGCCGGCGTGGAAAGCCTTACCCACCTGGGTTTACGCATACCGGACGATCTGGCGGTTGTATGTTTTGATGATCATGATGTGTTCCGGTTGTACCCGCCCGGCATCAGTGCTTTACAGCAACCTATTGCCGATATTGCCAAAGCAGCAATATCATTACTTATGAAACAGCTGGGCGCCAGTAAGGGAAAAATAGGCAAGCGGCAGATCATTTTAGAAGGTAAGTTCATTCAGCGGAAATCAACGTGAAAGAGTTTGCAGCCGGGGTCTTTTACGCATCTTATTTCTGCTTCTACTTTGTTTTGATCATTACTCCGGTTTCCTCTTCCTTCAATCCGTATTGTTTTCTTTGCGCAGGGTCAGTTATTACCTGCACTGCTGCAATATCTTTTAACTCCAATGCAGCCAGCTGTGATTCCAGGTTGGTGGTAAGCACACTATCGCCCATAATATACCGGAAGCTGCTGTCGCTGCCAGACTTTTGCAGGGCGGCTGCATATGCAGGCGACAGGTTGCTGAATAAGCGGTTATAACGTTTACGGGCAAACGGTTTTGTTTCAAGGTAAAAAACGCCGTTAGCAGCCCGCTCTCCAAACTTTTCAACAGTCTTACGGCCCCTTGCAATGGTGATCATGGCTATCTGGTCAGGGCCAATATTGTTTACGGCTGATGATTCCACTTCCACGCTGTCTACCACGTATACCTGTACCGCATCGTCTGCAGCTTCCTGTGCTTTAGCGCCTGCGCCCATCAATAGTAAACAGCAAATACCTGTAAATAACTTCATGGCCCTAAATTAGGCCTTAATTCGTTAAAGTAGTGTTAGTGTGGAAGGGGGGTTAATTATACGCGCGGTAGTAGCGGTACATTTCTATTTCCTGCACAATGGCTTCAATATCACGGTCTTCTTCCGTATCATATTCGCTTTTAAGATTGCCGCCAAAAAAGAAGGCTACGGTTTGCCACATGCGTGCATTAAAACCGCCTTTCAGCTCCTTAATGATCGCATAGCAGTTTTCGCCGCTTTCACGGTCAATCAGCTTCATTAATACCTTGCCCTGGTAAATGGACAGGTTTTCCAGCTTATCGCCAAATTCAGCCTTTAATTCTTTTTCTTTGGTAGCCAGGTAAGCCTTGCGGTCTTTTTTATTGGGCAGGGTAGCCAGGCGGCTGTTCACATCCTTCAAAATGCGGGCCGCAGATCTAGCGTATGGGTACGTTACATATACGGCATTGCGTAAGCGGGTCCAGCGTTCCCGCTCCTTACGGAGCTTGCGGGGCAGCTTTTCCGTTATTTCAAATATTTGCAGGGTAATAGAGGGAAGGGTATCTGTGCCAACGATCACAACTCTCGCATTTACACCCTGGCCGCCGGCAGATTGCGCTGCCACATCTTTCCGGCATAGGCTGCATACGACAAGTGTGAGAATAAATACTACTGTTCTAAGACGGCACATTCAGGTGAAACGGGATTTTATCTACTAAAGTTACAATAAAAAGATCTGAGATTTCAGCTTTACGATCTACCATTTTATTGCGCCACATTGCATCCCAGATCTAAAATCGTAGATCTAAGATCCAAAATCTCATAAGGGTTTCAATTTCAGCACCTGCTCGGCAAAATTATTCATGGCATGCGTTACAGCGGGCAGATCGTGCGAAGTAAGGGAGCTGCCTAATACATGCACGCCAGCGCCCGGTATAGGCACGGCTGCTTTCCGGGTGGCAGGGGTTCCCAGCGCTTTTTCCATATCCAGAATGGCGGCTACCCGCACCGTAGGGTCCTGGTGGGTTTCATCTTTATAGTAATAAAGATTTAACACCGGCTGGTGGATCTTTCCAAAGGTATTTTTCGTCATGCCGCTTTCCAGCAGGTTCTCCAATTGCACCACGGCTTCCAGCCGGTAGGTGGTGTTCCAGTAGCGGGCTACTGCCGGATCACCCTCCTTATTGGTATGATTGTAATTGCCCTTTTTTACCAGGCGTGCTACCTGCAGGCCCCAGGGATTATTAGCCAGGAAAGCCAGCGGATCATTAATAGCAATGTTGGGTGAAAGGTTCATCACTGCAAATACCTGTTTGGGGTACTGCGCGGCCAGCATCAGCGCCAGCGTGCCCCCGGTGGAGGTTCCGGCAATGATCACGGTATCGCCCAAAGCCATTCCGATGGCCAGGGCTTCCTTAGCATCGCGCCACAGGCCTTCTGCTGTCATATCAAGTAAAGGTTCGGTAGTATCAATACCATGCCCGTCCAGGCGGGAAAGGTACAGGTTACAGCCATAGCGGCGGGCAAAGTCCGGCACTACAGGATCGCCCTCTTTACGGCTGGCAGAAAAACCATGCAGGTATACAATGCTATAGGGTGTTTTGCGGTGCAGGGAATCGTACCACACAATGCGGGCATCATTATCCGGCTTCAGGTGATGCCGGCTTTCACGGAGGGCAATGTAGCCGGTTAAGCCGGCTGAATCAGTTGGTACTGCTGGTAATGCGGGATCATACACAGGTGTGGCAGGGCTGGGCCCCAGGCAATAGACCACTACTAATACTACGATCACCACCAGGGCTATACGCAGCCATTTGCGTTTCATGGAAAGAGATTTCTTAAGAAGCCCACGGACCATCAACTACCCTACACCTCCTGCAATGCCGTGGCGGGCCGTGCCCCGCGTACCGGGGTCTGTTTATTACCCTTTATGCGCTGGTACATACTCATCACAAAGCCGGCGATCATGATCAGCACACCAATCCACAACACATTGATAAAGGGGAAAATAAAGGCCTTCAGCACAATGTAATCATCAAAGGTACCTGCTTCCTTCACTTCCAGCTCTATCTTGTTTTCCTTGGGCAATATTTTGCTGAACCGTACATAAAGGGCTAAAGGCGATAAGGTATCCGGGATGCTGAACTGGTAAGTATTGTCACGGATGAAATACACCGGCTGCAGCTTAAATTCTTCGTTATTCTTAGTATGTACTTCCAGCTGCGCACCTACCGCCAGGTCGCCGGGTTGCGGCTCATAATTGCGGTGTTTAGGCTGCGGCTGTAAAGCGGTAAAGATGATGTAACCGTTGGAGAAAAATATTGAATCGCCCTGTTTTACTTCATGCGGGCTGTATTGCGTAGTATCATTGGCTTCATCCTTACGCGGCACAGCGGTTACATACGTAAAAATATCGCGGGTAAGGTAGTGGCGGCTGGATGGGTTAGGCGTTAAGCCCTCCTGCCCTTTGGTATTAATAAAAGCATCCGGGTACAGCGTAAAATTCTCCAGCATAGCGCCATTGGCCGGATCTTTTTTCTCATACCGTACTACATAATATGTTTTAGGATCACCGGCGGCAGTAGAATCACCGGCATAGGTTACGTGGTAAGCCCCCATCTGCACCGGGAAGTTGCGGGGCAGCATCAGGTTCTCCCGCGGATTCTCCTTGCTTTCCTTACCAAAGAAACCGTTATCCAGCATCTTCATACGGTCTATGGAAATGGTTTCTTTTTTGGAGGAAGAAATGAGCACGCCCAGTAATACCAGCCCAAAACCAACATGCGCTACAGAAGCGCCGGCAGACTTTATCTTACCTTTTAAGCCGGTAAAAATATAGCCGAAGTTGGCCACCACCGTGTATACGCTGGCAAACAGCATTATGTAAATGGCTACCAGGAAACCGGCGCCATAGGTATCAAAGTTTATATTACCCAGCCAGCCTATCAGGGCGGTAGCTGCTATTGCAATAACCGTAGGCAGCAACAGTTTGGCAGTAAGCTGTTTACGCGGCGTATCCTTATACTTCAGGTACTGCACCATGGCGGTAAGCAGGCCCAGTACAATGGCCACCCAGATCTGGATCTTGTTGTAATGGAATACCGGTTCCAGCGGGGGCGCCAGCTGTTTAATATTAAACGCCTTGCGCAGGCCGGAAAGGTCCAGCAGCTTGTTCCACACCGGTATAGAAGTGGTAAAGGTGATCTGTATAGCAGCTATCAGCAGCACCAGCGCGCCTACAAACAACCAGAACTCGCGGGAGTAAGAGCTTTCTTCCCTTTTAATATCCGGTATTTCTTTGCGGCGTGCTATCAGCAGCCAGAAAGCAGGAATGGTAAATACGCCCATGTATACCAGCAGCTGCCCGCTCATACCCAGGTCGGTAAAGGAGTGTACGGAGGTATCGCCCAAAACGCCGCTACGGGTAAGGAAGGTAGCGTACAGTATTAATACAAAGGATATAAAAAAGAAAAAGAAGGTGGATTTAAGGGCATGCCCGGTGTGCCGGAAGGCCAGCAGGGTATGAATGCCTGCTACCATGGTTAACCAGGGAACCAGGGAACCATTTTCTACCGGGTCCCAGGCCCAGTAACCGCCAAACGTAAGGGATTCATAGGCCCAGGCAGCGCCCATCATTACGCCGGTGCCCAGTATCATACCGGCAAACAGTGCCCAGGGCAGCGCGGGTTTGGTCCACTCCGTATACTGGCGGGTCCATAAACCGCCTAAAGCATAGGCAAAAGGTATGATCATGGAAGCAAATCCCAGGAATAATACCGGCGGGTGTATCACCATCCAGTAGTTCTGCAGCAGCGGGTTAAGGCCGTTACCGTCTGTGATCATGCTCAGGTAATCTGGTCTGGATACCCAGGGCAGGTTTATATTCTCCTCTGCCTGCCTTAATAACAGGAAGGGGTTGCTGCCTACGCGGTAACCCAGTATATAAATGCCCAGCAGCATGCTGGCCAGGCAAAGCTGTGCAAAGGAAACTACCGTCATTACCGGCGCTTCCCATTTTTTAGCCCTGAACAGTAAAATAATGCCTAATACGCAGTGCCAGATGCTCCAGAGTAAAAAGCTACCTTCCTGGTCGGCCCAGAAGCTGGACAGCAGGTATTTTACCTCCAGGCTGCGCGATGAGTTGCGCCACACATATTTATACTCAAAAAAGTGGTTATACAGTACGTAATATAAGATACCGAAAACGGCAAATACGGAAGCTATTTCTATTACAAAGGCTATGCGGGCCAGCTTTTTCCAGGAATCCTGCAGGCTGGTTTCTTTGACCCTTATTACGTTAAAATAAGCGATGGTGGCTACCAGGGAGGCGATGAATGACAGTACAGCGAAAAAATGTCCAAACTGGCCGGGCAGCAGATGTTCCCCTATGTATTTAGTTTCCAAAATGTTGCGATGATTAAACGTCCAAAAATTTTAGACCTTAGATCCTGGATTTAAATCCAGTAATACCCTTTAAACAGTACATCTAAGATCGTAAATCCACTCCACTTACATTTGCTTGGTACTCATGGCTACCTGGTCATCCTTGTACTTGGAAGGGCATTTCATCAGGATCTTATTGCAGTGAAACTCCCCTTTTTCTATTTTACCGGTCAGTACCAGCTGTTCAGCCTTTTCAAAATCCGTAGGTTTGGTACCAAAAAAGATCACTTTACGGGTTTCGCCTACCTTATCCTTCATGTAAAAGGTAAAGTAGTTGGCATCTTTTACCGGGTTGTATGAGAGGGCCTGCGCCTTATCCAGCGTGCCTATCACATGATATTCCTTTCCTTCTTTTTCCCGGGCTGTTGCAAATGTTTCATAGGTGCTAAAATCCCCTACCATAGTCACAATTATGCCAATGGCTACGGCAATCACCACCAGTAAAACGATATTTGTTTTCTTCATAACTTATTTTTTCAGGCAAGCTTCCTTTTTCCAGCCGCAAAATTAACGCAAAAAGGAGTTGGGTGTTCTTAATTTTATATAAAAGGCAGGGGATTTACGATTTTAGACCCAGGATCTTAGATTTTGAGGCCCGGATACCCCCTGAGATCTAAAATCGTAAATCTGAAATCTAAAATATTAGTTCCCTATCTTTGCGCCGAAATAAGAAATTGAATTTTCAATATCATGGCCGATCTGTCACAATTTGATCCTAATTCAGTAGGTATACTCTCCAACAACATTTTTGGACTACCCTTTAATGAAGAGGATGCAAAGCTGGTACTGTTGCCTGTTCCCTGGGAAGTAACCGTATCCTATTCCAATGGTACGGCCCGTGGCCCGGAACAGATCTTTAAAGCCTCCTTCCAGGTAGACCTCCTTGACCCGGACGTAAAAGATGGCTGGAAAAAGGGTTTTTTCATGCGGGAACCGGATAAACACATGCTGCTGCGCAGCGATTACCTGCGTAAAGAGGCGGAGCTGTACATTAAATTCCTGACCGAAGGCGGTGATATTGGGGATAACCAGTTCCTGAAAAAGACCCTGGTGGATGTGAATACCGGCACCAAGGTAATGAACGAATGGGTATACAACCAAACCCTGGCCCTGATGAACAAAGGTAAGCTGGTAGGGTTAATTGGCGGTGACCACAGCACCCCCCTGGGTTATTACAAAGCCATTGGGGAAAAGAAAGGCGATTTTGGCATTTTACAAATAGACGCCCATTGCGACCTGCGGGATAGCTACGAAGGTTTCAAATACTCCCACGCCTCCATTATGTACAATGCCCTGAACGAAGTACCCCAGCTCAAAAAGCTGGTACAGGTGGGTATACGCGACTATTGTGAGGAGGAGCTGGACTTTGTGGCCAATAATAAAGACCGCGTAACCACCTTCTTTGATAAAGACATTAAGGAAGCCCAGTTTGAAGGCGAGTCATGGAAAGATACCTGCGACCGCATTATTGCTGCCCTGCCCCAGCAGGTGTACATCAGCTTTGATATAGATGGGCTGGATCCCAAGCTGTGCCCGCATACCGGTACCCCGGTACCCGGCGGTTTTGAAGTAGCGCAGATCTTTTATTTATTCAAACGCTTACTGGCCAGCGGCCGGCAGCTGATAGGCTTTGACCTGAACGAGGTAAGCACCTCTCACGACGAATGGGATGCCAATGTAGGCGCACGCGTGCTGTTTAAGCTATGTAACCTTCTTGTAATGAATAATGAATAATTAAGGATTAATAATTACGGAGACATGTTTGCAGCGCAACAATAATATTTCGCGAAGACTGTCATTATAATTACTAATTCTTCATTTTTAATTACTAATTAAAATGTTCAAGATAAGGATATTGCACCCCAACACCATCACCCGTCTGCGTTTGCAGCCCGTGGTGCATGGCATGGCAGGCCTGTTGTTCTTCTTTAACGCCATCG
The DNA here is from genome assembly GCF_019091455.1 of Chitinophaga sp. GbtcB8. Classification (GTDB taxonomy): domain Bacteria; phylum Bacteroidota; class Bacteroidia; order Chitinophagales; family Chitinophagaceae; genus Chitinophaga. The sequence continues at coordinate 36,079 of NZ_JAGXJN010000036.1, forward strand.
GTATTTATAACAGCCGGCAGCCCAATGGATTTATGACCACATTCTTCCTGCTGCTGGGGTTGGCGAGCCTTGTTTTCCCGTTCATAATGCGGCGTTTCCGCAACTTTTCCGGCGCCAACAGCCTGATGCGCCTGTTACAGGTATTTGCCTGTTTCAGCGGCTGCTTATATTTCCTTACCCACCTGCAGCCCCTTATTGGCGGCCTGCATCTGCTGGTAGGCATAGGCCTGGCCTATATTGGCTGGACGGAGCATAACATGCTGCAGCCGGTATATGTAGTGCTGGATACCATTGGCGTTACCATGCCTACTACCTTTTCCAAACAGGTAATAGGCTGGAACCAGCTCAATAACGTAATTTTGCGTAACGACCTGCTGACCATTGATTTTAAGAACAACAAGATCATTCAGCTGGAAGTGCTGGACAACATACCGGATATTAAAGCCGCAGAGATTAACGGTTTTGCGAAAAGCAGGATCGTATAGATAGAATTAAGCACAAAGCATAAAGCATAACACAATCAGCTTTCAGCTTTATGCTTTTAGCTTTTAGCTCTTAAACAAACATGATGCTTACACAAAGCCCATATATATTGTACTCCGACGGGAACGGGAACATTTTTGAGGATACTTCCCTGTACGCTACCGGCCGTAGCGCCTGGGATGCGCTGCCTATACCGGCAGAAGAGTGGATTGAGCTGCCCGAAGGAGGCCAGTTGTACGAGCTGCCCGGCCGCCGGGGTATTGGCATTAATGCCGGTACGGAAGAAATGGCCCTGTGCGATAAAGGCTGGGCCGTAGCTGCTTTTATTCCGCCGGCACATACCGGTTTTTATTTAGCAGCGTATGAAACCCTGCCGGATGCCCCCACCCTGCCCCTGTTCTGCTATACAGCAGTAGGCTGGCTGGATGGCAAGTTCTATGTACCGGCTACCCGTATTGAGCAAGACATTCGCCAGGAGTGTGCCGGTTTTGATGATAAGCAGGTAAAACAAGGCGTAAAAGACCTATTGCAGGCATACCCGCATAACCGCCTGGTAAAACACCTGGCAGATAATTGCGCCTTAACCTACCACTGCCCTGCAGCCCGTAACTATTTTATGGGACGCTGGGAATGCCCTATCCCCTCTTCTCCCGCCTGTAATGCCAACTGCGTAGGCTGTATATCCTTTCAGCCGGAAGAGGAGAACATTGTATCTACCCAGGAACGCCTAACGTTTAAACCCTCTCCCGAAGAGATCGTAGAATATACTGTGCCCCACCTGGAAAGCGCGCCCTTCCCTATTGTTAGTTTTGGACAGGGTTGTGAGGGCGAGCCTTTGCTGATGTGGGAAACCATCCGCGAATCTATTTTAGAGATCCGTAAGCACACGCCCAAAGGCAGCATTAACATTAACACCAACGGCAGTAAGCCCGATGCAGTGCGCGTGCTTTGTAAAGCAGGCCTTAACAGCATTCGCGTAAGCACCAATTCAGCCCAGGAAAGATGGTACACACCCTATTACCGGCCCAATAACTACCGTTTTGAAGATATTGTGGAAAGCCTGAAAGTAGTGCGCGGATCTGGCGGGTGGACCTCCATTAACTATTTCGTATTCCCGGGTATGACGGATAGTGAATCTGAATACGAAGCCCTGCGTAAGCTCATTAAGGATACAGACCTGTGCATGATACAATGGCGCAATTTTAACATTGACCCTGACTGGTACCTGGGTAAGCTGGGTATTACGGATACGGGTGATCGTTTAGGTATGGCGCAATTACTGGAACTCATACACGAAGAATTCCCCCATCTGAAATTCGGGTATTTTAACCCGCCCATGGAAAGGATCAAAGGGGATTATGCACGGGATTTTGCGCACTAAACTTACGTTGCAGTAACATAAAACCCAGGGAGGTTAACAGGCACCAGCCCGTTACCACGTACCACCAATCCCGGAAGCCCAGCCGCTCTACCAGGTATGCGCTTAATGAAGGTGCTACTATCTGCGCCACAGAATAGGCAATGGTATACAATGCAGCATACTGCCCGCGGTTATGCTCCTGGCTGCGGCTGATCCAGAAGGCATTCATAAAGGGCATGCTGAACATTTCACTGAAAGTAAAGAACAGGATGTAAACCCACGCAGCTATTCCCCAGGCAGGCAGCAGGTTAAAGCTCAGGTAAGCCAGGGCGGTTAGTAATATGCCCCGGGAAATAAAGGTGAGGTTTGGTTTGGTGCCTTCCAGCTTGTATACCAATATCATTTCCAGCACCGCGATCGTTAACCCGTTGGAGCCCAGTATTATACCAATGTAAAACTCGCTGAGGTGCAGCACTGACTTAAAGTACAGCGGTACAATAGATCCCAGCTGGAAAAAGCCCATTGCAAAAAAAGTTACCAATACCGCAAACAACAGGTATAGCACATCTTTGTAGGCCGATGGCCCTTTAGGGATTTCCGGTGCAGTGGTATCTGCTGCTGCGCCTTTTACTATTTTGCCCGGCGGTAAAAATACCCGCATCAACAGCGCTGCCAGGATACAGGTTAACCCATCTGCCCAGAACAAAAAATTATAGCTGATGCCTGCCAGCATGCCCCCTACTGCCGGGCCAATGGAAAAACCCAGGTTCACGGCTAAACGGTTTAAGGAATAGGAACGCACCCGGTTCTCCGGGCTGCTGTACCAGGCCGTGGCTGCGGCATTGGCCGGGCGGAAAGCATCGCCCACCATGCTGAGTACAAAGGTGCAGATGCTGATCTGCAGCATGGTTTGCATTTGTCCTAATATGATAAACAAAATGCCGTTCAGGAAAAGGCTCCAGAACTGGATGGGGTAAAAACCTATCTTATCGGATAAGCGCCCGCCCAGCAATGCGCCGAATATAGACCCTACGCCAAAAATGCCTACTACCAGCCCGGCCTGCGCTATGCTCATATGCATATGCTGGGTAAGGTAAATGGTGAGAAAAGGCAGCACCATGTTACCGCTACGGTTAATCAGCAATACCAATGACAATAACCAGGTGGACGGACTAAGTCCGGAAAAGGCTTTTTTGTATAATGATAACAAGGAAGACGGATTTGGGAGCGCAAATTTAGTAAATAGTTGGCAGTGGGTAGTGGTTATTCTATAGGAAAATGGGCAAGGAAAGATGAAGGCTAAAGGGGGCGTTTAAAAAACATGCTTTACAGTGATTGAACATAAACACACAATCAATCAGATCGGCCAGCATATGAAGCAATAACCCTATTCCGATTATATTAAATGGTTTCCGCAAAAACAGTAACACAAAATAAACGGCTATAGCATAACCGGTATGCAGGTAGTGAAAGCCCAAGCTGCATCTGTCAGCCTGAAATACAGGAGTAGCCAGCAGGTGGTCTGCATCCACAAGCATGGTTGCAATTAATATTAAATAAACCTTTTTCCATTCCTTCCTGAAAAAAAGAAATGCAATAAAAAATGGAAATCCAAAGTGCAAAAAATAATGTAGGAATACCTGCAATTCTATTGGTTTGTTGCTGTTGATCAGCTCCTTTTAAACATTCACTAAATCTTAAAAATAGTAATACAAAAAACAATGGCCGCAAAATACTTACAAAAATCTAAGTTCAGTTAAACATCCTGCGATACGCCCCCACTCCCCGGGCTGCCCAGTGGAAACTGGCAACTTTTTTACTAGCTTTGCCCGCTATGACAACGGACCTGGTCCTGCTTTGCTGTTTTTCCCTATGTGCAGGATTTATTGATGCAATTGTTGGCGGTGGCGGATTAATTCAAACACCGGCCATCCTGTTCACCTTTCCGCAATACCCGGTAGCTACCCTGCTGGGCACTACCAAAATACCTTCGTTCTCCGGCACCAGTATGGCTGCCTGGCAATATGCCAAACGGGTGCAGTTTGACAGGCCGCTGCTGCTGGTTACAGCGGTCACTGCTTTTTTTGCCGCGCTCTGCGGCTCGTCGCTGGTGGCCTATTTACCTAATCATTTTTTAAAGCCGGTAATGCTGGTGCTGTTAATAGCAGTAGCCATTTACACCTATCTGAAAAAGGATTTTGGGCAGCAAACCCACCAACCCGCCGGGCCCGCGCGCAATACCTGGGCATGGGGGATCGTTATTGGAGGAGTATTAGGGTTTTACGACGGATTTTTTGGCCCGGGCACCGGCAGTTTCCTGATCCTGGCATTCATTAGCCTTATGGGCTTTGATTTTTTACATGCCAGCGCCCATGCGAAAGTGGTGAACCTGTCTACCAACGTGGCTTCTATCACTTATTTCGCATCGCACGGGCACATTTTATGGCCGGTAACCATTTTAATGGCTGTCAGCAACTTAACCGGCTCTTTCTTTGGCGCACGTTTAGCCATTTTAAAAGGTAACAGCCTGGTACGCAGGTTCTTTTTACTGGTAGTGTGCGGTACTATATTACGGTTTGCATATGAGTTGTGGAAGTAACGGACAGCGGTCCACGGTCCGGGGATGATGGACCGGATGTTAATGTTTGGTTATTGATGCAAACGGTTTTATATATGCAAAACAGTTAGAAACACTCATAACGCCGCGGGGAGCAGACCGGGGACCGGGCAGACAGTGGACCATACGCAGTGAACAGTGGTCAAAAAAAAACATTACATTTGAGTATGCAGGAGCAGGATAATCAGAAAAGTATCAAAGCATTAGGCGTAACCATTGGCGTACACGCGTTACTGTTAGTAGCGCTGATGTTTGCCGGCTTTTCTGCGCCCCCGCCCCTGCCAGACCAGGACCTGGGTATGGAAGTAAACCTGGGCACATCAGATGAAGGGATGGGCGACGAACAACCGCTGAATCCCAACCCGCCCAGTAGCGCTTCCGCCAACGCCTCTACGCCGCAAAACCAACCTACACCTGCGCAGGATAATGCCACCACGCAAGATATTGCCACACAGGATGAAGAAGCGGCTCCTGAGATCACCAAACCGGAAAAACCGGTAGAGCGGCCCAAAGAAATTCCAAAGAACCTGGAGCCCAAACCCACTAAAACAGTTAAAAAACCTTCTGAAAACCCACCGGCGCCGGTGCCTCCTGCACCCAAGCCCAAAGCGGTTTACAGCGGAGGTACAGCCAATAATGCCAACAGTGGTAACAATGCCAATGGCTCCAACAATTCAACCGGTGAAGGTAATACCGGCAAACCCGGCGACCGCGGACAGATCAACGGCGATCCTAACGCCAGCGGTTACACGGGTGGCGGTTTAGGCGGTGGCAAAAGTGATTTCCGCCTGCATGGCCGGTCGCTGCTAAGCCGCCCGCAGCCTACCTATGACGGAAATGAAACAGGATACATAGCAATCAATATCAAAGTAGACAGGCAGGGGAATGTGATCGAAACTACCCATAGCCTCCGGGGCTCTACTCTTAACAATGCCAGACTAATAGAAATTGCCAAAAAAGCTGCCCGGGAAATTAAGTACAATGCAAGTCCGGATGCACCGGAAGTGCAGTTCGGTACTATCCGCTTTTATTTCAAGGTACAATAATACGAACAGGACAATACTGGCATAAAAAATGCTAAGAAAGTAAACACATCCATAATCAGGAAGGTGAATTGAGCGTTATAGTGTAGTACAGCTGTGCACTTTCCATTTTTTGCGCCCATCAGTCTATCAATGATTCTATGCGAAAAATTGTCATTGCCACTTTAGGCCCGCTATTGTTTTGTCAACTAGCACAGGCCCAATCGTTTGCAGGTTTTCATACAAGTAACTACGCCGGTATTTATGGCGTGTTAACCAACCCGGCATCTGCCGCAGGCACCCGTTATAAATGGGATGTGAATATCATTGGAGCAGACGCAAAAGCCGGTAACACTTATGCCAGTGTAAAAAAGTCTTCTTTAATTAACCAGCCCAATAAATTTATACGTGACCGTGATTATTTCCTGGATACCAGCGCCAGCAGCCGGCAATATGGCTGGGGCATGGCTGAGATCCTGATGCCTTCCGTATTATACTCTATTGATGAAACGCAGTCCGTTGCTTTTACCTGGCGCATACGGGCCGCAGCCAATGGCGGTAATGTAGAAACGCCCATCGCCAATTTCTTTGGAATAGACTTTCCCAACCCGCGTTTTGTGGGCCGTAACTATAATCTTGATTATGCGAATGTTGCAGTGCACACCTGGAACGAGTTTGGCCTAAGCTATGCCCGTGTGATCAAAGATGATGGGGAAAACCGCTGGAAAGCCGGCGCTACCCTCAAGTACCTGAGCGGCATTGCCTCCGGTTATGCCGTGGCCAATGATGCTACTTTTCTTATGAACACCCGGCGGGATGCTACCATTAGCCGCGGTACCCTTAAAGTAGGTTATAATGAAACCGTTGATAACTGGGAGAACCCGGATTACAAAAACTTCAAGCTCTTTGAAAATCCGGGCGTAGGCCTGGACCTGGGCGTGATCTACGAATGGCGCCCGGACGGCGGTGATGGTTTTGGCGATTATGACAGCGATGCCTGGAACCCGGATGCCAGCACCTATAAATTGCGTATAGGGGCTTCCGTTACTGACATAGGCGGTATCTTTTACAAAAAGGCGCCGGCCAATGCTGACCTGGATCTTACCACCGGCCACATTAGCCCTGATTCGCTCAAATACCGTGATAAGGAAGGCTGGCAGCGTTACTACCGCCGCGTACGGGATTATTTTACACCCATCTCTACCTACGATGGGTATTTTATGAACTTACCTACGGCCCTGCATTTGTCCGGCGATTATAATATTGACGGCCGCTTTTTTATAAGCGCCAATGCAGTAGTAGGGTTTTTCTCCGGGAAAAAGGATGACAGTAAGAACTACGCTATTACACAATTACAGGTAACCCCGCATTTTGATATCCGCAATTTTGGCGCTTATTTACCCATGGTAGTGAACCGCTTTGGCCAGGTGGATGCCGGTGTGGGCTTGCGCTTAGGCCCCCTGGTGATAGGCTCTGCCAGCATTATCTCCAACCTGCTGCGTTCACAGCTTAACCATGCAGATGGGTTCCTGGCCCTGCGCGTGCCCATGATCAGCCTGAAAAAGCGGGATGGCAGCGGTGGCCGCTATGGCAAACAATTACAGCAGGTACAGTGCGCGCCTAATTAATGCTTAAAAATACCTTCATTTAATTTTTTTATCGAAGTTTGCATTACGGAATGGTTTTTCTGTAATACCAACTTATATGAACTATCAGCAAACTGTTGATTACCTCTACCAGCACCTGCCCATGTTTACCCGGGTAGGCGCCGCAGCCCTGAAGAATGATCTGCATAATACACTGGAGCTGTGTAACCTGCTGGATAATCCCCAGCACAAGTTTAAATCCATACATATAGCCGGTACTAACGGCAAGGGCTCTACGAGCCATATGCTGGCCGCCATCCTGCAACAGGCCGGTTATAAGGTAGGCCTGTACACCTCCCCTCACCTGCAGGATTTCCGGGAACGGATACGTATAAACGGGCAAATGGTACCGGAAAAGTTTGTGGTGGAATTTGTGGAGCAAATGCAGGACGCTATTGCCAGCATAGAACCCTCTTTCTTTGAGCTTACCGTAGCCATGGCCTTCCATTATTTTGCGCTGGAGCAGGTAGATGTAGCGGTAATAGAAGTAGGCCTGGGCGGGCGGCTGGACAGCACCAACGTAATTACACCGGAGCTGTCTGTGATCACCAACATCAGCTATGATCATATGCACATACTGGGCAATACCCTGCCGGAAATTGCAGCAGAAAAAGCAGGCATTATAAAAGCAGGCGTACCGGTAATAATTGGCGAAACACAGCCCGCCATACAAGCCGTATTCGCTGACAAAGCGGCGGATATGCAGGCCCCCATTCACTTTGCCGACCAGGAATGGCTGGTGCAGGAAAGCAATTTAAACCCAACCCATCCCGGCAGCGGTTTGCAAATGCAGCTGCTGCATAAACAACAACAGCAGGTAAAACACATTACCCTGGGCCTTAGCGGGCAATACCAGGAAAAGAATATTATGACGGTGCTGAGTGCTGTAAAATTATTGCAGCACAGCGGCTGGAATATTCCGGAAGCAGCCCTGCACGATGGTTTGTTACACGTAAAAAAACTAACCGGCCTGCGCGGGCGCTGGGAGGTAATGAGCGAAAACCCGCTGCTGGTAATGGATGTAGGCCACAATGAAGCCGGTATAAAAGAGATCATGCAACAACTGCGGCACACCAGGTACCAGCAGCTGCATATTGTAACCGGTTTTGTAAAAGATAAAGCGGTGGATGCGGTATTGCCCCTGTTCCCTGCTACTGCTACGTATTATTTCACCAAAGCGCAGATACCGCGTGCGCTGGATGAGCATGTCCTGGCGGAAATGGCTGCTGCAAGCGGCTTAAAGGGGCATACCTATGCCACCGTGCAGGAAGCCTTACAGGCTGCTAAACAGCATGCCCATAAGGATGATATGATACTGGTATGCGGCAGCTTTTTTATAGTATCGGAAGCTATGTAGCCCTTAAACGATCTTTAGCTGCTCCAGCTTAAGCAGGGCATATAAGATACAGGTTACGTGCAGGCTTTGTTTGATCTCCTGCTTTAGCAGCATTTGCTTCAGCTCCTCCATAGTAAGATATACGATCTCTATTTCTTCGTTCTGGTCCAGCTGCTGCTCCTGTACTTTTTTACCGCCGGTAGCCAGGAACATATGCGTTACGTTGTTGCTGGATGCCGGGTTGGGACAGATCTCGCCCAGGTAGGTCATCTGCTCAAATGAATGGCCGGTTTCTTCCAGCAGCTCACGGCGCATGGCTATTTCCGGCGATGCATCCTCCGGGTCCATGGTGCCGCCGGGGATCTCCAACAGGGTTTGCCTGAATCCCTGCCGGAACTGCCTTACCATGATCACGCGCCCATCTTCTGCAATGGCTAAGCCATTTACCCAGTTAGCATATTCCAGCACGTAATAAGGTTCTACAATTTTGCCGGTGGGGGTGATACAACGGTCTTTACGGGCGGTTAGCCAGGCATCCTTATAAATGTATTCTGAATGCAGCGTTTTCCAGTCTAATGAAGCCATTATGGATTGTTTAATATGGTTGGCGGTATTGTTGTTTCCTACTTATCAAATCCCCTCTCCCTCAGCCTTTCAATATGTGCAAAATGATGTTTGCCATGCCAGGCATAATTGGCGGCAACGGTTTTCAGCTTAAAGGTTGTATTATGCTCCGGGTGTACAAAAGAGCGCTCCCAATCCTCCGGCGACATGCTTTCCATTAAATTCACCCAGCGGGCATGCAAGGCATGCAGCAATGTAATGGACATGTTGATAGGCGTGCGTTCCACATCGCCCAGCTTAGCCCAGGCAGCTTCGTCGTAAGGTTTAATCACCGGGTTATCTTCTGTAAGCGCCAGCTTAAAACGGATTAGCGCATTCATGTGGCTGTCTGCTACATGGTGCACCACCTGCATTACCGTCCAGCCGCCAGGGCGGTAAGGCGTGTTCAGCTGCCAGGCATCCAGGTCCTGTACGGCTATTTCCAGGATGGAAGGAAAATAACGGATATCGTTGATATAGATCTTAAGGTCTTCGGGCTTAATAAGCATGGGGGCCTCAAAGCGGCCGATCGGGTATTGTAGCTGTTCCAGCATAATTATTAATGAAGAATGAATAATTAATGATCGGATAATTGCGCCATCCAAACGTTTGCGCCACCGCATTTCGTTTTCCATATTGCCGGAATAAGCAAACAACTATTCTTCGCGCAGCGCGCGTCCTGTCATGTGCAGGAACACATCCTCCAGGTTGGCCTGCTTCACTTCTTTCTGGCGTTCAAAGCCGCCGGCTACCAGGTTGTCAATTAAAGCATCGGGTGAGTTAATGGCAATGATCTCACCTTTATCTACAATGGCGCAGCGGTCGCAAAGGAACTCTGCTTCGTCCATATAATGGGTGGTGATCACTACCGTTGTGCCCTGGGAGCGCACCAGCTGTATCAGCTCCCACAGGTTGCGCCGTGCCTGGGGGTCCAGGCCGGGGGTGGGTTCATCCAGGAAAATGATCTTGGGTTTGTTAATGAGCGTAGTGGCTATGGAAAAGCGCTGTTTTTGGCCCCCGGAAAGCTGCTTATACTTGGCGGCAGCCTTATCTTCCAGGTTAAACCGCTGCAGCAGCTCCTTAGGATCAACGGGCTGGTTATATAAACCGCTGAACAGGTCTATCAGCTCCGTGAGGTTCAGGTTGGGGTAATAACCGGAGCTTTGCAGCTGCACGCCAATGATCTTTTTAATACCATTGGGGTCTTTATCCAGGTCCATCCCATCTACCATTACCTGCCCGGAGGTTTTATCGCGTAAGGTTTCTATGATCTCCAGCGTGGTGGATTTACCGGCGCCGGTAGGGCCCAGCAGGCCAAAGATCTCGTTCTCATACACCTCAAAGCTGATGCCTTTAACCGCGGTAAAGTCGCCATACTGTTTTACCAGGTCCTTCACCGTAATGATCGTTCTCTTTTCCATGTTCCAAAAGTAAAAGTTAAAACGCAAAAGTTAAAAGTAAAAAAAGCAATGAAGCCGCAACCTATAAGCAAATGCCTATAGCCTGCGGCTTCTAATTTTTACTTTTCTCTTAGTGTTTAATAAAAACCTGGGTAAAGAAAATAATGTTGCCCTTGCCTTGTGCGGAGCCAATACCTATCAGGTTATAGTCGCCCAGCATATTGCGGCGGTGCCCGGGGCTTTTGATCCAGCCATTCACCACGCCTTCTGCATCCAGGTTGCCATAGGCCACGTTTTCAGCGGCGGCAGCTACCCGGCCCAGTTTTTTACCTACATGGTCCACGCGTTCCTCAAAACCCTCGTGCCCAAAACCGGTACGGCCTTTAGCCATATCCTGGCTATGGTCTTCTGCCTCTTTGCTGATGGTTGTTACCAGCTGCAGCGGGGCCAGCCCCTTGGACTGACGGAACTTGTTGGTGTAATACAGGATCTGCTCATCCATGCTCTTGGCGGCCACGCTGCTATCAGCAGCCACAGTGCCCCGGTGGCAGGCCCAGGCCTGCATGCTCAGGAAAAAGCTCAAAAATAATAGTACGATCTTGCGTTGTTTGCTAATAACCATATACTTATTAAATAATTGAAAAAGGGAATGTCCCTGTTAGACTATTTAAAACGGTTCAGGTTTAGCAAGTATTGTACCTATTTTTAATTTAGCGTAAAGCTTAAAGCGTAAAGCACAAAGCTGATTGGCTTGTATGCCTGCCATTGCTTTCTGCTTTGTGCCTACCCCCGGTAGTTGGTAACAATCTGCTGCCAGGTATCCATCAAACCTTTGGAGCCAATAAAAATAGGTACCCGCTGGTGCAGCTGGGCGGGCTTCAGCTCCAGCAGGCGTTGCCGCCCGTTGGCCATAGCCACGCCCCCGGCCTTTTCCATAATGAACGACATGGGATTGCACTCATAACACAGGCGCAGGCGGCCTGCGGAGAATTTGCCAAAGGCAGGGTACATGAAAATACCGCCCTGGATCAGCGTACGGTGTATTTCCGCTACCATACAGCCTACAAAGCGGTGCCGGTACAGCCTATCCTGCTCATTACGGGCCATAAACTGGTCAATAGCAGCGCGTATGCGGGGCTCATACATATGGTAATACCCTATATTCACAGAGAAAATATCACTGTCAGTAGGGCATTTAAGGTTCGGGTGCGACAGGCAGAACTCCCCTATGGAGGGGTCCAGGGTAAAACCCTGTACGCTGCGGCGGGTAGCGTACACCAGCATGGTAGAGGAGCCGTAAATAATATAGCCGGCGGCAATCTGCTGGGTGCCGGGCTGCAGGAAGTCCTCCAGCTCACAACGGCTGCCGTTAGGGCTTAAACGCCGGTATACGGAGAAAATGGTGCCTATGGAAACGTTTACATCTATATTATTTGAACCGTCTAACGGGTCCAGCAAAACAACGTATTTAGAATTCCTGGAATGTTCATCATCAAAAGCAATAAAGGTTTCATTCTCTTCAGAAGCCACGCCACAGCAATAAATGCTGCTTTGCAGGGAGTCAATGAACTGGTCGTTCGCAAATTCATCCAGCTTTTTAACGGATTCGCCCTGTACGTTGGTTTTACCAACTTCCCCCAGTATATCGGCAATACCGGCCTTGTTCACCTCTACATTCACACGTTTGGCTGCCAGCCCTATATCCCGTAATAAACCGGATAGCTGGCCGGTGGCCCCCGGGTAATTCCTAAGCTCCTGGATGGTAAATTCGTCTAAGGTCATCACCTTTTGCTTGCTGTTCATATATGGTTATTAGATTTGGGTACGAACGAATATAAAGTAAAATAGTTCTATTTTAACGGGACTGTCATTTCTTTTCTAACATATTTTAAAACAATTTCAAAGTTGCCGTAATTTGCCGGAACTTTTTTTAACAGAAGATATTTTGCCCTATGAAGGTTTTCAAATTTGGCGGAGCAAGTTTAGAAAGTATTGAACGCATCCATAAAGTGGGTGCCATTGTGCAGTCTTTTCCCGATGAAAAGATCCTGATCGTTATATCCGCCATGGGTAAAACCACCAATGAGCTGGAAAAGGTGGCCCAGAACTTTTTTATGCGTAAGCGGGAAATAGCCGCCCAGCTGCTCTTTAATTTAGAGCAGGCCCATATAGAAACCGCCGCTGCCCTGCTGGGTAACCGGGAGCATGCCGTGTTCCAGCAGCTACAGCAGTTCTTTACTGAAGCGGAATGGACGCTGGGCGAAAAGCCCCTGCGCACCTTCGATTATTATTATGACCAGCTGGTAAGCCTGGGCGAGCTGTTAAGCACCGCCATTGTAAGCGCATGGTTTAACCAGGCCGGCATAACCAATACCTGGATAGATGTGCGCGACGTTTTCCGTACCGACGATAACTTCCGCGATGCCAACATTGACTGGGCAGTGACCCAGCGTAACATCACGGAAAAGGTATTACCCTTGTTTAACAGCACCAACGTGGTAATAGCACAGGGCTTTATTGGCAGCACGGATCAGAATGAAAGCGTAACCCTGGGCCGCGAGGGCAGTGATTACTCCGCCGCGGTATTTGCCAATATGCTGGATGCCGAAAGCCAAACCATCTGGAAAGATGTGGAAGGCTTAAAGAATGCCGATCCCAAGCTGTTCCCCAACACCATTAATATACCGGAGATCAGCTACAGCGAGGTGATTGAAATGGCTTATTACGGCGCGCAGGTTATTCACCCCAAAACCATTAAACCGCTGCAGAACAAACAGATCCCGCTGTATGTAAAATCATTCCTGAACAAAGACCTTCCGGGCACCGTGATCAAAGAAGAAGCAGACCATGCGCAGCTGCCGCCCATTATTGTGCTGAAGCAAAACCAGGTGCTGATCACCGTTACCTCCCGCGATTATGCTTTTATTACGGAAGATAAGATCAGCGATATATATGATATCTTCCACGGCCTCAAAATAAAGATCAACCTGATGCAGAATGCAGCTATCAGCTTCTCCTGCTGTATTGATAACAGCCCGGAAAAAATTGAGCAGCTTATTAAAACCCTGCACCAGGATTTTAAGCTGGCCTATAATGAAGCGCTGCAATTGCTTACCGTACGTTATTATGAGAACGGTTTACTGGAAGAGCTAAGCAATAACAAAACCATTTTACTGGAACAAAGATCGCCCGTTACTGTGCAAAGAATTTTAAAAGACCCCGCACCACTCGCCAGCGACATGCAGTTATAATACACTGATATTCAATACCCGTACAGGGGAAATATTGCATTACGTCACAATTTATATTGACGTGTGCAACCTTTCTTTAACTTGCTCGTCTTTATAAGAAAGTAATCAAAAATGAAAAAGGTCATCCTGCTATTAATGTTCTGTATCGTTGTACTGGCATTATGTACCTGGGGAAACCGTCTTTCAAAAGCACCTGCCGCTGATAAAGTAGAGTTACGTCCTGAACTGGTGCCGTTTTACCTGGTTACACGTATACCGGAATTTTTCATACCGTCAAAACAACACAACGATGCATGCACTAACGCATGCCGCAAGATCTAAACTGTAGGCATTTTCTAAAACCGTCAATAAATATTACAACATTTAATGCCGTAGCTGTCCGTCATGGCTGCGACCAATCTGTGAATATGAACAGGATCATACTAACGGGGCTTTTTATGCTCTTAACCCTGGGTACCGCATGGGCCCAAAGCGCCAACAAACAAGGCAAAATAACAGTCAGGATCATTGATAGCAGGAACCAGCCCCTGGGCTTTGCCAACGTGCTGGTACGCGCCGTAAAGGACAGCGCGCTGGTAAAAGGTGAGCTAAGTACTGAACAAGGCAATTGCACCATTGATAATATACCTTTCGGACATTACTATATACAATCTACCCTCATGGGGTATGCCCCCGTACTGAGCCCGGCCTTCATCCTGGATGCGAACCACCAAAACCTCTCCTTACCCGCCATACAGTTAGTACAGCAAACCAAGAACCTGCAGGCGGTTAATGTAACCGCACAAAAGCCTTTTATTGAACGCAGCGCCGGCAAAACCACGCTGAACGTGGAAAGCAGCGTATCGTCCGCAGGGCAGAACGTGTTGGATCTGCTGCGCAAAGCGCCCGGCGTTACCATTGATAAAGATGATAACGTAATGGTAAAAGGCAACCAGGGCGTAACCATTATGCTGGATGGTAAGCTCACCTATTTATCCGGCGAGCAGCTGAGCAACCTGCTGAAAAGCACGCCGGCAGAAACCATTTCCCAGATAGAGATCATTACCACGCCCGGCGCCAAGTATGATGCAGCCGGTAACAGCGGTATCATTAACATTAAAACCAAAAAGGGACAGCTTACCGGCATCAATGGCACCATAAATGCCAGCATGGGCCAAAGCCGCTATCCTATTTACAATGCCGGCGGTAACCTGAACTGGCGCACCACTAAGTTTAACCTGTTTGGTAACTACAACTATGGCGACCGCCGTTTTTATACCCTGCGGGAGCTGTGGCGTTATATTAATGCGGATGAGCCCATGCTGTTTCACCAGGATATCTGGCAGCGTAACCAGTTTAAGAACAGCACCTACAAAGCCGGTATGGATTACTTCATTAACAAACAGCATACCGTAGGTGTACTGGTGAACGGGTATAACAACTCTTTCCGCAACAGCATTTACAGCGCTACTGATATTGGCAAGCAAACCGGCGAAATAGATTCTGTGCTGAACACCCTTACTACCAATAACAACAAGTTCAATAACGTAGCCGTGAACCTGAACTACAAGGGCCAGCTGGATACCAACGGCACGGAAATAAGCATGGATGCGGATTACGCCCGGTTCAAGAACAACCGAAACCTGAACCTGCGCGACAGCCTGTACGACCGCCACCTGGAAACTGTGCGCGACCCGCATGCCATCCGCAACATGGGTAATACCAATGTTACCATTAAAAGCATTAAGGCCGACCTGGTGCTGCCCCTGAACAAACAATCCAAAATAGAAGCCGGCGTAAAAGCCAGCTTTGTGGAAACAGATAACAAGCTGCGTTATGATTCGCTGAAAGGCAAGGACTATGTATACGCCCCGTCCCAAAGCGACCAGTTTATTTATAAAGAGAACATCCTGGCGGCCTACACCACCTATAAGCTGCAATGGCGCAAATGGGATGTGCAGGCCGGCCTGCGCCTGGAGAAAACCATTTCAGAAGGGAACTCCATCAGCCTGCAAAGCAAGATCAAACGTTCTTACCTGGACTTTTTTCCCAGCCTGGCAGCAGACTATAAAGTGAATGAGGATAATAAGATAGGGCTGTCCTATTCCCGCCGTATTGACCGCCCGGGTTACAATGGGTTAAACCCCTTCCTGTTCTTCCTGGACAAGTACACCTATGCCCGCGGTAACCCTTACCTGCGGCCGGAGTACACGGATAATACCGAACTTTCCTACAGCTATAAGCAAAAATATATTCTTACTGTAGGGTACAGCTATACCCGGGATGTGATCGACGAGCTGCTTACGCAGAACGACAGCACCAAGATCACCCTTAGCACCAACATTAACTATAACAACCGGAAGAACTACAGCCTGTCGCTGGTACTGCCGTTTGATGTTACCAAATGGTGGAACATGAGTAATACGCTGAGCATGTATTACAATAAATACGACCTGCAATCTGCCGGTATTAATGTGCAGAACAGCCGGGTGGAATATTACTTCAGCTCCACCAACACTTTTACCCTGCCGTATGATATGAAGGCGGAGGTAAGCCCCTATTATAACTCGCCCTTTGTGTCGGGTATTTTCAGGGGGCAGGCCCAGTATGATGTAAGCCTGGGTTTGCAAAAACAGGTGCTGAATAAGAACGGCACCATCAAGTTCAATGTAACCAACATTTGCAAGGCCGGCAACATGTTCAAGGGCACTGCGCTGTACGATAATGTGGATACCCGTATCCGCAATACCTGGAACCAGACCGTTTATACCCTTGCTTTCAGCTACCGTTTTGGCAACAACAATATAAAAGGCGCCCGCGAGCGGCAAACAGGAACTACGGAAGAAGCACGGAGAGCAGGGAACTAGGATAAAGTTTCTTTTGGGACAGGGATAGTTACAGATCACCGGTTACGTTATTTACCGCCATTTATGATAGTAGCCGGTGATTTGTTTTAAGAAACACTTACTATTATTTATTACGAGCTATTTACCGCCATTCATAGTTTGTAATGATAGTAAGAGAGGCCGCCACACAGATGTGAGCGGCCTTTTTCTTATGCGGGGACAACGTTCACGGGCATTCCCCGGGCGGAAGGAGAATGTGGGGCTAACGGATCAATAGAAGAATTGCTCTGAAACAACTTTACCATCCTTTACTTCAAAGATGCCAATTTCCTCCGTTTCCATACGGGGCTTGTCCTTATAGGTAACATCCCGCCTTAACACTACGCTGAAGAAATTACCTGCTATTAACGGCTCACTGCAATACTGGCTATGAACGGTTTCTATCATTCCACGGTGCGCTACGCCTTTGGCCTTCAATGCTTCCAGGCCTTTGGTTATTACCTGCACGCCCCTTAATGCAGCATGTTCCGGCTCCCGGGATAAAACCTGCCCGTCATAAAGCCCGTCCTGTATTTCAATCCATTTGCTTTGGCATGCCAGTTCGTAATACTGGTTTGCAATCTCCTGTGTTGTCATAAATTCCTTTTTTTAAGAATGATCTTTTAACCCTGCAAAGATGTCCGGGCGGAGTGACAACCCTATGTCAGCAGCCCTAAAATCTCATTTCCCGTTCCAACAAATAACCTACAACTTTCATGGGATCTTTCTCCACTGCTCAACTCCCTTTCCCCTCCACTGCATTCCATTCGTAATTCGTAATTGATATTTCGTAATTATTTTTCCCTCCGTTGTACGTAATTTTCCCAAATTCCCTGTCCTACTAAGGAAAGGGGGAAAATTACCTTAGGGGTTCCTATTCCGCATCCGCGTATGAACAATGTGAAAATTACAGAGTGGCAGCATCAAATTGCACGTTACGGGAATGAGCAGGCCTTTGCAGAGCTGTTCCGCCATTTCTACGACCGCTTGTTACGCTTTTGCCTGCAATATGTGCAGGCACGGGAGGCCGCGGAAGAAATTGTAAGCGACGTATTTGTGAAGGTCTGGAACCGCCGGGAAGCCCTGGAAGGCATCCACAACCTGGAAGTATACCTGTTTGTAGCCATAAAAAATCATTCGCTCAATTACCTGCAGCAATACTCCAACCTGCGCGTAACACCACTTCCTGAAAATAGCCTGGCCCAGCTGATCAGCCCTATTGATCCCGAGCGGGAAATGGAATGGAAAGAGATCCTTTTTAAAATGGACCAGGAGGTAGAACGCCTGCCGGACCAGTGCCGTAAAGTTTTTAAGCTGATCAAAGAAGAAGGTTTCAAGTATAAAGAAGTAGCAGAGATCCTCAATATATCGCCCCGTACTGTAGAAACACAATTGGTGCGCGCCATGCGCCGCCTCAATGAAGCCATTGGCCCTTACCTCTCCGGCAATAAAGAAAATGGAAAAAAGATCTTCCCCTTGTAAGTAATTTTCACTGCTTGCCCTGTCCTCTCTGTAACAATCAGCTCCATCTATGAATGAAGAATTATTTGTTACACTCATGACCAGGAAACTTGCAGGCGAAGCTACCAAACACGAGCTGCAGGAACTGGAAGCCCTGTTGCAGGCGCATGCAGAACTACGGGAGCGTGCTGCCATCCTGCAAAAACATTTTACAGAATCGCATTATTATTCATCTGCCAATACAGAACAGGCATTGCAACGCACGCTGCAAAGGCTGCAGCTGCCGGAGCAGGCGCCGCTTACAACCCTAAGCATGCCACAGCCTAAACGCAGGTACCTGCAACGCAGCCTTATTATAGGATCTGCCATTGCCGCATCCGTAGTATTGGTATTGTCGCTGTCTGATTTGTTGCACCGCGCTACACCGGTTAAACAGCTGGCCGCTGTTAAAGCAGATACTGCGCAGTGGATGAAACGGCAGAATGGTAAGGCCACAAAAGCCGTTATTGAATTAACGGATGGCAGTAAAATATGGCTGAATGCTGATAGCCGCCTCAGCTACCCGGAAGTGTTCAGCAACGCCTCACGCGAAGTGTACCTGGAAGGTGAGGCCTTCTTTGATGTAGCCAACAATCCCGGCCGCCCGTTTATTATTCACCTGCATAAAGGCACTATACAGGTGCTGGGCACCTCCTTTAACATACGCGCCTATGAGAATGAGCCTGTGCAAACCTCTGTAAGCACCGGTAAAGTAGCCTTCATTCCCCTGTATGAAAATGGGCAGCGCAAGCCGGATACCATCTTAATTACGCCGGATGTAAAGGTTACCTATGCACAACAAACCGGCCAGCTGATAAAAGAAGCTACTGCCAGCAATGATGATAAAGCCTGGACAGAAGGCCGCCTGGTATTTAAGAACGCCACGCTGGAAACTATTGGCGCAGAGCTGGAACGCACCTTTGGCAAAAAAGTGGAGTTCCTTTCTGAAACGCCGCGGCAGTACCGCCTCACCGGCTCTTTCCAGCACAACTCATTACAGGATATTATGTACTACCTGGCCAGGTCCAGGGCATTCAGTTATGAGATCACCGACAGCACGCTCTTGATCAATGAATAAATAAACCAAAACCTAATAAACAATCATTATTTAAACCAAAGTCTCCACGCTATGAAAGAAAGACCTTTACCAGGCTTCTTACTGCCAGCTTTCCGCTCATGGTGCTTCCCGGTCCTTATATGCATGGCTTTATTCAGCATGCTGGATCTTAAAGCCCAGGTAGCACTTGCATACGGCATGCCGCCGCCGTATAGAATGCAACAGGAAAAAACAACAGATACCAACCCGCTGGACAACCGGGTTAGCCTGCAGGTTAAAAATGAAAACCTGGACCAGGTGCTGGAAAAAATTGAGCAGCAAACCGCTTACGTGTTTGTATACTCAAATGATGTGATTAAAACCACGCAGCGCATCACGCTCAATGTAAAAGACAAACAGCTTTCTGAAGTGCTGCCCATGGTGCTTTCCCCGTTGAATGTAAGTTATGAGCTGATCAGCAATAAAATCATTCTCCGCCAGGGAAACGAGCCCGCCGCAGAGTACCGGCAACAGGAAACCGTTACCATCAGCGGCAACGTAGTAGATGATAAAGGCGATGGCATTCCGGGGGTGAATGTACGCCTGAAGAATACCAATACCGGCACTACTACAAGGGAAGACGGTTTTTTTACGTTAAAGATCCCCAGTGGGCAAGCCAATGGTACCTTGGTTTACTCGTCCATTGGCTTCATCACAAAAGAAGTGGGGATCAATAGCCGCACCAGCATTACTGTTATGCTGGATGCTGAATCAAAAGACCTGGGGGAGATAGTGGTTACCGCTTACACTACACAAAAGAAAGCGCAGGTAACAGCCGCTATCAGCACGGTATCCACCAAGGATATCACCAGCCGCCCTTCCAGCAACATGTTCCAGGCCTTACAGGGTTTGGCGCCTAACTTAACCATTCAGCAGAATAATGCGGAACCCGGCGCTGCGCTGAACCTGAATATACGCGGGGTAGGCAGCTTAACCGGTAACGCGCCGCTGATCATTATAGACGGGGTACAGGCAGGCAGCACCGGCCTGCAGAACCTGAACCCCTATGATGTGGAAAGTATTTCCGTGTTAAAAGATGCCGCTTCTTCCGCCATTTATGGATCACAGGCCGCAAACGGCGTTATCTACATCACTACCAAAAGAGGTAAGAAAGATGATAAGCCCAGCGTGCAGTACAACGGCATGTATGGCCTGCAAACACCCACTACCCTGCCCCGGCAGGTAGAAGCATGGGAATATATGAGCATGAAGAATGAAGCTTTGGTGAACTCCGGTAAAACCCCGCAGTTCTCATCAGAAGAAATTCAGGCCTGGCATAACCGCGGCTCCGACCCTGCCCTGCTGCGCGAAATGGTGCGTAAAACCACCCCGCAGCAAAACCACAGCCTGAGCGTAACCGGTGGCGGCAAAAGCAGCAGCTACCTGATATCACTGGGTTATGTGGACCAGGGCAACATGCTGCAGAACAAATGGCTGCCATCAGACCAGTCGTTCTATTACAAACGTTACAATGCCCGCGCTAATATAGGTATAGACGTTAGTAAGTATGTAAAAGTGGCCGCTAACATTGCTTACACAAAATCCTATACCCGTACACATTCCGCAGACATGGGTATCCTGATGCGCGATGCCATGCGCGTACCGCGTATTTACCCTGTAAAAGACAGCCTGGGCAACTGGGTAGTGCCCTCGCTTACCAGTAACAGCGTGTTTGCGCAGCTGGGCGAAGGCGGCTACAAGCTTAATGAGCAGGATAACCTGCTGGGTGGTGTGGATGTAACCATTACGCCCGTTAACCACTTTAAGCTGAACTTTAATGCCTCCGGTGTATACAACATCAATAACGAAACACGCCGCATTAATAAATACACCTATGCGCCCTATTATACTACGGCCGCACCACCGCTGTATAATGAGCTGCATAACAGGGAGCGTAAAGATCTGAACACAAACGTGTATGCTACGGCGGAATATGAAAATACCTTTGGCAAACATTATGTGAAAGCACAGGTAGGCGCCCGTACGGATGCGGTGAATGAAGATTACGGTTTCAACGCCGACCGTTTTGGCACTACCAACCTGGATAATGACTGGGCCATTGGCGGCGGTTACCGCCCCAAACCCGATGGTACCTTTGATTACGGCAGCATTGGCGATTATAATGATATTGCAAACCCTAACTTATATGCGCTCAACTCCCTCTTTGGCCGTTTGAACTATGCCTATGATGATAAATACCTGGCAGAGTTCACCTGGCGTTACGATGGATCTTCCAAGCTGGCCCCCGGCCACCGCTGGCAGTTCTTCCCCGCCTTTTCACTGGGCTGGCGTATTACAGAGGAAGACTTTATGCAGTATGTAAAGGAAAATATCGGTAACGTAAAGTTCCGCTTCTCTTACGGCCAGGTGGGTAACTCCAACATTGGCGGGTTTAACTACCTGTCACGGGTGTATATCAATTCTAATTTGGGTAATTATTCCTTTAATAACTCACCAGCGCCCGGCTCCATCTTCTCTACCTATAATGATCTGCTGAAATGGGAAGTATCTGCCATGACCAATTATGGCGTAGATGCAGATTTCTTTAAAGGCGCGCTTACCGCATCTTTCGATTATTTCAACAAGAATACTACCGGTATCTACCTTTTTCAGACGGTGCCCGGAACAGCCGGCGTTACAACCGATCAGGAAAAATCTCCGCTTGAGAATGTAGGTAAGGTAAATAATAAAGGCTGGGAGCTGGCATTAACCTACCGCCTTACTACCGGCAAGGTTGGCCATGCATTTGGCTTTAACCTGTCTGATAACCTGAACAAGGTAGTAGCATTCGGTCAGGAATCTATCCGCGGCAGCGATTTCTCTTACATCATTAAAGAAGGTTTCCCCATCTCCTCTTATTACGGTTATAAATCCAACGGCCTGTACCAGAACCTGGACGATATCAAGAATGCACCCAAAGTGCCTTTTGCGTACAACCAGCAGGTAATGCCCGGTGATATTAAGTATGTGGACCGTAATGGAGATGGTGTGATAGATGCAGACGACCGTTTTGTTTTCGGTAATCCTTTTCCACGTTATACCTTTGGCTTTACATATAATGTTACCTGGCATGGCTTTGACCTGAACATGTTCTGGCAGGGTGTGGGCAAACGCTCGCAGTTCCTGCGCGGCGATATTGTGGAAGCTTTCCATAATAACGAGGACCACGCCTTTGTGCAGCACCTGGACCGCTGGACGCCCACCAATCCTAACGCCACTTACCCGCGTTTAACCATTGGTACGGCAGATGCCAACAACTTTGCCTACTCTGATTACTGGATGTTTGATACCAAATACATACGCCTCAAGAACCTGCAGGTAGGTTACACCCTGCCCCGCGGTATTACCAATACCGTGCATATTGAAAGCGCACGTATTTACTTCACCAGCCAGAACCTGATCACCATTATGCCTAAACGCTTCCGCGAAATAGGCATGGATCCTGAGTTCACACAATTTGATGATAAGCTGAACTTTTCAAACTACAATCCGATCGCTGGCCGCAACTATCCCAACGCCGCCACGTTTGCCTTGGGTGTGGATGTGAAGTTCTAATGCAGGAAGTAAGAAAAAAACAATTCAATGAAAAAAACACTCATCATAATCGTTTTCGCTGTAGGACTGTTTGCCTGCCGTAAACTGGACCAGCCCATTACACGCGAGTTTACGGAAACAGCCTACTGGCGAGATACACAGGATGCGCTGGATGCTCTCTCCGCCTGTTATGAGCATTTATCCAAAACGGATTATTTCTTTGGCGACGATGGCCTCAGCGATAATGCCTACGTAAATGGCGTTGGCTTCCAGAACGTAACAGCCATTGCCAATGGCGGGTACGACCCGTCTAACGCACGCGTAAAGGATACCTGGGGCTATTACTTCACCACCATCCGCCGCTGTAATCTTTTAACAGAGAATATAGATAAGGTGCCAAAGCTGGACAGCACGCTTAAGCACCGCATCACCGCAGAAGCCCGCTTTATACGTGCCTACGCTTATTTTCAGCTGGCCACCTGGTATGGCGATGTACCTTTTTTCACCAATGTGATCTCTATTGACGAATCACGCACTATTAACCGCACAGCAAAGAACAGCATCATCCAGTTTGTATTGAGTGAGCTGAACGCCATCCGTGCAGACCTACCGGTGAATAACTACTCCGGCAGCAGCGGGTATGCGGATAAGGACAAAGGCCGGATAACCCGTGGCGCCGCCATAGCCTTCAGCGCCCGCGTACACCTGTACAACGGCGAATGGCAGGCCGTTGTAAGCGACTGTGAGCTGCTTATTAACAAAACAGAGAACGGCACTTACGGCTTAATGGATGATTATGCCAGCATTTTCACTGTGGGCAATGAGTATAACAAAGAAGTGGTGCTTGACCTGCAATATGGCGGCGGCCGCACTTACGATGTGCTGCGCAGCTTTATGCCGCAAACCGTGGCCCTGTTAAGAAGTGTGCTGGTACCCACGCAGGACCTGGTGGATGATTACGTGATGACGAATGGTAAAGGCATTAAGGAAGCAGGTTCCGGTTATAATGAAAATGATCCCTACACCAACCGCGATCCCCGCTTTAATGCCACCATCCTGCATCATGGCTCTACGGTAACGGATTTTAACGGTGTAGTGCAAACCATTCTTACACAGCCAGGCTCCAACCCGGCCACCAATACTGTTGACGATCAGGGCGCCTCTCCCACCGGTTACTATTTTTATAAATATTACGACCGTACCTCCACCAACTACCAGTCCGGCTTAAACCTCATCCTCATCCGCTATGCCGATGTATTGCTGATGTATGCAGAGGCCAAGAACGAGCTGGCCCAGCTGGATGCCAATGTATGGAACAATACCATCCGCGCATTGCGGGTACGCGCCAAGTTCACGGATGCCGGCGCTACTGAGTTCAATGCCGCTTTAACACAGGAGCAGCTGCGTACGGTTGTGCGCCGTGAAAGGCGCGCTGAGCTGGCATTTGAAGGGCTGCGTGTGTACGACATACGCCGCTGGAAAATTGCAGATCAGGTGCTGGCAAAACCGGTAAGAGGTATTAAGGTAACGTCCGGCGCGTTCAACCGGGATCCCAATGGTTATATCATTGTGGCAAACCGCACGTTCACTAATCCAAAACACTACCTGTGGCCGGTGCCTACATTTGAACGCGATCAGAACAAAAATCTTTCACAAAACCAGGGTTGGTAAACCTACAAATTCCCGTATATGCTTAAACGTATAGCTTTCATATTTACCGCATTGCCCGCAGTAGCAGTTATGTTCCTGGGCAGCTGCAAAAAAGACGATTATAAGCTCAACACCAATATTAAACCGGTAGAGCACCTGGGTGCGCCGGCCGACAATAAATTCGTAAAGCTGCAGCCCGCTACCAGCGCCGCTGTTAGCTTTGAGTGGGACCAGGCCCGCGCAGAAGACGGCTCCCTGGTACTATATGAAGTAGCCTTTGATAAAGAAGACGGCGACTTCTCCAAGCCCATTGCCAAATACACATCAGATGGTGGCGGCGTGCAGAACAAGCTGTCCCTTTCCCACAAGGAGCTGAACACCATAGCCAACAATGCCGGCATCCCTGCATTAGGCACCGGCAAGCTCAAATGGACGGTGCTGGCAGCCAAAGGGTACAACGTACAGCCGGCAGCTGAAAGCCGCATCCTGGAAGTAGAAAGGCCCAATGGTTTTGCAGAGATCCCGGTGGATGTATTCCTGACCGGCGAAGCTACAGAAGCAGGCGCCGACCTTTCCAAAGCCCTGCACCTGAAAAGCATCACCAGCGGCGTATTTGAAATTTATACTTCCCTGAAGGACGGTAAATACCAGTTCGTAGACCGTAATACCGGTACCCCCGCCACGTATTCCCTGGATGGCGCTGTGCTGAAAGAAGGCGGCGAAACCACGCAAAGCGGCGGCACTAAAGTGTACCGGATCCGTCTGGACTTTAACAACACTACCGGCACCATGACAGAGATCACCGGTATGGGATTATGGTTTGCACCGGATAATAAGATCCTGTTTAACCTTACTTATTCAGGCAATGGCACCTTTACAGCCAGCAACCAGGTTATAACCTTTAAGCAGGAATCCTGGGGCCGTGATGAGCGCTATAAGTTCCGTATGAATGTGAAGTCAGCAGACGGTACTGCCGGTGAAGAATGGCTGGGCAGCTCCAATGCAGATAACAGCCGCCCCACAAGCGCTACACCGCTTAGTTTCTGGCAGCTTTATCCCATAGCTAACAACGATCAGTGGAACTATTGTTACAAGTTCCAGACAGAGGTAGATACCAAGAACTGTGATGTAAAAATGTACTTCCAGGCAGACAAGGCTTATACCCACGAAATAATTGTATTGTAAGCATCTGGGGGTTGATCAAAAAGAATGTAAAATCATAAATGTAAAATTTAAAATGTAAAAGTAGATTGCCACGATACCAGGTTCAGACTTATGTTCACGGTATTTCACTTTTACATTTATGATTTAAAATTTTACATTTTACATTCTTTTTGGTCGGCCTTCCTTCAACACTTTAAACTTTTAATTCAGAATCATGATCGCTTTACAACGTTTGCTGGCGCCTTGCATGCTGCTGCTGTCCGTTACCTGGGTCTCCTGCCTGAAAGAGCCGGTAGATGAAGGTCCCGGCCCGGGCGCAGGCAAAGCCACCTATAAATATGACTGGCCTGCCATTGCAGATTCTGCACAGGCCTCGCTCACCGCTAATTTTTATAACGCCAACGGTAAATATTTTAATAAAAATAATGCCGGTGATGTAACCTTTAACTACTGGCCGCAGGCCCATGCGCTGGATGTGCTGGTAGATGGTTACCTGCGCAAGAACGACGCCGCCGTTAAAACCCGTATGACCGACCTGCTGGATGGTGTAAAGGCAAAGAATGGCAACACCTACATCAATCATTTTTATGATGATATGGAGTGGATGACACTGGCCTGCCTGCGCGCTTATGAAGCCACCGGCGACGACCGTTTTAAAGCCACCGCACAGGAGCTTTGGAATGATATTAAAGGCGGCTGGGACCTGGTATGGGGCGGCGGCATACACTGGAATAAAGACAAATCAAAGAACTATAAGAACACACCCGCCAATGCACCGGCCTGTATTATTGCCGCCCGTATGTACCAGGTTACGCAGGACCCTGCAGACATGGACTGGGCAAAGAAAATTTACCAGTGGCAAAAAACCACGCTGGTAGATCCTGCATCCGGCCTGGTATACGATGGTATTAACCAGGATGGCAGCGGTACGGTGAATAAAGACTGGAAGTTCACCTACAACCAGGGCGTGTTCATTGGCGCCGGTATAGAGCTGTATAAGCTCACCGGTGAGCAGGGCTATTTGAATGATGCATTGAAAACAGCCAACAACTCCCTCACCGGCGATTTCACTAAAAGCAATGTTCTTAAAGATGAAGGCCAGGGTGATGGCGGTTTATTCAAAGGCGTACTGGTACGTTATCTTATGCTGCTGATCACAGATGGTGACCTGGGCAGCACGGATAAAACCAGGTTTGCCAGCTTTTTACAGCTGAATGCGCAAACACTGTGGCTGCAGGGCACCGCCCGCCCGCAGGTGCTCTTCAGCCCCAACTGGACGAGCGTTATTACCACCACTGATCTTACCACGCAGTTAAGTGGTACTATGGTGCTGGAAGCAGCTGCAAGGCTGAAAGAAATGGGTCTCATAGACAACTAGACATATAAGACCCGGCAGGGGTGGAAACCTGCCGGTCTTTTTTAATTCAGCACATCAATACCAGCTTTTCATCCATCGGTAAGCGTTTTTCATAGGTTTATGCAGTAATAACCGCCTTTTTTACGATTTTTGAAATCGCATGAGCCGGTTTTTACTGCATATTTTATTCTGGGTAGTGTACCTGCTGCAGGATTCCTTACTGCAATTTTTGTGGGTAGCCCCCGCCATTCCGCAGGTACCGGAAGGCAAAGCCTTTGTAATGGCTGTTATGGCCGGCATAGCCGCCGGTATCCCTAAAATGATCTTCGTCTATTTTATCCTGTGCTTTTCCATGAACAGGATCCTGAAAGAAGGCAGCCGCATCTGGCTGGAAGCCCTTTATATTACCCTGGTGTTTATAGTAGTGCTTATCTTTTACCGCGCTGTATTTTCCTATTATGTATACATGAATATTTACCACGGTTTGCTGAAACCCTCGCCTATGTTTGGCGGCAGCAGCCTGATGGTAGCCCTTATGGACTTTGGTTTTGTAACCGGCACCGCTGTTACGCTGCACCTGCTGCGCAAACAGCTTACCAGCAAAGAGCGGGAAAAAAACCTGGTGAAAGAAAAACTGGAAACAGAGCTTAAGTTCCTGCGCAACCAAACCAACCCGCACTTTTTATTCAATACGCTGAACAACATTTATGTGCTGGCCCGCAAAAAATCAGACCTCACCGCAGAAATTGTAATGAAGCTGTCCAAGCTGCTGCGCTTTATGCTGTATGAAACCAGCAAAACTTTTATACCCGTAGCGGATGAAATAAAAATGCTGGATGATTATTTAGAGCTGGAAAAGATCCGCTATAACGACCGCCTGACCATTACTTTTGAAAAAGAGATCGACAATGGCGCCTATCCTCTGGCGCCCCTGCTGCTGCTGCCTTTTGTGGAAAATGCATTTAAACACGGCGTTAGTGAATCACGGTTTGATTCTTTTATTTACATTGATATTAAATTACAGGAAGGCCGCCTCACTTTCCGTATTGAGAACACAAAGGAAAATGGCGGCGCACACCCCGTAACAGATAATATCGGCTTAGGCAATGTGCGGCGGCAGCTGGAGCTGATGTATAAAGATTATCAGCTGGAGGTAGAAGACCAGCACACGCTTTTTAAAGTATACCTGACTATAAACCTGGATAGCCATGCAAAAATATAGCTGCCTTATTGTGGAAGATGAGCCGCTGGCCGCGGAGGTGCTGAGCGATTATATTCAGCAGGTACCTTTCCTGCAGCTGCAGGGCATTTGCAGCGATGCCATTTACGCCATGGAAATACTGCAAAAAGAAAAAGTGGATGTAGTGTTCCTGGATATTCACCTGCCTAAGCTGAAAGGCATGCAGTTCATAAAAGCGCTGAAAGAACCGCCGCAGATAATTATTACCACCGCTTACCAGGAATATGCATTGCAGGGTTATGAGCTGAATGTGGTGGACTACCTGCTTAAACCCATTGAGTTCAGCCGCTTCCTGATGGCGGTGAACAAAGTACAAAAACCAACAGCCGTATCCCCCGCAACGGCCAGCTCCGCTGCCCCGGAAAGAACACACCTGTTCTTTAACGTAAGCAAAAAAATGGTAAAGGTGTACCTGGATGAGATCCTGTACATTGAAAGCATGAAAGAATACATCCGTATTGTAACCCCCGATAAAACTATCCTCACCAAATTCCAGCTGGGGCAAATAGAAGAGCTGCTGGCAAAGAACAATTTCCTGCGCGTGCACCGCTCCTTTATTGTGTCAAAGAACAAGATAGATGCCTTTACCGCTACCGATGTAGAGATCAACGGCGCCCCCATACCCATTGGCCGCAGTTATAAGGAGCTGGTGATGCGGGTATTGGAGCAATAAATTTTCAGCTACCTGGTTTTCGCAAAAGAAAGTAACTTTGGAGCCACCCCAATGTTTACAGGTATGTACGTTCGGCTAACTATAGTACCCCTGCTATGCCTCTTTTGTAATTTGTTAACGGCCCAGGATCTTCGTGAAAGTGATTTCACCCATTACTCCCGGCAAGAGGGTTTATCTGATGATAATATTACCAGCCTGGTGCAGGATGCCACCGGTTATATCTGGGCGGCCACATCCTCCGGCCTCAATCGTTACAATGGCAGCCAGTTTATGCAGTTCCATAATACGGACGATAGTTTGTCGCTGCCCGCAGAAGAGATCAAAGGCCTGGTATTCTTAGGCCAGTCGCGCCTGGGCGTGCGCACGGGTGTGGGCCTGCACATGATCAACACCGCTACCGGCGACGCGCGTAATATCTTCATCCCCTACAAACAAAAAAAGTTCCAGTATAAGTTTAATAACATCATGTCGGTGCGGGGCTGCAACAACGGGGATCTCATTGTGCTTACCCGCCCGGGCATTTACCATTATGATCAAAATTACCGCCTCGTATACAGGTATGATCATTACAAAGACAGTGAGATCACACAGCCGCTGATCTTTGGCATTGGCCTGCTGCAGCTGGATGAGCAGCGGTTCATCATCACTTCCTATTTAGGCTTTTATCTCTACAACACCCTTACGCACCGGGTAAAAAAAATGGAGGCGGCAGACTGTCCGTTGCTGGCAGAATACCTGCCGCTTTCCCAGTCAAAGGTGTTCCAGATCAGAACCGGCCGCTTTTTTATACTGCCTGAAAACTCTGATAGCCTGGTCTATGTGGATGTGCCCACACAGCAAAAAATAGTAAGCCGCCTGCCGGTGCTCCCCTACCAGGAACGGCTGATAGGTGAGCGTTCCAAGCTGATACAGGTAAATGATACGCTTTTTTATTTTACCGGGCAGGTATCTGGTTTTCATAAAATGATCTTTAACCCGCAAACAGGCAATGCGCACATTTTCCCGGAAAAATATTTTGCCGCCTACAGCTGCAACAGCTTGTTAAAGGACCGCGATGGTTATTTATGGGTAGGCACCAACAAGGGATTATTCCACCAGCACAACCGCCAGGCGCGGATAGAGCAGGCCGCGCTGCCGCCAAACATCAATACCGCATTCCCCAATTTAATAATGGATGATGTGTATGGCGCCGGTGATCAGCTGTACGTAGCCTGCCGGGAGAACGGCGGCCTGCTGGTGTTTGACAAGCAGCCTTTCCGTTTTAATAAGCGCATCAGCTTTAAAAGTTATGCCGCAGCAGCAGATAATATTTATTGCTTAGCCCCTGCAGATGGGCATAGCTTACTGGTAGGCACAGAGCGCCCCCTGCTGCGCCTGGACCTGCAAACCCATAAAGTATTGCAGCACTGGGACCTGCCGGAGTATGAAGCAGCTGACCTGCAAACAGACCGGCAGGGCCGTACCTGGATCACCGCAGCCAATATTTATACTTACAGCGCAGCCACCCAACAGCTCACACCCGTTAATACCGCCACGCCCCTTTACCACGGCATACAACGCGCGCTGCGCCTGGGCCTGGACACTGCCGGCAACATATGGATGGCAGGGCATGGCCTGTGCCGTTACAACGCCTTCACCCAACAGTTTGACCGTTTAGTAGATACCTTTCCCTACATTAAAATGCCGGACCGGCAGGTGAATAATTTTGTGGTGGATGAGCACAACACGCTCTGGTGTAACAGTAACAACAATGGCCTTACCGGTTATAACCTTCGCAGCGGTAAATGGCTGCATTTTACGCGCAGCAACGGCCTGCAGGATAATAATATTGCCGCCATGACGGTGGTGAACAACCGCCTGTGGATGGCCGGCCACTCCGGCCTCTCCTGCCTGGACCTGGCCACGCTGCGTATGGTTTCTTTTGGTAAGGAAGATGGCTTCCCCGACCTGCCGGTAGCAGACGGCAGCAAATTTTATTACGATACCGCCAGCAGGCAACTCAGCATAGGGTTTTCCCGTATCCTTGTAAAATTTGACCCTGAAAGTTTGCTTACAACCATGACGGCGCCGCCATTTTTTATTGAAAATATCAGCATCGGTGATCAGCAGGAGATCCATTTCCCTGCCAAGGAAATTATCACCAGCTGGTACCGGAATGATATTACGGTTACGCTGGGCAGCATTAATTTCCTGTACAGCAGCAGCCAGCGTTTTGCCTATCGCATCTTAAAGGCAGATAGCAGCGGCTGGCAGCAGCTGGGCGCGCGGAATACCTTTAACATAGCCAGCCTGGCGCCGGATTTGTACCGCGTGCAGGTAAAGCTGTTTGCTATTAACAACCGCTGGCCAGAGCAGGTACGGGAGTTCACCATTCGCGTGCTGCCACCCTTCTGGCTTAGGCCCTGGTTCTTTGGCCTGTTATTATTACTGGCAGCCATAGCAGTGTACACGGTATTCAGATGGCGTACCGGCATTTTGCAGCGGCAGCTGGTATCAGAACAATCACTGCGTATTAAACATGAAGAGCTGAACTCCATTAACGAGCAGCTGGCAGAAGCACAGCTGCTGGCCCTGCAAACGCAAATGAACCCGCACTTCATTTTTAATGCGCTCAATGGCATTAAGCGGATGATACTGGAGCAGGATATCTCCAACGCATCCCGCTACCTGAGCAAGTTTGCGCAAATGATACGACTTACGCTCAGCCAGTCCAAACAGTCTTTTGTAACACTGAAGGAAAATATTGAGTACCTGGAAAGTTACCTGCAAATGGAAAAGCTGCGTTTTGATGACTCCTTCACCTACACCATACAAACAGATGATGAGCTGGCGGATGAAGATATTACCATCCCCACATTAATGATACAGCCTTTGGTGGAAAATGCCATCTGGCACGGGTTAATGCACCGCGAGGGAGAAAAGGCCGTGGACATTGTTTTTAGCCTGCAGGGCGAAGTGTTCACCTGTGCTATTACAGATAACGGCATTGGCATACGGCAGGCGGAAAAACTGAAACAGCAGCGCAAAACTACACACCGCTCCGTGGGGCTGGATAACCTGCGCAACCGCATCAGCATCATGAATGAGAAATACCATATGGATTGCGCGTTAACCATCACAGACCGTAGTGATAACGGCCATCATAATACCGGTACACAAGCGGTGCTCCGCTTTAAACTAACTGATCTTTAAAAATGCATAGTATGAAAGCAATCATTGTTGACGATGAGGTGAATGGCATTGTAACCCTTCGCAAAATGCTGGAAAACAACTGCCCGCAGGTGAATGTGCTGGCCAGCTGCTCCAGCGCAGCCGCTGCCAGCCAAAAGCTGCAGGAGCTGGAACCCGATGTGGTATTCCTGGATATCCAGATGCCCGGTAAAAGCGGCATTGAAATGCTGATGGACCTTTCCCGCCAGGATTTTGAAGTAGTATTTGTAACCGCGCATAATGAGTATATGCTGCAGGCATTACAATACAGCGCCGCAGATTATTTACTGAAACCGGTGGATGAAGACCGCCTGATGGAAGCAGTACAGCGTGTTGAAAAAAGGCGCGCTGCGGAGAAGGAGAATGAGCCCGTATCCACGCTGGCCTACAACATTCACAAAACCGGTATGCCCATGGAAATGCGCCTGTGCCTGCCTACGCTCAAAGGTTTCACCGTATTAAAGCTGGATGAGATCGTGTACTGCGCCGCAGAAAGAAGCTACACCATTGTGCACCTGGTAAATAAGAAATCCATCATTGTATCCAAACCATTAAGCGATTATGATACACTGTTAACCGGTACGAATTTCCTGCGTGTGCACAAATCGTATTTGGTGAACCTGCAGCATGTAATTGAATACCAGCGCGGGGAAGGAGGCACTGTTATTATGACCAACGGAGCGCAGATAGAAGTAAGCCGCCGTAAGAAAGAGCCGTTTATAGCAAGGATGAAAGAGCTGTTCCATTTTTAGCAAAGACCTTTGGAAAAGCGGAGGCTGCCGTTTATTTTAAATACAAAACCGTTCATAGTTTTCAATTTTTAGAAAAGCAGGTAACCTTTATCTTTATTGCCGATTCACATTTTTTATTAACCCCTAAAACATTTCACATTGAGTACAAAAGAACATTATTGCTGAAGCATGCCGAACTACCTTCAGCAACTTGAAGTTGGCCCCATTTACACAGAATTGGAAAACAGGTTTTAAACAGCTGCTCCCGCTGCGGGTAATACCCGGAGCCGGGTTTGTGGCCCCAAAAACATACTACTACCTCCCCTGTTATGAATGTAAGCTGCTGCTATTCTTTGGCAGGAGTGGTCCGGGATCATGGATGGAAAGGCATTATGCCTGCCCATCCATGATATACGGTACTTTACCATATACATTACAGGGTTTAAGATTGTACACCATTAACCGCTTACAACAACCGGCGGGCTGTTTGCAACCTACCAACGCCTTTCCGCCATTACCGGATGCTGTCTGTATGCGCTTCCCGGCCCCTGGTCGAATTTGTTACACGCCCTGATGATCCTTGTTTACATTTGATTTGATCTTTAATTCAACCAATTCATGATCCCAGCTCCTTCCGCCAAAAAGGTTACGGCAAATCAATTATAGTTCGTTAACGGGAACCATGCTTTAAAAAAAGGAAACAAGAATTATGACAGCGCATTCTGTAGCATCAAATGTAAACACCATTTTACGGACCGGGCTAATAGCCGGCACCCTGGACATTCTCTCCGCCATTACCGTGTATGCGCTTATTATGGGGAAAGCTACACCTGTGCAGATCCTGCAGGGCGTTGCCAGTGGAGTATTTGGCAGGGAAGCATATGCCGGCGGTGTTACCATGGCCTTAACAGGGCTGCTGTTCCATTACGCCATTGCGCTCATCTTCACAACAGTTTATTTCCTGTTGTACCCCCACCTGTCTTTTTTGCACAGGCAGTGGGTAGTAAGCGGCGTATTGTTCGGCGTACTGGTATGGCTGGTAATGAATCTGGCCGTATTACCACTTTCTAATTTCCAGCAGGCGCCTTTGCGCTGGGCGCCTGCTTTATTAGGCATGGCCATTATTGTTGTGATGATAGGGTTACCTGTCGCCTTCGGAGCACAAAAGCACTACACTTAATGTACGCATGTGCAAATATGCAAATATGCAGATGAATTAAGCCATTGAATCGCGGCATTAAACATCTGCATATTTGCATATCTGCACATTTGCATATTTATTTTATCAGCGTCATCATCTGCTGTATCAGCTGCATCATAGCCGTGGGGTACACGCCCAAACCTACCAGCAGCATTACTATCAGGCCCAGGGTAATATTACCGGCCAATGGCAGGGAAGGTTTGATAAAAATACGTTGAGACGTATCCGTAGTGCGGAACATCATAGCTACCACCCTTATATAATAGTACAGGCCTATTACACTGTTGATCACCAGCATCAGGAGCAGGAACCAATGGTGCCCGTCAACCCCGGCCATTACAATATAGAACTTGCCAATGAAACCCGCTGTAAGCGGAATGCCGGCCAGGGATAACAGCATCACCGTAAACACCAGCGCCACCCAGGGATAACGCCAGAACAGGCCCCGGTAATCCTCTACCGTTTCCGCATCCTGCACGCTGCTGCTCATTACAATCAGC
Organism: Chitinophaga sp. GbtcB8; assembly: GCF_019091455.1. Taxonomy (GTDB): domain Bacteria; phylum Bacteroidota; class Bacteroidia; order Chitinophagales; family Chitinophagaceae; genus Chitinophaga. Next base: position 70,517 of record NZ_JAGXJN010000036.1, read on the forward strand.
ACACCAAATGCACCAATGCTGGTGGGGAAATAGGCCGTCAGGTAAAAAGCAATAGCCTCCAACCCCGATTGTGTATCGGATAAGAACGCCACCAGCAAATAGCCCAGGTGCGCAATGGAAGAATAAGCCAGCATACGTTTAATATTCTGCTGCGTAAGAGCCAGCAGGTTGCCCACAAACATAGAAGCAATGGAAGTAATAGCCAGTATCCACCATAACATGGTATAATTGCGGCCGCCAATATCCTGGTAAAAACGGATCAGCACCACCAGCACACCGCCTTTGGAAATAGTAGCTACAAAAGCAGCTACCGGCAGCGGCGCCCCTTCATAAATATCCGGCGCCCACATATGAAAAGGCACAATGCCCAGCTTAAAACCAATCCCTATCAGCATCAGCCCAAAACCCGCAATTACTGGCAGCGGGAAAGTGCCTGCCTGCCGCAGGTAAGCGCCAATACCAGGGAAATCCATATGCCCGGTAAAACCATATACCAACGCCATCCCGAACAATAAAAATGCGGAGGACAACGCTGCCAGTATCAGGTATTTTATACCCGCTTCATCTGAGCGCTGACGGGCACGCAGATATGCAATAAGGCCATACAGGCTAATGCTCAGCATTTCAAGCCCCAGGAAGAACGACATAAAATGCCGGCTGATCACCAGCACCAGCGCACCGGCAGTAGCCAGCAGCAATAGCAGGTAATACTCTTCCTTACGTTCTTCCCGCTCCTCAAAATAGTTATAGGATAACAATACAATGATCAGCCCCGACCCTACAATAGCACCGCTGTTAAACAGCGCAAACATATCTATTACCACCAGCGGGGCAATGGTATGCGGCAACAGTGTGGCCACCGGCACTACCGACATCAGCGCCAGCGCAAAAGCCACCAGGGTTACATAATATATAAGCCGGTGGTTACGCCAGATAGCTACCAGCAGCATACACAATACCGCTGCTCCGCAGATATTGAATAAAGGTCCCAGGCTAAGTAAGTCTTCGAAAGTCATAGCAGAGTGAATTGTTAATTACGAATTGTGTTAAGCACGGATGATATTGTTATGGCGCATGATTAATTACGAACGATGAATCACTCACTGGAATCACAACCTTACGCTTTTCAGCACGCGGTGCATCTTCCTTGTTAAACGTCGTAATTCGTAATTCGTAATTCGTAATGGTACCCAGCACCGTTTGCGGATACACGCCCAGCCACAATATCACAACTACCAATGGCGCCATGATCAGCCATTCCCGCAGCCCCAGGTCCGGCAGGGCATACTGCCGTTCTGATTGACCAAAGAATACTTTCTGCATAATGCGCAGGGAGTACACCGTGGCAATCACCAACCCGATAGTAGCCAGTATGGTCATTATATGGTTTGCCTGCCAGCTGCCTAACAGGATCATGAATTCCGCTACAAAATTTCCCAGTCCGGGTAATCCCAGCGATGCCATTACAAAGATCATGGTCACAGTGCCCATAGCCGGCATGGCAGGCCATAACCCGCCCATACGGCTTAGCTCACGGGTGTGCATACGCTCATACAAAGCACCCGCTATCATAAACAAAGCGCCGGTGCTAATGCCATGTGCAATCATTTGCATCACCACACCTTTATAAGCCAGTTCATTAAAAGCAAAAGCGCCCAGCAGCACAAAACCCATATGGCTAACGCTGGTATAGGCAATTAAGCGTTTCAGGTCCGGCTGTGAATAAGCCAGCTGCCCGCCGTACAAAATACCTGCTACGCCCAGCAGCATAGCCCAGGGTGCAAAGTCATGCGATGCAGCGGGGAACAGGGGCAGCACAAAACGCAGGATGCCATACGCACCGGTTTTTAATAACAGCCCTGCCAGCACCACGCTGCCCGCAGTAGGCGCTTCGGTATGCGCATCGGGCAGCCAGGTATGAAAGGGAATGGCCGGCAGCTTTACAACAAAGGCCACCAGGAAACCCAGCATCAGCCATTGCGCCACGGCACGCTCCATGGGAGTATTTAACAGGTAAAAATAATCGAACGTATATACGCCGGTGTTAGCGCCATGAATAAAGTACAAGCCCAGTATGGCCAGCAGCATCAGCAGCCCGCCGGCCTGCGTAAAAATGAAGAACTTATACGCCGCATACTCCCGCCGCTCATGCCCCCAGATCCCTATCAGGAAATACATGGGGATTAACATCACTCCCCAGAAAAAGTAGAACAGGAACAGGCCCATGGTCAGGAATACACCGGCTATGCCGGTAATTACAAATAGCAGGTTAAAGTGAAAGAAGCCTGTTTTATATTTTATTTCCCGCCACGATATTAATACGGATAATGCGCCCAGGAAAAAGGTAAGTGCCAGCATTACCAGGCTTAGCCCGTCCATAGCCAGGTGCAGGCTAATACCAAAATGCGGGATCCACGGTTGCTGCCAGTTGTACATCCAGTGCCCGGCAGGCGTTGGATCTGCAGCGTTACCTGCCCACAAGGCGGTTACCAGCAGCAGGCCGCACAACAGGCTTACCAGCGCAATCCAGCGGCATAGCGCTATGCTCCTGGCCGATGCCAGCCAGGAAAGCAAAGCGCCAAACATGGGTATCAGTATAATATATAACAGGACCATTTTGATGTACGATTTTAGATTTACGATCTTAGGTTTTATACATACACCCGCCATATCAGCACGCTTAATATCACTACAGCACCCAGCACTACGCCCATAATATACCAGCGCAGAAGGCCGCTTTGCGTGCGGGCCAGTATATTATGTAACCACTCAGTGATACGGGCCAGCGTAGTATAGATGCGGTCTATCATATCGCGCCGGTTCATGCGGGCCGTACGCACAAAAGGATGTACCAGCATTTCATCATACAGGGCATCAAAGGCCCAGCCGCTGAACCATAATTTGCGCAGCCAGCGCATAAAAGGCATTTGTGAAAAACGCAGCATGCCATCCGGCCTTTCTATTACCCATACCCAGGCAATGTAAATACCAAGGAAGGTAAGCCCCGCAGCCAGCAGCTGGGAGGTCCATTCCAGCGCAGTAGATTCCTGCTGCAGCTGCACCGCCGGTAATACATGCTGCAGCCAGTCACTGAATAGCGTTACATGCCCCATGGTATGCGGCAGCTCCACAAAACCGGCCAGGGTGCTGCACAGCGCCAGTATGTACAGCGGTATCATCATGCTGTTGCCCGGTGCATGCGGCGTGTGGTGTGATGCCTTAGGCCCGTAAAAGGTCAGGAACACCATACGGAATGTGTACATAGCTGTAAGGAAAGCGCCGGTAATAGCGGCAATCCAGTAAAACGTATGTCCGTACACAGAGGACCATGCCAGCCACACGATCTGATCTTTACTATAAAAACCGGATGTAATGAACGGAATGGCCGATAGGGAGGCAGAACCAATTAAGAACACCCAGAACACCGCCGGCAGCTGTTTACGCAGCCCGCCCATTTTAAACATATCCTGCTCATGGTGCATGGCTACTATCACTGCGCCAGCGCCCATGAACAACAAGGCTTTGAAGAATGCATGTGTTACCAAATGAAAAATTGCGGCTGACCACGCGCCTACACCCCACGCCAGGAACATATACCCTATCTGGCTGATGGTGGAATAGGCCAGCACCCGTTTAATATCTGTTTGCACCAATGCGCTGCAGCCCGCCAGTAATAAGGTAACTGCGCCAATAACGGCTACCCCGGTTTGTGCAGCCGGCGCCAGCTCAAACAATACATGTGTACGTGCAATCAGGTACACACCCGCTGTAACCATGGTAGCTGCATGTATTAATGCGCTCACCGGCGTAGGGCCGGCCATAGCATCCGGCAGCCAGGTTTGCAGCGGCAATTGCGCCGACTTGCCCACTGCGCCGCCTAATAACAGGAAAGCGATCAATACAATAGTGCTGTTACCTGCAGCCCATAGCTGCGGCGCCTGATCCAGGATCTGTTGTATCTGTAAAGTACCGGTGTACTGGAATAACATGAACAGGGCAATGGCCATGGCAGTATCGCCCACCCGTGTTACAATAAAGGCTTTGCGGGCTGCATACCCATTGGCAGGATCCTTATACCAGAAACCTATCAGCAGGTAGCTGCACAAACCAACACCTTCCCAGCCAAAGTATAACAGCAATAAATTATCAGCCAGCACCAGCAGCAGCATAGCGCCTACAAACAGGTTCATACAGGCAAAAAAACGGCTGTAATCCGCATCCTCTGCCATGTACCCGGTGGAGTATACATGAATAAGAAAACCTACAAATGTGATCACAAATACAAAGGCCAGCGATAAAGCATCCAGCCGCAGGTCAATACCGGCGCTGAAGGAACCGGCCTGCATCCAGGTCCATAAGTGCTGTACTATAATATGCTCGCCGGATTGTATGAATGGCAACCCCAATACCAATGTAATAGCCGCCGCTATTCCCATACTGCCGCAGGCAATCACGGAAACCGCCGCCTTGTTCAGGGAGCGCCCGGCCAGTATAAGCACCAGGGCAGAAAAGAATGGCAATGCCGGTATGAGGAAAAGCATAAAACGATGATTTATGTTTTGTTGTTCTTTTTATCCTTTCATCCTGCTGGCTTCATCACTATCCAGTGATTTTAGCTGGTGATAGAGCTGCAGGACCAGCGCCAGCCCCACGGACACTTCTGCAGCAGCCATTGACAGAATGAACATGAACATTACCTGCCCGTCCGGCTGCGCCCAGTGCGACGAAGCCACTATAAAGGCCAGCCCTGCCGCATTCAGCATAATCTCTACCGACAGCAGCATAAAGATCATGTTACGGCGTATCAGCATACTGATAAGCCCCAGTACAAAGAGGATCCCGGCCAGCGTCATGCCTGCAGTTGTTGGATGAATATTCATGATGGTTTGCTTTGAAGAAAACGGTGTAAAGTTTTTGGTTGCTGCCGCCCTAAATGATAAGCCCCTACAATGCCCGCCATCAGCAGCATAGCGCTAAGCTCCACAGCCAGTATATAAGGCCCGAATAAGCTACGGCCCACCTCTTTAGGCGTTACTTCTTTAATACCGGTAACGGGCGTATGATTTTGCGCGATCAGGTATACCAGCTCTCCCAGCAGTATTACGCAAAACAAGGCGGGCGCCATCCACATACCGGGTTTTAACCACTGCTTTTCCAAACGCGTGCTTTCCGGTCCCAGGTTCAGCATCATTACAAAAAAGATGATCAGCACCATAATAGCGCCGGCATACACAATTATTTCCAGTGAGGCCATATAAGGCGCGCCATACAGGTAAAAGATCACCGCTACAGATAACAGCGATACGATCAGGTACAGCAACGCGTGCATGATATTGAACCGCGTTACTACCATCGCGGTAGAGAAAACAGCAATGGCCGCTGTGATGTAAAAGAAAACACCCATGGGATTTTAGATTTACGGTCTTATGGTAATAAGCTCTTAATGTCTACCGGTGGCTCTTCATGTTCGGCTTCGCCTTTTGCTTTGCCATCTATAGCCATGCCGGCCACCCTGTAATAGTTATAACCCGGGTATTTACCCTCGCTGTTGATCAGCAGGTTTTCTTTTTCATACACCAGGTTCTGACGGTTATACTCTGCCATTTCAAAATCAGGTAACAGTTGTATGGCGTAGGTAGGACAGGCCTCTTCACAAGAACCGCAAAAGATGCAGCGCGAAAAGTTGATCCTGAAGAATTCCGGGTAACGCCGCCCGTGCTCATCTTCCGTTGCCTGCAGCGAGATGCAATCCACCGGGCAGGCCGCTGCACATAAATAACAGCCCACGCAGCGCTCACCGCCATCAGGATCGCGGGTAAGCGCTATGCGGCCACGCCAGCGGGCCGGCAGCGGCGCTCTTTCCTCAGGATACTGGTAGGTTTCCCTTTTATGGAACATATGCAGAAAAACCAGCCACATACTGCGCAACAGACTAAACATGATGTTTGGATTTATCAGATGAGTAATTTAATAGCAGCCGTTATCAACAGGTTTACCAATGACAACGGAAATAAGATCTTCCATCCGTATTCCATCAGCTGATCATACCGCGGGCGCGGCATAGACGCCCTTAACAGGATGAACAGCATAATGAACACAAACGTTTTTAATACAAACCAGATCACTGGCGGAAGAAAAGCAGGCCCCAGCCAGCCACCAAAATATAATGTTACCACCATGGAGGAGATCAGCGTGATGCCCATATACTCCCCTATGAAGATCATGCCGAACTTCATACCGGAATATTCCGAGTGAAAGCCTGCCACCAGCTCACTTTCCGCCTCTGGTATATCAAAGGGCAGGCGGTGTGTTTCCGCAATGCCCGCAATCAGGAAAATAAAAAAGCCAACACATTGCGGCAGGATGTACCAGCCGTTCTTTTGCGCTGCTACGATCTCACTGAGGTTAAAGGAGCCACTCAGGATAACCACGCCCATTAAGGACAGCCCCATAAAAACTTCATAGCTGATCATTTGCGAAGCGCCGCGCATGGCGCCCAGCAAAGCATACTTATTATTGGAGGCCCAGCCGCCCAGCACAATGCTGTACACACCCATGGACGACATGGCCAAAAAGAATAACACCCCTACATTAAAATCCGCCACCACCACATTGGGCGCAAACGGTATAATAGTAAAGCTCAATAGCACACTGGCCACTACCACTGCCGGTGCAAATACAAACACCACTTTATCTGCAAAAGGCGGGATCCAGTCCTCCTTAAAGAAAAGCTTGATGGTATCTGCCAGCACAATGAACAGCCCAAAAGGCCCGGCGCGGTTAGGCCCGTACCGGTCCTGCCACAGGGCCAGCATCCTGCGTTCCAGCCATATTAAACCGGCTGCTGTGTTTAAGATCACGAACAGTACGCCGCCAATAACTAACCAATAATGACCAGTACTCATAAAAAATATTTTTGAAGCTCATCTATAATTTCCCCAGCACCGGTACTCCTACCACTTCTATTCCCGGCAAACCTACCGGCAAACCGGCCATGCCTTTATGCAGCCTGGCATCGGTTTTTACCGTAAACGTATATGGATGCCCGTTAACCGATAACTGCAGCTGATGCGATTCCACTACCTGGTAACGCTGCGCATCTTCCGGGTTCAGCAAAATGTAAGGCGCCGGCATACGCTCTGCCACGGCAGGTGTATGTACGCTCAATTCTTCTGATCCGAAAATGTGGTATAAAGGCACCAGCATTAAATGCCCGGCCAGCGGAACAAAATTGTCCGGTGAATAGGAAAAATAAGGCGCCTGCCCGTTAGCTTTGGGCTCTATCAGCCGCTTGCCGGAATCCCCGTCGTGCAAAGAGCTGCCTACCTCTGTCTGGTATTTGTTGATGGATTGCACGGAGTTCCAGCCCGGCCACCAGAAGAAGGGTATCATGGAGGATGGCGGTTCCCCGCGGTAACCTTCCATGGTGAATGACATAGCTGTATCCGCATCTTCCGGCGGTTTGGGCTCGCTCACATTCACATTGGCCAGCATGGCTGTGCGGCCGCTGTAACGGTGTGGCTCCCGTGGTATCTTTTGCCCGGCTATACGAAAATCTGCCGGCGGGGTTAGCTGATCAATGCCTGCAAAGATGGCGGATGACTGTGCCAGCGCCTGCGTTACATCATCCAGGTACACCAGGTTTTTTAAACGTGCATTATTAGTAGCAGCCCCCAGTTGTAATAACCAGCGCCAGCTTTCCTGCACCACGCCGCTGCCTGCAAATACCTGGAAGAAACGTTGCGCCCGGCCTTCATTATTCACCAGCGTACCGTCTGATTCTGCAAAGGTGCCGGCAGGTAATAATACTGTAGCTTTTTCTGCAGTGGCATTGTACAGGTGATCCAGCAATACCACTTCCTTACAATGCTGAAAGAACTGGTCTGCTATGTGCCGGTCTAAGCGCCGGTACAGGTCATTTTCCAGTATAATAACGGTATCTATGTCTCCATCCAGTACTGCAGTCACTGCAGTCTCCAGGCGATGGCTGCCAAGCATTTCCAGGCCCAGGCTATTACACTCAGGCGTGGTAAGCACCAGCATAGCGGCTTTGCCTTTTTGCTGTAATGCCCAGCTGATATTGGCGGCTTCCCGCATAGTACCTTCACAGCCGCAGCCATAACCGGCAATGATCAAAGGCCGTTCTGCGGCCAGTAATGCATCGGCAATGGCTTGCGCCAGCTGCTGCTCCTCTTCCGAAAGGTCTTTTACAGCCGCTACCGGAGCGCCCAATAGCTGGCTCACGGCAAAGCCTATACGGGTAATATTATCCGGGGCGGTATGGTAAGTGCGGGTAGCTATTTCATCCAGCCCGGTAGGTTGTATATGCAGTATATAAAAAGGTCCGTGTTTGTCCTGCATGGCTTCACGCACCGCGGCATCCTGCCAGGCCGGCACATGCGTGGTGTTCATAGCATCCTGTAACGGTTGCTTGCGCACCGCCTGCCGTACAGATAATGCCATCATAGGCGCTGTGTTCAACAGGTCCTCACCCAGTATCAGCACCGCATCTGCGGTAGCTGCCTCCTGCATGGAGGGCGTGCGCACAGGCCCGTTCTTTAATATTTTTAGCGCCAGCGTAGCCAGGTCATGTTCTGCATCTGACATGCCCAGGTAAAAATTATCATCCCCTACCAGCTGCTGTAATACAAAGTTGGATTCCAGCGAAGCGCGCGGGGAGCCAATGCCAATAGTGCGCCCGGGGGGAAGCTTGTCCTGTAAATATTGCAATGCAGCACCGGGATCAATAGCGTGATCCATAAGACCGCGGATGGCCACCTCCCGTATGCGGCGCTCACTGTTCACAAACTCATAACCATAACGCCCGCGGTCGCAAAGGAAATAACCATTCACAGCGCCGTTATACCGGCTGCTGATCTGCCGTAAGGAACCATAACGCTCACCGGCAATAATATTACAGCCCAGGCCACAGCCCTGGCAAATGGATGGCGCATAGGTCATATCCCATTTGCGGGTATAATGCTGTTTGAGTGTTTTGTCTGTAAACACGCCTGTAGGGCATACCTCCGCCAGGTTGCCGCTAAACTCACTTTCCAATGTGCCCTCTTTATAACGGCCAAAGTATACATGGTTATGCGCAGCAAAAACATCCAGGTCCTTGCCGCCTGCAAAATCTTTATAAAAACGCACGCAGCGATAACACTGGATGCAGCGGTTCATTTCATGGTTCAGGAAAGGGCCCAGGTATTGATTTTTATAGGTGCGTTTGGAAAAATGATAATTGCGGTAGCTATGCCCGGTCATTACCGTCATATCCTGCAAATGACAGGAGCCGCCTTCATCACACACTGCGCAGTCATGCGGGTGGTTGGTCATCAGCCAGCCTATTACCTGCTCCCTGAAAGCTGCTGCTTCCTTATCGCTTACGGATATACGCAGCTGATCTTTTACCGGCTCCATGCAGGACATGATCAGCTTTCCTTTGGTATCTTTTTCATCCTTAAATGATTTTACTGCGCATTGCCGGCAGGCGCCTACAGAGCCCAAGGCCGGGTGCCAGCAAAAATAAGGCAGGTCCAGGCCCAGCGACAGGCAGGTTTCCAGCAGGTTCTTGCCTTCCTTTACTTCGTATGACTTGCCGTCAATGTGTATGATTGCCATAGGGACATTTTTTTTCGTGTACATGCTGTTCAAAATCTTCACGGAAATATTTCAGCGCGCTTTGCAATGGTTCCATGGCGCCGGGTGCCAGCGCGCAAAAAGTATTACCCGGTCCCAGCAAATGTGTATGCATTTCCAGCTGTACCAGGTCTTCTTCCGTGCCATGCCCCTGTTCCAGGGCATATAATATTTTTTCTGTCCAGGGTAAACCCTCCCGGCAGGGCGTACAAAACCCGCAGGATTCCTGTGCAAAGAAATGCTCCAGGTTATGTACAAAACCCACCGGACAGGTTTGGTCGTCCAGCACCACCATAGTACCTGTTCCCAGGCGGCTGCCCGCTGCAGCTACAGCGGTAAAATCCATGGGAGTATCCAGGTGGTCAGCTGTTAAAAAGTCCGTGGATGCACCGCCGGGCAAAGCCCCGCGGAAACGGTAACCGTTTTGCATACCGCCGGCATAATCTTCTAATAGTTCGCGCATAGTTACGCCCATGGGTAATTCCCAGGCGCCGGGTTTGTTTACCCGTCCGCTCACACCATATATTTTCGTACCCCCGTCGCCGGTACGGCTCAGGGACTGGAACCAGGCTGCTCCTTTATTAACTATATGTGGAATGAAACAAAGCGTTTCTACATTGTTTACAATAGTAGGATGGCCAAACAAACCGCTGATCTGCGGAAAAGGCGGTTTGGCGCGGGGTACGGCGCGCTTGCCTTCCAGTGAGTTCAGCAGCGCGGTTTCCTCCCCGCACATATAGCGGCCCACACCGGTGTGCAGGTGCATTTCCAGGGAAAAATCCTTTCCCAGGATATTGTTGCCTAAATAACCGGCAGCATACGCTTCACTCAGCGCCTTGCGGATCACCTGCGCTGCTTCCTTATAAGCCCAGCGCAGAAATATAAAAGAGGTAGTGGCCTGTATAGCATAGGCCGTGAGGATCATGCCTTCTATTAACTGGTGCGGATTACCTTCCAGCAGCCAGCGGTCTTTGAAAGTACCGGGTTCCATTTCATCGGCATTTGCCACCAGGTATTTGGGACCTTTTACATTCATAGGTACAAAGCTCCACTTCATGCCTGTGCTGAAACCCGCGCCTCCCCTGCCCCGCAGGTTAGATTCTTTTATGAGCGCAGTCACCTCCTGCGGCGCCATTTGCTGTAATGCTTTGCGTAATGCCTGGTAGCCCCCCAGAGCTTCATAAGCCCTGAGGTCCAACGACAAGCCGGGTTGAATATCCGATGTAAGCGGAGCCTCCATATTAGTTTGCAGTTTATAGTGGGAGCAGCTGGCAGTTTACAGTGAGCTGTTGCAAAAACCGCCCACAGTACCTGCAACTATTCATTCATATTTATCCAGTATCTCACCGATGTTCTTTTCATTCAGATCCCGGTAAAGATCTTCGTCTATCATTAAAGCCGGCGCATGATCACAGGTACCCAGGCAGGCATTGGGCAGCAGGGTAAAACGCCCGTCCGGTGTGGTTTGCCCGTATTTGATCTGCAGCAGCTCCATCAGCGTTTTGCGGATGTTCTCATAACCCATTACCCAGCAGCTGATGCTGTCACATACCAGGATCACATGGCGGCCAACCGGTTGCCGGAAAATGAGGTTGTAAAAGGTAGCCACGCTATCCACTTCATCCGGGCTCATACCTAACAGCGCTGCAATATCTTCCACGTTCTCATCAGATACCCAGCGGCGCTGCTGCTGCACTATCTTCAACGCTTCTATTACTGCCGCTTTTTTTACAGGTACCTGCTGCAGCTCATGCTCTATTTTTGATATTTCTGTTTGTGTTAACATAGTATCGGTTTATCTGTCAATATCCGCCAGCACATAATCCATCCCACCCAGTATAGACAGCAGGTCTGCCACTGTATAACTGCGGCTGATGTAAGGGACCATTTGCATATGCGGGAAAGAGGGAGTGCGTACTCTTACGCGGTAAGGCGATGTATTACCATCGCTGGTAAGATAATAGCCGTTCCAGCCTTTGGTAGCTTCTATACAGCTCATGGCCTCACCTGCCGGTATTACCGGGCCCCAGCTAACATTGAGGAAGTGGTGGATCAGCGTTTCAATATCGTGCATGGTGTACTGCTTCACCGGCGGCGTGGCCAGCGGGTGGTGCGACTTAAAATCCCCTGCCGGCATATGTTCCAGGCATTGCTCAATAATGCGCAGGCTTTGCCGCATTTCGTCTACCCGTACCCGTGCCCGGTCATAACAATCGCCGTTGTTGGCAACCGGTACTTCAAAAGCAAAGTTCTCATACCCGCTGTAAGGCCGCATTTTACGCATATCCCATTCCAGGCCGCAGGCGCGCAAACCAGGGCCGGTAACGCCCCATTCAATGGCTTCTTCCAGCGTGTAAATGCCAATACCTACCGTACGTGCTTTAAACAAAGCATTCTGCATTACCATCTTATCATACTCGCGCAGCTTGGGCGGGAAATAGCGGACAAACTCGCGCACCAGCTTATCCCAGCCATTAGGCAGGTCCTGCGCTACGCCGCCTATACGAAACCAGTTGGGATGCATACGGCCGCCGCAAATAGCTTCTATAATCTCAAATACGCGTTCCCGGTCGGTGAACATATAGAACACCGGCGACAGCTGCCCTACATCCTGTGCAAAAGTGCCATACCATACCAGGTGGCTGGCTATGCGGAAGAACTCACACAGCATAACGCGTATCACCTGCGCGCGCAGCGGCACTTCAATACCAGCCAGCTTTTCAACAGAAAGCAAATAGGCCAGGTTGTTCATTACCCCGCCTAAATAGTCAATACGGTCGGTATAGGGAATATAGGTATGCCATGACTGGCGCACGCCCATTTTCTCCGCACCCCGGTGGTGGAAGCCAATGTCGGGCACCGCATCTACAATGTCTTCTCCTTTTAGCTGCAGGATGATGCGCAGCACGCCATGTGTACCAGGGTGCTGGGGGCCTATATTCAGGAACATAAAATCCGAATCTTCACTCTCCAGTTTCAGGCCCCATTCTTCCGGGCGGAACTGCAGGGCCTCCTGCTCCCTGTCTACCTTTTCATCAAATAATTTAAATGGTCCCATTTCTGTGGCGCGCGCGGGATGTTCTTTGCGCAATGGGTGACCTTCCCAGGTGCTGGGCATTAAGATACGTTTCAGTAAAGGATGGCCGTCAAAGCGGATGCCGAACATGTCAAACACTTCGCGCTCGTACCAGTTGGCGGCAGGCCATATATGGGTGATGCTGGGCATGGAGGGATACTCGCCCCGCAGCCCTACTTTTAAACGCAGGAAAGCATTACTCCCGAAGGAGAAGAGGTGGTAAACAACGGTAAAGTCAAAAGGTATATGTCCGTTCTGCGGTCTTTTATACGCACGCTCATCAATGGCCGTAAGGTCATAGAGCATGCGGTAAGGTTGTGTAAGATCGGATTTCAGGTATTGCAGCACGGTCACCAGCTTTTCCTGCGGCACCCAGAAGGTGGGCATTGCATCGCGGGTTACCTGTTCTTTACAGGTTTGTTCTCCAAAGCGGGCATCCAGTGCTGATTTAATATCGTTCATATTGTTTCGTTGCAGTTTTTCAGATTGTTTTACAGACCACTGCCCCATTTCATTCCATCTCACGCAAAACACTTTTACTCGTTATAGGCCATGGACTACTACCACCATTCCTTTTCATCTCACGAAAGACACGTCCATTCGTTATAGGCCGTGGACCATGGACCATCGACCATGGATGGCCGGCCTCCGGCCCACTCATATCTCATCCGGTGTTTTGAACTGCGTCATTTGCTGCCGCTTATCATGTAATACTTCCCGCATTGAGATCTTATCCGGTTTTATCACGCCCTGGTCGCCGATCATCCAGCTAAGCGGGCGTTTTTCCTTACCCACGGATTGCTGCAGCATTACCAGCCCTTGCATAAAAGCATCGGGCCGCGGCGGACAACCAGGTACATATACATCTTCGGGTAAAAATTTATCTACGTCCTGCACTACGCTATAGATATCATACATCCCACCGGAGTTGGCGCAGGAGCCCCTGGAGATCGCCCAGCGCGGCTCCATCATCTGCTCATACAGGCGTTTAATAATAGGCGCCATTTTAATGAATACCGTACCGGCAATGATCATCACATCTGCCTCACGGGGCGTGCCGCGTATCACTTCCGCGCCAAAACGCGCCACATCATATTTGGGCGTCATGGCAGTGGCCATTTCCACAAAACAGCAGGACAATCCAAAGTGAAAAGGCCACAGGGAATTTTTGCGGCCCCAGGCCAGCAAACGGTCTACAGAGCTTAACAACATGCTTTGCTGCATGGCCTGCTCCAGGGAAGTATTACCAGATACTTTACCTGTTTGATCCTGTGCGTTACTTAACCACCAATCCATGAGGAAGAATTATTAATTAGGAAATGCAAAGCATTCATGAATGCCATTGAAAATAATTATGATTATGAATAATTATTAATTGCGCATTGGGTAATAGTTCGCCTGCATGCATTTCAGATTATGCATGCTTAGGCGGAAGAAGTATGTAATTACGAAATAACAACGAAGAACAACAGACAGTAACCGCTTACGGTTTCCTTCATTCGTAATTAATCCTTTGCAATAATTTGAATAAAAAAAAGAAGAAGCATGTAATTACGAACAGCAGCAACATTCTTACAAACGAAGTAACCACATACGGTCTTCTTCATTCATAATTCATAATTGACAATTCGTAATTGGATCCGTGTGTCTGCGAATCATCAATACGTTATTACAATGCAGTAACCCCATACGGTCTGCGCATTCGCAATCTGTAATTGACAATTCGTAATTGAATCCGTGTGTCTGCGAACCGCCAAAACATTTATTACAAACGTAATTGACAATTCGTAATTGATTCCAATCCAGTCTGGCTGTAAAGAGGAGTAGAAGGCCAGTCTTTTTATTAGATCCGTGGAATAAATAAATACATCCTTTTTTTCAGATAGTCCTATATACTTTAATGTATTTTTTTCCGTAGTGTTAATGGGCCGGTTGCGGTGGCGGCAGCTGCATGTTTCCACCGTTAGCTGCTTTACTGCTGCTGCGCATTTTTTTATAGGCCCGCAATATCTTCTTTCCATCCGGTCCGAAATCCAGTGCGCCGTTGCGCCATTCATAGATCAATACCACTAATAAAATAAAGATAAATATACTTACGCCAATGTAACCAGCCCAGCCCAGTTCATCAAATGCAATGACCCATGAGATAATGAAAACAGTTTCAATATCAAAGATCACGAACAACATGGCAATAAGGTAAAATTGAGAAGGGAAGCGCAAACGTGCAGAGCCCGTGGAAAGGATGCCGGATTCATAGGCTTCACCAGTGGCACGGTCTTTATGATGCTGTCCCAGGATATATGAGAGTCCCAGGATGGCACCAACCAGTACCAGTACAATGGCCCCGAAAACTATAAAGGGCCAAACAGGAGCTGTTTCAATAACTGATTCTTTCAAGATACATCGCCCTCCAAGCGAACAAGAACTTTAAAAGTCAGTCTGTTAATCTGTCAAATAAACTACATGCTACGTATCTACTACTGTCTTACGGTAATGAATATGTGATATGAATGTACAAAAAATAATACAAACCACCATTTCAATTTAGATTTTAGATTTACGATTTTAGATTTGATCAAAGCGAAGCAGCTGATGTAAAATCTAAAATCGTAAATCCAACATTGCAAATCACGTATGGGTGCCGCTAATGTAGCTCTCCAGGTTATTGATAATGTAGCGCTGTTCATCAATAATGAACTTCACCACATCCCCAATGGAGATCAGTCCTATCAGCCGTTGCTGCTCATCCGTTACGGGCAGGTGGCGGATACGTTTATCCGTCATCTTTACCATACAGTCTTCAATAGAATCGTTTTCGCAGACCGTAATAGGGCGTTCGGTCATAATTTCCCGAATAGCAGTTTCCTTGGATGCCCTGCCTTTAAGGATCACTCTGCGTGCATAATCGCGTTCTGAGAAAACGCCGAGGAATTTACCCTGATCATCAACAACCATTAAAGCGCCAACATTTTTATCCACTAAAATTTTTAACGCTTCAAATACGCTGCTGTCCGGGTTAATGGAGTACACTGCATGACCCTTGGCCTGCAGGATATTTCGTACAGTTCCCATAACGAGGCCTTTTAAAAATGAAGAAATATGAAAAACCAGTTATTGTAAGTTAAGGTTTTTGTGCGGAAAAAGCAATACAGGGGTGAGCACGGCGTAGTTAGCGATTAGTTGTAAATTATTAGTGCCTGATTTTAAACAAAAACCAGGCACTAACAGGTATGTATCTATTAATAAAGTTATTCTAAGGTCCTGGCGCCGCTTACAGAGGCGGGGGCCGTCTGGTGCAGGTCAAACACCACAATTTCATTATTCCCCTTTTTCAGCCAGCTGGCAGGGCAATACAGGCGTGTTTGCGGACCTATATCCCAATAGCGGCCCAGGTTATGCCCGTTAACCCAGATCAGGCCTTTTTTAAGCTGGGTAAAGTCAATATAGGTGTCGCCCACGCGTGAGAGCTTGAACGTACCTTTAAAGAACTGCCCCGGTTTGGCGGTGGTGCCGCTGGTGGGATGCAGGTCCTGGATATATTTTTCCGTCATGGGCAGGCCAAACACGTCCCAGCTCATAAGCGTCATGCCATTCAGGGTTACCCGGTCAGTAATGCCTTTGCGGTCAATGATCTGCTGTGCAAAGTTGATACGGCCCATGCCTTCCACCAGTATTTCCAGCACCGGGTCTTTTACATTGCTCTTGGGAATTTCAATGCTGTTCTCTCCCAAACGGCGGTCTAATTTACCCATGTACTCACCGTTCAGGTAAATGGTGGCATAATCATGCAGCTCTGTGATGGTAAGCTTGCCGCTTTTATGACCCACCAGGGTAGTGCGGTACAGCATAAAACCATAATCCTGCGCATAGGCTTCAAATGGCTGCGGCTGTGCGGAATGCACTGCCTCCGGCAATTGCTCCCAGATGCTGGTAAAGGGTATCATGGGTACAGCCGGGAAGCTGATGGTGGGAATAGGCGCTGGTATGCGCGGCAATGCCTTATGCAGATGATTGCTGATCATTTGCCGGAATGCCATGTATTTGGCCGTAGCTACGCCCTGCTCATTAATAGGCGCATCATAATCATAGCTGGTAAGGTCCGGCTCATAACCTTTTCCGCCGGAATTGGCGCCGGCTGTATAGGCAAAGTTGGTACCGCCATGTATTACATACAGGTTGAAAGAGCGTTTATTATCCAGCAGGTATTTTACCTCCCGCAAAATGCCTTCTTTATCAGGCCGCGCCCATTGCTCGCCCCAGTGGGTTAACCATCCGGGGTAGGATTCGCTGCTGAAAACAGGTACATCCGGGTACAGGCTGCTGGTTGCCGTAAAATCAGCCTCAGATGCACCGGGATCGAGGCCTATAGCGGCGCCTGGCACAGTGCCGGCTTCCAGGTTAGGTTTGGCAGCACCATCTGCCGTATAAAAAGGCCCGGTAATACCATTCTGCACCCATAACTCTTTCAGGCGGTTCAGGTAGGCTTTGTCGTTGCCGAAACTGCCGTATTCATTTTCTATCTGCACCATTAATATAGGACCTCCGTTGGCTGCCAGCAGCGGTTTTACCTGGGCCGACAATGCAGCTACATACCGCTCTACGGCCTGCATGTAACGGGGATCCAGGCAGCGCACCTTAATATCCGGTGTACGCAGCAGGTAAGGCGGCAAACCGCCAAACTCCCATTCCGCACATACATAGGGGCCCGGGCGCAGTAATACCCACATTCCCTCCTGCTGTACCATTTGAATAAACTCCGCAATGTTATGATTGGTGCTGCTGAAGTCAAAAGTGCCCGGCTCCTGCTCATGGTAGTTCCAGAACACATAAGCGGCAATAGTATTACAGCCCATGGCTTTGGCCATTTGAATGCGGTGTTTCCAGTATTCTTTTGGAATGCGGGCCGGGTGCATTTCCCCGCTGATGATCTGGAAGGGTTTTCCATCCAGCAGGAATTCGGTCTTTGAAAGTTCAAAACTGTGTTTGTCCTGCGCATGAGCGCCCTGCATAACAACGCAGGCCAGCAACAACAGATGGCTCAGTAAAAGTGTTCTCATTGTCCTTGGTAAAAAATTAGGGTCAAAGTTAACATTCTGCAAAACGGATAGTAGAAAGGGTGAAAATACATGAAAAAGTGAAAGGTGAAAAATGCATTTGCTCCATTTTTCACCTTTCATATATACGTTACATTTACACGTTGCCTTTCTTCAGCTCTTTTACAGCATAATCACAGGCGCGGGCGGTAAGCGCCATATAAGTGATGGACGGGTTCTGGCAGGCGGAAGATGCCATGCAGGCCCCGTCTGTTACAAACACATTCTTTACGGCATGCAGCTGGTTCCAGCTGTTCAGCACAGAGGTTTTGGGATCGCGGACCATACGTGCAGTGCCCATTTCATGGATACAGTGGCCGGGAGGCGGCATATCATCATAGCTGCTGATGTTCTTTAAACCGGCAGCTGCCAGCATTTCTTTGGCGCTTTCCAGCATATCCTTACGCATGGCCAGCTCATTCTCCTTAAACTCACAATCAATATCCAGGGTAGGTAAGCCGTACTTATCTTTTTTGTCTTTACTAAGTGTAGCCTTGTTCTCATAATACGGCAGGTGCTCACCCCAGGAACCAATGCCCATACTCCATTTGCCAGGCTCCGTCAGTGATTCCTTCAAGGCTGCGCCTACACCTTCTGTACCATTACCACGGCCACGGCCTGCGCCGCCCTGGTAACCAAAGCCACGCACATAATCTTTCATTTTCGTAGCAGCGTTCACGTTACGGAAGCGGGGAACATAAATACCGTTGGGCCGGCGGCCTGCATTGTAGTACTGATCTTCAAAACCCTCAAACTCCCCATCTGCGCCTACGCCAAAATGGTGGTCCATCAGGTTATGGCCTACCTGCTCACTGTCATTTCCCAAACCATTCGGAAAACGGTTAGAGGTAGAGTTCAGCAGCACAAAGGTAGTGCCCAGGGTAGAGGCATTCAGGAAAACAATATTTGCATAATACTCTACGGTTTGCTGGGTATGCGCATCCAGCACGCGTACGCCGGTGGCTTTGCCTTTCTGCTCATCGTAAATTACTTCTGTTACAATACTATCCGGCCGCAGGGTAAGGTTGCCCGTGGCTGCTGCTGCCGGCAGCGTAACGCCGTTGCTGCTGAAATACCCGGTAAAGGGGCATCCGCGGTGGCACAGGTTGCGCGACTGGCACTGGCGCCCGTTCTGCATAGGTTTGGTAGCATGTGCTACGCGGCCTATGGTAATAATGCGGTCGTTATACTTTTCTTTGATCCGTGCAGCCACATGTTTTTCCAGGCAGTTCATTTCCATAGGCGGCAGGAACTTGCCGTCCGGCAGCTGCGGCAGCCCTTCTGCCTGGCCGCTAACGCCGGCAAAGGTTTCCACGTAATCATACCAGGGCGCAATATCTTTATAACGGATAGGCCAGTCTACCCCATGCCCGTCTTTTGCATTGGCTTCAAAATCCAGGTCGCTCCAGCGGTACACCTGGCGGCCCCACATCAGGGAACGCCCGCCTACATGGTAGCCACGTAACCAGTTGAATGGTTTGATCTCGTTATAAGGATTGTCCTTATCGTTTACCCAATACTGTTTGGAGGATTCGTCAAAGGCATAACAGCGGCTCTGGATGTGGTAGTTTTGCTTAACCTCGTTGGTAAGCTGCAGGCGGTGCGGAAACTCCCAGGGCGCCATCATGGCGGTGGTATAGTCTTTTACGTGTTTTACATCATTGCCCCTTTCCAGCACTAATGTTTTCAGTCCCTTTTCGCACAGCTCTTTGGCTGCCCATCCCCCACTGATCCCTGAACCCACAACAATTGCGTCATAGGTATTTTCTTTTACTGCTCTAATGTTGAGATTCATAGTTCAATGTGCAAATATGCAGATGTGCAAATATGCAAATGGATGATACTCTTCAATCCATCTGCACATTTACATATCTGCACATCTATAATTATATGTTTCCTTTCTTCATTTCCTTTACCGCGTAATCTACTGCACGGGCGGTAAGCGCCATGTATGTGAGTGAAGGGTTCACACAGGCGGCAGAGGTCATACACGCGCCATCTGTTACAAACACATTCTTCACGGAATGCACCTGGTTCCAGCCGTTCAGCACAGGCGTTTTAGGATCGCGGCCCATACGCTCCGTACCCATTTCATGAATGGCCGTGTCGGGGAAAGATCCGTTGTCAAAGGTATGGATGTCCTTAGCGCCGGCTGCTTCCAGCATTTCAGCGGCATCGACCATCATATCCTTACGCATCTTGGTTTCATTCTCAAAGAAACCTGCATCAAATTTCAGTACGGGTTGTCCCCAGGCATCTTTAACGGAATTATCCATGGTTACCTGGTTTTGCTCATAGGGCAGGCATTCTCCAAAACCACCCAGGCCCATGCTCCATGTACCGGGTTCTGTGAGCGCTTCTTTGAAATCTTTACCAACGCCCATTTCGGCAATACCCCGCTGCCATCCGCTGCGGCTGGCGCCACCCTGGTAACCAAAGCCACGCAGGTAATCGCGCTTATCACTGCCTATGTTGCGGTAACGCGGTACATAAATACCGTTGGCACGGCGGCCAAAGTAGTAATGATCGTCAAACCCTTCCACAGTACCGGAAGCGCCTGTACGAAAATGGTGATCCATTAAATATTTACCCAGCACGCCGCTAGCATTGCCCAAACCATTCGGGAAACGTTTGGAAATGGAGTTCATCAGCACAAAGGTGCTGCCCAGGGTAGAGCCATTCACAAAAATGATCTTGGCATAGAACTCTGTCATTTCCTTGGTGTGCTTGTCAATTACTTTTACGCCGGTAGCTTTGCCTTTTGCATCATCATAAATGATGGAGTTCACAATAGAATCCGGGCGTAAGGTAAGGTTACCGGTAGCCCTTGCAGCCGGCAGCGTAGATGACTGTGTGCTGAAGTATGCACCAAACGGGCAACCACGGCTGCACAGGTTACGGAACTGGCATTGGGTACGGCCGGGCAATGGCTGGGTAATGTTAGCCACACGGCCCATGGTGATCCTGCGGTCTTTGAACTTGGCCTCTACTCTTTTTTTCACTTCTGTTTCCACACAGTTCATTGGCATGGCAGGCATAAACTTGCCATCCGGCAGCTGGGGCAGCCCTTCTGCCTGGCCGCTGATACCGGCAAAGGTTTCCACATAATCATACCAGGGCGCTATATCTTTATAGCGGATAGGCCAGTCTACTGCAATACCATCTTTCAGGTTGGCTTCAAAATCAATATCGCTCCAGCGGTACGACTGGCGGCCCCACATAATGGATTTACCACCCACAATATCCGGGCGGTACCAGTCAAACCGTTTTACTTCGTTATACGGGCTGTCTGAATCTTTGATCCAGAACTTTTCGTTATGCTCGCTATACGGATAATCGCGTTTCAGTTTGGGATGCGTTTCCTTTTGCTCGTTAGTGATACGGCCGCGGTGCGCAAATTCCCAGGGATCTTTGGTAGCGGTATCATAATCCTTCACATGTTCCAGTGGTTTTCCGCGATCCAGCATCAATACTTTCAGACCTTTTTCTGTGAGCTCTTTAGCAGCCCATCCACCACTTACACCGGAGCCTATTACAATAGCATCGTATGTATTTTGCTCCTGTGCTTTTATATTCAGATTCATGGAATTTCAGTTTTTGAGAGTGAAATCAATAAAGCATCCGGCTGTTAGTATCGGGTTAATAGCTAATAGCCGGCAGTTAACAGCATGCAATTATATTACACGGCCCAGGCCTTATCTCCTTTTTTGTAGGGGATACAGCCTTCAAATTTACCGGGAACAGCTACATAACGCAGGGCTTTGGTAGCACCGGGTTCGGAAGTGAAGTAGCCTAACAGGGTAAGCTCTTTAATAAACTGGAAATAATGCGTGGGATCATCTTTCCCTTTGTTCTCCCGTTTATTATAAGCTACGCGTTCTTTATCAATCTCTGTTAACACTGCTGTTTTCTGTTCTGCAGTCAGGTCCACAAAGGCCTTTTTATACTGTTTGTTACTGGCTTCATCTATTTTCTTCAGACCATCCAGCAGGATCTGCTGATCTTTTTGCTCATAACAATCATTCATCATCGTAACGATGAAATCGTCAACCTTGGCCGCTTTTGCACCTGGCGTGCCGGTTTCCGGGATAATGGTTTCCGCTATTTCAGCTAGTGTGGATTTGGTTTCCGGCGCCTGCAGGGCATAGTTCTTAGGTGCAGAGCTTGTACAGCCATCCAGGGCCGCTAACGTGGAAGCAGAAATGGCGCTACCCAATAACAGGGCAACGTTCTTGATAGCATCTCTTCTGTTCATAATAGTAAATTGATTTGACCTTTCGGCTCAAGTTTTGAAAAAAAAAGCAAAAAACAAACACCGTCCGTAAAATAATCAATAATGGATAATTAAGTACTACTAACCTTTTTTAGATGGCCGGCCGAAAATTCCAGTACATTAACAATTTTCATAACATGCACTCCCCTATCAAACAGCCTGAACCATAAATAAGAGAGCGGCTGTCCCTCTCCAGAACAGCCGCCCTTATATTAATTGTTAATTCTTAATTATTCATTACATCACGTACTTCCCTTTATTATCCACCAGTACCACCGGCAGGCGGTGATGCTTTTCAAAATAGTCGTACGCCGTTTTCAGCTCTACCCAGAACTGCTGGGAGCTGTTATCTGTTAAGGATACGCCGCCCAGGTAATCCATAGAGCGGGTATTGCCGAATTTAACAGGGTATACATGTACCGGGATAAAATCCTGCCCGGCGTTCTTGGCATTTACCGCCAGGATGTACACTTCCTCAATAAATTCGTCTGTTAAGGGAATACAGCCAATAGTGAGGCAGCTGCCATGAATATAAATTTCACCCCCTGGCTTTTTTGCATCGCTTAATATTTTATCAGAGTAGTTGGGATAGTTTAATCCCAGTGACAGGTGATAATTGCTGTTAGGATTAAAATCGTTGATGTAGTAGAATCCTTCCGGTACCTGCCGGTCGCCTTCCTTCCGTTTAGGCCCCATTTTGCCGGAGAGGGTGCAAACCCGGTATGATTTAAACAGGCGGAAAGTATCACTGGCGCTGTTCTTTACCCAGATCTCCAGCTCACTGTCCAGCTTAAAGGAACGCAGGAAAATGTATTTGGCCGGGTAGGTGAGCCCTTTTTTCTCAAACTCTTTCTTCAACACTTCCTCTTTTTCGCGATACGCCACGCCCACCTTGGGAAACAGCTTCTGGTTCTCCAGGAACGACTGTTGCGCCTGGGCCGCCACAGATACACTACACATCAATAATACCGCTACAATAATCCGCTTCATATACTTTTAAAAAGAATTTTTAACCATATATACCCTTAACCGGGTCATTTTAATCCCTTGGATAGGTTTAAATATGCTAACACGAACAATAATAGTGCAAAAATAATATATATAACAATACCAATTTTGCGATTTACCAGCTTAATAATATAGTGGTTGTGGCCCTCGTAAATAAGATAAGCTGTAATGGCTTGAAATATACCCCCTAACAGGAACAAGATACCGAATAATGTTTGTGTCCTCATAAAACAAACGTGCTATCGTTGTGGATTATTGTCAAAATTACGAGGGTATGGGCGGATGTGCAAGTAAAGGGTGTGCTGAGATGCTAAAGGTAAGTTAAAATACTGCTGCAGAGCCGTTGGCGGGAACAGGGAGGTGACAGGTAAGCCCGCCAGAACATTGAAAATTAAGGGCTGGCCTTCAGCCAGCCCCTATCCTATTTCATCAGAGGTTGCCTCTACGCTCCTGTTCTCTTTCTATGGATTCAAAAAGCGCTTTAAAGTTGCCCTTGCCAAAGGATTTGGCGCCCTTACGCTGTATGATCTCAAAAAATACAGTGGGGCGGTCCTGGATGGGTTTAGTGAAGATCTGCAGCAGGTAACCTTCTTCATCCCGGTCAACCAGGATGCCCAGCTCCCGCAACGGTGTAAGATCTTCGTCAATATGCCCTACCCTTTCCAGCAGCTCATCATAAT
Organism: Chitinophaga sp. GbtcB8; assembly: GCF_019091455.1. GTDB lineage: Bacteria > Bacteroidota > Bacteroidia > Chitinophagales > Chitinophagaceae > Chitinophaga. The sequence goes on from NZ_JAGXJN010000036.1 coordinate 94,286, forward strand.
AAGAGCTGGGCACGGTCAGGAACTCTACGCCACGGCGCTGTAATTCGCCTACAGTATGTATAATATCATTGGTGGCAATAGCTACGTGCTGTACGCCGGGGCTGCCGTAAAAATCCAGGTATTCTTCTATCTGCGATTTCTTTTTGCCTTCGGCCGGCTCATTGATGGGGAATTTCACACGGCCGTTGCCATTGCTCATTACTTTACTCATAAGGGCTGAGTATTCCGTGGAAATGTCCTTATCGTCAAAAGAGATCAGGTTATGAAAGCCCATGGTATTGCCGTAAAAGCTTACCCAGGTGTTCATCTCGTTCCAGCCTACATTACCCACGCAATGATCTACATACTGTAAACCGGTATCAGCGGGGTTATACATTGTTTTCCATTCCTTATAACCGGGCAGGAACAGGCCTTTGTAGTTTTTGCGTTCTACAAAAATGTGCACCGTATCGCCGTAGGTATGAATGCCGCTGCGCACCACTTCCCCGTGTTCATCTTTTTCCACCGTAGGCTCCATAAAGGGTTTGGCGCCTCTTTTCACGGTTTCTTCAAAAGCAGCACGGGCATCATCTACCCACAGGGCCAGCACTTTAACGCCGTCGCCATGCTTTTCTATATGGCTGGATATTTCATTGCCGGGTTTCAACGGTGTGGTAAGCACAAAACGCAGCTTGTTCTGTACCAGCACATAGGAACAGCGGTCGCGCATGCCGGTTTCAGGGCCTGCATAGGCCACAGACTGAAAGCCAAAAGCGGTTTTATAAAAGTGAGCGGCCTGTTTGGCATTCCCTACATAGAATTCAACATAGTCGGTACCATTCAGCGGTAAAAAATCCTGTGTATTGTTATTTACCACAGGAGCAGTAGCTGTATGCATATATGAGCGGATTTTAGAAAGTTTTGGTGTATGATGATCGGTTTATGAATGCGGGTGTATGAAAACGCCTGCAGGCATGCAATACCGTTGGAGTAATAGCTCAGAAAAAAATAAATGATAAGGGAAATACTACCCAAAGGCAGCTGCTGCCGGCTATTAAGCCGTTAACGAATCCATGGCCAGGGTAGCCATTAAAAAGTAGTATGTATGCAGGTTGTGCATGAGATTGTTGCTAATGCAAGTATACGAAAGTATTTGGGATTAGCGGGGATTATTTCATTTTCATTTGGGCAAAATAAGGATGGTCCGGATTCACGATCAGTTCCTGGCGCTGTGGATGTATCAGCACATCCATGTCTTCCAGAGGAATAGCACCCAGCAAAGGTTCAGAATCACCGGGTAATACCATTGCCCTGCAGGTGGTTTGCCGATTCTTAAAACGGATCTCTACAGGAGCCACCACATCATACTCAACAATATGGCCGTTAGCTAACTGCGCTTTCCTTTTTTCTACAACGGGCAATTGTAGCTGCTCTTGTATGTTTTCATTGATAGCGAGCATATAAGAACCAGTATCTACCAATGCATTCACCCACATCCGTTTCACCTCGTCCTTATCCATATAGCCACGGCGAGCTAATTCCAGGTCTCCACCGTTTATTAATTCTATATCTGCGTAAACTAATCCCATAATTACAAATATAAGCATTTATAAAATTGATCCTATAACACAAAAACGCCCGGAAAGTTCATCACTCCCCGGGCGCTCAACTCCTTTCCTCCCCTACACCAGCTGCAGCTTATATAACCGCTCATTAATATAATCTATCTCCTCAGCGCTCAGCTTCACATTAATTGCTTTTGCATTCTGTATGGCCTGGTTCGCATCACGTGCGCCTACCAGCGCTACTGTAATGCCCGGCCTTTCAATGGTCCAGCGGATCACTAATTGCGCCACCGTAGCACTCTTGCTTTCCGCCATAGGCCGCAGCTCATCCAGGAAAGCATTAATGCGGGTAATATTTTCTGCCTGGTAAAACCGGTTGCCTTCACGGGTATCTCCTTCATTAAAAGAGTGCCCTGGTTTTATTTTACCGGTAAGGATGCCTCTCTGCAGCGGGCTGTAAGCCAGTATGCCGATCTTGTTCTCTATACAATAAGGCACCAGCTCTTTTTCAATACTTCTTTCTACCATGCTGAAAGGCACCTGGTTGGAGGCCAGCTTTACCACGCTATTGGCTGCTTTAGTTTGTTCAACATTATAGTTACAAACGCCTGCTTCGCGGATCTTGCCCTGTTCTTTCAGGCGTAATACCGCTTCATAGGTTTCTTCAATGGGCGTAGTTACATCTGCCCAGTGAATTTGCAGCAGGTCAATATAATCAGTACCTAAGCGCTTCAGGCTGTCCTCACATTCCTGGATCACGCTTTCCTTGCCGGCATATTTGTAAATGTCAATGTCCTTACCGCTGTTATCCTTGCTTTTAAAGGCCAGCGTACCTTTGTCCAGGTCCCAGCGCATGCCGAATTTGGTCAGGATCTGCAGCTGATCACGCTTCTGGCCTTTAATGGCTTCACCTACGATCTCTTCACTCAATCCCTGCCCGTAAATAGGCGCCGTATCAATGGAGGTTACCCCGTGATCAATAGATACCCGGATCGCTTCCAGCGCATCCTTACGCTCTGCGCCGCCCCACATCCAGCCGCCAATGGCCCATGCGCCAAATGTAATAGCGGATACTTTTAAATTGCTCTCTCCTAGTTGCCTGTATTCCATATGATGATTGATTTAGAGGGTACCAAGATAAAAGAAATATTGAATAGTAACCCTACTCCGACCAGCTCATTACATACTGCTTATCCTCAATAGCCAGCGCTTCTTCTGTGATCTGCAAGGGGTGGAAAGTATCTACCATCACGGCCAGCTCTTTTGTTTCCTTTGCACCAATACTTTTT
>NZ_JAGXJN010000358.1 GCF_019091455.1 Chitinophaga sp. GbtcB8
ATACAATCATACAGCTCCCCCTGCCGGTTCATTTGTTCCCGGTTAAGGGCGCCCTTGATCATGTACAGCTTAAAGGAACCCTGCAGCCCCTTAACAGAAATGCTGTCCATATTAAAAGGGATATTCTCATCGCCGGTTGGCTCTGCAGCGCGCAGCTGGCGGCTCTTCAGGTAATCATCCACCCCGGAGTGGGCCACACAAAAAAAGTTCACATCCCTGTTTACCATATCCTTCAGCCCG
>NZ_JAGXJN010000359.1 GCF_019091455.1 Chitinophaga sp. GbtcB8
ATGTCCATCTGATATTTGAGTATCAAGGCATTACAACCCGGGTGCGATCCGTGTATTACCCCGGCGCAGCCTACATGAAGCCCAGGTGCATCCCTGGTAAACTCCAGATGCATTCCAGGTACAGTGCAGGATCATCTCTTATGCATCCCAGCTTCTGTCCGGATGCAATCCGGGTGCTCCTCTTATGGCCTGTAGCTGTAACTCAGGCACATCTTCGTCGTATCCCACCTGCCTCCCAAT
>NZ_JAGXJN010000360.1 GCF_019091455.1 Chitinophaga sp. GbtcB8
ACCCAAAAGTATTTCCTTAACTTGTATCAAATATTTACAGCAGCGGCCAGGCCCCAGGAGTACGGAATATTTAATGTTTTAATACATTTACATGTTGACCTGCGTATGCATCTTAATTCTTATATAAAGCACCTTAACATAGAGCACTTTATATGGCCGTTGGCGAAAGGGTTATTATTTTTTATGGATCCGCATAAAGGTTCTTCTCTTTGCCCGCAGCAATGGATGGGCCTTAAATGG
>NZ_JAGXJN010000361.1 GCF_019091455.1 Chitinophaga sp. GbtcB8
CATGTGACTGACATGGTTCAAATTAGATGTTGAAGGAATATTAATACTATTCAATTTTCAAATGAACAAAACTTTAAATGGATGCTAATACAAGTCAAATTCATTTGGACATTGATAATTTTTTAGGATAAATTTTGATGGAAATTAGACTTAATCAGCAAGCATAGGAGGTCAGGTAGCTTGCGTATTATTAAAAATTATTCTCTGATCTGCAAGTAAATATATCAAAATAAATAAATC
>NZ_JAGXJN010000362.1 GCF_019091455.1 Chitinophaga sp. GbtcB8
AGGGTAAAGATGAACATGATGCAAAAGGCGCTACCCAGGAAGATAGGATCGAAAATAACTTAAAAATGCCGCAGAGGGGGAGAAGCAGCCTGGCGCGGGATAACAACACCGCGGACCAAGGGCGTTTTTCCGTAGAGGGTATTTATACCAAAACCATCCATGCCCTGCGTTTCCAGCAGGGGAACCTGGTGGATCACCCGGTTTATAATGAAGCAAAGGCCAAACACCACCTCCAGCCAT
>NZ_JAGXJN010000363.1 GCF_019091455.1 Chitinophaga sp. GbtcB8
CAGATGTTTACACTTTTATAAAAACAGGTCCCGGTAATGCAACAATAAATATACCTGCTGCCAGCACCTGTGCCGGCGGGATCTATGTTGTAAAACGGGTATCCGCAACCGGTACTGTTTATATAAAATCCACCACCGGAACATGGGATGGTAGCAACCTTGCAAGGGCAAACGGGGGTAATGGGGGGTCTTTAACACCACGGGCAAACAGTTCCGGGCCAACCCGGCAAGAGGGCCCTA
>NZ_JAGXJN010000364.1 GCF_019091455.1 Chitinophaga sp. GbtcB8
CCCCTTGTACCAGTTTCCATCCCCGGCTATTTAGCCAAAAAAACCCCCCCGCCCACGGCCACTGCCCCCCTGAGCCTAAATTGCCCGGGAAGCGGCAGCCCCTTGGGGTGCAGGGGCAGGGTAAGCATTATATTCTCCCCCGGAGGTGATAACCATTGTTTTCCCCGCTGCCCTTTTCCCCCAGTTTGCTCCATGGCAAACCAGGGTGTTCCAGGCGTTATATGCCCTGTATTTTCCCGC
>NZ_JAGXJN010000365.1 GCF_019091455.1 Chitinophaga sp. GbtcB8
GCGGTGGCGGGGCCAGATGGGAGGTACATTCAGCGGGCCATTGCCATGCACCTGCTGAGAAGCAAAATCCATATACCAGTTCCAGTGTTTATACCGGAAATGTTTGCACAGCACTACCTGCAGCAGGTTAAACAACCCGCTGGACTGCGTGCTTTGCATATAACTGTCGAAGTAAGTATAGTTCGTAATAATAAAATAGTTCACCGCCAGGTTATACTTCAGCTGTTTATTATCAGCTG
>NZ_JAGXJN010000366.1 GCF_019091455.1 Chitinophaga sp. GbtcB8
GTCAAAACATTGAACCATATTAGAAACGCCGGTCAGGCAACCCTCCATTTGGTGTTGGAAGTACTAAAACATAGAGCTGCTGTTTGCATGGTTTTTGTGGCGCTGTAATCAAGATCAAGCACCCCACATGGAAAAACAGTTGATAACAGCCTGCACTAGCGCAGAAAGGGCCTGTACACAACTGTCCGAAATCATAAAGGAAAAGATGTGGAGGAATGGGCCTATTGCCTTCCAGGAGT
>NZ_JAGXJN010000367.1 GCF_019091455.1 Chitinophaga sp. GbtcB8
GATCGCGAACAGCGCGACGATGGCGTAGCAGCCCGTCAGCAGTTTATTACGAATCGATAATGAAGAGAACCATGGCATGAGGCTCGCTCCTCCTAATTTTGGAATAATCCTATTATAGCATTGCAGTGCTTTTTGTCTATATTCGTCTAAACCGGTTCGATTCGATCGACTCATGTCGAAAGTACTGTAATATGTTCAGGGTCAGGTGTCGAAAGAACCGAAATAGCTGTAAGGTATTT
>NZ_JAGXJN010000037.1 GCF_019091455.1 Chitinophaga sp. GbtcB8
CTGCTGAACAATCATAAAAAATATATTCGCCCGTTTTTTTATCATAATCAACAACATCCGGCTCACCACCAGTGTTTTCCATTTCATTAAGCGACCAAAGCTTTTCAGGATTAGCGTCCAGCTTTGCCTGTACCTTAGCCCATTCCAGCCCTTTATGGCGGTTCATGTTCTTCTCAAAACGGGTCTTTAATAATTTGAGCAGTTTTTCATGTTGCTCAGAGGACAGCTTCTTTTTCATATGTTTTATATTATCCCAGTTGAATAACTTTTCTATCCGCAGGTCTGAAGTACCAGGATACCACTGTCAGGACCAGGAGTAACAATGAGGGAAATATTTCATTCACGGAGCTACCGGAACCGATATGTGAAAATATCGCTCCTGACATGATGAAGAAAAAGCCTGCATACGCCCATTCATTTAGTAAAGGAAATCCAGGAATAAGCAATGCTATCACTCCCAGAATTTTCCAGGCGCCCAGTATGGTTAGAAAATAGACGGGATAGCCCAAACGTACAATACCATCTACTCCTGGCGGAGCCACTGCGCCTTCCGCTTTCATTCTGAGTAATTGTACCATTCCGGTTGATAGCATTCCTAAAGAAAGCCAGATGGTAGCGATCCAATAAATGATTTTATTTCTTTTGGTCATGGGATGTTATTTTAGTTTGCTTAGGACTTTTTCCAATTGGTTATGTGCCATATTTATTCCATAAGTGAATGGGAGCTTTAATACCTCGTCCCTGATCGCAGCGGATCTGTATACTATATGCATAGTGAGCTTGCTGGTGTCATCAGTAAGCTTTTCAAACTCCAGGAACTCAAGCTGGACGCCAAAAGGCACATTATCCATTTCAAAGGTCCGGATGATCCGCTGATTCGGGCTAAACTCATGGATCACTCCATTGAGCTGAAATACCATGTTTGCCTTCTCATTGCTTGTTTCAAAGCGCCAGCTGCCATGATTTTTGTTTTCAAGCTTCAGCTCTTTTGTCCCCATCCATTGCTCAATAATTTCCGGGTCCTCATACGCTTTAAAAAGCAATTCTAATGGCAGCTCAAATTCCCTTGTGTTCACCAGATCCTGTTTGCCTTCTTCGGCATTGATCTTTGTTTTTTGCTCCATACTTCTATTTTTTCGGTTTGTAGGCTTTCATGATGTTTTCCAGCTTATTAAAGCGGTCATCCCACATTTTGCGGAATGGTTCGATAAAGTCGGCTACTTCTTTCATTTTTTTTGCATTGATGTAATAGTAAATTTCCCGGCCGTTTTGTTTTTGTTCCAATAATTCGCACTCAGTGAGTATTTGCAAATGTTTTGAAACAGTTGGTCGTGCGGTATCGAAGTTGGAGGCAATTGCGCCGGCTGTCATGGATTGTGAGGCTACCAGTAGGTGGATAGTCCTTCTTGTGGGGTCAGCGATGGCCTGGGATACATCTCGTCTGAGGTTCCTTGTGTAGCTATTTGACTACCAATATATGTGTAGTTATTTAGCTACGCAAATTTTTGTTGGGGGAAGGTGGCTTTGCGGCTTGATCAGGAAAAGCGAATTAACCTAGCATTTCCTCCTGACATAAAAAATTTGTTGAGTTTGTAGTGACTTCTAATTATTAAATTCTGTTCAAATATCCGGTAAAATACTGGTAATGGCACAAGCCGGACTATTCTTCAATCCGAGGCATATTTACCCTATAATTTACATTATGTTAAATAACACCCGCCGTAAAATACACCCATCCACCCCTTGATCCTAAAGGCTCTTGCTAATCATACCCGCAGTATTGCCTTAATCATCTCCCCTAAGCACCCTCTCAGATTAACTCCCAATGGACTCAGGCCGGCTCAGATCTTAGTGGAAAGCTAACCGTAAACGTACTCCCTACACCAATCTCACTTTTTACAGTAATTACACCGTCCATGGCTTCCGTTAAGCTCTTTATTATAGAAAGCCCCAGGCCAATGCCTCCCAGCTGGGTTTTAAACCCATTGGCCAGCTGCCGGTATTCCTGGAAGATCAGCGGCAGCTCGGCGGTGGAAATGCCAATGCCCTGGTCCGTGATCTCTATACTAAACCTGTCAGCATCCGTAAAACAGGTAACAGATACCACCGTACCGGGCGGACTATATTTTAAGGCATTCATAAGTAAATTGTAGACGATCTGGGTCAGGTACACCTTATCAACATAAATAAAAGACGGGAAATCTTTGGGTACCTGCTTTACTACCGAGATTGTTTTGTCCATAAAAAGGGCCGACATGGATAACAGCACATTATCCAGCCATTTCCTGAAATCAAAATAGGTTTCCATAATTTGAAACTTTTGCTGGTTTTCCTGCCTTACTACCTCTCTCACCCGTTCAAAGATCTCATTCAGGTTATTGGCTGCGGAGAATATCATTTGTAAAAGCTCCTGTACAAACGCCGGATCTCCATTCTCTATCTCCCGTTTCAAAAAGGTGGCTGCAGTTACCACCCCATTAATAGGCACACCAATTTCATGCAGGGTGGTATGAAAAATGGATTTCAGCACCTCAAACGAGGGTTGTTCAGTTACTTCTTTCTCGGACAAACGCATGGGGATGGTTTTTATACTGGTTGATGGGCGCTGGTTCCGGCACGCGGAATAAGGGCAATTTCATGCCTTGGGAAGAAAAAGGCAATAAGGACTTGGTACTATTTTTATACGCATAAATTAGTAGTATCCGCTGCCAGTAAGGGTTTCATGGGATGCCTGGCGGGATTAAATTTTGCTTGCAATGTATAGCAATTATGCCTGCAGCTTATTTATAAGCTGTACCTTATTAGACACACTGGCTTTTTCAAATATGTTTTGCACGTGTTTTTTAACCGTCCGTTCGGCAATGAACAGGTTATCTCCTATTTCTTTATAGGAATGTCCCCCGCAAATTAACCGGGCTATATCCACCTCCCGGGTGGTAAGATTATACTGGCTGCAGTTGAGCTCAAAACTGCCGGAGGCCTGTTTAAGATCCAGGTTCTCTACTTTCTGCAAGGCCCTGATGGTATTGTTTAACAGGCTTTTTTTCTGCCTAAGAGCATTATCCAGCACGGAATTGATCTTCTGGATCAGCTCTTCCATGCGAAAAGGTTTGGGTATATAATCCAGGGCGCCCAGCTTCAACCCTTCCAGCTTGTCTTTATTGGTGAACTTAGCCGACAGGAAAATAAACGGGATATGATTATAGTCCGGGCTTTCGGAAATAATGCGGGCAAATTTGAACCCATCTACCTTATCCATCATCACATCAGAAATGATCAGGTCAGGCGGAACCGGGTAGCTCTTTACTTTTCTCAGGGCTTCATTACCATTAAATGCCACGCATACATTATATTTCTCCTTCAGCTTTTTTAGCAGATAGCTGATCATGGCCTGGTTATCCTCTACCAGCAGAATGGTTTGCTTGCGGAGATCATAGCTGGTATCGCTGATGTTAAAGTCCGACACTTCCAGCCCGGAAGATGTGCTGATCTTAAAGTCATCCGCTACCGCCTCATTTTTGCTAAGCACATGCCGGTTCAGCAGCACTGTAATGCGGGTGCCTTTCTGCTTTTGGGGATTGCTGTCAATGAGGATCTTCCCCTGCAGGCTGTCCACGATCTTTTTAAGCATCGGCATGCCCAGGCCCATACCCTGGGCACTTTTCTTTTGCATATTGATCTGGTAATAGGGCTCAAAGATCTTTTTCTGCAGTCCCGGCTCAATGCCTATGCCATTATCCTGCACCGTAAAGCGCAGCTGGTTGCCGGATGCTTCCAGGGAAACGCTGATCTCACCTCCTTCCTCAGTATATTTAATGGCATTCTCCACCAGGTTCACTACAATACGGCTTACCGCTTCGGGATCAGCCTTCATGAGCAGATCCTGCGCTACATTTTCTTTCAGGGTCAGCTTCTTCTTACGGCAGTAGTTCCGGAACAGTATCAGGTTATCTGTTACCACCTGGCTAAAGCTGATCACCTGTGCATAGTTATAAATGGGCAGCCCCTTATCGTACCGCTCCAGGTCAAACAGGTTGCTGATATCATTATTCAGCTTGGCCAGGTTCCGCTTTACGATCAGCAGGTCCTCATTATAACCTTGTTTCTGGATATACTCTTCCAGGTAGTTATTCATGAGGGTGATGGGCGTTTTGGTTTCATGCACCAGGTTCACAAAGGCATGGGTCCTTTGCTCATTGGACCTCTTGAGCGCGGCCGTTTGTTTGTCCACTTCCTTTTCCAGGTTCAGGGCGTATTGCTGTAGCTGTATGTACTCTTCTTTGGATTTTTGAACGGTTTGCCGCAGCAGCGTTACATTCAACAACATGAACACAATATTATTGAACACGCCCACCACCCAGTTAGGCTGTTCCAGGAAAACGCCTATCACCGGGGAGCTGCACCAGAAAAACAGGGAGGCATAGATCCAGAGCCTTTCCCGGAAAACAGGCCAGTTCTTTTCCCTGCGATGGGTTTTTATAAGTACTCTGGCCAGGTCAAACAGGGCGTAACAGGCATAGGAGGCCGTAATAATATAGGTATATAATAAGGTATTGGGAAGATCATGGGTAACAGGAAAATAACAAACAAAAAAAACTAAAAAAGGCACTACCAGGAACAGGAATCCGTATTTACGGTGAAATTCCAATCCCTGCAGCCGCGTTGTTTTTACACAATAATACGGCATGTAAGCGGTTACCAGGTAACCGAAACCCTGGTTAATAATGATCTGCAGGGTAATGGGTACAGGTATATGCGGGTCCGGCAGGATCATGAGATTCTCTGCCAGGTTATATAATATTAACAGGCCTACCAGTATCAGGTGCCATAGCCGTTCTTTTTCATGGCGCCTGGCCAGGAAGGTCTGTAACTGGTTACAAAAAATAATGATCTCCAGCAGGATAATACAAAAGATCACGAGGTTAAGCCGGATGCCAAAAAATAACATATACTACCATTTAGCGGGCGCAGTCGGTATATGAAATTACGGTATTTTTTGCAGCGGCTCTCTTTACCACCGCACCATCTTAAAGCCCCATCCCGGTACCCGCTTTTGCATTTCTATCTCATCATCCCGTTTAGTTAAACCACAGTCCAGGTAATTCTGGTGCAGCTTTTCCAGTGCCTGCCTGTCCAGCTCTACGCCCAATCCTGGTCCGTTGGGAACCATTACAGCGCCATCCTCAAACCGGAGCCTTCCCCCAACAACTACCTCCTCTGATTGCCAGGGGTAGTGCGTATCCAGGGCATAAGGTAGCCGTGGAAGCGCTGCACCCAGGTGCACCATTGCTGCCAGCGAAATACCCAAATGACTGTTGGAATGCATGGAAAGGTCGCGGCCAAAAGCTTCGCAGATCCTGGTAAGCTCCATAGAGGTACGCAATCCTCCCCAGAAATGATGATCACTAAGGATAATATCTTCTGATCCCAGTGCAATGCTGCCGGGAAGATCTTCAAAAGATGTGGTGCACATGTTAAAAAACCGCTTTTATTGCTTTCAGATATGCGTCCCCGTACTTTTTTTCCGGCAAAAGATAGCTGCCTTCTGTCCATTCATTCCAGGAATTGAGTACAACAATTTTATGTTTTGGATGATAGCTATTCAAAAAGTTTCTGGCTTCCAGCAGCTGTTGCTGAAAGGCTGCCGGTGTGTTTCCTGTAAATACCGGGGTCCAGGGATAATTTCCCTGCGCAAATTTATCCGTTTGCATACAGCGTGGGCTTGCATCCCAGCCCATAGATACATTCGGTGTATATAATACATCAGGATATTCACTAACAAAATCAATCCAGTATTTTTTCATTGCTGCAAATGGCTTTTCAATGGGTATAGTAGGAAAGCCATCCTGACCCGCATTGTAATGATGGAGATAACAGTAAGTTGAGACACTTTCGCAGCTGAGCTTTTTTAAAAGATCTTTTATATCCGCCGGCGGATCGTTTCCCTGTATTTGCCTGACAAAATTTTCATTGAGCATCCAGCTCATTATATTTAAATGCACGCCGGGAAATCCTGCCTTTTTTGTTTTTTCGTCCAGCATTTCAATGGCCCTTTGTGTTTCCTGAATGCTTCCAAATCCATTGATAAAAGTGATGATCTCATAAATGGAAAAATAAGGCTTACCATCAATCAGCCAGTAATTGGGTTGTTTGAAATACTTGTCAACGATATAGCTGGATATGGTATCCCATAACGGCATAGACACCTCGCCCTGTGTTAATGCTACCCGGTTATTATCAAAAGTAGCCGGCTGTATATTGAGCCAGTCATGATTGGCCCACATAATTGCAAATTTTAAGCGGTTACGGTTGGGCGCCTGTAAAAAGCCTTTTTCCAATCCTTCCTGTAAATATTGACCCGTATTACTGTACCAGTACCAGTCATAGATAAAACAATCAATACCATTGTTTGCGGCGATATCAATTTCCTTTGCTGCCCATTTGGGATCTGCTTCGTTAAAATACCCCCACGCAGGCACCTTCGGCTGCTCATGTCCCTTAAACCGGGGTTTGGCAGCCTTTACAAGCTCCCACTCCGTCCATCCCTTACCATGCCATTTTGCATTGATGCTATCAGGATGGTAATTAGGAAAATAATAAACTGCAACCTGGTAATCATCCGGCTTGGCTGAATGCTGCGCATGTGCAGAAAATGAGATCAATAAAGCAAAAAGCAGCGCGGTTGTCTTTATCAACATACTCATGATTTTTTTGAATTTATATACCAATCAATCGCGTCATTGCGAGGAGTCCTTTCCTCGCAATGACGCGATTTAAATTTTAAACCTATTGCATACCATAAGCACTGATATCCCCTAAAACGATATACGACTGAGGTCCTGTTAAACCTATCAGCTTAAAATATCTTGCCCTTGAACCGGGTGGGATGTTATAGGATTGCCCATCGTCAATGGTACGGTTAAAATTAAATGTTCCAACATCCGTCCAGGTAATATTATCAGCGCTTACCAGCATCTGGAAGGTATCACATGCCCGGTCATCCCCTGTCATTCTATATAATTTGAACGATGTGATAGTTCTCAGCGCGCCCATATCCACCGTAAAAAAATGATATGGATAAGATGAATTTCCTACCCATGAATGCCAGCGGGTGCCAGGATTGCCATCTATCACATGCGTTACTAAATTTTCATCTCCCGGATGCTGCGTGGAAAAATCAATGATCTGCCAATCTTTCTGATTCAGTAAAAAGCCTTTGTTTTCCTTCACAAAACCGGTATAAAAAGTATCTATGCTTAAAGAGTCGGGAAGGTATACGGTCCGGTATTCATAGGTGGTGCCTGCTTTCAGATCCTTTATACCTGAAGTGGCCTCCGTTACCGGAAAACGTTTTATCTGTTCCTGCCCCAGGGAGTTGATATACTTTACTTCCGTTGCATAGGCCCCATTGGATATATCAGCCCCTCCCCACTTAATAGCAATGGAGTCCGTATCCAGGATAGTCTCATCAACAGGGCGGCTTAACAGGCTGCCCTGGTAAACATCGCCATAACTGGCGCCAAATATTTCTACCGGAACAGAAGCATGACCTGCTGCATCATAGGTTTTAATAATGAATGAATAAGTCTTTTCCGGCAAATTGCTAATAATATAGCTAATGGTATCCCCGTTGGCCGGAATATCTACCTTCACAGAATCGGTATAATTATTCCAGAAGATCTTTGCATTGGTAATGTTAGGATCCGCTCCCCTCAGCCAGGAAATTTTAACCCGGTTACGGCCAGTATGCACCACGGGCGATGTTGCCTTTCCGGTATAGGTAATGCCTCCCGGCACCACAAATTTTTCATAGGTACGATCCATTTTTTTACAGGATGTAAAAACACCCTGCGCAAAAAACAATCCTATTATATAACAGCCTATTTTTTTCATCTGATTTTGTTTAAAGCTTTTTTAATAATAAAGATCAGGGAGCTGTCTGGCCCCATATATCCAGCTCCGTTATTACCACCTGGCCCGACATACTATACGTTTCCAGCGTTTTAAAACGGATAAAACGCACGGCCGGCAGCAAATGGTCAAAAGAAAAATCTTCCCCGTTGAACCAGCCATAATTCTTGTCTTCATCTGTAATTTGCCCGGTAGGCAGGCCGGATGGTTTAAAAGACTGGAAGGTGCCCAGCAATTGCCAATGGTTCCATCCCCCATCCAGGTCCGGATCATTGGAGCCCCACAGCTCAAAAGTTTTCACCGCAGAACCGGCATACAGGTGGTTCCCGTCTGCCTGATGCTCCACCAAACGGCTGATGGTCACCTTCTTCCCAAGATCCAGCGTAAACCACTGTGGCAGTACGGAGCTGTTGGTGCTGGCAAACAGGCCGCCCCATGTAATATTATTATCGTACAAACGTTCAATCACATAACCTTCTGCCTGGATCCAGGTATCTGTAGGCAGCCGTACTACGCTCCAGGTATTTTTGGGTATGGCTGCTTCATAAATAGGCTTCAGGATTTTTATCAGGGTATCTGACCGGTTGCTCCACCGGTCCCTTACGAACACGGCAAACTTCCTTGGTATAGTATCAAATCCCCTTACCGTAAAATTGCCCTGGGCAGCGCCGGTATAAAAAGTATTGATGGTGGTCCAGGTATTTTGCCCGGTAGAATCCAGCATAACACTAATGGCAAGGTTTTCCTTAGCCTCATTCCTGAAATTCACCTGCACCCCGCCAAATGCGGCTCCCAGTGTTAGTGACAGAAATGTGGATTGTACAGGGGGCCTTAGCGGCTGTACCTGGATGGAAATAGGTTCAGATGTTTTTTCATTCTTACCTACGCTATATATTTTCACCTCGTGCGTAAGCGTATCGCCAAAGCCAACCAGCTGAAGCGTATCTGTATAGTAAGAAGCTTTGGATTCGCGGAAAATACCTGCCTGCACTTCATACACTGCCTTTACATAAGACAGGTTAGGGTCTGCAGGAATTTTGTAGGTTAGTAAAGCTCCTCCGGGTTCTTGGATCACTTTCACATTACTGATCTGTGCCGGCGCCGGAGCTTTGGCGTCCATATAATCTATCCGTTGCTCTTTTTTACAGGAATAACTGATGATGATCAATAAGACTGTTGCAATAATATATTGTAGCTGTTTCATTTCTATTCTTTTTAGGTGCGATGATTTTACCAGCCAAGGTTTTGTACCAGGCTCCGGTCAGTGGAGATGGTGCTTTCACTGATAGGCCAGAAATAATCTTTTAATCCAAACGTCTGGTTAAAAATTGTTTTAGGCCTGTAATAAGCGCCGGCAGTTTCCTGGATCAGGTCCCATCCTTTAACGGGTCTGTTTAAGGTGGTTTGTGCTTCTTTCCAGCGCCGCAGGTCCCAGAACCGTTGTCCTTCAAAAGCAAGCTCTATCAGGGATTCCTGGTGGATAATATCCCGCATCCCCTTTTGTGTGGCATATTTGGCAGGATTGGTTGAATAGGTGCTCCAGGACGATTGTACGGATTGCAGCCCTGCCTGTTCACGCACCATGTTCACATAATTATATACTTCTGCTCCCGGACCGTCCGCTTCGTTCAGCGCCTCTGCATACAAAAGATATAAACCTGCCAAGCGCATGATTGGCCAGGGATAATAGGTCACTGAATAATCATTTCCTGTAGGCCCTATCACATTCTGATAGTGCACTGCTTTTTTCAGATAGTACCCGGTAATAGTTCCATAGTCCGGTTTACCAAAGCCGTTCCTTTGCCTGTATTTGGCTTCCAGGTAAAACAGGTCTAAATATTTTTTATCATCGTAGCGCCCCTGGCCATACCAGATGCCGCCATCAAAACCCAGGTCAGCGTAAAACCGCGGTTCCCGGTTGAAGTTCAGATAGGCGGTGGTATAATCTTTACGGATGTAAAGCTTGTCAGCATCTCCGGCCACTTTCAGGGAATACCGGCTGGCATAATCCCATGTTTTATCTTCTGTGATAGGTACGCCATGTGAGGAATAGAACATTTCCGCTATGTTCAATGGAGGCGATAGCTGGCCATGCACCCGGGTAATATCCCGGTTACCGGGATCTATAAAAGTGGTGATCAGCTCCTGGAAAGCGGAAGAATTTGTTTGCGTATTGGCCCAGATGATGCCGCTGTTCCATCTTGTACACATGCTGTTCCTGATACTTAGCTGGGTCATGATGGTATCAGAGAGCTCAAACTGCTGAAAATCCGGATGGTAGGTGTACAGCTTCAGCCCTACCTGGTGGCAAACATCTATCGCTCTTTTGCAGGCACTTGCTGCTGAATCCCATTTTGCTTTGGAGAAAGTAGTATTAAAAAGCGGAACACCATCCGGACCTACAAGCCCGGCTTCATCCGCATTACCATTAAACAAGGGGCTGGCGGCATATACCAGCACTTTTGCCTTTACCGCCAAAGCTATAGGCTGTGTAATGCGTCCCATCTCATTGTTGGGATCAATGATGGTTACCGGAAGATTGTCTGACGCTTCATTAATAAGCTGTATAATATAATTAAAGCAGGAATCTACCGGTTTACGCGGCAGCTTCACCTGGTCCCCGTCTGCATTAATAGGCAGGTTGGTTTTCATGATGGGAATAGGCCCATACATCATTACCAGGTAAAAATTGTAATAGGCTTTCAGGAATTGCACTTCTGCTATCCATCGTCTTCTTTCCGGCTCTTCCAGGTCAGGTACTTTTGCAATGTTCTCCAGGAAAATATTGCAATCCCGGATGGCCCTGAAATAAAAGCCCCATCTGTCGCCCAGCGGGCCTACTACAGTCTGAAATCCCCGGGCTATGCTAAAATAACCGGTCTCTGTGGCAAAGCGCCATAATTCATCTCCGGCCAGCATTGCAGGATCATCGCTCAGATCACCATGCCTGGGTATGTACGAATAACAGGTGAATAAATATTTTTTAGCCTCAATACGTGTGGTGAAAGCATTATCCAGCGTGGCAACATTATCCGGCACCACATCCAGGAATTTTGAACAGGCACTAAATGCGCATAATGCAATGAGTATGAAAATGTATTTAGTAATATTTCCTTTCATGATCTTTTGTTTTTGCTAATTAAAGCCCAGGTTCAGTCCTATATTAAATACCCGCTGAACCGGGTATCCCAGCCCGTTTCCACCCATTTCCACATCCCACAGGTTGAATTTGCTGAATGTTAACAGGTTGGTGGCATTTACATAGAGCCGGCAGGTAGAGGCATGGATCCTTTTCTGCAGCCTTAGCGGCAGCGTATAACCAATTTCAGCCTGCTTTAAGCGCAGAAAAGTACCGTCCCGCATAAACCAGGTGCTGTTTTGCGCATTGTTCTGGTTCACCGTTGGGCTTAACCTGGGCCAAAGCGCATATACGTTCCTGTTATCCTCCGACCAATGATCATCTGCATAGGCTTTTAACAGCTGGTTCTGCAACGTGCCGCCTATCACTTCATTCGGATAGGTATAACGCGCAAATGGCGAAGTGGCAGCGGGATCTATCCAGAATGATTCATTTGCCAATCCCTGGAAAAAAGCAGAGAGATCAAAATTTTTATACCCCATTGAAAATCCAAAGCCATATACTATTTCAGGTACAGTGGGGTTGCCAATAGGCACCATATCCGCCTGCGTGATCTGGCCATCGCGGTTTACATCCAGGTATTTAATATCCCCGCCTCCGTAGGGTCCAAAGTTTTGCCTGGGGGAGTTAGCTGCTTCTGCATCATCTACAAATAATTTCTCCGCAATGTATCCGTAGTTCTGGTTCAGCGAGTTCCCCACATGATAGCGGTAAGGTTCATCATACTGCGGCTCTTCATAAGTTTTAAACTTGCTGGTTGCATAGGTGAAATTTCCCATCACAGATGCCCAAAAATCATTTTTGAAGAACTGTTTATAATTCATAGAAATATCAACACCACCGGCAGTAGCTACCCCCACATTAGCCCGTATGGGCGCGGCAAAACCAGCAGCAGGTGGTATGGCGGCACGGTCCATCAGGATATGATCCCGGTATTGCGAAAAATATTCCGCCGTAATATTTAGCTTATCGAACAAGCCCAGCTCCAGCGCAAGATTCTTTTGTGTGGAGGTTTCCCAGGTAATATCCCGGTTGGAATACCGGGAGATGGATATTCCGTTCAGGCTGTATAAGGTTCCCGGGTCGCGCCCAAAAGTGGCGCCCCTGCCCTGGTCATTCATATTTACATTAGACAGGTAAAAGAAGCGGTCGTCCGAAGAGCCGATAGCATCATTTCCAATAATGCCATAAGTGCCCCTGAATCTTAAATTGGAAACTACCTGTTTAAAGGGTTCAAAGAATTTTTCGTTAGAAACTGTCCAGGCAAGGCCGAAAGAAGGGAAAAAACCCATGCGGTGATTTTTATCAAAACGTTCCGAGCCATTATAACCAAAGTTGAACTCTGCATAATACCGCTTGTCATAATCATAAGTGGCCCTGCCGGATAATCCCAGGTTCCTGAAAGGAAGCGATTGCTGCAGGCTGCCGGCATTTGCATTTAACCGGCTCTGCGCCATAAATACCAGCATGCCACTTACCCCGCTCTTGTTGAATGCCCGGTCATAATTTAAGCTGGATTGCACATACAGGGAGGTGCTGATAGCTTTGGTGCCTTCATTGTAACCCAGGTACTCCGTTCCATCATTGGCATTGATGTTTGTAATAAAATAGCGGTCCGTTAATTTATCATATCCGTCCATTTTATACCAGAAAGGATTATAAAACCGGCTCACATCAAAATAGGATTCCCGGTTGGTGTTTATCATACTATTGGAAACAAGTCCCGGAGTAATGAACTTCAGGTTCTGCTTTAATTCAATCTGCGCCAGCATCAGGGACCTTGAATAATCCTTATACCCTTTCACCATTTCTGCATAGGGATTAATGTATTGCCCGTTATCATAATTCCCGAACATAATGTGGTGAACGAATTTATGGGCATCATCCACGGGGTAGTAAGCGGGAAATAATACAGGGTTTGATCTCATTACCTTTTGGTACATACTGGCGCCGCCATCCAATGGCCCGGTATAATCATCAAAGCTGCCGCTCAGGCGGACCGTCATTTCCGTGGTATTCGTGAGCGTAATATTCACATTGGACCGCAGGGTATAGGTGTTTAACCGGATGTTATTATTGAAATTATTCCGCTTGTCTACTTTCATTAAACCATTATCCCTGTTATAGGATCCTGCAACATAATACCGGGCTACTCCCCCGCCCCCGCTCACATTCAGGTTAAAGCGCTGGTTCATGGTGTAGTCCCTGAACAAAAGTTTTCTCCAGTCATTGGCAGGATAGGCAACCGCATTGGTACCGGCTATGGTATTATCTATTTTTCCATCGGAATAAGGAAGCGCGCCCAGCGGATCGCGGGTAAGCACGGCTTCATTGGCCAGCTTCATATAGGTACCAGGATCGGCCAGCTCCACATTTTTTGTTGGAGCAGATACAGAGTTCTCTACCCGGAAAGAAAGGTGCGCTTTTCCAACAACGCCTTCTTTAGTGGTAACCAGTATTACGCCATTGGCAGCCCGCGATCCGTATAATGCGGTTGCGCTGGCATCTTTTAAGATCGAGAAGCTGGCAATATCATCTACCTGTAAACGGGCAAGGTCAGTGGTTGATAACTCCACCCCATCTATCAGGATCAAAGGATCTTTTTTGTATCCGAAAGTGGTTACCCCGCGGATAAAGAACTGCGCATTATCCTGGCCAGGTTCTCCGCTGCGCTGAAAGGCTATTACACCGGCTGCCCGCCCGGCCAATGCAGTCGTAAGGTTGCTGGATGGTACTTTAAGGTCCGATGGCCTGATGGTAGTAACCGAACCTACCATATTGCTTTTTTTCTGCGTTCCAAAAGCCACCACTACCACATCACTCAGCTGGTTGGATATTGGCTCAAGGGAAATATTAATGGTTGACTGGCTGCCTACCCTGACATGTTTTTCCACAAAGCCGATATAACGGAACACCAGGGAATCTCCCGGGCTGGCTTCCAGCACATATTTGCCCTTTTCATTTGTAATGGTGCCCCTGGTAGTACCCATCACCAGCACGGTTACACCAGGCAGCAGGGTATTCCCTTCCGACGAGGCAACAATCCCCGTTATAAAGCTGCGTTGTTGTGAAAATAATAGCAGGCATGATAACAGCATTACAGGCAGCAGCAGTGATTTTTTACTACATAGCAGGTCTAGCAACATCCGCCGGGAATGGCGTGTTGGCCTGAGCGTGGAACTCTTCATAAGTTGGAGCTATTTAAATTGTGATAATAAAGGCGGTATGCGCGTTGTTACATGCATAGTTATTTAATGGATAAATCAATAGCGTTAATTATGGCAACGTGATTCTCAATTGAATCCATAAGGCATTCACTCAATGTCGTGGCACATTGCTTTCAGTTGATAACTGGTAATTATGTAATAAAAAAAGTAGGAAGTAGGGCTCCCTGTAACGTGAAACAACAAAACACCTAAAAGCGCCTGATAGGTGTGGTTTTAGTTTAAATCAATCAATAGCGTATATACTACAGCCTGGTCTAGGTCACTTTCAAAAATAATCAAACAGGAACAGGTAACTATCCTATACTTACCTATTCATATGAAAATAACCGGTCAATCGCGTCATTGCGAGCCCGGAGGGCGAAGCAACCTCCCGAATGGCTGGAGATTGCTTTCCCCTTACTTTACCCGTCCGTATTTCTTTAAAATATCCATTACTTTCTCCACCGGCAATGCCTCCATGGTATGCCCATCTTTCCCGGTCATGGTCTTTGCTGCAAACAGTGAATTAATGATGGCTTCCTCCGTGGCTTCAATAGCTGCCATAAACAATGGCGACATATAATCATTCTGCAGCACTGGCACCAGCCGTACCGGGGTGCTGCTCTCATACGGTATACGTACAGAGTCTGCTGTGGAAAAGGCTATCACGTAATCGCCGCTGCCGTTACTGGCAATGCCGCCGGTTTTTGCCAGCCCCATAAACGCGCGTTTGGCAAGACGCTGCAGGTTGCGGCTGTCCAGCGGCGCATTGGTGGCTACTACCATCATACAGGAACCATCTACACGGTTCTTTAATTCATCGTTGAACTCAAATATTCCCAGCTCTTTGCCTACCGGCGCTCCGTCAATCTGCAGCACGCCGCCAAAATTGGTTTGCACCAGCACCCCTACCGTATAGCCGCCCAGGTTAGCCGGCAGCTTACGGGATGCTGTGCCAATGCCGCCCTTGAAACCAAAACAAAGCGTGCCTGTACCGGCACCCACATTCCCCTCAGCCACCGGGCCGGATTGCGCATTTTGCAGCGCCTGGCGTACATCTGTTTTTTGTACGGGGTGGTTGCGGATATCATTTAACCAGCTATCATTGGTTTCGCCTACCACTGCGTTTACGGATTGTATATTTTCATTGCCTTTCTGCCGCAGCGTGTATTCAATCACCGCTTCCATGGCAGTAGCTACGTTCAGCGTGTTGGTGAGCACCACCGGTGTTTCCAGGTTACCCAGCTCCATTACCTGCGTGGTGCCGGCCAGCTTACCAAAACCATTGCCTACAAAAATGCCGGCTGGTACTTTTTGCTGAAAAATATTTCCCTCATGCGGAATGATGGATGTAACGCCGGTGCGGATGTTATCTCCTTTTATTAAAGTGGTTTGCCCTACTTTTACGCCCGATACATCGGTAATTGCATTCCATTGGCCGGTGGGCAGCACGCCAATGTGAATACCCCAATCGCGGGCACGTTTGGAGGTTTGGGCATAGATGGTTTGGGCTGCGGCTAATAAGGACAGGCTGATGATAACAGTACGCATGAGTTAAATGTTTTGGGTGAACAGTACTAAAATAAAGAATCTTAACGCATACACGCTGCTTAAAGATCAAAAAAGCATTCCCCGCTGGGCGGGCAGGCTATGCACCGCTTGGGCGGGATTGTAATTGACAATTCGCAGTTCTCTACGAAATTCCGCCCACATCCGGTTAATATCCGGCAAAACCTTGCCCCTGCTAAATTGTACATTAGAATATGAAATTCCACCTCCCCCTCGCGCTCCTGTTACTCACAGGCATGGCACACGCTCAAACCATTACTACCAGCGGCCAGCCCGCACAGCTCAACATTCGCTCCGCGGGCGCGCATAGCATTCGAATTACCTTAAAACCAATCAGCTATAAAGAAGCAGCGCCCTATACACCGGCACTGGCTATACGAAAAGAGGCGGCGCCGGAGATCAGCATCAAAGAGCTGCACGGCCCTTTGAAAAAGCGCGTGGGCAATATGCAGGTAAACATCCGCCCCAAACCACTTACCGTCACCATTGCCAATAACAAAGGTGAAAAGGTACAGGAGCTAAGCTTCCAGGAAAATGGCAATATCACCTTTCCTTTAGATGATCATCCCATATTAGGCCTGGGCGAGGGAGGTCCCAAACCCGCTACCGGGGCCAACTGGCGGCAGCTGCCGGTAGAATTTGACCGCCGCGGGCGCCTGCACCACATGCTGCCCCGCTGGCAGGGCGATGCCTATGGCTCCCGCAACCCCGTACCCTTACTGGTGGGCACTAGCGGCTGGGCATTATTTGTGGCCAGCCCCTGGGTGCAGGTAGATCTGCAGAATAAAGAGCAGGGCAGCTTTATTCCCACGCCACCCGCTGGCCAGGATGGCCCGCAAACGCAAACAAACCAGCACCTGAACCAGGGCAAAGGCCTGCCGCCAGCCAGCAGTTTTGTACCAGGCCTGCTGGATGTATTTGTGTTTGATGCGCACGATCCCCTGCAATTTATGCAGGATGTATCCACCCTCACCGGCCCTGCAGTTATGCCGCCTAAATGGGCATTGGGTTACATGCAGTCCCACCGTACACTGGAAGATGATGCGCAAATGACCGGCATTGTAGATACCTTCCGCGCAAAACAGATCCCCCTGGATGCCGTTATTTACCTGGGTACCGGTTTTGCCCCCCGCGGCTGGAACACACCGCAACCTTCCTTTGATTTTAACCCGGAAGTATTTAAACGTACGCCCGCTGCCGTTATAAATGATCTGCATAACAACCATGTAAAAGTGGTGGTGCATATAGTGCCCTGGGACCGTGATAAGCTGCCCTCCTTACATGGCAGCATTCCACTCCTATCCTATGAAAAGCCGGATGCCGGGCATATTAATACCTACTGGCAGCAGCACCTGGGCTTAATGAACGCCGGCATAGATGCCTTCTGGCCGGATGAAGGCGACTGGTTTAACCTCTTTGAACGTATAAAACGGCACCAGCTTTATTACCAGGGGCCGCTCTCCACCCGGCCAAACGTACGCCCCTGGAGCCTGCACCGCAACGGCTTTTTAGGCATTGCGCAATGGGGTGGCTGGGTATGGTCCGGTGATACGGAATCGTCCTGGAAAACACTGGAAACACAAATTGCAGTAGGGATTAATTACTCATTAAGCCTCTCGCCTTTCTGGGGTTCAGATATTGGCGGTTTTTATCCTAATGAAGAGCTAACCGGTGAATTGTACGCACGCTGGTTCCAGTTTGGCGTCTTCTGCGCCTCCTTCCGCTCACACGGAAAAACCTGGTGGACGCGGCTCCCCTGGGGCTGGGGCCTGCACGAAATGGGGCCGCTTGAAGCAAAGAACAACCCGCTGCCATCAGAGCTGAACAACCCTGCCATTGAGCCGGTGGTGAAAAAATATGATGAGCTGCGTTACCAGCTGTTATCCTACAACTATACACTGGCCTGGCAGGCGCGTGTTACCGGCCTGCCGCTGATGCGCGCCCTATGGCTGCATTACCCGGACGATGAACAGGCGGCTGCTTTGGGTAACCAATACCTCTGGGGCCGCGATCTGCTGGTGGCGCCGGTATTTCAAAAGGGCGCTGCCACACGGGAAGTATACTTACCCGCAGGTACCTGGTATGACTGGTGGACCAACACCCCGGCTACCGGCCATCAAACCATTACCCGTAAGGTGGATCTTTCTATTATGCCTATTTATGTACGCGCAGGCGCTATTATCCCTGTTGATCCCATCCGCCAGTACACCGGGCAGCTAACAGATACGCCGCTAACGATCCGCATTTACCGCGGCGCTAACGGCGATTACACCCTGTATGAAGATGACGGCATTAGCCAGGCCTACCTGAAGGGCACTGCTACCCTCACCCATTTCAGCTGGAACAATGCTGCAAAAAAGCTTAGCATAAACACCCTCCGCAGCTCCACTAATCAACCTGCTAAACGTATGTTCAACATAGTGTTACTGCCGGAGGGTGACTCATTGCAGGTAAAGTATACAGGCGTGCCTGTTAGCTTCACCTTCTAGCCGGGGTTATGGATGCGGCGCTTCCTCATACGTACAATGGGTACGGTAGGCAGGATAATGCCCTGCGCGGGCATGGCCAAAGCGGAAGAAGAGTATGTTGCTGGATATAAATAATACAATAGCCAGTATAACGGCAATTTTTGTAAACACCCTTAACCGCGGATGTTTTGAAAAAGATCCAAACACATGCCCTATAATAAATACCATGCAGGCCACAAACAACACCCGCAGTAAAATGATCAATCCAAAAAACATGGCTGTAAGTTTTAAGTAATTAAATAATATTGCTGTAACAAAGCTAACCCGCTGCCAGCCATGCATTTGCGCATAAGAGATCAAAGCGTAAAATGTGTCTACCAAAAAGGGAATTACTTACATTTGAGCTCTATGAAGAAACTGGGATATGATTTTTATAACCGGGAGGATGTGCTTACCATTGCACAGGAGCTGCTGGGTAAAGTACTGGTTACTAAGTTCAATGGCGCTATTACCAGCGGCCGCATTGTAGAAACAGAAGCCTACCAGGGTGTTACAGACCGGGCCTCCCACGCGTACGGCGGGCGGCGCACTAACAGAACGGAGATCATGTTCGGTAAAGCAGGCACTGCATACGTGTACCTGTGTTATGGCATTCACCACCTGTTTAATGTAGTTACCAATAAAGAAAATACACCGCACGCTATATTGATCAGGGCCATTGCACCGCTGAATGGCATACCGCATATGCTGGCGCGCACCGGCCGTACCAAGGCGGATTATACGCTGGGTAAAGGTCCCGGCAATGTATCAAAAGCATTAGGCATTAATACCCAGCATACCGGCACCAGCCTCACGGGCAAAGAGTTATACATAGCGGATGATGATTTTATTGTATCACCATCCGCTATAGGTATCACTAAACGAATTGGAGTGGATTATGCCGGCGAAGATGCGCTGCTGCCTTACCGTTTTATACTAAAAGACAGCCCTTATGTAAGCGGCCGTAAGGTCAGGAGTTAAGTACGCCTTTCAGCTTTTCATTTTTATTACGCAGGTCTATTCCCCCTTCCAGCAAGGATTTCAGGTTCACCAGGTAAAACAGCCAGCCGCCCTGGCAGCCAATATGAAAATCTACTTTACCTTTTTCATCTGTAGGAATATGATCCTGCACTAATTCTATCAGCGTTTCGCCTTCTACATTCTTTAAGCTGACAGTAACGGTACCGGCTATACCAAAAGTGAATTGAAAGTGGTCCTTCCCATTGGCGGCCAGCACTTTACCGGTTTCAGTAGTATCATCGCTATAGCCAAACCAGCGCCAGGTATAGGTATCGCCGGTGGT
The DNA here is from genome assembly GCF_019091455.1 of Chitinophaga sp. GbtcB8. Classification (GTDB taxonomy): domain Bacteria; phylum Bacteroidota; class Bacteroidia; order Chitinophagales; family Chitinophagaceae; genus Chitinophaga. The sequence continues at coordinate 19,636 of NZ_JAGXJN010000037.1, forward strand.
AATGGCCTGCTGTTTATCTTTGGCAATACCTCCCTCGCCAACAAAATCAGCCTGCCGCAGAAACCAGCTTTCCAGCCCTGCTGACGTAGTCCAGGCATTATAGATGTCTTGCGGATTAGCTTTGATGGGTAGCTTTAACGAGAATTTACTCCAGTCATGTGGTTGCATACGTTCGCAGTTTATAGGTTAATGAATTGATACAGCTATGGTACTTGTCCCTGCTGAAGATCAGCGGTTATGGTTCCGTGTTACAGTATGTGAAAATTACACCTAAAATTTAATTTCATGCTAAAAAATACCGGCTTGATTAAAATAAGCGTGGCTTAATCCCGTCATTGCGAGGAGCAAAGTAAAGCCAGGGCGCGTGGCGCGATGAAGCAACCTCCAGCCATCCGGAAGGTAACCTCCAACCGTTCTTGAAGCAATCTTCAGAATGGCTGGAGATTGCTTCGTCGCCCTTCCCACTATAGCCCTCCGGCTCCTCGCAATGACGCGCGATTACAGCCCGTACTGCACAGTGACGTATAACTGCCGCCAATAGAGATCCCTCCTAAAAAGGAATAGTAATAATGGTTCAGTAAGTTGCTGGCACCCAGCTTTATCTTTGAATTTATTTTATTGAACGTATAACTCACCGCGCATCTAAAGTATTATACGACGGTGTTTGCCCGTTCACCAGGAACGATTGCCATAAGAAGCTGCTCTGCCATTTCCAGCTAACGCCAGCGCCTATATGTTTTATAATCTCTTCTTTGGATATCATAGCGTTAACTGTCCATTCAGGTGTGTTAAAACCATCTTCCAACCCGTCTTCATTGGCCGACTTGCGCAGCTTTGCATACGAAGTATTTGCATGCAGCCGGTATCCGCGCATGGTATAGGTTACACCTAAGCTGGCGCCGTAATTATATACTTTAGTTTGTGAATTGGTCCACATACGGTATTGATTCTGTTGCGCTTTGTTGTTCAGCGCAAACGGTATAGAATCTGTATTTTGTGTTTTAGGCACATTCATATTGGCCTGTGCAATAAAGGAACGGTAGTTGTTAAAGTACAGATCGGCATCTACAAACAAATGCCCTTTGAGGAACAGGCCTTTATAACCGCCTTCAACAGACCGTACATGTTCTGGTTTAATATAGGTAACAGGGCGTTACTACAGGATTATTTTAAATGACTGCTCTCCTGTTCAAGGAACTGGCGGAACCGTTCCCTTAGCTGGCGGTGGTAAGCTATCATCTGCCGGGCTTCTTCCGAAATAGAAGAGCCTCCGCCCTTTTCGCCGCCTGTGCTGGTTACTACAAACGGGCGTGCGCCCATGCTGTTCAGGTTATTGATAAGGTCCCAGGCTTTTTTGTAAGACATGCCCATGGCTTTAGCCGCCTGTTTAATAGAACCTGTTTCGGCAATACGTTCCAGCAGCTCCACCGGGCCGGGGCCAAAAAAACGTTTGCCCCCGAACTCCAGCCAAAGACTGCCATTCACATTAAAAGTGCCCTCTTTTAAAAGGTTGCGGATCGGTTGTTCCATGTGCTTACGTAAACGGGTACACGATTAATTATATAAAAGGCAGCTACCGTTTATACAGCGTCCGTTTGTTGTAACAAATATAAAACACCGGAAGCATATTAAATGGTAACTGCCTTTTCCTTTTTAAAGATCAGCTATTTATCCGGCAGGAAAGCGCCTTTGTCGATCCACATTTTAAACTGCCGTGCAAACTCTTTATGGCTCAGGGGCGGCAGGGTACGGCCATCACCAGGGTTCCAGCCGCCTAATACCAGTGAATCGGATGTTACATGCGCTATCAGCTGTGCTTTGGTCTTGTGCCCGTTCTGGCTTGGGTCCAGCAGCTGGGCTGCCAGCTCGCGCGGTGATTTACCCTGGAATACCATTTTCATATCTGCCGGCGGTAAATGCCAGTTAGGATTACCTGGCGGCATATGCAGGCCCGGCGTGTTCTTTGGCTGATGGCAGTTGGAGCATTTGAGTGCGTACAGGCCCTTACCATCATGCCCGCGCTGCACATTCATAGTATGTGCATGGCTGTCATCGCCCTGCAGGGGCGCCTCCCCGGAGGGATGACAGTTCATACAACGCGGGTGCATCAGTACGCTGTAAGCAGCCAGGAAGGCTTTTTTAGAGCCGGTGCTGTCCCTGGCTGTTCCATCTGTATCTGTGTGGCGCGTGGTACGGGCAGCATCCGTATTAAAGGATAAAGCCATTACCGATACCGTGGTTACTGTTAATAATGAATATATGAGCTGTTTTGTTGTTGCCATAGTTTACTACGCTTTGAGGTTGATGTTGCAGAAAGGCAGGTCCCGCATGCGTTTGCCGGTAGCGGCAAAAACTGCGTTGGCAATAGCCGGTGCTACAGGCGGTACGCCGGGCTCCCCTGCCCCACCCATTTTTTCAGTACTGTTCACGATGTGTACTTCTATTTCCAGCGGCGTTTCATGCATGCGTGCAATGTGGTAATCATGAAAATTACTTTGCTGCACCTTGCCTTTATCCAGGGTAATTGCGCCGTACATAGCTGTGGAAATGCCAAAGTTGATGCCGCTTTCCATTTGCGCAACCACGCCATCCGGATTCACAGCCAGGCCGCAATCAATGGCGCATACAAAACGGTGCACCTTAATAACACCTTGTTCATCAACAGAAACTTCTGCTACATCTGCCACGTAGCTCTTAAAAGATTCATGCACGGCCACACCCCTGAAACGGCCCGGGGGCAAAGGTTTGCCCCAGCCTGCTTTTTCAGCGGCCAGGTTCAGCGCCGCCAGGTGGCGGGGATGGTCTTTCAGCAACGCACGCCGGTACTCCACCGGGTCTTTGCCTGCTGCATGCGCCAGCTCATCTATCATACCTTCCATAGCAGTAGCCGTATGCGTATGACCCACGGAACGGTACCACAACACCGGCAGCTCCAGCTTGGGTGAATGCAGCCCTATATAATGGTCCGGGATGGAGCTCAGGTAAGGCGAATCACTTACCCCTTCTACAGAAGCTTCGTCAATATTATTTTTCATACTGGCGGCAAAAGGGGTGCCGGCCATAATAGACTGTCCTGCCAGCACATGCTCCCAGGCTATGGGATTACCCTGCGCATCAATACCTGCGCGGATCTTATGCACAAATGAAGGACGGTAAAAACCGCCGTGAATATCATCCTCCCGCGTCCATACCATTTTAATGAAGTCGCCGCTGGCTTTGGCTATATGTACCGCTTCCGATACAAAGTCGGATTGAAAGTTGGCCCTGCGGCCAAAACCACCACCCAGGAAAACGGTGTGCACATTTACCTGCTCCGGCTTAAAGCCCAGTATTTTGGCTGCAACGGTCTGGTCGTTGCCCGGCATTTGAGTGCCGGTCCATATTTCACATTTATTGTCAGCTATTTTTACCGTAACATTCTGCGGCTCCATGGGTGTGTGCGCCAGGTAGGGAAAAGTATATTCCGCTTCCAGCACTTTGGCTGCTTTGCTTAAGGCACTGGTCACATCACCTTTTTCCGCAGCTTTATCGCCACGGGTGGTTACCAGCTTTTTAAACTCCGCCAGCTGCGCTACGCTGTCAATATTCACATTGGGTCCATTCTCCCACTCCACTTTTAAAGCGGCGCGGCCTTTTTTGGCAGCCCAGAAATTATCTGCTATCACAGCTACGCCAGTGGGAATCTGTACTACTTTTCGTACGCCCGGCACCGTGCGGGCCTTAGCGGCGTCAAATGATTTAACCTTGCTGCCATATACCGGCGGGTGTGCTACTACGGCGGTAAGCAAGCCGGGGAAGCGCATGTCCATCCCGAATTGGGCGGTACCATTCACCTTTGCGGGTGAATCCAGGCGTTTTACGCCTTTGCCAATATACTTCCATTCACTGGGGCTGCGCAGGCTTACCGGTTCTGTCAGCGGCGGCAGTGAAGCGGCTATACCGGCCAGCTCCCCGTAGGTGGCACGTTTGTTACCGGCTATTACCTCGCCATTCTCTGTACGGCAATCTGCCGTGCTTACGCCAAATTTCTGCGCTGCTGCCTGTACCAGTAAGGTACGGGCTGTGGCGCCGGCCTGCCGGTAACGGTCAAACTCAGACCAGGTGGTACTGGAACCACCGGTGATCTGCAGGCCATACACCGTATGCACATAAGGTTGCCCGGGCGGGCTATGTAATACTTTTACTTTTTGCCAGTCGGCATCCAGCTCTTCTGCAATGAGCATGGATAAGGTGGTCCAGATCCCCTGGCCCATTTCCACATGCGCCAATACGATCTGTATGCTACCGTCAGCGCCTATACTAAGATAAGCGTTGGGGGCAAATACGGCTGCTGCTGCATCTTCCGCGGCAGGCATGCCCATAGCCGCTAAGCGTTTGGCGCCTGGTACCACAAAAGATATAATTAAGCTGCCGCTAAGCATGGCGCCGGTTTTCAGAAAACCCCGGCGGCTGGTGTTTAGTATAGCTTGTGTCATTTGTTACCTCCCTCCTTTTGTAATTCTGCTGCGCGGTGAATGGCTTTGCGGATACGCGGATAAGTGCCGCAACGGCAAATGTTGCCGCTCATAGCATTATCAATATCCGTATCTGTGGGTTGGGGATTTTCCCGCAGCAGCACTGCTGCAGCCATGATCTGTCCTGACTGGCAGTAACCGCATTGCGGTACATCTTCCTCGATCCATGCGCGTTGCAGGGGATGATCACTGTTGGGCGAAAGGCCCTCAATGGTTACTACTTCCTGGCCGGCAGCTCTTGACAGCAGCGTTACACAGGAGCGTACCGCTTCCCCGTTAAGGTGCACGGTACAGGCGCCGCACTGCGCCATGCCGCAGCCAAATTTGGTTCCGGTAAGCCCTACTATGTCGCGTAAAGCCCATAGCAATGGCATATCCGGACTGGCATCAATAGAGTGCTCCTGATGGTTAATGGTTAATTTAATCATAAGTACAGACTTTGCTTTCCTTAAAAGATTTGACCTGAAATGTGTGCTTACTTATCATGAACACACATAGGTTAAAGATAGTTCAGTAATTAGATCAGCAATTATAAGATTCAAACAAAAAATTGCAAATTTCAAAGAATACATTCCCCGGTAACCTTTGACAGGCAATTATTTGCCCCTTATCGTTATATCCACAAAGAAACAACGCTTATAATATTCAACTTAACTGATCAGGTTTTTCATTACCTTTAATAGCATCACCTCATTAACCCCATACATTTACAACCACCTGCTACCGGATACTTCCCTGCTATAAGATTCATTACCCCTCATTTTCCATTTATTTTAAACCCCTTTTTATGCAAAAAAGTCATTATTCCTTATGCCTTACCATGCTGGTAACTCTTTCATTATTTATTGCCTGCAAAAAAAATCCTTTACCCGGCCCCGGTTATGGCAATAGCCAGATCCGGCAGGTAAAAATGGACCACGAAGATTCCGCCCTGTTCCAGTACAATGCATTGGGCAACCCCCTAAGCATTACCCGGGGCATTGTTAGCACCGGCGCTCCAAACTACTCTTTCCGTTATGATGCGCAGCATCGTTTAACAGATTATTATGGTACATATAGCGATGGCCGCACCTTTGAGTTCTGGCACCGTTACATTTATGATAATAATAACCACATTGTAGCGGATACCATGTACCTGTTTGGGCTGGTAGGCGATAACGGCCCACTGCCCGATCCGCAGGCGCCGCCGCCGTATGACCAGCTGTATGTGGGCAACATTTCCACTTACCAGTATGATGCGCAGCACAGGATCATTCGCGCTACCGATACTTATGGAGCGCCACCGGCGGGCCCAATATATACAAGCCGTTATATCTATGGTGCCAATGGCAACCTTGCTGTTATACGCACCTATAATCCCTACACATCAGACAGTACAGATATCAACCTGGGTGGCTTTGACAATAAGATCAACCTGCACCGCACACACCCCATCTGGCAGTTCCTGGACCGGGACTTTAGCGTTAATAATCATGCAAATGTAACTGCCTATAATGCCCAGGGCCTGCCGCTTACTATCCAGGCCTCCGGTGGCGGAGAAATAGGTAATGCTTTTATTTCACTCCGTTATTCCAACACCTTGCAGATCACTTATCAACCCTGCAGGTGATAGAATATAAAAATGGAATGCAGCGAAAACTTTATCCGCTGCATTCCATTTTTAATTATTAATTCTTAATTATTAATTTATTCCACCCGCTTAGCGGTAATATCCTTCCCATTCTGGTGCAGCACCAGCCGGTCCACCACACCCTGCTCATTTTTCCTGAACGAAATGCGGGCATCTACCACCTTCATGAAAAACTCCGCCGGGGCCGATGGAAATATTTCAAAGCGGGCCTGCCCTGTAAGCTGCTCATAAATATGATCTCCTTCCATGGAAATGGCCATCACAACGTTGGGCGCCAGCTCATATTTACCGGTGTACAAACGGTAAGCAGCTGTATCCGGCGTAATGGCTGCAAGCATTTTGGCTACCGGCTGTGACAGTGGCTGTGTTGGTTTTACCGGGGGCGTATAAGGTTTGTTATACAAAATGGCCAGTATGTTCTTTGCAATGTCCCTTAGCGGGGCGCCGCCGGTATTGTTCAGTAGTACTACCAGGTCTTTGCTATCAGGAATGCGTACTATCAGGGTGTTGAAACCATTAATGCCACCGTCATGAGCAATGCTGCTCACCGTATCTTTTGTATTACCAATACTAAAAGGCTGGCGCATCCAGCCGCAGGCATACCCTTTCAGGAAAGGCGTAAAGTAAGTTGTTTTACTGGCAGCACTTAACAGCTGGTTGGTATACAATGCCTGGTCCCACAGGTAAAGGTCCTCTACGGTGGAGTACATGGAACCGGCAGCATAAGGAAGATCCATATCTAAATAAGGAGCGTTTATTATGCTGTCGCCATTACGCTCATAACCGGCAGCGCGTTTCTTAATAAGAGGTGCAGCCTTATCATAACCGGTATTAAGCATATGCAACGGTGTAAAAATGCGTTCCTGCAATACGCTGGCATAGGGCTGCCCTGTAACTTCCTCAATAATAGCTCCCAGCACAAAGTAGCCGGAGTTGGAATATTTATAATCAGTGCCCGGCGTAAACTCCAGCGGCAGCTCTGAAAAGAATGGTATAAATTCTTTAGGGGTAGATGGGTTCCGCGCAAAGCGGCTAAAAAAATCAGGCCGGGCCGTATAATTGGGAATACCGGAAGTATGCGTTAGCAGGTTGTAGATAGTAACCTTTTCACCATTGGCTTTGGGGTAATAAGGCAGGTAATCGGAAATATGACCATCCAGCTTTAGCTTACCTTGCTCTGCCAGTTGCAGTATAAGCATGGCCGTGAACTGTTTGGTAATAGAGCCCAGGCGGAAACGTGTATCCGGCGTGTTGCGGATGTCCCACTCAAAATTGGCGTAGCCAACTCCGTTCTTAAAGATCACCTTTCCATCTTTGGCTACCAGGGCAGTTCCGTTAAACAGCTTATAACTATTATACTGGTCCAGCAGCTGCCGGATCTTTTCAGCAGGGCTTTTTACGGCAGGACTTTGGGCGCAGGATGCAAATGTAAAACACAGTAAAAAGAAGAAGGCGGTTATACTTCTGTGAAAACGCATAGGGAAAACAGTTTAGTATCATAAATATACTGGTACAAGCGGCCCTGTCCAAAAATGGCTGCCTGATAATTTGTAATTTACGCGCATGACAATGCCCAACACTAAACGACTGCTGGTGTATATGGCCAAATGTGTGGCCGGCGTGCTGCTGGTATTTTTTTTAGCCCATCTTATCAACTACAAGGATTATATCTGGTGCCTGATCTCTGTAATGCTGGTGCTGTCGCCGGATGGTACAGATGCCGTGGGCCTGGCCATGAGCCGTATTAAGGCCAACCTGGTAGGCGCCGCCGCAGGGCTGGTCATGCTCATCGTACATCCGTCAACGATAGTAATGGTAAGCGGGGCCATTGCCATTACGGTAGCTGCCTGCACTTTCCTGCAACTGGAAGCCTCTGCCCGCTCCGCCCTGGCAGCCGCCATTATTGTAACGCTGCACGAAGCAGGTTTACATGTATGGGATACGGCCCTGGAAAGGATCATAGCAGTGCTGGCCGGCTGTGTGCTGGGCTTAGTGATCACCTTTGTATTTCACTCCCGTTTTACCCGCCATTCCGCAGAGGGGCCACCGCCCCAGCAGGAAGCCTGAACTGCAGTGTAATTTCTGATTAATTAAGTATCTTGTTTGCCTTACAATACTAACGTATCACTTTTTACAGGTTATGACAATCAACAAGCTTACCTTCTGCCTGGCAGTCCTGCTGGCAACCAACCAGTCATTTATCCGGGCTCAAACCGCACCTGCCGGCAATTACGATCAGCACAAAGCATTTGACCCGCTTTTTTACACACAGAACGGCAATGAGTTCCGCAGCGCAGGGGGCGCACCCGGGCCTAAATACTGGCAAAACCGGTCGGACTATGCTATTAAGGTAACGCTGGATACAGCGCAGCACCGCCTTACCGGGTCGGTACAGATCACCTACACCAATAACAGCCCGGACACTTTATCATTTGTATGGCTGCAGCTGGACCAGAACGTGTACCGGGAAGATTCCCGCGGAGAAGCAGCCTCCCAGTACAGCGGCGGGCGTTTTGTGAACCGCAGCTTTACCCAGGGCGATGAGATCAGCAGCGTAAGCATTGTACAAAACGGCAAAACACAAGCCGCCAGCTACCGGGTGAATGATACCCGTATGAAGATACAGCTGCCTGCTGCCCTGAAAGGTAATGGCGGCAGCATACAGTTCCGCATCAATTATGCTTTTAACATACCGCAATACGGCACCGACCGTATGGGCCGTTTGCAAACACGTAACGGATGGATATACGAAATTGCCCAGTGGTACCCCCGTATGTGCGTGTATGATGATGTGCTGGGCTGGAACACCCTCCCTTACTTAGGCGCCGGTGAGTTTTACCTGGACTATGGCAATATTGAATATAGCGTAACTGCCCCTGCTGATATGGTAATAGCCGGCTCCGGCGAGCTGCTGAATGCCGCCCAGGTATTAACGCCCGAGCAAAACAGCCGCCTGGCCAAAGCACGTACCAGTGACCAAACCGTGACTATTAAGGACAGCACCGCCGTTATATCCCCCACGGATAAACGTAGAGGTAACCTTACCTGGCGTTTTTCCTGCAAAAATACCCGTGATGTAGCCTGGGCCGCCTCCCGTGCTTTTATATGGGATGCTGCCCGCATTAACCTGCCAGGTGGTAAAAAAGCGCTGGCACAGTCGGTATACCCGGCAGAAGTAGCATCTACCAAGGCCTGGGGCCGTTCCACAGAATATGTGAAAGGTTGTATTGAGCTGTATTCCAATAAATGGTTCTCCTTCAGCTACCCCGTGGCTACCAATGTAGCTGGTATTGTGGGTGGTATGGAATACCCCGGCATTGTGTTCTGTTCCGCGAGAGCTGCCGGCGCCGGTTTATGGGGCGTCACAGATCATGAGTTCGGGCATAACTGGTTTCCCATGATAGTGGGTTCCAACGAACGTAAGTACGCCTGGATGGATGAAGGTTTTAATACCTTCATTAATGGTATAAATACCAAAGCTTTTAATAACGGGGAATATTACCGCCCGGCAGATATCAGCAAAACCGGCCCCGGCATGTTTGGCGCCAATGCAGAAGCGCTTACAACTATTCCGGATGTGATCCAGAACAGCCAGTTAGGTAATGTAGCCTATTTTAAACCAGGGCTGGGACTAAAATTGCTGCGCGAGCAGGTATTGGGACCAGAACGTTTTGATGAAGCTTTCCGTACCTATGTGCACCGCTGGGCATTTAAACACCCCACTCCCTGGGACTTTTTCCGCACCATGGATAACGTATCGGGCGAAGACCTGAACTGGTTCTGGCGCGGCTGGTTCCTGAACACCTGGAAGCTGGACCAATCCGTAAAAGAAGTAAAGTACAAGGAGAATGATCCCGTAAAAGGCGCGCTGGTAACTATAGAAAACCTGGAGCAGCTGGTAATGCCCGTGGAAGTAGCCATACAAACTGCCGATGGAAAAGCCGACACGGTAAAACTGCCGGTAGAGATCTGGCAGCGCGGCGGCACCTGGACCTTTCTGTACCCTTCCACCGCCACTTTAAGCCAGGTAACCATAGACCCGCAGGGCGCCCTGCCGGATGTGAACCGGGCTAACAATACCTGGAAGGCGCAATAGAAGTAAAATGGGAGGTAGCGCGCGTAAGCAATTGTGTTACACCATTCTGTTTGCCATTATTACCGGAATTTAAATGCAAAAAGCAAAAAGTAAAAATAGAGGTAAAACCCTATTTTACTTTTTGCTTTTTTACTTTTAATTTTTGACGATAGCCCAGGTACCACCACAGCAGCAAACCATAAAAAGTAAAGTCACAGGCAGGGAACCTTTGTTTCACTTTACATTTTATTGCTGGTCATTAAAATGCAAAAAGTAAAATAACACATAAAGCACTAACACGCTGTACTCCATTATTTTACTTTTTACTTTACTACTGGAATTTAAATACGCCCAGTATAAATATCAGCAGCAATATCAGGAACTGCCCGATGTGAAAAATGCCGATCCGCTTTTTAAGCGCAGTGTATTGCAGCATATCTGTAACCGTGGGTTGGTTAAACAACAAGGTTTGCAATTTTTTTACGCCAGGCGCACCTACTAGTGTGATATTCAGTACCATCAGCACAATAAGGCCCATCTTAAATTCAAACCAGAATTGTTTGGTTACGCCAAACTGGTAAGCCCTTAACAACATAAAACCACTCGCAAACAGTAACAAACCGCCTATACGCAGGAACCAGTCGTATGCGGAAGACAATTTAAATACCACGGTAGCTTTTTGATTTTCACCTGGCAGGTAGCCCCAAAGCTGCCGTAACGTAATAAAATGCCCCAGCGTACCGCCGGATATGAGAGCTATACCAATAATGTGCAGGACCAGGCCTGAAGAAAACAGATTCATATATACGGGTTTTAGAATGAGCAAACAGGTATTGCACCATCTTACAGATAGCTTTATCTTATAGACAGTTCTCCCGGAAAATTTGTGACGGCAACAGGGAACAGTTACCAATAGCCGGCAAGCCATCATGTATGGCCAGTGGCCTAAAGTGCAGGTAAAACAGATAAATTACTGCATAACCGCAGTATTAAGCACAAATATAATACAACACCGTTGTAAATACAACAATTCTGAAATAATTTTCACTAAATTGCTCTTGATCCGTAGTAATATGAATAGAACAGTTGAATTAGTAACGGCCTGGGGAGCTTATGAAGAAAAACATCCCGGCTGCAGCATAGAAGACTTTTGCCGCTATTATCTGCTGCAGCAAAAGCAGCAGGTGCCGGTAAATACCGAAAAGCTTACAGGCGGGCTGCAACCGCCTGCCCCGGAAGCAATGCTGATGAAGGTAATGGGCCGCATTATGCGCCTGCATGAGCTGTACTCCCGTATTTCCCTGGGCGATGCCGGCCTTGGCCAGTTTGAGGAGTTTGCCCTGATGCACGGGGTAAAGCAGCGTAAAGATCCCCGCAAGTCAGAGGTGATCTATGCTACTATTTACGAGCTTTCCACGGGTTCAGATCTGCTGAACCGGCTGCGGGAAAAGGGATACATCATGGAAGTCCCCGACTCTGCCGACCGCCGCTCCAAACGTGTGAAGATCACTGCTAAAGGCGAAAAAATATTGCAGCATGCCTATAAACGTATGGGGCAGCTGGTAAAAATGCTGCTGCGCGATATGGATGAAGAAGAAGTACTATTATGCATCCAGCTGCTGAAGAATGTAGAAATAAAGTTCTCTGAACGCTGGCCGGAAGACAAAGGCCGTTCTTTTGACGAGATCTATACCAGTGTGATGAGCGAAGGAATGTAAAATGTAAAATAATAAATGCTAAACCGACGAAGGAGGTTCATAGAGACCGTTTAAAAGACTTTATGAACGAGATAAATGTAAAAGTGGAATGCTGCGAATGGTTCAGACCAGGCTTCGCTGCATTCCACTTTTACATTTATAATTTTACATTCTCACTTGAAGTATTCACTAAAGTACTCTGCCGGCTTCAGGTTCAGCCACTCCTGCCGGTTAGCGGCAAACTCCTCATACGTAAGCGCCTCAATCTGCGCCGGGGTAAAAGACAGCGGGTTTTCCGGCGTACCCTTAGTTACAATGCCCAGGCCATGGTCCGCATCCAGCACAAATACATTAATGTCTTTACGCAGGCTTCTTAAATGAATAACGCTTTTCCACACATCCCCGTTCCAGAAGCCCTGGCATTTATTGGCATTCCACTCCGCCCAGGTATAACCGGCTTCTTTGGTTTGCGGGTTACAGTCATGCATAATGATCACCCCATTGCCGGCAAGCCGGTCCAGGCAGTTCTCCACATCCCGTAAAGCATAGGCGTATTCATGCATACCATCTACCAGGCAAATATCCAGCAATGTGTTCTGCAGGGTTTTACCGGCCTTTTCTGCAAAAAAGCGGTCGCTTTCCATGCGAAAGTAACTGGCATTAAAATTAGCCGGGTACTGGATGGCTTTGAAGAACTGTTTAAGGGCGCCAAATTTCAGAAAGGGATCTACAGCTATTTTGCGGCCAGCCTTGATCGGGAAGAAGTTTTTGCCGGATTCAACGCCTATTTCCAGGTAGGTTTTAAAACCATATTTGTCAATAAGCGCCTGCGTAATGATGCTTCTGTTTGTTATCATAAGTGGATTGTCAGAACAGCAAAATAAGTTTATTTCCCATTAATAAAAAGACCCCGGCAAGAATGCCAGGGCCGTTGTACTCGTCTATAATGCTTAATATTCAAGACCTAAAAAAATAAATTGCTTGCCATCTTATCTCTTCATGTTCATCATTGAGGTGAATCGCGCTTCCTGCAAATAACAATATGATTGAGAAATGCATCATATCTTTTGGGTAATATCCTGTTCATCAGCTTGCACAAGAGGTTGAGCATTAAAAAGGTGCAGAACGACACCACTTTCTTTATTGGCCGGGCAAAGTTCAGCTTAGAGAGCACATAACTGTCCAGGTAAGACATGAACATCTGCATCTGAGCCTGTACTGAAGTTCCCAGCTTTTCATAATACAGGATCTCAAATCCTTTTCGCTCCAGTAACATCTTCAGGCCGTAAGAGGTGTAGCGGCTGCAATCATTGGGTACCTCGTGTTCAGCTATAATGAACGGGCAGGTAGCCAGCATAACCGCCCCGGGCTTCATTACCCGGTGTAATTCATCCAGTATTTCTTCCGGGTTGAATAGATGCTCAAACACCTCTGTGCTCAGAACGCTATCAAAGTGATCCGATGCTACCGGAATAGTTTTACCATCATAAAACACATCAATTTGTTCATTCTCGTGGTTATGCCCCTGCCCTTCATAATCCACCCCAATATATTCATCTACCCTGATCAGGCTCTTATAGGGCTTGCTGCCACAACCGAAATCCAGCATACGGCCATGTAAAACCCCAAAATGCTTTTTTAGATTAGTGATCAATAACGTTCTTCCGATATAAACCGACTGGCCCATTGAAGGGTGAAAGTCTTTACTAACCGCTTTTAAGGACAGGGATGATGCAGGTCTTGAATATAAGCCCGCCGGTAGAGTCAATTTTGGCGGGGCTGTAGCTCTTGCCATTACCCCGTTATAGGGCACGCCCTGGTTACGCCCGCTGGCCGGCTGCTCCCCCTGGCAGGATGCCGCAGCACAGTCAGGGCTGACCATCGCATCCGTGTTGTACTCTTCCATAATGCTTAATATTCAAGACCTAAAAATAAACTGCTTGCCATCTTATGTCTTTAACAGCAGATGCTCCTATACACCGGCTGCCTTCACTTATCTACCTCTGCGATAAAGGGTGTCCGGCCCATGAGGAAAGGTGTCATGCGGCGGAAACGTATCGTGTGGCGGATTAGGGAATGTGTCATGAGGTGGATTAGGGAATGTGTCGTGCGGTTGATGCGGAAACGTATCATGCGGGAACGTGTCGTGTGGAAAACTGTCATGAGGAAAAGAATCATGAGGCAGGGAATCATGCGGAAGCGAATCATTTGGCAATGAATCACGTTTGGCAAAAGCCGCTTCCTTTGCATTAAGCTTTTCAATCACCGAGTTCTCTTTCCGGCAGGCTGTTGCCGCTACAATAAAAGTGCCTACTACCAGGAGCGAAAAATGAAGTTTGTGCATAAGGTAAAATATGGTTTGATTACACTTATATAGACAGCAGCTTCATTGCCGGAGGTTGGGTATCTGCACCAAAATATTTTATTTCCTTAGCGGTACGCGTATGTAAAATTCCAGCTGTTTATCCTGCAGGGGTTGTACCGGCTTTGCAAAGCCGCTGTTGCCGGCAGAGCGCAGCAGGATGGCCCTGTAGCTTACTCCTACCTGTATACGGGGACGGATGAAATAACCTGCGTCCAGGCTCCAGCTAAGCGTATGCATACCCGGTAGCTGCTGCTTGCTGAAGGCTGGTGTGCTGCCTGCAGGTATGCTTTGCAGGCTATCTGTGTGCGTACGCGTTTCCGGTGTGCCTTTGGTGCCTGAGGGTAAAGCATATTGATAGGTAAGCCCGGTGCTGAAGATCCATTTATTTATAACATAGGCAACATTTACCCCTGCCCCACCCACAAAAGTGCTTTTTACAGTATAAGGTGTAATGGTGCTGTCCGTTTTGTATTCACCTGAGGCTGCGCCTGAGCTATCTGTCCCCTGCTTTCTGTTAACAGCAGTGTGGCTGAATGTTTTACCAAAGCCGGTGAGGTACGAAGCGCTTAATGTTGGCTGCAGGTATAAACCCCGGGCTATTGGAAATGCATATAAGGCGCCCAGCTTAAAGCCCAATCCGTTCCCGGGTTTGGTTGTGCCGCTGTCTCCCGCTGTTACGCCAATACTCAATGGATATACGAAACCTGCCTGTAAGGCCAGGCCGCCAATTATAGCCTCCGGATTATTTACAGGATCTCTAAGAGCTGCTGTGATAAAGTTTATCTGCCGCTCCCGGCTGTTTAATGGCAGGGCGGGCAGGCGTATGGGAAATGCATTCACCGTGCGTAAGGGTTGTAATACCACGGTGTTAGGTGTGCCTGTTGCATTTTTTATGGCAAAGGATGTTTTGCCCGGTTGGTTTGTATATGTAGGACTGCTTATAACGGCGGATGGCTGGGTTTTGTTAGTATTATCAGGATGGCCGGTTTGAGGTGCTTTTACCAGGCCTGGTTTGGTTTTGCCGGCTGTCTCTTCGCTGGAAACACTACCGGCTGGTTGCGTTGGCTTTAGAACATCACCAGGTTTTGCCTTACCAGCTTTTACATAAGGATGTTTTGAAGTATTGACAGTGTTACCCGGCATGTTGGCTGCCAGGTCAGTGGTTTTATCTGCCGTTGGCAGGCCGCCCGGTTTATTATTTATTTTTCTATTATTCCCGTTATTTCCCTGGTTTGCAGGTAGAACTGTCTTATTAGTATTAGCCTTTTCTGAAGATGATCTTTCCCCGGCCGGTAATGTACTTTTAGCAGCAGGCTTATTTATTAAATTATTTGAAGATAGCGCCGTATCTGTTTCTTTTACAGCAGGTTGAGTAGTATTTGATAATTCCTCCTTAGCAGCTTTTTCATCGATGCCTGAATCCATACCACCTGCACCGGAAACCAGGGCAGCATCCCTACCCTTTTCGCCCGTTCTTTTTTCCGCACCAGCTGTTACTCCACTCCACAGCTTATTACCCTGCGGCACTACCCGGGTAACCAATCTGCCTGCACCCACCGGCAAGCCATAAGATCTATCATCACCATTTATACCGGCTGCTGTATGTCCGTCCTGGGCAGCTCCCCTGTTATCCTCATCTATCGTATCACTTTCCGTTGATCCGTATACGGTAGCTCCCCCATTATTTCCAACAGCCGGATCGGTTTTCTTTTCCGTATTTAATGTATCACCATTGAGCTCATTCGCGGTTACCGTACTCACATTCTCCTGTACAACTCTTTGCTGTTCTTTACTTTCTGTTGTTTGATGACGATTTACCTGCAAATATACCACCAGCGCAACCAGCCCCACCGCTGCCGCTGCAGCTGCTAACCACAGCATACCCTGGCCCGTGGCAAACCAGGGTTTCGGCAGCGGTGACGGCTCCTGCGCAGGCACAGGCACAGCGGCATTATCCAGCAGGCTGGCCATTTGGGACCAGGCCTGCTGCTTTGCTTCCATGCCGGTATCATCCGGCACAGGTTGTTGCGCAGCCGCTTTCAGCCAGTCTTCAATATGTTTGTGCTGATCATCCATTCATATTGCGCTTTAATGACGATGGTGGTGCTATATACTGTTGCAGCAAACGCTTCCCCTCTGCCACATGCCATTTGGTTGTGCCGGTGCTGATGCCCAGCAGTTCAGCGATCTCTTTATGTGAATAGCCCTCTATGATAAATAAGTTGATCACGATCCTCGTTGTAGGCGGCAGCTGCTGCAATACCAGCAGCAGGTCCTTATATTCCAGTGTATTGCTCTCTGTGGTAATGGCCAGATCCCCCGGCAGCTCTCCCGGCATTTGCTCTTTTGTTTGTCCGGCCCCGTTCCTGAAATAATCTGCAACTGCGTGCACCATAATACGGCGCAGCCATCCTTCAAAACTACCGGTTTGCTGGTACTGGGCTATTTTAGTAAATGCCCGCAGGAAACCGTTGTTCAAAATATCAGTTGTCTTGTCCCGGTCACTGGTGTACCGCCTTATTACTGCCAGCATCCGGTCAAAGAACAGGTAGTATAACTTCTCCTGGCACAAACGGTCATTACTGCGGCAACCGGCCAATAGTTGGTCCAGCTGACCGTGTGTTTGATTGGAATGGTCCGTATGGTCGGATAAGTTAAACGGCAGTTTCTTTCAGATTAAGCATACAGCAGACAGGCAATATCACCGGCCCTGATAGTATAGACAGGGGATAAATGCCTGAAGGTTGGGTACATGCGAAAAAAAATTACGAATGAATGCTAAAGGCTTAACGCTGAATACTTAACGCTGCTTGCATTTTGCTGAAGGCTATAGCGTTAAGCGTTAGGCATTCAGCATTCTTACGGTTTTACATACACCTCTATAATAGCATTGGTAGGGCGGCGAGGCGCCAGGAATTCATCTACCTGTTTATAATGTTGTTTCAGCTCAGGTCTTAAGGCAAAGGGAAAAAAGTTGTTCAACCCGGGTGCATATTCATATAGGATAATGTCGTAGTGGTGCTGTTGTACTTTTTCCTTGAAGGCTGCCAGCTGCCGGTTAAACATGCCCACGCCCAGGTGGTACCACAGCGGGTAATCCTCCCCGGTTTCCGGCTTAAAGGGCATAGCATAAGCCAGGGGCGTTAACTCCGTCATATTCAACACTTTAATACTATCTTTCTTTTCCTTTACCACAGGCATAGCCATCAAACGCTCCATACCATGTACAGTAGATGGCGGCATGTATATTTTCTTAAATCCTGGCAGGTCAGAGAAGATCCATTCAGCAGTAGGCACGTCCCGGGTAGTATCTGTATTCAGCATAAAGTTCCGGCGGGATACCACATTCTCTGCATTCGGGTCCGGTGCGCCCTGCACCATTTCTGTAGGAGCCGGGAATATTCGCTGAAAAATACGGTCAATGTATTTCCAGAACACACCAGACCACCACAGCAGCACCAGCAGCGCACTGCTTAAAAAGGCATTACGGCGGCCCAGGTCAATATGCTGCATGCCGGCAAAATGTGTGCACAGGAATGCAAAGACAAAGCTATGGAAGAAGATGTTGTTATCCGGCGGGGTATAGCTGGTTACCTGGAACAGGGCTGCCTCTGCCAGTATACCCAGCGTAAGCAGGGTAAACAGCATGGCCGTTTTGTTTTGCCAGAAAGCTTTAAAATTGCGCAGGGATGGTACCAGGCATAACACCATGAGCACCAGGTAAAACTTGATCCACTGGGAACCCCCCAGGATCTCTTCTGCAAAATCCGTTACTGCCAGGCGGGAATTGTGCGGGGGCTGCCCGTGGTTATACCAGTATCCAAAACCATGCGGCAGCAGCGGGCCTATTACAATGGCGGCCACCAGGAAATAACAGCCTAGGAACGCAGGGATCTCCCACCAGCGCTTTTCATGGATACTATTATATAATAACAGCGCCAGGCATAACAGCAGGGCCAGTCCGCCCCCATCCTGCTTGGTAAAAATAGACAGGAAGGTGAACAGGGCTGCCAGCAGCAGGTACAGGAAACGCAGCTTTTGCCCCGGGCGGGTTATGTACTGGAACAGGAAGGCTAAGCCCACCAGCTCATACACAATTACCGTATGGTTATACCAGGGCCAGAAGTTGAAAAAGGAATAAGACAGCACAAACACCATTACAGATAAAGCCCGTATGGCCGGCTCTATGTTCAGGCGTTTTAAAATGGAGCGGAAAGCAAATCCCGCCATAATATTAATGAACACCTGCGCTTTTACGAGTGAGATCAGCTGCGGGCCAAATATGCGGAAGAACAGGGATGGTATCAGCCAGAAGCCATAACCCAGCGGCGTACCAAAATCCTTATAGGGCATTTGCCCGATGGACATACGGTAGGCGCCTTCCCACGACAAAAAGATATTAACCCGGTAAGGAAAAGTAGTGAACAGGGGCACCAGCGCCAGGCCAATGATCAGCACACATTCAATAACAGTAAAAACAGTACGTTTCTGGTAAAGGGATGACCCGGACAACATAATGGGGGTTTTTATGCTTTTGAAGGCGTAAAAGTAGTTTTATTAGCGGAAAGCGCAAAGCTTAAAGGAGAAAGCTGAATGCCGAACCCTGAACGCTTAACGCTGCGGCCCTTATTTCCCCGGCATTGCGTATTAAGTATTTGGCATTCAGTGTATTTCATAACGCATAACGCTAAACGCTGCAGCCATTACTTCCCGGCATTGCGTATTAAGCATTTGGCATCCAATGTATTTACAGTAATTCCAACACCTCCGAAGTACTAAGCGTTAAGCGTTTAGCATTCAGCGTTAAGCTTTATGCTTTCAGCTTTCCGCTTAAAATTGTATCTTGCCCCCCGTATTAACATCTGTTCATCCCCGTGCAATATCTGAAACTACTCAGGCCTCATCATTGGGTCAAAAATCTGTTCTTGTTTATTCCCCTCTTTTTTGCGGGAGAACTATTTTATCTATCTACCATCGGGCATCTTTTAGCCGCCTTTTTTGCGTTTAGCCTTACGGCCAGCAGTATCTATATTATAAATGATTACAAGGATATAGAAGCGGACCGTGCGCACCCGGTTAAATGCAAACGCCCCCTGGCCTCCGGCGCAGTATCCCCCACAGCCGGCCTGGTGCTGTTTGTAGTGTGTATGATCATAGGGCTGGGACTGGCCTGGTATGTTAAACCAAAATTCCTGTTCGTAGTAAGTATCTATTTTATTTTAAACCTGTTATACTCACTTGGGTTAAAGAATATTTCCATCCTGGACATCATTATTCTTTCCATTGGTTTTGTGCTGCGTATTAAGGCGGGCGGTATTGCCTCCGGCACCGCGGTATCCTCCTGGCTCATAGTAATGGTGTTCCTGCTGGCGCTGTTCATGGCAGTAGCCAAACGCCGGGATGATGTGATCATTAAACAGGTATCCGGCCAGGAAATGCGCAAAGCCGCCAAAGGATATAACATGGATTTCATGAACGTAACACTGGCCTTATTGTCTGCCGTGATCATTGTGTGTTACCTCATGTACACGCTTGACCCGGTAACCATTGTGCGCTTTGGTACCCACCGCCTTTTTTACACCACCCTTTTTGTTATTGCAGGATTATTACGATATTTGCAAATAACCTACGTAGAGAACAATACTGGTTCTCCCACTAAGATCCTGTACAAAGACCGCTTCATACAGTTAACCATAGCCCTGTGGATCCTAAGTTTTTATGTGATCATTTATTTACCGGCAAACAAAAGTTTTTTTAACTAATGCAAAAACGGTTAGCAAATTGGGGCAATTATCCTGTAGTAGCAAGCGAAGAAAGCACTTTCTCCAGGGAAGATCAGTTACAGGACCTGCTTCACACACAAACACCCCTCATTGCGCGGGGAAACGGACGTTGTTATGGAGATGCATCCCTGGGCGCACACAGCATCTCTACCCTTAAATATGATAAAGTTCTGAGCTTTGATATTGAAAAGGGCCTGTTTGAATGCCAGGCCGGCGTTACGCTGGACCAGATCCTGGACATTATAGTGCCCAAAGGCTGGTTCCTGCCGGTTACTCCCGGCACCAAGTTCATTACTGTTGGCGGCGCAGTAGCCTCTGATGTGCATGGCAAGAACCACCACGTAGATGGCGCCTTTTCCAACCAGGTGGTGTCTATGGATGTGATCACCTCCCAGGGGCTTATCACCTGCTCCCCTGACCAGGAGCCCGACCTGTACTGGGCTACCTGCGGCGGCATGGGCCTTACCGGCATTATTACCCGGGTGCTGTTCCGCCTGAAGAAAGTGGAAACCTCTTATATAAAACAGAAGCAGATCAAAGCCCGCAACCTGGACGAAGTAATCCGCCTGTTCGAGGAAAACAAGCACTATACCTATTCCGTAGCCTGGATAGATTGCCTGCAGAAAGGCGATTCCTTTGGCCGGAGTATTTTAATACTGGGCGAGCATGCTGCCAAAGCGGAACTATCGCCCCAACAAGCGCAGGCTCCCCTGCAGCTGCCCTCCAAAAAGAAGCTCACCATCCCTTTCAACCTGCCGTCATTTGTGCTGAACACCTTTACCGTAAAGGCGTTCAACTGGCTGTATTATGCCAAGAACACCAAACGGGAGATCAATAATGTGGTGTCTTACGAACCCTTCTTTTACCCGCTGGATGCTTTCCTGCACTGGAACCGGGGTTATGGCAAAGCTGGTTTTGTACAATACCAGTTTGTGCTGCCCATGGATCAGAAACAGGGCCTGGTAGAGATCCTGCAACGCATCAGCAGTAAAGGCCTGGGCTCTTTCCTGGCCGTGCTGAAGGTATTTGGCCAGCAGGATAACCTCATCTCCTTCCCTATGGAGGGTTATACCCTGGCGCTGGATTTTCCCGTGCGCAAAGGTTTATTTGAGTTCCTGGACGAGCTGGATGCCCTGGTGCTGCAATACGGCGGCCGCCTGTACCTTTCCAAGGATGCCCGCATGAAACAGGAAGTGTTCTGGCAAAGTTATCCTCACGTACAACGTTTTGCAGGGATCGTAAAACAATACAACCGCAATAACCGCTTCCGTTCTTTACAGTCGGACCGCCTGCTGCTGACGGCACAGCCGTCAGAATTAATAATGAATAATGAAGAATTAATGATCAGGGAGGCAGTGGTTAAATAATTAACTGTTACTTCATTATAGTTCTTTCAACTTCATTCATTAATCATTCAAAACAGTAAAACCGGTCAAAAGCACCGCTGCATTGGAGCATTAGCAATCCCGCGGGGTAATGGTGCCCATGATTATTAATTCTTAATTCTTCATTCTTAATTATAAAGATGACTGTTTTAATTCTGGGTGCAGGATCCGATATGGCTGTAGCCCTGGCCCGTCAGTTTGCCGCTGAAAAGTACGATGTGCAGCTGGCCGCCCGCAATACCTCTTTTTTACAGGCACAGGAAAATGACCTGCGCATACGCTATGGCATAAACGCCAGCTCCCATGCTTTTGATGCGGTTGATTTTGCCAGCCACCCTGCCTTTTACGAAAGCCTGCCGGTAAAGCCCGATATTACTATATGCGTGTTCGGCTACCTGGGCGATCAGGAGCTGGGGCAAACCAGCTGGCAGGAAGCCAGCCGTATTATTCACACCAACTATACCGGCGCCGTTTCAATCCTGAACGTGGTAGCTGCAGATTATGCTGCTCGCCACCAGGGTACTATTATAGGTATTAGCTCAGTAGCCGGCGAGCGTGGCCGCCAGAGCAATTATTTATACGGCAGCGCCAAAGCCGGTTTTACCGCTTACCTGAGCGGCCTGCGCAACCGCCTTTTTCATAATGGTGTGCATGTAATGACCGTACAACCGGGATTTGTATATACCCGCATGACGGAAGGATTAACGCTGCCTCCCCTTTTAACTGCCCAGCCTATAGACGTGGCCAGCGCTATTGTAAAGGCTGCCAGGGCAAAGAAAAATGTGCTGTATGTAAAATGGTTTTGGCGTTATATAATGTTGATTATTAAGTATATACCTGAGTTTATCTTCAAAAAATTAAAATTATAAAATAGCTGCCTGCAAGTAATTAGCTGATAATGATTAATGCTTAATTTTGATTGATTATCAGCTGTTAATGACCTGCCAATCTTACAATTAAATATGAAGCAAACGATCGCTTTCTTTGATTTTGATGGTACTATCACTACTAAGGATACCATGTTTGAAGTGATCCGCTACCAGAAAGGCAGCGGGGCTTTATACCTGGGTTTCCTGCTGTTATCCCCCCTGTTGGTGCTGTTTAAATTAAAGCTGGTATCCAGCCACACCATGAAAGAGATCTTTTTGCGCTACTTTTTTAAAGGTGCAGCAGTAAGCACTTTTCGGGAAAAATGCGCTGCCTTTTGCCGGGAACGCCTGCCTGCGCTCATACGCCCCGGCGCACTGGCAGCTATTAAAGAGCACCAGGAAAAAGGACACCAGGTAGTAATAGTAACCGCCTCTGCACAGGATTGGGTAGGCCCCTGGTGTGAGAAAATGAACATCACCTGCATTGCTACCCAGCTGGAAGTAAAAAATGAGCAGCTGACGGGTAACATATTGGGACTTAATTGTAATGGAGATGAGAAAGTATGCCGTATTAAGAATGAATACGACCTGGAGCTGTTTGAAAATATTTTTGCCTACGGTGATAGCAGCGGGGATAAAGCCATGCTGGCCATAGCAGGCACCAGCCAGTTTAAGCCGTTCAGGAGTTAGTAAAATGACCCAACACCCAACCAAAACCTGTACTTAGTAGCACGATGGCAAATGCCACTAAATAACTTTTGGCTTTTGCAGAATTATCGTGCTTGTAATGCCTTTTCATTTTGTAATAAATAACCGGGTAAAGCGTAATGGCTGGTAAAAACCAGTAGATCTGCCCTATCCAGTAGGGCCAGTTAACCGGTAACGGCGAGTTAAATACCAATGCCATCTCAATTAATACTATTACATACAGCACTATAAAGGTCATCACAAATGCAACCGCATTAATACTGAATAAATGACCTGCGTTGCTCCTGGATTGATAAATGTTCTTCAGCATTGTTTAATCTATACACACAAATATATAAATAACCATATATATCAGGTTGATAATTTGCTCCACGTCCTCAGCCACCGGCCAGTTGCTTCTAACAATCTGATCCTCATCCATATATAGCCTGGTCAATCGCCCTTCATCATAATAATCATCAATTATTTATGCTGAATTCCTAACTTAAAGTAAACCTACCTGTAGCATGACAACTACTGCTATCCCTGCTTCTCCACGCAATGTATCTATTGATCTCCTGCGGGGCCTGGTAATGTTCATTATGGCGCTGGACCATGTCCGCGACCTGTTACATGCAGATGTCCTGTTCTTTAATCCGCTGGATGAAACCAAAACCACTGTACTGCTTTATGCCACCCGCTGGATCACACATTTTTGCGCGCCTACATTTGTAATGCTGGCCGGTGCATCCGCTTACCTGATGGGCACCCGGCGCACCAAACCGGCGCTGTCCTGGTTCCTGCTTACCCGCGGCTTATGGCTGATATTTGTGGACATGGTGATTATGAGCTTTGGCTGGTCTTTTTCACCTAACACAGGGCTATTTGGCGTACTGTCTGCCATGGGTGTGAGTATGATGATACTTGCGCTACTCATTTACCTGCCGGAACGCCTGCTGCCGGTGCTGGGCCTGATCATTGTTTTTGGCCATAATGTGCTGGATGGGATCCGGTTTGCGCCGGGCTCTGTGGCGCAGGTGCTTTGGAGCTTTGTAAATGTTCCCAACATGCTGCCCACCCACGGTTTTATTATTTTCATAGGTTATCCTGTGCTGGCCTGGCTGGGGGTATTACTTTGCGGGTATGGGCTGGGCATGTTGTTCCGCCCGGGTTACGATCCTCACAAACGCAAACGCCTGTTGCGTTATATTGGGCTGGCCGCTATTTTACTGTTTTTAATATTGCGGTATAGTAATGTTTACGGCAACCCCACTCCATGGAAACCAGGCGCTAATGCACTGCAAACCCTCATGATCTTCTTTAATGTACAGAAGTATCCGCCATCCTTATTGTTTACGCTGATTACTTTGGGGCCGGTGCTGCTCTTACTGTCGTTTATTGCGGATAAACCCCTCCGGCCCACCAATCCGCTTGTATATTTCGGGCGGGTGCCGTTCTTTTATTATGTGCTGCACTTTCACATTATCCATATCATTGGTATTATCATTGGCGTGGTTATGGGCCACCCGCTTCGCTTTATGCTTACCTATAATTTTATTACGGACACTGCAAAGCTGAAAGGCCATTACGGGGTATCCCTGGCAGCGGTGTATGTGATCTGGCTGCTGCTGGTAGCAACCCTGTACCCACTGTGCAAATGGTATGCAGGGTATAAACAACGGCACCAGAACTGGCGCTGGCTGAGCTACTTATAAAACAAAATGTCCGGATGATATTATCACCCGGACATTTATATTATTAGCCTTTCGGCTTCTATACCTATTTAACTATCTGCACATCGTTACGCAGCAGCCTTAAACGTAGCCCTTTTCACTCTGGCACTCTTCAGCTTAATAATGCCTACCCAGTTCATAACTTTCATTACGGGGTAAGTAGGATCCAGCTCAAACCATTTCTTGGCAAAGTTGGGGCTGTCTTTAAACTTGTGGTGGTTGTTCTGGAACAGCTCACCTAACAGGATAATACCCCAGGGAGATGAGTTCCTGGAATGGTCACCATTATTAAAGTTACTGTAACCATACTTGTGACCGCACCAGTTCACTACTGCGCCCTGTACAGGACCCATCAGGAAGTGGATAGGCAGCAGCAGGTACCACCAGAAGCTGGGGGCAAAAGCCACGTAAAAACCAATGTAGCTAAAAGCAAATGCCAGGCGGGTCAGTATATGGTCGCCAACGCGGTCCATAGCATCCCATTCCGGTAACGGCTCATCGGTGAACTTGGCATCCGGCACATTCTTACGATTTAAAATGTCGTTATAGATCTGGCGGGTACGCACCATCATGCTCCAAACATCTTTGAAGAAGTGGGGAGAATGCGGGTCATGTTCAGTATCGCTATATTCATGATGCATACGGTGCATTACACCATACGCTCTTGGAACCAGGTAGGAAGAGCCCTGGAAAAACCAGGTGGCAAAGTAGAATACACGCTCCCAGCCTTTGCTGGTGGTGTACATCTGGTGAGATGCATACCGGTGTAAGAAAAATGTGTGAAAGAACAATGAAAAGAACCAATGCACACAGAAGAAGATCAGAATTGCTATCATTAACCTTTAACTTTAAAAAATGAGTATTAGAGGTCAAAGGTAGTTTAAAATATTGGAAGCCAGTGCAATGAAATGTTAAATAGTAGAGGCCCGGCAGGGCCCGCAACCAGGGCCTGGTCTGCTACTCGGCCATCTTTACCCATCTTAGTTCCAGCATGTTCAATCCACCTTCCCTCAGCCCCTTCACATTAGGTTGTATAAAATGCACCGCTTCATCATAAAAAACAGGCACCAGCGGCGCGTCCTGCACTATTAGCTGGTCCATTTGCCGGTACAGCTCATAGCGCAGGGAATCATTGGTTTCCTGCAAGGCCTGCTCATATAACTTGTCAAACGCCGGGTTATTATACCGTGTGTAGTTAGGCGGCGCGGGATTTTTACCATAAAAGAACGCCAGGAAGCTTTCAGCATCCGGGTAATCGGCTATCCAGCTGCCCCGGAAGAACAGGGCGGCCGATTTGGCTGTTTGCTCCAGCAGCAGGCTTTTTTGCACCACCTCCACCTGTACGGGAATACCCAGCTCCTGCAGCTGGTTGGCTATATAGTTAGAGAGATCTGCATACACCGGGATGGTGAGCAGGCGTATCAGGGGCAGCCCCTTCCCTTCCGGGAAACCTGCTTCCTGCAGCAGCTGGCGTGCGCGGGCAGGATCATAGGTATAACCTTTTACTTTAGCTGCATCAAAAGAAGGCAGGCCACGGGGCACAAAACCTGCATTGGCAGGTACGCCTATGCTGTTGCGCAGGTAGGTCATCATTTTCGTACGGTCAAACCCGTAGTTAATGGCCAGCCGTACTTTTTTTAGCCGTGTGGGCGATTGTTTCAGCGCTGCCTGGCTGCTGTCCAGCATAAAACCCAGGTACTCCACATTCAGGTATGGCGTTTTAGACAGCACCATTTTACCATTCCATTCCTTTTTAAGCTGGCCTGTTTTGGTAAGCACCTCATCTTTAAAAGAAGCATCCAGGTCGTTCATAAAATCCAGCTGCCCCTGGCGGAACAGCAGGAATTCGGTAGCCTTATTATCCAGGAAGGTCATTTTCACGGCATCCAGGTAAGGCAGGGGTTTTCCCTGTGCATCTTTTTCAAAATAGCGTGGGTGGCGGTGCAGGATCAGGGCCTGCCCCTCGTCCCAGTCAAAGTACCGGAAAGGCCCGGTACCACAGGGATGACGCCGGAAATCGGCCCCGTATTTTTCCACTACCTCTTTAGGTACAATAGAGCAGTACTGCATGCTCAGGATACCCAGTATAGGATGAAAAGGTTGTAACAGCTTTAGCTGGAACACGGTATCATTCAGCGCTTTGAAACCTTTTTCCGGATCTACCTTGCCGTTAAAGATCCACGCCCCCGGCGATGCAGTGGCCGGGTCCATAATACGGCGAAAGCTGTACACCACATCCTGTGCCGTCATACGCCGGCCTTTGCCGTTCACAAAAGCTTCATTATCATGGAAGTATACATCCGGCCGCAGGTAAAAGGTAAAGGTGGTGTGGTCGGCGCTCTCCTCCCAGCGGGTAGCCAGCAATGGCCGGATGATCATCTGGGTATCCGGCTCCACCAGGGTACTGTACACCTGGTGAATGGCCCACATAATAGCCTGGCTTTTGGCAAAAGCAGGATCCAGTGACGACAGGCCATCTGTATGATTAAACCGGAATACCTGGGTATTGGAACGGTGATCCGGCTGGCAGGCCATTACAAAAGTAAAAGCAGAGATAACACAATTTATTAATACAATAACGGAGGTACTTTTACGTTTGTTAGCCGTCATTTACATGTAAGGTTTTACATTTTACACTGTAAATTAATATCTTTCGGGTTCAAAATACGATTCTGAATATGATGCGTGGCATACCTATGTTTTTCTTGGCTTTGATAATGGCGCTGCATGCCGGAGCCCAGCAACAAAAATCGCATTTTAAAGAGACGATCCAGACTAAATTCTCTCATGCGGACACCCTCCGGGGTTCTATTACCCCCCAGCGTGCCTGGTGGGACGTGGTGGGTTACGACCTGTATGTAACCGTTACCCCCCAGGACAGCTCCTTTAAAGGTTATAATACCATTACCTATAAGGTGCTGCAGCAGGATAGCGTTATGCAGATAGATCTGCAGTATCCTATGATCATGGACAGCGTGGTGGTGGATATTGATAGTTTAAAGATCACGAAACAAACCAAGCTGGCCTTTGACCGCGACAGCAACGCCTACTTCATAAAATTCCCCAATGCTCAAAAGAAAGGCACCCAGCGTAAAATAACCGTGTTTTACCATGGGCAGCCCCGCAAAGCCATTAATGCCCCCTGGGATGGCGGCGTAGTATGGACCCGCGACTCTCTGGGACGCCCCTGGATAGCTACTGCCTGCCAGGGCCTGGGCGCCAGTGTATGGTGGCCTAATAAAGACCACCAGAGCGATGAGCCGGAATACATGAACATTAACGTAACTGTACCCAAGGATCTCACAGATGTATCCAACGGCCGCCTGAAACTGCGTATACCCAATGCCGATAGTACCGTTACCTATGTATGGGCAGTGAACAGCCCTATTAATAACTACGATGTGGCCCTGAACATTGGCTACTACAAAGAGTTTAAGGATGTATATAACGGCGAAGGCGGTAAGCTGGACCTGGACTACTGGGTGCTGGATTACAACCTGGAAAAAGCCAAAAAACATTTTGAGGTAGTACCCAAAATGATGCAGTGTTTTGAGTACTGGTTCGGGAAATATCCTTTTTACAAAGACAGCTATAAGCTGGTAGATGCACCCCACCTGGGCATGGAGCACCAGAGCGCCGTGGCCTATGGCAATGGTTACCAGATGGGCTACAAGGGCCGCGACCTTTCCGGTACCGGCCAGGGGCTGAAATGGGATTTTATTATTGTGCACGAAAGCGGCCACGAATGGTTTGGTAACAACATTACTACCAACGACATAGCAGATATGTGGGTGCACGAAAGCTTTACCAACTATTCCGAAACCCTGTTCACCGAATGTGAATTTGGCAGGGAAGCCGGTACAGAATACCTGATGGGCTGCCGTAAAAACATTAAGAATGACCGTCCTATTATTGGCACCTATAACGTGAATAACGAAGGTTCCGGCGACATGTACTACAAAGGCGGCACGCTGATACATATGATCCGCCTGATCATTGATAATGATGAAGAATTCCGCCAGCTGCTGCGCGGTATGAATACGGATTTTGGGCACAAAACCGTGAACGGCAGCGACATAGAACGTTATATTTGCGCAAAAACCGGCAAAGACCTGCGTAAGACCTTTGACCAGTACCTGCGCGATACTACCCTGCCGGAGCTGCAATACCGCATTGTAGGCCAGGTGCTGTATCACCGCTGGAAATCCTCCATCCCTAACTTTGATATGCCGGTAAAGGTAACAGTGGGCGAAAACAACTACCAGTTCATTCACCCCGGTACCCGCTGGGCTACAGACAACCTGAGTTATATAGATCAGAAACTGTTTAAGGTAGATAAGCAGTTCTATATTAAAGTGCGGGAAATGAAATCAGTGAAGGAGATGAAGGAACCGAATTAGATGTGCAAATATGCAGATGTGCAGATAAAAAAAATGTCCGGATGCTGTCCGGACATTTTTTATTTATCTAATTGTATAATACTCCTGCATTCCTCATCTGCACAACTGCATATTTGCACATCCGCACATTTAATCCGTTTTCTTCACCAGCTTAAATGCATGGCTCCAGTTCCCGGTGCGGTAGCCGTAAGCGCTCCATAAAATACCCAGGGGCTCTATATAACGGCTCATTACTATCTTTCCCATATCCGCCACATCTTCCCAGCCCATCTGGTGCAGCATATCGGTAACCACTTTTTTGGCTTCATCATTATTACCGCAAATAAACATAGTAGGGTTTTCACTGTTATCCTTATGCTGGAACATGATCTCATGCCCCACACAGCTCAGGGCCTTTACGACACTGGTATCCGGTGGTAACCAGGCCTGGATCTGCTCCCCGGAGGATTTTAGCCCGCTCACAAAGGATAAGCGGCCTTCCTCATCCGGTCCTTTCCCATCCAGCGGGTTAGTAACATCCACCACTATCTTACCTTTGAAGTTCCAGATCCCGGCTTGTTCTATAGCGCTTTTAGCGCCTATCCAGCTTACACATAAAATAATGATCTCCCCCGAGGCGGCTGCTTCCCGGAATGGCGCAATGCTGGCAAGAGGGCCCTGCCGCTTTAACCATTGTTGTAATGATTCTTTAGCGGGATTACGAGTTCCAATAATGACATGGTGGCCCATTCCTACAAACCCGGTGCCTAAAGTGAGCCCCACGGCCCCACTACCCAGGATACCGATCTTCATGACATAGTATTTGCAGGAAGATAAGAAAAAAATAGCTAACCTGTATTCCTGTAAGGTTTAAGAGAAAAGCCGGGCACGGGTTGCGCACGGGTTGCACCCGAATTGCGCACGAATTACGTACGAATAACGTACCCATTACAGAGGGTCTTGGCCTAATATAGGTTTACACTTTGTTAATAATCTGGGCAGGTATAGACCTATCCGGGCAGGCAATATTCCCATGCGTACTCCCTGTGCTTCCCGTGTGCACTCCGTGTGATTCTCATGTGAATCCCATGTGCAGCTCCTATTAAAAGCGCATACATTTTAGGGTAAAACCGCATGATGTTCAGGGTAAAAGCGCATTACTGTAAATATCCCAGGAACTTTTGCATGCCCTGCCGCTTGGCCGGCGTTAGCGGGTAGCTGATATGTTTTGTGTAATAAGCCGTAAGATCAAACAGCGGGTATGGGTTTTCCGCTACTACGGCCGGTATATTGTGAATGCCTATGCTATTGGCGTTGTTAAACTCCTGTATAAACTCCACTGGCAGCGGTTTGTTGCTTACCCAGGCTGCAAATACAAAAGGCAGGCTGGTAAAGCGCATCCAGGCTTCAGCCAGGTCGTAAATGTAGGGGGAGTGATGGCGTTGTGCCAGCGCCCGGTCGCCTATTACCAAACCGGCATCGTGGTCTTTGATCAGGTGCTGGTAATCGCCGCTGGTTTCCACCAGCTCCACATCCAGCCGCCAGAAATCGCGTACCAGCAGCTTCAGTAAGGCTACGGAAGTACGGCTCTGGTAATCCAGGTAAATACGTTTAATATGCTGCAGCGGTACTTCGCTGAACAGGCATACAGAGGCCACCGGCCCCTCCGCTCCTATGCAAAAATCTGAAATAATATGCTGCTCCTGCATTTTGGGGATCACAGCCACCGGTACCAGCGCCACATCCACGCTGCCTTCAATTAACTGCCTGGCAATCACCGCCGGGTAATCCATCGATAACTCCATCATCTTCATTACTGCATGTCCCCTGAAACCGTACAACAAAGGCTTGGTATTCAAATAACTTACTGCCGCTACTTTTACTTTCCGTTCCAATTTCTGTATTTTTGTGGCCCGCAAAATTAAGCTAAAATATTATGCAACTACAACCTTTAACCGCCATTTCACCATTGGACGGTCGTTACCGTAAGCAACTGGAAGAGCTGGCCCCCTATTTTTCCGAATACGCGTTGATCCGTTACCGTGTACTGGTAGAAATAGAATATTTTATTGCCCTGGCGGAACTAAAGGTATTTACGTTGCCAAAAGCAAAAGTGCCTGCCCTGCGGAAAATATACCAGGAACTAACCCTGGAGCACGCCCAGCTGATCAAGGATACAGAAAAGATCACCAACCACGACGTAAAAGCCGTGGAGTACTTTGTGAAGAATGAGCTCAAAAGCCTGGGCCTGGAAGATAAGCTGGAATGGGTACACTTCGGCCTTACCTCGCAGGATATTAACAACACCGCTATCCCCCTGCTTTGGAAAGAAGCCGTAGAGCAGCTGTACATGCCTGCCATAGCCAACCTGGTGCTGGAGCTTAAGAAATTTGGCAAAAACTGGATGAAGATCCCCATGCTGGCCCGTACGCACGGACAGCCCGCATCGCCCACCATTCTGGGTAAAGAGATCCTGGTGTTTGTGGAAAGACTGGAAGGACAGATAAAACTGCTGGGCGAAATACCCTTTGCCGCTAAATTCGGCGGTGCTACCGGCAACTTTAATGCCCACCACGTAGCTTTCCCTAAAATAAACTGGGAAAAGTTTGCCGATAAATTTGTGAACACGACCCTGGACCTGCAACGTATGCGCTACACCACCCAGATAGAGCACTACGATAACCTGGCCGCCCACTTTGATACGCTGAAACGTATTAACAATGTACTGATAGATCTTTGCCGCGACATCTGGACCTACATATCCATGGATTACTTTAAACAAAAAGTAAAAAAGAACGAAGTAGGTTCCAGCGCTATGCCGCATAAGGTAAATCCCATTGATTTTGAGAATGCAGAAGGTAACCTGGGTGTAGGTAATGCGCTGTATGAGCACCTGAGCGCTAAGCTGCCCATCTCCCGCCTGCAGCGCGATCTTACGGATTCTACTGTGCTGCGCAACGTAGGCGTACCATTTGGCCACAGCATGCTGGCCCTGCGCTCTATACAAAAGGGTATGGAAAAGCTGATCCTGAATGAGGCCAAGCTGAAAGAGGACCTGGAAAACAACTGGGCCGTAGTAGCAGAAGCCATTCAAACCGTACTGCGCCGGGAAAACTATCCCCAGCCTTACGAAGCATTAAAAGAGCTTACCCGCGGCGGGGATCAGATCAATCAAAAAACCATCCATAAGTTTATTGATGGTTTAAAGATCAATGCTACGCTGAAGAAAGAGCTGAAGGCGATCACACCGGAGAATTATACGGGAGTGTGGAGGTAATTACGAATTGTCAATTACGAATTACGAATGGAGGGCGTTTTGTTGGTAAAGGGATGGATACAAAGTATAGGTCTTTTACTGCAGTGTTTTGATTCGTAATTCGTAATTCGTAATTGAATACCCTGTAATTAATCTTATCCCCAGCTCCTTATATTCTTTGTAAAGCCACGTATCCAGGCCTGGCCTTTAACCGCTGCATTTTAATTCGTAATTATTTTATTTGGCCCGGTCCAAATAGAAATACGCCGTTGCAGATACATCATCAGAACGGTAAAAGTTTGTCCAGGAATCAGGCTGCGCGGCGGTTTTCAGGCGTACTACCTTATCTTTTTTATACAAGGGCTGCTGGTGGCCGCCAAAGTCGCTGGTAATGGGGATCATACGCGCGCCGGCCTCCTGCAGCGCCATAACGGTAGCTGTTGGTCCGCCGCCAATTTGTTGTAGTGTAACGCGGCAGCTATTTGTGAAGAATATAGGGTCCGGGATGTGATAACGGTAAAAGCACCATTGCCGCAGGGAATCGCTGGATACCAGGCAGCCGCTGTACTGGTTAGCAAAAAAGCCTTGCCCCCACCCGGTGCCAATATAATCTTCTGTACCAGTGCCCACCAGCGTGGGTAATGCCTGGTCGCCATCCAGGAACATTTTCACCTCTCCTTCTCCCCACCATAACTTACCATATGCAGGATTGGCGTTTATGCCCACATTCACTCCCAGGAACCGGCCTTTGCCTTTTACCGCAGGCAGCAGCTCAAAGTCGGTACCCGGCTGGGTAGCAGTATCACGGTGCCAGTAAGCATGAAAGTACAGGTTACTGTTATCCCATGTTTTTACCAGGCTATAATCTACATCAAAAAAGAAATGGCTTAGCGGCCTGCCGGATCTGTTGGTTACTACAATGCGGGCGGCCCTTTTGAATGGCATAGGTATAAAACAGTTAAAGGAGCGTCCTTCCGGGCTGGCAAACAGCGCATTCTCAAATACTGCTGTTCTGCCCAGGCCTACGCCAAAGAAATCGCCCAGCGGTACAGATACAGCGGGTGTGCTTTCATTATCCCAGAACATTTCCAGCTTCAAAGAGCGCAGCATTTCCGGTGAGCGGTCTGAAAGTGTGATCCAGATACGATGGATGATGCCCGCCTCCTGTATATTCAGCAAAGTAACTGTGGCGCCGGCAGCAATGGATTCAAAGGGATGTCCTTTAGCGCCGTTATTGGCTTTGCCACCCGCGCCCTTTACGCCGTTCAGGTTTTCAGGGCTGCTCCAGCGGGGGGTAAGATTGCTGTCAAATTGATAATATGGCTGGTTCTGGGCCAGGCTCTGGCTGCATTGCAGCAGGCTGGCTAGTATAATGAACAGACAGGATCGCAGCATGTTTAATTACGAATTGGTATTGCAAAATGGTAGTACTTAAAATACAATGAAATCCTCTAAAACGCGTCCTCAAAATGCATCACCTCCATCCCTTCTCCCTCTCCAAACGTAATGGCAATAATATCAAAACGTATAGCCACCGGCGTAAGCCCGCTTTTT
Source organism: Chitinophaga sp. GbtcB8 (assembly GCF_019091455.1). Lineage (GTDB taxonomy): Bacteria > Bacteroidota > Bacteroidia > Chitinophagales > Chitinophagaceae > Chitinophaga. The sequence goes on from NZ_JAGXJN010000037.1 coordinate 53,563, forward strand.
TCCATGAACACTTCTGCAGCGCCCTGTAAATACTGTCGCTTTTTAAAATCCACCTTTTCTTCCGGCCAGCCGAACACACTATTAATACGCGTTTTCACCTCCACAAATACCAGCTGCCCATCTTTCAGCGCAATCACATCAATCTCTTTCCGCCCCCATTTCCAGTTAATGTGCAAAACAGTATACTGTTGCTGTTGTAAGTAATTTTGTGCGATCTGTTCTCCTTTTTTACCCAGCTCATTATGGGAAGCCATTTTTTCAACTATTTTTGGGATTGGTTTTTATGGTTCATCAATAAATAAATCTACTTAAATGGCTGCAGTTGATAAAAAGTTATTCCGGCTGGATGGGAAAGTACAACATTATGCATGGGGCGGTTTTACCTATATCCCGGAACTATTAGGCATTCCCAAACAACAGGAGCCCAGCGCGGAGTACTGGATGGGCGCGCATCCCAGCGCACCGGCCACCATTCACCTGAACGGGGAAACCACCACGCTGGATCAGCTGATCAAACAATCACCCGCGGCTATTGTGGGCCAGCAGGTATGGGACCGCTTTGGCGAGCTGCCCTACCTGTTTAAGATCCTGGATGTAAAAGACATGCTGTCTATTCAGGTGCATCCCACCAAAACAGAAGCAGAGAAAGGTTTTGCCCGGGAAAATGAAGCAGGCATCCCCTTAAAAGCAGCCAACCGTAATTATAAAGATGCCAACCATAAACCGGAGATCATGGTGGCCTTGAGTGAGTTCTGGCTGCTGCATGGCTTTTTGCCGGAAAGTAAGCTGCAATCCATCCTGGAAATGGTGCCGGAGTTTGCTTCCCTGAAAGGCGTATTTGAAAAAGACGGTTATTATGGCCTGTATAAAACTGTAATGGAAATGCCGCAGGAGCAGGTGAATACCCTGCTGCGCCCGCTGGCAGACCGTATACTGCCAGCTTACAAGGCCGGCCAGCTGGAAAAAAACAATCCTGCTTTCTGGGCCGGCAGGGCTATTGTCAATGACCCGCAGGGCCTGGAACGCCTGGACCGTGGTATTTTTTCCATTTACTTTTTTAACATTGTACAAACCCAGCCCGGCGATGCCGTGTTCCAGGATGCAGGCATTCCGCATGCTTACCTGGAAGGGCAGAACGCAGAGCTGATGGCCTATTCCGATAACGTACTGCGCGGCGGCCTTACACCCAAACATATTGATGTACAGGAGCTGCTGAAACATACCCGCTTTGAAGCCGTGCATCCGCACATCATGACCGGCGAGCCCGCGGCCGACCCTGCAGAAAAGATCTACCATTCCCCTGCCCCGGATTTTGTGGTAAGCAGTATTACCCTGCAGCCCGGTATCACGTATACCAATACCAGCAAAGCAGCAGAGATCATGCTGGTGCTAAACGGCAATACCACTATTACCGGCTCCGATACGCTGGATCTGCAAAAAGGCCAGGCCGTATTTGTATGCAGTGGGGAAACCTATAAAATGACCGGTAACGCTCTGGTATTCAAGGCAACCGTGCCAGTTTCATAATTGGGAATTTTAACGTAAATTCGCATACCGGAAAACGCATCAAATACCACAAATGAAACAAAAGACATCCTTACCAGAAGTACTGCTCATTGTTGGCCTTATCTTAATGGTCGGTTTAAGCCGTTTGATCACCAATGAAATGCAGCTGTGGAACTTTAACGCCATTGGCGCCAGCGCCCTGTTTGGCGGAGTGGTTATCAAAAACAAAAAGCTGGCTTATATTTTACCGCTGGCTACCCTGTTCCTTACAGACATTTGTTTTGAGCTGTTCACCAGCATTCAAGGCTTTTATGGTGCACAAATGTTTGTAGTGTACGGCGCCTTTTTATTCATTACCTGGATAGGTACCAACCTTCGCAAAGTAAATGCGCTTACCGTATTACTGGCCTCCATTGGCAGCGGGGTATTGTTCTTCCTGATCTCCAATACCGGTATGTGGGCGCTGGGCGATATGTATCCGCACACTTTCAGCGGGCTGCTTACCTGTTACGGCGCGGCTATCCCGTTCTTCCGGAACGATCTGTTTGGCAGCTTTTTCCTGAATACCATTATGGGCAATGTATTTTATAGCGCTGTACTGTTTGGCGCTTATGCCCTGGTAAAACGGCTGGCTTTCAAACCCCAGCAACAATTAGCTTAAGCAATTAAATAATTGAAATAAATAAAAAAGAGAAGGTCAAAAGCCTTCTCTTTTTTATTGCTATCATTTTGATACACGTAACATAAAACGAAAAGAGAAGATCAAAGACCTTCTCTTTCCTATATAAAATAATTTTTGCTTAGTTGATGATGATTTACCAGGTATCTCCGCCTTTTGTAATTGATTTCATAATTTACATTTTATTAGTTACGAAATTTCCACTTTTCCATTGTAAAAACCAATAATCCCCATGCTGCACTTTCGTATATGCGCCCACGCTAACAGGATGTTTGAACAGCGGGCAATCCAGCACCAGGGTATGAAACTCGCCATTCTCCCCGCATACATCCACTCCTTTGGCTTCCAGCTCTTTTGCCAGGTCTTCATCCAGCATCCTGCCCAAAAAATCCGGGCCTAAATGGGTGTTGCAGGAAACGATCATGGTTTTAATACCGCTTTGCAGCATTTCCATTACCAGTTTATGGCGGGGCTGCTGCCACAGAGGCAATACGGCTTCAATGCCAGCAGCGGCGCATACTTTTTCCTCCCAGTCGCGGTGAGGCTGCAGGTCAATATCACCAAATACAGCGGCCTTTACTTCGTAGATCTCTACCAGCTGCTGCAGTACCGCAATAAACCGCTCCTCATAACTTTCCCAGGTGGCAGGTACTGTAATCACCACCATTTCCAGCATGGATGCCTGCTCCATTAATATGGCATGTGGCAGGCCGTGAGAGCGGGAGATCTGCCCGTTCTCATTCATCATGTTCAGTAATACTACCGGCTGGTAACCTGCTGCCTTTGCCTGCATCATGGCATAACAGCTATCCTTGCCGCCACTCCAGGAAACGACGCTGCGCATTTGTTATGAGATAAAATTCAGGATGTGAGATGATTAACTTTTACCAGATGAAAATAGGAAAAAATGAGATAAAAAAAGAGGTAAGCACCTACTTACCTCTTTCAATATCGGATCTTAAATTTCGTTTAGTCGTCCAGCTTCAGCACCGCCAGGAAAGCTTCCTGTGGTATTTCCACGTTGCCTATCTGGCGCATGCGTTTCTTACCTTCTTTCTGTTTTTCCAGCAGCTTACGTTTACGGGAAATATCACCACCATAACACTTTGCTGTTACATCCTTACGCATGGCGCTGATGTTCTCACGGGCCACCACCTTGGCGCCAATAGCGGCCTGTATGGCTATCAGGAACTGCTGGCGGGGCAGCAATTCTTTCAGCTTCTCACACAGCTTGCGGCCAAAATCCTGGGCACGGCCACGGTGTATCAATGCGCTCAGCGCATCTACCTTTTCTGCATTCAGCAGGATGTCCATTTTCACAATATCGCTATCGCGGTAACCTATGGGCGAGTAGTCAAATGAAGCATATCCACGGGTTTGGCTCTTCAGCTTATCATAAAAGTCAAATACGATCTCCGTTAACGGCATTTCAAAGATCAGCTCTACGCGGGTAGTGGTCAGGTAACTCTGGTTAATGAGTATACCGCGCTTGCCCAGGCACAGCGTCATAATATTGCCTATATATTCCGGTTTGGTAATGATCTGTGCACGGATGAACGGCTCCTCAATGCGTTCCAGCCTGCTGGGGTCGGGCATTTCAGAGGGATTGTTCACGATCAGCGTTTCGTTGCGCGTAGTGTGCGCAATAAAGCTCACGTTAGGCACTGTGGTGATCACGGTTGGGTTAAACTCCCGCTCCAGGCGCTCCTGGGTAATTTCCTAATGCAGCATGCCAAGGAATCCCCAACGGAAGCCAAAATCCAGCTCATAGGTAAGGGAGGCATCATACAGCTGCAGCTTATCCATACAGTCGCGCAGCTCCTCAAAATCATCTGTTTCTACCGGGAAGATGCCGGCAAATACCATGGGTTTTACCTCTTCAAAACCACGGATAGCAGTAACACCGGGGTTGGATACCAGGGTAATGGTATCGCCCACCTTCACTTCTTTGGCGTTCTTAATGCCGGTAATAATATAACCTACATCGCCGGTCCGCACTTCATTCCTGGGTTCCAGCCCCAGGCGCAGTATGCCTACTTCATCAGCAAAGTATTCTTCACCTGTATTTACGAACTTGATCTTATCGCCTTTTTTAACTACCCCATTGTATACACGGAAGTAAGCGATGATGCCGCGGAAAGAGTTGAACACACTATCAAAGATCAACGCCTGCAGGGGCTCTTCGGAAGAGCCTTTGGGCGCGGGAATGCGCTTTACAATAGCTTCCAGGATCTCTTCTATGCCAATGCCGGTTTTGCCGGATGCCAGCAGGATATCTTCCTCCTTACAGCCTATCAGCTCCAGGATCTGATCCTTCACTTCCGGGATCATGGCGCCGTCCATATCTATTTTGTTGATCACAGGAATGATCTCCAGGTCGTTTTCCAGCGCCAGGTACAGGTTAGAGATAGTTTGCGCCTGAATGCCCTGGGTAGCATCTACCAGCAGCAGGGCGCCTTCGCAGCCAGCCAGCGCACGGGATACTTCGTAGGAAAAATCCACGTGACCAGGGGTATCAATCAGGTTAAAAACATATTGTTCACTACCCAGGGTATAGTTCATCTGGATAGCATGGCTTTTAATGGTAATCCCTTTTTCCCGTTCCAGGTCCTTATCGTCCAGCACCTGTGCCTGCATGTCCCTTTCAGAAATGGTTTTGGTACGCTCCAGTAAACGGTCCGCTAATGTGCTTTTGCCGTGGTCAATATGCGCAATGATGCAAAAATTCCGTATGTTCTTCATATGTTCTTTGCTGATACAGAAGTAGGATATAAGCAGTAAGAAGGTAATTAATGCCGTTTCTTACTTCCTATATCCTACCTCATTATTCTAACTTCAAGCCACAAAGGTATTTAAATTTTGCCTATATTTTGTGCTAAATCAGCATTATGGATTTACAACAACAATTTGAAGCAGCCGTAGCCAACAGCAAGACTTTATCCGAAAAACCAGGCAATGAGATCCTTCTGCAGCTGTACTCCCTGTACAAGCAGGCTACTGAAGGCGATGTGAATATTCCCCCGCCGGAAAACTTCTTTGATATTGCCGGCAAAGCCAAACATGAAGCCTGGACCGGCCAAAAGGGCAAAACCAGGGAACAGGCCATGGAAGAATACATAACGCTGGTGGCTAAGCTAAAAGGATAACAGATGGCACGGCAATCCCTGTATATACTGCTGGCTGGCCTGGCAATGGCCTGCCATGCACCCCGGAAAACAGCAAAGGCCCCTTTTTCCACCATCGACTATGTAACGGTAGGTAAAATGATGGATACCATCCGGCCGCCCTATATAATTGACGTGTCCCATGGTGCTAAACGGGTGGTTTTCATAGGCTGCGACCATAACCGCGACACCGCTCATGCCCAGTTCGGGAAGATAACCAGCTATTTCAATGCACTGCGGCCCCAGCTGACCTTTAACGAAGGCGGCCAGCTACCGGACACCCTGCATTTCAGCACCTTCAACGAGGCCATTACACGGAAGGGAGAAACCGGCGCGCTCAAATACCTGAGCGACCGAGCCGGCATCCGGATGATGAATGGTGACCTGAGCGACAGCCTGGAATTTGCCATTACCCTGCGCAAATACCCGGCAGACCAGCTGCTGTTATATTACCTTATGGAGCGATTGGTGATCCCCTACCTGAATGGCGCTTATGGCAATGGCTCCTTTGAGGAAATGTACAATAAAGTGATCCGGCACTGGTTTGTAGATGAAGGCTTTCCTGTACCGGAAAACCAACGCACCTACGCTTATTTTAAACAGCTGTACCAGCGTTATACCGGCCACCCGTTTGAGCTGGCTATGAATGAGCAAATAGAGCTGTTTGACTACATCAACGGCGGCAATTGCCGTTTCTGCGCCATTGGCCGGGCTTCTAAAATGGTGAGGGACAGCATCCTGCTGGATAAGATAGACAATGCCCTTAATCATTTTGACCGGGTGATGGTAACCTTTGGTCACGGGCATGCCATTGCCCTGTCACCTGCGCTGCAGCAGGTAGTGGATAAGCATTAATGATGCTAAACGCTTACCGGCGCGAAGAAGGTGTAAACGGTTGGAGCATTTAGCATTAAGCCTTTCTGCTTTCCCCTTTCTGCTTTCTGCTATTTAAACTACCTTTGAACAGTATGGTACCCGCATTTACAATCAGTGAAAGAACACAACATTACCTGGCGCTGGAAGAACAGTATGGCGCCCACAACTATCATCCCCTGCCGGTAGTACTGGAACGCGGGGAAGGGGTATTTGTATGGGATGTGGATAACAAACGTTATTACGATTTCCTTTCCGGCTACTCCGCCGTAAACCAGGGCCATTGCCATCCTAAGATCATTGCTACCCTTATAGAACAGGCGCAAAAGCTTACACTTACCTCCCGCGCCTTTCACAGTGATCTGTTAGGAGAATATGCCGCCTTTATCACCCATTTCTTCGGATATGATAAAGTGCTGCCCATGAACACGGGTGTAGAAGCCGTGGAAACGGCCCTGAAGCTGTGCCGCCGCTGGGGCTACATGGTAAAAGGCATCCCGGAGAACAAAGCAAAGATCATTACCTGCAGCAATAACTTTCATGGCCGTACGCTGAATGTGATCTCTTTCAGCACAGATCCCTCTGCCCGCCAGGGCTTTGGGCCCTACATGCCCGGTTATGAAGTGATCCCCTATAATAATCTGCCCGCGCTGGAAAACGCCCTGCAGGACCCGCACGTAGCCGGTTTCCTGGTAGAGCCTATCCAGGGTGAAGCCGGGGTAATGGTGCCGGATGAAGGTTACCTTGCCAAGGCCCGCCAATATTGTGCAGATGCAAATGTGTTATTTATAGCAGATGAGATCCAGACCGGCCTGGCCCGCACCGGCGCCATGCTGTGCTGCGACCTGGAACAGGTGCGTCCGGATATACTGATACTTGGCAAAGCCCTGTCAGGCGGTACTTTACCGGTATCTGCCGTGCTGGCGGATGATGAGATCATGCTTACCATTAAACCCGGCGAGCATGGCTCAACCTACGGTGGTAACCCGCTGGGCTGTAAAGTAGCCATTACAGCCCTCACTGTGCTGAAGGAAGAAAAGATGGCGGAGAATGCCGCTGCTATGGGGCAGCTGCTGCGCGATGAGCTGGCCGCCCTGCAATCCCCTTACATATCGCTGATACGCGGTAAAGGATTGCTGAACGCCATTGTGATCAAACATACCGATCCGGAAGCTGCCTGGGACCTGTGCCTGGCGCTGAAAGAGCAGGGCCTGCTGGCTAAACCCACTCATGGCGATAAGATCCGTTTTGCACCACCGCTCCTTATTAATGCAGCCCAGATCCGGGAATGCGTGGGGATGATTGGCAGAAGCCTGGAGCGGTTTTAATAGGCAAATGCAGGCCTGCATTATTGTCACACAAAGAACATCTTTAAAAATTCTATGCCAGATAATGAGTCAATACGAATTGATCTCCGCTGCATTTTAATTCGTAATTACTCATATCATTATTACTTTCAATGGCATTCGTGCACCGCTTTGGGCGGGGTCGTAATTGACAATTCGTAATTCCATTCTTCTCTATGCTTCAAAAGACTGCCATCAGAAGTACCGGCTGGAAAACTGACTTCCTCATCGGATTCCCGGACGGGTTATTCCTGCTGTTCTTTACTACCCTGCTGATACAGGTATTCCCGGTGGATGTGCAGCAGTTCTACAACATCAACCTCTGGATCTCATTGGGCGGCACCGTGCTGGTAATGGCTACTGCATGGCAGGCTAACCGGGGCGAAACACATGATGAATCCTCTCTTTCACCGGAAGAACGAAAAAAGCTGGAGCAGCTGGATCTTGCAGAAGATACTATTGTACATATCGGCAAAGAAATGGAGCAGGATGCTACCCGCTGGGAACAGATCCTGCAGCAGGAAAAAGTGCAGCAGATCCACTGGCATCCTTTACGGGCCCTGCGCAGCACCCTGGTTGCAGGCGTGTTTTTCCTTACCGGCGCATTCATTGCTTTCTGGCCCTACCTGGCCAATGAGAACTTTGGCGCAGCTACCCGTGTAAGCACAGGCCTGGTCTTTGCCGGTACGGTTCTATTTGCCTTTATAAAAGCAAAGATCACCGGCCAGCGTATATTACCGGTCATATTACGTTACCTGCTGTTAACAGCAGGTATCTGGTTAGCAGTATTTATTGTGAAGCTTGTGATGGAACGTTAGGCTTCTTCCGCACCACTACGCAGAAGAATGCCATGAAAGCCCCTGCCAGTGACAGGTACAGCCCTATTTCCTTATGCGGGCATATCCCCATTTCACAGCGGGCAAATATGATCATATTACGGAAGGTCCAGGCAATAAGAAAAGCGGTAATAAACACATTCAAACGCCGCGCCCATGTTTTCTTAAAAAGAAATAACACACCGGCTATTGCAGCCATTACAACATTCAGTTTTCCCGGCTCCCCAAAAGAGGAACCGGCCGTATGCACCCCGGTAAATACCAGGTGTTTGCTTTCCACCGTGAGCCAGGGCAGGAAAGCGCTGATAATAATAGTAACAGCAGCGGCTAAACCGATCAGGTTATTCTTAGACATAAGGACGCAAAGGTAATTATTTAATGTGCAAATATGCAGATGTGCAGATGGATTGAAACGTGTCAGATCCGCAAATGCTGCCATCATCTGCACATCTGCATATTTGCACATTTGCACATTTTTTTGCGGTATAATATATGTAGCACAAACCAGCACATTAGCATATCAGCACATCAACACATTAACTATGATGCATTTCAAAGCGGTTATCATCGGATCAGGACAAGGCGGCACACCATTAGCGAAGAAACTGGCCAAAGCCGGGTGGACCACCGCCCTGGTAGAAAAAAGATTCATAGGCGGCACCTGTATAAATGATGGATGTACTCCCACTAAAGCCATGGTTGCCAGCGCAAAGGTAGCCTATACGGCCGCTAACAGCCAGCAATGGGGCGTTACCGTGAACGGCTATTCAGTGAACATGGAAAGCATTGTAAACCGCAAGAATGATATTGTGCAGCTGTTCCGTGGCGGCTCTGAAAAAGGGCTGGCACAGGTGGAGAACCTTACCCTCTTTCATGGGGAAGCCGTGTTTACCGGCCCAAAAGCACTGACCATTAAGCTTAACAGCGGTACTACAGAAGATATTACTGCCGACTATATTTTCCTGGACATTGGCACCACACCGCAAATACCACCGGTACCAGGCCTGGAAGCAGTGCCCTGGCTTACCAGCACTACTATACTGGACCTCACTACCCTGCCGGCTCATTTGCTGATAATAGGCGGCAGCTATATAGCCCTGGAATTTGGGCAAATGTTCCGGCGTTTTGGCAGCGAGGTAAGCATTATTGAAAAAAGCCCGCACCTGGTGAGCCGGGAAGATGAAGATATATCCGAAGCCGTACAAAAAATGCTGGAAGCAGAAGGCATCCGCATTTTCACCAATGCGCAGGTACAACGAATAGATGAGCATAGCCGCGGCATCAGCTGCGCCGTCAAAATAGGTGAGCAAACGCATACCCTTGAGGGCTCGCACCTGCTACTGGCCGCCGGCCGCGTACCGCAAACCAAAGCCATACAGCTGGATAAAACCGGCGTGCAAACAGATGACCGCGGTTTTATAAAAGTGAATGATCAGCTGGAAACCAATGTGCCGGGCATTTACGCCCTGGGCGATGTAACAGGAGGCCCGGCATTTACACACATCTCCTATAACGATCACTGGGTGCTGTATAAGAACCTGGTAAAAGGCGCTGCCACATCTATCAAAGGCCGGCAGGTACCTTACACTATGTTCACGGATCCGCAGCTGGGCCACATTGGCCTCAGCGTAAAAGAAGCAAAGCAAAAAGGGCTGGACTTTACCGTATGCAAAATGGAAATGAAACGGGTGGCCCGCGCCATAGAAACCGGCGATACCCGGGGTTTCATGAAAGCGCTGGTAGAAAAAGGCAGCTATAAGATCTTAGGCGCTACCGTATTCGGACCAGAAGGCGGCGAGCTGATGACCCTATTGCAAATGGCCATGCTGGGCGGTATTACGGCCTTGCAAATGAAGGAGATGATCTTTGCACATCCGCTGTATGCAGAATCATTAAACAACCTTTTCATGCAGCTTGATAATTAAGGCATTGTGGATAACGTACAATGTGGGTAAGTTTTTCCTCATCACAGAAAAGTATTTACGATTTTAGATATACGATTTGCGATGACCCTCAATCGTAGATCTACGATCGTAAATCTAAAATTTTAACCGGGTTTATGATAAAGCTGGAGCACGTACATAAAACTTTCGCAAACAAACCTGCGGTTACCGATGTTTCCTTTGAAGTGTTGCCCGGAACCCTGCTGGTATTATTAGGTACCAGCGGCAGCGGAAAAACTACTACCCTGCGCATGATAAACCGGCTCATAGAGCCCAGCAGCGGGCAAATTACTGTAAATGGAAAGCTGATACAGGACCAGTCGGCTGAGAACCTGCGCCGCGGCATTGGATATGTGCTGCAGAACAATGGCCTGTTCCCCCACTATACCGTGGCGGAAAATATTGCTGTTGTGCCTAAGCTATTGCAGTGGGATGAGGCCCGCATCCGGGAACGTACCGTTACCTTAATGGAAAAGCTGCACCTGCCGCCGGCAGAGTATTCAGATGTATACCCTGCGCAGCTAAGCGGCGGGCAGCAGCAGCGCCTAGGGCGGGCACGTGCGCTGGCAGCAGATCCGCCGGTGCTGCTGAAGGATGAACCTTTTGGCGCCCTGGACCCCGTTACCCGCGCCAGTGTACGCAAAGAGTTTATGGCGCTGGACGAGCTGGAAAACAAAACCATTATTATGGTTACGCACGATGTGCAGGAAGCTTTTGAAATGGGTACCCGCATTGGTTTAATGGATGAAGGCCGCTTACAGCAAACTGGCGCACCGGAAGAACTGCTGTTTGCACCCGCCAATGATTTTGTTGCCAACTTTTTCCGTGACCAGCGCCTGTCGCTGGAATTAAAAACTTTAACACTGAATGATATAAAGCCGTATCTGCCGCCAATTGCAGCCTCTGATAATTACCAGCCGCATGTGCTGCCGGGAACAACCTCCTGCTGGGATGCGCTGGAACAGGCCATGCATACGGAAGGCGCCCTGTCAGTGGATTTCAGGACAGAAGTATTTACAATGGATAGCCGCTCGTTAATGACCGCATTGCAGGTATACAAGCAAACTGCCGCTAATGGAAGCACAACAAAGTCTTTTTGATTTTATACAACAGCAGTCCGGCAAGCTGCTGGAACAAACCCTGCAGCATATAGGCCTTACGTTTATATCGCTGTTGATAGCGGTGCTTATTGGCGTGCCCCTGGGCATTCTTATTACCCGTAAAAAAGCACTGGCAGCGCCCATTCTGGGGCTGGCCGGTATTTTACAGACCATTCCCAGCATTGCCTTGCTGGGGTTTATGATACCGCTGTTAGGTATTGGCGCGCAACCGGCCATAGTAGCACTTTTCCTATATGCATTGCTGCCTATTATCCGTAATACCTATACAGGTATTAAAGAAGTAGACCCCACGGTTACAGATGCAGCTATTGGTATGGGTATGAGCCGCAGGCAGCTGTTATATAAAATTCAGCTACCCCTGGCCATGCCCGTAATGCTGGCAGGCATCCGTACGGCCACTGTTATTAACGTAGGCGTAGCTACCCTGGCGGCCTACATTGCAGCCGGTGGTTTGGGAGAGTTTATTTTTGGCGGCATTGCCCTGAATAATACCAACATGATATTGGCAGGCGCCATTCCGGCAGCCCTGTTGGCAATTTTGTTCGATGGGTTACTGTCGCTTTTGCAGCGCATGCAATTACGCAAAGCCCGCAAAGCGGTATATGCGCTACCGGTGGCCATTATCCTGCTATCTTCCTTTTACCTGCTGCCATCCGCCTACGGCACTAAGCTGGTGGCGGGTTTTACGCCGGAGTTCATGGGCCGTAAAGACGGCAACCTGGGCTTAAAAAAAGTATACGGCCTTAACATACGCACCGTGGTTATCAGTGACATGATCATGTACAAAGCCGCCTATGAAAAAGAGCTGGATGTGATCAGCGGCAGCAGTACAGATGGCCGCGTGAAAGCCTTTGACCTGGTGGTGCTGGAAGATGATAAGCACATTTTTCCACCCTACTATGCAGCGCCCATTGTACGCAATGCCACGCTGGAAAAATACCCGGAACTGACACCCGCGCTCAATAAATTGTCTGGTACAATTAATGATAGCATTATGACGGAGCTGAACTACCGGGTTGATTATCTGAAGCAGGACCCGGCCCGCGTGGCAAAGGATTTCCTGGTAGCAAAAAAGCTCTGGTTACCCGCCCGCAACGGTACAAAAGGTACCATCCGCATTGGTTCTAAAATATTTGGGGATGGCTATATACTGGCCAATATGTACAAAATGCTGATAGACGGGTATACCGATCTGCAGGCCGTTACCAAAACCGGCCTCGGGGGCACTAAGATCTGTTTTGATGCACTGCTGAACAGCCAGATAGATATGTACCCAGAATACAGCGGCACCGGGCTGCTGGTAATACTGGCCGCCGGGCAGCAAACGGTTGATTCACTGATAGCGGACAGGCAAAAGGTATACGATTATGTGAGCAATGCCTTTATGCAACGTTACCAGGTGCGCTGGTTACCACCCATTGGATTTAATAACACCTATGCGCTTATGATGCGCCGGCAACAGGCCGCCGCACTACATATAAAAAGTATATCTGAGCTAAAGGAATATTTAACGGTGAAAGGTAAAGAATAAGGAAGCTGAACAAACTTCCCGCTTTGCATTTCACTTTTCGTTTTACGCAAACCTGTAATTCATGCACCTGAAAGATAAGTACGGCGTCGTACGCCAGCGATCCGAAACTATTTGTGCACCCCTGAAAACGGAGGACTATGTTGTGCAGCCGGTAGTGGATGTAAGCCCGCCCAAATGGCACCTGGGCCACACTACCTGGTTCTTTGAAACCTTTTTACTGAAACCTAACGTACCCGATTATACGGAGTTTGATGCGGACTACAACTTTGTGTTCAACAGCTATTATGAATCTGTTGGCGCACGCGTAATACGCACTAACCGCGGTAACCTGAGCCGCCCGGCTGTAGAGGACATTATGCGTTACCGTAAGTATGTGGATAAAGCCATGCTGCACCTGCTGGAACATGAGCTGCCGGCCGACCTGCAGGCGCTGGTAGTGCTGGGGCTAAACCATGAAGAGCAGCACCAGGAGCTGCTTTTAACAGACATTAAATATATACTGGGACATAACCCCTTATTCCCCGCATATGATAAACAGCGCAAACCTGCCGCTGCAGCGGTGCATGACGGGCCGGAGTGGCTGGATATGCCGGAAGGTATGTACAGCATTGGTTATGAAGGCGAGGGTTTTTGTTTTGATAATGAGCAGCAACGTCATAAAGTGTTCCTGCAACAATACCAGATCAGCACTGACCTGGTGACCAATGCAGAATACCTGGATTTTATGGCTGCCGGCGGGTATACTGATTTCCGTTATTGGCATGCAGAAGGCTGGGACTGGGTAAAACAGCAGCAGGTAAATGCCCCGCTGTACTGGCATGAGGTAGATGGCAAGTGGATGTGTTACACCTGGCAGGGCTTACAGCCGGTGGACGGCGAAACGCCGGTATGCCATATCAGCTATTACGAAGCCACTGCCTATGCTGCCTGGAAAGGCAAGCGCCTGCCCACGGAATTTGAGTGGGAGGCCGCAGCGCCGCAGCTGCAATGGGGTACCCGCTGGGAATGGACGGAAAGCGCCTACCTGCCCTACCCCGGCTTTACAAAAGCCCCCGGCGCCATTGGGGAGTATAATGGCAAATTTATGGTAAGCCAGATGGTGCTGCGCGGCGGTTCAGAAGTAACCCCGCCAGACCACAGCCGCATTACCTATCGCAACTTTTTTCATCCTAATCTGCGCTGGCAATTCACCGGGATCCGGCTGGCGCAATAATATATCATGACAAATATTCGATTATGCATACCACTGTAATTCACACGTTGCCGGCGCCGGGCGTAGCTTTGGAGCCGTTGGAAGTATTTTACCAGGACGTGGTGCGCGGGCTTACCGCTACCCCCAAATACCTGGACTCCAAGTATTTCTATGATGCGGCCGGCGATAAGCTGTTCCAGCAGATCATGCAATGCAGGGAGTATTACCCCACGGATTGTGAAATGGAAATTATGACGGAGCAGGCGGCGCAGATCGCACAGACCATTGCCGCCCAAACCACCGCTTTTGACCTGGTGGAGCTGGGCCCTGGCGATGCCACCAAATCCATACACCTGCTGGAGCAATTGCTGCATAACGGGTTGGATTTTACCTATTACCCCATTGACATTTCCACCAACGTAATTAACACGCTGGAAAAGTCGCTGCCGGAAAAATTACCGGCCCTGCAAATGCAGGGGCTGAACGGGGAGTATTTTGAGATGGTGCAGCGGGTAGCTGAAATGAGCAACCGCCCTAAGGTGCTGCTGTTCATGGGCGCCAACATTGGCAACTTTACACCCATTATGGCCCGCAAGTTCTGCCGGCAGCTGCGTAGCTGCATGCAGCCCGGCGACCTGCTGATGGTGGGTTTTGACCTGAAAAAACATCCAAAGATCATTCTGAATGCCTATAATGACGAAGCAGGTATTACCAGCGCCTTTAACCTGAACCTGTTAACCCGCATTAACCGGGAGCTGCAGGCGGATTTTAATATGGATCTGTTTGAGCACTACCCGGTATATGATCCCATGACCGGCGCATGCAAAAGCTACCTGGTAAGCCTGGAAGACCAGGACGTGCATCTTTGTAATGATGTAACCATCCACTTCCAGCAGCACGAACCCATTCACATGGAAATATCCCAGAAATACAGCCTGGAGGAAACCACGCAAATGGCCCTGCAAACCGGCTTTCAGCCGCTCACCTGTTTTACGGATACCAAAGGATGGTTTGCAGATTGTATGTGGAAAGTATAGGAAATGTGCAGATTTGCAGATATGCAAATGTGCAGGTGAAAAGGCAGGTCCTTATCATCTGCGCATTTTTTTGAACATGCTATGGGCATTCATCTGCACATTTGCATATTTGCACATTTTCACATCTGCCAGGCTCCCAGCAGCCTTCTCAGCACAATAATTTCACCGGTATGGTAGCTGGTATGATCTGCAATAAGCATAGCTTCCCGCAGCAGATTTTGCCCGCTGCCATGCTCAAAAGGCGTGTACAGGTCTACGCCTGGCTCGTCCAATAATTTGAGGAATTCTTTACGCTCCCGGTTCACCTGCGTAATGCTCTCTTTCCAGGCATTGGCATCTTTGGGCGCGTGTTCTTTAGGCCAGTAACCTTCCGGCCAGGGTGGCGACTGATGTTTGGGGTTGCGGGAAAATTCCAGGATATCCCATTGTGTAATGCGGATATGCTCCACCAGCTGCCATACGCTGTAAGGCATATTCTCCGGCACCTCGCCTCTTAATTTGGCGGGCAGCTCCTTTACCGCATCCTCAAACGTAGCATGCGCATGGCCTCCGTTTATCAGCTCTTTCAGCGCTTTTATGACAACAGCATTCGTGTCTTTCATACACAATTAATAATGAAGAATGAAGAATGAATAATTAGCAGCAAAATTTAAAGGCTACAAGCTCGTTATGCAACAACAAACATGCCTTGCTTATCTGCATTCAAATATAAAGCGGCCGGTGTTACAATGAACACCGGCCGCTCTATTATTAATTATTCATTTTTCATTATTAATTACCTGGGGCCCGGCGGGCAGTACTGCCGCAGGTACTGTGTATACAGGTTAGAGAGATGCCGGCGCGTTCCCTCTCCTTCGCTAATACTGTGTGTGCGGTTAGGGTAAGCCATGAACTGGAATACCTTGTTGTTTTTGATCAGCTCATTCAGCAGCATTTCTGCATTCTGGTAATGCACGTTATCATCGCCGCTGCCATGTATGTATAACAGGTGCCCCTGCAGGTTCTTAGCATAGGTTATGGGCGATCCTTTTACAAAATCTTCCCGGTTCTCCTGCGGCAGGCCCATATAACGCTCCTGGTAAATGTTGTCATACGTAAGCTGGTTGCCTACTGCCGCAACGGCAATACCGGTTTTGTAGATCTGCGGATACTGGAACAGGAGGTTCAGCGTCATAGAACCGCCACCGCTCCAGCCCCATACGGCTACACGGGAAGTATCCATGTAAGGGCGTTTCAGCAGCTCTGTAGCAGCCATGGCCTGGTCGCGGGAGTTAATGAGGCCTACCTTGCGGTAAATACATTTACGCCACTCACTGCCTTTGGGCAAGGGAGTGCCGCGGTTATCCATAGATACGTAGATGTAACCATCATCCGCCATATCCCCGTTGTACAGCGGGTTACGGCCGGCTCCAAATTCATCTTTTGCAGTGGCGCCGGCAGGTTCGCCATACACATAGAACAGCACCGGGTATTTTTTTGTGGAATCAAAGCTGTTGGGCTTGCGCATCCAGCCATCCATGGTTACACCATCTGCCGTGGTAACGGAGAAGAACTCCACCTGTTTATTGGCAGCAGGCAGCTTGGTTTTGATCTCTGCAGAAAGGCTGGCTCCATTGCTTTTATGATCCGGCAGGTGCACAATTTCAGAGTAGGGGTAAAAATAATTGTTGGAGAACTGGTGTACGGCATATTGCCCGTCCGGCGATATTTCGTAGGAGTGCGTGCCGGGCTGGTCTTCCGGTGTAACACGCTGTGGCTGGCCTTTTCCGTCAAGCGATACTTTGTACAGGTATTGCTGGGTAGCCACTTTAGGCGATGCCAGTATGTAGATCAGCTTATGCGCTTCATCTACTTTGGGAATGCCGATCACGTCATAGTTACCCGGCGTAAGCAGGTTTTCTTTACCGCTCTTTACCTCAATGCTGTACAGGTGGCGCCAGCCGTCTTTTTCACTTACCCATACAAAGGCGCTGCCGTTCTTTATCCAGTCCCAGCCTGTAATATCATCATCGTCCCAGCGTGATTTTACATCTATCCAGGCTTTATCACTTTCTTCAAACAGCGTTTGTGCGGCGCCGGTAGCAGCGTTGCACAATATCAGCTTACTCTGGTTCTGCTTGCGGTTCAGCTGCTGAAGAATGATCTCGTTCTTACCCGGTACCCATTCCATGCGGGGAATGTAGTGCTGCTGCGCATCGCCGGGCACCTGCAGCCAGGTAGTTTTTGCGGTATTAATATCCACTACGCCTACACGGCAGGCAGAAGGGCTCTCCCCTGCTTTGGGATACTCTACCGGCACCGTAAAAGAGTAAATTGAATCTGTATTGTCTATCATCAGGAAGTCGCGGATCTTGGTAGCGTCTATTTGCCAGTAGGCAATGGAGCGGCCATCGGGGCTCCAGCGGAAACCATCGCGGCAGCCAAATTCCTCTTCATAGGCCCAGTCGAACGTACCGTTTATAAAACGGCGGGTACCATCATTTGTGAGGGCTTTTACCTCACCTGTGGCAAGTTCTTCCACATAAAGGTTATGCTCGCTTACATAAGCTACTTTGGAAGCGTCCGGGGAAAATTTGGCAAACATCAGGGACGATGCCGGCCTTCCCTTTCCTAACTGTTTGAGCTGTTTGGTGTTAATATCCAGCACCCAGTAATCGCCCCGGGTCTGGTAACGCCATACGCGCTTGGAGTTGGTATAGATCAGTACTTTTTGCTCATCAGCTGAAAAAATAAAATCCTTTACTTCCAGGGGCTTGGCAGCTCCCTGCGGGGTAAGCTGGGCGGCCGGTATGGTTACCTGGCTTTGCCCATCTTTTAAGCCGGTGGCTATAATGGCTGCATTTTCAACACTATATACCGCCTGCCCGTTCCGGCTCCATTTGGTACTTTTTCCCGGTTGGGCCTGTAAGGCCAGCTGCAGCAGACAGCAGCAAAGTAATAAGCAATAACGTAATGGTTGCATTTGGTCTGATTATATAAAAACGGCAAGATAATTGTTTTTAGGGCTTATCGAAAATCTAAAGGATACCTTACACACCGACTGAACAATATGACGTTCCCATTGTAATAGATTAGCCACCATATCGTTATGTGGATAATTTTTCCTGTGGAAAACGTGTTTATATTTTTTTATATAAATTCTTTTCATACATTTAGGAAATTATATATCTAGTAGGCGGACGAGTAACTATCCTTTGACAAACAATAATTTATGGTCCAGATAAGCTATTCCTATAAAAACCGGGAATTCCTGCAACTTGAAGACGCACTGTTAAACCAATTAGCCCAGACGGGCAAGACCTTACTTTACGCTTTACTGGAACCCATGCAGGATGCCCTGCTGCGGGAGAATGGCAAGATCCGTATTAACCTGGATCAGCATCCTAAAATAGAGCTGGTAGGTTTTAGCATGAATGTGAAGGAACAAATAGAAATGACCCTGCGGGGCGAGGCATAATAATGTGCTGATGCGCTAATATACAAATGTGCCGCCTGGCGCTGCTGTAAAGGTTTTAATAAGTGTATTAGCCACATTAATTGCTGATAGCCCCAAAGCTCCCGCTATTTTATTTCCTGTTCAATAATTTCTCCGGGTATTCGTACACCGGAAACTGCGTATTTCCACAGTGCTGCTTTCGGAATCTACTGCATTTACAAACTTTGTAAACCTTTTATTTTCCCTTGTTGTTTATACTATGAACGGCCTTGCATAACATAGCGCAAACCACTACTGTAGCGGTTTGATGTCCTGTATAACCCATAATACCAATAAAATAATTTGAGATGGCAAGTTTCAATAAACAATCCGTTACACGGTAACGGGTATACGGAGTATTGTACTCAGAGCACGCAGTTTCTTTTCTATAACGTGAATGAACGTGCCGGTTGTTTTGCCGGCACCAAAGAGCAAATAGACGGAACAGTACCGTATCAGCCGTCCCGGTCGCGGGATGGCTGTTCTTTGTTTGGGCAGGCGCCTATTTCTTAAGCCAGTAGAATGTCTGGGAGATCTGTACCAGCGGGGTTTCATTATACTGAAAATCCAGGCTGTTATATTGCAAAGCGCTGTCACTGATGCCAGTGGCCTCGCACAGCAGGGAATCCAGGTGAAAGAATACGGGCGTAACCTCTTCAAATAATAAGCTGTCTAAATGCTTGGTGGCAGCGGTATAACGCAGGGCTACCCTATCTTCCGTAAAATTAATATAGTCGGCACCGTTATATTGCAGCGTATCTATACGGCTATAAACCGTATCGCCTTCACTTACCGTGTATTGTTTATGGATGGCTGCTGTATAGAACCATTTCCCGTAAAAGGACTTATGAGGCGTGGTGTTATCTTCTTTTTTACATGCACACAGCCCCAGTATCATAATCAACAAAACTTTCCGCATGATGAACCTGTCTGATTTAAGGACGCAAAATTAATGAATTACTATTTATTTGCATAAAACGATCTGACAGGCAATTTGTTACAATGTGCAGGTGTGCAAATATGCAGATGTGCAAATGGAGGAATACGCTGCGGTCATTCATCTGCATATCTGCACATCTGCATATTTGCACATTAATCCGGTTTCTTTCCCATCTTGATCTTTACCTTCCCGCCCTTATTCTCGTCTGTGGCGTGCAGGTGAATGACAATACCCTTTTTCCGGCGCGCCTTTTTTTCATCTTTGGACAGGTCCTCCTCTTTCTTTGGATTACGCAGGGGTACATCCAGGTAAATATCGGTGCCCGTGGGTATGCCATATACACCGGTTATGTCCATGTACAGGGCGGTAGAATTAATCTGCATGGGCGGTATAATGATCTTATTTCCCTGGAGCTGCAGGGTATTGGAAAGGTTTTCAAACTG
This sequence comes from Chitinophaga sp. GbtcB8, assembly GCF_019091455.1. Taxonomy (GTDB): domain Bacteria; phylum Bacteroidota; class Bacteroidia; order Chitinophagales; family Chitinophagaceae; genus Chitinophaga. The sequence continues at coordinate 73,649 of NZ_JAGXJN010000037.1, forward strand.
TATATTGGACAGGTTGCGGTTAAAGAACACGGCAGATGCTATCCCTTCCAGCGGCTCAAAGTTCAGCAGGGCGCCCTGCCGCAGGTCAAACCCCACGGTGCCGTATATAGAGCGGGGCGTTATTTTACCATTATCGTACAGGTTACCGGTAATATCCACCTTTGCGGAAAGGTTGCCTTTCAGGTTACGGGAGGTAAGGGACTCCATCCCGAAATTATCGAACGCATACCACAACTGATCAATGTGGACATTATTAATGGCGCCGTTCAGCTTAAAACGATTGTTATTGCCCTGCTGGTGAATGCTGCCCTTCAGCAGCAGGCTGCCGCCGGCGTGCGCCAGGGATATTTGCCGCAGCAGTATATCCGACTGCGTAAGGCTCAGGTCCGCCACCACCTTTTGCGCATTAAAACGCTGGTAGTTCAGCTGCCCCAATTGCAGGCGCATATTCATATTACACAGCTCCAGCATTACATTCAGCTGTTTGGCTATGCGGCTGGCCTTTCTTTGCATAGCTGCGGTACTTTGGGCTTTGGTTTTAACAGCAGTGGCCTGTTTGCGGGGCGACAGGAAGAATTTAAACTCGTTCAGGTCCACTTTGGGACTGGTAATATTCCAGTCCATCAGGATCTTTTCCGGCGCTTCAAAGTACAGGCGTAACAGGTTGCGTATGCTGCCTTCCATAGCCAGCTCACTTTTGGCGGTTTGCATATGCACATTCATCACATACACATCCTGCCCGTTAAAGGCAATGGTGGCGCTGCAGTTACCTATTTGCAGGTTACGCGGCAGGTATTCCATAGCGCCGTTCTGCACTTTTACGGCGCCTTCCATCTGCGGCGTTACGGTATCCTTATCGCCAATACCTCCCTTATAAAAAACATCAGCGCTGGCGGTGCCTTGTGTGAATTGAAAGGTTTCGCCGGTAATATCATTCAGCTCCTGTAAGTTAAAATTGGATTTAAAACGCCCGGAAAGCACCGGTTGTGTAAGGTTTACAATGTCAACGGTATCTGAGCTGAAAGGAAGGCCCCACCATTTGGCTTTGAACTGGTAAAAAGAGATGGCTGAATTTTCGTCCGTATATCCCATACCGGGATGCCGCTCATTGTTAAAATTCCCGCTAAAGCTGCAATCCGTCCACTCCCCCGCCCTGGTTACCAGCGTATTGTTGGCGGTGCTCCATTTTACCAGCACCCGGGGCGTACCGGGGCGGTTCAGGTAGCCGGAAAGGTGCGCTTCCACGTTCATGGGCTTTTGAATGTCATAATTATACAGCTTACCCGATATATTGTCTGACAGCATAGATGCAGCGCTGCGGAACAGCACATTTTCCGTAGTAATATTTATAATGAACTGCTGCGTTTTAAAATTAAACATGGCGCCAATGTTAAAGGGATGTTTGTCTATCTCAATAGGCTGCGCCGGTATGGAAAGCACCCGGTTGTTCCGGTTAAAGTTCAGCTCCAGCGTGGTTTCCAGCGTTTTATTCTTCAAAAAACTGCCACGCTCCAGGTTAAAGGCAAAACTATTTACCAGCATATTGGTACGCAGGTGTAAGCGCCAGTTACCATCCTCCGCATCTGCGTTGCCTTTCAGGGAATGGATCTGTATGCTGAATAACTTATTTTTCTGTTTATTATCAACCACAAACTGCATGTTGCGCAGTTCCAGGCTGGCTATATCCGCCTCCCGATCCGTACCACTCCCCTCTTTGGCGGGTTTATCCCGATGTTTGAACACACTGGCATTCGTATACCCTTCCAGGTTGGTAAAGGAATAAAAAGCACCGTCTTCCAGGGTTATTTCCCTTACATCCAAATGGTTCCTTAACAGGGTAAATGTATTTACCTTAACGAAGATGCGCCGCACGGATAACAGCGGGTGTTTATGCTGCGCAAACAGGCTGTCCCGCAGCTCAACATCCTTAAGGGCTATGGATACCTGGGGGAAACTGCGCAACAAAGAGGGCGATATATCCCCAATGGTTAGCTTCCCGTTCAGCCGCTGGTTGGCCTTTTCAATGATCTGTTCTAAAAGCGCTTTCCGGTGCTGCTGTATGTAAAAGGCCAGGGCCAGCCATAACAGTATCACCAGTCCAAGAAGGACTGCACCGGCTTTGAGGCTTATACGTAACCATTTAGGCATTGGGGTGGTTTACATTAAGTTAAGAAAATTTCCAGGCTTTTGCCTGGAATGATATGCCTGTATAAAACCAATAATGATGCCTTTCAGGGAGCGGGGTTATTTCAGCACATCGAACAAATGCAAAAAGCTATCAAGATAACGGCGGCTGTACAGGATGGATTGCCCGCCGGAAAGTACGATCTCATTTTCCTGCAAATTCAGCTTCATAACGCTGCGTATATTCACCATAAAATTGCGGTGCACGCGTATGAACTGTTGCTCCGGCAGGCGCTCCAGCAACAGCTTCAGGGGTTGCTGCACCAGGTACTTTTCCTTGCCGGCCACTATTTTGCAGTACTTGCCTTCTACTTCTATATATAAAATATCATCCAGCATGATCTTGGCCAGCGTATTCCCGTTCTTCACAAAAAAGAAATCGTGTATTAATACCGTATGTTTTTCTGCAGTGGCGGTAAACTGCCCGGTGTCTGCCCCGGCAGATCTTTCAATGGCCAGCTCCATGGCATACTGCAGCTCCAGCTCATTAAAGGGTTTTAACAGGTAGCTGAATGGGGTGGTAAGGCGTGCGGCCTCAAAGGTGGTGCGGTCTGCTGCGCTGGTAAGGAAAATGAAAGGCTTTTGCATATCCCCGCTTTCATTGATCTGCGTGGCAAAGGTAATGCCGTCCCTTTTGCCATGCAGGTACACATCAATGACCACCAGGTCCGGCGGCTGTGTGTAGAACAGCTTCAGGGCTTCCGGCAGGGTGCCTGCAATACCGGTAATTTCATAGTCCTGTTCCAGCAGCATATCCTGCAACAGGGCGGCCTGCTGCGGGTCATCTTCCACGATCATGATCTTTACGGGTTGCATAACTTATCCTTTTGCCGGTAAAATAATGGTAACGGTGGTACCTTTTGCCTGCTCGCTGGTAATACTCAGGCGGCCGTTGTTCTTTTCCGTCATGGTTTTGCACAGCCACAAACCTAAACCGGTGCTTTCATAACCATGCGTATCCTGTTGCACTCTTTTTTTGTTGGGATCAAACAGCGCTTCCAGTGTTTCACTGCTCATACCCAGGCCTGTATCAATGATCTTGATGTGGCATTCATCCCGCTGCAGGCAGGCGGAGATGGTAATGTAACCACCTACGGGTGTGAACTTAATAGCATTATCCATGATATTGCGCACAATGATCTTAAAAGAGTGAAGATCTGCCATAAAGATAATCTCTTCGGGGATCACTTGTTTGATCACAATGTTCTTATCTGCTGCCAGGGGTGTTACATCATGGCAAACCAGGCCCACTACGGTGCGCAGGTGCAGCTCTTCCGGGCGGAAGAACAGCTGGTCTGTCTGGCTAAGGGCCCAGTGCAGCAGGTTATCCATCAGGATGTAGGTGCTGCCGGCAATTTTTTCATTACTGGCTGCCAGCGCAGCGGCTTCGGTGATTTCCTGCTTCCAGATGGCTTTTTTCAGTTTGGCCAGATTGTTCTTAAGGCGGTATACGGGCGAGCGCAGGTCATGCGCTACAATGGAAAATAAACGGTCTTTGGTTTGGTTCAGTATATTCAGCGCTTCTTTTTGCTGGGTGATGATACGCTTACTGCGTTTTTGCTGCCGGTAGGCAAACCAGATGGCAGTTCCCAGCAACAGCAGCGCCAGGGCTGCCAGTAACAGGCTGTTACGCTGCCAGCCCAGTACATAAATGGTATGTTCCCGTTGCTGCAATGCCAGCTTCCTTTCCTGGCGGGCCAGCTCCCATACATGATCGCGGTTCCAGATGCTGTCCTGCAGCACTTCATAGTGCTTACGGTAGTCTAACGCCAACGCATATCTTTTCCTGTTCTCTTCCACGGCAGCCATATTCCTGTAGGCATTGCGCGGCACTTCCGGGTTATTGGAATGTTTGGCGTATTCAAGCCCTTTTTCAAACAGGGGTATTGCCTTATCATCCAGGTACTGCGTATAGTACAGGTTAGCCAGGTCCATATAGGAAATAGCCAGGCCGGTAGTATCCTGTACCTGCTCTTCCAGGCGCAGGCTGCGGTTAAAATATTCTTCTGCGGGGGGGTATTGTTTCAGGTAAAAATAGGCCAGCGCCTTATTATGATACAGGGTTTTCAGAGCATACACATCTGAGCCGGGGGCAAAAACCTGCTCCCAGGTGCTCAGTACTTTCAGCGCGTCCTCATTATGCCCCTGCTCAAGATAGATCTCTCCCAGGTGGGCGTAACTATTGGCCAGGAGCACAGTATCCAGTCCTTTCAGGTGAATAACCTGCTGGTAGGTGCGCAATGCTTCGGCATACAATTGTTTACTGTACTGGATCTTGGCTTTCAGGAAAAGCGCTGGTGGATATAGCGAATGTTTTACATCATTATCAATACCGTTCATGGTATTAATAATGTACGTATAGGCGGCATCGGGGTCGTTATCGGCCCAGGCCACATGACTGTTATGGTAATTGATCTGGTAAGAGGATCCGTACTGGCCGGACATGATCATCCGTGCAGTATCTGCAGGGTGTTCACGGCATATATAGCAGTGCTGCTGCAGCTCATGATACCACGGGCCGTGGACCGGTGGCTGAGCTGCAGCAGCAGTTAAAAAAAAAGCGCGGTAATTACCAATATCGTTCTCATCCTGGTTTTCATCTAATGGTTATCAAATCGGGCCGGCTTTTCCAAGCCTGTATTAGTCCTCTGCGGTAGTGGATCTTTTTACTGTAGTTACCGTACCCCTGGGTGTTTCAGGCGTTTCAGGCCCTCCGGGCACTCCTTCTTCGTAATCATATAATACCAGCACAGCCTGCGCTTCCGGGCTGGTGGCGCCCAGCTGGTATTTCACCTCTATATTCCAGAGGGAGTAGCTGTGATGTGCGCCAATATCCCAGGGTTCAATGGTAAGGTACACATAACGTGCATCCAGCTCATTGGCATCTGTATCTATAGGCGCAATGAAGCTAATATCTTCATCCAGTACGGGTTTTTCCAGGCCGTCCGGCAAATATGCGGTGATAGACAGCTTATAGATCTTTTCTGTTTCATTCACCGTTATTGCTGCAACCAGTGGCTCCAGGGAAAAAGGTTTTGCAAGGCCACGGACAACGCGTGCGGTGTGTGTGTGTAGGATTGTTACGTCTGAGGATACTCTTGTTGACATAGGTAAGAGGCTTAAGGTTAAAGAAAGGAAGTTTAAGGGCAGCAAAGATAATCTTTATATCCATTTTTTATTGTCCATAATAGTAATACTTTCTACACTCATACCTGCGGCCGTACCATTTATGCCTTCCAATACACCACTGCTGCCATTGTATTCCCGGGCCGTTATTGCCTGCTGTACTTTTGGTATTGTAAGGCACGCACAACAACACACCACTAATCAGATCCGGCAAAACGTTCAGGACTATGACAAACATCTGGCTCAATCTTATTAACAATTCGAGTGACCGTAACAATGATGGCATTGTGATCTTCCAGAAAAATGAGGCCACTGCTGCTGAAACACCGGTAGCCTGGCGGGTGATCCATAATTTGGGGTCCGGATGGAGCCATCCCTTTACCTACCCTGTGGCAATGGCGGTTGCGGCCAGTGATGGCCATGGCAACTACAGCCTGCAGCTGCCAGCTGCTACCGGGCAACAATATCAGCTGGTTACAACGGATAGTGGCGATGTACTTGAACACAGCGGGCCTGCTGCCAACGAGGACGAGATCATTATATACAATGCCCTGGCAACCGGTATCATTGATGTACATGTGTACCGGGATGGAAAATTGCTTGCCCTGAAAACGAATGTGGAGCCGGGACAACCGGCGGTATTCCAATTTAAGCCGACCCTTTGGATAGGCGTTGCACACGCAGTAACCGAAGGAGCATTGATTGACAGCGCTTTTACTTCACAGGTGCATACACAGCTATCTCTATCTGGCATTAGCAGTGCGGACATTATTATGACCGGTGGGGGATTGGGCCCCGACACGACGCCGGTTTCGTTTTCTCTGCAAAATGTCAGATATGCGTGACCGTAACCCCCACCCCGGGAACCTTTCCCTCTGTCCCGGGGTTTCTTTTTTGATCATTAGTTTTTAATATATATGGTTTATCCTACACAACTACCATCTATGCCCTTTGGCATACCGCCAGGCGCTGTGATGGCCTTTTCCGGGAAGATAGCGGATCCTGATGCAGATGGCCCGGCCGATTTTGAAACGCTTATTGAAACGTATGGCTGGATGGTATGCGACGGCCGCCAATTGGATGCTGAAGACTACCCGCTGTTATACCAGGTGATAGGCCTGCAATACAACAAAGGCCTGGAGCCGGAAGGTGTATTCCGCTTACCGGATTACCGGGGTTACATACTCTGCATGACCGATATGAACAGTGGCAACGATCCGGAAGCCAAGGCCCGCCAACGGGCCAATGGCCGCCCGGGCAGCGATGTGGGCACCATTCAGCAACCGGTAGGGTTAGCGGCTTTGCGTAATGGTATTACTACACACCCGGGGAATATCTACGTGTATTACATCATTAAGTTCATTTAGTTGTTCCTTTTTGCTTCCCCAAAAAGGAACCAAAAAGGGGCCCGCAACCGGTTACCGCCCGGTTGCGGAGCAGGTACCCTGATGATGCTTTCCTGCTACTGTGGTGCCGGGCTTTTGAGCCCTGATAAGAGCGCGATGAGCTATACATCTGCTGCTCTTGAATGACATCTTTGCCTTGTGTTGGTAATCATCGGAATTTTCAATGGCATTCATGCTCCGCTTTGGCGGAGCCGTAATTGATAATTCGTAATTGAACCGGATATGTCCTTTGTAACTTACAACGGTGTAAAACAAACAACTGTGAACAGTTGCGGCGCTTTTTCACTGGCAGCTGCCTTCAGCCACTTTGGACTGGCACAAATGCCGTATTTGCTGGATACCGGTAACCTTTCCCAGGGGTATAGCCTTCCGGGGCCGGAGGCCTTTGCACAGCGCATTTACCAGATCACCGGCAACCTGTCACTGGATATTATGCAGCGCACAGCTACTTACCGCTATGGCAACCCGGTGAGCGATTTCAATTCATTCTCTTCCTTAACCTACGTGGCTAATTTGTTTGGGATGGAGATGCAACGGTTACGGGTACACTATAATGAAAATGCGGAGAGTGCGCTGAACCTGCTGCAGGTAAGCAATTACAGCAAATATGGTAAAAAAGCCAACTTATTACAAACAGAAATTGACCTGATCACCGGCCCGGCTTATGCCAACGTCACAGGCCCGGCCGGTTATACACAGCTTCCCTTGTTAAATGCCGTGCACCTGCTGGTGGTAGACCAGTTTATGCACTCTGTTGTGATCAACGCCCATGAATGTTATGACCCCGCTACCGGGTATGTGGGGCCTTACAGCACCAATGCTATTACGTCCCTGACCCCGCTTACACAAATAACTTACCGGCACCAGGGCATGACCTGCCATATGGCTTTCAGCGGGCTTTGGTTACAAATGAATTGAGCACTACAACTGATCTACACAATGCGCTGTTGATGCACGGCGTAATAGGCGGCTCCCCAAAGGGCCGCCTTATCATTGCTGATAACATGGATGGGAACAGATGCCAGCAGCTCTATGAGCCGGTCGCCCTGCAGGTAGTGATGGTAAAAGGCATTATCCTGTAACAAGGGGGTGATACGGGGCGGAATACCGCCGCCTACAAACAAACCGCCGGTGGCTTTCATTTTAAATACCAGGTTGGCGGCTTCCCGCGCCAGGTAACGTACAAACAGCTCCATTGTTTTTATGCACACGGAAACTTTCTGTTCTATGGCCTGGCTGCTGATCACTGCTGCGGGATCTTTTTTCAGCAGGTCTTCTTCCAGCCAGTCCGGCACATGCATATGGCGTATATCGCGCAGGAATTTAAATGTATCATAAATACCGGGGCCGGATACCAGGCGTTCCCAGCTTACGATCTGGTACTTTTCCTGTAAATATTGCAGCAGCTCCATATCCAGCTCATTACGCGGCGCAAAATCACAGTGCCCGCCCTCTGTGGCAAAGGGGGTATACAGCTCGCCATCCCAGAACAGTCCGGCCTCTCCCAGCCCGGTACCTGGGGCAATGATGGCCATGTTACCGCCGTTATCGTCTGCGCCGCTGTGCAGTGTTAGCAGGCTCTCATCCTGCAAGGTGGCCAGCCCGTAGGCGGTAGCTTCCAGGTCGTTGATCAGGAAGGTTTCCGCTATACCGGTAGCCTGCTGAATGTCGGTTACATGAAGCTCGCGGGAAAGGTTGGTAAGCTCCACTTTCCCTTTGATCACCGGCCCGGCAACGCCAATGCATATACGTTGCGGCTCCCGGCCGGCCTGTTTGCCAATAAATCCTTTTACAACATCAGGGAAAGAAGTATACTCACGGGAGGCATACACCTGCTCATCCACTACCTGCAGCCTGCCTTCGGAAGCCTCAAAAAGCGCCAGCCTGGTTTTGGTGCCGCCCAGGTCGCCGGCCAGCACGTACAATGGCGCTTTGCCCAGCTGGCGGGTCATACGTGCAAAACGCGGTAGGAACTGTTGAACATTGGTGGTTTGCATGTTATAAAAATACGGGAAAAAGCAGAAAGCGGAAAGGATAAAGCTGAAAGCTATTGACGGGGATGGGTATACATTTGCTGCCAGAACCGCTGCATTCAGCCTTTTGCTTTTTGCTTTCTGCTTTGAGCTTTTTGCTTTCTGGAACAGCTTTTGATACTAAATGAACAATTTAACTAGCACGGGCGTAAAGCATTTATAATTAGCTGCATGGAAAGACATACCTATCAGACCGGGATAATCGGAAATTGTGCCTACATAGCACATATACACCGGAATACTAATGTAGAATGGCTTTGCTGGCCGCGGATGGACAGCACCTTTATATTCGGCGGCATGCTGGATAAAGATAAAGGCGGCCAGTTCTCCATACTGCCTGAAGGGGAATACACCTCCCGCCAGTATTACATGGAAAATACCAATGTATTGTGCACGGAGATCACCTGCAACAATGGTAAATACCTGATCACCGACGTAGCGCCACGTTTTTTCCAGTACGAACGTTACTTTAAGCCCCTGACACTTGTACGTAAAATAGAGCCGCTGGAAGGCAACCCGCGTATACGTGTAAGCTGCAAACCGGTGACTGATTATGGCGCACAGCCGCTGCACCAGCAGCCGGGCAGCAACCACCTGGAATTTTTAGGCGCCGGCGAACGTTTGCGTCTTACCACCAATATTCCCGTTAATTATTTGCTGGATGAGCAGTATTTTGTGCTGAATGATACCCGCTATCTGCTGCTAAGCTATGGCAACCCGCTGGAAGCGCCGCTGGTAAGCACTGCGGAATCGTTTTTACGGGAAACGGTCAGCTACTGGCGCACCTGGATCAAACATTCCAACATCGCCAATTTTTACCAGCCTTACGTGATCCGCTCTGCCCTTACCCTCAAGATCCACCAGTATGAGGATACCGGCGCTATCATTGCCGCCAGCACCACCAGCCTGCCGGAGTTTCCCAACAGCGGCCGTAACTGGGATTACCGGTACTGCTGGCTGCGGGATACCTATTACGTAATTACCGCCTTAAACCATATTGGCCACTTTGAGGAAATGGAGCGTTATTTTAACTATGTAACAGATATTTCCCTTTCCGGCGATTACCGCTATCAGCCGCTATATGGCATTACCGGGCAAAAGCTGCTCACAGAGCAGATCTTGCCGGAGCTTTCCGGTTATATGGGCAACCAGCCCGTGCGCATTGGCAACCAGGCCTATGAGCATATACAGAATGATATTTACGGGCAGGTGCTCATTTCCATGCTGCCGTTATATACAGATCACCGTTTTATTTTCTCTGAAAGAAAAGATTCTGCCTGGTGGATAGAATACCTGCTGGGAAAAATAGAGCGTACTATTGATGAAAAAGATGCAGGCATATGGGAGTTCAGGAACATGGCTAACACCCACTGTTACTCCAACCTGTTCCAGTGGACGGGTTGCTGCGCAGCAGAAAAAATGGCCCGCACCATTGGCCATCAGCAGCTGGTAGAAAAGGCTATTGCCCTGAAACAGCGTGCTGCCGCACATATTGAGAACTGTTATGATCCTGTACGCAAAGTATATGCCCATGCTGTAGGCAGCAAACACCTGGATGCCAGTACCCTGCAGCTGATCATGATGAACTACCTGGACCCCTCTTCCCAAAAAGCAAAAGACCACCTGGAAGGACTGGAAAGGGAATTAAAAACACCACAGGGATTATTTTACCGTTACCTGCATGCAGATGATTTTGGCAAGCCCAAAACCACCTTCCTGGTATGCGCCTTCTGGTACGTAGAGGCGCTGGCCTGCGTAGGCCGCCTGGATGATGCTATCCGCGAGTTTGAGAACCTGTTGCAATACTCCAACCACCTGCTGCTGTTCAGCGAAGATGTGGATGAAGATAACGGCAGCCAGTGGGGCAACTTCCCGCAGGCGTATAGCCATGTGGGTTTGATGAATGCAGCATACCGCATTGCGATGAAGCTGGATGTGCCGATATTTCTCTAGCAGTCCATGGCATTCTTCAATTTGACAGTTATTGCAAAAAAATAAAAATGGCCTATGCATGTAAAATCCGTTTTACGTGCATAGGCCATCGACTATGGACCATCGGCCATGGACAGCAAAGCTACACCAGCGTAGCCAAAAACTGCCTTACCTCATGAAAGTTGCGCAGGTAGTACCGTGCGGCAGATACCTGGCTGCCTACTTTAATGGAAATGGTTTCTTCCGGCAGGGCTTTAAAAATATCTTCGTCGGTATGATCATCGCCAATAGCCATTACAAAATCATAGTGGCGGTCCTGCAGCCAGTTAATGGCGGCGCGGCCTTTATTGATCTCAACATTCTTTACCTCAATTACTTTATCGCCGGGCAATACCTGCAGCCCTTTATCATTGGTATAATAACGTAAAGTATTGGTCAGCTCATTGGCGCGCAGCTCTCCCAAACCTTCTTCCACCTTACGGTAGTGCCACACCAGCGAATAGCTTTTTTCCTCAATAAAAGCACCGGGCGTACGGTCTGTATATGTGTCCAGGGTTGAGTAGATATCCTGTTTCCACTGGTCTGTTAACCCCGGGATCTTTTTCCAGCGTGCGCCCTGCTTCTTGGTCCAGGCGCCATGTTCGGCAATGAGATCCATATTCATATTGCCCAGCCACTCTGATAAGGTTTCGTGTTTGCGGCCGCTGATCATGATCACCTCATTACGCGGATCGGCGGTTAATTGCTGTAATAGCTTATACAGCTCCTGGTCCGGTGAGGCCAGGTCTATGTTCACATTAAACCCTACCAGGGTACCGTCATAATCTAAAAATATAGCGCGTTTTTCAGCTTTCCTGTAATGCTGCTGCACCTGATGCTGCATATCGGGGCTCAGGCGGCGTGCCAGCATAGATTGCTGGATCTGTTTTACTTCCTGTAAACGTGTCATAAAAAGTTTTACCCAGTGTGCAATATTAAATTTGGCTACTACCTGCCGCATTTGTTTCATACGGCGGTATTGTTCCGGTTTGGGCATTACCAGCGCTTCTTCTATAGCCCGGGTAATAGCGCCTATGTTATTTGGATTTACGATCAGCGAATCAATTAATTCACGGGATGCGCCGGCCATTTCACTTAAGATCAAAACACCGTCATTATTAGTGCGGCTGGCCACATACTCCTTACTTACCAGGTTCATGCCATCCCGCATAGGCGTTACCAGGCCAATGTCGGCAAAGTGGTATAAAGCAGATAATGTTTCAATAGGAAAAGAGCGGTAAAAATAATGCACCGGGTGCCAGTTAATAGTGCGGAAACGTGCATTAATGCCGCCTACCAGCTTATCTATTTCATCGCGCAGGTATATATATTGCGGCACATTATCCCGGGAGGGCACTACGATCATATACAGTACTATTTTTTCTGTATACTCGGGGTGCAGCTGCAGGAACAGCTCATAGGCCTGCAGGCGCTGCAGAATGCCTTTGCTGTAATCCAGCCTGTCAATAGACAGGATCATTTTTATATCATTGAAATTATCTTTTAGCTGTTTCAGCTGGTCCTTCACATCCGGGTTACTCACCATGGATCCGTACCGTTCATAATCAATACCCATGGGAAAGGGCTCTGCAATTACTGCACGGTCATTCACCATTAATACGTTGGATGATGCATTGATAGGCAGCAAACGGGTTACAGCGTTAATGAAATGACGGCTGTCATCAAAAGTATGAAAGCCCAGCAGATCTGCGCCCAGCATACCATCCAGCAATTCTGCACGCCAGGGCAGCAGGCGGAAGAGCTCAAAGGACGGGAATGGAATGTGCAGGAAAAATCCGATGGAAATATCCGGCAGCGCAGTGCGTATCATGCCGGGTAACAATAACAGCTGGTAATCATGGATCCAGATAATGTCGCCCGGTTCTGCAGTTTCCAGTATTACATCCCGGAACTTTTCATTTACGCGGTAATAACAATCCCAGTAAGACTGCTCATAACGCGCATAGGTGGCCATGTAGTGGAACACGGGCCATAAGGTTTCATTGGAAAATCCTTCGTAATAATTATTGATCTCATCCTGTGTTAAATATACCGGCTTCAGGTTCATGGTAGCCAGCTCACGCTGAATACGGTCCTGGTCTTTCTGTTCTGTTACTTCCAGTCCGGGCCAGCCGATCCATACATTATGTCCGTCCCTGTAAATGGACCCCAAACCGGTAGCCAATCCTCCCTCGCTGGGAGCCAATACATACTCTCCATCTTTTTCTGTTGTTCTTACGGGCAATCTGTTTGATACAATAATGGTCTTACTCATAGTACGTTAAATGTCGTTTGTCTAACAAAATCTGTTCCTTGCTAAAAAATATTTATTCCTGCAGGAATCACCTGCCGGCAATTATGCGTTCGTATTAAATTTTTTTGTTCAAACCTCCCAACCGGCTGCTATGATTGGCATTCCCTTGGACCCAGGCGGATAATGGATTATATTGATATGTACGTAAGCAGCACGCAGCGGCCCGCAAAATAGTAATAATTTAAAATATAGTCGTATCCGTTAGTTATGATCGTTTATCATATTCCTTTCAATAATAATAGATTCGCGTAGAGAACGCTGCGTTTTCAGCTGAGCATGAGGACAATATCCCCAGTTTTTGCCGGGGCTGCTTATGGGTATGTTAGCAGTTTAATTTATACTGGTACCTTTTTTGTGGGAAATATTAGATCAAAATTAATATAAGATGGAAAAACGGAAACTAGGCAGATCTGAGCTCACAGTGGCGCCACTGGCATTTGGCGGCAATGTATTTGGATGGACTGTTGATGAACCTAATTCTTTTAAATTGCTGGATGCCTTTACCGGCGCAGGTTTTAACCTGATAGATACGGCAGATGTATATTCCAAATGGGTAAGCGGCAACAAAGGCGGTGAATCGGAAACCATTATTGGTAACTGGTTAAAACAAAGTGGTAAACGGGAGCAGGTGATCATAGCTACTAAAGTAGGCGGTGAAATGGGACCGCAGCAGAAAGGCACCTCCAAAGCATATATTACCAAAGCAGTGGAAGATTCCCTGCGCCGTTTGCAAACAGATTATATAGACCTGTATCAAACGCATTTTGATGAAGAAACCACACCCGTAGAAGAAACGCTGGCTACCTATGCGGAGCTGATAAAAGCCGGTAAAGTGCGCGTGATAGGCACTTCCAACATGAGCCCGGAAAGGCTCACCTTATCCCTGCATAACAGTGAAGATTATGGTTACCCGCGTTATGAAACCTTACAGCCGGAGTACAACCTGTACGACCGTCAGAAATTTGAAACTTCGTATATGCCTATCTGCGAGGAACATGGTTTAAGCGTACTGCCTTACTACGCGCTGGCCAGCGGTTTCCTGAGTGGTAAATACCGTTCCAAAGAAGATATTTCCAAAAGCCCGCGCGGGCAAAAAGCATTGAGCTATCTGAATGACCGGGGGATGAAGATCCTCGCTGCTTTGGATGAAGTAGCTGCGCGTTATAAAACCAATCCTGCCAGTGTGGCTATTGCCTGGCTGGCGCAGCGCCCGGGCATTGCAGCACCTATTGCCAGCGCTACCAGCGTGGAACAATTGGAGGAGCTGCTACAGGCTTCTAAACTGGGATTAGACCAGGCAGCGATGGAGCAGCTCAATGAGGCAAGTGCATTTTAATTAAGAATGAATAATTAAGAATTGATAATATCGGAGAATGTTGGTACAGGAAAATGCAGCTTCTCTGAAGATAATAAAAAAGAGGAATGATGCTATAGAACATCATTCCTCTTTTTTTGCAGGTATCCGTACTACGATATAACTGCCCTACGATTATTAATTATTCATTCCTAATTATTAATTAAATTATTCCATCGTAATAATTGTTTTCCCGGTAGCATGTCCGGCGCGGCTTTTCTCAATAGCAGCGGGTACTTCCTGCAGGTTGATGGTGTGCCCCACAGGTACCTGTAGCTTACCGTCATCAATTAATTGGGTAAGCTGATCCAGCGATGTAAGGTTGCCTTTTACTTCAAAATTGCCGCCGCGTAAATTCCGCTCTTTCAGCAAAACATCATCTGCTACAAAAGCAGTAGTAAGTGCCACGCCGCCGTTCTTTACCAGCGCTGTGTTTGCGGCAAAAGCATCTTTTTTACTCATCAGGTCCATCAGGCCATCAATACCATCCGGGTAAGTTTGTTTTACCTGTTCGGCAATGGAGCCTGTTTTGTAATTAACAGTGGTAACTGCGCCCAGCTGCTGTATACGTTGTGCAGCAGCATCGCTGCTTACAGTGGCAATTACCTGTATACCCTGCAGGGCAGCCAGCTGCGTGGCAAAAGAGCCCACACCGCCGGTAGCACCTACTATTAATAATGTTTGTCCTTTTTTTAATCCGGCATGCTCCAGCGCCTGCAATGCGGTCATACCGGCATTGGGCACAGCAGCAGCCGTGGTAAGGTCTATAGACTTTGGCGCTGCGCTGATGGCATTGCTCTCCGGTACAATTGCATACTCCGCATATGCTCCTTCACCAATTGGGCTGTGTATGAATTGACCGTACACCTTATCCCCTTCCTTAAAACGGGTAACGCCCTCTCCTGCGGCAACTACGGTGCCTGCGCCTTCTACGCCCATGATCAGCGGGAACTGGTGCGGCATGTGCCCATCCATTATGCCATCCACCATTTTCCAGTCAAAGGGGTTCATACCGGCAGCGGCTACACGTATTAATATCATACCCGCGCGTACGGCAGGCTGGGGTAATTCCATTACCTGTGGTGTATCGCGGAATTTTGAAACAGCAACTGCTTTCATACAATTAAAATTTTTGAGTGACTAAAGATAATTACTTTTATACTATGCAGATAGCACCGCCTGCTATATTAACATCACTGGTAAAACATTTCCTGGTACTGGAAAATGATAGTCCTGCCCTGCAGCATCACCGCCTTTCGCCGGACGGGCATGCGGGTATGGTGTTCTATTACAAAGCGCGGTTCTCTGCTTTCTCCAATACCGGGCCGGTGCATCCGCGCAGTTTTGTGTACGGACAGATCAGCCAGTTCCACGACCTGGCCTCGGGTGGCGCCATTGGTATGCTGGTAGTGGTGCTGCAACCTTATGCCCTGCAAACATTAACAGGTATACCCGCACATACTTTTACCGATCAGCTCATTAGCCTGCCGGATATTTTTGGCGCTGCCGGCAGCCAGCTGGAAGAAAAAATAGTGCTGGCTGAAAATGATCAGCAGCGTTTACAGCACATTCAACATTTCCTTATTCATAAATTACAGCAGCACCCTGCGGCCGGCCGGCTGTTAACTGCTGCCATGGCACATATACAACAGCAGCATGGCCTGATGCAGGTGGCGCAGCTCACCCAAGCCCTGCACGTTACAGAAAGGCAATTGGAGCGGCAGTTCCGCGCGCATGTAGGTTTAACCCCCAAACAATTCCTGCGCACCATGCGCTTTCAGTATTTATTAAAATGCATACAGCAAACACCGGAGGCCTCTCTTACCCGGCTGGCTTATGAAACCGGTTATTATGATCAGGCGCATTTTATACATGAATTCAAACAGCTGGCAGGCATTACTCCTACGCAATACCTCACCCAAACCCGTTTGCTGGCCATTAATTTTATGCAGCTGCCCGCTTAATGTCGGGTTTTTACAATTTCACTTCCGGAGGCCGTACTACCTTGCCATGGTAAATAATAACACATGTTACCTTTAAAAATTGCTACTGCACAATTTGAGCACCGCAGTGGGGATAAAACCTATAACCTGCAGATCATTCGCCAGCTGGCCTTACAGGCCGCGCAGGCAGGCGCGCAGGTGATTGCCTTCCACGAATGTTCTGTTACCGGCTACACCTTTGCCCGGCATTTATCCAAGGAACAAATGCTGGAGCTGGCGGAGTTTATTCCTGATGGCCCCAGCATACAAGCCTTAACAACTATTGCCGCGGAAACCGGCATTACTATACTGGCTGGTTTGTTTGAAAAAGATGTTAGCGGCGGTTTGTATAAAGCCTATGTATGTGTGGATAAGAACGGGCTGGTGGCCAAATACCGGAAGCTGCACCCTTTCATTAACCCGCACCTTACACCCGGCGATCAATATGTAGTGTTTGATCTCTTTGGCTGGAAATGTGGTATTCTGATCTGTTACGATAATAACATTGTTGAAAATGTACGCGCCACTACCCTGCTGGGCGCGGATATTATTTTTATGCCGCATGTTACCATGTGCACGCCCTCTACCCGGCCAGGGGCGGGCTTTGTGGATCCGCAGTTATGGTATAACCGCGTGGCTGATCCTACCTCCTTACGGCTGGAATTTGAGGGCATGAAAGGACGCAGCTGGCTGATGAAATGGCTGCCTGCCCGCGCTTATGATAACGGCATTTACGTAGTGTTCTCTAATCCTATCGGCATGGATGATGATCAGCTGAAAAACGGCTGCTCTATGATCTTAGATCCGTTTGGAGATGTAATTGCAGAATGCCGTGCGCTGGATAATGATATAAGTATTGCTACCTGCACAGTGGAGAAATTACAGCAATCCGGCGGATACCGCTACCGGCAGGCCCGCAGGCCGGAACTGTATGCAGCCATTATAGGGCAGGCACATACTGCCGAACAGAAAGTAGTATGGATGTAACTCAGGGCCGTAATAGTTTATAAACGCCTGTTATTAAAAAAATAGAGCCCAGCATAAGGATGGCTAATGGCAGGTATAATGCAATCCCTTCGGGTTTGATGATGAAATTCTTTGGATCCCGCGGGCTATATACCACTTTTATTGTTTGTCCTTTTTTTAAGGAAACAGGAAATGTGCTGCTGTAGTAAGGTTCCGTGATCCATACGTTGTTGAGGGTCAGAAAGCGGATAACAGGATGTTGTGTTATAGCCTGATCTGTGCTGCCGCTGGCAATATCAAAAACAATGCCCTGCACCTGGATCCCTTTATTCATAACCTTTCTGGCCTTTTTGGTAAGCACCAGGAAAAGGATCACCAAAACAGCTCCAATTATTAAAAATACATTCCTCCTCAGTTCAGGCATCTTTTACTATTTAATGGTTGAGCTTTCGCCTTTATGCACGGCCATGCGCTGCGCTTTATAAATACCACTATGCCCGCTGAAATAATACGCAGTAAAACAGGCTACAGCAAAGTATAATACATGTGAGGTGCCAAACAGCTCCACCCCCATTAAGGTGCAGGCAATGGGTGTATTGGTGGCGCCGGCAAATACAGCAATGAAGCCCATACCGGCAAACAGGTCTACCGGCGCGCCTAACAGTATAGCCAGGGTATTACCTAATGCAGCGCCTATAAAGAACAGGGGTGTTACCTCTCCCCCTTTAAAACCCATGCCTAAGGTAATAGCGGTGAACAGCAGCTTCCATAACCAGCTCCAGGTAGTTGCGCCGCCTGCATGAAATGCATTCAGGATACTTACACCGGATGGATCCTGGCTGCTAACGCCCAGCCCCAGGTAATCGCGGGTGCCCAGCACCCAGCTGAATGCAATAATGATCACACCACCTACGGCCGGTATTAACCAGGCCGGTTGTATGTAACGCTGCGCATATTGTTTAATCAGGTGCATGCTGTTGGCAAACAGGTAGCTGGCCATACCAAAAGCTACACCGGCCAGCACCACTTTAGCCAACAGCCAGAGGTCCATGTGCAGGAAGGGCAAAAAAGGTGTGCTGTTATGCGGCGCAAAATCAATATGGTAATGTGTATGATGAATGCCCCATGCCGAACAGACAATATCTGCAAATACAGCGGCTATCAGGCAGGGCACCAGCGCATCATACCGGATAGTGCCTATGGCCAGCACTTCCAGCGCAAACACCGCACCGGTAAGCGGGGTACCGAATACGGCTCCAAAACCGGCAGCAATACCTGCCATGAGTAAAATACGTATATCCTTTTCAGTGAGGCGCATGCGGCGGCCCAGCAGGTGCGCCATGCTGCCGCCTATTTGCACCGCAGTACCTTCCCGCCCTGCAGAACCGCCAAACAGGTGTGTGATAACAGTAGTAAGCAGCACCAGGGGCGTCATGCGGGCAGGGATACCGCCACCGGGCTGGTGTATTTCTTCCATAATCAGGTTGTTACCTGCTTCCGAATTTTTACCCAACTTTTTATACAGGAAGTAAATACCAATACCGGCTAAGGGCAGCAGGTATAATAACCATGGCTGCTGCCAGCGCAGCCGGGTGGCTTCCTCCAGCAACCATAGGAATAACGCCACCAGCGAGCCTACGATGAGGGCCAGGGGAATTGCCAGTAAAGTCCAGCGGATCAAGTGTTTAGCGATAGAGAATTGCTCGAAAGAAGTTTTGATTTTCTGATACATAATCCTACAAATAGTTTCACAAGTAAGCGACGGGTTGGTTAAAAGCATTTTTCCTATCCGGTAAATTGTTGTGCGTTACTGCTTTTACGCAGTACTTCACGCATCGCTTCCCAGCAAACCTCATCTTTGTTTATTTGTAGGCGCCATCAGTCCTGAGCGGACGGTTCTTGTGCAGGAAGACACCATTTCCTGGCCCGAAAATAATATTTAATTGCGAATTATTCAAAAACGCTAAAAGCTAAAAGCCAAACGCTAAACGCAGCATTCCAACTACCATCCCATAAACACCATACCTATGCCGCAAATGGTAACCGTAGCACCGCCAATGGCGTGGATATAACGTTCCAGCTTATCTGTTTTCAGGAAAGAATAACCGTAATACCCCAGCATTACCATTACCACCATGGTTATAAGTGTAAATACCGTAAAAGTTACGATCAGCAGCACAATGCCCAGTGTTGACTTTTGCGCAGCAGGATATGTAAGTAATGGGATCAGCGGCTCGCAGGGCCCCAGCGCAAAAATGATGAAGATGATCCAGGGCGTTACTTTGGTACGCTCCTGCGGGTACACCGGCCCTTCTCCGTGCTTATGCTCGTACACGTACACAGAGCCGTCCTCGTACATATCAAAGTGTTTGTGCGGTTTGTTCAGGTAAGCGCGGCGCAGGCCCCATACCAGGTAGGCCAGGCCAAAGAACAGCAGCGCCCAGCCGGCAATGCCGCCCCGCACGCCTTCCAGCCAGCTGATCTTAGAGATCTCCCATCCAAGGAACACACCCAGCAGGCCTAATAACACAGAGCTGCCCACATGCCCTATGCCGCATATGATAGTCCAGAACACCGTTTTAGCCGGCGACCATTTCCGCGATTGCGAGAGTGCAATGAACGGCACATAGTGATCCGGTCCGGTAACGGTATGTATACAGCTAATGGTAATGGCCGTAAGTATTAATGCGCTGAGCTCTGTAGTCATATTCAATCATAGTTTGTATTGCTCTTCCACGGTTTCGTCCTT
This sequence comes from Chitinophaga sp. GbtcB8, assembly GCF_019091455.1. GTDB lineage: Bacteria > Bacteroidota > Bacteroidia > Chitinophagales > Chitinophagaceae > Chitinophaga. Next base: position 93,734 of record NZ_JAGXJN010000037.1, read on the forward strand.
CCATAATAAGTTTTCTATTTTTCGCAGGCAGTTGAACAGCTGTTCTGCGCCATGCCCCAGCACACGCAGCACCAGGGCGGGTCCGGCGGTTTGTGACACACCGTAGGTAATATCTTTTTCCGGCAACAGTATTTCCAGCAAACGGTCAGCTACGGGAGCTGCGCCAGGGCGGGTATCTGCATAGATCAGTGTAGCCTGGTGCGTGTAACCTTCCATTTGCCCGGGCGCCATTACGTTTATACGTTCAGGTTGTATAAGCAGGTTATCCCTTAGCACCAGCTTGCCCCGGTAAAACAGCTCAGTTACATTGTGGAACTGTTTAAACTGAAAGGCTTCCCCGTTCAGCTTACGGCCGCAGGTCAGGATCTCACCCCAAACCAGGCGGCAATTCTCTGCCAGCTCAATACGGTTATATCCTTCAAAGCTGGCATCCTTATGCGGCACTATGGGGTGCGGCACATAGCTGAATGTTGCGCCTTCCTGCACCTGAACGTTCATATGCTGCTTAGCGCCCTGCTGCATGCTGTACAAACGCTGGTAGGCCTGTGTTTGCAGCTGCAGGCGTGTATGCTTGCTAACGGTAACCATTATACGGTAATCATCCCCGTCCAGCATGCCCGGCGATGCTGTCATCAGCATCAGGCACAAAGCTTTATCGGCCCGGTACGCGCCAATATCCGCCAGCTTAAAGGGGCGGGTATAATATCCTTCCTGCAGGAACGTAATGCCGGTGCGGTAACCGGTTACTATGCGCAGCTCACTGATCATCGTTGCAGGGCCGGTTCAGCCACTTCTTCCAGCAGCGCATATTTTTTAATCCAGTTTATCACTGCATCCAGGCCGGTGCCTTTCATGAGGTCCGTGAATACAAAGGGCTGGCCTTTGCGCATCAGGCGGGCATCCCGCTCCATTACCTCCAGGCTGGCGCCCACATAAGGAGCCAGGTCTATTTTATTGATCACCAGCAGATCGGAGCGGGTAATACCCGGACCGCCTTTGCGGGGGATCTTATCCCCTTCTGCCACGTCTATCACAAAAATGGTAACATCTGCCAGGTCCGGGCTGAAAGTGGCGGAGAGGTTATCGCCCCCGCTTTCAATAAAGATCAGCTGTATGCCGGGAAAACGCGCGGCCATTTCATCCACTGCTTCCAGGTTCATGCTGGCATCTTCGCGGATGGCGGTATGCGGGCAGCCACCTGTTTCCACACCTATAATGCGCTCCGCAGGCAGCAGGCTGTTCTTAGTCAAAAACTCTGCATCCTCTTTGGTATAAATATCATTGGTAATTACACCCAGGTCATATTGGTGCAGCATATTGCGCGACAGCCTTTCAATGAGGGCGGTCTTACCCGATCCTACCGGGCCTGCAATGCCTATTTTCACGTATGTTCTGCTCATAGATCTACGACATATATAATCTTGAATACAATCTTTCATGCTGCATACAGCGGATGTCAAAACCCGTGTTACAGCAGCCCAGCCATTTACGGTCAGGCGTTAGCGTGGCGGCGGCCAGCTCCTGCATCAGCGGCTGCAGGCGGTGTAAAATATCTTGTCCGTCCAGCTGCCCCAGGGGCACCAGCTTTACGCTGTTGGTAACCAAACCCGCCACGGCATTATAATAAAACGCCTGCAAAGCATCCGGTTTAGGGATCTGTAACAGGCAGGCATATACGCCAAATACCAGGCAGTAATGACCCGTAGCTGCGCCTTGCTGCATGGCCTGTTCATACTGCTGCATAAATGGAAAGGCCTGCTGCCGGCTAAAGATCTTTATTAAACGAACGCCCAGCTTTTGGCTGGCCTGCCGTATTTCGCGGGGCAGCTTTAAAGCGGTGCATTCTTCATCCAGCTGTAACAAAACGTTAAAGTCCTGCTGCAAAGCTGCGTCATAGGCCAGGCTGGCAAAGGCCGCATCGTTATACCGCAGGTTATATTGCAGCATACTGCGGATATACTCCTCTGCGGTAGCTGCATTACACACCAACCCCTCTTGCACATAGGTTTCCAGCCCATTGGAATGGGTGTAGCCGCCGATGGGGAGCGTTGGATCCGAAAGATGAAGAAGTGAAAGAAGCATGAGTTAATTACGAATTACGAATGTTAATGCAGCGGATGAAGCCATATATTTTAATTACGGATTATCAATTACAAAATAATGTCATCAACAAAACACAACCTATTCGTAATTCGTAATTGACAATTCATAATTCTCACTTCGTGAGGTTCATGATCTTCTGAAACAACGTCTCCCCGCTCCCTCCATGGTTATGCGGTGTTACGTTGGAGCGCAGCATGTTGGTTAGCTTGCGGGTGGCCTTTAACGGTGTATAACCGGCGCTTTCCAGCCAGCGGTACAGCGGTTCCTCCATGGGTATCAGCACTTCATTATCCTGGATAAAAACGGGTAAGTGTTTGTTGCCGATCTCGTAACAAATGGTACCCATTTCCAGCATGGAGGACGGTGTTACTACTATTACCTCACAAGGCAGTATATCCACCACTACAGCGGTGGTATCGTCCATCCAAACAACATCGCCCTGCTGCAGGCGCTGGCCTTGTTTTAACAGGCGCAGGGCCAGCTCACGGCCGCTTACGGTTTGCCGGCGCTGTATGCGGCGGGTGGTTTCATACCACTGCAGCTGCAGCAGGTCCGTTTGGCGGGAGCCGATGGATAAAGTGCTGGTATTGCCCAGAATATCTTCGATGATCATATACACGGTATGGGGCTGGCTAAAAAGAATGTAAAATCATAAATGTAAAATTTCAAATGTCAAAGTAGAATGCTACGATTCCTGGTACAGACTTATGTTCCCGGCATTCTACTTTTACATTTATGATTTAAAATTTTACATTTTACATTCTTTTAGCCAGGCCCGTTTAGAACAGGAAATATCGTTGCGCCAAAGCCAGCTCCTTCAAAGGTTCGCAGGTGATCTTCACCCCATCTACCCTTACTTCATATGTTTCGGGGTTTACGGTTATATCCGGCGTTTGATCATTATGGATCAGGTCTTTTTTGGAAATGCTGCGGCAGCCGCTTACTGCCAGCAAAGGTTTTTGCAAACCATATTCCTGCGCAATGTTCTTCTGCAAAGAGATCTTGGATACAAAGGTTACGCTGGTATGCAGCAGCGCCTTGCCGTGCGCGCCAAACATATGCCGGTAAATCACCCGTTGCGGCGTGGGAATGGCTGCATTGGGATCGCCCATTTTACTGGCAGCTATCATACCGCCTTTGATGATCATTTCCGGCTTTGCGCCGAACAGCGCGGGCCTCCACAACACCAGGTCGGCCAGCTTGCCGGGTTCTATGGAGCCTACATGCTCCGCAATACCATGCGCAATGGCCGGG
>NZ_JAGXJN010000368.1 GCF_019091455.1 Chitinophaga sp. GbtcB8
GGCTGCAAAATTAAGAACTTTTAAGCTTCTTTACTTCTGCAACAAATTCTTTCGACGGCTTAAAGGCTGGAATGTAGTGCTCTGGGTTCTCCACAGCCACATTCTTTTTAATGTTACGGCCAATCTTGGCGGCTCTCTTTTTAGTGGTGAATCAACCATAACCCCGGATGTAGATGCGCTCGCCATCAGCAAGCGCGTCGTTTACCTCCTTAAACATAGCCTCGAGTGTCACTAACACA
>NZ_JAGXJN010000369.1 GCF_019091455.1 Chitinophaga sp. GbtcB8
CCTTACATTTAACCTTCTATCCATTTCACCCGTTTATCTGCACATTTGCATACCAGATCATTTACCTATGTCCGCACATTTTCCTTCATTTGTCTACTAAACTGATAGAATAACTGGCTATGATAAAGTTACCATCCTTCCTTGCCTACCTATGCTGCGCCCTGGCCACTGTATTATCCGCCCATGCACAGCGGCCTTTTGCTGAGGGTACCTGGCAAGCACGCCAGCACCGGGCCGAT
>NZ_JAGXJN010000370.1 GCF_019091455.1 Chitinophaga sp. GbtcB8
AGTTAAAAGAAGACCGTGTTTATAATGTGCTGCTTATTGCACAATGCAGCATGAACTGTTTTGATACAGCTTATCACCTCATTTATGCCGTGTCCAGCTGTTATATTGATGTACCTACAGGTTTTACCCCGCATGGCGATGGTACAAATGATTATCTGCGCCCGCTGAAGGGTTATAAAGCAATTAATCTCAAATTGTCCAGTTGCAACCGCCTTCGCCAGCTTATTTCTGAAACGAAC
>NZ_JAGXJN010000371.1 GCF_019091455.1 Chitinophaga sp. GbtcB8
TGGGGCAATTGTTGCGGCACAAGGGGTGCTGCACGCCAAGGTCCCATATGGGGAGAATATCAATTTCCTGGTAGCTGAACACTTTCATAGAGGTTGGCCCTGCGGGGATTACCATGGTTAACCTTACCCCGTAGTGGCCGGGTGTGTTAAAGTGTGTGTAGGCTGCGGGCCGGGGGCGGGACCGCCAACCCCAAATTCCCAAAGCCAATCAAACACAGACAGGGAAGAAGATGAATTCA
>NZ_JAGXJN010000372.1 GCF_019091455.1 Chitinophaga sp. GbtcB8
ATTGCAGCATCTGAAATCATAAGGTCTGAAAAACGGCTTTCTTCTAGGGGCGTTCCCATAAAGGCCCCTTGGGGGGAGCGGGCAGAAAAAATTACCCCTTTTTTATAACGGGTGTTTAAAAAACCACTCATATTATCTCCACTCTCCTGCCTTTTCCAAACTTATTCCGGGGGGTCGCCGGCTACAATGTTTCCCACATGTGGGACGCCCAGGCCCTTTTTCGGGGCGGTTTTTCGTGC
>NZ_JAGXJN010000373.1 GCF_019091455.1 Chitinophaga sp. GbtcB8
ATATGCCATCTAAGGTTTTTACAATGTAGAAATATGGGAAGACGGCTATGAACGTACCGCAGGTTTGCTTACCGAACAGCTGGATCATAAGCTGATAGCAGAAAAAGGCATCCGTTTCCGCTTTGCGGCTACAGATAAACCGGGTAATTATATTGACATCCTTTGCTCACGGGCAAGCTTGAAAGCCCTGCCAGGCAAGGGTCCCGTGCACCATATGGCTTTCAGAACACCTGATAGG
>NZ_JAGXJN010000374.1 GCF_019091455.1 Chitinophaga sp. GbtcB8
GTTTGTGGTTGCTGTATAAGACCGCGCCTCCTGATAAGATTCTTTCCTTTTTGGCTGAGTTCGGCTACTTGCTTCTAACTGCTGTTAGTAGTACCTTAGTTCTACAAAATCCAAGCTTTGCCATGCGTTTATTGTTATTACCGCTCCTGTTTCTTACCATTACAGCATGCACCTTTCCTCAACCGGCAGCCGGGATTGATCCGTATCATTACAACATACAAAAACAGGTAGTGGCAGC
>NZ_JAGXJN010000375.1 GCF_019091455.1 Chitinophaga sp. GbtcB8
TTCTATGAGTGAAGGAATGTATACCATGGTGAAGATCCTCCACATCTTCTCCTTCTGAGATTGAGTAAATTGCGTCGCTCTGATCTTCGCCTTCCTGGACCGAAATAATTTCATAATCTTCTCGGAGGTCCAATTGTTCGAACATGGCTACTCTTTTTATGTTTTGCCTGTCGTTTGGGCATTCTTTAGCGAAGTGGCCTTCTTCTCCACATAGGTAGCACTTGCACCTTTTGTTCCT
>NZ_JAGXJN010000376.1 GCF_019091455.1 Chitinophaga sp. GbtcB8
CGTCTGCCCCGGTAAAAGGGTATAGCAGCTCCTGGCCGAGGTTCCCACTACGGGATACATTATACTTAACACCGCCGCCCACCACAAAAGCAGGGGCTACCAGGCTGTAAGGCATGCGGTCCGGGTATTGGGCAGAGCCCTGCCCTTCAGTACGCAGGGGCTGTAGATAATATTTTTTACCATCCAGGTATGCGTAGGGATTGTAGTAGGAAATGCTGGCCCCACCGGTAAAATAGGG
>NZ_JAGXJN010000377.1 GCF_019091455.1 Chitinophaga sp. GbtcB8
TTGGATAAATGACTGAACCCTTTGGAGTATGTGGATTGATATAATCATGATCTTTAATGTAACACTAATGACAAAATAGAGCTACTTGTTGTTGACTTAAGCAAGAACATGACTCTGAATTTTAATAGGAATCCTGATACCAACACCTGGTTGAAAGATAATCCACTGTAAAACATTGAGTGCTCAGAGTTAATTATTTTTTGTTCCTATAACAATTTAGTGAAGAATAAATAAGGAG
>NZ_JAGXJN010000038.1 GCF_019091455.1 Chitinophaga sp. GbtcB8
AAAATATTGAAACGGATGCCCTGCTGCGCGGCTGCGTCACCGGTGATGATAATATCACTCTCCTCCCATTTGGCGGCCCATGCTGCCGCCTGCTCTTCCAGCATGCGGTCAAAACCTTTGGCGTAAATGTGCGCTATCACCTGTTTGCAGGCGCCTATAAGATCTTCCCTTGCATGATTCTCTGAAGAAAGATTAGCGGCATATTTAAAAATGGTGATCTCCTGGTTAGCACTCACGGATACCACTACACGGCCAGCCACGTATTTTTCTGCTTCTACCGGAAGGGCCGGGGATGCTACTTCCACGCCTTCCCTGCAAACTTTGAATTGCATACCGGTGCATACATCAAAACCCGTTTTCCTGGTGCGCAGGGTCAGGAAAGAGCCCTGGCTGGTGGCTTCACGGCTTACCTCTTCCCAGAATTTTTCGTCATAGTTAGCATCCTGGTTCTTTACATCACCGTCTATAAAAGGCGTGATGGTAAGCTGGCCGTCAAAGTTCAGCGGGGTAATGCGGTAACGGATGGCGCCTGCTTCATCATCTGCAATGCTGCAGAAACGCTGTGTGTGCACGCGCACCTGTTTGCCGCTGTTAAGGGTGGCTGTAAAGGAACGTTCCAGGTAACCGGCCTTCATATTCAGCACCCGACGGAAATTGCTCACCGTGCAGGTGTGCAGATCCAGCACCTCATCATTTATACGTATATCTATACCGATCCAGTTGGCGGCATTCAGCACTTTGGCAAAATATTCGGGATAACCGTTCTTCCACCATCCCACGCGGGTTTTATCGGGATAATACACACCGGCTACATAATTGCCGGACAGTGTTTCACCGGAGTAGGCTTCTTCAAAGTTGGCGCGCTGGCCCATACGGCCATTGCCAATACTGAAAAGGCTTTCAGATATTTTATTGCGATGGGGATCAAATCCTTCTTCGATGATATTCCATTCATCTGTTTTGATGTACTGCTTCATTTTTGTTTTTTTGAGCTGAAAGCAGAAAGGATAAAGCATAAAGCTTATTATGTTTTGCTGCATTCCAGCTTTCTGCTTTATGCTTTATGCTTTGCGCTTTCTGCTTTATGCTTTAAGCTTTCCAAGATTCATATGATCTAACCCGGGGATCACTTCATCTGCGCCTTGCAGTATGGTGGAATCCCCTATGCCAATGACTTTCATGCCGGCGGCTTTGGCTGCTGCTATGCCGGCAATGGCATCCTCAAATACCACACAATGTGCGGGTGATATATTTAATAGTTTGGCGCATTGGAGAAATACTTCGGGATCAGGTTTGGATGCGGTAACGGTATTGCCGTCCACGATCGCATCAAAGAGGTGTAATAACGCTGTCTTTTCCAGGATGAGGCCTGCATTTTTGCTGGCAGAACCTAATCCGGTTTTTAAACCGGCAGCCCGTGCCTGCTGCAGGAATGCCTCTACGCCGGGTAATATGTCCTGCGGCGTCATGCGGTTGATCATTGCTACATACCAGTCGTTCTTGCGGGTGGCCAGCTCCTGCTGTTCCAGCGGCGTTTTATCTACCCCGCCCCATTCCAGGATCAGCTGCAGGGAACGCATGCGGCTAAGGCCTTTCAGCTTTTCGTTCTGTGCTTCGGTAAAATCAAATTCCAGCTCCTGGGCCAGTTTCTTCCAGGATTTGTAGTGATACACGGCTGTATCTACTATTACACCATCGAGATCAAAAATACATGCTTGGATCATAAAAAAGCTGAAGGCAGAAAGCGGAAAGCATAAAACTGCCTGTGTTTTGTTGTTAATGTTTATTGCTATGCGGCAACGGTAATTAAAGAACGCTGAATACCAAACGCCAAACGCTATTTTCAATTCCCTTGTGCTGTTGCAGCGTCCGGCATTTGGCATTCAGCGTTCTGATTATTTTAATTCCAGCACCAGCGTGGTATTCGCCGGGACGCTGATGGTATCTGTTATGGATTGTTCTTTACCGGTGATAATGTCCAGGGCTTTGCTAAACCCATTGATCCGTTCTGTAAATCTTGCAGCAGCCAGGCTTTGGGGAGTGTCATTTGCATTCAGGATCACCATCACGGTTTTGCCGTTGTTGTAACGAAAATACACATATATCCCGTTTTCCGGTACATATTGCATCAGCTTACCGGTTTGCAGCACTTCGTTCTGTTTGCGGTAATTAGCCAGCTTACGCAGGTAGTCAAACACTTCGTTCTCTGCAGCAGTACGGCCGGCAGCGCTGAACTTGTTCACGCTATCACCTGCCCATCCGCCCTTAAAATCTTCCCGCACCAGGCCATCGGGATTACAGAAATTCTTCATTAATATTTCTGCGCCGTAATAAAGCTGCGGAATACCACGGGTGGTCAGCATGCAGGCCAGCGCCATCTTATACTTAGCAATGTTTTCGTTGGTAACGGAAAAGAAACGGCTCAGGTCATGATTATCCAGGAAGATCACGTTACGGGTAGCATCCTGGTATACAAAATCATTGGACAGCATATTATACAGGCCGGTAACGCCGTCCTGCGCTTTGGTTTTGCCATTCACCAGGTCTGAAACAGCCCAGAGGAACTGGAAGTCCGTTACACCCTGTAATTCCGTATCAAAGCCATGGTTAAGGGTATTGCCTTGTGTAAACACGGCCTGGTTAGGCACGCCATGCACAAAGGTTTCGCCAAAGAAAGTAAGCTGGGGATATTCTTTTTTCATGGCCTCCGCCCACTCTTTCATATACCCGGCATCGTTATAACCGTAGGTATCCAGGCGGAAACCATCCACACCTGCATATTCTATCCACCAGATATGGCTTTGTGTAAAATAATTACGCACGTAAGGGTTCACCTGGTTCATGTCCGGCATGTGAAGATCGAACCAGCCATCGGTCATGAGCTTTTTATCGGCTTGTGCTGCGTAGGGGTCAAAGATGGGCTGCTCCTTGAAATTAGAGCGGGTAAATTCCGGCCATTGATGTACCCAGTCTTTGGAAGGCAGGTCCAGCATGGTCCAGTGACGGCTGCCAATGTGATTATGCACCAGGTCCTGGATCATTTTCATGCCGCGCTTATGCAGCTCGTCTGTTAGTTTTTTATACAGCTCGTTGTTACCATAACGGCGGTCAATGCGGTAATTTTCCGTAGCGGCATAACCGTGATAGGATGCGGAAGGCTGGTCGTTTTCCAGTACAGGGTTTAGCCACAACGTGGTAATGCCCAAGTCCTGCAGATAATCCAGGTGATCAATAATGCCCTGCAGATCGCCGCCGTGCCGGTAATACATAGAATCCCGGTTGAGGGTGGTTTGCTGCATACCTTTTACAATGTCGTTGCTTTTATCGCCATTGGCAAAACGGTCCGGCATTATAAGATATACCAGGTCCTTATTGGTGATGCCCTGCGCTTTTGCTGCATGGTTACGGGCTTTCAGCTCATAGTTATAGCTGATCTCCTTTGCGCCGGGTCTGGTAAACCGGAGCTTAAAAGTACCCGGTTTAGCGGCCGTGGTAATATCCAGGTCTACAAACAGGTAGTTTGGATTTTCTACCTTATGCACCTCCTTTAAGGTTACGCCGGGGTATTCCAGCTGCACATTACGTTCCGCTATCTTATCCCCATGTACAATTAACTGCAGGAAGGGCTGCTGCATCCCTGCCCACCAGGATGCGGGCTCGATGCGCTCCAGCGGCGGCAGCTGTGCAGAGGAAGTAGTTACGGTTAGAAATAGTACGATTATTAGACAAAGCTGTTTCATGTAAAACTCTGTTCTTAAATTACGAATTATCAATTACGAATTACGAATTAAAATGCAGCGATTAAATAACGCGATTGTGTTGCAACCTTCACAATAAACAATCTGCCTCCACGTAGTACTCTATTCGCAATTATTCATATCATGATTATTTTCAATGGCATTCATGCACCGCCTTGGCGGGGTCGTAATTGCCAATTCGTAATTGAATCAATATCCTGTGTTTTGTTCCAAATTCGGATTTGCAGTTCTGTCAGCAGCAGGAATGGGATACAATGTGCGGTAATCATCCACTGCCTTGCCTTCCTTCACATTGCCTTTCCAGGGCCACAGGTAGCTGCTGCCGGTAAATTTACCAAAGCGGATCAGGTCTGTTCTGCGCTGTCCTTCCCAGAACAGCTCACGGCCTCTTTCTGCAAGAATGAAATCCTGTGTAAGCTGTGGCGCCGTAATAATACCATTAGCATTTCCGTAGGCACGTGTACGTAAGTCGTTCACATATTGCAGGGCTGTTGCAGCACTGCCGCCGGTACCGCCGCGCACTACTGCTTCTGCATACATCAGGTACACATCTGCCAGGCGGAACATCGGGTAATCCGTATCCGGAAAATCGCCTGTCTGGTCAGAGCCGTGCACACCTGTGCTGCTTACGTTACGGTACTTGCCAATGGCATAACCATCGGTAAATGTAAAGATGTCGTTGATCTCCAGGTTTTGCCCGCTGGTGTAGAACATGGCGCGTTTGTCCGTGTTGCCGGAAGGATCGGCAAACTGTCCTACAAAAGCTTTGGTAGTACGCAAACCGGCCCATCCGCCGTTAATGCCAAAGCTGGCTGCGGGCATGCTGCCGCCTACTGCTGCATGCACCAGGAAGGTCATGCCGCCGTAGGTTTTGGTGCGGATGCCATCAAACGTGATGGGGAAAATGATCTCAGGAGAGGTGTTGTTATCTGTCAGGAACAGCTTACGGTATTCGTCTGACAGTGCATATCCTGCACTAATCACTTTAGTGCAATAAGCAATGGTTTCCGTGTATTTCGGTTGTTTAATATATACTTCTGCATTCAGGTACAGCTTTGCCAGCAGGGTCCAGGCAGCGGCTTTATCTGCGCGGCCATACTCATTCTGGCGGGCATCTACCAGGTCAGCATCAATAGCTTTCAGCTCTGCTTCTATGTAATTGAACAGGTCGGTGCGGTTGATCTGTTTTGGAAAAAAGGATGCGCTCACCTCATCTGTTTCTGTAGAAAAAGGCACGTTACCAAACAGGTCCAGCGCATGCCAGTAAGCCAGGGCTCTTAAGAAACGTGCTTCTGCGCGGAAGTGTTTTGCCTCTTCCAGGTCTGTGCCGCTGATGCTGTGGCTACTCAGCTTATCGTCTGTTGTTTCACGAATGAACTCATTACACACGACTATTTCGTAGAAGATACGATCGTATGTAGCTTTAATAAATTCATTGCTGGAGGTCCAGGTCATTTTGTGATAGTCCGACAAAGTACCGTCGTTCCAGGATATTACTGCTTCATCTGTAGACAGCTCCTGTGCGGACCAGTACTGGCGGATGTAGTTGGAAAAACCTTCGTCAATACCGGTAAGGTCCGGTTTGCCTGCAGGCCCTTGCTGACCGCTGATAGCATAACCTGCATACAGCTTGGCCAGGATGGATTTGTAATTCTTAAAATCGTTATATACACTGGCCGATGTTTGATCGTAGAACGGCACACGGTCCAGGTCTTTGGTGCAGGATCCTGCCAGTAAGGTCATACTCACACAGCCGGCCACTACCCATTTATTGATATATTGCTTTATCATTTTTTCCGGTTTTGGTCAATTAAAAATCAAGATTCACACCCAGGGAATACACGCGGGGACGGGGATAGAACTTATTGTCTATACCTTCGCCTACATTGGTGGTGCCCACTTTATCATTCCCCAATTCAGGATCCAGGCCGCTGTAACCGGTGATCACGAACAGGTTTTGTACGGTGGCGGATACACGCAGGTTTACCTTATCCCTTAACAGGTGTTTGAAGTTATAACCCAGGCTCAGGTTATCCATGCGCAGGAAAGAAGCATTTTCTACGTAATAATCAGAGAAATACTGGTTCACTGCAAAACCGGTTTCATTTATGCTGGTTGACATGTTGGCCAGGTAGTTCTGGTAAGAGAAGTTGCGGTAAGCGCCGTTGTTGGAGCTGGCATTGTTATATACATAGTTGCCAATGCTGCCGCGTAAAGAGAATCCCAGGTTCCAGCTTTTATAACCGAACTGTGAGTTGAATCCTAACAGGAATTTAGGATTGGGTGATTTATAACGGTAACGGTCATCCTGTGTTATCTGCCCGTCCTTATTCAGGTCTTCATACTGCCCTTCTACCGGTTTACCATCTTTATACACTTGTTTGTATACATAGTAAGAGAAGGGTGCGTAACCTACAGAGTGGATCTCAACCGTGTTACCGGTACCGCCGGAAATAGTACCTATGGGTATGCCCTGCGCCTTGGGATCCTGTACCTTGGTAAGGTTAGTGATCTTTATGGTATTGTAGGTGAAGTTAAAACCTGCATCCCAGCTAAAGTCTTTGGTGCTGATGGGCGTAGCATTCAGGGTGAACTCAATACCTTTTGTTTCAATGTTACCTACGTTGGTAAGCAGCTGGTTGGTAAGGTTGGAGCCGGCTGCTACCGGTATTACGCTCAGCAGGTCTTTTGTTTTCTTTACATAATAATCCACGCTGCCGGAAATACGGTTATTCAGGAAACCGAAGTCCAGGCCGGCGTTGTAGGTTTTTGTTTCTTCCCATTTGATGTTGGCATCATAACCTTCCGGGCGCAGGGTAAGGTAATAGCTGTTACCAAACTGATATTGCGCAGTAGGATCACTGAGGGTATAACGGGGCAGGTAAGGATAATCCGTTAAGAGTCCGGCAAAATCCTGCTGGCCTGTAACACCATAGCCTACACGCAGTTTCAGGTCAGAAACGGTTTTGGAATTTTTCAGGAAAGCTTCCTGGTTAATACGCCAGGCCAGTGCTGCTGAAGGGAAAGTACCCCAGTGCTGCCGGAAACGGGATGATCCGTCGCGGCGTATGGTAACTGTTAACAGGTAGCGGTCCAGCAAGGTATAATTCAATCTTCCGAAAAATGATACTAAGGTATTCTGTGTTTTGAATGGTACACCGGCGGCGTTGATGGTATCTCCTTTTGCGTTCAGATCAGCGTAAGTTGGTTCTGTACGGATGAAATCCTGGTAAGAGTAACCACCTGTTACATCAATACGGCTGCTGATGCCTTTCAGGTCTTTTGCATAGTTCAGGTAAAAATCCAGCAGTTTGTTATTGCGCGTTTGTGAATAAGGTTTATTCATACCGCCGCGGTTAAATAAGTTACCTGCATTAGCCGGTACCAGGGTACGACCTTCTGTTTTGGATACATCGTAACCCAGGTTCAGGTTAGCTCTTAATTCCGGCAGGAAATGAAATTTATAATCGAATGCGATATTACCCAGGCTTCTTTTTACTTCGCCTTTATCATTCTTCAGCTCCAGCATGCTCAAAGGGTTGCGGGTAGCCAGCGTGTTAGGCGCGGTGTTATTGGTGGTAGGATCCAGCCATTCAAAATAGTTACCAAATGCATTTGTTGTGTGAATGGGTTGCGTGGGATCAAAAGCCACGGCAGCATTAATGGCTTCCTGGTCTGCAAAACGGTTGTTGGTGATAGCGCCTCTTACATTCAGGTCTATTTTTAAATGATCATCCAACAGGTGCGGGCTTAAGCTGATACTGGCAGACTGGCGGCGCATGCTGGAGGTTTTAAGGATACCATCCTGGTTTGTAAAACCTACTGATACGCGGTAGGGCAGTGATTTCAAAGCGCCGCTAAGGTTCAGGTTATTATCCGTACTAAAAGCAGTGCGGTAAATAGCATCCTGCCAGTTGGTATTGGCGGTGCCCAGCAATGCTTTCTGCGCAGCGGTACCATGCTCGTTCACTACCTGGCGGAACTGGTCTGCAGATAATACCGGCACAATACCTTCTTTCTGCGACAGGGAGTTGATGGTGCTGAAGTTCACACGCAGCTGATCCCCTACTTTTCCTTTTTTGGTGGTGATGATGATCACACCATTGGAAGCGCGTGAACCATAGATAGCTGTTGCAGAAGCATCTTTCAGGATATTGAAGGTTTCAATATCATTGGGGTTAATGAAGCTTAAGGGGTTGGAGGTACCTTTTACTTCGGCGTTATCCAACGGCACTCCATCTACCACTATCAGCGGATCGTTGCTGGCATTCAGGGAAGAACCGCCACGGATGCGGATCTTACTACCGGCGCCCGGTGCACCGCCGTTGGAAGAGATTTGCACGCCTGCTACCCTGCCGGTGATCAGCTGTTCCGGTGTGGTAACAGTACCTTTATTAAAATCTTTGGAGCTGATGGCGGTGATAGATCCGGTAAGGTCGCTTTTCTTTTGGGTACCATACCCTACTACCACTACTTCATTCAGTCCCCGGGTATCTGCGCTGAGCTGGAAATCCTGCTGCAATGCGCCGTTAATGGTGAAAGGCCGCTCTATGGGCTGATAACCGATCATTCTTATTACTACAATAACATTACCGCTGGTAACCGGCAATTTGAAACTGCCATCCGGGCCTGCGATGGTATTCTGATTAGTTCCCTTAATGAACACGGTGGCTCCGGGTAGCGGCTGACCTGTTTCGTCGGTCACCTTTCCGCTGATATTACCTGTTTGTGCATAGGTGATAAGGGAACACGCCATAAAGCACAACAGTAATAAATACTTGAGAAGGCGTAGTTTTTGCATCCTGTGAAATTTTTGTTCAGTTTAGTTAAGCCCGGGAACGATACCGGGAACGTTCCCGAAACGTGGTAAAAAAATATTACATAACGATGCCGCTAAAGTAAATGAATTTCCGGAACTGCAAAAAAAATTTTAAATCCGTTCAGGAACTGGTAGATTTCCGCGGAATGATCTTAGACTTCAGCACTACGTGATCCTGTACCGGCGCACCACTTTCCAGTGATTTGAACAGCAGCTGCGCAGCGTGCACACCCAGGTCCCGTGCGGGTTGCGTGATGGTGGTGAGCGAAGGACTTAACAGCGGTGCAATTTCCAGGCTGGAAAAACTGATGATCTTTACTTTTTTTGGGATGTTGATATTCAGATCCTGGCAAACATAATAACTCACAATGGCCAGGCGCTCTACAGCGGCAAACACCCCATCCGGTTTTATGGTGGTTAAAACTTTGGAGATGATATTGTAGCTTTTTTTATGATCATTGCTGCAATCTATCACCAGGTCTTTGTTAAAGGGAATGCCTTCTGCTGCCAGCGCATCCACATACCCCTGCATACGTACGTTACCGATAGACAGGCTTTTGTTGATCACCAGGAAAACGATCTTCTTACAACCGGCTGCTACCAGGTGCCTGGTGGCATTAAAGCTGCTTTCATAATCGTTGGTAGTTACCTTGGCTACATCTATATCATCATACACCCGGTCAAAAAATACCAGGGGCATATGCCTCTTTTTCAGCTGTTTCAGGTAATTATGATCTTTGGCCTCACCGGAGGCCGACATAATAATGCCATCTACCCGGCCATTGGAGAGATCATTGATAATGGAAACTTCCAGCTGGTATTCATCATCCGTAACGTAGATCAGCGAATGATAACCCTTTTCCCTTGCTACCCGCTCAATCCCTTTGATGGCCTGTGAAAAGAAATCGTTGGCCAGCTCCGGTACAATGATGGCAATAGTATTACTCTTTTTCTCCCGCAGGTTGCTGGCATAGAGGTTCGGCTGGTAGTTCAGCTCCCGTGCGCGGGCCAGGATGCGCTCTTTTGTTTGCGCATTGATATCGCTATTGCCCCGGAAAGCTCTTGACACGGTTGATGTGGACAATTTCAGGTCCTTTGCCAGCTCTTTAATATCAACTTTATCCATCGGCGCGAAATTACAATATATTTGAACGATAAAATTTAGCTAATAAATTGCGTATTTTTATACGGATTAATTTTTTGATATGACTTTGCCCGGAATATTTCACCTTACTGCTGCCCGCCTGAACGCCATTGGCAGCTTTTCCACCCCTCCCCCGCCGCCTTATACAAAGGCAGGCAAATAAGTACAGGCTCCCTGTTACTTTCTATTTATAGCCGGCAGCTAATGCCGGTGCTGTAATCCCCTGCCCTTCCTTTTTTAGATCCGGTTTATTCACCGCGCTTTACCAAGGCTGTGAAAGGCTTTGTGGCAGTGCATTACAATGTTTTTTATTCAATGCTCAAATATATTATCATGGTTTTTGCCGGGGCCTGCTGCTTCGGCATCCTCTCTACTTTTGTAAAAGTTGCCTACCAGGAAGGTTATGCCACCGGCGATATTTCCGGCTCCCAGGCTTGTTTGGGTATGTGCGTTTTATGGTTATTATATATACTGACCCGTAAGCGGGAAGGGGGCCGGGGGCCTGTATGGCCGGTGCTGCTGGCCGGCACCACCATTGGGTTATGCACGCATTTATATTACTTGTCTGTTAAATGGATCCCCGCCTCCGTAGCTATTATTTTCCTGATGCAATTTACCTGGATCAGCATGCTGCTGGAATGGGCATTTTTCCGGAAACGGCCTGCAGCGCTGCAGCTGGCGGCCATGCTGCTGATCATGGCTGGTACAGTAATGGCCAGCGGGGTAGCTGATGCACGGGGAACATTGTCGCTGAAAGGCATCCTGTTATCCATGGGTTCCGCTGCTGTTTACGGCATTTATGTAGTGGCCAGCGGGCGGGTAGGCAATACCTTGCCGGCATTAAAAAAGAGCGCGCTGATGATGACGGGGTCCACGATCATCATCTTTATAATTGCCAGGCCTCATTTTTTATTTGACGGGCAGTTATCAATGGGCTTAGCCAAATGGGCCCTGTTCCTTGCTTTCTTTGGGACTATTATTCCGCCTTTGCTGTTTGCTGCCGGGATCCCGAAAACCGGTGTAGTGCTGGGCGCTATACTCATGACAGCAGAGCTGCCGGTGGCGGTAGTTACGGCGCACCTGGTGTTAAAGGAAAACATGTCGCTGCTGCAATGGGCAGGAGTGGGTGTGATGTTGTTTGCAATGATGATTGGGCAGAAACGAAGTAAGGAGTAGGATTATGAAAAGGTAATGCAGCCAATAGCAGCTGCATTACCTTTTACATTATCATTTCACGGCGCGGTCATTTCTTTAATAGCGGCGCTTGCCATATTGGCCTGGGTATCCAGGTGTGCGGCAGTTTTCCGGTCCTTTATGGATTGCAGGATGGGTACAAACCGGCCCTGCAAATGATAGGGTTTATAATCACGCACATGTTTCAGCGCTTTTTCAAAGTTGTCAGTGAACGTAACATTATCGCTGGTTTGTTCCAGCAGCTTCAGATAACCCACTACTACGCGCGATTTCATATTAGTGAACATGCTGTCCAGCGTGCGGCTGAAGAAATCCAGCTTTGTGGTATCGCCGGACATTACGTACACCGCAGCCAGCGCCCAGTTTAAATAATCTTTACTGTCTTTTTCCAGCATGGCGGCGTAACGTTTTGCTTCCGGCATATTCACGGCTGCCATGGCGCTTAGCGCAGCTGCCTGTACGCCATAGGAACGGCTGTTTATTTTTTCCCGGAACAGGGGCATGTAAGTAGTGTCTTTCAGCCTGCCAATGGCTTTGATGGCCGCGGCCTGCACCAGGGTAAAACTGTCTGTCCTGGCCAGGTTCAGTAATACCGGCAGTGCAGCAGCTTTTACTTCCGGCTGCTGCATGTTCAGCGAATCCATGGCGGTAATGCGCAGGCGGAAGAATTTATCTTTACAGGCGGCTACCAATACTTTGCGGGCATCAGCATCCTGCTGTACGGCTGCTGTTTTTTGAATGGCTTCCAGGCGGTCCATGTACAGGGGGGCATGAAAATACTGACAGGCATATTCCTGCAAAGATTTATGATCTGTTTTTACCGCGATCAATACTTTATCTGCATCTACATTCACCAGCTCCGGGCGGGTGGGCAAAGCAAAGCGGAAAGTATCCGCTTTTTGCTTCATCCATACTTCGTGGCGTTCTTTTTTCCCGTTAGTATATATATCAATGGCGAAAGGAAGAGTAAATATTTTACCGGCCTGTGTTTGCTGTACATACACGGTTTGTGTTTTCGTAGCAGCGTCCCAGTTATACTGAATGTCCAGGTAAGGATGTCCGCTGCCATAGTACCATTGGTTAAAGAACCAGTTAAGATCCAGTCCGCTAGCTTCTTCCAGGGCTAAACGCAGCTGCTGCACTTCTCCTGTTTTAAAGGCGTTCTGCGTAAGGTACAGGCGCAGGCCTTTGTAAAACACTTCCTTACCCAGGTAGTTGCGCAGCATGTGCAGGATACGGCCGCCTTTCTGGTAAGTAACGCGGTCTATCACATCTTCCTGCGTATCGTAATAAAAACGCACCAGGTTCTTTTGTTCGTCTGCCGGGCCGCCATCCAGGTATATTTCCAACGCTTTGTTGTTGGTGTAATCACCGGCATCCTGGCCGTATTTGTATTCCTGCCACAGGGTTTCGCTGTAGTTGGCAAAAGATTCATTCACGGTAAGGTAACTCCAGCTTTCCGTGGTTACATAATCGCCAAACCACTGGTGAAACAGCTCATGTACAATGTTGCCGTCCCAAACGCGGTCATCGATCAGCTGCCGGTCGTTCTGGTAAGTGAAATCGCCATGTACAGTGGCAGTAGTATTTTCCATGGCGCCGCTCACAAAATCCCGTACAATGATCTGCGCATATTTATTCCATGGATAGTCTACACCCAGGGTATTGGAAATAAAGTTCATCATCTCCGGGGTGTTGGCAAACAGCTTTTTTGCATAAGGCGCCTGTGCCGGCTCCACGTAATAGCTTACTTCTTTATTCTTCCATTTGTCTTTATAGATGTAATACATACCGGTGGCCATCATTACCAGGTAAGGCGCATGCGGCAGCTCCATTTTCCAGGTATCTGTACGGGTGCCATCGCCATTGGAATGTTGCGCCGCTAAACGGCCGTTGGAGAGGGTTGTATAAGCAGCAGGCACCCTCATGCGGATCTCTGTGGTCATCTTCTGATTGGGCTTATCGATGGTGGGAAACCAGGCGGAGGATGCTTCTGTTTCGCCCTGGGTCCAGATCTGTACCGGCTTTCCGGGAATAGTGCTATCCGGGTTCGTGAAATATAAACCGCGGGCGCTGGTAATGGCACTGCTGCCTTGCGATTTAACCAATGCCGGCTGCGCGGTATAGGCAATATAGATGGTATACTTTTCGCCGGGGCGGTAAGTTTTATCCAGCCTTATGTGCAATTGGGCGCTGTCATAAGTATATTTTAGCGGTTGCTTTTTACCGGCTTTTATTAAGGCCAGCTCGTGGATGAGCATAGTCTTTGCATCCAGCGTAAGTGAATTCACCGTATAAGCATACGGCTGTAATGTGATCCAGGCCTTACCAAACAGCAGCTCTTTGTGATTGTCAAAACGCACTTCCAGCTCCGTATGCACCAAGCTATTGACCTTCGGAGCCGTCTCCCGGTAAACACCCGGCTGCTGCGCTTTAGCAGGTAACATGATAAGAAGGAAAAAGACCGTTATTAAAAAAAATTGCGTGTTCATCCGTTGGCATTTAATGCCACAAAGCTAGGATGGCGCATTGGCACGGGATAGTACGTTATTGCGGTTTTGTTACTATCTTGCTATTGGTACCTTTATTCATTAAATACATTTATGAGCCGCAGTATCTTACACCAGGGGGATTATTATGGCAACATTCAGAAGAAAGTGCAAACCAAAGGGGTGATCCTTACTTTAAGCAACTACCCTGTTCACACTACGTTGCCCGATCATTTTCATGAAAACAGCTATCTCTGTTATGTACAGCATGGCAGCTACCAGGAGCAATCTGTTTCCGGTAAGCTGATCTGCGAACAGGAAGATATTGTTTTTCACCCGGCGGGTATTGCACACAGCAATGCATTCCCGGTAGCTGCTGCCAGCTGCTTTAATATAGAAATAGATGCGGCCTGGCTCAGTAAATTTGAAGCAGGACCTTTCACCCTTACTAAAATTGCCCGCTTAAAAAGCACGGCATTAAAACTACTGATCCATAAAATGCAGGCGGAGTTCCAGCAATACCATGCCTGGTCTAACCTGATGATAGAAGGCCTTACGCTGGAATGCATGGCTTTATTCCTGCGGGAAAAAGCATTGCATAACGATGTGCCCAGCTGGCTGCGCATGGTAAAAGAAATACTGCATGAACAGCAGGAACCGGTAGCGCTGGCAGAATTATCAGCCATTACACAAATGAGCCCCTTTCATATTGTGCGGGCATTTAAGAAAGCGTATGGCGTAAGTATCGGTGAATATGTAAACCAGCTAAAGACAGACCGCGCCTGCACGTTATTGCGGCACACGCAGCAGAACCTGGCGCAGATTGCCGTGGAGTGTAACTTCGCTGATCAAAGCCATTTCGGCCGCATCTTCAAAAAGATAACCGGCCTTACACCGCTGCAATACAGGAAAGCAACAGCGTAGGCCGGCGTGTAAAAAGGGAAGCTTAAAACAATGTGAAAGATGCGTTATGAAATGGCTACCTGTTGTTCCAGGAACTGCCAGTTGAAATATTGTTGTGCATTAAAATAGCAGATGTCCTGCACCACCTTACCTACCCAGGGCAGATCATCCGGCAGCTCGCCGCTTTCAATTTCCTGGCCAAACAGCTCACATACTATACGGCGGAAATATTCATGGCGTGGATAAGACAAAAAGCTGCGTGAATCAGTGAGCATGCCTACAAAACGGCTCAGCAAACCCATATTGGATAAGGCGTTCAGCTGTTTGATCATACCATCTTTCTGATCCAGGAACCACCAGGCAGAACCAAATTGTACTTTGCCTGCAACAGAACCATCATTGAAATTACCGATCATAGTAGCCAGCAGCTCATTATCGGATGGGTTCAGGTTGTACAGGATGGTTTTGGCCAGCTTGTCCTGCCCGTCCAAACGATCCAGGAACCTGGCAAGGGCGCGTGCCTGTGAAAAATCTCCGATGGAATCCCAGCCGGTATCAGGCCCCAGCTGGCGCAGCATGCGGGAATTGTTATTACGCAAAGCGCCCAGGTGGTATTGCTGCACCCAGCCTTTTTCCCAGTCCCACTCTGCCAGCTCCAGCAGCAATGCGGATTTAAACTTGCGGTTCTCCTCCCGTGACAGTGCGGCGCCCCCTCTTATTTTTTTGAAGATGGCCGCTATTTCCGTACCGGTAAAATCATCTGCATAAATTTCTTCAATACCATGGTCTGATACGGAGCAGCCATTAGCGGCAAAGAAATCGTGCCGGTTACGCAGCGCATCCAGCAGGTCCTGGTAGGTATTGATGGTAACATCAGAAGCCTTTCCCAGCTTTTCCAGGTATTGATTATATTTTACCGGATCATCCACATTCATAGAAGCATCCGGGCGGAATGCGGGCAGGATGGGGATTTCGAAGCCTTCTTTTTTCAGCTGCTGATGGTATTCCAGCGTATCTACCGGATCGTCTGTAGTACATACCAGCGCTACTTTCATTTTCCGCAGCAGGTTGCGTACGGAGAAATCAGGGCCCTGCAGCTTTTCTGTACACTCGTCGTAGATCCTGGCAGCAGAAGATGGATTGAGCACTTCGTTCACATCAAAGTAACGCTGCAGCTCCAGGTGCGTCCAGTGGTAAAGCGGGTTACGTAAAGTATAGGGTACGGTGGCGGCCCATTGCTCAAATTTTTCCCAATCCGGCTTATTACCGGTGCAGTAACTTTCATGCACGCCGTTGGTACGCATGGCCCTCCACTTATAGTGATCGCCGTATAACCAGGCCTGTGTTAAATTCTCAAACTGCATATCCGCTGCTATTTGTACGGGCGGCAGGTGGCAGTGGTAATCGATCACCGGCATTTCTTTCGCATACTCATGGTATAATCGCTGAGCAGTGGCTGTGTTTAATAGGAAATGCTCATCCAGGAACTTTTTCATACTTTATTAATTTATACACTCATCTTAACATGATTAACTTTTTTCAGCAGGCTGCCCGCGCCTTCCTGTAACAGGGCGGAGAGCATATTGGTAACCGCGGTGGCAAAACCTTTCAGCTCCGTAAGATCCGTACCCCACAGCGCGGTATTGCTTAACACAGTTCTCACCAGCACGCCAGGTTCCAGGCTTTTCCACTGGGCATGGTACCAGCCCGCATGATCGTCTGTTATCGTGTATGCCTTGCCGTTTGCAGTGCCTTTGTACTCCCCTTCTGCTGTTTGCTCACTGCGCATAAACAGCAGGTAGGCAGCAAAGCCTAATGCCATCAGCTGCGGCGCTTCCTGCGTGCGGCTGTAATGGCGCAGCAATACAGGCACATTACGCATCTTCATTTTAGAGGTGTATTGCATAGTGATGCTGATCCACTGGTGCGCGAGGTGCGGATTACGGAAGCGGTCCAGCACACTATGTGCAAACTGTGTGGCTGCTGCAGCAGTGATATAAATATCAGTAATAGCCGGTACCATTTCCTGTAACATGAGCGTGGCAATGGCGGCTTCCATATCCGCATCTTCCATGGCCTGGCGTACTGTAGTAAAACCAGCCAGCACTGCCAGTCCGCAGCTAAAAGTATGGGTACCGTTCAGGAGGCGCAGCTTCAGCTCCCGGAATACATTGATGTCCGGCGCCAGCACTACACCGTTGTCTGCTTCACTGAAGCTTAAACGTTGTTTTACCAGATCGCTGCCGGTTTCAATGGCCCATAAACGGTAAACTTCCGACATGATCATGAGCTCATCTTTATAACCCAGCTCCTGCTGCATGGCCTCCTGCTCTTTTGCAGGTAATGCTCCGGGCACAATACGGTCTACCAGCGAGCTGCAGAAATAATTTGACTGCGCTACCCAGCTGGTAAAAGCTTCCGGCAAACTATTACGGGCAGCCAGCTCTAAAACTATATCCTTTAACTTTTTACCATTGTCCACGATCAGCTCCGTGGGAATAATGACCATACCTTTATCTGCTGCGCCGTTAAAATGCTGGTAACGGTGGTACAAGAAGGCCAGTAATTTACCCGGGAAAGAGGCCGGTGGCGCGGCATGTACGTTATCATCCGTGAGGGTGATGCCTACCTCCGTAGTATTGGATATGATCACCTGCATATCCGGATTTTCCGCGCATTGTAAGATGGCCGGCCATTCTGCTGCTGCGCTTAATACACGGCTGATAGATGCGTTCAGGATATTTTCTTCTACCTGCTGCCCCTGCTCAATACCACGTACACAAAGCGTGTACAAGCCATCCTGCTCTGCAAAAGCATCAGTAGTGCCTTTGCCGGTGGACTTTACGATCACCACCCTGCCGTTGAATATGCCGGCTTTATTGGCTTTGTCTATAAAATAATCCGGCAGGCCGCGTAACAGCACACCGGTACCAAACTGTAATACCTTTTCCGGCAGCTGCAAATGGGAGGCTTCCGGTATCTGTACAGCTGTATTGCTTTTTAGTGCTGATAATTGTTCTTTAGACAATTGTTTCATCATGACATTATTTTAGTCCCTGGTCCATGGCTGATAGTCCATGACCTATACTTGTATGATATGTTGTGCTTTGTAATCTATGGTCCATGGATAATGGACCATGGACTTATTTTTTAGCCTGTTTAATCAACCAGTTCACCAGGTCTGTAGCGGCCTGGTAGTTTTCGTATTCCGGCGGCAGCTTTCTGCCATCCACGTACTCATTGTAAAACCAGGGATCGCCTACGGCGAATACGGCGCCCTTGCCTACCTGCGCCACTGACATCAACACATGGTCCCCATCTTTATATACAGCTGTAGCGGGAGATTTCACCGTCATGCTGCTCAGCTCTTTAATATATACTTTTTTGGTGTGCGCAAAAATGGGATGCCCGGCAGGGATCTGTAATGCGCCCTGCTCAAACCGCCGTCCCTGCACATGGTTGCGGCTGTCCTCATTAAAGTGAATACCAAAACGTTCTGTTAACAGGTTAATATGCTGCAGCTCTGCATTGGCAGAATCATTTTCCATGATCACCAGCACACCGCCCGCTTTTACCCAGTTGTACAGCTGCTCCGCATCCTGCGCTGTCATGTAATTAGGCCGGGCTGTTTCCTTTTGCGTATCCGGATCTACTATGAGATAAATGTTGCTGTGCTTCAGGTTGGCGGCAGTAGGCGCTACAGACAAGGTATCCAGCGCTACGCCATAACGGTTAAATACATGGCCTAACAGGGAATAACCATTGTTATCCTTTTCGTTCCATACGTAGTGCCAGCGCTGCATTTGGCCGGAAGCATCCTTACGCCATTCGTTATTAAAGTACTGATCTAAAGTAACGGTAAGCCCTTTGCCGGTATTTAATGCAGGCAGCATTTCCATTTCATTGGCAGCCATAATATAAGCGCCTGCGCCCTTGGGGTCATTGGTCACCACCTTTTCGCTGAGGTAATAGGCATAACTGCCATCGCGGTAGGGATTACCGCCCAGACCCGCTACGCTGCACACGCCATCCAGGTTTACGCCGCCTGCTTCTGCCGGCTTAACGAACTGTTTCTGAATACCGGCAAAACCTTTTTGTGCTACTGCACGATAGGTAAGCGGCAAATATCCTTTTCTTACCCCTTTCTCCAACGCATATACGAACATGCAGGAGCCGGAGGCTTCCAGGTAATTACCTTTTTCCTTTGCTTTATCCATTACCTGGTACCAGCAGCCGGAAGCAGGGTCCTGGTATTTCTTTACTGCAGCGGCATAGCGGTTCAGGATAGCAATGAGCGTATCCCGGCCTTTATGATCTGCGGGGAAATAGTCCAGCACATCTACCAGGGCCATACCATACCAGCCCATAGCCCGGTCCCAGAAATTGGGCGAGCGGCCGGTAGTTTTATCTGCCCATTGCTGTTGCCGGGATTCATCCCAGCCATGGTACAACAGGCCGGTACGATCATCCCGGGAATGTTTTTCCATCAGCACAAACTGGCGGGTAATATCATTGAAAGCAGTATCCTCATGAAACAGGGCTGCATATTCTGCATAAAAAGGTTCGCCCATATACAGGCCGTCCAGCCACATCTGGTAAGGGTAGCGTTTCTTGTGCCAGAAACCGCCGTCATTGGTGCGGGGTTGCGCACGCAGCTGCTCCCGCAGGTGTTCTGCTGCTTTTTTATATTTCTCGTGGCCGGTTACCCTGTATAACAACAGTAACAGCGTGCCGTTCTTTACATTATCTATGTTATAGTCCTGCGCTTTATAGGTGCGTATATTGCCCTGGTCATCTATATAATGATCCATGCTTTGCTGCACATAGCTGAAGTACCTGGCGTCGCCGGTATTTTGCCACAGGCCGGCAATTCCTTCCAGCACTACCCCGTGGTCGTAGGTCCAGTTGGGGGGGCTGGATGCGGAATCTTTCCATTTACGCATCATGGTAGTGGCCATAGCAGCGGACTGCGCGTGAGCAACGGTGGCGCTGAGGGCCAGGGCCAGTATGGTGATGAATAATGCGTTTGTTTTCTGCATGTGATCCTGTTTGCTTACTTTACCTGCAATGCCTTGTTAGTGGCGCCAGCAGTGAATTGTGTACCTTCTTTTGATTTACGTATATCGGTGCCGGTTACCAGTATGTTGCTGCACTTTTCTCCCTGCAGCGCCATAAACCGGTTAGCCTGGTCATACCTGATGTTATTGAATATAAGATCCTGGCTGCTGCGTACTGTGATCAGCGGGTCAGTATCTTTGATGAGCAGGTGCACATCAGACAGGTGTACATTTTTTGCTTCCATGCATTCAATACCCTTCTTTGCGCTGATGGTCATATGATCCATGAAAATGCCGGAGATGGGCATTTCCGGTAAACCGCGTATGAATACCGCTTTAGCAGCATTGTTACATACAATATTGCTGATATGAAAATCCCGGAACTGCGGCGTGGCTTCTGTTACAGGAAAGACCTCCACTTTGGGCGCTTCCCTTTTTTCGCCGGATAAGGGCACCGGGTCTACAGCAGCGTAGTACATATCAAACAAAATAGCTTCGCCGGGAATATCTTTCATCTTAATGTCTGAGATATAGATTTTTTCCACCACACCTCCGCGGCCACGGGTGGTTTTAAAGCGCAGGCCAATATCAGTACCCATAAAAGTACAGTTGGATACAAACAGGTTACGCGCTCCGCCCGACATTTCACTGCCTATTACAAAGCCGCCGTGGGCGTGGTATACCGTGCAATTATCCACGATGGTGTTTTCTGTTGGTTTCCCCCTTTTCCGGCCTTGCTCATCACGCCCGGATTTAATGCAGATGCCATCATCCCCCACATCAAAAGTGCAGCCGGTGATACGTGCATAACTGCAGGATTCCAGGTCTACCCCATCACCATTCTGCGCATACCAGGGATTTTTTGCATATACATTCCGTAAAGTAATGTTCTCACATAACAGGGGATGCAGGCACCAGGCCGGAGAGTTCTGGAAGGTAACGCCTTCCAGCAGCACGTTCTTACAGCTGCTGATGCTGATCAGGTTTGGCCGTAGGAAATCCTTTACATCTTCATAATCGCTCATCTTTTTCCCGGGCATGATAACGCCCACCAGCTTCATTTTGGAAGCATTATAATAGTTACGGGAAGGGTACCAGCCACTGCTGTCCTTACCTTCACCGACCATGCCGCCGGAAGCTACCAGTTTCTTCCACTGTGTTTCCGTGAGCTTATCTTTTTTCACGGCGCGCCAGGCATCGCCCGCGCCATCAATGATACCACTACCGGTAATGGCTATATTTTCCAGGTCAACCCCGGATACCGGCGCCTGGCAGCGTACGGCGCGTAATCCCTCATAGGTTGTTTCCACAAGGGGGTATTGATCGTGACTGGCTGAGAACTGTAATACCGCGCCGGCTGCCAGGTGCAGGTTCACGTTGCTTTTGAGTACAACAGGGCCGGTGAGCCACATACCTTCCGGTATCAGCACTACCCCGCCGCCTTTACTGCTGCAGGTTGCTATAGTAGTATTAATGATCTGTGTGTTAAGCGTAATACCGTCTGCCTTTGCCCCTGCATCTGCAATGTTAAGCGTATCCCGGCGGAAATGCGGTTCGTAGATCTCCGGCAGGTCAAAACGGTACTTGCCTTCAAAGGGTGTTTTGGCCAGATACCGGGCCAGCGGTAAATGTTTTTCGGAGATCTCTTTTGCTACCAGGCTTGCAATGCAGGTAGCGCCATAGGTATTGAAATGCGTATTATCTTCCACTCCCTGGGGCAGCGTGCTGTAATGGCCGGCTGGTGTGGTCTTGAACATTTTTACTGAACCTTCGGTACCCAGCTTTACCAGCAGCGCTTCGCTGCTTTTATGCAGATCTATCAAAGGCACTTTATTAGCGGCTGCTACTTCCCTTACTACGCCGGGATAGTCGCCATGCTGGTCTACAAACTTCCCATTCTCATCAAACTTACGGCGCATTACCGGCGTAAGCAGAATGGGATTGGCGCCTTTAGCGCGGGCCTCCTGCACAAAACGCAGCAGGTTCTCTTTGTAGGTGGTATGCGGGGCTGCATAACGGGTGCTGTCTGAGATCTTCTGATCGTTATGTCCAAACTGGATCATTACATAATCGCCGGGCCTTAGCTGCGCCAGCACACTATCCCAGCGATGCTCATTAATAAAACTTTTGGTGCTTCGGCCATTCACGGCATAGTTCTTTATCTCCACCCCTTTTTCAAAGAACAGCGGAAACAGCTGCCCCCAGCCTCTTTCAGGGTTATCTACCAAAGGCTTATCGGCCATGGTGGAATCTCCTATCATGAATACACGGGGCTTTTGCCCGCTTTGCAACCATCCGAATAACGACAACAGTAAAGTGATATATAATTTCATTAACTCAACAGCTTTAGGCAAAATCAGCAGCGCTAAACACTTCCGGTATGCCCTCTACTTTAAGGCACCGGCGCGGGTAAAGATCAGCAGTCAGTTTGCGGTGATTTATTCATAACGTTCATGTAAGTATGTGCATGGAAAATACCGGATAGCGGCGTGTATACTGTGGATATGCAAAGTTAACACTGTGGCTAACGAATGACCGGTATCTGCGTTAACAATTGTACAGCTATATTCAGTAATACAAAAGCATTTAGGATGATTTTTTTACGCAAACGTTGCCGGGAACGATGCAGGGGGGCCAAAGCAGAAAGCAAAAGGCTGCTTATGTTTTGAATATACGCCGCTGGAAATGCATAACAAGCAATTATTATGCGTAAAGCACACTAATTATTCACTATTAAAACCTGTTAAAAAACCTTATTTTTACTGATCCGTTATGAAATTTGCAGCAGCCACTATAAAGGATATTGCCAAAGCTTTGGGTCTGTCTACCTCCACGGTTTCCCGTGCGTTGCGTGACAGCCACGAGATCAGTACTGAAACCAAACAGCTGGTGCTGGAATATGCCACCCGTATCAACTACCATCCCAATCCCATAGCCCTGAGCCTGAAGGAGAAAAGGAGCCGTTCCATCGGGGTGATCGTAGCGGAGATTGCCAACAGCTTTTTTTCGCAGGCTATTAACGGGATTGAATCTGTAGCAAATGACAAGGGATATAATGTGATCATCTCCCAGAGCCATGAATCATACGACAAGGAGGTAATGACCCTGCAGTACCTGTCGTCCCGCTCTATTGACGGCCTGCTGATCTCCGTATCTACCGCCACCAAAGACCTGCAGCACCTGAAAGCCCTGCATGAGCGCGGGTTTCCTATTGTATTCTTTGACCGTATTGTGGAAGATATTAATACGCATAAGGTAATGGTGGATAATTTCCGCGGCGCCTATGATGCTACCATGCACCTGATAAAACAGGGGTATAACAATATTGCCACTATTACCAACTCGGAGAACCTTTCTATTACCCGGGAAAGAGTGGCCGGATATGTAGAAGCGCTGGCGCAAAAGCATATAAAACCGCGTAAACAGCTGATCAAATATTGCTTTCATGGCGGCATGATGCTGTCTGAAGTAGAGGAAGCCATTACACAGCTCCTGAAAGTACGCCCCCGGCCCGATGCTATTTTTACCGGTTCTGATAAACTAACTACCGGCACCATGCGCGTGCTGAAAAGAAAAGGGATCCGCATTCCTGAAGACATAGCCGTAGTAGGCTTTTCCAACTCTGACCTTATAGAGCTCCTGGACCCGCCCCTGACCGTTGTACGGCAGCCTGCCTTTGAAATGGGACAGGTGGCCACTGAACTGCTGCTGCAGCTTATAGAAAGCAAACGGCCGGTGAAAGATTTTGAAAGGAGGATACTCGCTACAAGTTTGATTGTTAGCTGAAAAGCATAAAGCATAAAGCTCCCTATGTTTTGTTTAAGCACAAAGCCGAAAGCACAAAGGATAAAGCTCCCTATGTTTTGTTTAAGCATAAAGCATAAAGCACAAAGCATAAAGCTCCCTATGTTTTGTTGACAATGTTTTGCTAAGGGCTTTGCTTTAACAGCTTTACTGTTATTGGCCTGGTTTACTGCATTATGTCATACTTTCAGCTTTCTGCTTTATCCTTTCTGCTTTCTGCTCTCTAAGGCATTCTTGCCAATCCCTCCCACTTCACCTTCCATTTCCCATTTTTAGGAAATCCCGGTGCATCCGGGCCGGTGTAGCCATCCCAGCCGGCGCACATCATGGCAATGGCTGAAAGTAAAGCGCCATTACCGGGCAGGTATATACGTAAATTATCGCGCTGGTAATTGTGGCCGTTAGGCAGGAAAGTATTTTTGGTTACCTGCTTCAATAATATGTCCACAGCGGCTTCCGGCTGCCCCAGGCGGGTGGCTGTCATGGCCACCAGGGGATAATCCCATCCCCAGGTTTCTTCCCAGCTCCAGGAGTCCCATATTTTTTTGAAGGTGCGTAACATCATGGTGGAATCTACCAGCGTATCAGGCGGTACAAAACCATCCATACCCAATACTGCCGGATGATCTGTCATATAACGGGGATTGGTATACGAATCGGGTGCGCTGGCTGCTGCCAGGTACAAACCATCCTTACTGGGAAAAGGCGGCAGCTTTGCAATGATGGAATCCCATTCCGGCTGAGGTTCCATATTCAAACGCTTGCGCCATAACTGCGCGGTACGCAAAGCCCAGCGCCAGTAAGCCAGCTCAAACGATGGGTTGGTGGTGGTTACGGGATCAAAACGCTCCTGCGCAGGGATCAGGCCCGGCCCTAATACGTATTCATGTTTGACCGTATCGTACCAGGGATAGGAAGCCATAAAATCTGCAGTGGCAAATACCAGGTCTTTATATTGCTGAAGCGTAACATTATCAGGATGATCGCGGTAGCATAATTCAGCCATATAAATAAAATGCGGCTGCTGCCAGATGAGGAAAGGCCCTACCGGAGAAGGGCTTTCATTGCCGGAAGGATCCGTCATCTTAGGCCAGCGCACCCCTTTAAAACCTTGTTTGGCAGCAGTTTCGCGGGCTTTATCTTTAATAGTGCCATACCACGACAAACTTTTTTCAAGCAGGGCCGGCCGGTTCCATAAAGCAAAATGTGCGGCATGCCACCAATGCATTTCCAGGTGAAATTTTCCGAACCAGCTGTTATAGGTAAGGCCTGTTTCCTGCGGCGGCGTATTACCGGCGCATTGTATGCGGGTAAGGTATTGTGAAAGTACAATCCGCCGCTCCAGCTCTGCTGCCCGGGGATCTGTGCTGCCGGAAAGGTCTACCGCACCGCCGGTTTCCCAGAACTGTTGCCAGTCGTCACGGCTGTCGCCCCAGATATGCTGATGTGCTAAAGTGCTGATGCGCTGATCCGCCAGTGTGAAAGTATTATTGAAAGGACCGCTCTGGCCTTGTGCTTTAGGCGCGGGCGCTGCAGCAGGTGTAAAGTGGCAGCTGAAGGCCAGCATTTCCTCCTCCCCTAAAGGATTCAGCAAATAATCATGCGGCGCTTTTTTTTGCAAAGCCTCATCTCCGTTCCATTGTAATACTACGTTGTAATAAGTTTGATCCAGCTCACGCTCAAACAGCACCTGCCGGTCATTAAGGTACCGTGAAGTGGTTTTATGTTTGTCAGGATGCTGATAGTCGGGCGTGCCTTCCCAGTCACCAGTTGGGTAAGGAAAACGTATATGCACGCTCAGCCGGTGTTGCGCTACCAGCGGTGATTCTACGTTAGCGGCTACCATATCCAGCTGCGGATGGCAAACCGTGCGTACCTTAACAGGCACGCCTTCCACTTCAAAATAGCTGTGGATCTCCCCTTCCCATAAGTCCAGCTCCTGGCGTATGTTCTTAATATCTTCTATTTGTGCAGGCAACCCATTTTTCTTCAGGATGTTTAGCCCTACCACGCCCAGCTGCAGGCGGTGGGGGTTAGCCCGTAAAAAGTCAGATGCATCTTTTTGCCGGCCGCCTTTATCATGCGCATACAGGTAAGGCACCTGCCGGTTATTTACTTTATAGTTCTTCCACACTTCACTGCGCTGATAGCGGTAGGTATTGGGAAAGCTGTGCCAGCCCCATTCTGATTCGGTGCCCAGCGGAACCCCGCCGCGCTCAAAATATTCAGGGAAAGTTTGCAGGCCGGTGGGATCTACGGTAAAAGCAAATTCACCATTGCCCACAGAAAGGGACGACAGTGAATCAAAACGCTGCACGCTTACATTGTGCCGCGTTACCAGCGCATGCCGGTCTATTTTACCCGTGTTTTGCTGTGCAGCAGTTATATGAACGAATAAGCCGGCATAGATAAGTACAAGGAATATGGTTTTCATAATATTGTCTGAACCTAGTTTAGATCACTATTCTGCTATTAACGTATATACGTTACCTGCAGTAGTATTAAACGTGTACAGGTAACCGGTACCATCCCCTTTCAATGCGCTGAGGGCCAGGTTGTTGCTGCCTTTTATGGGCTGCAGTACCCGCAGGCGGCAGGGACCACCATTCTTTGCAAGTATAGTAGCTTTTTTTAATTTTCCATCGGCCCATTGCATATCAATAACAAAACCGCCACGGGCCACCAGCCCTTTTACCGCTCCACTGGCCCACGCATCCGGGATGGCAGACAGCAGCTGGATGGCATACAGCTGGCTTTGCAGCGGCATTTCGGTGATGCCGGAAGTGCCGCCAAAATTACCATCTATCTGGAAAGGCGGGTGCGCGCAAAATAAATTTGAATAGGTGCCGCCGGCGTTATGATAGTCAGTAGCGTCGTTACTGCTTATTTTCAGCAGCTCGCGTAAGAGCTTATAGGCATGGTTACCATCCAGCAAACGCGCCCATACATTGATCTTCCAGGCTTTGCTCCAACCGGTGCCGCCATCGCCACGGATGGCCAGCGTACGTTTGCAGGCTTCTGCAAATGCGGGTGTGGTAAGCGGGGAAATTTCCCTGCCGGGGAATAAGCCAAACAGGTGCGAGATGTGCCGGTGCTCCGGATCCTCATCTTCCCAATCCTTATACCACTCCTGCAGGTTGCCTTTTTTGCCTATCTGCAATGGCAGCAGCTTGCTTTTCTTTTGCAGCAAAGTATCGCGGAAAGCCATATCGGTTTGCAGGATGGAATCCGCGTCTGCCAGGTTGCTGAACAGGTCGCGGATAATAGACATATCCATAGTGGTTGCTATAGAAACAGCGCTTTTTACACCGGCTTCTGTAATGAACACATTTTCCGGCGAGGTAGCAGGCGCTGTTACCAGGTGGCCTTTACCATCGCTCACCAGCCAGTCCAGGCTGAACTGCGCAGCTGCTTTCATGATAGGGTAAGCAGTATCACGCAGGAACTTTTTATCACCGGTAAAACGGTAATGCTCCCAAAGGTGCTGGCACAGCCAGTTTCCGCCCATAGCCCAGTTGGCCCACTGCGGATCGCCTTTACCAAGATTGCCTACGGGATTGGAAAGCGCCCATATGTCGGTATTATGATTAGCAGCCCAGCCGCGGGTATTGTAAAAATGTTTGGCGGTATAACGCCCGGTGCTGGCCACATTCTGGATAAGCGTTAACAGGGAGCGGTGCATTTCCGGCAGGTTCACGGCTTCCGCAGCCCAGTAGTTCATTTGTGTATTGATGTTAATGGTGTAGTTGGAGCTCCAGGGTGCGCGCAGCTCTTTATTCCAGATACCCTGCAGGTTGGCAGGCACGCCATTTAAGCGGGAGCTGGAAATTAACAGGTAACGGCCAAACTGGAAGTATAGGGCTTCCAGCTCAGCATCCTGCGCGCCGGTAGCATAACGGCGTAAACGCTCGTCTGTAGGCAGTTTGGTGCGGTCTTCGCCGGGCGATGGCGGCAGGGTAAAGCTTACGCGGTTAAAGTAATGATGAAAATCATCTACATGGCGCCTGCGCAGCTCATTAAAGGGAAGCTGTGCAGCAGCCTGTAAATAACCGGTGGCCAGCTTGTGCTCATCTTTGCCTTCACTATCCGGGCATTTATCAAAACCATTAAAGCTGGTAGCGGCGGAAACTAAGATCACGGCCTGCGTAGCATTACTGATGGTAATACCGCCGCTATCTGCCTTTATGCTCCCGTCTGAGCTGCTGGCGCGGAGCTTCAGCTCAAAGCGCATGCCCTTACAGCCTTTGGTATCTTCGTAAATAATAGGCTCCTTGTTATAGTTCACATAACTGGGGTCGATCTGTGCAGGCGCTCTTCCTTTCAGCGTTATTTCCTGCTGGCCGCTTACCAGCTGCTGATGCCGTAGCTGGCTGCCTGCGCTGATCTTACAGTTTAGCTGCTGTTTTTTATTTGCTGTTAGCCTGATCACAATAACCTGGTCTTTCCCGGATGCAAAGATCTCTCTCGTATAACCTACACCGTTACTGGTGAAGCTGGTTCCGGCAATAGCATCGGCCACATTCAGATCGCGGGAATAAGCAGCAGGCGTGCCAGGCAGCTGTTGTTTAATATGAATATCGCCCAGCGGCAGGTACGACTGGCTGTACAGACCCTGCATTTCTTTGAGCTCATCGGAAGCGGCAGCATAATCGCCCTTAAAAAGTTTGGCGCGTATGGAGGGTAAATGTTTATATGCATTAGGATTCACCTGGTTATTTACCGGTCCGCCCGACCAAAGGGTAGCTTCATTTAGTTGGATCAGCTCATCACCTGTTCCTCCAAAGATCATGGCGCCCAGGCGGCCATTGCCCACAGGCAGGGCATCCGTCCACTCCTTTGCGGGCTGCTGATACCATAGCTTTAATGTGTTTCCTTTTTGTTGTGCCGTAGCAATGCCCGTTAATAACAGCAGGGCCGGTAATAGTTTCAGTTGCATCAGTTTACATAAGTTGGAGCATCCAAAATACAACTTCGTTTGCATTCTATTTTCACAAAAACTGATGGAAAATTAAACTAATCTAGCTGCAACCAGGCCCGTTCCAAACCCGCTACGGTCACTGATTCGTCAAAATGCAATCGTTTGCGTAAAAATACCGGCTAATGTTTGAACAAGGGGTTACTTTTACTCTATAATATTATGGACCTGAGTACCATAACGTGGAATTTAGCACAAAGGTCGAATTCTTTCGACCTTTTTAATTTAATTTTAGGGCAGTACAAGAAATGGAGCCGTTATGGCATCTGTCCGCTTCATGAGAAGATACACTGTTATATTTTTCCTGTTATTACTACTGCCGGTATTGCGCGTTTTTCCACAAACACCGCCTTACCAGTTTTCCCATATTGATATTGACCAGGGGCTTTCCAACAACCAGGTGAACTGTATCTTCAAAGACAGCAAAGGCTTTATGTGGTTTGGCACCATATCGGGCCTGAACCGTTATGATGGTTATACCTTCCGCATCTTCAAACATGATGTACGCGATTCTGCTTCCCTGCCGGATAATTTTATAGAACGTATCACTGAAGCGCCCGGCGGCCTGTTATGGATCTATGCCCGCGACGGGCAGCATGTATACGACCCTGCCAGGGATGCTTTCCTTTCCGCACAACCGGTATTACAGCAAATGGGCATACCCGGCGCAGCGGTAAATGATATTATACGCGATGCGCAGGGCGGCTACTGGTTCATTCATCCCACCAACGGCCTGTATTATGCTGCAGCCGGTAAAACGCCCGCTTTACGTATCCAGCATACAAAGGACAGCAGCACTATTTACGACAACAGCCTGGCAGCTGTGACCTTAGCCACAGATAATAATTTATGGCTGCTGCACAACAATGGCATGCTTGAAAAAATGGACAGGCGCAGCAAACGTATCACCTACCGTAATGATCTTTTATTCCGCCAGAGCAAAGGCGTTCCGCAACCCTATTCCCTGCTGGCCGACCGGGAAGGCGACCTGTGGATCTACATCAGCAGTGATGCGCAAGGCATCTGGTATTTTAACCATGTTACACAGGCTTTTTCACACTACGATCAGAACAGCCAGCCCATACGGCTGAACAATAATATTGTACGCGGCGTGGTACAGGATAACCAGGGCCGCATATGGATAGGTACTGATCATGGCGGCGTGAATATTATCGACAAACAACGGCAAAGCATACACTATGAAGTGAACCAGCCGGAAAACCCAAAAAGCCTTTCGCAGAACAGTATTACCATGCTGTATAAAGACAATACCGGCATTATATGGGTGGGCACTTATAAAAAGGGCATCAGCTATTACCATGAGGATATTGTAAAATTCCCCTTGTACCAGCATCAGCCTTTTAATGCGCAAAGCCTGCCGTATGACGATGTGAACCGCTTTGTGGAAGATGCAGCCGGCAACTTGTGGATAGGCACCAACGGCGGTGGGCTCATCTACTTTAACCGTAACACCAATACCTATACGCAGTACCGGCATGATGCACATAATGCCGGCAGCTTAAGCAGCGATGTGGTGGTAAGCCTGTGGATAGATCGGCAGCAGCAGTTATGGGTAGGCACTTACTTTGGCGGGCTGGACCGCTTTGCCGGCGGGCAGTTTGTGCATTATAAAAATGATCCGGCCAACCCGGCATCCCTGAGTAATAACAGTGTCTGGGAAATATTTGAAGATAGCCGGCATCAGCTATGGGTAGGCACTTTAGGTGCAGGCCTGAACCTGTTTGATCCCGCCACGCAAAAATTTCACCCTTACCGTAAGGGGCAGCCCAACTCCATTCACTCCAATTATATTGCCGCCCTGCTGGAAGATAAACAAGGCAACCTGTGGATAGGTACTGATAACGGGGTAGAGATCCGGGATGCCCAGACCGGGCGTTTTACAACCTATAATAAAAACCTGAGCAACAACAACGTTATTTGTTTATTTGAAGACAGCCGCGGATGGATCTGGATAGGCACCCGGGAAGGGCTGAACCTGTACTACCCGCAGCTAAAACAATCCCGCATTTTCCGCAGGGAAGATGGATTACCGGATAATTCGGTGCTGAATATACTGGAAGATAATGATCATAACCTTTGGATGAGCACTCCCAACGGGCTTTCTAACCTCACTATCGCAGGCGGTAAGTTCCGCTTTTTAAATTATGATGCGGCAGATGGGCTGCAGGGCAAGGAGTTCAATGAAAATGCAGCGTTAAAAACACGGCGTGGGGAGCTGCTGTTTGGCGGTGGTAACGGGTTTAACCTGTTTTACCCACATACCATTACACAAAATAAAAATGTGCCGCCCCTGGTATTAACAGATTTCCAGGTATTTAATAAAAGTATGGGGGCCGGTGAAAAAATAAACGGCCGTGTGCTGCTGCCGCGGGATATTTCCGCTACCCGGCAAATTACACTGAAGTATAAGGAGAATGTTTTCTCCATTGAGTTTGCAGCGCTCAGCTATTTTCACCCGGAGAAAAGCCGGTATGCCTATAAGCTGGAAGGTTTTAATGAAGGATGGCTAACCACCAATGGCGGCCAGCGTAAAGCCACCTACACCAACCTGGACCCGGGCGATTATGTTTTTCACGTAAAAGCCTCTAATAATGATGGTGTGTGGACGCGCCAGCCGTTGGAGCTGCATATTAAAATATTACCTCCCTTCTGGAAAACACCGCTGGCCTTTTTATTATACGGCGTGCTGATATTAGGCGCGCTGTTACTGGCACGGCGGCTGATGCTGGAAAGGGAACGCCTGCGTTTCCGTATAGAACAGGAAAGGCAGCAGGCGCACCGCATGCACGAGCTGGATGCGCTGAAGATCCGTTTTTTCACCAACGTATCCCATGAGTTCAGAACCCCCTTAAGCCTGATCATTACCCCGCTGGAAAAGATCATTAAAGGCACAAAGGAAGAAGGTACTAAAGGGCAGCTGGAGCTGATACAACGGAATGCCCGCCGCCTGTTAAACCTGGTGAACCAGCTGCTGGACTTCCGTAAAATGGAGGTACGGGAAATAAAACTGCATACTTCGGAAGGCGATATAGTGGCGTTTATCCGCGAGCTGACCGCCTCCTTCTCCGATCTTTCTGAAAAGAAACAGGTGAAGCTGGATTTCCGCAGCCAGGTGAATACCCTGGTAATGGCTTATGATGCGGATAAGATAGAAAAGATCATCTTTAACCTGCTGAGCAATGCTTTTAAATTTACGCCGGAGCTGGGCAGTGTAGCAGTAGAGCTGCAACTGGCCGAAGACGGCAGGATCCTCACCATCCAGGTAAAAGATACCGGCATTGGTATGCCGCCGGAACAACAGGAACGCATCTTTGAAAGATTTTTCCAGCATGAGGGACAAGGCTCCCTGCTGAACCAGGGCAGCGGTATTGGATTAAGCATTACCAGGGAATTTGTAAAGCTGCATGGCGGCACTATTACGGTAGACAGCGCACCTGAAATGGGCAGCTGTTTTACCATACAGCTACCGGTAAAAACCAATGCCGCCCAACCTGCAACCGTTACAGACGGAGGCGGGGATACAGTTCCCTCTCCTGCTCCCGTTCCGGTAACGCCCATGCCTGTACGCTCCGGCAAAAAACCGCTGGTATTGCTGGTAGAGGATAATGAAGACTTCCGTTTTTACCTGAAAGATAACCTGGGACTGCATTACCAGGTAATAACTGCAGAGAACGGGCAAAGCGGCTGGCAAATTTTGCAGCAAACCCTGCCAGACCTGGTGGTGAGTGATGTAAGCATGCCGGTAATGGATGGGCTGGAACTGTGCCGCCGCATCCGGGCTAACCAGCGCACCGCGCATATACCAGTAATACTGTTAACAGCCCGCACTACAGAAGCCGACCAGCTGGAAGCGCTGGAAAAGGGCGCCACGGATTTTATTACCAAACCATTCAGCTTTGAAGTGCTGCTGTCCCGCATCCGGAACCTGATTACCCAGCAGGCCACCCTGAAAAAATCGTTCCGGGAGAAAATAGAAGCAAACCCCAGCACCATCGCCATCTCATCTGCCGACGAACAATTTATACAACAGGCCTTACAGGTGGTGGAGAAACATTTACCGGACCCGGACTTTTCCGTAGAGGACCTGAGCCGTGCCCTGTACATGAGCCGCGTATCCGTTTACAAAAAGATCCTATCCCTTACCGGCAAAACGCCTATTGAGTTCATCCGCTCCATACGGCTTAAACGCGCAGCACAGCTGCTGGAAAAAAGCCAGCTGACCGTGGCAGAGGTGGCGTATGAAGTAGGGTTCAATAATCCCAAATACTTTTCCCGGTATTTTAAAACGGAGTATAACGTATTACCCTCCGCCTACGGACGGCAGCGGGCGCCGGAAAATGATACAACAAATGATGATGCAACAAATGATACCCCATAAATAACCAAAACAGGCACCTGCCCCCGGCAGGTTATTGATAGTTTTGTGCATTGATGATCATTATATATGCCTGAGAGAGACTACCATCACCGCCGCAAGTTGTACCTGACCGTAGAGATATTGTTGTATGCCCTCATTACCACCGGTCTGGTGGCAATGATGCTATTGCTATGATTATCAACATGGTTCCACAAAAGAATACCTGTCAGATTAACATTTTATACACTTCCCGCTATCATTTGCATACCCTCGGGGGTATGGTTTGTTAACATAATCACCCCAAATCGAAAACATTCCCATCCCCTGCCATTGGTGCAGTACAGCTAGATTTGGAATTACGAATTATCAATTACGAATTACGGATGATGTGCTTCAGAAATTACTTGTGGTACATAAAAATGCGCAGTACCCAATTCGTAATTGACAATTCGTAAATAAACTTCTCCACGTATGATAAGAAAAACGCTCTTTCCGTTTGTGTTATGCACGTTATGGTTTCAATGCTGTTTGGCCGGAAATGTAGAAAGGCTCAAAGATGGTTTATTAATTCACTTACAGCAACCTGCTAAGAACGGCGCACGACAGGTGCAGCTGCAGGTAGTATCTGACAGGATCATTCACGTATCTGCCGGCCCGGGTGAGGCCATTTCCACCTCCCCCAGCCTGATGGCGCTGGTTACCGGTTCCCCTTCTGTTAAATGGGAGTCTGAAGAAAAAGAAGGTATCGTAACCCTGAAAACCAGCGCGCTCACCGCCACGGTGTCCCTGCAAACAGGTGAGGTTAGCTTCCGGGATGCCAAGGGGCAAACCATTCTGCAGGAAACAGCTGCCGGCGGTAAAACCTTTACGCCCGTGAATATTGATGGAAAAGCGCTGTATCGCATTCAACAGGTATTTGAATCCCCTGCAGATGAAGCGTTTTATGGACTGGGGCAACACCAGACCGGTTTAATGAATTATAAGAACCAGGACGTAGACCTGACGCAGTATAATTCCATTGCCGCTGTGCCGTTCCTGTTATCCAGCCGCCACTACGGCATTTTATGGGATAATTATTCTATTACCCGTTTTGGCGATGACCGCCCTTATGCGCAACTGGGTGCATTTACCTTATATAATAAAGATCATAAGGCCGGCGGGCTCACAGCTACCTATGCCTCCCGCCGCAAACCGGATAGCGTGTACCTGCGCCGGGATGAAAACAAGATCGATTACACTTTCCTGCCGGACCTCCATAATATACCCTCTGCTTTTCCAATGGATAAGGGAATGGTTACCTGGGAAGGTTTTATATCACCTGCTGAAGACGGGCTACACAAATTTTTCATGACCGCCTCCGGTTATATTAAGGTGTGGGTAGATGGCACCTTGGTGCTGGATAAATGGCGTGAAGGCTGGAACCCTGGCCCCACGGTATTTCAGCACACCTTACATAAGGGACAGCAGCATGCGCTGAAAGTGCAGTGGATCCCGGAATCGTCACAGGCCTTTGTATCCCTGAAATGGCTAAGCCCTACACCAGCTGCTTTGCAAAACAAGTGGACGCTGACCTCCGAAGCAGGTGAAAAGCTGGATTACTATTTCGTTTACGGAAGCAATGCGGATGAAGTGATCAGCGGTTACCGGACCATTACCGGCCGCGCAACCCTGCTGCCACTGTGGGCAATGGGTTTCTGGCAAAGCCGTGAGCGTTACAAAACGCAGGCGGAAATAGAACAAACCGTGAGTGAGTTCCGTAAAAGAAAGATCCCGCTGGATAATATTGTGCTGGACTGGTCTTACTGGAAACAGGATGCCTGGGGCAGCCAGGAGTTTGATGCAGCGCGCTTCCCCGACCCTGCAGGCATGATCAGCCGCCTGCACAACCAATATCATACACACTTCATGATCTCCGTATGGCCTAAGTTCTACGAAGGTATCAGCAACTATAAAAGCTTTGATGAAAAGGGATGGCTGTACAAACAGAATATTAAAGACCGGCAGCGCGACTGGATAGGCAAAGGATATGTATCTACTTTTTACGACGCCTATAATGCAGATGCCCGCAAGCTGTTCTGGAACCTGATCAATAAAAACCTGTTCAGTAAAGGGGTAGATGCCTGGTGGCTGGATGCTACGGAGCCGGATGTGTTATCCAACGCTTCTATCACACACCGCAAAGCATTGATGAACCCTACTGCTTTAGGCCCTGCAGACCAGTATTTCAACGGGTATGCATTGGCGAATGCAGGCGGCATTTACGAAGGCCAGCGGAAAACCAAACCGGACCAGCGCGTATTTATTCTTACCCGCTCTGCCTATGCAGGTATACAACGTTATGCTGCAGCCACCTGGAGCGGCGACATTGCCTCCAGGTTCGATGAGCTGGCCAGGCAAATACCCGCCGGCATTAACTTTTCCCTTTCCGGCCTGCCTTACTGGACCACAGATATAGGTGGTTTTTATGTAGAGGATAAATATGACAGCCCTGCGCCTAAAGGAGCGGCCCTGCAGGAGTGGCGTGAGCTGAACACCCGCTGGTTCCAGTATGGCGCTTTTTGCCCGCTGTTCCGCAGCCATGGCCAGTTCCCCTACCGGGAAATGTTTAACATAGCGCCGGACAACAGCCAGGAATACCAATCCATGCTGTATTACGACCAGCTGCGTTACCGGCTGATGCCTTATATATACTCACTGGCAGGCGCTACTTACCATCATGACTATACGATCATGCGCGGGCTGGTGATGGATTTTGGCGCAGATACCGCAGTACAGGATATTAAAGACCAGTTTATGTTTGGGCCTTCCCTGCTGGTAAACCCCGTATACACCTACCAGGCGCGCGACCGCCGTTTGTACCTGCCTGCCAATACCGGCTGGTATGACCTGTATACCGGCAAGTACACGGCCGGCGGCGCTTACATTACTGCCAATGCACCACTGAACCGTATGCCGCTATATGTAAAAGCAGGCAGCATACTGCCCTTTGGCCCTGCGTTGCAATATACCGGCGAACGCCCGGCAGATACCATCACATTATATGTATACACAGGAAAAGATGCGCAGTTTGATCTTTATGAAGATGAGGGACTGAACTATAATTATGAGCAGGGACAGTTCAGCAACATACCGCTTAGCTATAATGAAGCTACGCAAAAGCTTACCATTGGCAAACGGGAAGGCAGCTTCCCCGGTATGCTGCAGCAAAGAACTTTCCGCGTGATAAAGGTAAGCCCGGAAAAGGCTGCAGCGCTTGATTTCAACCAGACTACCAGAGACGTAGTAATATACAACGGTCAGGAACAAACGGTGCTGCTGCAATAGCAGCGGCGCTACCTGCCTGCCTGTGCCACCTGATGAGGGGACATTATAACAATATTAATCAGCTTGAACCATCCAATAAGTTTCACAATGCGATCTGATGAAATAAGATCCAGGGTGGCCTTTAAAAATTCAAAAGCGTTTCACATGAAAAATGCGTACAAAACATGCTCTACCCGCGGGCTTTACAGCCTCCTGCTCCTGGCCCTGGTACTGGCCGGGCACAGTGCTACCGCCCAGGTGAACAAACACCCGCTGTCCGGGAAAATAACGGCAGCAAAGGATAACAGCCCGCTGCCCGGTGCCAGCGTAGCGGTAAAAGGTACTACTACCGGTACCATTACCAGCGCCACCGGCGATTTCACCCTGCAGGTGAGCGATGCCGATTCACTGGAAGTTTCACTGATAGGCTTTAACAGACAAACCATAGCGGTAAAAGGCCGTACCAGCATTACCATTGCCCTGGAAGATGGTACTACCGGCCTGGATGAAATAGTGGTGGTAGGTTACGGAACGGAAAAGAAAAGGCTCAACACCGGCGCTATTGGCCGTGTGAACGGGGCTGCGCTGGAAGAAACCCATACCCTGCGGGTAGACCAGGCATTACAGGGCCAGACTCCTGGTATACAGGTAACCTCCAATTCCGCACAACCCGGCGAACCCATGAAAGTTCGTATACGCGGTACCGGTACTATAGGTAATTCCGATCCGCTTTACATTGTAGACGGCATGCCC
Source organism: Chitinophaga sp. GbtcB8 (assembly GCF_019091455.1). Lineage (GTDB taxonomy): Bacteria > Bacteroidota > Bacteroidia > Chitinophagales > Chitinophagaceae > Chitinophaga. The sequence goes on from NZ_JAGXJN010000038.1 coordinate 36,578, forward strand.
GTTTCAGATATCAGCTATCTGAACTCCGGTGACGTAGCCTCTATGGATGTGCTGAAAGATGCTGCATCTGCCGCCATTTACGGCGCCAGGGCTGCAAACGGCGTAGTGATCGTTACCACTAAAAAAGGCCGCAAAGGCAACATGCAGGTATCATATGATGGTTTTTACGGACAGCAGAACCCGGCCCGTAAATTACCGCTGCTGGATGCGCATGAATATGGTATCATCATGAATGAAGCCGCCATTAATTCCAACCGCGCTCCTTACTTCTCCGTAGAACAGATCAACCAGCTGGGCAAAGGCACCGACTGGCAGGAAGCAATATTCAACAAACACGCACCCACGCAAAGTCATACGGTAAACGTGTCCGGTGGCTCTGAAAAATCAGTGTATTCATCCTCATTATCCTACATGAAACAGGAGGGTACCATTGGTTTTAAAGGACAGTCGCAGTATGAGCGCCTGGCTTTCCGCTTAAGCTCTGAACATTATATGTATAAGGATGTGGTGAAGTTTGGCGAGAACTTTACCTACACCCTTTCCAATAAAAAAGGTGTTGGCGTAGGTACATCTATAATAACACCGTTCGCCCTATTGTGAATGTAAGCCCGCTGTTCCCGGTGTATGATTCTGCCGGTAATTATGCCAAATCCAATTTTAATCCAGATGAAGCCAACCCGGTAGCGATCATGGATTACCAGAACCAGAACAGGAGCAAAACCGACCGTATAGTAGGTAATGCCTACCTGGAAGTGATGCCCATTAAGGGCTTGAAGCTGCGCAGTGATTTTGGCCTGGACCTGAACTACCTGAATGAGAACCGTTTTACCCCGGTATATGACCTGGCAACCAACATCGTGAACCTTCACTCCCGCGCTTTCCAGGGCATTACCCAAACCCGCACCTGGAACTGGGATAACACCATTTCTTACCAGCGCGATTTTGGTAAACACAGCGCTACCGTGCTGGTAGGTACCACCGCCAATGAAACCAATGTGTTTTTTGTAAATGGTTATAAGGAAGATGTGACCATTGCAGACCTGGACCACAGCATTATCAACAACGGCACGAATGAAGACACTAAGCAGATCTACGGCAGCCGCAGTGAAGATGCCCTGCTCTCTTACTTTGGGCGTATCAACTATAACTACGACGAAAAATACCTGTTCACTGCTATTTTCCGCAGGGATGGTTCTACGCGTTTTGGCGCTAACAACCGCTTTGGCAGCTTCCCGGCTTTCTCTGCCGGATGGGTGGCCAGCAATGAAGAATTTATGAAAACCAACTGGCTTGACTTTCTGAAGGTCCGCGCCAGCTGGGGCCGTAACGGTAACCTGCCTGCAGTATATGCTTATGATAATATTGCTACAACCAGCTACCTGTATATGGCTACCATTAGCTCTGTAAACCAGGATTATTACTTTGGCAACGGTGATGTAAAATTCACAGGCTCCTCTCCGGACCGCGTACCCAACCCGGACCTGAAATGGGAAACTTCCGAACAGCTGGATCTCGGTTTTGATGCGCAGCTGTTAAAAGACTTCAATGTAAGCTTTGACTGGTACCGTAAAACCACCCGCGACTGGATCATTACCGTGCCGGTGCCTGCCCTTGCCGGCACCAAGCCCCCTACTGTAAATGGCGGCAGCGTAAAGAACCAGGGTGTGGAAGTAGCGCTGGGTTATACTCACCGGTTTGGAGAGCTTTCCTTTGGTATTAACGGCAACGTAACACTGAATAAGAACGATGTAATAGATATTCCCAATGCGGAGAAAGTGATCGTAGGTGATGCCAATGTACCCTTTGTAGGTATTGATGAAATATTCCGCACACAGCAGGGCCACCCGGTAGGTTATTTCTACGGTTTAAAAACAGATGGCATTTTCCAGAACGAAGCGGAAGTACAAAGTTATACGGGCAAGAACGGTCTGATACAACCCAACGCCAAACCGGGCGATGTACGTTTTGCAGACCTGAATGGTGATGGTGTGATCGACAGCCGCGATAAAACAGAGATCGGCAATCCCAACCCTGACGTGACTTACGGCATTAACCTGAACCTGGGTTATAAAGGTTTTGATCTTTCCGTATTCCTGTATGGTGTTTCCGGTAACCAGGTGTTTAACGGTGTCCGCGATTACGCAGCCCCTTTAAGCAACTACACTACAGAAATACTGGGCCGCTGGCATGGTGAAGGTACCTCTAACTACTTACCGCGTATGACCATGGGTGATGATGCCAACCAGAACTGGACACGTTCCTCTGACCTGTTTGTGAAAGATGCTTCCTTCCTTCGGGTAAGAAGCATTAACCTGGGCTACGATTTTAAAAAGGGATTGTTCCCCCGCCTGCCTTTGCAACAGTTACGGTTATACGTATCCGGCAGCAACCTGTTCACCTTTACCAAATATAAGGGCATGGATCCGGAAGTTGGCTATGGGCCTTACCCCTGGGCATCCGGTATAGATGTGGGCACTTACCCGCAGCCTAAAACAGTAATTGTGGGCGTAAACGCACGGTTCTGATCTGTAAACCAAGAAAACTCATTAGGATGAAAAAGATCTTTGTAGCAGCTATTATACTTACCACCGCAATCTCCTGCAGTAAGAGTTTCCTGGAAAGGGAACCCATAGACCGGAAGGTGGAGGAAACATTTTATAAAACACCGCAGGATGCCCTGGAATCCCTGGTGGCGGCTTATGACGAGCTGCAGTACGGCGATTATGACAACATACAGCTGGTAACTGAAATTGCCAGCGATGATTGTTTTGGCGGCGGCGGTGAATCTGATATTCCATGGAAAAGGTGGGACCGTTTTGAAAACGATAACAATACCAACCTGAATAACTGGACCAAGTATTACACCGGTATTTACCGCGCCAACATAGTGTTGAGCAAAATGGATGGTGTGAACTGGGGCAGCGATACTACGCTTAAAACCCGTTACCTGGCAGAAGCACATTTCCTGCGCGCTTACTATTATTTTGACCTGGTGCGCATGTTCGGGAATGTACCGCTGGTAACCACTCCCCTTTCACCCGGGCAGTATAATGTGCCGCAGGCCACCCCGGAGGCAGTGTACCAGCTGATTGCAAGCGACCTGAAATTTGCAGCGGCAAACCTGCCTGCCATTGCCTACTCCGGCATTCCGGCAGCAGAATACGGCCGCGTTACCAAATGGGCGGCAGAAGCGCTGCTGGGCCGTGTGTTCCTGTACTACACCGGTTATTACGGACAGAATGATATAGCCGGTACCGTTACCAAACAGGAAGCCCGTACTTATATAGATGATGTGGTGAATGCCAGCGGTTATACGCTGATAGATTCTTTCCCCCGTCTGTGGCAGTCGGCCCTTTCCCGTTTTGCCGGCGAGGATAATGCAGAAACAGTATTTGCCATTAAGTTTACCTACAAAGGCCTGGGCGACTGGAATAAACACGATGGTAACCGTATGCAGGTGATGATAGGTTTCCGGAATGATGCAGTGCCGCCTTATTATAAAGGCTGGGGCGCAGGGCCGGTGAACCCCAAGTTATGGGAAGCCTATGAAACAGGTGATACACGCCGTGCTGCCTCTATTATTTCCGTAGAAGCAGAAGGATTGAGCTACCCGGCCATTTATCCGCAGAAAACAGGTTTTATGTGGAAGAAATACATGCCCATGATGGCCTTAAAAGCAGAAGACTTTAATGGCGATTTCCAGATAGATAACTTCTACGATTATGTAGCCATCCGCTTTGCAGATGTGCTGCTGATGGGTGCAGAGCTGAACCTGGATGGAGACCTGGGCAAAGCGCAGCAATATTATAACCGTGTGCGTGACCGCGCTTTCCTGGATCAGAACCATCGCAGAATATTAACACCCGGCGCTGCCGGCAAAAAGCTGATCATGGATGAACGCCGTTTTGAGCTGGCGCTGGAAGGCCACCGTTACTGGGACCTGTTACGACAGGGAGTGCCCGTTGCCCAGCAGGCTATTAACAATACCAGCACCGATGCGCAGTTCAGCGTAAGCTTCCGCCCGGAAACAAAAGGACTTTTCCAGATACCACAGCAGGAGCTGAACCTTTCTAACGGCAGCCTGAAACAAAACGCAGGATGGAATCAATAATGATCAACCAAAACAAACAGTATATGCACAAACATATTCGTCATATTATCACTTACTGCCTGCTGCTTTGTACGCTGGCAGCCTGCGATCCGCGGGAAGACCGGGATATGCTGCCCGCGCCTTTACAAAGCAAGGACCTGCAATTTTCCGTAACCCAGCAACAGGGACATGATAACATAGTGTACCTGGAAAATAAAACGCAGGGCATTATTCCCTTCTGGAATTATGGCACCGGTATATCCAACAAAGCAAAGGATACCATTAACATTCCTTTTGCCGGTACCTATTACATTAAGTTCGTGGCGTATAGCGGCGGCGGCCCGGTAGAGGATTCTGCCAAGATAACGGTAACAGAGAACGACCCCAATTTTTTCAGCAGCCCGATGTGGAACCTGCTGACGAATGGTGAAGAAGGTAAAACCTGGGTATGGGCCATGGATACACCCGGCGGCGCGCCTTACGGAAATGGCTCCGGAGGCGCTACTGCGCCGGAATGGTGGAAACCCACACCGGCAGATGTTATTTCCTGGGGGGTAGATAAAGATGAAATGACCTTTGACCTGAAAGGCGCTGCTAATTATACTAAAGTAACGCCCAAGGGCACAGAGAAAAGTTTATTTGTGCTGGACACGCTGAATAAAACCATCAAGATCTTAGGTTCTGATATCAGCTACGGCGCCAAGATCACGTATGTGGTGGTAACGCTGAATGCAAATGAGCTAACGCTGGCGCAGCAGGGCGATGGATGGCGCAACATCTGGATGTTCAAACGCAAAGGATTTAAATATTAAAGAAGCTAGTGCACTAGGTTTTAGTTTAAATAATGAATAATGCTATACCGGGGTTGTCTAGCCCTGGTGACATTTAACACGTTTACGAATAGATAGGACATCAAAGGCCCCGACGGAATAAAACATTCCGTCGGGGCCTTTGATATTTGATGCTACTACTATTCTGTCTTTAAACTTTTTATAGGATTAGACAACGCGGCTTTAATACTTTGATAGCTTACGGTTAACAATGTGATGATGATAGCGCCGCTGCCGGTTGCTACAAAGATCCACCAGGACATGTTTGTGCGGTAGGTATAGTGCTGCAGCCAGTTATGCATAAAGAAATAAGCAGCCGGCGTGGCAATGCACAGCGCAATGATCACCAGCATCACAAAATCTTTTGACAGCAGGCTCCATAAATTAAATACCGTAGCGCCCAGCAGCTTGCGGATACCTATTTCCTTCACACGCTGCTCTGCCATGAAAGAGGCCATGCCAAACAATCCCAGGGCAGATATGAAAAGGGCCAGCACCGTAAAGAACACAGACAGCTTGCCGATACGTTTTTCATACTCAAATTTGGAAGCATACTCTTCATCTACAAACTGGTAGTTGAACGGCTCTGCAGGGGAATACTTTGCGCACACCGCTTGCAGCCTGCCCAGCGCAGTTGTTAGGCTTAATTTCGGATTAAGCCGGATATTCAGAATGCCGCCATCATCATTTGCCTTGATATGGAAAATGCTTTGTTTTACGGGTTCATAAGGGCTTTCCATCACTACATCATCTATAACACCCAATACGGTAAAAGACCGGTTGCCCCATTTTATAATTTCACCAACAGGGTTTTTAAGCCCCATGTATTTAACAGCAGTTTCATTTAAGATCAATCCAAAGCTGTCTGCAGCAAACCTGGCAGAAAAGTCCCGTCCTGCCTTTAGCTGCCAGCCTACGGTTTTACCGTATTCAGTAGTTACGCCTATGGTATTGAAAGTTGCTTTCTTATCGGGTTCTTTTCCCTCCCACTCCCAGCTAAAGGAATCATCATAATGATCATTTTCCGTGATGGGCGTATTGGATTCAGCCATTTCCGTGATAGCACCGGATGCCAGCAGCTCATTGCGCATAGCGGCAAAACTGTTGTGATAATTGGCCGTGCGCATAATAATGGTGATCAACCCTTCCCGGTTGTAACCAATAGGGCGGTTCTGTGTGAATTGTACCTGCCGGAACACTACAATGGTAGCAATCATCAAAACAGCAGAAACGGTGAATTGCAGCACTACCAATGCTTTGCGGGGCACTGCTGCAAAAGGGCCTGCCCTGAAGGTACCTTTCAATACTTTTACCGGTTTAAAAGCAGATAAGTAAAAAGCAGGGTAACTGCCGGCTACTATTCCGGTGAGTATAACAAAGCCGATGCAGGCGCTCCAGAACCAGGGATTACTCCAGGCAACGGATATTTCCTTACCCGCCACCTGGTTAAAGAACGGCAATAACAATAAGATTAGCAGTAAGGAGCAGGCAAATGAGAAAAACGCTGCCAGCAAAGATTCCAGGAAGAACTGGCTTACCAGCTGGGTACGCCGGGAACCGACTGCCTTACGGATGCCTACCTCCTTTGCACGTTTTTCACTGCGTGCAGTGCTCAGGTTCATGAAATTGTAACAGCCCAGCATCAATACAAATCCGCCATAAATGCCAAACAGCCATACATATTCTATGGCGCCACCAGTGTTTACGCCATTCTTAAAATCGGCATATAAATGCCATTTGCTCATGGGCTGCAAAAAAAGCTGGGTGTGCGAATCTGCATCTTTTTTGCTCATCCTGTTCAGCTTTACATTTGCAATTTTTGCAGATACCTTATCTATATCAGCATGATCTGCCAGCTGCACATAAACCTGGAAAGAGTTATTGTACCAGTTATCCTCACTGCCCTGTGTCCAGCTGGTAAGATCCAGGAACGGGGCTATGAATTTCACTTCGCTGAAGCTGCTGTTCAGCGGTATATCTTCATATACGCCGGTAACGGTTTCAACAAGATCATCATTTATCTTCACTATTTTTCCTACCGGGTCAGCATCTCCGAAAAGTGTTTCTGACAAGGATCTGGAAAGCAATATGGTTGAATGCTCTTTAAGCCCTGCCCTTGACCCTTTCACCATCTTTAACGACAGCATTTCCGGTCCTTCGGGTTGCATAAAGCTGCCCTGTAAACCGGCCCGTTTCTCACCCGCGCTTACCAGGGAGTTCATGCTCCATGTGGCAAGCACCACATGCTTAAAATCGCTGCCGTAGCTATTTTTCAGCTCCGGCCCAAGCGGCATGGGAACGCCCTTGCCCGTATTAACCCTGCCGTTAAATGTTTGATTTTGCATTACCTGCGCAATGCGGTCATAATGCTGGTGATACTGGTTAAAAGACAGCTCATCCCACACCCACAGGCCTATTAAAATGGCTACAGCCATACCTGCCGACAGTCCGGCGATATTTATGAAAGAGTATACCTTGTTCTTCACAAGGTTGCGGAAAGCAGCTTTGAAATAGCTTTTAAACATAGGGAATAATATTAGTTGTTACGAAAGCGGCAAGCTTCCGTTCCAAGTAATATACCAGTGTGATTTTTAATTACAGATCAATTATTTACATATTTATTTATATGTAGAATGTCCGTTTTTAATACAAACGCTGTCCGGTATTAAAAAACCCTACCTCTTTTTTAACGGCACCAGTCTTACCGGGCCCAATAACCCGGAAGGCGCCGGCGCCCAGTTGGCAGCAGAAAAAGGCTGGTAAAATACATTCACAAAATTGATCTCGTAGAAAATGCGCCACTCCTTCCCTTGCCTATCGTAAGCGGCTATACGGTTTGCGGGCAGGTTGATCACTTCCACTTCCAGTACATTTTTACCCGGCTGCAGATATTTACCAATACGTGTGCTGAAAGGCAGCGCCCATAGGGTATCCAGTGGCCGGCCATTTACTGTGATGCGCGCGCTTTCCCGCACATCGCCCAGCTCCAGCAGCCAGTCATCGGCAGCAGCAGCCGGTTTATCAAAGCTAATGCGGTAACGTGCAGCGCCTGCATAGGTTTTGGCAGCGCTATCCGGCAGCTGCGTCCAGGAGTATAAGCTATCCAGTGTAAAGGTTTTAGCAATAGCGGGCGTAGTATCTGTAAAAGCCAGCTCCCATTTGCCTGTGAGCGGTTGCGCTTCAGCTGCCGGTTGCCAGTAAGCCCATGCAGGCCCCTGCAAAGGAAACGCAGCATTGGATGTTTTCAGGATCAGCGATTCACCCGCCTTTAATTGTACGTGTACTGCTGCTTTACCTTGCTGTTGGCGAAGCTGCGCAAGCCCGCTGTTGCCGGTATAAGCATCAAACCAGGCAGCGGAAGCAGCGGCTGTGCCTAATGTTATCCAGCCATCATAATCGTGTGCCTGCTGGTTGGCTATCATGTAATAATGACCGCTAGCGTGCCTGCGGCGGGTGAACCGTAAGCCGCTATCCACCATGGTTTCCCGGGTTGCGGGCAGCTGTTTTTCCAGGGCCGCGGTAGTAGTGACCTTATTGTTCAATGACTGTTTCAATTGGGTGAATGCCTGTCTGTTTTCTTTCAAATGCGACAGCCCGGGTACATCTTTAGGTAAATGATCCAGAAATATAATTTTTGCGCCGGCTTTTGCCAGCTTGTTTAATTGCTGCAAAGTGGCCAGCGGCATATATTCACAGGCCGGTACAACAATGGTGCGGTAATGGTTACCGGTGGTTTGTATCTGGCCATTGGCTACTTTAGTTTGCTGCAGCTGCCGGTCAGAAATAAAGTCTACGTTATAACCCTTATCTACCAAGGTAGTGGCCACATCATAAAATGGGAAAGGTTTCATCCACTCTGAAGTTTTACCGATCACAAACTGGTAGTAACGGTCGCTCATAGGCGACTGCCATACATCATACACAGGCCAGTACAATAGGATATCATTATCCGATTCCCCATCCTGCAAAAAAGATTGCGTGCGGGTAATATAACCGGTGAACGCCGGCATATACCGCCAGAAGGTGTTATAGGGCGAAAATTCCACCGATGCATAGAACAGCCATCCCGGCCATGGCGCATCTTTAGGGGAATAAGGCGTGCCATGAAAAAGCACATGGTTTATGCCGGACAGCAACAGGTTATCCAGCTCGGGCCTGCATTGCGATAAGGGTGTTTTGAAATGCTCCGTTAGCCAGGTAAAGGTTTCTGCTGATACATATTTTTTGCCCGTTACATGCGCTGCCGAAGCGGCAAACCTTAGCATCAGCGGGTTGGATTCTGTATGCCGGATCTCGTTTGTATCAATGTGCAGGCCCGGTATATTGAAATGGGTGGTGCCGAATGATTCGCACTCCGGCACATCCACAGCAGCATACAGGTCCAGCAGGTTGGCGGGCGAGCCATGTGCCTGGTTACGTGTAGTGCTGCCCATTTTATGCGCCCAGCTTACCCAGTTATGGGTAAAATTTTCCAGCAGCATATCAGACATGGTTACACGATAATCGTTCACCACCCTGCGTACCGTATCCGGATCGCCATGCCCCAGGAAAGCCGGTAAATAGTCTTCCAGCTTGTATCCCCTGCGCTGTGCAAATTCCTGTAGCAGATCGGCCGACCAGTCAGCCCCAAACACTTCATAAGAATCATTGAAAAAGGTATGTGGTACAGGCGCTTTTGTTTTTTCAAATGCCCTGCTAAAGCCCTGCAAATATTCCGTTACCACTCTTTTTGAAAAGTGGTCCATTACCCAGCCTTCCCCACCCGGTGAAGCACGTTTTACCTTTTGCCCGGTTTTACCATTGAACAGTGCAACCAGCTGCCAACTGCCGGCAGGCGCGGTCCATTCTAAAACACCGGCGGGGTTAACTTTTGCAGTCAGGTTCAGGCGCTGCCCCTGCGGGCCGTAGGCCATGAGCGCCTGCAATGGCGCAGGAGGCTGCTTTTCTTTTACATTTGCTTTTATGGGTTCTTTTAAAGATTGCCCTGCCTGCAGGGTAAATTCTTTAAAGTATACTTTACCGGCTGCATCTTCCAGCGGAATACCAGGGCCGCCAAAGGGCCAGCCGGTACCGGTGTTCATATCTACGGTCATGCCTAAACGGCTGCTTTCATGAATGGTATAACCCAGCATTTGCATCCAGTGGGGCGATAAAAAATCAATGAACTTATTTTCAAATCCCCTGGTGCCATAAATAGGCGTGATCTCAACCCCGCCAATGCCGGCCTGCTGCATAGCCTGTAAGTTATAGGCCAGGCCGGGCGTATCCACCGCATTCCCCAGCCACCACCAGCGCGTCCAGGGGCGGGTTTCTTTTTGAATGGACGGCCATTTCAATCCCTGGCCAGCAGCCAGGTAACAGCAGCTCAGCAAACAGGCGGTTAATAATACGGTCTTTTGCATAACGTATCCCAATTATTTTATCTTAAAAATAAAGGCAGAAGCGGTCATATATTGCCCACCCTGCGCTGCGGTGAACAGGTAAGCAGGCTTACCCTTATGCATTAACAGCTGCGGCCTTTCAAAACGGCCATAACGTTTCAGATGCGGGGCCGGCGCTGGTTCCTGTATGTAATGAGCCGCATCGTAATAAGCAATGGATGGCGTGGTCCAATGCAGCCCATCCTTTGCTTCCATATACAAGCCTACCTTTTGACTGTATACGCCCATATCCCGCGCCAGCATTTTAAACCGGTCCTGCTCATACCACACAAAAGCATCTTCCAGCTGTTTGTTATCCCCTAATTTAGAAAAATCTATCACCGGGTTCTGCGCATATTTATGAAATGGGCCTTCCGGCTTACTGGCAATCGCCAGTCCATACTTACGGTTGCCCCGGATGGCAGCTCCGGCATCCCGCTCGTAATCGGCCGTGTTCCATGATTTGTAGTATAACCAGTATTCGCCATTGGGATGAAACACCAGTGAGGGATTAGTGGTGCAATGATCATCCCAGCTTCCGGTAGCACCCGGTTCCAGGATAGGCATTTCACTGCGCTGCCAGGGACCTTCCAGGCTGTCTGCAACGGCAAGGCCTATACGTTTGGTATTGGTTTTACCATTGCAATTGCCCATGTAATACAAATAATAGCGGTTACCCAGCTTTCGTATATGCGGGTTATGGCAGGTAGTAGCATCCCAAAAGCCGGGGCGTGGCCGCAGCACCGTATCCACATACTCAAACTTCCCCTCGGGGTGATCTGCTACTGCATGCGCAATCTCCGAACTATTGATCCAGCCGCCCATACCTTTTGCTGCCGGCCAGCGGGAAAAGAACACATGGATCTTCCCATCCGGCCCTTCAATGGGGCTGTTACACCATACATACCAGTCCTTCATTTCCAGCGCACGGCCTACAGGATGCAGATGCTTGCTGAATTCAGACACCGGAGCATCCGCACGGTACTGCGCCGCGAGCCTTGCTCCAATCAGAGAACCACCAAGCGTTATAAGAAAATTCCTTCGAGTAAACATGCTGTATTAAATTACGAATTATCAGTATCCTGCGTTCTGATCATACAGTCCTGGTTTAATATTGATCTCCGTTTGCGGTACGGGATATAAGATAAACTCATTTTTCATGGGCTTCATCACTTTCTTTTCATCTTCCTTCGCCATCCAGGCATTCATTACAGTTACTACCTTGCCGGTACGTACCAGGTCGTGCCAGCGCAGGCCTTCTGCGGCAAACTCACGGCGGCGCTCTTCCAGCAGGGTATCTGCATTTACGCCGCTAATGCCGGCCAGCCCTGCACGGGTGCGTACCTGGTTTACAATATCATCCACCGTTGCCTGGCTGCCACCCGTATGCAATAAGGTTTCTGCATACATCATCAGCACATCGGTATAGCGCAGTACCGGCTGGTTAATGCCCCAGTCGCGCAGATCAACACCATAACGTTTAGGGTCCAGGAACTTTTTGAAATAGTTCTGGTTCACAAAGTTGCCATTCTCATCTGTAAAGCCCTGTATCACGTTAAAGGTTAAACGTACATCGCCGGCCGGGTAACTGCTAATGAGATCATTGGACACATATTTAAAATCATTGCCACTGGCTACCGGGATCTTGTAGGCCCGCATATAACTGCCGGGCAGCATTTCCGCAGGTATTACCGTACCGGTGCCGGTACCGCCGCTTTTAAACTGCACCTCGAACACAGATTCCGAATTGTTCTCATTATCATAGCTGAAGATCTGCGCGTAGTTATTGATGAAAACATACTTACCGCTGTTGATGATCTCCAACAGCAGGTCGCGGGCTTTGGCATATTCATTGGAATTTAATACCGGGCCTTTATCCAGCAGCACCGGGCCGGAGCGGGTTAAATATACCCGTGCTAAAATACCTTTAGCCGCATACAGGGTAGCCCGGCCTTTACTGCCGCCACTGTAGGATGCGGGTAATAACTGTGCTGCACTTTCCAGGTCAGCAATGATCAGGTCATAAATTTCCTGCACGCTTGCACGGTTAATACTTTGCGCAGCTGTAGCGCTAACCAGGTGATCTATTTTAGGCACACCGCCAAAGAAACGAACCAGGTCAAAGTACATGAGCGCGCGTATGAACTTTGCTTCGCCGGTGAACTGGTTGCGGATCGTTTCATCCGGCACCTTATCTGCATTGATATTATCCAGCACGGAATTACAGCGCATAATGGTATTATAACAATCGCTCCATGCGCTGGACATGAGCGCATTGGAAGAATTGACGGTAAAATTATTTACCGGGTTCCAGTCGTAAGTACCGCCTTCTCCCGGCACATACAAATTATCTGACCGTATTTCCGACAAAAAGAGATGGCGGGTAGGATAAGTGGACAGCCCGTTGTAAGCCGCATTCACAGCCTGCTCAAAGTCCTGCTGGTTGCGGTAAAAGTTCACCACGCTGGGATCAGAAATGGGCTTTACATCCAGCTTGTTGGTACAGCTGCCCAACAGGAATGCCACGGTAACCACACCTAATATTTTAAGTAACTGTTGCATAGGATCAGAATGAAATGTTAAGACCAAGAATGTAAGATTTTGCCAAAGGGAATGCGCCATAATCATCCCCGGAATCATTGATAGCTTCCGGGTTAAAGCCGCCGTTGTAATGATCTTTACCCCACACATTTTCTGCCGACATATAAATGCGGCCGCTATTTACGCCGGGAATATGCTTCAGCAAACGCGATAAGTTGTATCCCAGCGTAACAGTGCGCAAACGGAAATAGCTGGCATTGTATAACCAGCGGGAATCCTTCAGGCGGCCGTATTTGATTGGATTGGCCTTGGGCACAATACCATTACCGGGATCTGCTTCCGAACGCCAGCGGTCCCGCCAGATACCCAGCGAATTATCTGAAATACCGCTGCCCTGCCGGTCAATAGCACGGCCAAACGTAGAATAGATCTTGTTGCCCCACTGCCCCTGGAACAGGAAGCTGAGATCAAACCCCTTGTAGTTAAAATTATTAGTGATGCCCCAAACATAAGTAGGGTCAGGCTGCCCCAGGATCACCGCATCTTTTACATCAATCACTTTGTCGTTGTTAGCATCAAGATATTTGGGGTCACCTGCTTCCTCGCCTGGTATAATGGTGCTGGATGCCGCTTCTGCAGCTGTTTTCAGGATGCCTATATTTTCCAGCACATAAAAAGCGCCAATGGGCTGGCCTACGGTAGTAATGTGATGGCCCATGTTATCGAAATTGCCAAAGATGATAGGCGTGTTGTTAGGTCCCAGCTGCAACACTTTATTGGTGTTATGGCTCAGGTTCATATTAGTGGTCCACTCAAATGCACCGGTAAAGTTGCGGGTGGAGAGCTCCAGCTCCCAGCCTTTATTACGCACTTTACCAATGTTGGTAATTGCGGTGCTGAAACCGGTAACAGCTGCCACCGGTATACTTAACAACAGGTCTGTATTCAGCTTGCGGTAATAATCAAATGACAGGAAAATGCGGTTATCAAACAAACCCAGGTCCAGCCCTGCATCTATGGTTTCTGATTTTTCCCAGCCCAGGTCAGGATTGGGAATGTTGGTAGCGGTTTGTCCTTTTACCAGCGCGCCTTCGCCGGTGCCTAACACATAATTGGAAAAACCCAGCAAGCCTATCTGGCTGAAATCGCCAATGTTATTATTGCCTGAAAGGCCCCAGCTGCCGCGCAGCTTCAGCTCACTCACTGCGCCAATGTTTTTCATAAAAGGCTCTTCCAGCACCCGCCAGCCAGCAGATACAGCGGGGAAAACACCCCACTTGGTATTGGCCCCAAAACGGGAAGAACCATCGCGGCGGATAGAGGCTGAAAGCAAATATTTATCGCGGAAACCATACTGCACCCTGCCAAAGTAAGAGATGAGGACGTTCTTAGTTTCGCGTGTATACGTGTCTGATAGTGTCAGGGTAGTAGCGCCGTTCAGGGTATAAATATCATCGGTGCTGTAGTTGGAACCTCCTATGCGCGCTTCTTCAAAATTAGTCTGGTTAAAGGAATAACCGGCTACTGCCGCTATATCATGGCTGCCAAAGGTTTTATTATACGATAAGGTGTTTTCATTTACCAGCGTGGTTTTACGGAAAGTGCGGGAGGAGCCGGTACCCGGGTTCCCGTTCCTGATTATACTGGGTGAAAATGCTTTACGGCGGTAATCTGCATTATCTATGTTCAGCGTGGATTTAAACACCAATCCATCAAACAATTTATAATCTCCATAAATACTGCCCAAGGTACGCAGGGTGCGCTCCTCTCCCATCTGCTCCCGTAACACCGCTACAGGGCTTATGGTGGAGCTGGCCCAGGCATACCGCGCATTGGGCACCACGCCGGTTTCCAGGCCCACGCTGTCTTCTACAATAGGGGTGGCGCTAACGGCTTTATGCAATTGCGCATCCTTACCTTCTGCACCAGGATCTGTAACTACGCCATAAGAAGGCGCCAGGTTAAGGCCCAGGTTAATACGGTCATTTACCTTCAGGTTCACATTAGAGCGGAAAGAATATCTCTTATAACCGGTATAGATCACAATACCATCCTGGTTCAGGTAATCGCCGGAAATGCGGTACGTTATTTTATCCGTACCACCTGAAGCAGACAGCTGGTAACTATGCACCAGGCCTTTTTGAAACAGCTCATCCTGCCAGTTAACATACCGCAAACCCGGGTGCCCCGGCTGGTACCAGCGTGCATCATAGATCTTGGAGAAATCAAAACCACCCAGCTTTTGCCTGCGCAGGGCAGGATCGTCTGTAGCAAGGCGGCCCAGCGCAGGATTTACATAGTTATAATCAATGATCTCGCGGGCACGGTCTATCCACTCTTCTGCAGAGAGCATGTCCAGCTTTTTAAGGGTTTGCTGCCAGCCCACATAGGTATTGAACTCCATACGGTTCTTGCCTGCCTTGCCGGATTTGGTGGTGATGATCACTACGCCGTTGGCTGCACGGGAACCGTAAATAGCCGCGGCAGAAGCATCCTTTAAAACCTGCACGGAAGCAATATCATTAGGATTGATATTATCCAGCGCTGAGCCCTGCGAAAAACCGCCGCTGGCACTGGCGCTGGCTACTTCCAGCGGAAAACCATCTATCACGTACAGGGGTTCTGTACCGGCATTAATAGAACCGGTGCCCCTTACCTTTATCTGGAAACCCTTACCAGGTGCGCCACTGATCTGTTTTACCTGTACGCCGGCCATTTGCCCTACCAGCGCCTGGTCAACACGGGCAATGGGCCGCTCATCCAGGTGCTGCGCATTCAGTGTAGCAATAGCGCCGGTTACATTGGCTTTCTTTTGTGTGCCGTAACCTACCACCAGCACTTCATTCAGGCCCTGGTTACTCTTTAACAGGTTAACCGTAATATTACGTGTGCCCGACACCGTTACCTCCTGCGTATCGTACCCTACATAGGTGAATACCAGCACAGCGCCTGCGTTTGCAGCAAAGGTAAAATGGCCGGTTGCATCAGTGGAAATGCCTTTGTTGCTGCCCTTAATACGCACATTCACACCGGGCAGCGGAGCATGATCCTGCTCATCCAATACCTGCCCGCTGATGCGGTTATCTTTTTGAAAAGCATAGGTAAATGACTGCGGCAGTAAAAGCAAACTGCATAACAGCCACCTTAAATAGTGAGAAGTAACATTTTTCATGTTGCGGAATTTTTCAAGTTTAATTAGCGGTTAAGCCAACGGAATGCCCCTTTCATAACAGGAGATAATAGAACAGTACACAAACAATGATGAATACGAGTATTAATAACTTCTCCAGCATTTGCAGCCTTGCAATACGTTTCATTTCTTTTTGGCGATTATTATTGAGTGGCTCCATGTTCAATAACTCATTCACCTAAATTAGCCACCAGTATGCCTCCCCGCCATGGAGTATTGTACAATTGCCTGTGATTATTGGTAGTTTCCCTGTATGGTTATGCGGTTTTCAGCTCCGGCCGGCACATCGCGTACATACAACACCTTAGCGGCCGCATCATACTGCCACTTAGCGGCAGTTACAGCCTTTGGTTTTTCAGCCAGGTGTACTTTCAGCTCAAAGGTTTTCAGCGGGCTGTGATAAGGGCCTGCTGCCGGCTGTATGGTAATAGCAATATTATCTTCTGAAGTTTGGCTGTGAATGCTGGTAATGGCAAACTGCCCCTGCTGGTATAACAGGCTTTTACCATCATCTGTATACAGGCGGCAGCTGGCGCTGTCGCCGGGATATATATCCAGCGTTAGTGTATCAATGATCCTTTCCCCTACATATTGCAGCGGCGCCTGGGTGGGAATAATGCTGCCTGCTTTTATGAACAGTGGTATTTTATCCAGCGGTGTAAGCACGTTCAGGTATTGCTTGCCGGGATAGGTTTTACCGGTCCAGTAATCTATCCACCTGCCTTGTGGCAAATACACCGTGCGGGTAGCAGCGCCTTTTTGCGTAACCGGGCATACCATTAGGCTGCTGCCCAGCAGGTACTGGTCTGTAATGTTGTACACATTCACATCATCCTGGTAATCCAGCACCAGCGCACGCATGAGCGGCATGCCGGTAGTGTACATTTCATATGCATGGTTGTATAAGTAAGGCAACAGCTGGTAACGCAGGCGGGCATATTGCTTAAAAATAACCTGCGCTTCCTTGCCATAATTCCAGGGCTCTTTGTACCCCGGATGATCCATACCAAATACCATGGCTACAGGGCTTAACATGCCGAACTGGCACCAGCGGATGTACAGCTCCGGATCGGCCGGGTGCTCAAAACCGCCCATACAGTGGGCCCAGTAGCCTACGCCGGATAACCCGATATTAAGGCCTGCTTTTATAACCGGCTCAAAGTACTGCCACTCACTGGGCCAGTCGCCGGCAAAAATGAAAGGATAACGCTGTATACCGGCATACCCTTCGCGCGTATGGTTCATACCACGCAAATGATTATACGCTGCAAAATTTTCATAGGCCGCTTTAGCGTACGCAATGGGGAAAACATTGTGCAGCGCACGGGCCTTCTCATCTGTAGGACCCGTTTTATTACTCTCATTGGCCAGGTGCCCAAAGGCGCTGCCCTCATCTGTTTTAAAGAATTTTGCACCGATGCGGGCCACTTTCATGGCTGCATTTTGCCACCACCAGCTTACGGCCGTGCTGTCAAAAAAGTTCACAAACTCACCGGGCCGGCCGTTTTCAGGATAGGTATAACCCAGGGCGGCAGCGCTATCCAGCAGGTGATTGTGCAAACCGTTATCCAGCCGGGGGCGGATGTGCAGCCCCACCATGTTATAGTGCAGCGCATACAGGCTGTCCATCATAGCGCGCGGGTTGTGGAAGGTTTCCCGCCACTCAAAACTGGTAGCGCCTTTGCCGCCATTTTTGCCAAAGAGGCGCCAGGTAGAGTCCAGGAACAAAAGATCTACCGGTATGCCCAGCTCCCGGAAACGGCGGGCCAGCGCCAGCACATAAGCAGCGGAGGTAAGCTGCTCATGCCCCCAGGTGCCGCCACTGTAAGTACCCACATGCAGGCCCATGGCAAAAAGCGGCATCAGGGGCGAGCGGCCTGTGAGCGCGGTATATTGCTCCAGGATACCGGCAAAGCGGGGACCATAAATAAAATAGTAATCCAGCTCCCCTTTACCTTGCGCAGCAAAGGTGTATTGGTCCGGGCGGGTGCTGCCCATATCCCACTCCGTAGCAGCAGAAGTATGCAGGAAAATGCCGTAACCCCGGGTGCTCATAAAAAAGGGAATGGGGCTGTAATTGGCCGCCAGCACATTGTAGGCGCCGGTAATATGCGGCATGCCGGCGCCGCGGCCCACATTCAGCTGCAGCTTTTTGCCGCGCCGGTCCAGGAAATCCATACGCTCCCCGAAACCAAAGAAATGCTCATCCGGCTGCAATGTTTTGCGGCAAAGGGTAGTGTCGCCGGAGAGCACAGCGCCATCAGCGGGTTCTTCAGACAGTAATTTTCCATCGGCAGTATATACATTAATGTTAAACGGTTTTTTGTTCACCACAATTTGCAGGGCAGCAGTACTGAACCGGAAAGCCTCTCCTGTTTCTGTTGCCTGTACCGGCAGCTCCCCCCATTGATATTGTACCACCATCCATGGCTCGTCCGGCGCAAAAGTGCCGCTGCGGCTCATTCTCACCCGGAACATGGCAGCTGTACAAAATTCCAGCTGCACCCGGGCCTGGGTAGTGGTGAAATAAAAAATGTTGCCTTTCCTCGAAAAATCCTGCTGGTAGCTGCCCACCTGCGCTTGTGCAGCCAATGAGCCGATACAGAAAGCCGTGCAAAGGGTGATAATGGTCCTGAACATATTTCCGCGTAATTGTAAGTGAAGGAATGCCTGCCTGTAAAGTTGCCTGTAAAAAGGAGGCTGCGACATGGAAAAATTGACTTTATGCTGTAAAAATGTACCGGCAACAGGCCCAGTAGGAAAGCATAGGATGGATCTTACCATTTAAAATGCCAAATTCAGTATGCTGGATCTTCAGACCTGGAAAAGTGCAGATGAATTGAAAAACCGGGATCCGGGACTTTATAAATTCTGTTAAATATCGTTATGCAATTCCTGAAATGCGTTCTAACCATTTGCAGCAGCTTGTTATTTACTCAAACCCTTACCGCTGCGCTCACTATCCACCCCACTGCCAAAACCGGGTTAAGTAATAATGTATGCCTGGAACAGCTGACCACCCACGACGGTCTTTCCCAAAACACGGTACGCTGCCTGATGCAGGATAAAAAAGGGTTTATCTGGATCGGTACCCTTAATGGCCTGAACCGCTATGACGGCAAAAAATTTATTGTGTACCGGCCGGAGTACGGCAACCCGCACTCCATCAGCGACACGCGGATCCGCGAGCTGCATGAGGACCAGCATGGATTTATCTGGGTAAAAACATTTGAAGGGCGTTTTCATTGTTTTGATCCGGCCCGGGAGGATTTCATTGAATTTACCAATGACAATAAGGCGCCTGCGTACGATCAGTATTTTGCAGCTGCCAATGGCGACATCTGGCTATATGGGCATAGCACCGGCTGCCTGCGTATTCAGTATAAGCAGGGCAAGTTTGTAACACAACAGTATAATACCCCCACCGTAAATTTTATTTTTGAAGATGACGATCACCATTTATGGGTGGGTACCAGCAAACGTTTGCATAAATTAGATGCGGCAGGGAAAATGCTGACCGTATTTCAACAATCACCCCCGGAAGCTGATTTTCTGCAAACCATACCCGGAAAAGACCAGTTATATTTTATTACGCGGAACAACGGCGTATTTACCTACCATTTACAGCGCCGCACCTTTAGCGCATTGCGCATGGATCAGTCATTATCCCTTACCAGCGGAGCTTTGCTGAACCATCAACAGCTGCTGTTGGGCACTTCCCGGTCCGGCGCATTTGTATTACAGCTCAATACCGGGCACGTAACGCCTGCCAGCACCGTGTTTGGGGAAACCATACCCGGGCATATAGACCTGGTGAAAAGCCCGCAACAAGCCATCTGGATCAACAACCACTCCGGCGCCGTATGGTATTATGATACCCTGCAGCAGCGGAGCAGGCGTTTTAACCTGATAGCGCCGCAGGTGATAGCGCGTGTGGATGATGACCGCTTTACCATTCACACGGATAATAAAGACAATACCTGGATCACCACCTATGGGGGCGGCCTGTATTGTTATAACCGCCGTACAGATTCGCTGCAGCATTTTGATTACAATGCCGGTAATGCCAACGGGCTAAGCTCCAATTACCTGTTAAGCGTGCTGGCCGACCGCTCGGGGCTGGTATGGGTAGGCACTGAACATACGGGGCTGAATAAGCTGATGCCGCAGTCGTTTACCGTATCGCACTTTTACCCGGACCCAAGCACGCCCAAACATTACAGCGCCAATATTGTAAAAACGTTGTTTGAAGACAGCCGTGGTAATATATGGGTAAGCACCAAGAACGGATCGCTGAACCTGTATAACAGCCAGCTGCAGCAGATCCGCACCCTGAACCACCTGTTTCCCCGGCAAACGCCCAATGTATATTGCATACAGGAAGATGCGCGCGGTTACATCTGGTTAGGCACCAAAGGGCAAGGTTTATATATTACCCACCTTGACTCCCTGCAACGGCCGGCACGGCATTTTACCTTACCGGAGCCGGCAGGCGGGGGTAATCAGAATAACCTGGTGTACGCCCTTTTGCAGGACCGGCAGCAACGCATGTGGATAGGCACGTTTGGCGCGGGTTTTAACCTGGCTGCGTACAAAGGCGGCAGCCAGATCACCTTTACCAATTTCCTGGGCGCTCATGAAACGCTGAAGGATATACGCTGTTTACTGCAGGACCGCGCAGGACAAATATGGGCCGGCACCAATAACGGGCTGGTAGTATTTAACCCGGCAAAACCCAACGACTTTAAGGTATACCAATCTGACCAGAACAACCCGAACGGCCTTACCAGCAATGTGATCAAAACCCTGTGTGAAGATCACCACGGGCGTTTGTGGGTAGGCACTTACGGCGGCGGCCTTTGCCATTTTATACCTGGTACGGGCACACGTAGTGCTTATTTTGAAACCTATACCACGCAGCAAGGCCTTTCCAATGATATTGTAAACGGGCTGCTGGAAGACGATCAGGGTGACCTGTGGGTAAGCACTGAAAATGGCCTGACCCGTTTTAACCCGGACAAAAATACTTTTGAGGTCTTCTATTTTTCCAACAGCACGCTGGGCAACCTGTTTGCAGAAGCCTCCTGCTGCAAGCGCCGCAACGGGCAGCAGCTATGGGGCAGCATGGATGGCTTTTACAGCTGCCTGCCCGCGCGCATGAAAACAGACAGCCTGGATGCGCCGGTGGTGCTTACCGGGTTTAGTATTGCAGGCACTACACAAAAACAGGCCAATACACTTCCTGCTGAAATAAAACTGGAACCTAACCAAAGAGTGTTCAGCCTTGAATTTGCCGCGCTGGCATTCCGCAACCCACAGAAAAATAAATACACTTATATACTGGAGAATTATGAAGAAGAATGGAACACGCCTACCAGCTATAACATTGCCACTTACCGCAACCTGCCGCCGGGAGAATATACTTTCCGCGTAAAAGGCACTAACAATGATGGCAGCTGGAGCCGGCAGGAAGCCAGCATACACATTACCGTGCTGCCGCCCTTCTGGCGTTCTAACCCGGCATTCCTGTTATATGCGTTGGTTATTGCAGGGCTGTTCTTTGGCATCCGTATAGTGCGGCAGCGCATTAACCGCCTGCAGCATGCTGTGGCGCTGGAAAAGGAGCTAACGGAATATAAGCTGAACTTTTTCACCAACATTTCCCACGAGTTCCGCACGCCGCTTTCCTTAATTGTAAGCGCCATGGAAAACCTGCTGCCCGGCAAACAAAGCGCCTGGCAAACCGGCAAACATCTGCACATTATGCAAAAGAATGTGCATCG
Source organism: Chitinophaga sp. GbtcB8 (assembly GCF_019091455.1). Classification (GTDB taxonomy): domain Bacteria; phylum Bacteroidota; class Bacteroidia; order Chitinophagales; family Chitinophagaceae; genus Chitinophaga. Next base: position 58,432 of record NZ_JAGXJN010000038.1, read on the forward strand.
CTTAATGCGGCTGATAGACCAGCTGCTGGACTTCCGCAAGATCCAGCACCAGCGTATGAAGCTGCAATTACAGGAGCTGCCTGTTATTAACCTGTTACAGGAGCTTTGCGACAGCTTTAATGACCTGGCGGAACAAAAACATATTCACCTGCAGTTCCATAGTAACGTGCCCGAATACACGATGTGGGTAGATGATAATAAGCTGGATAAAATGTTGTACAACCTTTTATCCAACGCACATAAATTTACGCCTGCAGGCGGCAGCATTGCGGTAAATGTAATAGTGAACGAAAGCGCGGGCACCCTGCAGGTGCAGGTATCAGATTCCGGTATTTCCATCCCCGAAAGCAGGCGGGAACAGATCTTCCAGCGGTTCACCCAACTCGACTTCTCTCCAACGGGAACGGGTATAGGGTTATCGCTCACCAAAGAATTAGTAGAGCTGCACAAGGGATATATTGATTTCCATAATAACCCGGATACCGGCGTGACCTTTACTATTACCCTACCTCTTTCTAAAACGGCGTACACCCCGGAAGACCTGGCAGCACCGGATACGGTGGCTGATCATCCTCATAACCCCTCTTCACTCATTGACTATATACCGGATGCAACGGGGATGGAGCTGCCGGAACCTACCTCCCGTTATAAGATCCTGGTGATAGAAGATAACCCGGATATTTGCGATTACCTCTCTTCCCAATTAAGCCAGTACTTTCATGTATATACCGCCAACAATGGGCGGGAAGGTTTGGCGCTGGCCATAGAAACCGCGCCGGACCTGGTAGTGTGCGATGTAATGCTGCCGGAGATGAATGGTTTTGAAATTACCCGCCGCATACGTAATGAGTTCCAGACCTGCCATATACCGGTGGTGCTGCTAACGGCCCTTAGCTCCGGCGAACACCAGCTGCAGGGCGTGGATGCCGGTGCGGATGCCTATATAGCAAAACCCTTCAGCACCCGTTTTCTGCTCACCAACATCATCCGTATTATTGAGCAGCGGGAAAAGATCCGTAAACGTTTCTCCAATGATCCCGGCTTTTTTGAAGTGAACATTGCGGAACATGAGGCCGACAAAAAATTCCTGGACCGCCTACATTTTATTATTACCCGTAACCTGGATAACACCCAATTTTCAGTAGACGAATTTGCTGCTGCCGTGAAGCTGGGACGCACGCTGTTCTACAAAAAAGTAAAAGGGCTTACGGGTTACTCCCCTAATGAATACATAAGGCTGGTACGGTTAAAACAGGCGGCAGAGCTGTTGAATACAGGAGATTACACAGTATCGGAAGTAACGTATAAGGTGGGGATGAATGATCCGTTCTATTTCAGTAAATGTTTTAAAGCGCAGTTCGGTATTCCACCGTCGGCTTATCTGAAGAAGGTAAAAGCGGGATGAGTATAAAACAAAAAGACCTGACAAGTTTTGCAACCTGTCAGGTCTTTACCTGAGAGCGGAAGACCGGGCTCGAACCGGCCACCCCGACCTTGGCAAGGTCGTGCTCTACCAAATGAGCTACTTCCGCATTATTAAAAGAACTTCAGTTATTTGCAAGTTTTGATACCTGCTTATTTTTGAAATTGGGATTGCAAAAATAAGGAAGTATTTGAAATAACCAAATTATTTATACTTAGGATTGTACAGTGTGCTTTCCGGTACGGCCACTTCTGGTTTACCCGGGTAACGGTGTTGATACAGCTTGTAGCAGCCGCCTAATACAAAAGCCAGCGTGCAAAATATTGTTACATAAAAAAGGAAACGGGAAGAGCTAACCCAGTTCTGGGAAAAATCGTTCTTATTTTCTACTGTATTCTGTTCCATGATTTATTCTTTTCGCGGTGCAAACTTACACTATGTCAAATAATAATCAAAGTAATATTTGAAAAAAACTGGATGAAGGCTTAATGCTTAACGCTGAACGCTTAATGCCATTGTGTTATGCTTTAGGTGCTCAGTGTTAAGCGTTAAGGTCACGGGAAGCGTTTAGCTTTTAGCTTTTAGTGTTCTGCACTCTGCGTTCAGCATTCCGTGATATGCCTGGTAAGCAGTTTATGATGCTGCGGGGTGTGTAGCATTAAGCGTTAAGCGCATTTAACGTTCAGTATTCCGCGTTTGGCGTTCCTTCTCATGCTCCAGCTTGGAAAATTCTTTACGGCCCAGGAAGTAATAACGCCAGATCATAATACCATGGAATACGCCCTGCATATCCAGCAGCTTTTTCCAGGGCAGATGATCCTGCTTCAGGTCATATTTACGGCGCCACTTATGATAATCCTTATAGGCGCGTATAATGGCCGTCATATCCTTCGGTTTGCCCGCTACCAGGCTTTTTACAGCTGCCAGCACATCCAGGAAGAACCTTTGTGACAGCACAATCCAGCGGTCGAACGGATGCAGGTTCTTCCACAACATCATCAGGTTATTGCGAAAGTTGAGGTACAGCTTACGCGGGTTACCCTGGGGCAGGCTGCCCCCGCCTACATGATATACCAGCGAATCCGGGCAGTAGCTGATGCGGTAGCCGGCACGCTGCAGCCGCCAGCAGAGATCTACCTCTTCCATATGCGCAAAGAAATCGGCATCAAAACCCTTTACTTCATGAAAACATTTGGAGCGGATGAACAGTGCTGCACCGGTAGCCCAGAACACATCCTGCACATCATCATACTGCCCCTTGTCTTTTTCCGTGGTGTAAAGGATACGGCCGCGGCAAAAGGTATAACCCAGAATATCCATCCAGCCACCGGCAGCGCCGGCATACTCAAACTCATCCTGCTGGTAATAAGCGCGCAGCTTGGGCTGGCAGGCGGCTATTTGCGGATCTTGCTGCATAAGGGCCACCACGGGCTCTATCCAGCCGGGAGATACCTCCACATCCTGGTTCAGAAGCACATAGATATCCGCCTGCACATGCTGTAAAGCCTCGTTATAACCACCGGCAAAACCATTGTTGGATGGGTTCCGGATGATCTTTACCTGCGGAAAATGGGTTTGGGTAAAGGCAACGCTGTCGTCTGTAGAGGCGTTGTCGGCCAGGTACAATTCCAGGTTGCCGTAAGTGGACTGGCATACCGAAGGCAGGAATTTTTCCAAAAACCCCCTCCCGTTCCAGTTAAGAATGACTACGGCTACTGATGGCAATACGGACAACAGCTCTTCGTTTACGCGTGATGAATATTTTGCGTTGCAAATATAGCAGAAAAGTCGAGAGTGAGTAGTCCATGGCCGATGGTCCATAGTCCATGGCTTGGTGCCGTGGGATAGGCCGTTCGTGGAGGTGCGGTTACCCCACCTGCCCTATCCCACTCAGAAATGCGCAGCAGGCTATGCACCATGGACCATAGACTAAAGATTTATATTAACTTACGCCCAAATGTTTAAACAGTATATAGGCTGGAAGTTTGTATTGGTTTCCATGGCGGTGGTGATCATTGTAGCTACCATCTGGTTTGTGAGCAGCTTATCCCAACGGATACAGGAAGAAGAGACCAAAAAAGTAGCTACCTGGGTAGAAGCCAACCGGGAGCTTTTACAGGCGCCGGCAGACGCCAACCTGAACCTGGCCGTGGAAATAGTAACCACCAACACTACCATCCCCCTTATATTAACCAACGAAACCGGCGATATTATTGACAGCCGCAACCTTGATACGGTAAAAGGCCGCAATCCCCGCTACCTGCAGGACGAGCTGGCCGTTTTCAAGAAAAAACATCCGCCCTTTATCATGGAGGTGGATGCCAAACAAAAGATCTACAATTACATTTATTATGGGGATTCCCTGATCCTGAAGCAGGTACGGTATTACCCCTACATACAGCTGCTGGTGGTAACGCTGTTCATTGGCGTGGTGTTATTTGCCTTATCCACTACTAACCGCGCCACTCAGAACCTCGTATGGGTGGGCCTTGCCAAAGAAACGGCCCATCAGCTGGGCACCCCCTTATCTTCCATGGAAGCCTGGCTGGAAATACTGAAAGAGAACGAAGCCAACGCCAGCATGGTCACGGAGCTGGGTAAAGATGTGGACCGCCTGAAGCTGATCACCGACCGCTTTTCCAAGATCGGCAGTGTGCCCAAGCTGGAGGAAAAGAACGTGGTAGCGCAAATAGAGCACATGACAGCGTATATCCGCAAACGGGCGCCCCAGAAAGTGCAGTTTACCGTACATACCAAAGATACAGACATGCCCGCCATGATATCCCCTCCCCTGTTTGACTGGGTAGTGGAAAACCTGCTAAAAAACGCGCTGGATGCCATGGAAGGCAAAGGTGCTATCGATATTTACATTGATAATCACCCCACTGACATTACTATCGACATCACAGATACCGGCAAAGGTATTCCCAAACCTTATTACGAAAAAGTGTTCAAACCCGGCTTCAGCACCAAAAAGCGTGGCTGGGGGCTGGGGCTTTCACTGGCCAAACGTATTATTGAAGAATACCATAAGGGGCGGCTGTTTGTAAAGGCATCGGAATTAGGTAAGGGAACTACTTTCAGGATTATTTTGCGGAAGTAGGGGGATTAACTGATGCATAAAGCGCTGCATTAAGATAACTGTATAAATGTCATAGCTGGATTGAACCTTAGTTGGCAGGAGCCGATAATAAATTTGTACATTCTCAAAAACGGATTATTTTTGCAGCCACTTCAAATGCGGAGGTGGCGAAATTGGTAGACGCGCTACTTTGAGGTGGTAGTGCCTGAAAGGGCTTGGGAGTTCGAATCTCCTCTTCCGCACTTAAGGGGAAATTTTTCAATTTCCCCTTTTTTTATCTACTTCTAAAAACCCTTTGTCGCCATTATCTGCAAATCACGAGATAAAAACGGTAATACTTTTTGAGTGCGATAGCCCCTCTCCTTATAATAAAGGCCATCATTTATATAAAAACGGGATTAAGCAACCGTTAACGCAATATGATGATGTAAATACCTTGGATGTTCCGCTTCTTTGACAAGGTAATCTGCTACATCTGCTCTGGAGATCTTGTTTATTTTTACTCCTTTAAATAATTTACTTATCACCTTGTAGTTTGATGTTAGTGGCCCATTCGTTAACATTCCAGGTTTCACAAACTCCCAGTTCATAGGGCTTTCAGCGATTATTTTTTCTAATAGGGTCTTGTCCTTATACTGGTCCTTTAAAAAAAGATTGATGACAAGGCGCAGAAAAAAAGTTAAATAACGGGCGCTTTCGCCGGTGCCGAAGCCGGTGACTATAATCACTGCCCCCTTGTAATCCAATTCGGATGTGACCATTAACAGGGTTTTAGCCAGGTTGGAAAACAAGGTCGTCCCTTTTTTCTTTTTAGTCCCAACAGTCACGATCACTGCGTCCGTTCCGGCAATAGCGTTTTTAAGATCGTCCGCCGATAATGCAGTGCCGGTTATCTTAGTTAAAGACTCATGTTCGGGCAGAGATGTATTATTTCTTGAAAGTCCCCTGATCGAATGCCCCCGCTTCAATGCGGACTTTACAGTTTCTGCACCTATTCCCGCAGAAGCACCTATGATGGCTATTTTCATTTGTCTGCTTTATTTAGAATTTAATTTATTAGTGAAGAAAGATTTTGCAACAGAGATTATTTTCAAATCGCATATTCAGTATACATTAAAGTTCACACCAGCACTGCTTAGTTGCTTTTTACTAAACAGTCTATAGAACAGGGCAGTGATCAAAAGGGCTGCAATTCCCTGGCACAGCATAGTTACCGGAGCGCCTATTTGTTGTGAAAGTGTGCTGATAAGTAAGCTTCCCAGGGGTAACATTCCGAAGAATACCAATACAACATAGCCCATTACACGGCCTCTCATCTGAGGATGTGCCTCCATTTGAATGATCGTAATACTTGTTGATATGGGTGTTATGGATCCTAAACCCAGGATCAAGGCAAATGGCAGCGCCAGACGTAATGTTCTCATTTGGGAAAACAGGATCAATCCAGCAGCCAATATAGCGATGCTTACCAGTACAATTTTTCTTAGATCGATGCCGTTGGGCGCTGATGCTATCAATAATGTGCCAGTCAATGCACCAAGACCGATGCTGCTGCTGATATAGCCGTAAGTAGCGGCATTCCCTTTAAAAACTACTTTAGCAAAGACCGGCTCCAGCGTATCATAAGGTAAGATCAGCAGACTCAGACAGGCGATAAGCAGGATAATAACGGTGAGAGCGGGCGTTTGCCGGAGATAGCGGAACCCCTCTGCCAATTCGAAAATTACTTTTTTCTTTACGTGAGGTGGCTGGTGCTTTGGAAACTTCATCAGCAGCAGGGAACTGATCACAGCAATAAAACTTATGGCATTTATAATAAAGCAGGTACTTGCACCAAAACGCTGTAAGATCAGCCCCGATAATGCCGGCCCTGTAAGCTTGGCTAAATTTGCCATGGCGGAATTAAGCGAAATAGCGTTGGTCAGATCTGCTTTATCATTAATCATTTCATGTACGATCGTTTGCCGGGCCGGAACGTCAAGCGCATTAATCACTCCAAGAACAACGCTAAGCGAAAGTATTTCCCATATTACATAATGATTAGTTAAAACTAAAGCTGCAAGGAATATTGCTTGCATCATTGCTGCGATTTGGGTAAAAAGCAAGATCTTATACCTGCTATACCGGTCAGTAATTACGCCGCCAAAAATGGAAAGCAGGAATGAGGGAAATAGTTGCGCAAACACGGCCACGCCTATCATGGAAGCGGAATGAGTAAATGCATAGACAATCCAGATAACCGCTGTTTGCTGCATCCAGGTACCTATTTGTGATACTGATTGACCAGCGAAGAACAGGGCAAAGTTCCGGTTTTGGAAAGCGCGAAAAGTATGATGTTTTAACATTTGCATCACAGAGCAAACCATTTATTTTTTACAATTGTGACAATCGCGCGGCACTATAACCGTCGTTGAGCATCCAATGCGTAAAGGCGGCGTATCGCCGGGCAAAATCTTTGGAATCCTTCGACTGTTCCACGTCTTTGGAAAAATTGCGTACCGTCTCAAAATAAGGCATACGCTGGGTCTGATAGCGCTTAAGCGCAGCAGGCAAATCGGGTCCTGCCTTTATAGCATTGGTAAGCACCATTACGTCTTCGATACCTAATGCACCGCCTGCCGCGATGTGGGGGGAAAGGCCATGTGCTGCGTCACCAATAAGCGCTACACGCTTTGATACCCAAAAAGGCAACTCAGGAACATACATGATCTGATTAAACAAGATCTTATCTTCAGGGGTTGACCCGATCAATCTGATAAGTGATTCCCCCCAATTTCCATCATTCAGGTTCTGCGCACGACGCAAGGCTTCTTCTTTCTTCGTTCCTTTGGGTTCAGCGCTATCAAACTGATTAATCATCCAGAACACCTGGTCGCCCGAAGTTTTGGCTAGCCCGCCTCTGGTACGGTCAGCTCCGACGGTTAATATCGTATTGTCAATTTGCTGATCATTTAACGGAAGGACAGCTCTCCAGACATGATGGCCTTTATGCTCCATTGCAGGATGCCCTGGCAGCATTTGCTGGCGCACCGTAGAATAGACCCCGTCCGCTCCAATTAAAAGGTCGGCATCGAGCCTTTTGCCGTCTGTCAATGTAACCGTTACCTTATTGTCTCCTTCCTCAAAACTTGCCAGTCTGCTGTTTAGTAGTATATTTTCCCGCCCGGCCGCATCAGCTAGTATAGTGTTCAATATTGGCCTTGAAAAGAGGGTGAAGGCATAATCATCAGGATCAAAACCAGCGGCCCGGAAGCGCTGCCCGGAAGCGTCGTAGAACCATGCTTCCAAGGAGGTGCCAGTAGAACGGATCTGCTCACCAACTCCAAGATCGTCAAATACATCCAATGCATTTTTCCATAAGTTAATAGACGCACCTGCTGCTCTGATCTCTGAAGCCTGTTCAAGCACACATACATCTGCACCCAAATGCCTGAATGCGATTCCAGCTGTCATACCCACTAAGCCGCCTCCTGCGATAACTACCCGAAGCTTTGTACTTCCCGGGTTCATTAAATTATTTGCCATTGTTTTATATTCCTTTATGTTATAATCTTCGGATGCAAAGATAGAGGGAGGATTAATCTCAAAATAGCAGAATAACGGGCATTTATATCAGGAATCGCGGATTTTCAATACATTTATATGCTAGTAGCTAACACCCGGTTTCAGCTTTTGAGGCTGGGACGTAAAACAATACTGCTTGTAAAAAATGGCAAAAAGGAAAATTGTGCGTATTCCTGAGTTTCGCATGGCTGATCCGGGATCCAAGGGTATCAAGCTTAGCAGACTCGACCCTGGTACTGAGGTTTCCGGTGAGCACAGTATTGCCTCTCCTCATCGTGATGACCACTACATGCTGATTGTTGTAGAGCAGGGAAAACTAGGTGGGAATATTGATTTTGAGGAAATCGGGGCAGAGGGGCCTTTTCTCATGATTGTGTTTCCCGGACAGGTGCATCTGCTTGCACCGCAAACGCCAATATCTGGCTGGATCATTGATTTTGATCCGGCCGTAGTTGATCCACAATTACGAAACGAACTGGACACCAGGTGTAAAGATCTTTTGCCGATGTACCAATCTCTTTCTGATGCCGCCTTTCAGCAGATTCAAAAATTATTAACTGTAATACAGGTTCTGTATAAGCAGCCTTTGGACACGAGGCATAAAGCAATTGCAGTCATATTAACCGGCGTTTTACACATTATAGATGGCCTGGCTTTAAATATTGCGGGAACAGGGAGCCCAAAAAAGAACAGGCCGCAACAGATCAAACAGCAATTCCTGGCCTTGCTTTACCAGCATTACAGTGAGTGGAAGAAACCCTCCGAATATGCGGAAAAGCTTGCCATTTCTACTGCTCATCTTAATGATACATTAAAGCAACTCACCGGCAGATCAACAATGTCAGTTATTCAGGAACATTGCATAATGGAAGCAGAGCGTTTATTACATTTTACAGATCTAAGTGTAAACGAGATCAGTTACCGCCTTGGGTATCCCAATCCAAGTCACTTCATTGCGATTTTCAGAGCGCAAAAAGGTATTACCCCTTTGCGGTATCGTGCATCAGTTACCTCATAGAAATGAGCGATCCTCAAAAAAGATTTCAAACACAAAATGATTTATAACCCAGGTACATAATAAAAGATCCCACCATTGAGCGGGATCTTTTATTTTAAGAGAGGTTTGCGATGAAAATTCGCCGTGTATCCCCCCCCTATCTGGTACGGTTTAAGAGGCTCATCACCTCAGCTATCTGTTTCATTACCTTCCGTGTGGCCTCTACATTATCAGCCGCTTCTATGAACGATGATCTTAGCGCCAGCAGGCTATCCATAATGGTTACCGGTATTGGTGCATACTTTTCGAGAATAGTGAAGATCTCATCTACCTGCGGCGCTGCATAACTATGGATCTTGAACGTATAAGGCGGATCAAGGAAATAAAGTTTGATCTCAGAAAACCGCAGAATATCCTTATTACTCATTTTCATTTTGCAAAGATACAACTTAAGCACCAGTAGCCGGTTTCTGGTAATTGAAGGGGCCGATCCGAAAGTAAAAAGTACTTTTAGACCGGCCCCATTTTTATAACCTCACAACATAAAATAATTTAACTGACTATCTCGTACAATCTGCCGTCCATGTACCAGTATTGTTTGATACCAGCATCTTTAACGTGCTCGCGGTAACAGTAATACCTGTGATCCCATCACCTATACTCACATAAGTATTGTCATCTTTCTTCTGGAATTTCACCCCTGTAATATTGGGAATGTTACTTCCAAAATCAAATGAATAAGAGTCTCCAACCTTAACTACCGTTACACGCCCATCGCTATCAGTAATGGTTTCATCGCCATTATTGAATGTAATGTTTCCGTTGTAGGTTCCTACAAAAAAATCGTTGTCTGCCGGGTCATCATCCTTGCTACATCCGACAGTAAAAATCAACGTGGCAATAAGCAAGGCGCCCAGAATTCGCATTAGGTTCTTCATAACTATTTTTACCAGATTAAAAGACAAGTACCGTACCAAGTGCAGAATGAGTATTCACACATTATCAGATGAAACAACTTGGGGAAGTGCCTTATATATACTAACTGTACAATTAGCGAAAATTTTACCTCAGTAACCTATACGAGTGCGCAAAGCCACCATTTTCCCCATTGCGTAAATCGTTTTCCGCATCCCGCAAACAACCTCAACGGCTGTATTCTAGCTTCGTGCCATTTCTGGGAGAAAGGCAAACAAGTGTTTTTATAAGCGATGAATGATCATTTCACATGGTATTTCAAATACTGTATGGTATCAATGTGAAAGACGGGCGGATTCCTGTGGGGTTTGTTAACTCTAATATTACCCGATATGGCGAATGTAAAAAATGTAAAGCGCTGGTTCCTTGTACACAAGTGGACCAGCCTTATTTGCACCCTCTTTCTTCTGATGTTATGCCTCACTGGCCTGCCGCTGGTGTTTTATGAGGAAATAGAGGACCTGCAGGGGAAAGCCCAGGCAGCGCCGCCCATGCCGGAAGGCACGCCTATGGCCAGCCTGGACGATATTATCAAAGTAGGTCAGCAACAGCCGCCTAGCCAGGATTAACAGGATCTTACAAAGTGAAGCAGTAAATCGGAAAAAATCCGGCTATTTGCTCTAAAATTTACAACTATTAGGATGAATCACTTTCTTATAAAAAAAGAACCCGCCATTTTGGCGGGTTTGCTATTTTGAGGATATAAAGGCCATTAATTAAGCTCCTTTTATACTTCAACAATAGATGAAGGCAGCTTCTTGAAATAATGTCAGAGGTTACAAATACTCGTTGCAAATGCGTTTGCCGATCTCTGTTAACAAACCTTCATCTATAATGCTTTCACGATAGATGGCATGTGAACAAACCTGGTCATTGGCTACAAACAATATATCCTGACCACCTACCTGCGCGGATATACGGCGAAGCGTTGGTTTTTTCTCAATTGCCAGATAAACATCATATTCGTTTCCCTTATAGGGCACAGTTAATTGTTGCTTTTCCATACAAGACCTATAGCAAAAAAGATACCTAATTCATCAATTTTCATCGATCCATAAACGTTAGCTTTCCTTACATATTTTCGCTTTTTATCATCTTATAATTATATCTCACTTATTCATACTATTAATAATTTGTAAGCCCTTCGGGAGTAAATCTTATAACTTTCCTTGTGGCCTCAAGCTTATTAACAGCAGAGGAAGGTATAATGTTTAGTTTTTTTGGAAGATTTATGCCGGGGCTGTCAGGTGTAAAGAATGTACGCTATTTCCAATACACAATATGGCGCTTAAATTCCCTTTTACGGTTCCACAGCTCTCAAAAAACATATCCTGTATATTCCTCTTAACAATACCTTAATCCCCGCTTAACCTCCCCCTAACATCTCTTCCCGAAATTCGAAGTACAAAGTTTTAACCATCAATTATATTCATTCTAACAACCGGATTTTTACACGATACGCAGGATGACGCAACGGACAGCGCGTTTCCAACTGGAAGAAGAAGCCTATGCCTTTGCCACAATCCCCGCCCCTTATTGTTTGTTTTTTGCTATGTTAACCAGGAAGGGAAGGTTCTCCTTCCTTTTTTGTTTTTACCTACCTTTACACGCTGATACAATGCGTAGCGCTGTATTACATTCATAAAAATCAACACTATTCTTGCTTTTGAATTATGGGAACATCAATCACATGCCCTAATTGCAAACACCAGTTTGTGATGGAAGATGCTTTTGCCGCCGACATTGAAAAGGAAATGCGGGGTAAAATGGAGACGGAGTGGCGCAAACGGATGGAAGGATTACAAGCCGAAAAACAACAGCTGGTACAACAACGCCAGCAGATAGAGCTACAGAAACAGGCACAGGAAGAAGAGCTGAATAAACGCCTGCTTGCTGAAAAAGAAAAAATGCAGGAAAGCCTGTCAGACAACATACGCAAGAACCTCAGCGCCGATTTTGAGAACCAGCTGCGTATGCTGCAGCAAACCAACCAGGAGCAGGAAGAAAAACTACGGGAGGCCCGCCGCCAGGAGCTGGACTTCCTCCGCAAAGAACAGGAGCTGCGCAATAAGGAAGAAGCATTGGAAATAGCCTCGCAAAGAAAGATCCTGGAAGCACGTAACCAGCTTACAGAAGTGATCCGCAAAGAAGAAACAGAACGCAGCCAGCTAAGGGAATCAGAGTTTCAGCTGCGCATGCGCGAAATGGAAAAACAGCTGGAAGACCAGCGCAAGCTGGCCGAAGAAATGAAACGCCGCGCAGAACAAGGCTCCATGCAGCTGCAGGGCGAAGAGCAGGAGCTGGTGCTGGAAGAAATGTTACGGGCCGCCCTCCCTTTTGATGAAGTGCTGGAAGTAGGCAAAGGCGTTAGAGGCGCCGACTGTATACAAACCATCCGCAACCAGTTTGGGCAGGTCTGCGGTAAGATCATTTATGAAAGCAAACGCACCAAAAATTTTTCAAAAGAATGGGTAGAAAAGCTGAAAGCCGATATGCGCAGCCAGGGCGCGGATGTAGCCATACTGGTTACCCAAACCATGCCCAGGGATATGGACCGCTTTGGCGACCGTGATGGCATATGGATCTGCACCTTTACAGAAGTAAAGGCCCTGGCCCTGGTGCTGCGCGATGGTGTAATGAAAGTAGCCGGCGCGCTGAAAAGCCAGGAGAATAAAGGCGATAAAATGCACATGCTGTACAACTACCTTACCAGCAGCGAGTTTGCAGAACAGTGGAAAGCTATCCGTGAAGGCTTCCAGGCCATGAAGCTCTCCATACAAAAAGAAAGGGAAGCCATGGAAAAACTCTGGAAGGCCCGCGAAAAACAGCTGGAAAAAGTATTGCTGAATGCCGCCCATATCAAAGGTTCTGTAGAAGGTATTGCCGGCACCGACTCCGTAGATCTGAAGCTGCTGGAAGATGCGGCAGATGAGCTGCTGCTGGGTACCGACAACGATAAATAAAAAAAAGAAGGGCTACCATATTATTAATTTATTATTATCTTTAATATATGCAAACCCATCAGAAACAATACGCTACCATCATATTTGACCTGGGCGCCGTGCTTATTGACTGGAATCCGCGGTACCTGTTCAACAAGATATTTTCCACCCCCGCGGAAACGGAACATTTCCTGCGGAATATATGCACCTCCGACTGGAACGAGGAGCAGGATGCCGGCAGGGCCCTCACCGACGCTACGGAGCTGCTGGTAAAGCAATACCCCGGTTACGAAGCGCAGATCCGTGCCTATTATGGCCGCTGGAAAGAAATGCTGGGCGGCACTATTGATGATACCGTAGCCATCCTGGAGCAGCTTAAAAGCACCGGCCAGTATAAATTATATGCGCTCACCAACTGGTCTAACGAAACCTTCCCTATTGCGCTCACCCAATACCCCTTTCTGCAGTTGTTTGATGGCATTGTGGTATCCGGCCGTGAAAAAATGAGGAAACCCCACGCCTGTTTTTATGAGCTATTGTTGAACCGCTACCACGTTAATGCAGCCGATGCCTTATTTATTGACGATAACCTGCGCAATGTTACTGCCGCTGAAGCCTGCGGTATAGAAAGCATTCACTTCACCTCTCCTGATCAGCTTAAACAAGTACTCACAGCTAAAGCAATTTTAAGTTAATACCGGACGTTATACATAAGACCCTGATCAATTATCTACTTAACAAAATATTAGGAAGACATTAACATTTCTACAATAAACTTCTGTAACCATACGGGATTCTAATGCGTTGAATATAAAACGCTGGTAAGCTTTCCTAACTATTCTGTCAAACCCGTACGTATACTGGATTTGGCATACTTAGTGTATGATCAAGATCTGGTGAGGCACTAGAACCACAAAGGAGTATTAAACGCGAAACCGTGCAGAACAATATTTCTATGCACTTCCGGAAACCACATTTGGTTACCTGCGGCTGTGGAAGCGGCATAGGAGAAATATTGCATGCAGGGATCAGCTATCTGATCAACAAAATTAAATTTCAAGAGAGATGAAAAAGAGAAGACTTTGGTTTATCATGAGTGCTGCGGTAGCCTTTACCACCCTGATTTCCCTCAATAGCTGCCGTAAAGATCCGCTGAATGATATGACGGATGAAGAGTCCCGGATCTATATTACCAACCGGGATAGTACAGCAAATTTTAGTTCCTACGCTACTTTCAGCATTGTAGATTCTGTGGCGGTAGCCAGCAATGGTACAGAGGCAAAACGTGCGCTCACAGACTACGATAAACAATTGATAGCAGCTGTAAAATCGGCCATGCAGGCAAGAGGTTATACCCTGGTGGATAAAGCTGCAAAACCGCAGCTGGCCGTGAACCTGACCCGTATTGATGATACCTACAGCAGCAGCTATTACGATGCCGGCTACTGGTCTGGCTGGGGCGGTTATTACGATCCGTTCTATTGGGGCTATCCCGGTTATGGTTATTACTTCCCCTCTTATTACACCGTGTACTATAAAGAGCGGGCCGTATCCATTGACCTGGTGGACCTGAAGAACGCCCAGGCGGATAAGCAGCTGAATGCTATATGGAATGCGATGTTCAGAGGTTCCGGTGTGTGGGACAGTAATAACATCACTAACATGGTGACCGCCGCATTTGCGCAATCAGCTTACCTGAAGAAATAATAGTAGTTACTTTAAAACTGAAGACGATGTTACGCTTAAAGAATTGGATCTTGATCATAGCAGGGTGCCTGGGTATGCAGGCTGCATCCGCACAGGTACGCCCTCCTTTGTCCTTTAATATTAATTATTCCATTGCACAACCCTTTGGTTCTGTGAAGGATTATAGTGATAAAACCAGCTTCCGCGGATGGCAGGCCGGCCTGCAATACATGATCTCCGACCAGATCGGGGTAGGTATAAAAAGCGGCTTCCAGGATTTTTATGAAAGAGCGCCCCGCGCGGTATATCCTACAAAGGGTGGCGATATTTCTGCAGTACAAACACGTACCTTGCAGGTAATACCGGCTCTGGCCACAATACAATATCAATTTACCAAGCCGGATGCAATAGTTATACCCTATGCGTCGTTAGGTATAGGAGCGGCCAATATGAATTACGAGAAATACTGGGGTGAATTTGTAGATAAGGATAACAGCTGGCATTTTATGGTCAGCCCGGAATTAGGAATTAATATACCATTTGGCAAAGCTTCGCCGTTATTATTTAATGCAAGTATCGAATACAACTACGCTTCCTACAAATTAGCCGAGATCACCAACTTTAGTACGTTACAAGGAAATATTGGTTTGCGCTGGCATATCAACTAAAGTTTGTCCATATTCTATCAAGGGAAGCCGTGTAAATATCGGTTGCCCCGCTAGCAGAAGGCTGGCGGGGCTTTTTTATGCAGTGAAGGCTCACCTTTCACTCATGAACTTTTTAAAACCGGGAGAATATTTTTCCTGCACTTTGCCCGCTGCATCTTTGTAAATGAAATACGCTTCCAGCCCGTATTGCGGGTACCTGCGCAGGAAAGCCAGGGCTTTATCTACCCCCATTAGTATAAGGGCATTATCAAAACCATCTGCCGTAATACAGTCTTTGGCAATTACCGTTACACTGATAATATTATTATGTAAGGCCTGCCCGCTGTGCGGATCAATGGTATGGGCAAAGCGGGTACCGCCCTGGTCAAAAAAACGGCGGTAGTTGCCGCTGGTGGCAATGGCTTTGCTGGAAAGGTATAATAAGGTTTGTACAGGATAATCGCTGCTATCGGGCGATGGGCCTTCAATGCCAATGCTCCAGGTTTTGTGCTGTGCGTTCTGCCCACGGGCGCATAATTCCCCGCCTACATCTACCAGGTAATTTTCAATACCCTGCTGCTCCAGGAAGCGGCCCAGCACATCTACCGTGTATCCCTGTGCAATGCCGTTACAGTCTATTTGCACGCCGCTTTTTTGCTTACTGAGCACAGACCCGTTCACCTGCAAATAGCGATAACCTACCAGCTGTAAACGCTGCTGCAGGGTATCTGCCGGCGGTATACCCTGCCAGGCCGGTTTCACAGGGCCAAAACCCCAGGCATCCACCAGCGGCTTTACAGTAACATCAAATGCACCGCTGGTAGCGCGGCTTACCTGCAAAGCACGGGTAATAACGGCCTGCATATGCGCATCCATCTGCACCTGCCGGCCGGCATTAAACTGGCAGATCAATGATCCGGGCTGGTATAATGATAAGGATCGGTCGATGGCCGAAAAAATAGAATCAATACGGGTTTGCAGCGATACCGTATCCCGGCTGATGTATTTAACAATGTAATAAGTACCCTGGGCTTTGCCTTCACTTACCTGTAAATGCTGCGCAAATGTGGAACCAGGAAAGAGGATATATGATATGAGTAATAAGATGCAGAATACCTTCATACTTCGTTTCAATGGAATGCATCAATACCTGTAATATCCATACCGGTGATCAGCAGGTGAATTTCATGAGTGCCTTCGTAGGTGTTCACACTTTCCAGGTTCATCATGTGGCGCATAATGGGATATTCGCCGGTAATGCCCATGCCGCCTAAGATCTGGCGGGCATCGCGGGTTATGTTGGCAGCTATTTCGCAGGAGTTCCTTTTAGCCATGGAGATCTGTGCAGGCGTTGCTTTCCCTTCATTCTTCAATACACCTAAGCGCCAGTTCAGCAGCTGTGCTTTGGTGATCTCCGTGATCATTTCCGCCAGCTTTTTTTGCGTAAGCTGAAAACCGGCAATGGGACGGTCAAACTGGATCCTTTCTTTGGCGTAGCGCAGGGCAGTATCATAACAGTCCATGGCAGCGCCTATTACGCCCCAGGCAATGCCGTAACGGGCGGAGGACAAACAGCTCAAAGGTCCCTTCAGCCCTTTAACATTCGGTAATATATTGGCTTTAGGTACGCGTACATTATCAAATACCAGCTCGCCGGTGGCGCTGGCGCGCAGGCTCCATTTGCCCTTGGTTTCCGGGGTGGTGAAGCCGGTCATGCCCCTTTCTACTATAATGCCGCGGATATCGCCCTGGTCATCCTTGGCCCATACTACGGCAATATCTGCAAAGGGAGCATTGGAGATCCACATTTTGGCGCCATTCAGGATCACATAATCCCCGTCTGCTTTAAAATGCGTGATCATACTGGCGGGATTAGAGCCATGGTCCGGCTCTGTGAGCCCAAAACAGCCCATCATTTCACCGGTGGCCAGCCTGGGCAGGTATTTACGTTTCTGCTCTTCGCTGCCAAAAGTAAAAATAGGATACATTACCAGGGATCCCTGTACAGAGGCGGTGGACCGCACACCGCTATCGCCCCGTTCCAGCTCCTGCATCATAAGCCCGTAGGCAATATGATCCAGCCCGCCCCCACCGTATTCTGTGGGAATGGTAGGACCCAAACACCCCAGCTGTCCCAGCCCGTGAATGATCTTGGACGGGAAGGTAGCCTGCTGGCAATAGTCTTCAATAACCGGTGATATTTCCTTTTTTACCCACTGGCGTACCGCATCGCGGACTAGCAGATGTTCTTCGGTTAACAACGCATCTACTGCAAAGTAATCTGGCGACTGGAAAAGATCTTTCCCCATGTGAATCACTTTTATCAGCAATATACTGATTTAGGATTTTAGATGTAACTTGGGCCCAAAATAAGGGAGTTATGTCGAGCAAATTATTCCCTGCGATGTTGCTGGTAGGGTTTTTGGTTGTACTGATCGTGTCATTTAAACCCACTGCTGTTACCCGCTCCATTGCTAATAAAGCTGTTTCCGATACACCTAAGGTAGAAATGAAAAAGTATTGGATGGTTTTCCTGAAAAGGGGGCCACAACGTAACCAGCGTGCAGCAGATGCAGCCCGTATACAAGATAAACATCTGGCCAATATTAACCGCCTGGCAGCTTCCGGCAAGCTGATGGTAGCCGGCCCTTTTGGGGATGATGGCGACCTGCGGGGCATTTTCATACTGGATTGTGCAGACAGCGCCGAAGCGGTAGATATTGTACGTACTGATACTGCGGTGATCACCGGCCGCCTGGCCTTTGAAATAAAACCCTGGTGGACTGCCAAAAACTGCGTGTTTAAATAAAATGCTGAACGCTGAATGCGAAATGCTGAACGCTCCCCTGCATGTTTGAGTAACCCACCTGCCTATTTATAATTACATACGATTTTACTGTTTCTATGCGCTTTTACCTGAGGTGCGATGCGTCTTTAATAAGAAATGCATGCGCTTTTAATATGGACTGCTCATGAACTTCACTAGGGATTCACTAGGGAAAAACATGGGATCCAGTAGGGAAACTCATGAGAAACTCATGGGAAAGACACGGGAAACAGGCCCTTCAACTTTCAATATTTTCTTATCCTCCACAAGATTAGTTTGCAGGTTTTTGCAGGTTTTTTACTATCACTTGCTTCTTTTTGCTTGTTTGTTTGCGTTTTTGTGCCGATATTAAAGTAACCAATGTCTATTTCGCTGTTCCGTTATGCTTAAAAAAGAAAGGCAAACCTATATACTTCACCAGGTAAACCTGCATAACCGGGTATTATCTGCCGATCTGAGCCAGGAGATCAAGGTATCGGAAGATACCATCCGGCGCGATCTGGCAGAGCTGGCAGACCAGGGAAAGCTTATTAAAGTACATGGCGGGGCTTTATCACAGGGATATCATTTCTCCGTGCATGCACAACAGGTATACGCGCTGGATGAAAAAAAGTGCATTGCGCAAAAAGCCGCAAAACTGATCCAGGATGGCATGTTTGTGCTTACCACCGGGGGCACTACCATCATAGAGCTGGCCCGGGCATTGCCGCCGGAGTTAAAAGCTACCTTTTTTACCGTAAGCCTTACGGCAGCCATTGAATACATGCAGCATCCGAACATTGAAATTATTCTCATAGGCGATAAACTATCAAAAAATGCGCAGATCACTGTGGGGGGTGAAGCGCAGGCCAAGATCAAACAAATTAAAGCAGATATCTGTTTCTTAGGGACCAACGCCATTGATGCTACTCATGGATTAACGGAAAACGATTGGGAGGTCATGCAAATTAAAAAGGCCATGGTAACCAGCGCACAAAAGGTAGTAGCGCTTACCATTGCAGAAAAGGTGAATACCGCACAGCGCATACAGGTATGCGATATACACGGCATTCATACACTTGTTACTGAGCTGGCGCCAGATAGCCAGGTATTATCCGCTTATAAAAAACAAGGACTGGAAATTCTTTAATCTACGATCTCAGATTTTAGATCTGCTAAAAGCGAAGACTGTAGCGGCTTCCACTTATGTGATATATTTTTTATGAATGTAGATAATGATTCCATTTCACACAATCAAATCTAAAGATCGTAGATCGTAGTACATCTAAATTTAAACTTGTAAACAGTTATGAACAATTTGTTATTACCAGCATGCAGGAAATGGCGGCTATTATGCCTCTTCCTGTTAACCGGGTTAAGTGTTACGCAGGCCTTTGGGCAGGTGCGTATAGCCGGTAAAGTTACCAGCCCCGAAGGCGCCGGCATACCCGGCATCACAGTACAAATAAAAAGTACTACCTATGGCGCGGTAACCGGCACAGATGGCGGCTTTAGCTTTAATGCCACCTTAAAACCCGGCTCCTATACCGTAAAATTCTCCGGCGTTGGTTTTGCCAGCAAAGAACAAGCCTTACAAATAGGCGATGCCAGCACCTACAGCATGATCACCCAGCTGTCTGAAGATGCTTTAGGCCTGGATGAAGTAGTGGTGACTGGTACTACAGAAGGTACTACCCGTAAACAATTAGGTAACTATATCAGTACGGTGAAAGCAGAGCAGCTGACCAAAGGCGCTACCGGTAACGCCCTTGCAGCCCTGCAGGGCAAAACTGCCGGTGCGCAGATCTCGCAGAACTCCGGCGACCCTGCCGGTGGCATCTCTGTAAGGCTAAGGGGTATCAGCACTATTACCGGCTCTTCTGACCCGCTGTACATTGTGGATGGTATTATTGTAAATAATGCCACCAACCGCGTAACCAATACTGCCGGCACTTACGACGGCGCTAACTTTATTGGCACTGTTGGCCAGAACAGGATGGTGGATATTAATCCGGCCGACATTGACCATATAGAAGTGCTGAACGGCGCTGCAGCAGCCGCTATCTATGGCTCACGCGCCAATGCAGGGGTGGTGCAGATCTTTACCAAAAGGGGCAGCTCCAGCGCACCGGTGGTAAGCTTCTCCACCAGCATGATGGTAAGCCAGCTGCGTAAAAAGCTGGATGTGAACCAGGCGCCCATTAAATTCGGCGGCTCACCGGATGTGCAAACGCAGGACATCTTAACCCCTACGCTTACCAATACCACACCGGTGCAGCGGTACGATTACCAGGACTATATTTTCCATACCGGTTTAGGTACAGATAATAACGTGTCTGTAAGCGGCGGCAGGGACAAAACAAAATATTATGCCTCTGCATCCTATTTCTACAACCAGGGCATTATTAAGAATACAGATTTTCAGCGTTACAGCTTCCGCCTGAACCTGGATCAGCAGCTCACCGACTGGATGAGCTTTAATGCCGGTGTGAACTACATTAACAGCGCAGCGGATGAAAAGCCGGATGGGAACTCTTTCTACTCTCCCATGAACTCTGTTACTATTATTGCCAACGAGCACGATATTTTTACCCGTGATGCTGCCGGCAACCTGAAGGCAGTAGGTGAAAGAGGCCGTGTAAACCCGGTATCTGTAATAGAAGATTTTAAGCAGAAACAGCAAACCAGCCGCGTACTGGCCAATGTGGGCCTGAAAGTGTACCCGGTAAAGAACCTTACCCTGAGCTATAACCTGGGTATTGATAACTACAGCCAGCAGGGCAATACCTTTATGCCGCCCTTTGCCTACAATGTAAGCACTGGTTTCTTTGGCGGCGGCCCTACCCTGGATGCTACGCAGAATGGTTATGCCAGTACCGCTACCGATAACTTTTTCCAGATCAACCACGACCTGAGCGCCAACTACAAATGGAATATCTCCGACAAGTTTGGCGCTACCACACAGGTAGGTTACTCTGTACAATATGAAAAGAACAACTACCTGCTTACACAAGGCAGGGGCCTGGCGCCGTTTGTAGAGGCGGTGAACAGCGCAGCTACTCCCTTACCTACGGCAGACAGCCGCAGTGAGATATCCATTTCCGGTGTGTACCTGCAGCAGGGCTTCCAGTACAGGAACCAGCTGTTCCTGACCGGCGCGGTGCGTATGGATGGCTCTTCCGTATTTGGTAAGGATGAGCGCAACCAGGTATATGTGAAAGCCAGCGGCAGCTATGTGTTATCAGAATCTGATTTCTGGAAAGATGCCAGCGTAAACAACTGGTGGAACTTACTGAAAGTGCGTGCCGCTTACGGTGAATCCGGTAACCTCACCGGTATTGGCGCGTATGACCGTTTTAATTCTTATACACCTAATGCATTTAATTCAAAAACATCTTTTGCAGGCAGTACTATTTTAGCTAATGAAAATGTTGCACCGGAACGCCAGAAGGAAATTGAAATTGGTACAGACATGGCTTTCCTGAATAACCGCATTGGCTTACAATTTAACTACTATAACAAAAAGGTGAATGACCTGCTGCTGAACCGCGTGGTAGCCCCTACCACCGGCTATTCCAGCTACCAGAACAATATTGGTTCCCTCCAGAACAAAGGGATAGAGGTAGTACTGAACCTGGTGCCGGTGGTAAACAAAAATTTCCGTTGGGACGTAACCGGTATATTTAACCGTAACCGTAACAAGGCATTGAAAATAGGTCAGGCGCTGATCCTGTATGCTACCAATGGCGGCGCGCCAGTGGCTATCCTGGAAGGCCAGCCGATCGGCGTATTCTATGGTTCTTTCTTTGCGCAGGATCCAAATGGTGCTGAGCTGAAGAATGCAGCTGGTATACCGCAAATAGAAAAGGGTACACAGAACAGTCCTTTATCGTATACACCTCAACGTGATGCTGCAGGCCTGCCCACCGGTACTACGCTCCGTAAGATCATAGGTGATCCTAACCCGGATTATACGGCATCTTTGGTGAATGAGTTCAGCTATAAAAAACTCAACGTACGCGTGCAGTTAGATGCGGTGCAGGGCAATGATGTATTTAACGCTGACTTCCGCACCCGCCAGGGCGTAGGAAATGGTAAAGTAGCAGAACAGGAGTACCTGGGACAGCTGCCCCGCGGTTATATATCCGGTGTATACAGTGTAGAACAGTGGCGTATTGACGATGGGTCTTTTGTAAAACTGCGCGAAGTATATATCGGCTACAACATAGGTAAGATCAAAGGTTTCCGCGATCTGACCGTAAATGTGAGCGGCCGTAACCTGATATCATGGGATAATTACAAAGGTTACGATCCGGAAGTGAATGCAGCCGGGCAAAGTACCGTTTTACGCGGTATTGACTTTGGCCCCGTACCGGTGCCAAGAACATTTAGTGTGGGCCTGTCTGCAAAATTCTAACTATTAAAAAGCATTGTATGAAAAAAATAATAGCGGGTATCTGTATCGCCAGTACGTTGTTGAGTGTATCCTGTAAAAAGGATTTCACTAACCCGTCTGCAGCAAAAGAAGATGATGTTTTCACCTCCACGCAGGCGGTAACAGCCGTTGCGGTGGGTTTACAACGTATTTATTCAACCAACCGCGCAGGCTCATTATATAACATTGTTACGGCAAATGGTTTCAGCACCAATGAGCTGTTGTTGCGTAATGAGGGGAACGTACCGGAATTTCAGCTGAGCGTTGGAGGCGGTACTGTTGATGGCACCAATACCATACTGGCCAACATCTGGGCCAATAGTAATAAGATTATTTTTGATGCCAACCGTGTGATTGACTATGCAAATACCATGGATGACAAAGCCTATGCCAGTGGCTTAATCGGGTATGTAACAATTTTTAAGGCGTTGGCTCTGGGCAATATGTCTATGTACTGGCAGCAAGCACCAGATAGCGCAGGCACCTTAACTACCAATGCATCTTTTATTGACCGGGTAGCAGGCTTTAATAAAGCCATTGGCTGGATTGACCAGGCTTTAACAACCATAGCCGCCACCGCACCCAGTACCGGTTTTATGAATAATATTCCAAAGGGCATAGATGTTACCAACACATTAAAGGCATTAAAAGCCCGGTATGCTTTATTTGCCGGCAATTATGACCTGGCGCTTGCCACGGCGCAAAGTGTAACGCTAAAACCAGCTTTAATGCTGTATGACCCGGTATTTCCGAATCCGATCTGGGAAACTGCATCTTCTACCAACAACGTATGGCAGGTTATAGATTCTACCCTGGGCTTACCCGTAGGGCTGCGGCCTGACATGGCGGATAAACGGGTGCTTTATTATACCTGGATTGACACCACCGGGAATGCTCCCCGTTATAAGATCAATGGGTTTGGCCGTAACAACACTACGCCCTTTCCAATTTACATAGCTGGAGAAATTACCCTGATAAAAGCAGAAAGTTATGCCCGTAAGAATGATCTCACAAACGGGTTGATCGAATTAAATAAAGTGGTTACCAAAAAAGCTGCGGAAGATTCACTGGGTGTTGGCGCTGCCTTACCTGCCATTACAGGCCCGCTTTCACAGGCGCAGCTGCTTACGGCTATTTATCAGAACCGCTGTATAGAGCTGTATATGTCCGGCCTGAAAATGGAAGATATGCGCCGCTTTAACCGCCCGCTTACAGAACGCAGAAGGAACTTTTTCCCCTATCCGTTTGCTGAAAGGGATAACAATCCCAACACACCTGCGGATCCTGATTTTTGAGGAAACGTTATAAGCATAAAAAAAGAAGTAGGATCAGCGTCCTACTTCTTTTTTTTTATGCTATTCCAATATCTTATTTCCTACATTGTTTGCGATACTGCCTGCGATAAATACTCCGCCATTTCCCGCTGGTATTGCAGCGCCGCCTGGCGGGCATCTGCGGCAAAATCATCGCCGTTACCGGCATAGATTATAGCGCGGCTGGCATTCACCAACAATCCGCAATCTTTATTCATAGCCAGGGAAGATATTTCCTGCAGGCTGCCGCCCTGTGCGCCTACACCGGGCACCAGGAAAAAATTGTCCGGTGCCAGTTGGCGGATAGCTGCCAGCTGCGAGGTTTGCGTAGCGCCTACCACAAACATCAGGTTATCAGGCGTACCCCATTCCATGGTGGTGCGGATCACTTTTTCGTACAGGTATTCATCTCCTACCCTTTGCATTTGAAAGTCCTGCGCGCCTTGGTTGGATGTAAGGCCCAGCACAATGGCCCATTTTTCCGAAAACTGCAGGAAGGGTTCTACACTGTCGCGGCCCATGTAAGGGGCTACGGTAACAGCGTCGAAATTATAGGTATCAAAGAATGTTTTGGCATATTGGGTGGCGGTGTTGCCTATGTCGCCGCGTTTGGCATCGGCAATGGTAAAAATGCCGGTGGGAATGTATTCTACCGTACGTTGTAAGCTTTCCCAGCCGCGCATGCCCATGCATTCGTAAAAAGCGGTGTTGATCTTGTAGGATACGCACAGATCGCGGGTAGCATCAATAATGGCTTTGTTAAAGGCAAATACCGGGTCTGCGTGTGAGAGCAGGTGTTTCGGGATCTTGTGGATGTCCGTGTCCAGGCCAACACACAGATAAGATTGTTTTTCCTTGATCAGGCCCACTAATTCCTGTCGATTCATAGTCAGTTAAATTTGGGGCGCAAAGTTAAGCAAAACTTAATCATTGCAGGTGATTGAAATATTTGATTTGATCCATTGTTCGTGGCACATTGTCCACTGCGTATATTAACAGGTAAGCTTCCTGGGTTACTCGGTTGTTGTTCTGGCATGATGGCTACTGTTGGCAAAATCAGACTCACCCATTAAAGTTCTGCTATTTTTGGCAAATTCAGCCGATCATTTTTTCACAATTCCGGGTACTGAATGTGGATTGCAGGGAGCAGCCCGCCTGGCATTTAAATTTTGATCTTCCGGATTTACTTATTAACTTATCCACCGTAAGCAGATTATAACACCCAGAGGTTAACTGCAGTACCGCATGACCTGATCTTCACCCGTTTATGAACAGTACATGCCTGGCTGCACCCTCCACGTTCACTGAAAAAATTACCATGCAACAACGCTTTTTTTTACTCTTTTCCATCTTCCTGACACTGACCCTGCAATCGAATGCACAAAAGTTGCCTTCTATTGGCGTTTGCAGCAGTTATAAGAACGACAGCATATTTGGCCCAGCCGGTTATGTATATATAGAAGATGGGGTAAGCCACCTGCTTGCGCCCACGGTGAGCGAGGAGCAGTTTAAGGCGCAGGTAGCCGACCTGCAGCATACCCGCTGCAAAGTAGAAACCTGTAACGGTTTTATTCCCGGTACTATTAAAATTGTGGGACCGCAGGTAAATGAGGCCCGGGTACTGGGTTATATAGATACGGTAATGCAACGTGCGCAAAAAGCCGGCATACAGCTGATAGTGCTGGGCAGCGGCGAGGCCCGTAGAATACCGGAGGGCGTGGATCATGCCGTGGTGAAAAAGGAATTTATAACGCTTTGCCGCAAAATGGCGGAAGTAGCGGCGCGTTATGACCGCATTATTGCTATAGAATGCCTGAACCGCACGGAAACCAATTTTGTAAATACGCTGGAAGAGGCGAATGAAGTGGTGAACGGCGTTCACCATCCGAATTTTAAACTAACGGCCGACATGTACCATATGTTAATGGAACATGAACCCGCAGCCCATATTGACAATGCCCGCGGTAACCTGGTGCACTGCCATATTGCAGAAAGGGAAAAACGCGCTGCACCGGGTGTAGCCCAACAGGATTTCCGCCCCTACTTTGCTGCCCTGCACCGCATTGGCTTTGAGGGCCGCATTATGGTGGAATGCCGCTGGGATAACATGGCTGCGCAGGCTAAACCGGCACTGGAATATTTACAAAAACAGCTGGAAGAAACTTATAAGGACTAACAACCTCATACAATTTTAAAACTGGTACATATTAACGGCTAACGGTTAAACGCCGGCAGCTGACAGCTCAAAAAATTATCTGTTATATGAACAACTCACGTCGTGATTTCCTGAAAAAATCTATTATGGGCGGGGCCGGTATCACCCTCACTGCTATGGGTATGCCAGCCAGCAGCTATGCGCGTATCCTGGGCGCTAATGACCGTGTAAATGTAGGACTGGTAGGCTTTTCAGACAGGGCGCGCCAGGCGCTGCTTCCCTGTTTTTTTGCCAACAACAAGGAGCTGAACTTTGACCTGATCGGCGTATCTGATATCTGGAACCGCCGCCGCGATGAAGGCAAAGCTTTCCTGGAAAATAAAACAGGCCATAGCATACAGACCTATGTGAATAATGATGAACTGTACAAGAATAAAGACCTGGATGCAGTGATCATTGCCACGGCTGACTTCCAGCATGCTTACCATACCATTGAGGCAGTAGGCCATAAAATGGATGTGTACTGCGAAAAACCTTTTGCTGAAACCATGGAGGATGCACGCGCTGCGCTGAAAGCGGTAAAAGGCTCCGGCAAAATATTCCAGGTAGGTACGCAACGCCGCAGTGGCCCCAGCTACCATGCTGCTGCTAACTTTATAAAAGAAGGCAAATTCGGGCCTATTACTATGGTGGAAATGACCTGGAACGTGGACCAGCCCGGCCGCTGGCGCCGTCCTGAACTGGTAAAATCCATCCGTGAATCTGATACTGACTGGAAACGCTTCCTGGCAGGCCGCCCGCAGGATAGCTGGGATCCGCGCAAATACCTGGAGTTCCGCCTGTTCTGGCCTTATTCCAGCGGCATTTTTGGCCAGTGGATGACCCACCAGATAGATACCGTACACTGGTTCAGCGGATTGAAACATCCCCGTTCTGCTGTAGCTAATGGCGGCATTTATGTATGGAAAGACGGCCGTGCAAATGCAGATACCTTAACCGCAGTGTTTGAGTACGGGCCGGAAGATGATCCCAAGAGCGGCTTCCAGGTAATGTACAGCTCCCGCTTCCATAACTCTGCCGGCGGTATTAAAGAGATCTATTTCTCCAACGGCGGCACCATTGATATGGATAGCAATAAGATCAGCCATACCGGCGGCTTAACAGAAAGGGAAGCGCAGGAAATGGGCATGCATGCCAACCTGCTGCCGGATATTACCCTGGCCAGCGATGCTGTTAAAGCTACTACCAGCGCCAATACCGGCGGTGATGCATTAACCAACGGGCATGTGCGTAACTGGATGGAGTGTGTACGTTCCCGTAAGGAAACCAATGCGCCCATAGAAGCGGCTTACTCCCACTCTATTGCACTGATCATGGGCAACGCTGCTTACCGCACCGGCCAGAAAGCAACGTTTGATGAAGGCAAGCAGGAAGTGATGGTAGGCGGGAAAGCGTTTATTATGTAAAGAATGCAAAATGTAAAATTTTAAATCATAAATGTAAAAGTGAAATGCCGCGATACGAGTACTGACTCATGTTCGCGGCATTTCACTTTTACATTTAAAATTTTACATTTATGATTTTACATTCTTTTGGGTCAGCCCTATCATTTCCTCCGTTTCTCCATCTCCTCCGCAATCCGCAGCGCATCTTCATCGCCACGTTGTTTCAGGTGATGGATCACGCTGTTATAATCACGATCATTCTTATTCTGGCTGAGCTTATAACGTGCCTGCACATCTGCTATCGTCATTTCAAAACCTACAATAGCTTTGAGGTTATTGTGTAATTCTTTTTCCGGGATGTCGTGCAAATGCACGGGATGTTCGGAGGCGGCCTCATAATGGTTCATCAGCTTTTCAAGAGACGCTGCTAATTCTTCGTCCGTTAAAATGCGCATGGGGCCATAGATGTGTACCGCAATGTAATTCCAGGTGGGTATCTTCTCCTTCTCATACCAGGAAGAGGAGATGTATGCATGCGGGGCTGTGAAAATAGCCAGGGCCGGGCCGCTGGTAAAGCTCTCCCACTGCGGGTTATTTTTTGCGATATGTCCTTTCAGCACAAAAGCCCCATCTGCCTTTTCCTCCAGCTCAATGGGAATATGTGTGGCCAACGGCGTACCGGCAGCTACATTGACCAGGATACCAAAACCGTTTTCGCGGATAAAGGAGGAGATCTCCTGCCAGTTGGTTTCCTGATTTATTTTAGGAACGTGCATAAGATCACAATACTATTTCTACGATCTTCGTTGGCTCCATATTGGCATTGCGCATGGCTATGCTGCGGGCAGCATTACCGGCAAATTCAATGAACGCATTTTTCGTGATCTCATCTTTGCCTACCATTACCGGCTCGCCTTCATCACCGCCTTCGCGGATGCTTTGCACCAGGGGTACCTGTCCCAGGAAAGGAATTTCCATATCTTCTGCCAGGCGTTTACCACCGTCTTTTCCAAAAATGTAATATTTGTTATTGGGCAGCTCTGCCGGTGTGAAGTAGGACATGTTCTCCACCAAACCAATGATGGGTACATTCACCTGCTGGCCATTGAACATCATGATGCCTTTTTTAGCATCGGCCAGGGCTACGTCCTGCGGGGTGGTTACAATCACTGCGCCGGTAACCGGAACGGTTTGTACCAGCGTCAGGTGAATATCGCCGGTGCCGGGCGGCATATCAATTACCAGGTAATCCAGATCGCCCCAGTATACATCCGTAATAAACTGGCGCAGTGCGCTGCTGGCCATGGGGCCGCGCCAAACCACGGCCTGCTTTTCATCTATCAGCAACCCGATAGACATCAGCTTAATACCGTATTTTTCCAGCGGCACTATCATGCCTTTACCATCCACATTAGTCATTAAAGGCCTTTCACCACGTACGCCAAACATAATGGGTACAGAGGGGCCGTAAATATCGGCATCCATCAACCCCACGGTGGCGCCGCCTTCTGCCAGGGCCAGCGCCAGGTTGGCCGCTACAGTGGATTTACCTACGCCGCCTTTACCGGAAGCTACTACAATAATATTTTTAACGTTAGGCAATACAGCTCTGCCGTCTTTACGGTTAGAGTTTACGTTGGCGGTCATATTCACCTGCACCTGCGCCTCTTTGCTCACCATCAGGTGGATGGCGGTGATACAGGCGTTGCGGATCATATCTTTCAGCGGGCAGGCGGGCGTGGTAAGTACTACGGTAAATGTTACTTTATTGCCGTCTATCTCTATGTCTTTCACCATGTTCAGTGTTACCAGGTCTTTGCCAAGGTCCGGTTCTTCTACATTGCTCAAAGCCTGTAACACCTGCTCTTTTGTGATCATAAAAAGTTGTTAAATTTGATTCCAGACTGCAAAGTTAACCTAATCGGGGGTTAATTTGGGCTATAAATTATAGTTTTTGTCAATGTGGTCATAAGCAATGGAACATTTGACAATTTCTTTTATCTTAGGACCACATGCGAAAGATTAGTTCCTACATACTGTTATTCTTTTTCTTATTATCTCCCTTCCTGCTGAAAGCGCAATTCACGCAGTTCAAAGACAGTATTATCCAGATCTCCGGTATTACTATGACGGCAGACAGCCTGCGGGCCATTCCGGCAGTAAGCGTGGTAATAAGAGGCCAGGGCCGGGGTACCATCTCCAATAGCCAGGGTGTATTTTCCATTGTGGCGTTTAAAGGAGATACCTTGTCGTTCACAGCGGTAGGTTTCAAAAGGAAAGTGTTCCGCATACCTACTGACCTGAAAGGCAATAATTTTTCCATAATACAGCTGATGGTGGAGGATACTACTTACCTGCCGGTAACCATCATTAAGCCCTACCCCACCAAAGAAGAATTTGAAAAAGCTTTCATTGGCGATGATATACCCGATGATGAATATGAAATAGCCCGTAAGAATACGGATGCCGCCAGAATGCGGGCCCTGGCGCGTTATTTGCCGGTGGACGGGCGTGAGGCGTCGAACATGTACATGAAAAAACAGGCGCAATCCCTCTATTACGCCGGGCAGCAGCCACCCCAGAATATCTTTAACCCGCTGGCCTGGGCACAATTCATACAGGCCTGGAAACGGGGCGATTTCAAAAGAAAAGACGATTAGTTAATGTGCAGATATGCAAATATGCAGATGGGCAGATGGATTGACATTTGCAAAAATGTTTGTACCTGAAATTTTCTCATATTTGCACATCTGCACATTTGCATATCTGGACATTGTTATCGAACACTAAAACAAAAACGCATGCAACAAATAGCTGTTATTGGCGCCGGAACTATGGGAAACGGCATAGCCCACGTATTTGCACAGCATAATTATAAAGTAAACCTGATAGATGTTTCTGCGCCTGCGCTGGAAAAAGCCTTGGGCGTTATCGGGAAAAACCTGGACCGGCAGGTGGCCAAAGGCAGCATTAACGAAATCGTGAAAACCGAAACCCTGCAAAACATTACTACCTATACTTCCCTTGCAGACGGTGTTAAGAACGCAGGGCTGGTAGTAGAAGCAGCCACGGAAAACATTACCCTGAAACTGAAAATATTTGCAGAGCTGGACCAGCACGCGCCGGCAGATGCGATACTGGCCACCAATACCTCCTCTATTTCCATTACCCGCATTGCTGCAGCCACCAAAAGGCCGGAGAAAGTAATAGGCATGCACTTTATGAATCCCGTACCGGTTATGAAACTGGTAGAGGTCATTAACGGTTATGCTACGGATGCGGAAGTTACCCGCACCATTGTAACGCTGTCTGAAAAGCTGGAGAAAGTGCCCTGCGTGGTGAATGATTACCCGGGCGTTATTGCTAACCGCATCCTGGTG
>NZ_JAGXJN010000378.1 GCF_019091455.1 Chitinophaga sp. GbtcB8
TGTTTCCAGGTTACGCCTACCACCGGGTAATCGTTGTAAGCAGGGTGGCCGAAGTAGTATTCCACCAGCGGCTCGTTATAAGCCAGATCGCTGCGCCATACCAGGGTATCCGGTAAAGCCTGGCGGAATACCTGCGGGAAGCTTTCGCCATACATACGCTGTACCCAGAACAGGTATTCGGGGTAGTGTACGTTGGATACTTCAGATTCGTCAATGTAGAGGGAGGAAACCGTGTTAC
>NZ_JAGXJN010000379.1 GCF_019091455.1 Chitinophaga sp. GbtcB8
AAAGATGCTTTTCACAATTTTATTGAACGGTCGGCAATATAGAAAGAAAAGGTCCGGAATGCGCAGCCATTAGGTACAATACAGGGCCGCGGCCTTCCCATAGGATCAAGATGGGTGGGTATGAGCGGCGACCACTTTTTGCTGGCAGGGGATGCCGCATCCCTGATAGATCCATTGAGCGGAGATGGGATCGGTATCGCGGTACTAAGCGGCAAGCTGGCGGCAGAACAGGCAATAC
>NZ_JAGXJN010000380.1 GCF_019091455.1 Chitinophaga sp. GbtcB8
GGCCCAGCTGCTCTACGGGCGGCTTCAAGTCCTTGAGCGTGCGCCGGATCTGCTCGATGCCTTCCTTGGAGATCGCGATGGCGTTGTTCAGCAGCGCTTCCGCCCCTTCGGGATCGTGCCGCAGCGTCAGGCGGGCGGCTTCCATCTGGATGAGCCCGCCGGTGATGGCATGTCCGATGCCGTCGTGAATCTCCTGCGCCACCCGGTTGCGCTCCTCCAGCTTGGCCAAGTACTCGCT
>NZ_JAGXJN010000381.1 GCF_019091455.1 Chitinophaga sp. GbtcB8
CAAAACCCGCCAGGCGGGCGGCCAGGTCCTGGTACCTACATTAAGGGCACCGGGGCTTACCAAAAGCCTGAACAACTCTTGCCTGATGGAGGATGGCACGCCTTTTTCCAGTCAGCCGGGTTATGCCAACATGCCTTACTGGGAAGAGGAGAAGAACCACAACCCGCGCCTATCGCAAACCATTCGTACGCCAGGTTACAAACGTGTTGGCACTACCGCTACCCTGGTACCGGATTAC
>NZ_JAGXJN010000382.1 GCF_019091455.1 Chitinophaga sp. GbtcB8
AAGCGCCGGAAACCTTTTCCCAGTGAGCAGCTATAAAGGCTTTAACCCGGGCCATGGCCGGACCGGCAGCATCTTTGACCGCGGCGTAGATTATGGGCCCGTGGCCTATCCCATTGCCCGCACGCTTTCTTTTGGATTGCAATTAACCCTTTAGTCAACCAGAAATTCCGAACACGTATGAAAAATTTTCCCGTTCTTATAGCAGCCATGACACTGATGCTGGCCTGCAAAAAAAGCA
>NZ_JAGXJN010000383.1 GCF_019091455.1 Chitinophaga sp. GbtcB8
AGGTGCTTTAATCATGTCTGCTAATCTAAGGGTCATAAATATAATTCCATTCCGTCGTGGTTAAAGGCTTTTGTGGTATCCATTATTTTCACTAAGCAAGCTGTAGTATAATCCAATCAGAAGATCGTTACGAAAATCCGGGGCGTAGAACCACCCTATAGAATGGAAATTACATCGAAGTAAAAAATGACTACCGGTTAACCAGAGAAGAAGAAAATTTATAACCATTTGCGAAAAC
>NZ_JAGXJN010000384.1 GCF_019091455.1 Chitinophaga sp. GbtcB8
GCGGACGTTTCTGGCTGGTATTTCGTATTCCCCTTTCTTTTTTTCAAACTCCAGTGATGTACCGCTTTCCCCTCTAAAAAAAGAATTGTTTTCCTTCTTCTATTACCGTGGCTGGTGGCTGCAGCCCGGCATTAGCCTGGATTTTGGCAGGGGACAGCATACAGGTACCACTACCTCTTACCGGCAAATAGGCCGATTGCCCATCCGGATACGGGATGAGGTGACCACTACAGAATCC
>NZ_JAGXJN010000385.1 GCF_019091455.1 Chitinophaga sp. GbtcB8
TAATCTGCAAATGAACTCTGCCATGCGTATAGTGCAGGGATTTACGGTAGCAGTAGTTGCAATAAGCAAGCGTGCCTTTTTCATGGACCACTAAACAGGAGAAGCATTAAAGAAATACACGAGCATGTTCACCGTGATCTGGGCCATTGCGCCCATCGTGGCGCCTTTCCGGGGCGGATTTTTTGAAACAACCTGGGGCAGGTCTTCCAACTTCATGTTCCTCGGTTACTTCGGACTG
>NZ_JAGXJN010000386.1 GCF_019091455.1 Chitinophaga sp. GbtcB8
TTGTACTTATTATCGTTGTAGTCATAGCTGGAATGCAGGAAGATCATACCAAACTGGTTCTTCAGTGTTTTGCTTTGCAAAAAGCCTACATAACCAATATTGGCGGCACTGCCCTGCAGCTCCACTACAGAATCTGCTGCTGCGGCAGCCTGCGCATACTCCTTTTATTTTTCCAGGGTAAAGCCTCTTTTCTGTAAAAAGGCTACATTATCAGGGTAGAAATGTGTTCCCCGGGGGA
>NZ_JAGXJN010000387.1 GCF_019091455.1 Chitinophaga sp. GbtcB8
AAGTTATTTACCCGCTCACCCTACAGCCGGTAATGACCAAACGCCTTCCCATCTGGATCCAAAACACCTTTGCACCGGAAGATCCTGGTACCCTTATTCATGTGCACGACGGCCATAACCCCAGTTATCCCGTAACCGGCATTTCCCGCATCCAGTATATTGGATTACTCACCCTGGAAGGCAGCGGGATGATCGGGATACCCGGCTTCTCCCGCCGCCTGTTTGGTTCCCTTTTACA
>NZ_JAGXJN010000039.1 GCF_019091455.1 Chitinophaga sp. GbtcB8
ACAATTATCTATTATATTTAGTGATCGATTAAAACTGAATCTTTAAACCCGTTGACACACTTTATGTAATACTACCACGATGAAGAGACATACGGAGAGCAATGAAATTGTATCGATTCAATTCCTGACTTTCATTTAAAGAGATTCCGGCCTATTCCTCCTTCTGTACTCCTTCGGCGATACCCCCATCAGCTTAGAAAACATCCGCGAGAAGTAGTAAGGGTCATCCATGCCCAAACTCTCCGCCACTTCCTTAATAGTAATATCCGGCAGCAGCAAATACTGGCATGCCTTCTGCACTTTTAAATGATTAAAGTACTCCACCGGCGCATAACCCGTCCTTTCCCGGAAAATAGTAGAGAAATAAGACACCGATAAATTCGCAAACTCCGCAAACTCATTCAGTGTAATTCGGGTATGGATCTTTTGCTGCATCAGATCCAGCGTAGCTGCAATAACATCTTTTTCATTCGTATGTTTAATGAAGTTGAATTTGTCTTCGTACAGCACGGAAGAAAGGAAATGATAGAAGATCATATTCACATACCGCAAATTATCCGCCGTATAACCCCGTTCCAGGTTGCTGTAAATATCTTCAAACAGCTTAATGCGGCTATCACTATACGGTAAATAAGGCTTGTAGTTTTTGGCGTGCTGCAGAATGAGGTCTACAATATATGCTGCCAGGTCGCCTTTAAAGTGGATCCAGTAAATAGTCCATGGATCGTCTTCATTGGCAGAGTAGGTATGTGGGGTATTGGCAGGAATGGTAATGAACTGGGAAGGGGAAATATCTACCCGTTTACGGTTAATTTCCAGCCATCCGCTGCCCTCCACACAATATATGATAATGTGCTGTCCAATACCGGCAGAGCGCTTCATATAATGTCCCTTGGCCTTTGGATAGTAGCCAATATCAGTAATATAGATCTGCCGGGTGATCGGATCTTTGGTCAGAAAATCTGTTCTGATCTTCTTTGGCAAAACAATGAGGCGTTGCCCTTCAAAGCCTTCCCGTTTTCTCGCCACTTTCTCTTTCATGCGCAAATATAATAAGTTAGTAATTCCCGGAATACCGTATAAAAATCCATCATTACCGCAAAAATCACTATTCTTAGTGTAATTCCCAATCACGAATTTTGGCTCAAATCCACAATGGGACAATCTATGCCGGGCAGCAACCGCTCGTCGTGCTTAAAATTCTGGTTATGAAAAATATTACATCCTTTTACCTTTTACTGCTATTCGTGTGCCTCGGAATGCAGGTTCGGGTACAGGCACAAACCAATCAGCTTCATGGGAGGGTGCTGGACGCCACCTCTAAAAAACCGCTTCCATTTGTAACAATTACCAACACCGCCAACAAAAAAGCATCACAGAAATCAGATGCCGACGGTAATTTCAGTATGGCCGTTACCGGTAGAGCAACGCTGTTATTCAGCTATGTAGGCTACAAAAGCCATACCGTGAATGTTTCCCCGGCAGATACCGGCATCACGGTTACTATGGAAACAGACATCTCCGGCCTCAGTGAAGTAGTAGTGATCGGTTACGGCCAGCAACAGAAAAAAGACCTTACCAGCGCTGTTGCCAGCATTTCCGGTAAAGAGCTGAGCGAAATGCCCGTTACCAATATCAACAGTGCCCTGCAATCCAGGGTGCCGGGCGTGCAGGTAACCAACGGAGGCTTTGAGCCGGGCGGTGGTACTAATATAAAGATACGGGGTATCAACTCCCTCACAGAAGGCTCAGGCCCTACCTATGTAGTGGATGGTGTGATCATGACCGGCGATATCCGCGAGATCAACCCTTACGATATTGAATCCATAGATGTGCTGAAAGATGCTTCTGCCGCTGCCATCTATGGCGCCAGGGCCGCTGCCGGTGTAGTGATCATCACTACTAAAAAAGCAAAGGCAGGCCGCTCGTCGGTAGACTATAACGGCTATTACGGTATACAGAAAATTTCACGCGCTTATGATTTTATTGATGCAAAAGACTACGCTAATATCAGAAGGGTAGCCCTGAGCGATGAAGACCCGGTAGCCTGGCCGCTGAACGATCCTAAAACAGATTCAGTGGTGTTCAGCCCTCGTGAGCTGCAGAGCCTTGCCGCTGGCAAGTCTTATAACTGGGCCGATGCCATTACGCAGGTAGCGCCCCTGCAAAGTCATACACTCAGCATCTCCAACGGCATTGGCCGCAATAAGGTGTATCTGAGCGGCAACTACCTGAACCAGGGCGGTATCATCATCGGCTCTAACATGAAGCGTTACTCCGTAAAAGGCAACATGGAATCGGCTGTATCAGATAAGCTCACCATGGGTTTAAACACAAACATCTCCCATATAGAAACAGATGGAGTGAGCAAAAGTGCTTATTACAATGCAGTGACCATGAGCCCACTGCGGCCTATCTATGACTCCACGGGTAAACCGTTGGTGGAAGTAGATCCCAGCACTGGCCGTATTGGTGCAGATAACCCGGTAGCGCTGGCCAAAGATGCCACTAACCACAGTGTAGACGACCGTTTCATAGGTAATCTGTTCCTGGAATATAAAGTGATCACCGGTCTGAACTTCCGGTCTAACCTGGGTTTGGACGTGTACAAGAATCAGCGTTTTGAATACTACCCACGCAACACATATGATGGTTATTCACAGTTGGGTGTTGCCAAAGTGCAGAACTTCGGTTACCGCGATTGGGTATGGGAAAACACGCTGACCTACGATTACAATCCATCGGAAAATCATTCCCTGAACATACTGGGTGGTTATACCACGCAAAAAAGAAGGCAGGAATATAACTTTGAGCAGGCCTCTGGTTTCCCCACAGATGAGCTGACGTATAAGAATATGAGCCTTGCTGCCAGGCGGGATAATATTTCCAGCGATTACTGGAACCGGGTGATCAACTCATTCCTGGGCCGCGTGATCTATAAATTTAAGGACCGTTACATTTTTAACGTAACAGCACGATACGATGGTTCATCCAACTTCGGAGCTGAGAACCGCCATGGTTTCTTCCCATCTGTAAGCGGTGCCTGGCGTTTAATAGACGAGCCTTTCATTGGTTTTAAAATGAAATCGCTCGTGAATGATGCCAAGATCCGCGTAAGTTATGGGGTAGTGGGTAACCAGGATATTGGCTACGACCGTATTTATACCCGCATGGATGCTGCTGCTTATCCCTTTAACGGTAGCTCACAATCCACCGGTTACCAGTTAGGCGGCAACGCCGGTAACAGTGCGCTGAAATGGGAAAGCCAGCGCCAGTTTAACGCCGGTTTTGACCTGGCTATGAATAGCTCGCGCGTGCAGCTCACCTTTGACTTCTATAACAAAGACATACGTAACCTGCTGCTGAACCAGGACCTGGCGCCTTCACAGGGTTTCAGTAATAAGATGATCAACGTAGCAGCTATGAATACCCGCGGGATAGATATTGGTCTGAAGCTGTACCCGGTAAAAACACCCAACTTCGACTGGCAGGTGAACCTGAACTGGTCTAAGTATAAATCAAAGATCACCGCTTTGCTGCCTGGCCGAGATTCTTTAAGCCCTACCCTCAAAGTAGGGGAAGCGCCCAACAGCCTGATAGTGGATTATGTGTATGATGGTTTATACCAGCAGGGCGATGATTTTAAGCTGAACCCTTCCGGCCATCCTGGTGATATTAAAGTAAAGGATATTAATAACGATGGGATCATAAACCCTTATGACCGCGCTATTGTAGGCCGTACCACGCCTAAAGGCTGGGGCGGTGTATGGAACTACTTCCGCTATAAACGTGTGTCCATGACCGTATTTGCCACTTACATGTACGGCCATGATGTGTACGACAAAGCATATACAGATTACCTGTACATGGGTGGAGGCCATAATGTGGTGCTGAAAAAAGGTTTGAACTACTGGACGCCCACCAATACCAATACCGATGTGCCGCGTCCGAATGCATTCGGCAGCTCCTTACGTATGCTGCCGCAGGGCTCTTCCAGCTATGCAACAGAGAAGGGGGATTTCATCCGCATCCGGGATATTACCATGTCTTACGATTTTTCTCCGGACCTGCTTAGCAGGATCAAGGTACGCTCACTGCGTGCATACGTACAGGTAATGGAGCCGTTCCTGTTCACCAAATACCGTGGTATTGACCCGGAGATCAATGGTAATATGGACCAGAGCCAGCGGGCTGATATCTATCCAAGATACCGCACCTTTTTGCTTGGCGTAAACCTGGGTTTATAATCTAAAAACTGAATCACATGTTATTTGCACATAAATATTCCAATGTAAGCAAGATCACGCTGGTCTTCATAATGACCGGGATGCTGCTGGCCGGTTGTACCAAACAGCTGGATATAAAACCGGAGGTATTTATTTCACCGGAAGAGCTGTATAAAGATGAAGCAGGCGTAAAATCCGGTATAGTAGGCATTTACCGGCAGCTGCTGGAGCTGAAGCGCTCTGATTATGTAATTGTAGGGATGGTGGGTACTGATGAAGGCAAGACCACTTTGTTTGTACCTACCTGGGGTACTTACTGGCAAAACTTCTGCGCCGTAAACACCTATTCGACACTCATGACCGCGCAGAATGATGTAGTGCAGGGCTTCTGGATAGATTGTTATAAAGGCATTACCAATGCCAACATCGCCATCCGCAGTATTCCTGGTGTAGCCATCAGTGATGCTACTAAGAACCAGGCTTTGGGTGAAGCTAGGTTCATGCGCGCCTTATTTTACTTTTACCTGGTGCAGGCATATGGCGCTGTGCCCATGCCTACGGAAGAAGTGAGCACCGTGGCTGACCAGAAAGGCGGATTACCCCGCAGCAGTGAAGAAGACGTGTATAAGCTCATCGTGTCTGATCTGCAGTTTGCCGCAGCTAACCTTACAGCCAAAGGCGGTGAAGGAAATACTGGCCGCGCCACTAAAGAAGCGGCTACTGGTTTGCTGGGTAAAGTGTACCTGACGCGTAAAGACTGGAACAATGCCAAAACCACCCTGGAGCCGCTGTTAACTGCATCCAACACCACGCTCATGGCCAACTACGCCGATCTG
The DNA here is from genome assembly GCF_019091455.1 of Chitinophaga sp. GbtcB8. Taxonomy (GTDB): domain Bacteria; phylum Bacteroidota; class Bacteroidia; order Chitinophagales; family Chitinophagaceae; genus Chitinophaga. The sequence continues at coordinate 5,063 of NZ_JAGXJN010000039.1, forward strand.
TTTGTAGAAGCCAATGAGAATAATATTGAATCACTATTTGAAATACAGTTCTCAAACGAAAACAATAATACCAGCAACCTGCCTGCTAACCTGGGATGCTGGCAGATCAATTCTCCGGAGCTGCCGGGCGCGGGTGGTCATGTGATCATTCCAACCGATTATTTCTTTGACAGTTTTGAAGCAGGCGATAAACGCAAGGATGCCACCTTCCGCACCCTGTTCTTTGATAAGGATGGCAAGCCGGTAGATTATTCGTGGTGGTCAGATGTAGGTAAGCCGCACATCAAGAAGTTTGATATTACCAAAGGCGTATCTGTAAGCAGTGATAGATCATCCCGCAACCTGTACTACCTGCGTTTGGCAGATGTAATACTCATGTATGCAGAAGCGCAGAACGAGCTGGGTAACACGGCGGTAGCCATGCAAAACCTGAACAGGATCCGCAACCGCGCCGGTTTGCAGAACTATGAAACCGCCCACGGCACCACGCTTACGCAAGACCAGCTGCGTAAGGAGCTGATGCTGGAGCGCATGCGGGAACTGGGCTTTGAGGGATGGCGGTGGTTTGATCTGAAACGCACCGGCACCCTGCTTACAGAGGTAAAAGCACATAATATAGATGCTGCTCCCAACATCACGGAGAAACATTTATTGTACCCAATACCTACCCGCGAGTTTGAAAATAACCAGTCGTTAAAGCTGTCAGATCAGAACCCGGGTTATTAAACAATGAAGTGTGAAAGGATGCTTTCACACTTCGTTTTACTAAGATGAATGTATGTGTAAAAGACAATTATTATCGCTCATTGGTTTATTGTTTGCCGGACAGCTATCAGCGCAGCAGCTGCAGGATGGTAAAGACAGCCTGCTGCTTTCCAATGCGCAGGCAAAGGTAGTGGTGAATTATGCTTCCGGGAAAGTGAGCTATTATTTTCAGAACGGTGTGCAGCTACAGAACACTACTGCTTATGTGGAGGATGTTCATGCAGGTTACCTGGGTACAGCTGATTTTAGCAGTCATACTATTGCTACAGATGCCGTACAAGGCACGTTGGGCAAAGGTATCAGCCTGCGCCTGGTACATGCGGATGATAAGCAGCCTCTGAGCCTGATCCAGTATATTATTCTCTATGAGAACCAGCCATTTTTATTGATCAGTGTAGAAGCAGTTTCCGGTAAAGCAGTAGCTGCTTTACCGGAAACCCGTAATATATCACCGCTCAGCGTTTCAGCGGCACAAAAAGGACGTGTATTTATTCCCGGAACCGAGCCGCGCATCCTGGATGTTCCCTTTGATAACGACAACTGGGTAAAAGTGCTGGCGCAGGCCTGGCCTATGGATGCGGCTAAACCGGTGCGGGGCATCAGCTACGAGTTTGCCTCCCTGTATGATAACAATACTTTTGCCGGCCTGGTAACAGGTAGTATTACGCACGATTTCTGGAAAACAGGGATTGTTTATAAAACTGGGGCAGAAAAAGGAGTGCTGGATACTTTTAATATTTACGGGGGCGCTGCTACGGAAGATAATAAAGCCTTACCCGCAGCCTATGGCGGCCTGGATGGCACACATGATCATACCCCGCATGGGACCATGCAAGGTGAAACCGTGCATTCGCCGGTCATATATTTAGCTGCAACGAATGATACCCGAAAGGATTTTGTAGGGTACGGCAAGGTGAATGTATTGCAGGCCGGCCACCTTGATTGGCAGGGCTTTGCACCGTTTTACTGGAACAGCTTTGGCGTAGAAGGGGTGTTAGGATATGAGAAAGTAATGATGCCGCCCGGCGTAGCCAAAATATCAGACTTCATTTACACGCTGAATAATTTCAACAAGTATGCGAAGCCGGTACTAAGTATTGATTCCTACGATCAAAGCATTTACACCACTGATCTGCTGGCCTCTTTAGGTAAATATGGTAAAAAGAAGAACCAGCAGCTGGGCTTCTATTTTATACCCTTTGCCGTATGGACCTGGAAAAATTCCATGGACCAAACGAAGCTGAATGGTACAGAAGTACTGTTAAGAGATGTAGTGCTGAAAGATAAGAACCACCAGCCCATAGCCTACAAAGATGGGGACTGGGGCGCGTTTGCCATTGACCCTACACACCCGGCTGTGCGGGAATACATCATCGGACAATTAAAAAAAGCAAAAGCCATTAATGCATCTTTTATTAAGATAGATTTTTTAACCGCAGGTTCATTAGAATCCACCACCCGGTATGACAAGCATGTGCGAACCGGCATGCAGGCATACAACCAGGGCATGAAAATGCTGAAGGGGTTGGTGGATTCTATTATGGGGCCGGACATTTTCATTACCATGGCTATATCTCCCATGTTCCCTCACCAGTATGCACATACGCGGTTCGTATCCACGGATGTGTATTCCCACCTGCGCGATGACCAGCCGGGCTTTCCAGGCTGGGGCAGCACGGAATCGTCGCTGGCCAGCGGATCGCACCTGTGGTGGATGCAGGGCACCTTATGGCCTTACACCAACCTGGATGTTGCCATCATGAAACACTTCCAGAAAAATCCTGACCTCACGGAACAGGAAATTAAAGTACGGCTGTACGCCATGATGGTAATGGGCAGCATTTTAGGCGATGGCTCCGACTTCCGCGACAAGGTAGCTGCGGAAAGAGCGCAGCGGTACTTGAATAATCCGGAAATATGCGCTTTCTTTAGTCAGCCAAAAGTGTTCACCCCACAGCGTATGGCAGATGGTGAAACCATGGACCAGCAGCTGAGCTTTTATTTAAAAAGTGATACCACTATGCTGGCAGCTTTTAACTTTGCTACGCAAAAGGAGTTTAAAGAAACGTTCAATATAAAAGATATAGGCCTGGATAACACCAAAGCCTATACTATAACGGATTTGTTAACCGGCCGGTCATTAGGCCAGGTAACCCGCGGACAGGCATCCATTTCACTGACAGTACCGGTGAAAGACGCGCTGCTGGTGAGGCTGGTGCCTGTACATGACTGACCATAAAACAGGAAGCTTGAATACCCGGCAATCGACAACAGTAGCCTTAACCAGCAAACAATGTGGCACGCTGCATGGCGCGCCTTTGTATTTAATTACGTTACAGCATGAGAACATTACGGTACACATCACCAACCTGGGCTGCACGTTAATGTCTATTTATACACCTGACCGGAATGGTGTGTTGAAGAATATTGTGGCCGGCTTTGAACAGCCTGCAGATTACGCAAATAATCCCTGGTATTTTGGATGCGTGGTAGGCCGTTTCGCCAACCGCATTGCCGGAGGCCGTTTTATGCTGGATGGTCAACCCATTCAGCTCACTGTAAATAACGATAACAACCACTTGCACGGTGGCTTTAACGGCTTTCATACTAAAGTATGGGCACTGGATTCCCTGATCCGCGAAGGGGAGCAAGCCGGCGTAGTATTGGAATATACCAGCAAAGACGGAGAAGAAGGTTACCCAGGCAACCTGCAGGCCAAAGTGCAATATGTGCTGAACCAGCAAAACCAGCTGGTGATCACGTATACCGCGGTTACGGATAAACGAACCCCTGTAAATTTTACGAACCATAGTTACTTTAACCTGAGCGGTTTTGAACAGCCGCTGATCACGGATCATGTGCTGCAGGTGAATGCTGCACACTATACTGAAAAGAATGCACACAATGTACCTACCGGCCGTATATTACCACTGGCCGGCACCGGCGCGGATTTTTCTGTACCCACACGCATAGGCAAGCGTATTAATGATTTTCTACAGGATAAGGGTTTTGATCATAACTATGTATTGAGTCAGGGCCCCGGCCCCGTGGCAATATTAGAAGACCCGCATACCGGGAGGTATTTGAAGGTATTCACAGACCAACCGGGCATGCAGGTGTATACGGCTAATTATTGGGATGGGAGTATTGTTGGGCAGCAGGGTAAGGTGTATGTGCAACATGGCGCGGTGGCGCTGGAAACACAGGCTTTTCCGGATAGCCCGAATCATGCGGAATTTCCGGATACGGTATTGGAGCCGGGGGAGGTGTATGAGGCGGTAACGGTGTATGAGTTTGGGGTGAAGGGTTAATATTTAGTGTTAAATACTTTAGGAAAATTAATATTAAAGAAGAGCCTGGGCTTTTTGTATGTGACGGTTTTCATAGCAGCCAGGCAGCTTGTAGTTGTCTGCCCATCGGAGAAAATTACTTCTCTGAACTGGATTATTGTTCTTCTTGTGGTTATTCCAATGGTAATAACGGGCTGATGATCTGTTGATGGAATATCGAATCTCTTCCTGGTTTCCTTTACTTCCAGAACGTTATAGCCATATTTGCTAAATTCCTTTTTTACCAGCCGGGTGAACATGGCATCTCTTAAAAGCCACATAATGGCCCATAATGTAAAAAGTAAGCCTAGCCCTATAAAAAGGAAAATTATAAAAAACATAATTTTAATTAAAACTTAATCTTCAATCCAAACTCCTTCTTCATCCTTAATAAGGCTTCCGCATTTCCTCTTGCATCATCCACGGGATTGTGTGAATGTTTAGTAACCCGCATGTGTTTAAAGTTCTTAAAAGTATCTTTTTCCATGCCTTTGTACAAGCTGCCCAGGTTCTGAGAGCTGAATCCAAAAGGGTTTCTTCCCAGGAAATGATGAAAGTACCAGCAGATAAACATCCAGACAAAACCATTGTTATCACTGATAAAAATAGGCCGGTCGGTAGAGCAAACTTTATTAATCCAATCCTGGAAATCTCCCATAACTTTTGCAGGATCATTGAACTGTGATGTTTGTTCCCGCGTAAAGCCCGATACAGCCAGCGCTTCCGGTATAAACTTATCAGATATAGGCGCCAATTCACCATAAAAGGACTGTTCCAAACCATCCTCCACCTTTACGGCGCCAAAACAGATCATAGAATAATCACCGGGAATAGGGCCATCGCTCTCAATATCAACCATTATATATGCCATTGCTATATTTTTAAACAGTGCAAAATTGCGAAAAAGACGGTTAACTTTATCATCATGCAACAACATATCGCCCATTTAACCCTGGTAGTAAAAGATTATGATGAAGCCATAGCCTTTTATACCCGGCAATTGAGCTTCACTTTAGTAGAAGATACCGTTTTAAGCGATACCAAACGCTGGGTGCGGGTAGCGCCACCCGGATCAACCGGCTGCTGTTTACTGCTGGCCAAGGCAGCCGACGAAGCTCAGGAAAGCCGTATAGGCAACCAAACCGGCGGGCGCGTATTCCTGTTCCTGTACACCGATGACCTGGAAAGGGATTACCGGCAAATGAAAGAAAACGGTGTCACTTTTGTACGGGAGCCGGTAGCTGAAGCATATGGAAAGGTGGCTGTTTTCCAGGACCTGTACGGTAATTTGTGGGACCTGTTAGAGCCGATGAATAAGTAATGGCGTGGCTATGCGATGCCTCCAAAATGATGTTTGCCTGTAGAAATTCAATGTTCTGAATGCGCGCCTTAATACCTGAAAAATGCAATGGTTTAAATACATCATAATCCTAATAGCCCTGTCAGGTGATCTTACCCTCCTGGCGCAATCCCCCATTCCCGCTCATGACCCGGTTATGATCCGCCAGGGGAGCCGGTATTATTTATTCTGCACGGGCAATGGCATCACGGTATGGTCATCAACCGACCGGCAGCAATGGCAAAAGGAGCCACCTGTTTTTAGTGCGCCACCTGCATGGGCCGTGGCCGCAGTACCGAAATTCCGCGGGCATATCTGGGCGCCGGATATCAACTATCATAATGGATTATATTATTTGTTTTATGCCGTATCTGCTTTCGGTAAAAACACTTCCTGCATAGGCCTGGCTACTAATAAAACATTGGATCCAGCTGCCGCAGATTTTAAATGGACAGATCACGGGAAAGTGATCCAATCCGTTCCCGGCCGCGATCTATGGAATGCCATTGACCCCAACCTGGCGTTTGATGAAAACAATGTTCCCTGGCTGGCCTTCGGCTCTTTCTGGAATGGTATTAAGCTGGTAAAACTAAAGGACAATCTAACGGCAGTGGCTACCCCGGAACAATGGTACACCCTTGCTGCCCGTACCCGCAGCGCAAATATTCCCGATACCATAGCAGGCGATGCGGCCATAGAAGCGCCTTTTATCTACAAAAAAGATAAATATTATTACCTCTTTGTTTCCTTTGATTATTGCTGCCGCGGCCCGGCCAGCACATATAAAATGATGGTAGGGCGGAGTGAAAAAATAACCGGCCCTTATATTGATAAAGACAATGTACCCATGACGCAAGGCGGCGGTACTTTGGTGTTACAAGGCAATGCGCAATGGTATGGGGTAGGGCATAACGCGGTGTACAACTGGGACGGGAAAGATTATATCATCTATCATGGTTATGATGCAGCGGATAAGGGGCGGTCAAAATTGCAGGTAAAGGAATTGGATTGGGATGCGGATGGATGGCCGGTGGTGAAGTGATAATAGTCTGGTACTCTTTTTGGAGCTTTCATCCACTTTATTACATTTGATAAACTAATCCATTATGCAGCTTATTCCCGCTTTAAAAGAACAATGGCTCAACTTAACAGCGCAATACACCACAGATGAACCGTTACTGTTACAGGAATTTGATCACCTCATTACACACTATTCAACCATAAACCGTTTTTATCATAACCTGCAGCATATTCATAACCTGCTGTTGTTACAGCAGCAATACGAAGAGATGATCCACGATCATGATACCATCGGTTTTGCCATCTTCTACCACGACCTGGTGTATGATGTAATGAAAACCGATAATGAAGACGAAAGCGCGCTGGCAGCCGGCCGTTTTATGCAACAGACCAATGTGCCGGTAACACAGGCGGAGAAGATCATGGAGTACATACGTGCCACAAAATCGCACGACGGTAATAGCACTGATAACGATCTTTTATTATTCCTGGATTTTGACATGGCCATCCTGGGCAGCTCTTCGGAAGAATATCAGCAGTATGCGCAGCAGATCCGTATGGAGTATAATTCGTACAATGATACTGCCTATAATATGGGGCGGACTAAAGTGCTGCAACATTTTCTGCAAATGCCCCACATTTATAGTACGGAAACCTTTAGAAATAAATATGAGCAGCAGGCCCGCGAAAATATTAACGCGGAACTGGCTGCCCTAAAAACTACTTAGCAGCTGTTATCTGCCAGATCTTATCATTCACATCATCCGTTACCAGCATAGAGCCATCCGGTAATACCGTAACGCCTACAGGCCGGCCATGTACTTCGCCTTCTTTATCGGTTTCAAACCCGGTCAGGAAATCCTGCGGTTTGCCGGCAGGTTTACCATTTTTAAAGGAAACAAATACAACTTTGTAGCCCGCCAGTTCAGAACGGTTCCAGGATCCGTGCTGGGCCACAAAAGCGCCGCCCTGGTATTTTGCAGGAAATGCTTTTTTAGTGTAAAAGGCCAGTCCAAGAGAAGCAGTATGTGAGCCCAATGGCACATCCGGTACAATAGCTTTTTTCACCAGGTCAGGGCGGGGCGCTTCAATACGCGGATCAGGATGCTGCCCAAAATAGGAGTAAGGCCAGCCGTAAAAACCGCCGTCCTTTACACTGGTCAGGTAATCCGGTACCAGGTTGTCGCCCAGCTCATCGCGTTCGTTCACTGCTGCCCATAATGTTTTGGTACCGGGCGCCCAGGCCATACCTACCGGGTTACGCAGGCCGGAAGCATATACACGCTCGCCTTTACCATCCGGATCTACTTCTAGTATGCAGGCCCTGCGCGGGTTCACCTCTTTGCCATTATCCCCCAGGTTATCAACAGAGCCTACGGCAATGTAGATCTTAGAGCTGTCTGCATTGGTAATAATATTGCGTGTCCAGTGCTGGTTGCGTTTTTCAGCAGGCAGGTCCAGCAGTTTTTCACCTTCGGCTTCCATTTTCATTTGCCCCGGTTGATAGGGGTAACGCAGCAACGCATCTGTATTGGCTACATACAGGTAACCATTCATAATAAGCATTCCAAAAGGCTGGTTCAGCCCTTCCAGGAACACTTCTTTAATATCCGGGTGCCCGTCGCCTGTAGTATCCCGTAAAATGGAGATACGGTTAGCGCTCTTTTTCATATTCTCTGCCTTGGCAGCGCCCAGTATCACGGCGCCGGCCTGCATAAAGGCATTCTTAATGGTATTGGCCTCTGCTACCAGCACATCGCCATTAGGTGTTACATAGGTCCAGCGTGGGTTTTCCATCCCATCTGCATACAGGCTTACGGTAAATCCCCTGGGTGCAACCGGTTGCTGCCCCTGTTCCCATCCGACCACCTTGCTGAAGTTTTTCACCGATTTGGTGGCATAGGGCGCCGGCAAACCGTCCTGCTGCTTTTGCGCCATAACGGCGCATGGTAACAAGCCCCAAAGTATAACGGAAGGTATCATTTTCATAACAATACTATTTACCTGATAAGCAGCGCAAAAGGCATGCCCGCCACAGTTTGGGCAATTCACAAAAAGGGGGGATACCCGTCATTAAATTGCGTAACTTATTCATGATTTAACTCCAGGACGCATCCCAGTTTATTTAGAGCATAGCCATTTTTTAGAGTGTAGCCATTAGAAATAACCATTTACAATAACCATAAATCAATCAGTCATGTTTACACACAATCGTCAACAGACCAGCGCTGCTGTATTGGCGCGCGTACAACAATCGTACAGCAATTTAACGGGAGCTGCTCCCAGGTTCTCGCTGCTGGAGCTGTTCAACTTTGAGGGGTTTAACTTAAACGATTATTGCCAGACATTCAGCCCGCATCCGCAGATCCAGCCTTTGCTGCAGGAGGCGCGGGTATTTGGGGAGCAGTACGGTATCTGGCTGGATAATGCCGCACATTACATCAGCTGCGCCACTTTCCTGTATCCCAACGCAGGGCTGGAGCGCATGCGGGCCATTGTACAAAACCTGGCCATTGATTATTACCTGAACGACACTATGGGGCGCGATATTTTTGCCCACCTTAGCCCTGCTGAACAGGAAGCTGCCACGCAAATAAAAAAAAGAATGTACAGCCTGCGGGAAGACCTGTACATGGATGAACACAATGTTACATTAATTGAACAAGCTAATGTGGAAGTGTTAACCTATATCCGTGATACCTCGCCCATGGCCTGGTTCAGGGAGTTCCTGCGCCTGTACTCCTGGCATATTTATGTAGCGCATAAGGATTGCAACATGAATGCTGCGGGTAAGCTGGCCAGCGTGGATGAGTACATTGACAGCCGCTGCCATTTGTCCGGCATGCATCACGTGGTAAAGTTTATTGAATACAGTGAAGGGCTGTTCCTGGACTGGGACTGGCTCGCGGAAAGGGGCATCCATAAACAACTGGAACGGCTGCACGATATTACTGCAGCTATTGGCGGGTTAATGAACGACCTCTTCTCCTTTGAAAAAGAAGTGATCCGCAACGGGGCGGATTCTAACCTGGTAATGGTGATCTTATGTAACCAGCCTGCGCTTACCCTGGAAGAGGGCATCCGGCAGGCAGCCGGTATTGTGCGTAATCAGCTGATAGAGTTCCTGGCATTAATGGATTATGTTAAAACAGCCGTACAGCAGGAGCCCCTCATGTTATCGCACCTGCAGGGTTTGGAGCGCTGCGTACAGGCGTCGTGGATATGGCAGGTATATACCCGGCGTTATAAATCAGCAGATTCTATTTTTGTGGAAACCCGCCTCCCTGGCGTGGTGGCGCCGCAATAGCTACACGGGGTGAGAGCCGGCGCTTATCTCGTTAAAATGAGGTAAGTGCTGGCTGATCACCTTGAATAAAGAAGGCTGATCAATGGGTTTGATAACAATATCGCAGGCGCCGGCCTGCATCAGCAGCTCGTGGAACTCAAAGCTGCCTGTGCATACGATCACGGGAATATTTTGCAGCCGCGGGTCTTTTTTCAGGTGATGAAGGGTGGTTTCACCATCCATTTCCGGCATCTTATGATCCAGCAATATTATATCCGGCAGGTGGTGTCCCTGCTCCAGCTTTTGCAGCACTTCCACACCGTTATTTACGCTGGTAATAGTACAGCCGCACATGCTCAGGTATTTGGAAAAAAGGATGTTGTTCATTTCGTTATCGTCCGCTACCATAATATGTACATGGCTCAGGTCAATATCTTCCTCCTGGGTTTCACGCACATCAGCTGCTTTACCGGGTTGCAGAGGAAGCTGTATGGTAAAGGTGGTATTGCCCTGGAGCTGGCTTTCTGCATGGATCTCGCCCTTCAGCGCGTGTACCATGTTCCTGGTAATAAACAGTCCCAGGCCGGTGCTTTCCGTATAACGGTTAGGCCTATTGGTTACAAACAGCTCAAAAATGGCACTGAGCTTATCGGCCTCAATGCCCAGTCCTTTGTTCACCACCTGTATGCTCCAGGTTTGCGCGCTGGTTTTGTTAAGCTTTAAAAATATGGTGCTGTTCCGGTCCGCATATTTCACTGCATTGCTTAATAGGTTGGCAATAGCCTGGCTCAGCTTAAAGCTGTCACATATAATTACCGGCGGCATTTTGGGATCTATCTGCAGCTGGATCTGTATATTCCGGGTTTTGGCGGTAACTTTATGTACAGCCATCAGCCTTTCAAAGAAGGCATCTATTTCAAAAGATTCTTCCTGCACATCCTCCATTTTACCCGCTTCTATCTTTGACATGTCCAGCACATTGTTGATAATATTGCGTGTGTTGCCTACTACGGTGAACAGGAGGTCAATGTAGGGATTGATCTTTTTCAGGTGAGGGTCCAGCGTTATTTCGCGTTTGATCAGCTGGGCTATATAATACACCGCATTCAGCTGGGTCCTTAATTCATGTGTAATCTGGTAAATGAAGATCTTTTTGAAGTGATTGGTCTTGTGCAGCCGGTCCTTGCTAAGCACATAGGGCCTGCCCACCACCACAATCACCAATAATACGCCTGCTATGGACAATGCTTTGAAAACAACAGTAAGCTGAAGGTCCAGCGGAACCTGGTTAACGAAATGGAAATAATAGTTCCCTTCAATGATCATCAGGATCACCACGGCAGAGATCAAACAGATCACACGGGTACTGGTCTTTTTGAAAAGCAGGAAGGTGATCAGGAATAAAAAGATCACCATGGCCTGCAGCTCAATTACATTGCCTAACAGCAATCCAAAATAAATGGAGGCCATGCATTGAATAAAAAAGGTGACCAGCGCCGCTGCATGATAGTGACGGTAATGATTCAGCACAATAGCCGTAGCAGCCAGTGCACATTCAATGCTGGCCGGAATAAGGATAGATAGTTTCCCGGATAATATAAAATAAACGCTGCCTACCAGGAAGATCAGGCAGCAGAGTGAAAAGCTGAGGGTGTTCACCATCATGATCCGTTGCGCAAGCTCCTCATCAGCCACTCCTTGGGTGCCGGTTTTGCGAATGGAACGCCATATTTGATGCGCTTTCATAACAGTTAGTTTGTAGGTAATTTTCAGGGAAACACTTTATATTAAACTTGCTAAAACGGCATAGATTGTCCCTTACTACCTTTCCGGTACCTTTTAATGTTGCAATATTAAATAGCAGTTGCAGCCCCTAATATCTGATAGGCTAATGATCGACGTACGATATTAAATGCTGGGGTGCTGTTAAAATTGTATTATCCCAACTCAATTTACAGAATTTATAATTACAAAAGCCACTGGCTGCATCTCCCCTGGAAAACAATTCCCCGGCCTTGAAAGACCGGGGAGGCTTGATAATGTCATTAAAATATGATAACAAAACGAGTATTGTAGCCTTAACCTCGAAATGTTATGTACCTATATACGAGATAAAATAAGTTTAGGACTTAGCTGGCCCGGTTTTTTTTAATGAAATTTTGCTTTACCATACGGTTACGAAGTGTTGTAAAGTATTTGTAAACAATTGTTTATAGCTCATCATTAATGCCCCTTACGAAAAGGTTATTTTATGGTGATTTTTTTTGTGGAGCAAACCACGGTATGTAAAGGTCAGCCATTCCTTATCCCTGAACATTACCTGCTTACATAAAGATTACCTGCTTCCAACAACCAGGTGCTGAATGTAAAAAACCCACTTACGTGTTATATACCAGGCAGGCCGCAATTGCCCCGTGAGCGGTCATTTTCGATAGAATTTTCACTTTGGAGCTTCCCGGGTCAATGGCTTGTTACCTGTTATAGCTTTTCCGGAGTGCCCGGAACCTCCGGCAAATAATTTGGTATTTATATAAATATGCCTACCTTTGAACTGTATAATTTAAAATTACAGTTTAAGCACTAAACATTATTTACAATGAAAGTAGCTCTCATAGGCGCAACCGGTTTTGTAGGATCACACCTGTTACCTGAATTACTGGAACGTGGTCACCAGGTAACCGCTATTGTAAGAAATCCTGATAAATTAACGTTAGAGCATCCCAACCTGGTAGTAAAAAAAGGCGATGTAACGAATGAAGCAGAAGTAGCCGCGCTGGTAAGCGGCCTGGATGCGGTAATCAGCTCATTTAATGCCGGCTGGACCAATCCTAACCTGTATAATGATTTCCTGAGCGGTTCCAAAGCCGTTCAAAACGGGGTGAAAAAATCGGGCGTAAAACGCTTTATTACCATAGGCGGCGCCGGCAGCCTGGAAATAGCGCCTGGAAAACAGCTGGTAGATACCCCTGAATTTCCGAAAGAATACCTGCCCGGCGCTACTGCAGCACGGGATTATCTCAATATCATTAAAGAGGAAAAAGAGCTGGAATGGACGTTCATTAGCCCGGCTATTGAAATGAGCCCTGCCGGCGCCCGCGGCCGCACAGGTGCTTACCGTACTGCCCTGAACAACCCGGTGTTTGATGCAGAACACCGCAGCCGTTTGTCCGTAGAAGACCTGGCCGTGGTAATTGCAGATGAGCTGGAAAACCCGCAGCATATCCGTCAGCGTTTTACCGCTGCGTATTAATATAAGCCTTTTTCCCAGCTACCATCTTTGCCCCGGAACTATTATATTAGCGCTATAACCAGATAAATTGCCACTTATGATCTTAAGGAAACTAGCGCTTTTCGGTTGTTTACTGCTCACAGTACTAACCAGTTACCAGCCCGCTAATGCTCAAAAAGGCCAACGCCTGCTGAAGAACCACCCCGGTGTAGTGTCTTACACCTACCGTAAAGATTTTGCAAAGGATATGCCCGGTACCCTGGACCTGGTGAAGAAGAACGGTTTTACAGACATTGAATTCTCTAACCTTTTTGGCCAAACGGCGCAGGATATACGTAAATGGATCGATGAAAGAGGTATTAAATGCTCTTCCTTTGGCGTGAGCTATGAAGACCTGACCACCAAAACCGACCAGGTAGCAAAAAATGCGAAAACATTAGGCGCTAAATTCGTACGGGTGGCCGGCTTTCCGCACAGCAAAACCGGTTTAACGCTGGATGAAGCCAAACAAGGCATTTCCGAATTTAACCGCGTAGGCAAAATATTAAAGGACCAGTATGGCCTTACCCTCATATATCACAATCATGGTTTTGAATTTCAGCCGTATGAGAAAGGTACCCTGTTCGATTATATTGTACAGCAAACCAATCCCCGTTATGTAAGCCTGGAAATGGATATCCTGTGGGTATTCTTCCCCGGCCAGGACCCGGTGGCCCTGCTGAAAAAATATGGCAACCGCTTTAAGACCATGCACGTAAAAGACCTGAAGAAAGGAGTGGAAGGCAACCTGTCCGGCGGTACCAACCCGGAAAATGATGTGGCGCTTGGCACGGGACAGATCAATATTCCCGCTGTATTGAAAGCTGCCAAACGTTCAGCCATTGAGCATTATTACATTGAAGACGAAAGCAGCAACGTGGAAACACAGGTACCGCAAAGCGTTCAATACCTGCTGGGCCTTAAAGAGTAGAACAGCCTTTCCAGTATGCTCATATCATTGGTAAGCACTTCTGCAATACCCGGTAGTTGAGGTTGTGAGGGGATCTGCCGGTGAGCCGTTGTTAACAGGCCATTTGCCAGCTGTATATCCATAGCATAGGCAGTGTCTAACGCTACCGCAGATACGTTGCTGATATTTCCCCGGATCATGCCAAACTCCCGGAACGGGTATGCCGATAATTTGATCAATACTTTCTGACCTTTTTTTACCTTGCCGGCGCCAAACACCGGCAAGGTTGCTTTAGCCACGTAGTGCTGCACCGGCGGCACTATCATCAGCACCGCTTCTCCGCTGCTTACAAACTGGTGAGCTTTCCAGAACTTAAAAAAGCTGACCTTACCGGCTACCGGGCTTTTTACCAAATATTGCTGTTCCCATACTTCCAGCTGTCCCTGTAGCTGTTTTACCTGTTCCCGTACTTTTTGTTGCAGATCATTTTCTTGCTGCAGGGATTGTTGCTGCAGGTCTGTAATGGTTTTTAAGTATTCAGTTTGCTGCAGCTTGTTTTGCAGCAGGTTGGCGCGGGTAGCATCTGCAGTCATTTGTTTGTCCAGCAGCTGGCGTTTGCTGTTATCTAATTCCAGCGGGGCTATTACTTTTTCCCTGGCCAGCTGGGAATCTATTTTAAAGCGTTTTTGTTCCAGCATCAGCTGTTGCTGCAACATTATATCCTTGTGTTGTAATTCTTCATTTAGCTGGTGCTGGGTGGTTAGCTGTGATTGCAGCTGCGCTACCTTTTGCGTGGTAAAATGTTTGTCCGTGAAAAAAAGATACTGGTTCACCGCCTGGTACAGCGCAGCATAACCGCCCTGTAAGGCGCCCAGCTGTAAAGGTTGTGCAAAGTTAAACCGGCGCAGGGTGGGGGCCAGATTAAAGGAAGTGTCCAACTGGTTTAGTAATGTTTGCAGCAGGCGGATATCCGCATAGCGGGCGGCATTTTCCAGGATGTAAATGGGAGCGTTCTCCTGCACGGCGGCATTGTTCTGTACAAATAGCTCACTAATCTTACCACCGGGTTGCGCTACTATTTTTACAGGCGGGTTGGCAGAAGTGATGTTCACCTGGGTCGTGATCACATCGGGGTAATGAATAAAATATGCTCCTGCAAACAGTAGTATAACAACGGCAAACAGCAGGGTAATGCCCCGGCGCACGATCCAGTGCGGCATTTTGCTCATAATATCCTGTACTTCTTCGTGATGGTGTTGATATTGTGGCATAACAATTTCTTTTTAATCTCCCAGTTCCAGCTGGTTCTTTACCAGCTCAAAATATTTTCCTCTTTTACGGGTAAGGGTTTGATGGTTACCCACTTCCACAATGCGGCCCTGTTCCAGCACTACGATCTGGTCTGCATGTTTTACCGTGCTTAAACGGTGCGCGATCACTACCACGGTTTTACCCTGGAAAAATTGTTGGAGGTTTTCTATGATGATCTTTTCATTATTGGCATCCAGCGCACTGGTGGCTTCATCAAAGAACAGGTATTGCGGATCTTTGTATACTGCACGGGCAATGAGCAGGCGCTGTTTTTGCCCGGTGCTTAACCCATTGCCAATGTTGCCTATTTTGGTGGCATAACCGGCAGGCAGCTGCTGTATAAAGCTTTCAATATTAGCTACCCTTGCGGCATGCAGCAGCTTGCGCTCGTTGATCTTTTCATCGCCCACGGCAATGTTACGGGCAATGGTATCTGAAAAAATAAATCCTTCCTGCATCACTACACCGCACTGGCGCCGCCACCATTTGGGCGAGAGCCGGGATAGTTCCGTATGCCCTACCAGTAGCTTGCCGGCTACCGGTTCATAAAAGCGTAACAACATTTTTAGCAGGGTGGTTTTACCGCTACCGCTGCTGCCAACGATAGCGGTTACCTTCCCTTCAGGAATATTGAGGTTAACATCTTTCAGCACATAGGGGCTGCTGCCGCTGCTGTACAGGAAAGAAAGATCTTCCAGCTGCAGATCGCCATTTTGTAACAGGGGTGTTTGCAGCGTAAATGTATCTGTAACCGTTGCCGGTTCTTCATTGTCGCGGTTATGGATTTCCCCCAGTCTTTCCAGGCTTATACGCGCATCCTGTGCAGAGCGGAAAAAGGCCAGCAGCTGTTCCAATGGGCTGTTCATTTGCCCTATCATATAACTCACGCCCAGCAGCATGCCCAGCGTCATTTGCCCGTTCACCACTTCGCGCGCTGCAATGTAGGAGATGAGGATATTCTTCAGCTGTGAAAAGAAAAGGTTGCCGGTTTGCTGGTACTGTTCCAGCGTAAGGCTGCTGATATTAAGGCGGAACAGGCGGGCCTGTATACGTTCCCATTCCCAGCGTTTGGGTGTTTCGCAGTTATTGAGCTTTATTTCCTGCATGCCGGTGATCAGCTCATATAGGCTGTTCTGGTTATTGCTCATTTGCTGAAAGCGTTTATAGTCCAGCTCTTTACGCTTTTGCAAAAAGAAAACGATCCATACAACAGACAGCACACTGCCTGCCAAAAAGATGAACAGGATCTTTAAGCTATAAATGCCCAGCACCACGGAAAATACCATCAGGCTTACAAAAGAGAATAGTGTATGCAGCGTTTGCGTGGTCAGGAACTGCTCAATTCTGCCATGATCATTAATGCGCTGTGTAATGTCCCCGATCATTTTTGCATCAAAAAAGCGGATGGGCAGCTGCATAAGCTTAGTCAGGAAGTCAGATATAATAGACATATTGATACGGCTGTTCATATGCAGCAGTATCCAGCTGCGGATCATTTCCACAGCGGTGGTGCCAATAAACAATACCAGCTGGGATACGAGCACCAGCTGAATAAAGCCCATGTTCTGGTAATTCACGCCATAGTCTACCAGACTTTGGGTAAGAAAGGGCAGTACCAGCGCCAGTAAGCTGCCCAGTAACATGCCCAGGATCAGCTGGGTTATATATTTACGGTAAGGAGTTAGATATTGGAACAGGAACTGAAAACCTTTACGGGCAGCGGCATCTTCCTCATGCTGGTAAAAGAGCGGGGTGGGTTCCAGCATTAGCACAATACCTTGTGCATCTTCTTTACTGGCCCAGCTTTTCAGGAAAGCAGCCTTGTCTACTTTTACCAGGCCATGCCCTGGATCGGCAATTAATAATTTATCGTTTGCTTTATTACTGTTATAGTTCTGCGGGGGTAGTACAACATAATGATCCTGGTTCCAGTGCAGGATGCAGGGTAGCGCCACTTCTTTATCCAGCTGCTCAAAATTTACCGCTGCCGCTAATGTGCGGAAACCGATCTTTTCTGCTGCTTCGCTGATGCCCAGCAGCGATACGCCTTCGCGGCTCATATCGCTCATTTGCCGTAGGCTGTCCAGCGAATAATGGCGCCCGTAATGTTTGGCTATCATACGCAAACAGGTGGGGCCGCAGTCCATAGTATCTAATTGTTTGTAGATGGGGAAACGCATATAGTTAAAAGATCAGCCGCGAAGGTAGCAGGAATGCCGGCGCACAAGCTCCCTGTAAAAGGTGATTTTTTAACGATGAAAAAATAGTGCTTACTGGTTTAAGAAATCACTGTTTCAGGGGAGAGTAGCGCAATGAGCGGTTAATACTTTGCAGCCATTCGTAACCACAAATAAAGTTTACTGCTTTTTAAGATTACAAAAGCAATTACCGCCATGAAGAAGCAAGCATCAAAAAAACTTTCATTAGGAAAATTGAAAGTAGCAAGCCTGGGAAAAGCTAGCCAGGAAATGGTAAAAGGGGGCATGCCTATTGACTTTACAAAAGTGAGCGTATGTGCACGCATGTGTTGCGGAAGCGACTACAATGCGCAGTGCCGCACGCTTTAATAGATAATAGGAAACCATGCACAGAAAGGGCGTATCAGATTTGATACGCCTTTTTTTATTCAGTGCATTCACTGCTTTGTTTATTTAAACCGGGCTTTTTTATAAAATCACCTTTTCCGGGGAGATCGTCTTGCCGCGGCGCCTATACTTTTGCGCTATCATTATTTCATTAACCACTCAATTAAAGTTTTTACTGCTTTTTAAGATTACAAAAGCATTCTGTGTCATGAAAAAACAATCCCAAAAGAAATTAACCCTGGGAAAAATTACTGTAGCCAGCCTGACTAAAGCCGATCAGCAAATGGTAAAAGGCGGTTTACCAAGAGACTTTACAAAGAGAAGCGTATGCGCAGACGGTTGTTGCGAATCAGACATTAACGCACAGTGCCGTACCCTGTAATTGCTAAAGCATTTCATTTACAAAACACACTTCATGTATGTGGAGTGTGTTTTGTTTTTAACCCCTCATCATTTTTATGAAACAGCTATATAAGATCCTGGCAGATATCAGCACCGCGCTGGATCATTTTATTGAGCAGGAAACAGCACCCGGCCTGCTAAGCGGTTACGGTGGCAGCGCCTTATTTTATGCCTATTACCACCGCTTAACCGGCAGACAGGAACACCTGCATAAAATGGAGCAGGTGGTAATGAAAGCAGTGCATGTAATGGCTACGGAAGAAATGATCCATTCCCATTGTAACGGTATTGCCGGGATAAGCTGGTGTTTGCAGCATTTAATGCAGCTGGGGTTTATTGAAAAGGAAGAAGGCGCAAATGCTTTTGAAGAAACAGATGCGCTGCTGTACCAGTATATGGACCAGGAGCTAAGTGAAAAGCGCTACGATCTTTTACACGAAGGCTTAGGCCCTGCCTTGTATTTCCTGGAGCGGGAGGCGGGACCTGCTGTGAATGCCTGCCTGGAAAATGTTGTTGCCCGGCTGGAAAAGGCTGCTGTGCCTAGGGCTACCGGCATTAGCTGGAAAGATGGCTTTGTGAAGAAGAACCAGGACGGTGATCATTATAACCTGGGTTTAGCCCATGGTATGCCGGCCATACTGGCGGTACTGGGAATGATCTATGAAAGGGGAATAGCGCAGGAACGTGCCCGGCCTTTGCTGGAAAAGGGTATACAATGGTTATTAACCACCCGTAATCAAAACACCGGCGCCGGCATTTCCTGTTACCCAACCATGGTAACGGCAGGCAGTAAACCCATTGGTAACCCGCTAAGCCGCCTGGGCTGGTGTTATGGCGATCCCGGTATTGCCATCACCCTATGGAACGCCGGTGTGCGCCTGCAGAACGAGCGTTTTAAACAGGAGGCCTGCAATATCCTGGTACAGATCATGCAGCACCGCGATGCGGAGAACGGTAGTGTGCGGGATGCCGGCTTATGCCATGGCAGCATGGGGCTGGCGCATATTTATAACCGCGTGTACGCGGGGAGTGGTAATGAGCTGTTACGCAGGGGCATGGAGCACTGGCTGCAGCAAACCCTGGCTTTCCGTACCTGGCCCGACGGGCCGGCTGGTTTTAAATGCCATACCATGAGCGGTATGGTGAACAGCTATAACCTGCTGGAAGGTATTACCGGCATCGGGCTGGCCCTGATGGCTGTTCTTGATCCACAGGCAGCAGCCTGGGACCGCTGTATGCTGCTCTCCTGATTAGTTGGAAAAATGGGGAACAATTTTGTAGCTTTGAAAACAGCTCTAACAGTATATGGTACGCGTTTTCATTGTCGATGATCATCCCCTGGTTTTAGAAGGGTTACGTTCCCTGCTTGGCTCCGAAAAAGACATTTTACTCACCGGACATGCCCCCAATGGCCAGGCCTGCCTGGACTATTTTACAGAAAATAAAGCAGATGTGATCCTGATGGACATTGGCCTGCCGGATATGAGCGGTATAGACCTGTGCTGCATGATCAAAACAAAATACCCGGAAGTAATGGTGCTGGCCCTCAGCTCCTTTAACGATGGCCACCATGTAAAACAAATGATGGACAAAGGCGCCAGCGGTTATGTGATCAAGAATGCCGATAAGGAAGTGCTGCTGGAAGCCGTTAATGAAGTAAATAAAGGTAAAACCTACCTGTGTTTTGAGGCCGGCCATGCTGCCCGCAAAGAAGATAATAACACCCTTAACAAATTACCTCCTTTAACCCGCCGCGAAAAAGAAGTGCTGCAGCTGATTGCAGAAGGTTACACGAACCCTGAAATAGCCGAAAAATTATTCGTCAGCGCCTCTACTGTAGATACCCATCGCAAAAGCTTACTCGCCAAGCTGGATGTGAAGAATACCGCCGTCCTTATCCGTTTTGCACTAGAGAATAAGCTGGTCAAATAGGAATTAATAATTAAAAGCGCACCTCTTCCACTTTGATCTGCAGCCCTTTCTGGTCAGTGGCTACATGGCAGGCATAGTCCGGGAAAGCTTTTATTTCATGCAGGTACCATTGGTTCTTTTCCAGGGTAACCATACTTTTATTGGTTACATCCAGGCTGGTGAGCGCCGTATTAAGGCCGCTGCCATCTGCTTTCAGGATAGCCTCTTTGCAGGTCCAGTGAGCGTAGAATGCGTGTAATGGATTGGGCGCATTATTAATGGCCGCCCATTCAGTATCTGTAAACTGGCCTTTAAAATCGTTGATATTAATAGGGCGGATGGCCTCCACGTCAATGCCTATACGTCCATGCGGGCTTACCACACAGGCTACCATGCGGCCGGCATGTGAAATATTGAAATCTATATTGTCTTCCAGGAACGGGCGCCCAAACCCGGTATACCGCAGCATATGCAGGTTAGCGGTGCGGCCATGCGCTTTCAGCGCAGCCAGTAACAGGTGTTTGCCCAGCAGGCTGGCATGGGCATCTTCCCATCGCCTGAACTTTGAGATCTTTGTTTGCAGGTACACCGGTAATTGTTCCACTAAAACCTGGAAGGTAGCGGTAGGCAGCGGTATAGGGTAGTTGGCAAAATAAATGGTTCCCGCCATGAATAGGATAATTGTACGTTGTAAAAATAATTTAAGCCTGCAAGTTTAGAAAATTCCCGAATAAATTATAATTAATCCTATACCTACATAAATTACCCCACTTTAAAACTGATAGCTATTATTTAAAACCATGGGGTTTTGTTTGCAATATTTATTTTATGCAACTTTCAATTTATAAGCAGATGCCGAAAAGCTTTGAATAGAGTAGGCACATAAAGTAACCAAGTTAAAACCAAAAACTATGAAAAACTTTCCAATGGAAGGCCTCACTGAACTGTCCCCTAATGAATTAACAACAGTAGAAGGCGGTGGTTTGTTAACCAATTTATTAACCACTGCTGCAGGCCTGTTAGTGAACCTGCCAAACACAGTGGGTGGTGTAAAAAATACCGTGAATGGCCTGCTGGATTTCCTGATCTAACAGCTGCTCTTTAACAATTGTACTATTATAAGCGGCCGCCGAAAAGCTTTGAAAGAGTAGGCATATGTAATTACCTCAAAATACATCGCGCATGACATGTCTTTCAACGGGGGATCTTACAGCGCTTTCCCAGGAAGAGCTGCTGGAAACAGAAGGTGGTGGATTGTTAACGAACCTTACTACAGGGATCACCACCGGGCTAACACCGGGTATTGTTCAGCTGTTAGGCACCGTATACAATGTATCCGGCATAACCAGCGCTTTCCTGAAAACGCTGCTTGGTACCATTGTTTAATCTCTACACTAATTAACGCATTTAGCACAAGGATTTAGAGGCGTCCTGTCCCGGTAAACGGACCAGGGCGCTTTTCCTGTCCCGGTAATATAAATCCCCTGCCTGCCTTTTATCTGAAAGATCAAAAAAATACTGTCTTCCCTGCAATCCGCTGTGGTTGTTTACCCGTAGGTATTTGTTAAGCAGCAGCTTAATGAGCGTGATTATAGTGTCCTATGGCGAAGCCCGGAAATGCAGAGAGCTGTTATCCCGATTCCTATTAACCAGCATCACTATGGAAGGCAGAAAACTAAGATGCACCCAACAGGTGGCAATCCTGATCAGGCATTTGCGCAGAAAGAAAGAATATTCCCAGGAATACATGGCCGCTCACCTGGACATATCCCAGAACGCCTATAGCAAGCTGGAAACCGGGAAGATCCCTATGACCATTGACCGGCTTTGCGAAGTGGCCCGTATCCTGGACATTGCACCCACCGACCTGCTGGCAGAAATAAATGCTGATCATCACCTGTGATCATTTAACCATAAAAGCATACCATGCCCCAGTTGTTCCCGATAAGTATTATGCAACATTCCACCTATACCTGGCTGCCCAGGGTGAAAGTGAGAACGCAGCTGCTGTATATTACCGTGCTGGCAGCCGCTTTCATTGCATTGATCTCATTACCTTTTATTAAGGTAGATGTGTCGGTAAAGGCTACCGGCCTGGTGCGCCCCATTACAGAAAAGCATGAGCTGCGCAACCTGGTGGCCGGCACCATTGCAGCTATACTGGTAACTGACGGGCAAAAGCTATTGAAAGGGCAGGAGATCCTGCGCCTGCAGGAAGCCGTAAGTGACAGCAAGCTGCAGCAAAACACCTGGGAGCTGGACCAGCGCGATAAATACATTCATGACCTCACCTTACTTACGGCCGGCCGTGGCGGCGGCCTGCAATCTCCTTTATACCAGCAGCAGTACCAGCGTTATCAGTCTACCCTCAATGAGCAGCTGGCCACCGTGAATAAGCTAAAAGCCGATATGGAGATGTACGAAAAGCTGTTTGCCGAAAAAGTAATTGCCAAAAAAGAATATGCCGACCGGCAATATGAATATGTAAAAAGCCAGGCCGCCTACCAGCTGACCATACAACAGCAACGCAGCGCCTGGCAGGAAGAGCTGAGTCATTTGCAGACAGAAAGCAGCCGCCTGCATGCAGATACCCGGCAGCTGGAGCAGGAAAAGGAATGGAACGTGATCAAAGCCCCGGTAAGCGGCACCCTGCAGCAATTCAGCGGGAAGTATACCGGCGGTTATATCCAGGCTGGTGAGCTGCTGGGCATTATTTCCCCAGACTCTAACCTGGTAGCAGAATGTTATGTAACACCCAAAGATATTGGCTACCTGCAGGCGGGCATGCCTGTGAAATTCCAGGTAGATGCATTTAATTATAATGAATGGGGCCTGGTAGAAGGCAGGATACAATCTATTGACAACGATTTTATCCTGGTGAATAACCAGCCGGTGTTTAGAGTGAGATGCAGTTTTGCCGGCACGGAGGTGCATACCCGTAATGGCGTAAAAGGGAACCTGAAAAAAGGAATGACCTTCCAGGCACGTTTCATTCTCACCAAACGCAGCCTGTTCCAGCTACTGTATGATAAAGCCGATGACTGGATGAACCCAGCCCGAAAGGCTACTTAACCTTTTAGTATATAACATGATGCCATGACAAATGATGCCAGATTAAAACGGAGTGCCCGGGTAAAACAGCGCGATATCAGTGATTGCGGCGCTGCCTGCCTGGCATCTGTAGCAGCGTATTATCATTTGCAGCTACCGGTAGCCCGCATCCGGCAATATGCCGGTACCGACCGTAAAGGCACCAATGTATTAGGGGTGATAGAAGCTGCGCAGAAGCTGGGTTTCCAGGCCAAGGGTGTAAAAGGGCCGTTGGAAGCGCTGAACAATATACCCAAGCCTGCTATTGCGCATGTGGTGGTGAACGGCATGCTGCAGCATTTTGTAGTAGTGTACAAGGTAACCGCCAAACAGGTTGTTGTAATGGACCCGATTGACGGCCAGTATCACCACCTTAGCCACGAAGACTTTAAAAAAACATGGACCAGCGTGCTGGTGCTGTTAATGCCGGATGAAGATTTTAAAACGGGTAATGAAAAAATATCGCACCTGCAACGTTTCTGGTACCTGCTGCGCCCTCACCGGTCTGTGTTAACGCAGTCGCTGTTTGGTGCGGTGATCTACACTGTGCTGGGGCTTTCCACTTCTATTTATGTACAAAAGATCGTTGATAATGTGCTGGTAGAAGGTAACCGTAACCTGCTGAACCTGTTAGGCGTAATTATGCTGGTGATATTACTGCTGCAATTATTTGTAGGTAATCTTAAAAGCATTTTTGCTGTTAAAACCGGCCAGCAGCTGGATGCGCAGCTGATATTAGGCTACTATAAACATTTACTAAAACTACCCCAACAGTTCTTTGATACGATGCGGGTAGGGGAGATCACCTCCCGTATTGCCGATGCAGTAAAAATACGTGTATTCATTAACGATGTAGCATTAACCCTGGTGGTGAATGTTTTTGTTGTCATTTTCTCTTTTGCTTTAATGTTCACCTATTACTGGAAGCTGGCGCTGATCATGCTGGGTATTATCCCGGTGTACCTGCTGATATACCAGGTTAGCAACCGCGTAAATAAAAAGCTGCAGCGTAAGCTGATGGAAGATAATGCGGAACTGGGCAGCCAGCTGGTGGAGTCGCTTAATTCAGTAGCCACTATTAAACGGTTTGGCCTGGAAGAATATGCCAATATGAGAACAGAGCACCGTTTTATACGCCTGCTGAAAACCATTTACCATTCTACCATCAGTAACCTGTACATAGGCAGCGCCGCTAATGTTGTAACCAGCGGTTTTGTGATAGCTCTTTTATGGATCGGTTCAGTGTTTGTGATAAACCGGGAGCTAAGCCCGGGTGAGCTCTTATCTTTTTACGCGCTGGTGGGGTATTTTACGGGGCCGGCTATGGGCCTTATCACTGCTAATAAAAGTATGCAGGATGCGCTTATTGCCGCTGACCGTTTATTTGAGATCATGGACCTGGAGCAGGAGGAAACCGCGCAAAAGGTGGAGCTGCAACCTGGTATGATCGGGAATATTGTGTTTAACAACGTTACTTTCAGCTATGGCAGCCGGGTGCCGGTATTCCGGCATTTTAACCTGGAAGTGCAGCAGGGACGTATTACAGCTATTGTAGGGGAGAGCGGTTCGGGTAAATCTACCCTGATGTCGTTGCTGCAGAATATTTACCCTTTAAAGGAAGGTACTATTGCCATTGGGCATACGGATATCCGCTATATTCAGCATGAAAGCCTGCGCCGCCTGGTAAGTGTTGTGCCCCAGCAAATAGACCTGTTTGCAGGCCCCATTACAGCTAATATTGCTGTGGGTGAGTTTGAGCCGGATATGCAGCAGGTATTACGTATTTCCCAGCAGCTGGGGATCCTGGAATTTATAGAAAAGCTGCCGGATGGCTTTAATACACTAT
Source organism: Chitinophaga sp. GbtcB8 (assembly GCF_019091455.1). Taxonomy (GTDB): domain Bacteria; phylum Bacteroidota; class Bacteroidia; order Chitinophagales; family Chitinophagaceae; genus Chitinophaga. The sequence continues at coordinate 30,125 of NZ_JAGXJN010000039.1, forward strand.
TGGGTGAACATGGCGTAAACCTTTCCGGTGGCCAGCGCCACCGTATTGCTATTGCCCGTGCATTATACCGCCACCCGGAAATACTGATCCTGGATGAAGCCACTTCCTCACTGGACCCTGTTTCGGATCTGTATGTACAAAACGCTATGCAGGAGCTGAGGGATGCCGGTAAAACAGTGATCGTGATCGCACACCGGTTAAGTACCGTGGTAAATGCCGATCAGATCGTGGTACTGCAGGATGGCGCGCTGGCAGAAGAAGGTACGCATAAGCAGCTGCTGGCCCGTAATACGGTGTATGCAAAGTTATGGAGCCATCACCAGGGCATGCTGCAAGGCTAAATAGTAAGTACAGGAACGATCAAATCAATCAATGAGGCAGCTTTTCTCTTAACAAGCCATATACCCAGGTACCTGCAATTGCGCTCAGGATCATTACTATCACTACAAAAGCGCCGGTACCTATTTGTGCAAACAGCGGTCCCGGACAAGCGCCGGTAAGCGCCCAGCCAGCGCCAAAAATAAGCCCGCCAATGACCTGCCCTTTATTGTATTTCTTAGACGTAAAATCAATTTTTTCTCCGCTGATGGTTTTAATGCTGAACCTTTTGATGATCCATACAGAAATGGCTGCTACTACTACCGCGGAGCCAATAACCCCATACATGTGAAAGCTTTGTAAGCGGAACATTTCCTGTATACGGAACCAGGAAATAATTTCTGCTTTAACAAATACAATACCCAGCAACATGCCCGCCACAGCGTATTTGAGCAAATGCCACCAGGGCCTGGGAGCTGCGGCCTCTATGCGCTCTAATGAATGAACTTCAAAATCAGTATTGATTAAATCAGGCATTGTTTACAATTGAAGAATGAAGGGTAAGATCCAGTTGGCGGTTATAAAACCACCTGCCATAAAACAGCAGGTAGCCACCAGGGAAGGCCCCTGCAAACTGGCCAGCCCCATAATGGCGTGGCCGGATGTACAGCCACCTGCATAGCGGGTTCCAAAGCCTACCAGGAAACCGCCCATTACAATAAGAATAAAACCACGTGCTGTTAGCAGGTTGGCAAAAGAAAAGAGATCAACCGGCAGCAAATGGTTATAGTCATGAACATTATAGTTATTCATTTCCTGCGCCAGCGCGGGGTGCACCTGTATGGGATGTGGATTATGTAATAATATGGACGCCAGCCATGCGCCAGCTATAATGCCTGCTGCAAAAAAGAGGTTCCAGCTTTCCTTTTTCCACTCGTATTGAAAAAAGGGAATTTTAGCCGGCAGGCAGGCCGCACAGAGGTGCCGTAAGTTGGCAGATATTCCAAAGTGTTTGTTGCCCAGGAGCAGCAAAACCGGTACTGCCAGGCCAATTAAGGGACCGGCTACATACCAGGGCCATGGCTGGGAAAGTGTTTGTAACATACGGTTGGTTATAGAGCTGTTAGGAAATGAAAAGTACGTCTTTTTCCTTAACGCCGGATTAACCTTCTTTTGAGCATGGTGTGGTTAATATTGTGTGCTAAAAAAAATAGGGGAATGTTCGCATTCCGAGAACTTTTTGTATGTTTGTAAACGGAAACCCATGAAAGTACATTTGATCAAACTTCAAACTATTGAAAAATATGTAAGGAGGCATGCCAGTAGCAGAAGTAGCTTTGAACTTTGGATTGTAACGGTAAAAGGTGCAACCTGGAATATGCCAGAAGATATATTGAATACATTTGGCACCGCAGATCTTTTAGGAAATGGCAGTCAGCGGGTAGTATTTAACATTGGGGGTAATCATCACCGCATGATCTGCCAATACGCATTTGGGGCATCGCAGGTACATTTGTTTGTGTGCTGGATAGGCACACATGCAGCTTACACAGAGTTATGCGCTAACAGAAAGCAATATATTATTAGTGATTATTAAAACAGGGGTTATGGAAAAGTTAAAATACAAGGTAATTAAATCTGAAAAGCAGTATGATGAATACTGTGATGTGCTGGCAGAGTTAGTGGCCAGTCCCCGTAAAAGCAAAGAGTTATCAGATGAAATAGAGCTGCTTACCCTGCTCATAGAAAAGTGGGATGAATCACACAGCACTTTTAAAGATGCTAATCCTATTGAAATATTACAGTATTTAATGGCAGAAAATAACCTGAAAGCTACAGAGCTGGCCGCTATACTGGGTATTGGAAAAAGCCTGATATCTGATATGCTGCATTACCGCAGAGGGCTTTCCAAAGAAAATATCCGTAAGCTCGCAGAGCATTTTAAAGTATCACAGGAGTTATTTAACCGGCCGTATAAACTGATATCCCCGTTAAATGCGCAGCTGAAAAATGCCAGTGTAATGAATACAACAAAAGAGCTAAAGGTAGTAAGGTAATTACTACCTTTTTTATTTGCTGATTAGCCTAACATTTTCTTCACTACTTCCTGCCCGTTTACCAGGGCTGCTTCTACCGTTCCCATAAGCGCGCCGTTATACAATCCTTCTCCTGCAAAAAATAATGTGTTCACTACAGGCGTAGTTAATACGGGCAGTGCTGCTTTGGTATGGATAGTAGGGTATGAGTAGGAGCCGCGTGTAAACGGATCATTTGTCCAGTTAATGATCTGCGCGCTGAGTAATAAAGATTGCAACGTTGATACGGGCATATTAAAAATACCTGAGAGTGAATTAAATGCCATTTCCAGCACCTCCGCATCAGGCGCCTCTTTGAGCGCTTTGGCAGGCGGGCCACCCAGCCACCCGGTAAGCAGGGTAGATGTTTCGGGGTATTGCGTCCACCAGGTGGGCACGGTTTGTTGGGAAAAAATAAGGGTTATATCTTCCCCGCTTTTGCCGTTAATGGTTTGCTTTTCCCAGAAGGGTTCCCGGAACTGCAGCAGTATTTTAATAATGCCGCCCATACCCATTTGCTGTGCTGCTTCATACTGCGCTGGTAAGGGTGGAAAGTATTGCAGGCTGCCCAATTCTGTTGGCGCTGCCTGTAATACGCTAAGGGGTACCGTGATCAATACCTGCTGAGCGGTATAATGCTGCTCATTGGTAGTAATGACCTCCACCTTTCCCGGTTGCCAGTGAATATGTTGTACAATAGATGAGAGCTGAATAGTGCCGCCACCCTTTGTAATTTCTGCTGCCAGAAAAGCGGTGAGGCGGTCGTAGCCGCCATTGATACGGTATTGGGTGGCTTCATGCTCTGATACCCATTCTTCGCGCATGGCCAGGGTACTGGCATCCGCCGGATCAGCGGTATCATAACCGGAGGCATAACGGATAACGGTATCTCTCAGTTCATTGTATTCATCATCTGCAAAATGGAGCTCCAGGAAATCCTGCAGCGGCAGATCTTCTTCCTGCTTTTTCAATGCGGCTACAAAAAGCGGCCAGTGCGGTATTTCCAGCTCCTCCACAGGTACCAGCTGCCCTTTGAATGATTGCAGCATGGTGCCTTCAATGGCGTGGTAAGGAATGTTTGCATCTTTTAATAATCCCAGCGTCAGAGGCACATCCCCATGAATAAATTCAGCGCCTGTATGCTGATGGATGCGCCCGCCAATATGATCGCGGGCTTCCAGCATCTGTACTTTCTTCCCGGCTTTTATCAGCTCCCTGGCTGCCATTAAGCCTGCTGCGCCGGCGCCTATAATAATTACGTCTGTTTGTGCCATATGTATTAACCCTCTGATCCCTGCTTTTTCTTATGATAATATTTCTTCGATTTTTCCATGCTGCCACAGGTAACCGGGCTGCACCAGCGCCGTTTGTTATTCTTGGTATGGTCCAGGAAGATCCAGCCACATTGCCCGCATTCCTTGATCCGCTGATGATCTTCCAGGGTGAGTATATCATACGCTGATTTCATCACTACCCATAAAGGTGATAGCAGATCGGCAGCATCTTCTTCCCAATCCTGTTCAAGATGTGTGCCTTTTATGGTAAAGCGGATATGTGATAAACCGGCGGATAACATGGTGTTAAACTTATGCAGCAGCTCTTCCTGTATTTGCTGCGGATCCTGTGCTGCAACCGCGGAGAAGAAGTGGTACAACAATTCCCGTACGCGTTTCATTTTTTGCAGGGCTTTATCGGCTGCTTCGGAATGTTTGGCGGCATATAACTGCAGGGCTTTACGGCTTTTGGTGGTAAGGATATTCACTTTACTACACCATTGCAACAAGGAGGTATAACTGTCTAAATACTCATGCAGGTTAATGCCCCGCCAGGAATGAACGGTATTAATAAAATGAAAGCAGAGCGCGCCTCCATCCAGGGGAAGGGTATTAATATTTCTCTCTTTGCTCATAAGATACAGGTGGAAAGGTACATTATTTTACTAGCAAAAAAGCTTTTGACGGTAATAAATAATTACATAGATTTATACCGGTAAAACTTGTTTTACTGGTAATATAAACTGTAGGCATTCAACCCAAACCCACCGGATATGAGATCGGAAAATTCACCGCAATGGCTGGTTATCCTGGCTTTCCTGGCTATTTATATTGTATGGGGTACCACCTATATGGCTATTGCATTTGGATTAAAGGGGTTTCCGCCTTTTGTGCTAACGGCTTTCCGGGGTGTGATAGCAGGCTGCATCCTGTTAATATGGTGTTTGGCGCGTGGTGAAAGATTACCCAATACCGGTACTATAAGTAATGCTTCCATTAGTGGTATCTTAATGCTGGTGGGCGGTACGGGCCTGGTAACCTGGGCAGAGCAATATGTAAACTCGGGTTATGCTGCTATTATTATGGCTACTGAACCCTTTTTCTTTTTACTGCTGGATAAAAAAGAGTGGGGGAGCTACTTTTCCAATAAATGGGTGTTGGGCGGATTGGTGATCGGATTTACCGGTATTGTACTGTTCTTTCATTATACCCAGGCTGCAGCGCCTGAAACAAAGGATGCCGGCATGTTACTGACCGGTAACCTTGTACTATTGCTGGGCGCTATTTTATGGGTAGTAGGTTCCCTGTACGCTAAATATAAATTGGACCACAGCCATTCCAATACCCTGACAACCGGCCTGCAGCTCCTGGCTGCGGGCCTTTTTAGCGGCCTCACCGCATTGTTCACGGGAGAATGGGCTGATTTTAATATAAATACCGTGCCGCTGCCTGCCTGGGGAGGTTTGTTATACCTGATCACTATGGGATCGCTGGTGGCCTATATGGCTTTTACCTGGCTAATCACCATTCGCCCGCCGGCATTGGTAAGTACGCATACCTACGTAAATCCGGTAGTGGCCATCCTCATAGGCTGGGCCTTTGCCAATGAGCAGATCTCTTTGCTGCAGATAATGGCGCTGTTGGTGATCTTAGCCGGCGTACTGTTCACCAATGTACCGAATTACAAACTGTCCAGGGTTTAGAAAAGTGTGTCAGTGAGTACAACGGCATCATAACCCTGGTTAGAGGCAAAAGAAAAAGGCAGCGATGATTAATCACTGCCTTTTTCAAGAATAATTTTACACTAGCTACGTGTGTCTTAGTGGTTAGTTACCTAATTACTTCTGAGCAGTAGTGTCTTTCTTAGCTTTTTCTTTTTTCACATGATTTTTTTTACCGGTGGTATCTACTGGTTGAGTAGCAACGGTATCACGGATAACTGCTGTATCGCGACGGATAGTAGCGGTATCTTTTACAAAAGAAGCAGTGTCTTTTACAAAAGAAGCTGTGTCAGGACGCATTGCTGCAGTATCCTTAACTATAAAAGATGCGGTGTCTTTTGAAAAGAAAGCAGTATCCTTTTTGAATGCAGCTGTGTCTTTAGCAAAAGCCGTGTCTGCTACGAAGTTAGCAGTGTCTTTGAAGAATGCAGTGTCAGGAGCGGCAAAAGCAGCAGTGTCTTTTACAGAAGCTGTGTCCATTTTAAAGTCGGCAGTATCTGCTTTAAAAGCTGCAGTATCTACTGCAAAAGCAGCGGTGTCCACTTTAAAGTTGGCAGTATCTGCTTTAAAAGCTGCGGTATCAACTGCAAAATTTGCAGTGTCTACTTTAAAGTTAGCTGTATCAGCTACAGCTGCACTGTCCAGCGCAAAGGCAGTATCTACTGCGAAAGCGGCGGTATCTACTTTAAAGTTCGCAGTGTCTGCTTTGAAAGCTGCGGTATCAACTGCAAAATTTGCAGTGTCTACTTTAAAGTTAGCTGTATCAGCTACAGCTACGGTGTCGCGGGACATTTTTGCACTAACACCATTCTTTGCGTTTACCTGTGTAAGCATTATCGCTCCAACGCCTGCCATAAGGCCAAATTTTAAGATCTGTGTTTTCATCGTTTTTCAATTTTTATGGTTAACGATCCGATTTAACTTTTTTGACTGAAACCATTTCGTTTGGTTTCTTGCCAGGGAATAAGACAAAAACCCTGCGCAAAATCAGAAAAGAATTGTTAAAACGGCTCAATCCCTTTGAGAATACGGCATTCCAGCGTTTGAATGTTTTTATGTAACATTTCTTTAACGGATATATTTTGTAGAAGCTACACCCAATCAACATCTTATTCTGTTGACTATGTCCCCACGTTTTTGTTCCGTGCATACCTGCGCGTAGCATGGTTTAGGGCCATTATCTTTGCAGCATGGAACGGCATATACAGCTTACAGGTGACGGATCACATACTATAGGCGTAACCGGCACCAATGTTACGTACCACAGCACCCATGGCGCTATACAGGAGAGTGTACATATATATATTAATGCAGGATTGCGGCCCCTGCTGCAGCAACATTCACCCCTATGTATATTTGAAATGGGCTTTGGTACCGGTTTAAATGCGCTGCTTACCTTACAGGAGGTTATTGCAGAACAACGGCCTGTTTATTATGAAGCAGTAGAATTGTACCCATTGTCTGCCCCGGAAATGCAGGCCTTAAATTATAATAATTTGTTAAAAACTACTGCCGGTCATGACCTGGAAACCTTACACAGAGCGGCCTGGGAAGAAGTTGTGCCGCTGCATCCACAATTTTCCCTGTTAAAGAAAAAGCAATCGCTGGCTGCATACCTGGCAGCTTCTGCACAGTTATTTCACCTGGTTTATTTTGATGCCTTTGCTCCGGAGATACAGCCGGAGCTGTGGAGTGCAGCCGTGTTTGAGCAGGTAGCGGCCCGAATGCATCCTGGAGGGGTGCTGGTTACTTATTGTAGTAAAAGTGCGGTGCGAAAAGACCTGCAAGCCATTGGTTTTACAGTGGAGAAATTAGCAGGCCCGCCAGGTAAAAGGGAAATTATAAGAGCTGTAAAGGGCTAAGGGCTCATTTGCTTTTGTGCGAACAATTACTATATTTAGGAATAATCTTTTACTGCTATTGCAGCTTTTTAAGTAATTATTAATACCTATGATAGGGGAAAGGGGCAAGAAACATTTCCGTTTATGGAAAATAAATTAACCCGGCATCCTTGAACAAATTGCTACAAAATGAGATATACCTATTTTATCCCGGTGCTGCTTTGCCTGCAGCAGAGCTTTGCGCAAACACCTGCTACCTCCGCCAGTACTGTTGACCAGGTTACCGTTTTCCTTCAAGGGGCACAGGTTACCCGCAGCATGCAGTACGCCGTTACGCCGGGTAATAACAAGATTGTTTTCAGCGGCATTTCCCCGGATGTGGATCAAAAAAGCATACAGGCCAAGCTGCCGGCTAATACCATGTTGTTATCTGTATCACATCAGCCTAATTTTATTAAGGAACAAACGCAGCGGGAAGAAATTGACCAACTGGAAAAACAGCGTCAAACCCTGCAGGACAAGCTGGACCGTGAAAAAAATAACCTGCAGGTGTACACGCAGGAAGAAAGCATTCTTACCAAGAACCAGGATATTGGTGGCACCAATAATGTTTTAAAAGCCATAGAGTTAAAAGATATACTGGACCTGCAACGGCAGCGCCTGACAGAAGTGCTGGACAAACAGCTCAGTATTAAACAACAGATCCGTACACTGGAAAAGGAGCTGCTGCAAACAGCCAATCAATTGCAGGGCCTGCGCCAGCTGAAAGAAATACCAACCAGCGATATAGTACTGGATGTACTGGCTAAAAGCGCCTCCACCGGTAAATTCACCGTTAGCTACCTGGTAAAGAATGCAGGCTGGCTGCCGGCTTACGATATACGGGTAAAAGATATTACCCAGCCGCTGGACATTACTTTTAAAGCCAAAGTATTTCAGCAGTGTGGTGAAGTGTGGAAGAAGGTTAAGCTGCAACTAAGTACAGGAAACCCTGACGAAAGCAGCGTGCGGCCGGTATTACGCCCCTGGTACTTACACAGTTACAGCAGCTATGATGAGCTGAGCCGTAGCCGCCAGGTGCAACAAATGCTCAGCAATGGTGAAATAAGCGGAAGGGTAACAGATGACAGCGGAGTGCCATTGGCAGGCTGCAACGTACAGATCAAAGGCAAAACCTTGGGTACTGTAACAGATGATAAGGGTAATTTTCAGCTGCAAACATCAGGCGGAGAGCAAACCGTGGTGTTTTCCTATGTAGGTTTTAATAAAAGAGAAGTGCCGGCAGACGGTGGTTTTATGCGGATCAGTATGCACCCGGACAACACGTCGCTGAGTGAGGTGGTAGTCGTGGGATATGGCAGCTCTAAGGAATTGCAGGGCAATGTAGCGGGTATGGCTGTGGATAGAAGAAAAGCCCTGCGCAAACAATCATCCAGCATAGTTGAGGATGTTACAGAGCAATATGTAGCTACTACCTTTTATTATGATATACCCGTGCCTTATACTATTGAGCCGGATGGAAAACCTTACACCGTGGGTGTAAAAGAAGTGGAAGTACCTGCCAGCTATGAATATTATGCTGTGCCTAAGCTGGACAAAGCGGCCTTCCTGGTGGCTGGTATTACGGACTGGGAATCCCTGAACCTGCTGGATGGGGAAGCCAGCATTTTTTATGAAGATACCTACCTGGGCAAATCCCTGCTGGACCTTCAAAACTCGCAGGATACGCTGCTGATATCCCTGGGCCGCGATAAACAGGTAACTGTTACCCGCACGCTGGAAAAGGATTACAGCCGCAAACGTTTTATTGGCAGGAATATAACAGTAGCGCGCTCCTGGCAGTTAGGCATTAAGAATAATAAACCAGTACCCATTAGCATTACCCTGCAGGATCAGCTACCGCTTAGCACCAATACTGATATGGAAATATCCGGCATCAGCTATGGCGATGCCCAGCTGGATGAAAGCACCAAGCTGCTCACCTGGAAAATGTCGCTGGCGCCTGCTGCAGAGCGAAAGCAGCAGCTGAAATATAACATTAGCTATCCTAAAGCAGCTATTGTAAACATTGATTAAAAGATAACTATCCAATTAAAACAGCCCTGCCAGGTAATGCCCGGCAGGGCTGTTTTATGCTAAACGCTAAATACTAAACGTTAAATGCTAAACGCATAACACCACCTGCATTTTGTATTAAGCGCCACGCTATTTGCCCGCTCTGTTTTATTAATTATTTCAGCGGGTTCCCAGTGTTTTATTCTCCACCTTCAGCTCATCCCAGGCCGGTGGGGCAACCTGCATTAAATTCTTTACAAAGAAATCCCTTCTTTTCTGCTCTCCATAATCTCCGCCGGAAGAGTGTCCCATGCCTGGCACCATCACAAAATCAAAATCCTTATTGTTCTTTATGAGCGCATTTACCAGCTGCAGGGTAGAGGAGGGGTCCACATTATCATCCATCTCTCCCAGGATCAGCATCAGCTTACCTTCCAGGTTAGCGGCGTGGGTAACATTGGAACATTCCTCGTACTGCGGGCCTATAGGATATCCCATCCATTGCTCATTCCACCACATTGTGTCCATGCGGTTATCATGGCATCCGCAGGAGGCTACGGCTGCTTTATAAAACCCGGGATGGAATAATACGGCGCCTGCGGCATTTTGCCCGCCGGCAGAGGTTCCGTAAATGCCTACCCTTGTAAGGTCCATATAAGGATATTTTCCGGCAGCGGCCTTCATCCATAAAATGCGGTCAGGGAAACCGGCATCTTTCAGGGTTTTCCAGCATACATCATGAAATGCTTTGGAGCGGTTGGAGGTGCCCATGCCATCTACCTGTATCACAATAAAACCCAGCTCTGCCAGCTCCTGCATACCGCGGTAGGAGGCCTGGAAAGCCTTAGGTACAAACGCGCTGTGCGGGCCCGCATAAATATTTTCTATAACCGGGTACTTACGGGAGGCATCAAAGTTAGAGGGCCGGATAATGATCCCCCAGATATCTGTTTGCCCATCGCGGCCTTTAGCGGAAAATACTTCGGGCGCACGCCAGCCGGTTTGTTGTAAGGCGGTAATGTCGGCCTTTTCCAGCTCCATTACTACTTTGCCATTGGCATCACGTAAAACGGTTACCGGCGGCAGATCCACGCGGGAATAGGCATCTACAAAGTATTTATAATCGGTGCTGAATTTGGCGGCATGCTGCGCATTTTCCGTTGTTAAAGGCTGCAGGTGCTTGCCTTCAAAATCCATTTTGTAATACTGTACCAGGTAAGGGTCCTGGCCGTGTTCCCGGCCGCTGGCGCCAAAAATAATGGTCCTGGCCTGCTCATCTACCTTTACCACAGAACGTACTACCCAGCTGCCTTTGGTAATAGGATGTTTTACCTGCCCGGTTTTGCCGTCGTATAAATACAGGTGGTTCCATCCGTCGCGCTCAGATGCCCAGATGATCTCTTTACCGTCATTCACATCATAGCGGTATTTTTTACTGCTGTAATCAATGAACGTGGGGCTGGTTTCCTCTACCAGTATTTTAACCTGGCCTGTGGCAGCATCTGCCTCCAGCACGCGGTATACCTGGTGTCCGCGCTGGTTATATTCAAAGGTAAATGCGCGGCTGTCCTTACGCCATTCCAGGTTGCCCAGGCTGTATTGCTGGTTAAACAGTGCCGCATCTAACGGAATATGTTTTTTACTTTCTACCAGGAACAGCTGCGGAACCCTTACCGGCAGCGCATCGCCGGGCTTCAGGTAATCGCGGGTACTAAGCTTTGGCTGCAGCTGGTCTGTTGGGGAAGATGAGATCAGGTACAGCAAATGTTTTTTATTAGGCCGTACCTTAACAGCGGCCAGCTTTTTTGAATCCGGCGCCCACTCCATGTAGCAGGAATAAAATTCTCCTTCAGAGCCATCGTAGCTTAATTGAAAAACAGCTTTTGTTTTACGGTCGCGGATGTATACGTTGTAGCTTTGGATATAAGCCACCCAGTTGCTGTCCGGCGAGGGCACGGGCGGGTCGTTCTGCTCATCATGATCTGCGCCCCAGTAGCGGTCGGGTGTGGTTTTCCCTTTGATCTCTTTTACCCGGCAGCTGTAGTCTGTTAGCCTGCACTGGCATACGGTATCGCCTATATTAAATTCCAGCGTATGTTCCTTATCACTGAAATCCATCATGGTAAATGGCAGCGCATATGCCGTATAAGTACGGTGCAGCAGGGTGCTGAGGGCATCTGCCAGTTTCACCTGGTCAAAGGCCGGCGCTTTGGTGTGCTTGTCTGCATCCACCAGCATAAACTCTTTACCGCGCGGTGTTTGCTCGTAGTACCAGCAGTGGTGTGTGCTATCGATCCAGTTAAAGCTGGTGGGGGCATAATAGAGCTTGTTCCTGATACGGTTGCTCCAGTCATTGGCGCGGCGGTAATCGTCTGCAGTGCCCTGTGCCTGCAGTGAAAGTACATTGCCCAGTAACAGCAATGTAATGGTTAACAGGCTGAATGTTTTGTATGGCATGGTTGTGAAATTTATAAAGCCTCAGTGCTCCACACTCTGAAAATAACTGTTCATATATTCACTGGGCGATTGCCCGGTGATACCTTTAAACACCCGGTTAAAATTGGTAATGCTGTTAAAACCGCAGGTATAAGCTACGGTTGCAATGTTATCATAATCACCATCCGTGAGCTTCTTACAGGCTTCGTTGATGCGTACTTCATTCAGGAAAGACACAAAAGTGTGCAGGGTGTGTTTCTTGAAAAAGCGGCAAAAAGCCTGGGGTGTCATATGGGCCTGTTTCGCAGCATCTTCCAGCGTAATGGGTTTATCATACTGCTGCATAATAAAATTGTAAATGTTGCCAATGCGGATGCCTTCATGCTCACTGAACATAGGCGTTTTATTACCAGCGCTCAGCGGTGCAAGATCCTGGTAGCTGCTTAGCTGCTTTAACAGCTCTACAAACAACATCAATTGATCTGCGCCTGCACTTTGCGCAATACGCAGCATTTTATTGGATACTTCTATTACATGCTGGGCAGGCAGCTTAAAGCCGGACTGGTGCTGCTGTACAAAGTTTTTCAGCAGCTTCATTTCCGGAAGGTTGAAAAAAGCAGACAGCGCACCGTTCGGATTAAAGAAGAACATCCAGGCCACGATCTTCTTTTTACTCTTGGGTAAAAAATAAGAAGGTTCACTTTTAAAGATATGCGGTTGATTGGCGCCCAGCCAGAAGATTTCGTTGGAGCGGAATGAATGCATGTTATTATCCGCTACCAGCGTGCCTTCGCCTTTCTGGATCCAGGTAAGCTGTATCTCCTGGTGACGGTGCAGATGCGGGTAAAAGTTAGGCAGCACATCTTTCTGTACAATGATGGATTTATCTAATGGCACGGGGATCGTGAACTGTAGCACTTTCATAATACTTCCTTATTTTGGCTGATATCCTGGTCCATAGCCGATGGTCCATTGCATACTTCATTATGCAGGAATTGCATAAAGGGTAGTATTGGATCTATTGAAATAATCCATGGACTATGGACCATCGGCCATCGATTCACTCAATATTACAAATTTTACCCCATCCTTTTCCGAAACAGGTTAATATCAGGTAATAATTGATTATAATTGGGTAGGTTCGCATGTAATGATTGAAATATTTTTGAAAAAAATTTGAGTAACATGTCTATTGAATGGAAAGGGATATTTCCTGCAATCACTACCAAGTTCACAGCCAATGATGAATTGGACCTTCCATTATTTGAGAAGAACCTGAAGGCGCAGCTGGCTGCCGGTATAGATGGTATTATCCTGGGAGGGTCCCTGGGAGAGGCCAGCACCCTCACTGCAGCTGAAAAAGAAACGCTGGTAAAATATTCGGTAGAGAAGGTCGCGGGCAAAATACCCGTGGTATTGAACATTGCGGAAGGCGCTACTGCTGAAGCGGTAAAACAGGCCCAGCTGGCCCAGGAATGGGGCGCTAAGGGTTTAATGTTATTACCCCCCATGCGCTATAAGAGCGATGAACGGGAAACCGCCGCTTACTTTAAGGCCGTAGCATCCTCCACTGATCTGCCTATCATGATCTATAATAACCCGGTAGATTATAAGGTAGATGTGACGCTGGCCATCTTTGAAGAGCTGGCAGCCTTTAAAAATGTGCAGGCGGTAAAAGAATCTACCCGCGACGTTTCCAACGTAACCCGTATGATCAACCGTTTTGGCAACCGCTTTAAGATACTTTGCGGTGTGGATACCCTGGCGCTGGAAGAAATGGTATTAGGTGCAGTGGGCTGGGTTGGCGGCCTGGTATGTGCGTTCCCCGCAGAAACCGTAGCTATTTACCGCCTGGTAAAAGCCGGCCGTGTAGCAGAAGCGCTGGAAATTTACCGCTGGTTCCTGCCCCTGCTGGAGCTGGACCTGCATGCCAAGCTGGTTCAATATATTAAGCTGGCTGAAACCCGCGCCGGGCTGGGTAGCGAGCATGTAAGAGCGCCACGCCTTACCCTTATTGGTAAAGAACGGGAGCAGGTATTATCAGTAATAGATACGGCCCTGGCTAACCGCGCGGAACTGCCGGACTACCTTTCAATAGGTGCATTAGCACATGCAAAATGAGCAGTGAACAATAACGGCACCATAATGAACAGCAAAAAGTGAATAGTGAAAGCGGAGATTTATTAATTTCACCTTTCACTATTCACTAAAAAAGCAAGAAACCATGATAGATGTAGATATCGTACTGCAGCAGGCCGCTGCTGCATTTGAACACTACAAAACAATACCCGCCCACGTAAGGGCCCTTTTCCTGGAAGCCATTGCAGATGAGCTGGAAGGGCAGCGGGAAGCCCTGGTGCCTGTTGCCAGCCAGGAGAGCAACCTGCCCCTGGCCCGCCTGAACGGGGAGCTTACCCGTACCACTAATCAGCTGAAGCTTTTTGCCCGCCTTATCAAAGAAGGCAGCTGGGTAGAGGCGGTGATAGATACCGCTAATCCTGCCAGCACACCGCCCCGGCCGGATATACGTAAAATGTTACTGCCGGTAGGCCCTGTAGTGGTGTTTGGCGCCAGCAACTTTCCCTTTGCATTCTCCACTGCCGGCGGCGATACTGCCAGTGCGCTGGCTGCCGGCGCTACCGTGGTGATCAAAGGCCACCCGGCACATGCCCAAACATCCCAAAAGGTATTTGCGGCTATGCTGGAAGCTATTAAAAAGACCAATATGCCGGAGCACACAGTACAGCATGTAGCGGCTCCGGGCAACGATATAGGAAAACAATTAGTGATACACCCGTTAACCACGGGCGTAGGCTTTACCGGCTCTTTTGCAGGCGGTAAGGCATTGTTCGATTATGCCAATCAGAGAGAGACCCCCATACCGGTGTTTGCGGAAATGAGCAGCATTAACCCGGTAGTATTCCTCCCGGATACGCTGGAAAAAAATGCCGCTGCATTGGCGCAAACCTTTGGCGGGTCGGTTACTTTGGGGATGGGACAATTTTGTACTAATCCCGGCCTGCTGCTGGGTATCCGCAGCGCTGCGCTGGAAAATTTTGCACAGCTGCTGGGCGAAGCCATTGCCCAATGCGCCCCGCAAAAAATGCTGCACGGCGGTATTCGGCAGGCTTATGTAAAAGGCCGGCAGCAAATACTGGCGCAGCAGGGTGTAGCGCTGGTAAACGAATCTGTAACAGCGCCCGCGGAGCTGGAAGCCCACCCGGCGCTGGCCCGCGTAACTGCAAAGGATTTCCTGGCTAACCCGGTATTGAAAGAGGAAGTGTTTGGCCCCTCCTCACTGCTGGTAGTATGTGATAATAAGGAGGAGCTGAAAGCCGTACTGAAAAGTGTAAAAGGCCAGCTTACTACTACCGCAGTAGGTACAGAAGCTGATATGGCGGCCTACGCGGATGTTATTGCCCTGCAAACCACCCTGGCCGGCCGCGTGATCTTAAACGCACCGCCTACCGGTGTGGAAGTATGCGCAGCCATGGTGCATGGCGGTCCATTCCCGGCCACTACCGATGCACGTTTTACCTCCGTAGGCACCAGCGCTATTAAACGCTGGGTGCGGCCGGTATGTTTCCAGGGATTTTTGGACAGCATGCTGCCTGCAGCCCTGCAAAACGCTAACCCGCTGGGCATTTGGCGAATGGTGGATAATGAGTATACGCGGTAGCGGACTATCTACCATAAAACACATCTATGTCAACAGATCAACCAACATCTTTTAAGCGCTCTTTCGGGCTGCTGGACGCTACCATGATCGTAGCCGGGTCTATGATCGGTTCCGGTATCTTCATTGTAAGCGCTGATATTGTACGCAATGTAAGCTCCGCAGGCTGGCTTACCATCGTGTGGGTGCTGGCTGGTGTGTTAACCCTCACGGCTGCCCTGAGCTATGGAGAGCTAAGTGCAATGTTTCCCAAAGCAGGCGGGCAGTATGTATACCTCAAAGAAGCCTTTAACCCACTGGTGGGTTTCCTGTACGGATGGAGCTTTTTCACCGTTATACAAACCGGAACTATTGCCGCCGTGGGCGTGGCTTTTGCCAAATTTGCCGCGTATATCTTTCCTGCCCTGAGTGAAAAAAATGTGCTGGCCGACCTGGGTTTTATGCAGGTCACCGCGGCGCAGCTCACCTCCATTTTATTGATCGTATTACTCACGTATGTGAATACACGCGGTGTAAAAGAAGGTAAGATCATTCAAACCACTTTTACGCTCACCAAAATAGCCGCCTTGTTCGGCCTTATTATTTTCGGTTTTTTGCTGGCTGCCCGTAAAGAGGTGTGGGATGCTAACTGGCAAACCGGTTTCGCCCTGCAAAAGCTTACGCCCCAAGGGCTGCTGCCTTACACCGGTTTAGCGGTAATGGGCGCTATTGCGGGCAGTATGGTGGGCACATTGTTCAGCAGTGATTCCTGGCATAATGTAACCTTCATAGCAGCAGAGATCAAACGTCCGGAAAAGAATATTGGCCTTAGCCTGTTCCTGGGTACACTGGTGGTAACCATCATTTATGTGTCTACCAACATGATGTTCCTGGGGGTAATGCCTTTACATGAAGTAGCTTTTGCAGAAAGCGACCGGGTAGGAGTGGCTGCCTCCGTACACATTTTTGGCAGTATGGGCACGTATATTATTGCTGCGCTTATCATGGTATCTACCTTTGGTTGTAACAACGGGCTGATACTGGCTGGCGCGCGGGTATATTATACCATGGCCAATGATGGCCTGTTCTTTAAACGGCTAGGCACGTTAAACAAGAATGCAGTGCCTTCCAAAGCCCTGTGGCTGCAGTGTTTGTGGGCTTCTATGCTGTGTTTGAGCGGGAAGTACGGGCAGCTGCTGGATTATGTGATCTTTGTGGTGCTGATCTTTTACATCCTGACCATTATCGGTATTTTCCGCCTGCGCCGCAAGCGCCCGGATCTGCACCGTCCTTACAAAGCCTTTGGTTACCCGGTATTACCCTTGTTTTATGTGGTGGCCGCCACCATTATTTGCCTGTCGCTGCTGGCGTATAAACCTATGTATACCTGGCCCGGACTAGGTTTGGTGCTGCTGGGAATCCCTGTATATTACGGCGTATGGGGCAAAAAAGCGGCGGCTGCACCGGTACAAGAGCAGGAACCGGTAACCAGCGAATTACCATAAATTAACCGGTAGCTGCCCTCATTTTAATCTGATACAGGCAGGATGCCCATGATTTATGTTAATTTTTGCAAACCTTTGATCAATACTCGCAACTTTGTACTCAGGGCTTCTGAATATTTTTGGGAATGAGGGTAGTGGCGTAAACCGGAAACCTTGTGCCCCATTTGAGTGGGGTAGTAATTGATAATTCGTAATTGACTTCATCCTTGGCTAAGAAAACATTTTTTTGCATTGATGCGCATACCTGCGGTAATCCCGTCCGGCTGGTAGCTGGCGGGGGACCGGTATTGGAAGGCAGCAATATGAGTGAGAAGCGTAATCATTTTTTACGTGAATATGACTGGATCCGTAAAGGGCTGATGTTTGAGCCCCGCGGGCATGATATGATGAGCGGCAGTATTTTATACCCGCCGCATGATCCGGCTAATGATGTAGCAGTGCTGTTCATAGAAACCAGCGGTTGCCTGCCCATGTGCGGCCACGGTACCATTGGCACTATTACCATTGCTATTGAGGAAGGGCTCATTACGCCCAAAACGCCCGGTGTAGTGCGTATGGAAGCGCCGGCAGGGTTGGTAACCGTTACTTATAAACAGGAAGGTAATAAGGTAAAAAGCGTAAAGCTCACGAATGTGCCGTCTTACCTGGCTGCAACAGACCTGGAAGTGGAATGCCCGGACCTGGGCCTGCTGAAGGTAGATGTATCTTACGGAGGCAACTATTACGCTATTGTAGATGTGCAGGAGAATTTTTCAGGATTGGAAAATTATTCCTCTGCACAGCTCATTACCTGGGCGCGCGAAGTGCGGAAACGCATCAACGAAAAATATACGTTCGTACACCCGGACAATCCGCATATCAACGGCTGCTCCCATGTATTATGGACCGGCGCGGTGTTAGACAAGACTTCCACCGCCCGTAATGCCGTGTTCTATGGCGATAAAGCCATAGACCGCTCACCCTGCGGCACCGGCACCTCTGCGCGTATGGCGCAGTGGTATGCTAAAGGCCAGCTCAAAAAAGGAGATGAGTTTATTCACGAAAGTATTATCGGCTCTAAGTTCATTGGCCGTATAGAAGAGGAAACCAATATCGGAGGCGTACCGGCTATCCGCCCCAGTATTGAAGGCTGGGCCAGGATCTACGGCTACAACACCATTACAATTGACCCGGAAGATGATCCGTATGCATACGGATTACAGGTAATATAGCAGAAGAATATGTCTAAGGAAGTTATCATCATTGGCGGCGGAATTATTGGCCTCAGCAGCGCATTTTATTTGCAGGATGCAGGGTATAAGGTCACTGTATTAGATACTACGGATATGCAGCAGGGCTGCTCCTACGGCAATGCAGGGTATGTATGCCCCAGCCATTTTGTACCGTTGGCCACACCTGGTATTATAAAGCAGGGATTAAAATGGATGCTGAATGCCAAAAGCCCATTTTATGTGCAGCCGCGTTTAAGCGGGGAGCTGATCTCCTGGGGATTGAAGTTCATGAAAAGCGCTACCAAAGAACATGTGGAGCGGTCGGCCATTCCCCTGCGGGATATTGCTTTGCTCAGCAAACAGCTGTATGAAAGCTGGGCGCAGCTGCCGGGTATGGATTTCGCCTATGAGCCCAAAGGCATGTTAGAGCTGTTTAAAACAGCGGAAAATGCACAGCATGCGGAACATACTTTAAAAGACGCTTTAGCCTTAGGATTAGATACCCGCCTGTTAAATAAAGCAGAGCTGCAGGCCATGGAGCCTGGTGCGGATATAGATGCAATAGGCGCACTGTATTTTGCCGGCGATGCGCAGCTGTATCCCAATAAGCTTATGCAATGTTTGCTCAACTGGTTGCAGCAAAAAGGTGTGCGGCTGATAGGCAGCCAGGAAGTAACGGGTTTTATTACAGAAGGCAAGGTGCTGAAAGGTGTGAAAACAGCCAGCCAGCAATACCCTGCAGATCATGTGGTGCTGGCAGCCGGTGTGTGGAGCAGCGCGGTGGCCAAACAGCTGAACCTGCGCTTACCCATGGTAGGTGGGCGCGGATATTCCGTAACGTATGAAAATGCACCTTACAAAGTGCATCACTCCATTATATTAAGCGAGGCCAGGGTGGCCATTTCACCCATGGATGGGAACAAGATCCGCTTTGGCGGCACCATGGAAATTACCGGGGTAAATGCCCCGCCGCGTATGCAAAGGGTGCAGGGCATCCTGGAATCTGTAAAACGTTATTTCCCGGCGTATGATATTCCCATGCCTGCGGCAGATAAGGTATGGTATGGTTACCGCCCCTGCAGTGCAGATGGCTTGCCCTACATTGGTAACGTACAACAGTATACGAATTTAACTATTGCCACCGGGCACTCCATGCTGGGTATCAGCCTGGGCGCAGGTACCGGTAAGCTGGTAAGTGAGCTGGTGCAGGGCGTACCTGCTTCTATGGATATAACACCTTTCCACCCGCAACGGGGATAAGTAAACCACATATAACATGATGGGCAAAAAGGCAGCAACCAGGATCGTATGGGTATTAACGGCATTGGCAGCCGCTAACTCAATAGCGCATGCGCAACAGCAGGCGCCAGTAGCATTATACCAGCAAAGCAGCGAGATCAATAATCTCATGGTAACGTATAATGCGGATAAGGGCAGCATCAGCCGGTTTTATTTTGTAGGTAACTCACCGGAACGCCGGCAGCAGCTGCAAAAGCTGAACAATCAATACCTGCAGCAGCTGGACCAGGTTGATTTTAACGCCTTGCCCACTGGTAGCCGGGTAGATTATATCCTGTTCAGAAAAGACCTGCAGGCACAACTGCACAGCTTACAGGAAGAAGAAACGCAATACAACCAATTAAAAGAATGGTTCCCTTTTGCAGATAAGATCTACGCAGTGGAAAAGGTTCGCAGGCGGGGTACAGAGCAAAATGCGCAGCAGCTGGCCGCAGATTTTCACAGCATGTCTATAGATGTATTGAAGAAAGCCAAAGCGCTGCGGGAAGAAAAGAATGTTGATATCTACCACATCCTCAGAGCAGAGGGTATTGTAAAAGGCTTAAAGGATGCGCTGCACAGCGTACACCAGTTCTACAACAGCTATGATCCGCAATACACCTGGTGGATGGCTAAACCCTATGCCGACCTGGATACTGCTTTAAGCACCTATGCTATTGCCTGGAAAGCGCAGGAAAAAGCTGCTCCCGGCGCTAAGGATGATGGCAGCGGTATTATCGGTTATCCCATTGGCCGTGATGAGCTGATCCGCCAGCTGCAGGATGAGCTGATCCCTTACACCCCGGAAGAGCTGATACAAATAGCCAACAAAGAATTTGCCTGGTGTGATGCTGAAATGCTGAAAGCCTCCCGGGAAATGGGTTTTGGCGACGACTGGAAAAAGGCGCTGGAAAAAGTAAAGAACACTTATGTGCCTGCCGGCAAACAACCGGAGGCCATCATGAAACTATACAATGAATCTGTTGCCTTCCTGAAACAGAAAGAGCTGGTAACCATTCCGCCCCTGGCAGAAGAAAGCTGGCGCATGATCATGATGACGCCGGAGCGGCAATTGGTGAATCCCTTCTTTACCGGCGGGGAAGTGTTAAGCATCTCTTACCCAACAGATGATATGAGCGAGGAGGATAAGCTGATGAGCATGCGTGGTAATAACCCGCATTTCTCCCGCGCTACCGTGCATCATGAGCTGATAGCAGGCCACCACCTGCAGATGTATATGAACCGCCGCTACAAAGCTTACCGGAATTTTGATACGCCGTTCTGGATAGAAGGCTGGTCGCTGTACTGGGAAATGTTGTTATGGGATCAGCAGTTTCCGCAATCCCCGGAAGACCGTGTGGGCATGCTGTTCTGGCGTATGCACCGCTGCGCGCGTATTATCTTCTCCCTTAATTTTCATCTGGGCAAATGGACGCCCCAGCAGTGTATAGATTTCCTGGTAGACAGGGTAGGGCATGAGCGGGCCAATGCAGCCGGCGAAGTACGCCGCTCTTTTGTAGCAGGCCTGGGTTACAGCCCTTTATACCAGCTGGCTTACATGATCGGCGGCCTGCAGTTCTATGCGCTGAAAAAGGAATTGGTGGATAGTGGTAAAATGACATACAAACAATACCATGACGCGGTGCTGCATGAAAATGAAATGCCGGTGGAAATGTTGCGCGCCATTCTTACCAATCAAACTATCAATAAAGATTTCAAAACTAACTGGCGGTTTTATCAATTGAAATAAATGGCTTATTCCACGTCATTGTAACAAGTATTGCAGCTTCCTAAACTATTTTACAATGAAGAAATTACTCTTTTCCATCCTGCTGTTACACACAAGTTATAACGCCCTGCTGGCACAGTCTTACGTACCGGAACGGCAGGAGAAGATAATGAAGGTAGCCGCTAAGGTGCCGGTACATGCTTACAGCTTTAATCTGAAAGATGTACAGATCCTGGACGGGCCTTTTAAAAAGGCGCAGGATGCAGATGTTGCTTACCTCTCGCTATTAGAGCCAGACCGTTTGCTGGCCGATTTCCGGGAGCATTCCGGTCTGAAAGCAAAAGCTAAACGTTATGGTGGCTGGGAATCATCCGGCCTGGCCGGGCATTCACTGGGCCATTATCTCTCTGCCTGCGCTATGCATTATGCGGCCAGTGGCGATAAGCGTTTCCTGGATAAAGTGAATTATATGGTAAGCGAGCTGGCAGAATGCCAGCAGCACCGCAAAACAGGTTATATAGGCGCTATTCCCAGTGAGGATAGCATCTGGCAATTAGTATCAGAAGGGCATATCCGTTCCCGTGGGTTTGATCTCAACGGCGGCTGGTCGCCCTGGTACACGGTGCACAAGATCATGGCCGGTTTGCTGGATGCGTATATCTATTGTAATAACCAACAGGCATTGGATGTAGAAAAAGGCATGGCCGACTGGACGGAGAAAATAGTAGGCCACTTACCGGATTCCCTGGTGCAGAAAATGCTGCTGTGTGAATATGGCGGCATGAATGAAGCGCTGGTGAACACCTACGCCCTTACCGGTGAAAAGAAATACCTGGATCTTTCCTACAGGTTCCACGACCGCCGTGTGCTGGATTCACTGGCCCTTCAGCAGGATGTGCTGCCCGGTAAACATTCCAATACACAAATACCTAAAGTAATTGGCTGCATACGCCGCTATGAGCTAACAGGCGCGGATAAGGACAGCATTATTGGCCGTTTCTTCTGGAATACGGTTACACAGCACCATTCCTATGCACCGGGTGGTAACAGTAACTATGAGTACCTGGGCCCCCCGGACCAGCTGAACGACTATCTCACAGAAAACACCATGGAAACCTGTAACACATACAACATGCTGAAACTAACCCGGCATTTGTTTGCGTTGCAGCCCGCAGCTAACCTGATGGATTTTTACGAACGCGCATTATACAATCACATCCTTTCTTCCCAGAACCATGAAAGCGGTATGATGTGTTACTTTGTGCCGCTGCGTATGGGCACCCGTAAGGAGTTCAGCGATTCGTTCCACACCTTTACCTGCTGCGTAGGCTCCGGTATGGAAAACCATGTGAAGTATGGAGAGAGCATTTATTTTGAAGGTACAGATGGCAGCCTGTATGTGAACCTTTTCATTGCATCGCGCCTGAACTGGCAGCAGAAGGGCATTACACTGGAACAGCAAACAAAGCTGCCTGCCAGCGATAAAGTAGCATTTACCATTACCGCTAAAAAGCCCGTTGCATTTGCTTTACGCATACGCAAGCCACGCTGGGTACAGCAGGGTATGCAGCTTACAGTAAATGGTAAAACGCAGGCCATTACCCCCGGTGAGGATGGTTACATTACCATTAACCGTACCTGGAAAACCGGCGATAAAGTAGCGCTAACCTTACCCATGGATGTGTATACAGAAGCAATGCCCGATAACCCGGGCCGTGTAGCCTTGTTCTATGGCCCCGTAGTATTGGCCGGACAGTTAGGTAATAAAGAGCCGGATCCTGTAACAGGTATACCGGTATTAGTGACCGCTGAAAAAGATGCCAACAAATGGCTGCGTACAGATGATCCGCAATCCCTGGTGTTCCATACCAGCAACATAGGCCAGCCGGCAGATGTAACGCTGGTGCCGTTCAACACCATACAGAATGAATACTATAGCGTGTACTGGGATGCCTTTACCCCGGATGGCTGGAAATCGCAGCAGGCCAAATACGAAGCAGAAAAGAAGAAACAGCAGGAAATAGAATCCCGCACGGTAGATGCGCTGCGCATAGCGGAAATGCAACCGGAGCGTGATCATAATTTCGCTACCAGCGACAAAACCACTACCGGCGAAGAACATGGTAAAAAATGGAGAGCTGTGTGGGATGATGGATACATGCAATTCACCATGAAGGTGAACCCGGAAAAAGAAAACAGTTTGCAGCTCACCTATTGGGGTATGGATAACCGTTACTGCAAGTTTGATATATTAATAGATGGCGTGCAGGCAGGTACGGATGATCTGAATAAATATAAAGCCAGCAAATTTTATGATGTGGTGTATCCTATTCCTGCGGAGCTTACCAAAGGCAAACAAACTGTTACGGTAAAGCTGCAGGCCCGGAAAGATAATCACGTAGGCCCGGTGTATGGCACTGTAAGAATGATGCAACAACCATAGTAATACAGCAGTTACGCAAAAAGCCAGGTAACCATGTGTTGCCTGGCTTTTGCATTTTAACAGGCGCTTATTGAATGAAAAATGTGATTAGAATGACCATTTCCTTTTAAATTTATACTGAACCCTCAGGATCTTTAAAAAGAAATGAAAATAATTATATGCGGAAATTAGTAAAGGAAACCTTATTGGCAGCCATGTTGCTGCAAGCCGGCACTACCTTGTATGCACAGGATAAGCAGTACACAAAGGAAATAAAAGCGCTGGCAGATAAACCAGCTGTGAAAAAAGCATTCCAGTCCATCATTGAAATGGAACCACAAACGCTTAGCGATCACCTGCTGTTAACTGAAATTGCAGCGCCGCCCTTTAAGGAAATGAAACGCGCGGAAAAGTATGCAACCATGATGAAGGCCGCTGGCGCGGATTCTGTGTGGATTGATAATGTAGGCAATGTGCTGGGCAAACGCAAAGGTAAGAACAGTAAAAAGGTAGTGGTGCTGGAAGGCCATCTGGATACCGTTTTCCCGGAAGGAACAGATGTAACGGTGAAGCATAGAGGCGACACGCTGGCTGCCCCGGGTATTATAGACGATACCCGTGCGCTGGCCATAGTGCTCACCATATTAAAAGCCATGGAAAAGAACAGCATTGAAACGGAGGCAGATGTGCTATTCTGCGGCGTAGTAGGAGAAGAAGGGCAGGGCGATCTGCGGGGTGTAAAGAACCTTTTCAGCGATAAAGGGCCTGGTAAAATTGACACATACATTGCCATTGATGGTTGGGATATGGAAAGCATTACGCACCGCGGATTAGGCTCCCACCGTTATAATATCACATTCAAAGGCCCGGGCGGCCATTCCTCCGGCGCTTTTGGTTTGGCTAACCCGCACAATGCATTGGGCCGCGTCATTCATTACTGGGCCGTAGCGGCAGACAGCTTAACCCGGCAGCCGGGCGAAAGGCTTACCTATAACGTAGGCGTAATAGGCGGTGGTACTTCTGTAAACTCTATTCCCTTTGAATCGTGGATGGAAGTAGATATGCGCTCAGAAAGCCCGCAGCGTGTAGCCGCTGCCGATAAGCTGCTGCAGGAGGCCGTGCAGCGGGGTTTGCTGGAAGAAAACCAGATGAAACGCGCCGGCGCAGACCTAACCGTTGATGTAAAGCTGATAGGCGACCGCCCCTCCGGTGGTTTAGACAGTAACCTGGCCGTTATACAACGCGCAAAAGCAGCCATTGCATTCATTGGCGGATCACCTAAATTGCGCGTAGGCTCTACCAATTCCAATATTCCCATTTCCAAAGGCATACCGGCCATTACCATGGGTAGCGGCGGTAAGGGCGGCAATGCGCATGCCCTGCAGGAGTGGTGGATCAATGATAATGGTTACCTGGCCATACAGCGTACTTTGTTAGTATTGCTGGCAGAAGCAGGTTTAGCAAAATAGTGTACAGAGATGAAATACTATTAGGGGCAAATATTTGCATGTTTGAAAAAATGTGCGGATGTTTGCCTCTCTTTTTGGTTGATGGATAGCGTGATAAAACAGGTAGGCATAACAAAAGTAGTATGACTTTTTAGGACAAAAATTTGTATAATCCGATAAATATCTAAATCTTTGTTTCCGGAATCTTTTATACCTATGTAGATAATTGTGCGTTTTAGCCCTTTTACTACCCGAATAAGAAATATTAGGACAATACACAAGAGATAGTAACCCGGAAATAAACATCAAATGGTTACCCTATACTGTGAAACAAGCGTTAACAGCTAATCACCCTGTTTTTCCCTGTTACAGTATCCATTATTGTCATTTTTAAATGCTAGCAATAGCAATTCATGTGAATTACTGTGCGTTATGCACGCGGGGTCCGCATGCATGAACAGTAAGGAATATGTAATAACACATTGTTTTGAGAACCTGTACCTCTATACTATTACTTTTTTTGCTTTTTATATCCAACGGATATAGCCAGTCGCGGCAGGATACCGGTTACTACCTCATGTACACTGGTTGTAAGGGTGTAACGGTTACTACCTATCCTTTGCCTAAAAAGGATACGGTAGCAATACCGGTACGGGTAAGGAGACATATTTCGCCGGTTCCCCAGCATTCCCCTTTTCTTACCGTTCATGGCAATGTCATGTATGATGTGTACTACCAGTCAAACGTAGATACGCCTTATGTGGAAAAAGATGTCTATCAGCATACTGTTCAAACATTTCTCGATATTAATATACGCAATCAATGCCCGCTAAGAGTAGCTTTTTCAACCAACATGGGTAACTCTTCGCTGTTCAGGAATGTTACAGGGCTTAACCTCCGGTACACGAACCGTGATTTTAAGAATATGCTGATGAATAATGCCCGTCATTGGGATGCCGGCCGTTTGCAGCAGTTACAGCAACTGCAGCTGCTCAGGGATAGTCTGGAGCTCAGAGCAAATGAGATCAGCCGTTTAAAATACAAGCTACAGGCCCCTTCAGGCCTGCAGCAGGTAATAGAGGCAAAGGAAAGAGCGCTGTATGCCAGTGCCCGGGACTCACTGGCAAAGCTTCCATCTTATGCTATGGAAAATGTTAATCTGTCGCAGCACTGGCCACCCAAAAATAACTGGCAGAAGCCTGAATATTCAAAAGCTGATACCGCTCTTCAGAAATTTACAGCTGAACGTAAGACGGCTGCAGAACAATTAGATTCATTACAAAAGGAGTTTGCCCGGTTTGATAAGCTATATCAGCAAAGGAAAAAACAGTTTGGCGCAAATAATGAACGTTTGATGGATGTGCTGGCGCAAAGCCGGAATAATAAGGAATTGTCTGATAACCTGCATACCATGAACCTGCCGGACACTGTGCTGCCCAGAGGCTATAAAACGTTACTGGCTATACGCTCTATAGGATTGGGCAGAACCCTTGTAGACTATTCAGAGCTAACCGCCAAAGATATCAGCATACTAGGGGTGCAGGCGGAATACAATCCTTCCTACTATGTGGCTTTCGCCACGGGTATGGTCGATTACCGGTTCAGGAATTTTATTGTAAATGAAAACAGGTCGCGCCAGTACCTGAACCTTATAAGGGTAGGTACCGGTATGCGGGAAGGGAACAACATCATTCTCACCTGGTACACCGGTAAAAAACAATTGTACAATTTCAATACAGATACCTCCGGTACCGGTGCGCAATCAGCGCCTGATTATAACATCATGGGCATATCGCTGGAAGGCAAATGGCAGTTAAATAAACACAATTACCTGGTAGGGGAAATAGCAAAATCATCTTTGCCTTATTACGCTAGGGCTGCTGAAAAGGAAAGCGCCATGGGAAGCGTATTCCAGTTTGGCAACCGCTCCAATGAAGCTTATTCTGTAAAATCATTCTCTTTTATACCCCTTACCGGCACCAGCATCAATGCCATGTATAAGAGAATGGGAGCCAATTTCCAGTCATTCAGCCTGTACACCACCGGCTCTGCTCAAAGCGCATGGTTGTTGCGGATAGATCAGCCTTTCTTCAGAAAACAGCTGACTGTTTCAGCATCTATCCGGCAGAATGATTTTACCAGCTTATACCAGAATGTAGACTACCATACCAGCACCATCTTTAAAAGCATACAGGGTACGTTGCGTATCCGCAAATGGCCGGTTGTATCAATAGGGTATTCACCCAGCTCTCAGTTAATGAAGCTGAGCGATGATCATTTTACTGAAAACCTGTTCTATACGCTGGTAGGCTCTCTTAGCCACTTTTTCCAGTACCGGGGTATTATGATGAACACTGTGCTTTCTTATACCCGTTTTTATAACAAGCAAACAGACAGCAGCTTTGTATACTTCAACAGTAAGAACATTTTATTAAATCATACGGTATTCCTGGGACGCTTTACACTGAGCGGATCTTTATCAGCCGCTACCAACCAGGATTACGCTTTGTATGGGGCAGATGGTAACCTGCAGTTTAAGGTAACCCGCTGGCTGGAAACCGGCGGTGGTCTTAAATACAATAAACAAACGGTGTATAACCTTGAGCAGGTAGGCTATACAGCCAATGCGCGGGTGAATATACCGAAGATAGGAGAGGTAGCATTAATGGGAGATAAAGGATTTATACCCGGGGCCAATAAACAATTGGTGCCCAATAACACAGGAAGATTGACCTATACTAAAATATTTTAAATAAGTAAGCATGATGAAAAGGTACCTATGGATATGCATGGTAATGCTAACCGCACTGCGTGCGCGGGCGCAGGTAAGCATGACAGTGCAGCTACCGCCGGTTGGAGTGATGCAAAAATCACAGTTGTGGAATATGCTGCTGGTATCTGCTTCCAGCGCACCTGCGAATGTGAAGATCGTATTGCGGCTGTCAGATGCACAAACCAACCAACCATTGTTAACGGGTATCTCACGCACCATTATATTATATAAAGGCGCAAAACAGGTAAAGATGGAGGATGCAAGCCCGGTGCAATATGAATACCTCTCTGCCGCTGTGGACAGGAATGTGAACGGGCTGCTGGCCACCGGCAACTACCAGGCTTGTTATAGCATTGTGGCAAGTGGCCACAGTGGCGCATTGCTGGCCGAAGATTGTATTCCTTTTACTGTTGAACCGGTAAGCCCGCCTTTACTGAATGCACCGGCTAACGGAAGTTTGCTGGAAAGCGTTTTGCCGCAATTTACCTGGCTGCCGCCAGCCCCGCTGAACATTTTCAACGATCTGAATTATGACCTGGTATTGGTGGAGTTACGGAGCGGCCAATCTGCAGCAGAAGCCATACAGCAGAATATCCCGGTATTCCGGGCCATGCATAACAAAAACATTTTTGTTAACTACCCGGCATCAGCGGTAGCACTGGATACCGCTAAAACCTATGCCTGGACCATCACTGCAAACAATGGCCCCCGGTATGCAGCACAAACGGAAGTTTGGACCTTCCGGATCAAAGGCATGCAAAACAAGCAGGCAGCCAACGCAAATGCATATATGCAGCTGAAAAAAGAGCTGGGTGCTGCAGTTGCTAATAGTAGCGGCCCGCTTTATTTTTCCTACAGCAATGATGCAAATGATAAAACCGTGCAGTATGAAATAATCGCCTTGCAGGAAGGCAGCAGCGCTATTCAGCATGGGAAGCTATCTCTGACCGTAGGTGATAACCTGCTGGAGCTGGGTTTGAAAGGAAGCCGGCTGGAAGATGAAAAAACCTATTTATTCCGTTTGTTAAACTCCCGTCACGAGTACTGGCAAATGAAATTTATTTATACCCGGCAGCATAAACAATAACAGCATACCTAAATATATTTTACATGATACTGGCACGAGTTGCAAAAGGCAGGAAAGTGATTGCTATAATATGGCTGATGATGCTTTATATGGAAACCGTACTGCCGCATTATGCAAGGGGAGCAATAGTGAGCACCGGTAACCGCATTTACCCGGTAGCTAATTCCAATACTGCTGTAAAGCCTGCAGTGCATATAAACAGAATAAAGAATGTTTTGCCGGAGAGCAGCGCAAAAGGAAATAAAGTGAAAGCAATAGCTGCCGGTAATATCGGTGGTCCGGGCCAACCTGAAAGCCGCGCTTTTCACCCGGTGAACAATGCCAATATGGTAGATCTGTTTACGGGTGATTTCTCCTACACCATTCCCTTAATGGATGTAGGCGGCTATCCTATTGCAATTGGTTATAACAGTGGTATTACCATGGACCAGGAAGCCAGCTGGGTGGGGCTGGGATGGAACATAAACCCCGGCGCCATTACCCGTAATATGCGTGGCATACCGGATGATTTTAATGGTACGGATTCTATTGCTAAAACAGCTTCCATAAAGGAGAATAAAACAACCGGTGCAACATTAGGTTTGGGAGCAGAGGTAGTAGGTTTTCCGATAGGCTTAAGCGGCAGCCTTGGGATTTTTACCAATACCTACCGGGGCTGGGGGCTTGAAGTAGGCATAAACCCTACCATTAACGTTGCTGCTGGTAGTAAGGGTGTGTTAACAGCTGGTTTATCTCTTACCAATAATTCACAGGAAGGTATTACGCTGTCGCCTTCATTAGCTCTTAAAACAAGTCAGGAGCAGGCAGATGCAATAGGTTTTAGTGGCAGTACATCTGTCAGCACGGCCTATAATACAAGAACAGGCATGAAGGCATTGCAGCTTTCCCAATACCTGAGCACCTATGGTGGTAGCTATTCCGGAACGCTGCTCTCATTTGCATATCCTTCATATATGCCAGCTATCAACCTGCCTTATACAAGTGAGAATTTTTCCGCTTCTTTTGTGCTGGGTACGGAGTTTAGCGTGGTACATCCCAGCTTGTCTGTCAGCGGCTATCAATCCAAACAATATATTGCACCCGAAGACCAGCATCGGTCTATACCAGCCTACGGTTATCTGAATTATCAGAATGGTGCTACAGATCCCGGGGCATTGCTGGACTATAACCGGGAAAAGGATATTCCCTACCGGGAAAAACCGCAAACCAAAAATATCGGTATACCTGCTTATACCTATGACGTGTTTTCCATGACAGGGGAGGGCACCGACGGTATGTTCAGAGCCTACCGCGGTGATATTGGTTATGTGTACGATCATCATATGCGTACAAAAGATGCATCCGACCGGGTAAGCCTTGATCTTGGTGCGGGGCCTCAAATAGTACATGGCGGTGTTGACCTGAATTTCGTAAGCGCCAATACGCAAAGCGGACCCTGGATAGAGGAAAATCCACTGGCAGCTACTATTGGTTTCCGGAGATCAGATAAGCTCTTTGAGGCAGCTTATTTCCGTAATCCTGCAGAAAAAGTAGTGAATACCAAAACTTTTTATGACGCAGTAGGCGGGGACGATGCGGTAACCGTTGACCTGTTTCAGCCAGGTAACAGCAGCAGCACGCTTAGCACAACTAATGTGCTGAAACGCTATCGTAATAAGAGCTATATAGATAACATCCAGCTGCGGAAAGAACAGGCATATAAAGCATCGCGGGATAAAAGAACCCAGGTAATATCTTATCTCACTGCAAAGGAGGCCAGCACCGTAGGTCTTACAAAGTATATAGAAAACTACAAGCTCAATACCTTTCAGCTTGAAAACTGTGATAATAACTTCCCGGATGAAACAACAGGGGATGGTACCGGTCTGATAGGAGATTATCACCAGGGAACAGATGTTAATCACTGGTTATACTCAAGACTGGATCCGCAGATCAACTTTGCCAAAGTAGAGGCAATGACCAATGAGTTGCCCGATTATGTTGTAGATGCCATGAAGGATGAGTTTTCCATAAGCTGGAAAGGGCGCTTGAAAGCAGATGTTACCGGCCACTATATCATATCTACCGGTAGCGACGATGGCGCTGCGGTTTACATCAATGGTAACTTTCTGATTAATAGATGGGGCATACAGGGAGAAGGTGAATCAAGCATGGGTAAAGTGGATCTAAATCTTGTAGCCGGCGAGTTTTACGACATAAGGGTAGATTACTTCCAGTTCAGAAAGAAAGGGGCTATGAAGCTGTACTGGGAGTATCTTGGTCATCCCAGGGAGATCATTCCCACTAAATTCCTTTATCCGCCGCAAACAAAGGACGTATTTGAGGTTAACGGCGGCGCCATATTAAAGGAAAAACGCGTAAACACGTTCCGTAAAGAAAATCATCTCTCTGAAATAGATGTTTTAAACCCCGATGGCAGAAGATACGTATACGGGCTGCCGGTATATAATCTTAAACAGCAGGAAGCTACTTTTTCTGTTAACGCATCAGATGGTAATGCCGCAGAAGGCCTGGTAACATATGTTCCCGGTACCGATGATTCAACGGAGAATAAAAAAGGTAATGATAATTATTTCAGCCGTGAAGATATGCCCGCCTATGCGCATTCTTTCCTGTTAACAGGTATCCTTTCACCTGATTATGTGGATCTTACCGGCAATGGTATTTCAGATGACGACCCGGGTGATGCCGTAAAATTCAATTACACAAAGATGGCAGGCATCCTTAATCCATATAAATGGAGAACACCTTATAGTGATAAGGCAGGATATAACGAAGGGCTAAAGACCGACAACCGCGATGATAAAGGCAACTATGTATATGGCGAAAAGGAGCTATGGTATCTTAATACCATAGAGTCCAAGAACATGATCGCCACCTTTACCGTCAGCGACCGGGAAGACCTCTACGAAATTGACCGGGACGGCAAAAAACAAAAAGGTCCCGCTAAAAAGCTGGAGGAGATCAACCTGTTTACAAAGGCTGATTTTAAGAAACATGGAACAAGTGCAACACCGGTAAAAACAGTGCATTTCAGCTACAGCTATAGCTTATGTAAAGGTATTAATACAGGTGTACTGGATGAGAACGGACAAGTGAATGATAACGGCAAGCTTACTTTGGATAGTATATGGTTTACCTATAATGGCAACAATAAAGGAAGGCGTAACCCTTATATATTCTCCTATAATACTAACAACCCGCGTTATAATGCCAAGTCATATGACCGCTGGGGTAACTATAAGGATCCCTTGCAGAATCCCGGCTCCGCAGCCAATAATGTGATCACAAATGCGGAATATCCCTATGCTTTGCAGGATAGCACTATTGCCGCTGAAAATGCCGCCGCCTGGACGCTTGATTCTATTGTACAACCTTCAGGAGCGCGTATGAAGATCACCTATGAAGGCGACGATTATGCATACGTGCAAAATAAACAGGCTGCGCAGCTATATAAGGTAGCCGGGTTTTCAGCGTCGGAACCTGAATTGCTAAGCGATCTTACCAATAAGCTGTACAGCAAACAAAATATCTACTATACCACAGACAATTTATATGTAGGTATTAATGTGCCTGAAAAAGTGAACAGTAAGCCGGAGGTGTTTGAGCGCTACCTCAGGGGCCTGGGCACCACTTACTTTAAGCTTTTTGTAAAAATGCCATCGGATAAATGGGGGTCCGGAAGTGAATATGTGTCCTGTTACGCTACGCTGGATTACTCAGACGGCGGTTATGGCTTTATTAATGATAATACCATTTGGGTAAAAATGAAACCCATTGATAATAACGGGGAAGAAGGCGGATCATATAGCTCACTGGCCAAAGCCGCTATCCAGTTCCTGCGCCTTAACCTGCCGTCAAAGGCTTACCCAGGCTCAGATGTTGGCAGCGATGCTGATGTAGGATCTGTAGTAAAAGTGGTTGTAGGCATGGCAGATAATGTAAAGAGCATGTTCACCTCCTTTGATGAAAATGCACGGAAAAAGGATTGGGCGAAAGAAGTAGATCTGAACCGCACTTACATACGG
The DNA here is from genome assembly GCF_019091455.1 of Chitinophaga sp. GbtcB8. GTDB lineage: Bacteria > Bacteroidota > Bacteroidia > Chitinophagales > Chitinophagaceae > Chitinophaga. The sequence goes on from NZ_JAGXJN010000039.1 coordinate 62,981, forward strand.
CTGAACAATCCTTTCTTTAAAAAATACGGCGGCGGGTTAAGGGTAAAAAGAATAGTTACTTATGACCACTGGAATGCTATGACAAAGCAAAAGGAAGCACAGTATGGTGAAGAATACCAGTATACTACTACCAAACGGATAAATGGTAAGCTGGAGCTTATCAGCTCCGGTGTAGCATCCTACGAGCCTATGCTGGGCGGAGAGGAAAACCCTTGGCGTGTGCCTATACAATATAAAGAGCAGGTAGCCGCCCTTGCGCCGGTAAGCATAGGTTATACGGAAGAGCCGCTGGGAGAATCCTTTTTCCCGTCGCCGGTAGTTGGTTACAGCAAGGTAATGGTACGGTCCATCCACTCAAAGAACACCCGCTCTGCCAATGGTTATGAGGAAACCACCTTCTTTACCAGCTACGATTTCCCTACGCTTACCGACAGAACGGAGCTTGCCGACGGAAAGAAAAAGTATAAGCCTGCGCTGGCGAATTTCCTCCGCATCAATGCAAAACACTTCCTGGCAATAAGCCAGGGCTTTAAGGTAGAGCTGAATGATATGCATGGCAAGCTCCGTTCAAAAGCAACCTATGCAGAATCAGACCCGGATCATTATATAGCCTATACCGAAAATTTCTATCATGTAGATAACCTGAACCAGGAGTTCAAACATCTGAATAATACAGTATCAGCTATTACTCCGCAGGGTGTGATTGATGCCAGTGCTTCAATTGGGAAAGACGTGGAAGTAATGATGGATATGCGGGAGCAACGCTCTGTTACCAACGCATATAACGTGAACCTGAATACTGAAATGTTTGCCGCAGGTATAATACCATGGATCATACCGTCCCTGTTTAACCTGGCACAGCGGGATGAGAACAAATTCAGGTCCGTGGCCCTTACCAAGGTAATTAGCCGCCATGGCATAATTGACAGCGTACGGGCGGTGGATAAGGGTAGCCGTGTAAGTACCGCCAACCTGTTATATGACAGTGAAACCGGGGAGCCGGTGTTAACCAGCACACAAAATGAGTTTAACGATCCTGTTTATCATTTTACCTACCCTACTGCCTGGGCATACGACGGTATGGGCGGCGCTTATAAGAATATAGGCTTTACCCTGGATCATGTTTATATGAAAGAGGGAAGAATAACCCAGGGATTGCTGGCTGGTACGGAAGCCAGCTATTTTACCGGCGGCGATGAGCTGCTCATATGGTCGCACCCGAAGACCTATGGATCGGATTGCGATCCGCAGCCGGCTACCTTTCCCAGTGCCGGAAAAATATGGACGGTAGATGCCAATGCTATGGCTGGCGGTACGCCAAATATTTATTTTGTAGATGCAGATGGTACGCCATTCAGCGGGAATGATATTTTATTGAAAATTATACGTTCCGGCCGCAGGAATATAAACACTGCTGTAGGAGAGGTAAGCATGCTTGAAAACCCGGTTGTGGACGGCAGTTTAGTAATAGACATAAATGCAAAGATCATAGGCGCCAGCGCCACAGAATTTAAGCAGTTTTGGAAAGCGGCAGACCACAAAAAGGCCGGCACGGTAACAGACTGCATTCCCACCGCCTATAATATTGAGGATTGTATTATTCGCACTTACAGCAACCAGGAACTTAAGCATGACTTTATAAAGGAATGTACCAGCGGTACAGGATCCGTAGTAACCTATACGGTGCCTGCCGGAACCTATACTTCTACGATCAACCAGGAAGATGCAGACGCGCTGGCGCAGGCAGATATAGATGAAAACGGACAGGCGTATGCCAACGCGAATGGCGTTTGCAGCGGCCCGCCATGCCGTATAACAGTAAGGGGCAGAACAGAGGCGGATGTGCCGGATGCGATTGGAAAATTTCAGGTAAATGTAACAAGCGATCTGACAAATAGCCCTATTATTTATACCACAGAACCTCCGTTAGGTCCTGTTGAAAATCCCATTCCTTACTGTATCCACTTTGATACGCAGGTGAATGAGAATTATGGAGTGGGTGTGTATACTAAGAGAACGGAAGGCATATATGTAATTGTAGGAAGCGAGGAAAAATTCTGTCCTCCGGATGTGTTGCAGGAATTTGTATTGAGGAATCCATCAGAGATCATTGTGTCTACAACGCAGCGTACGCAGTACTGGAACAGCGAGCAATTCCAAAAATTTTCTAAACAGGGTTGCGATGCAGCACATGAGGGATCCCTGGTGAAATATACAGTGCCTGCGCATATTTATTCCTCCTATGAAAGCCAGCAGGCTGCTAATAACCAGGCCATTGCAAATATTAATGCTAATGGGCAGGACTATGCCAATACGGGAAATAATGGTATCTGTGTATTACCGGGTTCTCTTAATATACGTGTTAAGCCAGGTGCAAGCGGGCCTGGGGGAAGGTTTGGCATTGTTGTAAAGAATGCGGTTACCCAGGAGGAAGTGTTCAATGAAGATTATTTTGATACCGTTGAATTAGCGCAAAATCTGAACCTGCCTGAGGGTGGCTATACCGTGCAGATCACCTCAAACGACATGAATGGCATGAAGGTTACGGTGAATGCAGATGAGCAGGCTATTAGCAGCGGAGGATCAGCTACCTGGACTACCTCCCACACAATTGTGGTGGAAATGGCTTCGGCGCAATAACATTACTTACAGTAAACGGAATATATAATGATGTCAGTAATAAATAAAATATTAATAGTGATTACGCTGCTGGTGTGCCTGTTCTCAGGCATGGCTACGGCGCAAAAAGTGACTGTTTGGAGGTTACTGCAAATGCCGGATGGGACGGAAAGGTTAATAAAATACGACTCTATAATAACCAGGAAGAGTAACGCTATCGCGCCGAAAACAGCAACTGCTAAAAGGTTAAAAATGGCAACAGCTACGGCTGCGGAAACGTCCTGCACCTGTACCTGCCTGAAACCCCTATTCGATTACCTGATAGCTTCCCACCGGTTGTTTATACCCGCTACGGATAATATACTGGTTTCTACCCTGGTACAGGATGCCAATGATGCCGGGTATACAGTGGACTATAGAATATGTAATGTGCTAAGTGATAACATCAATAAACCTTTTTTTGCCTTAACTACTGATGCGGTAAGCACCGTTTATAAAGCAAGGATAGGGGATTGTATGGTTTCATTGAAGTCTTTAAGCAGCAGCCCTGTAAGCTTTTGGGGATTAGTTTCAAATGAGTGTACCGGCGATGGCAAGGTCACGTATCAGGGTGGCAATGTTATAAATAAAACATTTCAGGTAACAGAAGCAATGACGCTTTATAATGTTAGCCAATCTGAACATGTTTTTACCGATCCTTTTTATACTACCGGTAATGTAACTACGCAAAATGGCTACCAGAATTTAGTAAAAGACACGCTTACCCAAAAAATAGTAGGCGCCTATGAATTTACTAAGAACACAGCCCCTGTGGGTAGTAAGGAGAGCTACACGGTATTTACAAATTTCAGGTTCGGAGGTGTTGAAAATATACCGCCGGATGCAGTTATACAAGCAGCAACGCTTAAGTTGTATGCACACCCCGCTGGGTTTATGCCGCCTGTATATCCAAATGCACATACTACTTCTGCTGAAGCCGGATTTTTTTCAGCATGCCTGGTTGTACCTGGATGGCAATGGCATAATACAACAACGTCAGGAGATACCTTGACGCGAACATGGCTTAGTTTTGACAATTTTCGTTTGGATATTACTTCGCATTTTCAGGACATTACGTTTAATGCACTGGATCAAGTTAATTTTTGGAAACAAAATGAAAACAGGGGCTTTTCTATAACGTCCCGTATTGCTTCCGGTAATCCGGCAGCCTATGGAACTTTTTGCTCACAGCTGTATCCAGATCCTGCTAAACGGCCTGCATTGGATGTAACCTATGTAGTTCCTGTGGAGGAGGGGGCTACCACTGCCCAGCTTCAGGTAGACTCCTGTTACACCTGCACCACGGTTACCTCCGGTATCTGTTATAGCGCTGTTACAGATGTAAGCGTAAATCCTTATGTATATAGCCTGGCAGGCAACTGGCGGCCTTACAGGGCTTATACTTACTACAATACCCGTTCTGCACCGCCTTTCCAAACCAAAACCAATATACGGCAAGATGGGCAGTTTCCCTTATTTACACCATTCTGGAATATGCAGAACAATCAATTAATGCAGCCGCAGTATGATGAATTAAAGTGGGTATGGAATTCAGAAAGCACCCTGTTTAACAGGAAAGGTTTTGAGCTGGAGAACAAAGATCCGCTGGGCCGCTATAATACCGGCCTGTATGGATATGATTATACGTTGCCAGTAGCAGTAGTACAGAACAGCCGTTATCGTGAAAGTGCCTTTGATGGGTTTGAGGATTATTTCTTTGAACCGGTTATTTGTGATAACGCTTGCGCCAGTGGCAGGAACTTTGATTTTTCAACGTACAGGGACGACCTGGATACGCTTGAGAAACATACCGGCAAATATAGCCTGCGTGTGGCTGCCGGCACTTCAATCGGCGTTAGCGCTCCCTTGGTAACAGAAGATAATAACACGTTCGGACTTTCATTTAATAGAGATAATAGTGATTGCGGAGATGGTAAGGTCGTGCTGAAAAGCGTAAGGGCTACGGCAGACGCCCTGTTGCCGGTATTCTCACCATTATCCGGTAAGCAGGTGCTGGTAAGCGCCTGGGTAAAAGAAGCCCGGGACTGCCATTGCCAGAGCTATGCAAATAGCCAGATAGGGATTGTAGTGGAACAGGCGGCCGGTAATGCGACTGTTATAGCAAAACCGGCTGGGAATATTATTGAAGGCTGGCAGCGGATAGAACAGGTGGTGGATGTTCCCGCAGGCGCCACCCGCATATCCGTTAACCTGCAGTCAACAGGCAGCGCCATTGCATATTTTGATGATATAAGAGTACATCCCTTTAACGCCAATATGAAGTCATTTGTATATAACCCGGTAACCCTGCGGCTTATGGCAGAACTGGATGAAAATAACTATGCCACTTTCTATGAGTATGATGATGACGGCACACTTATCCGCCTGAAAAAAGAAACAGAAAGAGGTATTAAAACCATTAAGGAAACAAGAACCGCATTGTTAAAAGAAGACCAGTGATCATGAATAAGTATATACCGTTAATAACAGCCTTACTAATGGCCATAAGCAGGCCGGCAGCAGCACAATCCGGGCAGGATGTGGAAAAGGTAATGCAGGTGATGAATGAGGTGCAGGCATTTTATAACGCCCGCCCGCAGTCATTCAATATATATTATACTTATAGCAACGAACATACGCCCGGGAAAATATTGGATTCGCTAAACGGTAAAATGGAGTTGTCCGGGAAGTATTACCGCTATACAATAGGTAATACGGAAACAATTCATAATAAGCATTATACGGTTGTGCTGTTTAAGGAAGATATGCTGATGTATGTGGCAAGCTCCGGTTCTTCCGGAAGCCAGGCCAATCCTTTGCTACCAATGAGAGGGTCATTGGAGAGGGCAGGCGTTAGCCGCTGTGAGATCACGCATAGTGGGAGCCAAAAGCTGGTGCAGATCAGTTTGAAGGAAGGTGCGCCCTATAAACATATAGAGCTTACGCTGGATACACTTTCACAACGTTTGCTTTCCATGCGGTATATAGTAAAAACAGCCCTGTTAATGGATGCACCGGACACTGCACCGGGATCGGAGTATGATGAATATGCCATTGTGCAGGCTGTTATGAACAACTATAAGCAGCTGCCGGAAGATGAGCGGCGTTTTGATGAAAAGCAGTTCTTCAGCAGGGAGGGCAACGAGCTAAAAGTTACCCCCGCTTATAAAGAGTATAAAATATTTATTGGATCTCCCAATCTATGAAAGATATGATGCGTTTATTGCACAACCGGATCGGCCTGTGGCTTTTAACTGCCCTGCTTGTTACACTTGCAGGCAGCTCCCATGCACAAACAGGTACAGGTATAACATTTAAAAAAGTGCTGGATGGCAGCAAGGGACAATTGGCTAAAGACTCCATGACCGCCATACAGGACAGCGCTTATTTCAGCGCTACCCTGCAAAGCAAGCTGGATACGCCTTACCAGGTTACTAACGTGGTCACCTTTAAGATCAACGAATACGCGCCCTTATATTTGCCTGCGCAGTTTACTGCCACGGCTAATGTGCGTATTATTTATACCACCCCCGGCCTTATAATTGACTCTATAGACAAATCCCTGGAGATCAGCTATGATACAGCCCATGCTTTTATGGCCCGCAATAGCTTTGTTTTCAGTAATGCGCACCAGGTGAGTGTAAAGGTGTTAAGCGTTACCGCTTCTGTGGCTGGTCTGTTGCCCGCATTGATGCTGGAAAATGAAATGCAGGCCCACCCTGTGTACAAACTGTCTTGTGTGGACGATGCGATTAAAAGTTTCACCACGGTAAACCCGGAGAACACGGATGGAACGGATGAAATTAATGTCAGCTGGCCTGCTGCTATAGGAGCCGATGAGTACGATCTTGAATGGGCTTATATCGATTCCTCTGCATTGGGGCGTTATGGTACACCGCCCGATCCCCGGCTGTTGTTTGAGAATAATGCCAGCCGTGTTACGGTAGCAGCTAACAGCTACGCAGTACCGCTGATCTATGATAACGGTGGCGTACTGTTTTACCGGGTAAGAGCTGTGCAGGATAAGGAAAATAACAGCCGGCTGGAAACAGCCTGGAGCTCTGACTTCACGGGCGGCCTTGGAAGCTTTAACTTCATGGGACATCAACGGCATCTGAACTGGCAGTCGGATATCAGCTATGCCGAAGAGGGTAAGCGTAAGGTGGTAGTGCAGTACTTTGACGGCAGCCTCAGAAGCCGTCAAACAGTTACCAAAGACAATAGCACCAATACAACGCTGGTAGGAGAATCTTACTATGATTACCAGGGCCGGCCGGTTATACAGGTAATGCCGGCGCCAACGCTGAGTAATATTATTAAGTACAGCCAGAACTTTAATACCGATATAAACGGTGCAGAATATGACAAGGATAAATACGACCATATAAATGATCCTTCGGAATTTCTGGACGCCAGCGCAGCAGAAATGGGAGGAGGGGCAGGCACCTATTATTCTCCCAATAATCCCGATCCTGACAAAAATACGGGTATAAGCCGCTTTATACCTGATGCACAGCAACATGCCTTTACTGAAACATCCTATACCCAGGATAACACCGGCCGCATTAGCCGGCAAGGGGGATTAGGTCCGGTGTATAAACTGGGCAGCGATCATGAAACCAAATATTATTATGGAGCGCCTGGCGATAATGACCTGGACGCTATGTTCGGTACGGAAGCAGGCGATAAAAGCCACTATTTTAAAAACACGGTAAAGGATGCCAATGGCCAGTATTCAGTAAGTTATGTGGATATGCATGGCCGTACCATTGCCACTGCATTAGCCGGTTTACCATCTAATGCAGATATGGCGCCATTGCCTTCTTATGCTGTATTTAGCAATACAGATATACTTTCCGGCCCGGGCAAAAATGTGGTAAAAGACCTGGTAATGGAAAGCCGCCAGTCGCAGGTGGTAACAATGGAGGACAATTATGATTTTAACTACACGCTAACACCGCCGGTATTAACAAAGAAAGATTGCAATGGAAACGATGTATGTTATAATGGCCTGTATGAGCTGCAGGTAACCATCACGGATGATAGTTATAACCAGCGGCTTCCGGATAGGAAACCGTTTGAAAAGCTGGTGATGAACTATACGGTTGGCGCTATAGATCCGTCTGTTTGCGGACAGCCCGGGCAGGCGTTTAATGTTCCGTTTACTGTACGTCTTAAAGAAGGCAGCTATGAAATTACCAAGCGGCTTATTATAAGCCAGGAAGGATTGGACTATTACCGGGATAATGTATTTACGCCGGCCAACCTGTGTAAAACGCTGGACGATTTTATCGATCAGCAGCGTTCATTGGTGAGCAACCTGGAATGTGTGCCCAACTGCGCGGCCTGTTTAAGCCAGCTGGGTACACTTGACGACTTCCGCCAGAAATACGTGAACAGCGTTAAACCGGAAGGAGCGCCGGCTGACTATGAAAAAGACGTGCAGGCTGCTTATCAGAGCGCAATGGGATCCTGCGATGCCTTGTGCGGTAAATCGTCCGAAACAGATGATATCCGCCAGGCCATGCTGATGGATGTGAGCCCGCCTTCGGGCCAGTATGCCAATGTTGATGTGGAGGATCCGTATTCCGTGTTTTACAGTAGCGGGGATGCTCAGCCGCCTGCTTACCAGGATGAAACATTGGTGTATCGCGATGAAGCCGGTAACCCTGAGCAGGTATATGATGACCGGGTGAATGCCTATATAGCGCCGCAGAAACTAAGCCCTAAGCAGTTTGCAGAAAAGTTCAAGTCATCCTGGGCGGCTACTTTGCTGCCGTTCCATCCGGAATACTGCAAGCTGCTGGAATTGGAAAAATATGCCGGCAGCTACAGTTGGGACAGGGTATTTGAATCGGTTGATACTTATACTGAAGCAAAGGCAGCAGGTTATCTGAACCCTACAGGAAGCGCCAGCGCCCCGTTTGCGGATTACCCTGCTGTTGGAAAAGATGCATTGTTGCAGCAATGGCCTGATCTGCAAAGTGAGCTGGAAAATAAAATGCTGAACTGCCAGGTTAGCCCAGATGGTGCTTTTAACCTTTGGAGCGTAGCTGTTGCAAGCATCAAATGCAATGAAAGCGATAACGGGTGCTGGATCACTTATAAGAATGCGCGGCCTGCTTTTGATGAAAGCGCCTTATGCCCCGGCGATCTGGATATGGCCTGGCGGACCTTCCGCAGCATATACCTACAGATAAAGCATGATATGCTCATTAGTAAGGTAAATAGCGTTTGCCCCCAATCAGCCCCCGCCGGTAAGCAATCCCATTTTAATATTGCAACAGACGCAATAAGCCAGCAGCAGCTGCCTTATATGGATGTTAATAATACGGATGAAAATGCCGGCCGTACCGCGGCAAGTGCAGCCCTGCAGCAGGCGATAGCGGATAACTGCAATGCTTATACGGAATATTGGTTGCAGCAGCTGGCTCCTTGCCAATATGGTACAGCTGTCTGGGACGAAATAAAGGCCAGGCTGGTGCAGGTTTGTAAAGAAGGAGGGGATGCAGACCATCCTTTTGGCGCCAGTACTGTAAAGCCCTCCAGCACCAATGCTGATAGAAGCTTTGAGCAAGTGCTGAAGGACTACAACGACCAGCACCCCGTGGATCCATTGATCTGTAACGCGCAGCTGATCACAGTGCCCAAACCCTACGACCGGCAGCCTGCCTATGCCAATAAAGTAAGCTACACTAAACCGGCAGACTGTGAATGTGCAAAGCTGCAGGAGCTGCAGCGCGATTATGAGAGCAACCGGAGGCCGTTTGATGCGGATATGCCCGCCTATTTGCTGCGAACACGCCAGATACATATTTCAACGGCCGATCTGCAAAAGCTGATGGATGCCTGCAGTGGAACAGATTTTACCTGCAAATACTTTTCTTCACCGCTGAATATCCCTGTTTGGATGCAGTGTAATGTAGCGCCGGCCTGTGTTAACTGTGAGGTAGTGGATAGCCTGTTTACACAGTACAAAACAATGTACCCCAATGCATTGCCCACTGTGTCAGATGACGGTGAAGATCAGCCGCAGAAGAACCAGCTATTCGCTAATTACATGAATAATCACCTGGGTTTTGCCAAGCAGGCCTGGGAGTACCTCAAGTTCATAGATAGCTGTACCCATACGGTATCGCGTGACACATTAGTATGCATACCAGGACAGCAAATGCGCACTTATTCGGCATTTAATACCGGCGGCGGACAAACCAGCTTTGCAAGGTCCGAAGCAGTTTCGCCAATGGTATCTTTTTCAACAGATGTATTGAACAGCATCCAAAAGACCGCCGATAATGGTTATATAATGGCCGGTTCCACAACCGGTAGCGGCAATGGTAAAAAAGACGCCTATATTATTAAAACAGATATTCACGGCGCATATCAATGGGCCAAAACATATGGCGGGGCGGAGGATGACGAATTTGGTAAAATAAAACGCACTCCGGATGGAGGGTACGTTGCGCTGGGGAACACAAGATCTTTCCATAACGACAGCCTGGAAATATTCATTGTCAAAACAGATGCTGCAGGGAACGTTCAATGGAGCCAGTCCATTGGTTATAACACAACATCGGGCGAGCAGGGAATGGACATTATTACCACCAGCGATGGCGGTTACGCTTTTGCGGGTATTTATGATTTTGCACCGGGATCGGCCGACTGGATAGTGGGTACTTTAAACAGCCAGGGCAGCTTGCTTTGGGTAAAACATATAGGTACTTCTTCTTCTAACCCAACAATATATTTGCTGGAAGAAGGTAACCAGCTGGTAGCAGCAGGATCGGCTTACTTTTCGGGAGCAACTTACTATGATGCTGTTCTGATGAAGATCAGGAAAGGTGACGGCGCCGTAACATCCTATCGTGCTTATGACCTGGATGAGAGAACCAACTGGGTGTATGGTATTAATAAAACTCTGCAGGGCTATAAAATAAACCTGCTTAATTCAGAGCAGTGGCAAGATAATAATAGCAGGGGTGATATATTAGACCTGGATAACAACGGTAATATAATATCTGCTAAAACTCTATCAGCACCTCCAAGTGACTGGTATACCGGCATCCATGCGTTTTATTCACCGGATAATAGTGTTATTGTAGCGCCTCCCGGGAAAAGCAATCCCCAGGATGTATACCTGCAAAAGATAAATCCGGATAATACGGGTTTGGCCTGGTCCAATCGTATCCCACTGACCGGCAGTGAGGTTTTAAACTCAGTTATACAGAACCCTGACGGCACCATAGCGGCAGTGGGCAGGCATAGTGATCAGGGATTTTTCCTGCTGGCAAATGCATCCGGTGAAACAGGCTGTTCGGATGAAGCAATGAATTTAACTTATACCAACACCCCGGTTGTAGATAAAAGCGTTGAGTTTTCCAAATTGGAAAGCCTGTCTAATGCCAATAGGTTTGTGAGTGTTGTACCCGGCATAGCAGGTATATCCGAGGCCGTTATATCTTGTCCGAGCGCCGACAGCTGTTATACGGTTAATAATGGTCCATTGTTATGTGGTGGCTCAGAGCCTGTATTCCCATCCGTTGAGATGGATAACAGCTGTGCAGACAATGATTTCTTTGTGATCAGTACTGCTACGGAATTATATAAAGCCTATAAAGACTCTGTACTTGGCACTTTTGACAGGGATTATATTAACACCGCATTGAAAGCAGCAGATCTTGAAAACTTTACTGTTACCTATCATACCAGTGAGTATCACTATACTTTATATTACTATGACCAGGCAGGTAACCTGGTTAAAACCATACCGCCGGCGGGTGCGGTAGTAGACCGCAGTGAAACCTGGCTGAACCAGGTAAGGGCAGCCCGCGCTGCCAGGCAGCAGAAAACGCCTGATCACAATATGGCTACAGAATACCACTACAATGCATTGAACCAGGTGGTAGCCCAACATACGCCGGATGCAGGTGAAAGCTATTTCTGGTACGACCGCCTTGGCAGGCTGGCCATCTCCCAGAATGCAAAGCAGGCGCTTACTAATGCATATAGCTATACACTATATGATCCGCTGGGGCGGATCACGGAAGTGGGACAAACCATTGGCTACGGAGCAATGGATGATTATATCAGCCGTAATGATGCCAGCTTATCTAACTGGTTAAACAATATGGCCTATACCAAAACACAGATCACCCGCACTACATACGACCAGCCTTACACGCCGCTGGAAGGAGATGAAAGTCAGCATGAGCTTACTGCCGCCAACCTGCGTAACCGCGTATCCTGGACAGCCCTTTACAATACCGCCGCTGAAATGGCGCAGGGGGAATATGAAACTGCAACCTTTTACAGCTATGATATTCACGGGAATGTAGACACGCTGGTGCAGGATTACAAGCATGGCATTATGCAGGCTACCAATAACCGCTGGAAAAAAATGGTATACCGTTATGATCTTATCAGCGGAAAGGTGAATGAAGTCGCTTACCAGCCGGGCGAAATAGACGCTTTCTATCATCGTTACACGTACGATGCAGAAAACCGCCTTACGAATGTAGCCACCAGCCGGGATGGTATCTATTGGGAAAATGATGCCTTTTACCAGTATTATAAACATGGTCCATTGGCCAGGATGGTGTTAGGCCAGCAGCAGGTGCAGGGCGTGGACTACGCCTATACGCTGCAGGGATGGTTGAAAGGAGTGAACAGCACTGCCATGACGCCTGGTTTTGATATGGGAGGCGACGGCGCTACGGGCAGTATTGTAGCAAAAGATGCCTTTGGCTTTGCCCTGCACTATTATGGCAATGGCGACTATACGCCTGTTAAACAAGGAGTAAAACCTTTTGCAGAAGCAGCAGATGCCGGCGCTAACTTTAAGCCCCTGTTCAATGGGAACATAGGCGCTATGAGCGTGAACATTCCTTCACTGGGAGAACCATTGTTATACGCCTATAATTACGATGTGCTGAACAGGTTGAAAGGCATGAATGCATTGCACAACCTGAACACAACAGCTAATACATGGATACCCACCTTGCTGGATGACTTTAAAGAAAACGTAAACTATGATGCTAATGGTAATATACTGAGCTATCTGCGTAACGGCAGCCCGCTGTTTGCCGGTAAGTCCATCCAGATGGATAACCTTACTTACAACTATATTGCCGGTACCAATAAGCTATCATCCGTAAGTGATGCAGCAGCTGATGATGACTATGGCAATGATATTAAGAGTCAGGGAGATGAAAACTATCAGTACGATCCCATCGGAAATCTAATACATGATGATAAGGCAGGCATCGATAATATAGATTGGACAGTATATGGGAAAATACAGAAGATCAGCAAGCGGAACGGCGTAGATATTGCCTATACATACGATGCAGCCGGTAACCGTATCAGCAAGGATGTGAAAGGCCAGCAAACCTGGTATGTACGGGATGCTACCGGTAACATCATGAGCGTGTACACCAGCAAGGATGGCACAGTAAATAATGGGGACCTTACCCAAACGGAAACAGAGCTGTATGGCAGCAGTAGGCTGGGTATGAGCACCTTAGCTACCAATGTTGAAAATAGACCGGCACCCGTTACCACGAATATGCCAGGATTAGGTGAAGGAAAAAATATTATTTTTACCCGTGGTAACAAGCTCTTTGAATTAAGTAACCATTTAGGTAATGTGCTGGCCACGGTGTCGGATGAGAAAAAGCCTGTATCATTAGATGGGACGGTTATAGATCACTATGAGGCAAAGATCACCTCTGCACAGGATTATTATCCCTTTGGTATGCTGATGCCTGGCCGTAATGGGCATCATATTGCAGGAGGCTGGTCAACCGGTAGCAGTGTAGTGAACGGCTATACGGTGCCTGAATATTTGACGCTTGGCAGCCGTGCGGGGAACCAGCCAGGTGAGTATACTGCTTCTCAGAGTATTAATTTCACGGAAGGGTTTAACAGTGGAGTCAATGATGTGTTTAATGCTACGATTGCAGGTGATAGCTATGACGGTGGGGGTAGTAGTGGCACGGGCGATGGAAGTAGTGTGGTGACAAGTGGGTATAGGTTTGGGTTTAATGGGAAGGAGAATGATAATGAGGTGAAGGGAGAGGGGAATGAAATTGATTTTGGCGCTAGGATATATGATTCGAGGATAGGAAGATGGTTATCCCGTGATGTGGCTATCGCTCCGTGGCAATCTCCATATATTTTTGTATCTAATAGTCCTATTACAATGTTTGATCCTGATGGTAATTGGCAAACGGATGGTCACTACTGGTCTGTTTATCTTGCAGGAGTGATGTTGGGAATTGCTAACGCAGAAAGAATAGCATATTATACTGAATATCCAGATACAAAGATACAAGGAAACAAAGCAGAGGAAAGATATACATGGGCATTACCCTTCGTACAGCAAAATACTCACTCATTGAACCATGGGTTAGGCCCTTGGAAATCAGTCCTTGCAACTCGAGCCCTTATGGAACAAGACTTAGGTGATATGGAGGAATTTGGTAGATTGTTGCATAAATTGGGTGATACATATGCTCACAGACGTTTAGGGGATAATAAAGCAGGAATTCTGTATGGAAATAAAATATGGACCTGGGATCATGCTGTTGCAGATGGTAGTGACCCTGACATGATTTATAATAGAATGACAGACGGGGTTTATGAAAGCTATGTATTAAATATGACGGCAGTTTTAGCAACGAAATTTGGGAAAAGTGACGCTGGAAAATTGGATGAGGTTAGGAATAAATTGATTGAGCTTGGAAAATATGCAGAGAAGCATAAAGTGTCGTTAATTGGAATTATAAATTATGAAGTGGCTGTGGCCAAAGGCGAGAATAAATTTATAGTCCATAATAATCAAACCTTACTGCCAGGCGGTAATGCTGAATATATAAAGAATACTAAGGATTACCTGAACCAAAAAGGCATCAAGTATACAACGAAGGATATATATGAAACGCAGAAAAATTTTGGTGTTACTAAGAAAGTGTACTTGGGGACAGAGTTCAAAATAGAAAAATAGATTTATGAAGAATATATTATTTGTACTTATGGTATTGTTTCTAACTTGCTTTTGGGGGTGGTTGTTTTATTCGTTTATCGCTCCCGTGGAGAGTGCTGAATTACTGGTGTTTCTTGTTATGGGTGCAGGTTTTTACTATTTCGGATTTTTAATCGTTACTTTTCTCTTGCTTAAAGTTTTTAAATATAATAAGAAGGTCACTTTTTATGTTCCAATCATCTTGTTGATTATGACAATACTTTTAACTGAGATGGCTATTTCAATCTTTGTGGTAGGTTTGACATTAATAACCGAGGTCATGCTATTATATAGAAGATTTTTAATTAAGTAAAATACTATAGATAGGAGGGGCTAAAAATCAAGGAGATACCGCGAAGTGCAATATCCCATTGGAGATATAGATCACCCTGTTACTCTCGATCCCAAGATTCATGAAAGATGTTGAAAATTTTAAACTTGATAAATGGGTAGAGGAGAAAAAGGGATTTCTATATAAGTTTTCCTGAATTTCTTCCGGACAATCCTATAGAATAATATTGGGCATATTGTAACTTAACGGTTAAAATACTTTGTTTAAATTACCGCGACAAAAAGTATATCAGATTAGAGTTAACTAACTTTATAACATACTTTTTGTAATAATATTGACCGTCGTAGGCAGAGAATTTAACTGTCCTTGGAGAATGTTATCAACAAATGCTTGGTAGTATTACATAAAGTGTGTCAACGGGTTTAAAGATTCAGTTTTAATCGATCACTAAATATAATAGATAATTGT
>NZ_JAGXJN010000388.1 GCF_019091455.1 Chitinophaga sp. GbtcB8
ATTCTACTTGTTTTCTTACTAACTATTAGATAGAACCCTCTATATTTCCCCATGATAAGTCCATTGCTCATATTGATTACAAGCTTAGAATGGATGGTGAAAGCCAAAGGCATACTACTTGGATTGCTGTTGATTGCTGTTTTTGTATGGCATAATGGAAATAAATACAAACAAATTACTGGCACAAGGCATTGTTCAGGATTTGGAGGGTGTCAGCTGGCCACAAATGAACTTATCA
>NZ_JAGXJN010000389.1 GCF_019091455.1 Chitinophaga sp. GbtcB8
TAATACGATATATGCTAATATTGGCTAGTATACCGACAAGTTTGATCGTATCGCAACGAGTAGATACTGATGAGTGAACCACCCATAATAGTGATTTATCTACAGCAGAAGCTTTCTATAAATCCGAGTTTCAAACAAAAAAGAAAAAAAAAGGAAATGATGGATGTTGCTATAATTCTCACCCCTAGTGATCTTGAAAAGTCCATCCCAAATGGATAATAGTATAATTTCCATCCCC
>NZ_JAGXJN010000390.1 GCF_019091455.1 Chitinophaga sp. GbtcB8
GGTTCTTCCCCCACAGACCCTCTTCCTACAAGCATGTTCATAATGATTTGAACAAAAGGGGTGATTTCTGACAGGGTATGTTTATTTTTTCCGGTGTTGCAAATAAATATATAAAGCAGTAACCTATCAGGAAATTCCCTAAACGTTATTATTGTCTTAGGAAAGGGAATAATAGCAGTATATTGACCCCGTTAATGGCCAGGGACTTTTTAATTTAGTAAATTAGCATTATTATATT
>NZ_JAGXJN010000391.1 GCF_019091455.1 Chitinophaga sp. GbtcB8
GGCGGCCACCTGGGCCATCCGGTCCAGCAGGTTACCACTTCCAATAACGTAATACTGGTAACCAATTCATCGCTGAAACCCATAACCTCTACTACCTTTGAGGCAGGTTTGGAAGCGCAGTTCCTGAACCACCGTTTAGGCCTTGACCTTACAATCTTCGACCGTAAAACAACAAAAGATATTGTGCGTTCCGCTATCTCCCGCGCATCCGGTTATAATGGTGCGTTGCTGAATGTGG
>NZ_JAGXJN010000392.1 GCF_019091455.1 Chitinophaga sp. GbtcB8
AATCACATAAAAGATGTCTTAACCAAGAGATTTCAGCTGCATTATTAGCAAGAGCTCTATACTCAGCTTCTGTAGAGCTTCTTGTAACACATCGCTGTTTTTTAGATTGCCAAGCAATAGGACAATGATCTACATAAACCACAAAACCAGTAGTAGATATTCTCTGATTGACTCACCAGCCCAGTCAGCATCCCAATAAGCAAAAACATATGTCACACACTCAGAGTACTTGTAAAAC
>NZ_JAGXJN010000393.1 GCF_019091455.1 Chitinophaga sp. GbtcB8
CTTTCGGCCTCATCGTAACAGGCATATTCTTTCCCTATCGTAGCCGGACTTGATCTTTTGCTACCTCCTTCTAGGCCCGCACAACTCGGGCACTTTCGCCCTCATCGTAGTAAGCATCTCTTGCCCCCGCTATAGCGGGTCTAGATCTTCCACTACAACTTGGGCACTTTCAGTCTTGTCGTAGTGAGCATCTTCTTTTCCTATCTGATGGGTCTCGATTTTTCGTTACCCCTTTATC
>NZ_JAGXJN010000394.1 GCF_019091455.1 Chitinophaga sp. GbtcB8
AGCTGGTAGAACCCCTGGCCCAGCAGCACATTTATGGAATTGTTCCGGTGGATATCCGATTTAAATGTGCTGTTATTAAAAGTAAGCACGGCATTCACATTAATGGAGGTCATGTTGCTGTTGGTAAGACTGATGATCGGCTTCCCGCCGCCATTGGTAATGGCATCCCAGGTAATGTAATCGTCAAATGCATTCAGCTTTCCATCATTTTTATTAAGGCCGCCGGTAACGCGCAGC
>NZ_JAGXJN010000395.1 GCF_019091455.1 Chitinophaga sp. GbtcB8
CCGCTTTTTGCGCGCAGGTCCGGAGGCCATCCCATCTGGTCGTGGAAGTAGGCAAATTCACTGTTTAACCGCGCCAGCTTAGGCGTTATAGCAGCTGTGGTAACCAGTGGGTTCTTATTAGGGCCCCAGCGGAATGTCCACCATTGGGACGATTGGGTGCCCACCACCTGCGGGCAGTCATTTAATACCTGCGTAGGCGGGGGGAGGGTGGGAAACTCATCCCTGAAATGGTGGCTG
>NZ_JAGXJN010000396.1 GCF_019091455.1 Chitinophaga sp. GbtcB8
GGAAGATGGGAGCCATAAGGCTGTCAGCAACATTACGGTCATCAACAATCTCGCAAGAACGGCAACGGCGACGGCATCGTCCGCCTTTAGCGGCAACTATGCGGCATCCAAAGCCATAGACGGCATCACCGGCGTTCATGACAGCGGCGAATGGGCCTCGCAGGGAGAACTGAATCCGTGGCTGCAGCTGGATTGGAGCAGCAGCCAGACAGTCAATAAGATCACCTTCTTCGACAG
>NZ_JAGXJN010000397.1 GCF_019091455.1 Chitinophaga sp. GbtcB8
GAAATCATTTTTTTTACTAAGTCCACCATAAAATCATTATACCTTTTTGATTTATTGATAGTATTAGAACACATTAGCTAATCTAGCATCTTATATTTCTTAAATTTCTAATCTCCAGTGTTACCATGAGATCAGAAACTAACCATAATGGACTGCCGTGGAGAAGATTGTCATCCTTATCAAAGTTGCTTAGAAGCGAGAGTTTATGTTTATAGCAAAATGATACTTAGTCAAGTT
>NZ_JAGXJN010000004.1 GCF_019091455.1 Chitinophaga sp. GbtcB8
GGTGATCCAGTAGGCATATAATTTAGCCACACCGTAGGGAGAGCGTGGGTAAAAAGGTGTGCGCTCCGATTGCGGCACTTCCTGTACCAGGCCATACAGCTCTGAGGTAGATGCCTGGTAGATCTTTGTTTTTTGCATAAGACCCAGCAGCCGAACGGCTTCCAGTATGCGTAAGGTGCCAATACCGTCTGCATTGGCGGTATACTCCGGCGTTTCAAAGCTTACTTTCACATGGCTCATGGCGCCCAGCGTAGAGATCTCATCCGGCTGTACTTCCTGTATAATGCGTATCAGGTTCGTGGAATCCGTAAGGTCGCCGTAGTGCAGCTTAAAATGCACATTGGTTTCATGTGGGTCCTGGTACAGGTAATCTATACGGTCTGTATTGAACAAAGAGCTGCGGCGTTTAATGCCGTGTACCTGGTAGTTCTTGTGAAGGAGCAAGTCGGCGAGGTAGGCGCCATCCTGGCCGGTGATACCGGTGATTAAGGCTGTTTTCATTATGCAGTGGAAGTGTTTGGTAAAACTACTTACTTATTTTGTAAAAATAGCAGCGTGCAGGGGGACCTTAACAAGTGTTCGTATAAAACAAAAATGGGTTAATAAAAGTGCAGCAGCTGCATCTTTCATTAACCCATTAATTTTACGGACCTGGCTTACGGTATTATAACCTTTAAATCAACTTTAGCCAGGTATATTACACTTTCTTTGTCTCTTATAGAGTAGTAGCTGATCAGCATTTCGTCCGCATTATCCGGATTAAAACTCATACCGGCGTACCCGGTTTCTTTACCGGAGGGAAAGGTATATATTTTTTGCACTTTCATGGTTGTCAGATCAAAGACCAGGAATTTAAAAATACCTGTTGTACCATCCCTGCCAGTTATAAGCAGCTTGTTCTTATAGATCAGGAAATTGGGGGATGACAGCCGCATGATCAGCGGATCAGGGATCCATTTCAGCTTTACATATTCAGGAGGAGTAGAGATCCCGATAGGGCTATTTGTGTCCTCTGTTCTGATAATGAAATACATTTTATGTTCGGCATCAAAGCGGATGGTTGCTTCACTGGGAGTTCCGCCAAGGTCCACACTCCCTACAGATTTAAACCGTTTAAATGTGCGCTCACTTTCAAACAATCCAATACCATTTGTGGTGCTATTGGATAGGGGCACTCTGTAACCGGCACAATACATTTTATTCCGGGAATAGGTAAACCGCCATAAAACAAAACGGTCCTGTCCAACACCATCCAGATCTATGCTGGCAGGTTGTACATTCCAGGCTGTTCTTTTATTATACTGCACCAGATAGTTAACACGCACCCCACCATCCTTTATATTTCTGCCAAAATAATTAAGGTATAAATCATTATGGAAGGTATCAATAGTGAGCTTGGGATCCCGGAGATCAATGTTCTTAGTGGCAATAATTTTTTCTACCTTCCAGGTAGTGGCATCCTTGCTCTTTAATATTTTAATTTTGCCAGGCTGATTGTCGGCATGTGCAGTACCTGCGCGGAACACGACATACCAATTGTTATTATAATAGGCAATATCAGTAAATGCCGCAAAATTCTCAGTGCTATAAATTTCCCCTAACAATATCCCTTTGGTTAGCTGTTTGGGTTCATATTTAAAAGTAGAATCGATGTCATTTACTATTTTGTCCACACTATCAACCTCATTATCCTTCCTGCAGCCTCCTATTATTGCAAGAAGGCAGAGAGAACACCAAAGGAAATTCCATTTCATAGATACAAGAAAGTTAGCTTTGTTTTTATAAAATACGGTAAAGGAAAAAAGTAAGGTCTAATGGATAACCCCCTAAAATAAACAAAAAAAATCAAATATAAGTGGTCAAACCAATCTCCAGGTATAATTTTTTTATGGGTAATAATTATTTAACATCTAATACTTTATCAAATATCTCTGCATACTTTCGGGCTATTTTCTCCCAGGTATAGTTCGCTTGTGCAATTTCTTTCATTTTCTGCGCAACTGCATTGATTTTCATATCATTAGCTGTATTCAGTATTTCAATAAGGGCTACTTTGTCCTTAAAAAAAAGGGCTTCATTATTTGTAGTGGCCCTGTTATAGGGCACATCAAACGCTATTACCGGCAAACCCAGATACATAGCTTCCACTAAAGAGGGGTTTGTACCACCGGCAGAATGTCCGTGTATATATAACCGGCAGTTAGCACGCAAGGCATCCAGTTTTTCCTGATCGTAGATAGGTGGGAGAAGCTCTATTTCTGCGGCGGTGGAATATTGTTCATATAATTTCCTGCTATAGGGAGAGAGCTGCCAGTTGCCCACAATCTTTATTGACCTGCCACTTTCCCTGAAAGCCTCCAAAATAACATGTATATTATTTTCAGGTTCAATACGGCAAACCGTAAAGGCATAGGGCTGCTCCGTTTTACCGGAAATGCGTCCCTTTTTAATGATATGGTCTGCACCATATGCTATGAGCGCACTGTCCTTCTTATATTCTTCGGTTATGTACTTCCTGATCTCCTCATTGTCGGCAATAATGTAACGGCCATACTTAACTGCCAGTTTCTCAGAATATTTTAAAAAATTACTGATCCGTTTATTCCATTTAGCTCTTTTCCACTCCAGGCCGTCTATATTGATCACGGTTTTGCTCCGGGTCTTTTTACTCATGAATGGCAGTATAATAGTGCCTGACACGCCTAAAACCAGGATAATATCTGCACACCTGAGAGCAGACAGAAACGATAAGATATCATAGGGAATACTCTGGATCCCATTTGCCTTTAAAGGGATATACTTTAATTGCACTCCTTTCCATCCAGGAAGCCGCTTTTCATATTCTTTGCTGCTGCAATAAACGGTAAAGTCAAAATCGTCTTTAAGGTGCTGGACCAGGTTTTGCGTCAGTGTTTCAAAACCTCCATATTTAGCAGGGATGCCAACCGTACCGATTATTGCCACATGCTTTTTACTCATTTCTTTTTAAAAATAAAGTACTACTATTTATGAATTTAGTTATCCAATAAACCACGGGCCTCCTGGATCTGAAGCCCTCTTGAACGGTTGGCGCTTACCTTCTTGAAATCAAAATCAGACAGCCTGGTTTTTAATTGCTTGATACCTGCTGGCGCCGCAGCTGCGCTTCTTGCAGTGCCAGCAAAACGGGCAGCTCCCGCTGCTAAGTTATTACCAGACTTTTGGCCTATTTTTTCATAATCTTCGATACCGTCTTTCAGCATTTCGAACCTAACAGAACTGTAACCGGAGGGATAAATTAAAAAATTATCGCCACTTGATATACCTGACCGTGTATCTATTAATGCATTTTTCCCTTTTGACCAGTAATCAAATGCCCAGCGCAGGTAACCATCCATGCTCCTGTTGGCTGCGTTCCAGCCTAACCAGGTAGCGTCTATGGGATCTGACATTACAAATGTGTTGGGAAACAGCTCCCAGCAGCTTGTATAAAAAGTGGTAATATATCCCTTCGCTTTTCGCTGTGCCATTACATCAGCCGGTATTTGCTGATTCGAGATCACCGAATAGTTATAGATCTTATCCTGTATTTCAGGGAAATATTTACCTGTCAGGGATATCTTCCAGTCCTTATCCTGGCTTTTTATGAAATCAATTAAGGCCGTTAATACACTCATTTCCTTTTCATCTATACCAAGTGTAGTAATATTAAACCAGCCTTTTTCTTTCAAATGCTGTTCAAATGCTTTAAGATAGGGTGTCCAGAACTGTTTGTAGTCATTTCCGTTTACGCCCTGTGAAAAATAGGTAACCTTTCCGGCTCCTTCGTCATAATAATAATACCGGTAATTTAACGGCGCAATTCCAAAACAGGTGATCTGCTGTTTTATTCCCAAGCCCATCATGAACTGCACCCATTTATCAAAATTTGTAAAGTCATAGGTCCACTGACCAGACTTTGTTTTGGTTACTTTAATCATCATATCATCTGCGCTTCTAACCGCAGGGTTAAATACATCCCAGAAAAAGCTGGTGGTGATCACTTTTTGCCCGGCATCCCTTAATTGTATCAAAGAGC
Organism: Chitinophaga sp. GbtcB8; assembly: GCF_019091455.1. Taxonomy (GTDB): domain Bacteria; phylum Bacteroidota; class Bacteroidia; order Chitinophagales; family Chitinophagaceae; genus Chitinophaga. The sequence continues at coordinate 4,058 of NZ_JAGXJN010000004.1, forward strand.
GCTTCATGAGATTAAAATGCTGGTCTGTCCAGGGCTTGGTTTTATAATAGTCAGCCTCTGCTACCGGGTATTGCCACAGGTCCAGGAAATAGTTCCTGTTGGCCAAGGGGGGCAATGTATTATTAGAAACTTTCAATACAATATCAGTAGCGGCCGTTTTCCCATCCAGGGATACATTCACTTTCCCTTTATAAGTGCCGGGGGTGGCATTACCGGGAACCGCTATGCTGATCCATATAGGCCGGTTTGTAAAGCCTTTTACGAAAGAGGTACCTGCTGTAAAATCAATTATGTCCGGAACGATAATATCATCCAGCTTTACATTTTTCTTTTGACAAATGCCCCTGGAGTTATCACTCAATACATAATACACATATCCAACCTTGCAGGACTTCTGATCTATGCTGGCTCCGCTGGCAGAGGTAAGATCACTGACGTTTACCTTTACTGAATGGATATCTGTTTTACTGCTTACTACCAGCAAACAGTTCACCCACTCTCCTCTCCAGCCCTCTACATCCACCTCAGCATCAATGTTGGTAACAGGATTTCTGTTGTAGTTAATCCGGTTGTTAAAATCAGCCACTGATAGCTTGACATCTTCCCTTTGTTGCTGCCATTTTCTTTGATCAGGCGCAGTAATATTACTGATGTCTCCAAACGTTTCAAATTTGCTTTCAGGCGACTGGGCTTTACAGCAGCTTGTAATGAGTACAACTGCGCTTAATATCAGACCTTGAACTTTCATAACACCAATGAATTAAATGTACCTAAAAAGTTTTCTTTAAACACATCCATCGTGAATCTAGCCAGATATTGATGCCGGGCTTCCGTTCCTAATGCTCTTCTCAAATCCCTATCTTCAATAAGTAACGTCAAATATTTAACAAAATCCGGTATGTCATCCGCGTTGATAAGGTAACCGGTTTTTCCGTGTTCCACGGACTGCACTGCCCCTCCCGTATTAGTAGCTATTACCGGTTTTCCTAATGCCATTGCTTCTAAAATAGTAGTCGGGAAGGGGTCTTTCATCAGAGACGGCACTACCAGGATATCTGAGTCATGTTGCACGGCCGATACGTCATTCATAAATGGATCATAACAGACAGTGGCTCCATATCTATGTGCGTTGATATCCTGCTTCAGTTTTTCAACAAAGTACTCTCCTTTAGGAGCAGCGCTTCCTACAATCCTGAACAGGCATTTCTCCGCCACTGCTGCCGGCAAAGCTGCAATAGCATCCAGGAAGAACCAGATTCCCTTTTCCGGTTTTATCCTGGCTATCAGGGAAACGATGATCCTGTCTTGCCCCATAGCACTCTCATTACCTACGAACTTTGTTAGCGGATCTGTAATTCCATTTAGTACTACCTTTACTTTTTCATTATACCGGGGCATGTTAGCTTGCTCCAATAAATTTTCCTTAACAGGTTCTGAAACCGCCATAATCTGATCAGCCCACTTAAGTGAGTATTTGTTAATAAGGCGGGCAGGTAAAGCAGGCGTATCCACTATTTCATGTACATGTAACATTGAGGGAATGCCATTCAACTGACAATACTTTAATGCTAACAAACAAGACTGTGTATTAACATATGCCAGATCAAAATGATATTGTTGCTGTAGTTGCCTGAACCAGGAGCGGGCTTTATATAATCTTGTGCCTAAAACACTGAGCCCATTCACGCTTTTAAACATAAAACGCGCAATCATGGGCAGTTCTTTGTATATTATAATCCGGATCTTTAATTTCTTTTCTTCCAGATAATTTACCAGGGGCCCTGTTTCAGGTAATACTAATACGATCTCATACTTTTGCTGCAAAAATCCAAGCGTATTAGCCAGTATCCTGTTTGCTCCATATAAATCGGCGCTTCCGTTTACTACAAGCAGATTCATATAATCTTATACCTTAAAGTTCCTGTGTTTTTTCTTATTATCAATATCACTAACAGAAAGATGTAAAAAGACACCGAAACAAATTCCTGTGTAAAAAAACTGGAAACAAAGAAGTAATAGCCCACTATAGCTGCCAGGTACCACCTTTGTTCCAGGATCAACTTAAGCACAAAAATCGAACCCGATATTATAAATATAGTCAATCCAAAGAATCCATAGGTATGTAATAACATGGCGTACCCATTCTCAATATCCTGTCTGAAATCCCATTTTACACGGTTCAGTATGTCCTGAGTCAGGAAATTGTCTCCTTTCCCAAAAATGTAAGTCATAATGGTACCTCCTCTCCAGAAGGACAAATTAAATCCTTCCAGCAGCTCAGACCGGGAAGTTAACGTTTGCGTGCCAAAAAATATGGAACCCAGCCCTACTTTGACAAGAATGACAATTGTTAGCATTATTAAAAAAACATATATACATAACAACCTTCTATCCTTAAAAGCCAGCAATACAAAGTAGAAAAGAAATGTTGACCTGTTCAAAGTCAACAATAATGCCAGCGTAACAATGAAGTACAGAAACTTATAGCCCTTTTTATGCCCGGTTGCTTTTACTTTTTCAAAGTAAATGATCATCCAGATGATACACAACGTACCAAACACCTGTACGGTAGAAACAAATCCAACCGGTGTGTGAATGAAGGGCAGGCCCTTGCCAGCTAAAGAGGAATAAAAGATCATATCCTTGTACGCATAGGATACCATTAGCAATATTACTCCCATTATAATATGCCAGGTTAATGCCACAAATAAAAGATCTATTATCTGTTTATGCCGGGCTACTAAAAAAACAAAAGCGAGTGCTATAATGGGGAATAATGGTATAGGCCGTATAATAAGGTTTACTACAGCACTCAACACACAGGTCAGGCATACAAACCCATACACAATATAGTTCTCGGTAGATTGTTTTAGGGAATCCGGATAAAGCCAGCAAATAGCCATCACCAGCACCGCCATTAACATTTTGTCCAATGGCAGCGGGAACAAGGTATTGGCTGTTAAAAGGAAAACAAGCAATATTTTCCTCCAATCGTTACCTGATATGACTTTTGCATTATTCAACTGGCAGGTATATCTGAATGTTCACATTCGGACCGGATGCCGTTAAAGATCTGATCAAACTCTATCAGTCCATGCGTCAGATTGATCACTTTCCGGATGTTTGGATGTTCACTAAGGTATAAAAGCGCCGTGGAACTACAATGATAAATATCGAGCGTATTATTTTCATCCAGCAATTGTTTGATCAGAAATTCTGACAGTATTATGGAATTAATAATAATGGTACAATCATTTTTCCACTTGTTGAAAGAGTCAACATCCGTAATGTGTGGATGGGGTTTTATGATGCAGTAATCATATTCCTCTAAATTAACTACATCAAAAAAACTTTCATTGAGTGGCCATGAAGTGATATAAAGGACAAGCCTTTTATTTTTAAGATGCGGGAAAGCCCGCTGTATATTAAATTGAAACAGCTCTTTTGCAAGCTCCTTATTGTTTTCCAACATGTTTGGAAAAGACATGTTAAATGAAAAGGCATTGAGCGTTTTATGTTTACTGTAAGGCGCCAGCTTTTTAAGATAATATTCCTTACAATATACATACATCCCTTTAACCCTGGGATGAAAGCCCGGATATTCATATACACCAAACAGCTCCCTTATCTTTCTTTTATACCTGGCAAGGTTCTTAAAAATATCCGTTCTGTAGCTTCCAATACCTTCCTCATATATGTAAATGTTCTTACATGGTATAAAATATAACATTAAAGCCGGTACCAGTAACCAGTCCAGGTAATAATATAACCTTGCCGGCCGGTACTTAAACAGGCAGATCAATAATACCTGCAGCCGGGTTTTAACAAATAAAACCGTGCTCCAGTCATGATCATTTGCTATCACGCTTTTATAAAAAAGATCTGCGTCTTTAAACCTGTTTTCTATGATCAGTATATTAGTACGCTCTTTATCCTTCGGCAAATTGCGCGCATTGAAATATTGAAATGGCTTTGAACAGATATAAATGTCTATACTATCCGGCATATTAAATTTTAAATAAGGATGGGTTATGAATAATTCGTCTCACAATTGGCACCAGACTTCTGACCTTCCGAATATTTAAAAGTATTACCAATAAATAGGCAAGTACCTGGGCTATGGTATTATCCATCATGATGGATATCAGCAGCACCAGGGTAGGCAACAACAGCCTTACATCCAGATTTGAAAACATTTCCTTGAAGCCTGACTTTTTCAGGAATACTATTCCATAAAAATATGTTAACAGGCAGCTATAAATAAAGTACGTTATTAAAGGCGCAAAACATAACGCATAAAAAATAGTTGTATGCGTTGCGATGACCCACCCGATTATTACATTCAATATGAGTGCGGATAACGCTATTTTACCCAATAACAGCTCCCTCCCAAAGGAAATAAATAAAACAGATACCCCAAAGCTACTGGATAATAACGCCATACTGGTAGACAGCAGTGCAAAAGGTTTGTAAGATGCATAATATTGCGGCGTAAATATTAATATAACCGGGAAGGCTAGTAAAAAGGAGAATATCAGTAAATAAGCTACCAGGCTATAGTAGCTTCTTATGTATTCTACGTGCTTGAAAAGCTCTTCTCCCTCTTTATATTTAAACCGGTTTACCAGCTTCGGAAATATTAAAAAAGAGATGGTATCCAACGCCAGGAAAACAGCCTGTGCCAGGCTTACTGCAAATGAAAAGTATCCCAGCTCCTTTACGCTAAAGTAATAACCAACAAAGGTTCTGGTTACGATCATAATAAAATAAAAGCTGGCATTATACAATAGCAGGGCCATACCGTTTTTCAGCAGGTCTTTCTGAATATTAAAAACAGATCTGAATTTAAGCCTGATAGGTGAATTGACCAGAAAGAATATAAAAGATAAAAGGTAACTGATCAGCTGTGAAAATATAAGCGCGTATAAAAGACTTTGCCCTTTCCAGAAAAAACATACCAATAAAGTAGAAATGGGCATGGCCGCCTGGTAAAAAGTAATTAACGCCAATGAGTTCTTTATCCGGTATGCGCAAATAAACACCAGGTCCAGATTTTGTACAACTGATGTAATGGCCACCAGGTATATATATGGATAGAAGCTGAACTTATGAAAAATAGGAATGTTGAAAAGGGAAACCGTTACTGCTGCCAGTATAATTAACACTGAATGCAGGAAAACAAGGATAAGGGAATTGCCCAGGTATGCCACCTGCAGCTCATCATCTTTTCCTTCAAACCCTGCCAGCTTTACGTTTAGTGAATAGGGAATTCCAAAATTGATCTGTGTCAGGTATTGAATTACAAGCAAAATAAAACCCCATATCCCGAAAAAGTAAGGTCCGAGGTATTTTGCAATGAAAATAGAATTGCCGAATTGGATTAAATAAACAAAGTATCTGAAAAAAATAAACCGAATATTCTTGTTTGCTAAAACGCTTTTAATTCCTCCAATTCCCATTCTGAAATAATTTACATTGGCTCCTATTCAAATATATCAATAATGTATGTTGTTCGTGGGCGGCTTTACTTTTTGTGCGGTCCATCATAAAATTGGCTTCTTTGTTGGCTGGATTAAAGCCGATAGGAAAGTCAGATAAAAACCATAAGCCTTGCCAATCTGTTTCACTGCCTATGTTGGTTAAGCCGGCTTTATTGAAATAAGAGATGTGATCCGGTATCGCGATCCAGAATTGTTTGTCTATAAATTTGCTATTGTATAAGTGAGTATGCAAACACGAAAAACCTATAGCTCATTAAGAATCCTGTATTTGATCTCAGCAACTTTCCAGTCGTCCAAATTATCAATATCATGACCTTCCATTTCCGGAATAACGATAACAGCGGTATTATCTGTCCATATAGCCTTTTTTTCCAGGAAACGCGGCACACTCAGCCAATAAAACTGGCCTGAGTCACAATAGGCCGGCTCCAGGTCCTGGGAACGGGTTTTGAGATGTTCAGGCTGAAACATTTCTATCAGCCCCTGATTGTTGATCTTTATGGCGCGCTGAATAGGGAAATGAAATTTCATAACCGGGAAAACAGCATCTGCCTCTTTTTGCAGCAACAGATCAAAACCCTGTTTTAAACGGCTTCCCGTTATAAAAGGCGCACAGGGATAAATACAACACACGTGTGTAAAATGCTGTCCAAGCTTTTTATATTGCTCTAATACTTCAACTAAAACCTCAGCGGTAGTAGCAAAGTCATTTGCATTTTGCTCACTGCGCAAAAAAGGAATTACGGCACCGTATTTTTTAGCTACTGCAGCAATGTTCTCATCGTCTGTAGATACCATTATCTCATCAAATAAACCACTGGCCCTGGCTGTTTCAATAGAATAAGCGATGATCGGTTTGCCCAGGAAGTCTTTTATATTTTTACCCGGTATACGTTTACTGCCTCCCCGGGCAGTTATAATTGCTAGGGTATGCATTACAAATAATCCCGTCTAAGTAGTGATATAATATATGAATTAAAATATTGCCCGTCTTCAAAACAGTTCTCCCTTAACATACCGTCTTCCCGGAACCCGAACTTTTCCTTAAAGAAGGTTAGCTTTTTTGTATCAAACTCATACAATTCCATCCATATCTTATTCAGGTTCAAATTTTTAAACCCATATTCTATCAACAACCGGGCTGCATCTTCGGCCAGGCCATCCTGATCGATATACAGGTCCTTATATCCAATATAAAAGGAGAAATCTGCTGAGCGGTTTATCCAGTTTACATATAACAAGCCACAAGCGCCCAGCAGTTCGCGATCTGACAGCCGCTCTATAATGAACATGTAGTCATTGGTACTGGTGACTATCTTATTAAACCAGTTTTCCTGGTTGGCCAGGCTCAATTCCCTATGTTCCCTGAAATTCCTTCTGAACGCATTAATATTCCGCCAATCTCTCAATTGCTCCAGGTCAGCCCGTTCAACGGCACGGAGCCCTACTATTTTACCTGTTATCATTAATTAATGTCCTTTAATGTGATGTGAGTACCTTTTGAAAGATCCTTTATAAGCTTTTTCCCTATCAGGTTACCGAGTTCATACGGCTTCAGCGCATCAGCAGGACAAGGCCGTAAAGCCTCAAAAAGGTCAGCGGTTAAGGTGGTACCGGCTTTAATAGTTTCTTTTGCCCTTAAAGAGCGTTGTTGTACTACCTTGGATTGCTCTTCGTTCGGCTCTACTCTCTTGATACCATCTCCTAAAGAATAAAAAATTTCATTGGAAATAGATACCATCTCCCTCCAGTTTTTGGGATTCATTGCAAATTTATGATCAGGCCCTTCCCTGTCATTGTCATCTGTAAAATGTTTTTCAATTATCCTGGCGCCTAATGCAATGGAACCAGCTACCGTGGCTACTCCCAGGGTATGATCAGAAAGGCCTAACAAAACACCGGGATATTTTTGTTGAAAAGTCTTAAGCACATTGAGGTTAACAAACCTATACTTATCAGCATCCACTGTATAATTAGTATTGCATTGCAGCAGACAAACATTTACCCCTTCAGCTGCAAGTACATTCATTGCACGGTCCACATCCGCCATGTCGGATGCGCCTGTTGCTATAATTACAGGTTTTCCTTTTTGTGCAATATGTTTTATGATCTCTAACCACGTAATATCGCCTGATCCAATTTTGTAAACATTTACGTACGGGTCAATATGATCAACCACCTCAACATCATAAGGACTTGTAAAATATTCAATCCCTACTTCATCACATTTTCGCTTTAATGCAGCCGTCCAGTCAGTACTGATACTCGCATCTTCATACACTTCGTAAACGGACTTCTTCCAGCCGCTTTGATGAGACAATTTGCCCTGCATATTTTCAAATCCCTCTTTACTCACAATTTTTGATGCAGTAAAGTTTTGAAATTTTGCAGCATCTGCGCCGGCCTCCTTTGCTAACTCAATTAGCCTATAAGCCCTTTCCAGGCTACCATCGTGATTGGCTCCAATATCTGCGATAAAATATGGCGGATGATTTAACCCCACCAACCTGTTTCCGATATGAAAATCCTTAATCATAGTTGATCAATTATTTGTTTTTTAAAATCTCCGGCCAGCTTCATTAATTCTATATCAATGTCCGGTAATGTAATACCTGACATCTCTTGAAAATACTGTGTATTGAGCGTGGTGTTCAATGGCCTTTTTAAAACACCTTTGTCATCTGCCTGGAAGGGTTTTATCAGTTCACGTGGAAAGTCAAATATATCGGCAATTTTCTGGATAAATGCATATTTTGAAAGCGCCTCACTACTGCCAATATGGAGCAGTCCTGTTATGTCATTTTCTAATACCGCCACTATTATTTGAGCTATGGTACCAACATATAGCGGATTAAAAAAGACATTATTATAACCTGAAATTTCCTTTCCCTGGTTTAGGCTGTTCCAGGCCCATTCAAAAAGAGAACTTTTGGCCGGCTCATTAAATCCAAACATGTTTGTACGGAGTACAATACTGGGATGACTGGCATTTATAAAACATTCTTCTGCCAGCGCTTTTGTTAATGCATAGTAGTTAAGTGGCGCAATAAAATCATTTTCTTTATAATCTCCTTTACTGCCATCGAAAACAGAGTCTGTTGAAATAAAAACGCTCTTTTTAAGATTAGTACAGGACGCAATCAATCTGCTTGTGAGTACATGTAATTTATAAGTGTAGTCCTTTTCTTTCTCACAGTGTTGAATATCTGTATTGGCCGCACAGTGCACAATGTAATCAGGACAAAGCTTTTCTATTATGCCGGCAAAAACCTCGATATCAGTAATGTCGCAGGTAATGTGGTCACTACCGCTACCGGATCTTCCTATGCTAAATACATGATATGCAGGATTACTTTTAAGCAATTTAAGTATCCTGATTCCAAGCATACCCGTTGCTCCTGTTACTAATATTTTAATGGGATGCATTCCTTTTATTTAGTTAGACCGTTTAGACATTAAATGAAGGATCTACATGTTCTTTTATCAGGGTCCTGATCTGTTCAACAGAAAGCCAGGCAGTGTTTGTACCGGAATTGTACTGGAATCCCTCCGGAACTTTAACCGCCTTAAATTTATCTATATATTCTTCCATGTTCCACCTGGTCACCTGGGGAAGTATCACGTAATAATTTCCCAGATCGTAAGTGGAATAGGAGTCTGATGATGTGATCATCTCTTCATGTATTTTTTCACCGGGTCTGATGCCTACTACCTTTTGCTCGCAGTTGGGTCCTATTGCCGTTGCTACTTCTGTAATTCTGTAGGAAGGTATTTTGGGGACAAAAAGTTCTCCCCCCCAAGCCGTATCCAGAGCATGTAATACCATTTCTACTCCTTCTTTTAGTGAGATATTAAAGCGGGTCATTGCAGTATCGGTAATAGGCAATACTTTATCATTCCTTTTATTTAAAAAGAAGGGAATTACAGATCCGTTAGAACCCATTACATTTCCATAACGTACTACAGAAAATTTTATGGGATTGTACCCACGAATATTATTTGCTGCAATAAACAGTTTATCAGAGGCCAGTTTAGTAGCACCGTATAGATTTATAGGTGCTGCTGCTTTGTCGGTTGATAATGCCACTACTCTTTCAACCTCTCCTTCCAGACATGCATTTATAACATTTTCCGCACCAATAATATTGGTTTTAATACATTCTGACGGGTTATATTCCGCAATAGGCACATGTTTCATTGCAGCAGCATGTATTACATAGGAAATTCCTTTCAATGCACGCCGAAGCCTGTCATAATCTCTCACATCACCAATAAAAAATCTGATCATCGGATATTTGCCAGGCGGATAATCCTGTGCCATTTGAAATTGCTTCTGCTCATCTCTTGAAAAGATAACAAGCCGCTTTATGCGGGGCCATTTTTCTAAAACAATTTTAGTAAATGCCTTACCAAAAGAACCGGTTCCTCCTGTTATCAGGATACTTTTTTCGTTTAAATCCAGCATTCGAAATTTTATTATGTATACAGTAAATATTTTACGCTTTATAACATGATCTGTTCATAGATGCGTTTCATCGCCAACCATAAAACAGTAAAGAATCCTCCCAGAAAACCGCCTATTATCAACCCTTTCAGCTTACCCAGTCTTTTCACTTCCAGTGGTAAGATCGGTGAATCCACAATCTGTACTACCGGCGTTTCCTGCGCCATAGTCATTTTGCTTATTTCCAGGTTCTTAATCACCTCACCATATATGGTTTGCAGCACCATTTTGTCCCTTGCTCCTACTTCAGATTCCACAGTTGCTACCTGCCTTGCCGGGTTCTGATTCACATCCTTTGCAGCGGCTACTGAATAGGTTTTACGGTTTAGCAGTATCTCCAGCGAGTCTGCAGTTACCTGCAGCTTATCAACATTTACCTGCGAACGTTTGATCTTGGTACTTACATAAAAATCGGTCGCTTCCTTCACCAAACGTTCCGTAAATGACTTGGAAAAATCCTCATTCAGAGAAGTACATTCAACAGAGATAAAACTTAGTTTTTTATCCGGTTTTTCTATCAGAAGATTTTTCTTCACTACTCTTTCCTGTAAAACATTCAAAATACTATCCTGCAGCAAGGTAAATTTTGCCCGGGCAAGCCCTACCGGAAAATGTAATTTGTTCAACTTCGGTTTATTCTCCCATTTCTTATCAAACTCATATGTCTCAATGTACAGGTCCGCTAGAGTTTTTTGTCCGCCGCTTTTTACCGGTGAAAGCAGGGTCTTTTCAATCATTAACCTGGATTTTAAAAATTCCAGAACATTATCTCCTTCAAACACACCACTGGATGACATTCCTCCCAAGTCAATCCCGAACTGGCTTGCCAGTCCGGCATAAGCCGCCAAAGGCCCACCTGACTTACTATCTTCTAACAGAAACGTCAGTTCGGCCACATATTCCTTATGTTCCAGAAAGCCATAGGTAACGCCTAATCCAGCGCCTGCAATTCCAGCTATGACAATTACCAACCACTTGCTTAACAAATACTTCCACCATTCCTGTAATTTCAGAATGATCTCTTTTAACGAGACCTGGTTTACCTGCTGGGCTTCTATTTGCTTAATTTCCTGCATGTATATTTATAATCTCTTAAATAAAATTATAGTCTGGCATCCACCAATGTTCTGTCCAAAAAAGCCTTTGTATCAAATATAACCCCTCTCTCTCCGCTCTTTAATTTCCTGTAATCCAGTTCCCTAAATTCCTGGTGTGCCACTGCAAGAATAATTGCATCATATTCTTTACCCAGCTCCTGTAATAATGTAATGCCATATTCCGCCTTTGTCTGTGCCACGTTCACGTACGGGTCATATACATCCACGGCCAGTCCAAACTCCACCAGCTCATTATATATATCTATCACCCTTGAATTTCTTATATCTGGGCACTTCTCCTTAAAGGTAATTCCCAATATCAATGCACGGGCGCCTTCTATTTTATGTCCTTTCTTTATCAGCAGCTTAATTACTTTATTGGCCACAAACATACCCATATTATCATTCACACGCCGGCCCGACAGGATCACCTGCGGATGATACCCCAGTGCCTCTGCCTTATGGGCCAGGTAATAAGGATCTACCCCTATACAATGCCCGCCCACCAAACCGGGTTTGTATTTTAAAAAATTCCACTTGGTAGCGGCGGCCTCAATCACGTCCATGGTATCAATACCCATCCGGTCAAATATCAGGGCCAGCTCATTCACAAAGCTGATATTCACATCCCGCTGCGCATTCTCAATAGCCTTGGAAGCCTCTGCTACCTTAATACTGGGAGCCTTGTGTGTACCCGCCGTAATAATGCTTTTATACAATTCATCTACCTGTACCGCTATTTCCGGGGTGGAGCCGGAGGTTACTTTTTTAATTTTTGTAAGGGTATTCACCTTATCGCCGGGATTGATCCGCTCAGGGGAATAGCCGCAAAAAAAATCCTTATTGAATTGTAAACCCGACTCCTTTTCCAGCACTGGTACGCAATCTTCTTCTGTACAACCAGGATACACTGTAGATTCATAGATCACCAGGTCTCCTTTCTTTAGCAATTGCCCTATCATGGCCGATGCTTTTAGTAAAGGGCCCAGGTCTGGCGTTTTAAACCGGTTCAGCGGTGTAGGCACCGTAACAATGTAAATATTACATTGCCGGATGGCGGCTGGTTCATCGGAGAACCATAAGCCATTTCCTGTTTGTTGTTCCTGCTGCCGGAGTACTGTTCTCAGCGCTTCGGCATCAGCCTCCTGTGTGTGATCTTTGCCGGCATTTAATTCTTTAACCCTTGCACTCTTAATATCAAAGCCGGTTACTTCATAATGCTTAGCAAACTCAATTGCCAGAGGCAACCCTACATATCCTAAACCAATCACTCCAATTTTGCAGGGCACAGGGTCCATCACAATTTTTTATTATTTGATCTTATCCAATAATGTTACTACTATCAGCGCTACAGAGGCCAGCCCGCTGGCAATGCCAATGGCTTCCGGCCCGCTGAATCCTTTTCGCTCCCTCCTGGTGGGTACATATATTTCCGCACCGGGTCTCACCTTTGGATAGCTGTTAAAGAATAATACCTTGCGGGTATTCTTCACTTCACCATTGGCATATACAATATAACTCCGCCTTTTCAGCGCCTGTGAAGTAAAGCCGCCGGCGCCGCGTATGTAATTTCTGAAGCTGGTGGAATTATCAAACCGCAATTTTTTCGGGAAATATATTTCGCCGAAAACCTGTACTGTTTGCAGCTTTTTAGGCACTTTCAGCACATCACCTTCTTCCAGCAACAGGTCGTATTTAGAACCAGGGTTCTTTATGATCAGGTCCAGGTTAATGCCCAGCAGCTGCTCTTTACGCTGTACCGCACTCCGCACCCTTTCAATATCTGAGCTGTCCTGCAGCTTATTGTAAAATACTTCCAGCTTGTTGGTCAGGAAAGCGCTGTCGGATTCATTGACAAAAGTTTTGCGCAGCAATACAGCCCCTTCGGGGTAGGCTTCCGGACGCAGGCCGCCTGCACGGTGTAACACATCTGAAATGCGTTCCTGTTTTGTATTAATAGTGTATTCACCCGGGTATAATACTTCACCACCTATTTCAATATTGGCTTGTTTCACATAAGAAGGCGCCTTGCGGATCATGATCTCATCAAAAGGCTGCAGGGCAAAGGCCGCTGCGCCGGGGTTATTACTCAGATCTGCATTAATATCAAACTGTTGTATAATAGCCATACGACTATCTGCAGAATCTGCACTGTTATTACGTATGCGCCTGGCTATTTCTACATGTTTCAGGGAAGCGGCGTCTTTTAAGCCGCCGGCTATCAGTATCAGGTCTTCCAGCTGCATACTGTCGGCATATACGTATTGTCCGGGGGCATTTACTTCACCGATTATCTTCACCTGGTACAGCTCCCGCAGGTCTATTTTGGAATACACAACCACGCTATCCTCCCGTTGCAGGGCAAGTGCCTGCTGCCCGTTCAGAGCTGATTGTACATTAAAGCTGATCATAGCAGGTGTATAATCTGCCTGCAGGCGGCGCACTACTCCGCGCGCCAATGCCGCTTCTTCCTTTACCCCATCCGCCTTCTTTATCAGGTCACCTACCGTCATTCCCGGTTCCAGCGCATAATCACCCGGGTGAAATACAGCACCGGTGATAGTTACCCGGTTAGTAAAGCGGTTAGAGATAGAGTCTATTAAAAACAGGTCACCTGATTTTAATTGAAAGCTGGCTATCTGGCTGGCCGGTACATTTACTACCTCCCGCTGCCTGTTGGTGACCCGGTTAGCGCGGATCACTTCATGATAAGCCTTATCTGTGTAACCACCTGCATAGTCCAGGATCTGCTGCAGGCTTTCATTTTCCTTTGCTTCAAAAATAGCCGGCCGTTTTACTTCACCTGCCAGCTCTACCCGTGTTTTATAGGGATTTATCTTTACAATATCCTGGTCGCGCAGTACTACGTTATTAGTAAGATCGCCATGCGCCAGAAAATCGTATAGGTCAAAAGTGGCTACCGGTTGTCCGTTACGGATAACCTGTATATTACGGAACGAGCCATTTTCACCAGGCCCGCCGGATACATACAGTGCATTGGCCACCGTGGCCAGGCTTGGTAAGCTGTAAGTACCGGGGCGCTCTACCTCACCGATCAGCAGCACTCTTATGCTGCGTATGCTGCCTAATGAAACCTGTACAAAAGTATTCCCTGTTTTTATGCCCCCGTAAATAGAAGATAATTGTTTGGTGATGCGGGTGCGGGCTTCCTCCATGGTAAGGCCGTTCACATACACCGGCCCCAGGTAAGGGATACGCACATAACCGTCCGGGCTAACCTTTAATTGATGCTGTACTTCAGAATAGCCGTACACATCTATGATCAGCTCATCATTAGCCGCTATCTGGTAATTAGGCGGGGTGGGCATGCGCAGGTTAGGCTCAAAAGTAAGGTTGCGGTTACTGAACAGCTCTGCGCCAAATATCTTTTTCCGTCGCAGCTCCCGCTCGTAATCCTCCTTGCTGTTAAGCCTGCGGAGTTTATCGTTCCAATAGTCCGTAGTATCATTCACCATGCGGTCTAATTCCTCTGAAGTATCCGTATTGGTATTATTATTTTTCCCTCCTTTGCCGGATAACATAGTATCCAGCCCCAGTTGCTGTATGCGTGCTTTCAGTTTGATCACCTCTGTATCAGAGATGCCGTTATCTGCCGCATATTCGTCTATTTCATCAAATGAAATATTGTTCTGTTTCATCTTTGCCACCAGCTGCCTGATCTGGTCGTCCGACAAATCATCTACATGGATCTGTTTTAACTGGTCTTTGGAGATAGTGGAAGGGATCTGCGCTGCCGCACAAAAGCCTACGAGCAAACAGAGTTGTAACAGTAATATCTTCTTGAGCATGAATTATCGAATGTACTTTCTTGAATGATTCTGTAAATGCCTCTTTTTGGACCTCACTAACCTGCCAGGAACCGGCAAATCAGGTGCAAATCTATTAAAAATAACATATTTGCGTTACGTTAATGAAAATCAGCCGGATAATAAGCCCTTCCCGGCAACGTAATTTTTTATACATGGCATATATATACTAATACTAAACAACGTTTTTTTTGCCGGCATAGGCCTTCCGGGCATAAGCAGCCTGACATTCACCCGGCTACGTTTACCACTCCTGTAGCTTTTCTAGGATTTATTACCTGTTTTGTTTAAATTAGCTAAAACCAAAATCAGCGCCCATGTCACCCGCCGAATTTACGGACCTGTTGCTGCTTCAGGGCGATTTCCTGAAGCCTTTTGCAATAGCGCTTACCCGTGATTCGGAAGCTGCCCGCGATCTTTACCAGGAAACCATGTACCGGGCGCTGCTACACCGGGAAAAATACACGGAGGGCACCAATATTCGTGCCTGGCTTTTTACTATCATGCGTAACCTGTTCATTAACCATTACCGCCGCAAGGCAAAACAGCAGCTGTTCCTGGAACGCGCCACCCGGGCGCTGGTCCTGCTACACCAGCCATACGTGGATAACCAGGCCATAACCAGCATGCAGGTAAAAGATATTCAACACGCCATTTACCGGCTCCCTAATTTATTCAAACGTCCTTTTCTGTTGTATTATGAAGGTTTTAAATACTATGAAATAGCCGATATGCTGCACGAGCCTATGGGCACCATTAAAAGCCGGATCCATTTTGCACGGAAAATGCTAAAGCAACAGATCGCCCACTAATGTCCAACACACAACGCTTCCTATCCTTAGATGTTTTTCGCGGCCTTACTGTGGCCGGTATGATCCTGGTTAACAACCCGGGCAGCTGGTCATATGTATATACCCCGCTGGAGCATGCCCCCTGGCATGGCTGCACGCCTACTGACCTGGTATTTCCCTTTTTCCTGTTTGCCGTAGGCAATGCCATGAGCTTTTCCATGAAAAAGTACCAGGAACAGGGCCATGCCACCGCTGTCAGGAAGATCCTGAAACGTACCCTGCTCATTTTCCTGATCGGGGTATTCCTGAACTGGTTCCCCTTTTTCAGGTGGAATGCGGAAGGACAGCTGGTATTTAAATCCCTTTCCCAGCTGCGTATTATGGGCGTGCTGCCCCGCATTGCCCTGTGTTACGGGCTGGCAGCGCTGATCATTCATTTTTGGGGAGAGCGGCGTGCCTTTGTAATAGCGGGCTGCCTGCTGCTGGTATACTGGTGGCTGGTGCTGGCCTTTGGCCAGGGCGATCCCTATAGCCTGGATGGTTATGCAGGCCTGCGGCTGGATAAATGGCTGCTGGGTGAGCAGCATCTGTACCGGGGCGAGGGCGTACCCTTTGACCCGGAAGGTATTTTAAGCACCCTGCCGGCTATTTGTAATGTAATATTCGGCTACCTGGCCGGTATGTATATCCAGCAAAAAGGAAAGGACTATCCCATGCTGTGCGGCCTGCTGGTTACCGGCTGCCTGCTGGTATTTACTGCGCTGTGCTGGAACATGGTGTTCCCCATCAATAAAAAAATATGGACCAGCTCCTATGTATTGTATACTGTAGGTATTGCCCTGCTGCTGTTGTCTGTGCTTATATATGCCATTGAATTCCGGGGCTGGACCAAACCCGCGGCCTTTTTTGAGGTGTTCGGGAAAAATCCTTTGTTCATTTACGTTATGTCCGGCGTGGTGGTAAAGTTGTACCTGCTGGTGCGTACCGGGCCGGGTGAGAACCTGTATGGATGGCTGTATCAACATATTTTCCGCCCCATTGGCGGCAACTATCCCGGCTCCCTGCTGTTTGCCCTGTTCCATGTAGGCCTGTTCTGGTTATTGGGCTGGGTGATGGATAAACGAAAGATCTATATCCGGGTTTAGATGCCTGCATCGTTTTAAAAAGCAGCTAAAAACAAAAGCAGGAAGCAAAAGAGTGGATCTCTTGCTTCCTGCTTTGTTTAATAGAGCAAGCAGGTTACGGACGGATTCAAACCGTCGTAAAAGGTTTTGCCGACCTTTACCTCGTCTCTCGGCCACGTAACCTGCATATTAAGTTGCTATGCCGTATAACAGGCGCAAATATCTTTGCTGAATAGTAGCCTTATAATAAAATACCAGCGTTTGCACCAGGGCTATCAGCCATAACAAACCAGGCCTGGGCCAGCAATAGTATACCGCTAAAAAGATCACCAGCAAACGCGCGTACTCCAGGTAAAACACCCATTGCCGCTGTTCCAGTATGGCCCCGCTGTTGATCAGCGTCAGGAAAATGAATACCGTAAAACAGGCCTGCACAAACAGGGGAATATATTTTTCCAGCAGCAGGAAAAAGAACAACGCGGTCAGCGTCATTGCCATTTGTGCTACTACATAATTATGCAGCCGCCGGGTAGTAGTGCCGGTTGGGTTCCGGAACAGGAACTTTTCTTCCAGCACCTCCCTGATGCCTGGGTTAATATGATCCGGTTTACCGAACACCACCAGCCATTTTTGTTTTAAGCCCTTCGCCTGCCTGAAGGCATAGGCTATTTCCAGCAGAAAATGAAAGTGCTGCCATAAAAAGCTATGGCTGTCCAGCGGTTTGGTGAGCCCATACTCCGGCTCCTCCTCTTCCGTTACAAAAGTGCCGAACAGCTTATCCCAGATAATAAGCACATCGCCGTAATTCTTATCCAGGTATTTTTCATTGCAGGCATGGTGCACACGGTGGTGCGAGGGCGTTACAAATATGTATTCCAGCACGCCCAGCTTACCAATAGTGCGCGTATGAATAAAGAACGGGTATAACCCATGCACCAGCTGCACACTGATGATCATGGCCGGCGGAAAACCTATTACCGGCAGCACAGACCAGAACATCATTCTGGCAACTGCCTGGAACACCGTAATTCGCGCAGATACCGTGTAATTAAAATCCTCGCTCTGGTGATGCACTACATGCGCGCCCCACAAAATATTCACCTCATGTGCCAGACGATGATACCAGTACCATATAAAATCCGTAAGGATCAGCAATGCTATCCACAACAGCACGCTGGATTGTATATTAAAGATGGCAAAATGCCGGTGCAGGTAATCATATACAAAATAGAAGATGCCTATGGTAAAGGTATCCAGCAAACGCTCTGCTACCCCTACATTCAGGTTAGATATGGAAGTGGAAAAGCTGAAATACCCCCATCCTTTTTTACGGGCTACTCCATATTCAATACCCATGAGTAACAGGAATAGTGGAATGGCCCATGCCATGTGATTTAAGTGCATAGACTACGGCTAAACAATAATAAGGTGGTGGTAAACGGTTACAATAATACTGCTTTTATTTTAAATAGTCTACAAAAACAATAGACTATTTAAAAGTAATAATGGCCCATTGAACCATAACATTGTATTACATCATACAAACGTCAGGCAACGGACCATTATACTTACTACTACTTACCCAATTCAAAAAACTATCAATCTTCCTTGCTGCCATCATCAGCCATGCGCACTATTTTTGGCTGAAAGCGTCCTATCACATCCACCAAACCGCTTTGCGCCGCCATTACTTCATTAATGTTCTTATACGCCATGGGCGCTTCATCCGGGCCACCACCCACCAGTATTACCCCCTGCTCTTTGAGGTATTTGTTCAGCTCAAACCGGGATATGGATTGTGCCGCATTAAAGCGCGACATTGCACGGCCTGCGCCATGTGATGCGGAGTGTAATGATGCAGCCTCTCCCCTGCCTCTTACAATATAACCGGGCGCTGTCATAGAGCCGGGTATAATGCCCAGCACTCCCTTGCCCGCTGGTGTAGCGCCTTTGCGGTGCACTATCACCTCCTGTCCGTTATGGATCTCTTTCCAGGCAAAGTTGTGATGGTTCTCAACCCTTGCCAGCAGTCGTGCATCCATGGCTTTAATTAAACGCCGGTGTATCTGGTTATGGCAGGCGCTGGCATAATCGCCGGCCAGGTTCATGGCAGCCCAGTATTCCTGGCCTGCTGCTTTATCTAATTCCAGCCAGGCAAAGTGCTGCGCCACCCTGGGCAGCTGGCATAATTCCCGCGCCAGCCGGGTATAGTGCGCGGCTATTTGTGCACCTAAACCCCGTGAGCCGGAGTGCGATAACAGGCCAACATACGTACCTGCAGGCAGGTTAAATTCATTGGTGCCTGTTATTTGTACAATGCCCCATTCTACAAAGTGGTTACCACTGCCCGAGGTGCCCAGCTGTTCCACCGCTTTTTTGTGCAGGTGCCGCAGCATGGGTATTTCCCGGAACAACGCATGCTCCAGCACAGTATCTTCTGTTTTGCCAACCCAGGTAGCGCCGGCCCCAAATTCTGTTTGTGTTACCAGCTCTTTTTTAAATTTAGCGGCATGCCGCTCCAGGGAAACCACCGGCAGGTCCAGTATGCTCAGGCACATACGGCAGCCAATGTCTACCCCTACCCCGTAGGGTATTACAGCATTATGGGTAGCCAGCACACCGCCAATGGGCAAACCATAACCATGGTGCGCATCCGGCATTAAAGCGCCGGCTACCGCTACCGGCAGCCTTACCGCGTTATTCATTTGCTGCAGGGCGCCGGTTTCAATAAACCCGGCCCCGTATATTTCATAGGGTACCGGTATTTCTTTTAGCGGAATATCTTCTTCCTCCTTTGTCTCCATCAACTTACCCGCTACTTTTCGCAAACCATCATCCGCCAGGTAGGCCATCGGATCTAACAGCACCTGCTTTAAGATATCCAACGCCGCCTCTTCGGAATGATGTCTGAATTGTTTTTCCATAGCGGTAATGGCTACGCTGATCGCAGGCCCCTCAGGGTATCCTATGTTGCGTAGCGCCTTACCGGTAAGTCTTAATCTGGGCATATCGTGGGTTTTGAATATTTTAGTTTGCCCTGAAACCTATCAGGGATGCCTTTCTTTCAAAGGACTTTTCATTTTGATTAGCAATTTCCGCAATGCTCATAGGCTGATAAATATCCGTATCAAAACCCAGGTGGCGCGATAGCTGCTGCGCTTTGGGCACCGACAGCCGGGAAAATTCATACTTCGCAATTAACCGCCCCTTCCGCAGCAACGCGCTGTCTATCATAGACAGGTCACTGTTAAAGGTGCAGATCACCTGCACATTCAAACAATCTGCCAGCAGGCCGTCTGAAATGTTCAGCAGGTTTGATACGGTTGATTGACCGGTGAGCTTACGGTCCATTACAATGTTCTCTGCATCTTCAATCACCAGAATGCTGTTCGGGTTTTCTATCAGCAGGTCTATAAAACCGGGCTGCGTAATGTGGGTAGCCATGCTGGGTGATACGAATAATACCCGCTTCTTCAGCCGACCTATCAAATACCGCAGGTAAGTGGTTTTACCGGTGCCCGGTAAACCGTGCAGCAGCACAATACCTTTATCATTCTGCTTGTTCAGCCGCTTTTGAATGGTGTTATCGATCGCCGCAAAATCATCTTCATAATAAAGGCCCAGGTCCAGCTTTGTTTTTTTGATCTCCATGTTGCTCAGCTCCAGGCCATGACCATCGTTGGTGATAAGGCTAATGTTATTCTTCTTGTGCTTTACCCGTTTTCTGAACTTGCGCAACAGTGCGGTCACTTCATCCATAAAAGCGGTGTTTTGCCCGTTGTGCAGTATTTCACCATAACCCTCTCCAAATTCCACCATGCAGTTGTTGTTCATTACTATCAGGGTAATGGAATATTCGTATTTCTTTTCTTTGCGTTCCAGCACACCGTATTGGTAGCTGTGTTGTATATCAGCTGCAAATGTTTCCCGGAAAATCTTCAGCGCGCGGTATCCATCAATGCCTAATACCAGGTTTACGCTGGGTATAGCATTAAAGCAGTACATATAGAACTGCTTGGATTCCAGCAGCCGAGTACCGAAAATGCTGTCTGCCGATATGATACGTTGTTGTTGTATATGATGGTTCATCAGTGGTTGTGTTAATAGCCGGGCGCGGATCCGTATTCGTTTCTTTACCAGTGCACTCACAGCGTTCCTTATGCTGCCGGCCCCTGGTAAAGATGAATACATTGTAACGCACCTGGCGTTGTTGAATAGGAGGTTAATGCAAACAGAGACGAAAAAAAATATCTTACAAAAAAGCCCTGCTCGCGTACACGGGCAGGGCTGAATAATGTGCATGTTTTACCATTACATCATTACATACCTTACCCAACAGACCTTGCGATGCGCAAAGCCAGCCCTGTTCCGGTAATAGCGGCCTGTATCAGGCGCTGTAATACCGGGCAACTGCCCACGGCGGTGTGTGTTTATTAGTATCTGAAGCATATTCCGGGTAACAAAAAAGCCCGGCTCATTATCAGCCGGGCTTTTTGTTATATACACAAATCTCTTTGTCTCATTTCTCGTTATAACATGCCCGGCAACTGTGATGTCCCTTTGGAAAGGACCCCGCTGCTTTTTTATTTATGATGAATAGACGCATGTTAAAATGGTTTTGTGATTAATTGAATTGAACCCTGCAAAGATAAATCGAATATTTCTGATCCTACAAATTTTTCTGCCGGTTTTTAAAAATATTTTCGTTTATCCATTCCTGTTAAAACAGCGTGCCATCGCTAAGCTATTGGATGGCACGCACTATAAATGAACTCGAAAGCAAAAAAAGGATTAACAGCAACAGATGATGCTGGTCGACCGTTTTTATATTAATTCCATACTACTTGTAGAAGAGAATTGTTTTTCCAGCCGCTGCAGCTGGCGGATATGCCTTTCAATATGCTTGGTAAGGAAATAGATATACTGGTATATATCCAGCTTACCCAGGTTATTTACAGACATATTGGTAAACACCAGGCGCCCCTCCCCGTTCTTCAACAGGCTCAGGTTATACATACACTGCGCAAACTGCTGCTTCAGCAAAGCTCTTACTACCTGCATATCCTTCATACCCGTAGGCTCCATATGATCGGGGCGTATCCAGCCGAATGACTGGCTGCCTATCACCTCTATCTGCTCAAATTTGTCAAAGTAGTCGCCGGGCAGTATTACCGTATGGCCATTAGTTTTACGATCCAGCGCACGGCGGGTAGCTTTGTTAATGATCAGCAATAAAAAATAATTGGTAAGGCTGATATGCTCCAGCACTTCATGGGCATTCCACTGATCCGGCCCTGGTTTAAAATCCAGCAAAACCGGGTCCCGGTCAAACCACGTATCCAACTCCTTGAAGTTGTTCAGCAAAGCCTCTCTTACTGTTTGAATAATATTTCTCATGATCTCACTATTTGGGGTTATGCACCTTCCTGATCCTTTGTACGGGCTAGTACATAACGTATTAAAGTATTTAAAAACAAAAATCCCGGCACGATTTCCAACGGGCCGGGATCTTATAACAAAAACTGTACTTGCTTTGCTATATATCTTGCCCATCAGGCTTTTTTAACACAAGTTTTTCCCATTGCATAACCGCACCATCTTTTGACGGTGATGCGCTCATACATCCAACAGTTGCTATACTACTTTTTGTCTTGTGTTCAGTCATCATTACGAACTACGCTTAAGCAAAAAGTCCCGCATCTTGCCTGCGGGACTTTTGTTTTATCACTTGATAACTAGTTTGTTAACAATTGGTGCAACATGCCCGCAACCTGCTCCAGACCTGCTTCTTAAGCTTGCAGGACACCGCAGGAATAATATGTTGACGGTTGCGTGACATTTTTTTTCTTTTGCTGCAACAAAGATATTTTTATTTTTTTATTGCACAAAATCCAAAAGATATTTTTTTTTGAGAATTAAGGTTTTTTTCATAAAAGCCGGTCCACAGTCCACGGATTACAGTCAACAACAGGTTATGAACACTTACCGCCCGGCGCCCTCTGTAGCCCGTGGTCTGTGGACTGCCCCTATCAGAAAAGCCGTAATTGCTGCTGCGGCCTTTGAAACAGCGAAGTATTTAATTCAAGCTTCTCCATATTCAACCCGTTCTTTTTAGTATGGATCTTAAACTGCTGGCGGATCAGGTCTGCTACATTGCCCTCTCCCCGCATGCGGCGCCCAAACTCACTATCGTTCACCTTCCCTCCGTGCATGCTTTCTACCAGGTGCCATACCTTATCTGCCCGGTCAGGGAAGTTCTTATAAAGCCAGTCATTGAAAATGATCTTTATGGCATCATTTAACCGTACAATGGTGTAACCGGCAAACTTAGCCCCGTTCTGGGCGGCCATTTCCAGCAGCTGAGGCATTTCATGCTCATTAAGCCCGGGTATCATGGGGGCGGTCATTACCCCTACGGGTATCCCGGCATCACTTAACTCTTTGACTATACGAAAACGCTGTGCAGCCGTAGTGGTACGGGGCTCCATTTTTAAACGCAGGTCCTCCTGCAGGGAGGTAATGGATACATAAACACATACCAGCTGGTCCTGCGCCAGTTTCTGTAACAGGTATTTATCCCGCAGCACCAGTGCATTTTTAGTAATAATACCCAGGGGCTGTTTATATTCCAGGGCTACTTCCAGCAGCTGGCGGGTGATCCACATTTTACGCTCCACCGGCTGGTAACAATCCGTGTTCCCGGAAAGGCTGATAGGCTTTGGCGCCCAGTTCTTATTATCCAGGAACTTGCGCAGCAGCTCCGGGGCATTTCTTTTTACTACGATCTTGCGCTCAAAATCCAGCCCGGCGCTCATGCCCCAGTACTGGTGCGAGTTACGCGCATAACAATAGATACAGCCATGCTCACAGCCCTGGTAAGGATTCATGGAGTACCACATCCCCACATCCGGGCTATCTACCTTATTCACCAATGATTTTGCATGCTCCTCAATGATCTGGGTAGGCACATCCGCCTGCCACCATTCATCGATCCCTTCCGGGTGATCCTGCGCGTATTCACTTTGCAGGAATTTATTCTTTGGATTGAGCTGCGCACCCCTGCCCTTATAATATGGATCTTCAGGTGCGCCCCCTTCCTGGAAAGGCAAAGTCATATACTAATTATTTTAGTAAAAATACTAAATTAATTAGCTATTTACCAAATTAAACATGGATTAGATATGCACATGTGTTAAATGTGAAGATGTGCACATCTGCACATTATATAATTCCCATTTGCTGCATCAGGAAAGTAGCATTCTTGTTGTGGGCAATGCCCTCGCGGATGCGGTAATCGAAGTATAAGCGATTTTCCTGGATGGTACTTTCAAAACAATAGTTCCTGATCTGCTGCGGGTATACCTGTTCCAGCTGTCCCAGCTCCAGGTCGTGAGTGGCTATCATGCCCATGCAATTATATTGCAAAAGATGGGTGATCAATTGTTGTGAGCCGGTAAGCTTGTCAGCGGAGTTGGTGCCTTTCAATATCTCATCCAGCAATATAAATACGTTGCCGCCGCGCTGCAGCACTTTTACGATCTGCTGCAGGCGTAACAGCTCTGCCTGGAAATAAGAGGTATGCCGGGCAATGGAATCCTTAATACGCATGGAGGTCATGATGTGCGCAGGCGTAAAGGAAAACCTTTCCGCACATACCGGCGCACCACACATGGCCAGCAGCAGGTTGCTGCCTACACTGCGCAAAAAAGTGCTTTTGCCGCTCATGTTAGAACCGGTAATAATGAGGAAATGCTGCGGACGGCCTACTGTAATGCTATTGGTTACGCATTCTTTGGCCGGTATCAGCGGGTGGCCTACTGCCGCGGCTTCCAGCCCGCCCTGTTCCGTAGCTTCCGGGAAGATGTATGCGGGATGGTTAAAGGCAAAAGTGGCCAGGCTGCCCCAGGCTTCCAAACGTGCAATTACCTGCATCCAGTCCTGCACCTGGTGCTGGTAGCGGGCTTTCCATTTTTCCAGGCTAAACATGCAATGCAGGCTGTATAACACCAAAGAGTTCAGGACGGTAGCTACTATCAGGTTCAGACTTTGATCCAGCGCATTGCTGATGCGGGCCAGCCGGTGCAGCGCATCCCCTGCTACTGCGGCCTGCTCCTGCTGCGTTTTAAGCAGCGCGGATGTTTCAAACGATTCTTTTTTTACCAGCTGCAGCAGCGTGGCAAACTTGCGTAATACCTGCTCCTTATTGCTTAACTGCTGATGCTGCGCCAGCATTTGCCTGGAATTTGATCCCAGCAGCAGCCAGTTTACCATCAAGAAAAAAGTGGCGGGGTAATAATTGCGGGTATAGCTATATATAATGATGCTGATGATCAAACAGGCCGGGCTTAGCCAGCTGAGTAAACGCAGCCATTTTTTATCTTTAAAAGAGAAAGGCATTTGCAGCCATTGCTGCAGGGAGGCCCGGTCAGCAGGGGTTTCATGCGCCAGCATGGCCTGCGCGGTAAGCAGCTGCCGGAACTCCACTTTCGGCGTAAGCTCTTTTACAGCAGCCTGCATTTGTTGTATGGCGGCGGTTTCCTGTAAAGGGAACTGCAGCGCATAAGCCAGCTCCTGCCTGCCCATTAAGGTACCGGTACGGTTTAGATGCTGGTATAAGGATGCAGGGCCAAAAACATCGAGATCCGTACCAAAGGGGTGCTGCTCCTCCACAAAATCATTCCCCGCCTCAAACCGGGATTCATAGGTAGTTTGCAGGTGCAGCTCCTTTTCATTCAGCTGCTGCAAGGTTAACAGCAGCTCTAGCTTATCCTTTACCCGCTGATATTTGGCCAGGGCATATATAAAACCTGCCAGCAGCGCCAATATAGGCAGCCACCATACGGGTTCAAAATTCTTTGCAATGTATTGCCAGGCGCATACCAGTATGCCCACAAAGCAGCCCAGGCGCACCCAGCCCAATACCTGCAGCTGGCCGCGGGCCTTTGTGATCTGTTGTTGCAGCTGGGCTAAACGGTCGGCGTAAATTTTTTCCGGGGGCATGGCGAGGGAAAATGCTTTGAAATTATAAACTGTATTGTCTTTTCAGCAGTTCCGGGTATTCCTGGCTCACTTTCATGATCAGCTCACCAAACAGGGTATTGCCCCAGGAAAACCAGGGGCGGGTGAACTTGGTCGGATCATCCTTCTGGTAAGATTCATGGATAAACCCTTTATCCCCATCCGTATTACGGATGGTACGGATGCATTCTGCAATCTCCTCCTTGTTCTGCGTGGTCATGGCTTTCATGATAATGCTCATGGGCCAGATGTAGTCTACACCCGTGTGCGGGCTGCCTACGCCATCACCATATTTACCCTGGTAAAACCATGGGTGAAAAGTGCTCCATACAAAACGGCGGGCCGTCTGGTACAGCGGATCATCGGCCGTGGTATATCCCAGGTAAGGGATGGATAAGAGGCTGGGCACATTGGTATCGTCAATAAACAGGCGGTTGCCAAATCCATCTACCTCAAAAGCATACATATGGCCCAGCTGCGGATGTTCTACCACGGCATAAGCCTTAATAGCACGGTCTACTTCGTTGGCCAGGTCTGTACATTCTTTGGCAAAAGCGGCATCCTTCCAAACGGTGTTGCTGATCTCCGCCAGCTGCCGCAGGGATACTACGGCAAACATATTAGAGGGGATCAGGAAGGGAAACACCGTAGCATCATCCGAAGGACGGAAAGTAGATACAATAAGCCCTACCGGGGAAATGGGCGCGCCATAACCGCTGTTGGCCACAGTATCTGACTGCACCGGCGTAACACGCTGAAACTTGTAAGGGCCTTTGCCGTCTTTACGCTGCTGCTCTTTGAAAGTTTTTACGATCAGGGCAGATGATTTGCGGTAGCTATCATCCAGCACCTTGGTATCGCCGCTGATCTTCCAGTAATGGTAGGCCAGGCGTACGGTATAACAAAGGGAATCTATTTCCCATTTGCGCTCATGCAGCTCCGGCTTCATATCAGTAATATCCTTATCCCACTCGCTGCCGGTGGGGCCTTCGTTAAAGGCGTTGACATAAGGATCTATTAAAATGCATTTCGTTTGACGGTTAATAACACCGGCAATCAGCTGCTGCAGGGCATTGTCCTCTTTCACCAGCGGCAGGTAAGGCCATACCTGGGCAGAGGAATCGCGCAGCCACATAGCATGAATATCACCTGTAAGCACAAACGTATCCGGGCGGCCGTCTATAGTTTTATGGTTTACAGTAGTATCCAGCGTTTTGGGAAAGCAGTTCTCAAACATCCAGGCCAGCTTGGGATCGGCTATCTGTTTTTTGATAGAGGTAATTGCTTTTTCCACTGCCTGGCTGGTGAACTTACGTTGTGCCAGCGGCGGGCGTTGTGAGGCATAACCATCCCAACCCAATACCTGTTTAGGAAACCCCAGCCCTATTGCGCCTGCCAGGAGGCTGCTGTTACGGATAAAATCTCTTCGTGCTACCATGGAATTATAACTTATGAAAGCGCAAGATATAAAAATAGTTGGCAGTATAAACCCCAACTATCGTTCATCTTCCTCCTCTGCTTCGTCATCATCTGCACGGAGCTTTACAAAAGCGCTTCTGCGCGGGGCGGGCATAACGGCCTGCTCGCCATGAATAGCTTTCCATACCACTTCATTCAGATCCAGGTCCGGGGCACGGTCTTCATGCTCCAGGTCAAAGGCCGCGGAACGCCGGGCGCTCTCATTCCAGGCAGTGTTACGTTCTTCCAGGCTTACATTCGCCTCCCGCGCTGTATAGGGGCGCAGGTCCGGGGTGGGGGTAAAACATTCCCATAAAGGCGTGGCAGCAGCATCATACTGGCTCATTGGCGGCAGGCCCAGGATCAGCTCCATGGTGCGCAACACTCCCGCGGTGGCATACATGTTATGCACCGGGGTTTTCCGTTTGGTATAAGGGCTTATCACGTATACGGGGGAACGGTGTGCATCCACATGGTCGGAGCCATTCTGCGCATCATCTTCCAGAATAAAAATGGCGCTTTCTTTCCATACAGGGCTATGGGAGATGTGCTCTATCAGCCGGCCCACTGCCAGGTCATTATCTGCCACAGCGGCAAAAGGTGTATAGGCGCCCTTGCGCATACCGCTGGTATGATCATTGCCCAGGCGTATAGTATTAAAATGCGGTAAGGCCCCTGCAGCCACTAACGAGTCAAAGTCCTGCGCCCACAATTGCTGCCGGTGAATATCCTGTATGGCCAGGTCAAAAGCCGGATACCCTATACAGAAATGACCTTCCAGCGATTTCAGGTTAGTTTTATTGCTTTCTGCAAACTCGCCATAGGTGCGGTAGCTTACCCCTGCCCGCTGGCAGTAGTCCCAGATAAAACCTTTTTTAGGGTAGGCTATTTTACGGCTGCCTTCATAATCATAGGTGCCGCCACGTTTGCCATAACTGGTAGGCCAGGTTTTTTCCACATAATCGGTGGCATAAGCAGCCATAGACCAGTTGTGCCCATCTGCACTTACT
This sequence comes from Chitinophaga sp. GbtcB8, assembly GCF_019091455.1. Taxonomy (GTDB): domain Bacteria; phylum Bacteroidota; class Bacteroidia; order Chitinophagales; family Chitinophagaceae; genus Chitinophaga. Next base: position 32,388 of record NZ_JAGXJN010000004.1, read on the forward strand.
TCTGCATCTACATAAAAATTATCCAGCAGCACAAACTCGCTGGCCAGGGCATGCTGGTTAGGAGTGATCTTTTCCGGGAATATACACAGGCTGCTATCGCCGTTACCTTCCCGCATATCGCCCAGCACCTGGTCGTACGTGCGGTTTTCCTTGATCACATAAAACACATATTTGATCGGCGAAACATCGCCCTGCTTTTGCGGAATAGGATTACCTGCTGCTCCCGGCGCCAGCTGCTCCCGGGCTTTGGTGTAAGGCGTATTTTCATATACCAGCCCTGACCAGCGGCTGAGTGTTGCCTCATCTGGCTCGCTGAATATGGAAAGGGTGCCCTTAAACAACGCCGCAATATATTGTACCGGCTTATCGGCCCGTGTATTGCCTTCATGGCGGCCGGCCGCATCCTGCCGGCGAATGGGGTTAGGCCCCTCCGGGTTAGCCAGGGAGGTAAATCCTTTGCCATTGGCCACCAGCACTTTTTTACCCAATACCCTTACACAGGAAGGATACCAGCCTACCGGTATAAAACCCCTGGAACGGCTTTTACCCGGCTTTTCCACGTCAAATACCGCCAGGCAGTTATTGTCTGCATTGGCAATGTACAGCGTGCGGTTGTTGGCGGAAAGGGCCAAGCCATTAGTAGTGGAGCCTGCAGGCGCACCGGGGTATAAAGCAGTATTGAGGGTTTCGATCACTTTACCGGTGCTTACGTTTATAACAGATACAGTATTATCATTGGCATTAGCCACATACAGGTAACGGCCATTAGAAGAAAGTATCAGCTCATTCGGATGGCTTTCTGTTGCAATGCTGGTTGTAATACGCTGCTGTTTTGTATTAAACACAGCTACCTTATCCGCTCCCCACAGGGAAATGTAGAGCTGCTTGCCATCCGGCGACAGCACACAGGTATAGGCTTCTGCTTCCAGAGCCACCTTGTTCTGGACCTTGTTAGTGGTAAGGTCTATAATATACAGGCTGTTATTTTCCTTGGTTACTACATACAGCTTTTTATGCGCATCATCTATGGCTATACCGGCAGGTCCTATTTTTTCCGGCCAGGGTTTGCCCAGGGAAATGCTGTCTGCCAGCTGCAGCTTGTTATTATTAATAGCATATTTCCAGATCACATTATCATTACCGCCGGATGCATACAGGTATTTTTCATCTTTACTAAAGGCCAGGCCCAGCCAGGATTTGGGAATGGTCACCTCATCCAGCAGGGTTTCCTTTGCTGTAGCTATGAGCTGAATGGTTTGCCGGCCCTGCCCGTTATTGGTAACTGCCAGAAATTTGCCGGAGCTGGATAATACCATGTTCAACGGCAGATCGCCCAGGGGCAGGGAACGCCCCACTGGCGTAAGGGACCAGCCATTGGGCAGGGTAATGCGGCGGGCAGCAGTATCAGTGGTTTTCTTTTGTGCCATAACCGGTAAGGCGGTTACGAGGGCCAGGATCCAGCATAGTTTTTTCATCAGTGCATATTTTGAAACAGGAAGAGGGTAAAGTTAGAAAGGGCTGTGTAAAATAGGGAAATGTTCACTGTAAATTAATGGTACCATAACAACTACCGTGCTTGTGTGCCGTGCTGCCCCTATTTTCGTAACTTGCAACGTTGGCTTATACCAATGGAAAACTGATATTATGAGTTATACACCAAAGCATAAAGTACGCATTGTTACTGCTGCGGCTTTATTTGACGGGCATGATGCCGCCATTAACATCATGCGCCGGATTATGCAATCCAAGGGCGCAGAGGTGATACACCTGGGCCATAACCGCTCTGCCGCTGAAATTGTAGACTGCGCCATCCAGGAAGATGCACAGGGTATTGCCGTTACCTCTTACCAGGGCGGGCACGTAGAATTCTTTAAATACATGTACGATCTGCTGCAGGAAAAACACTGCGGCCATATTAAAATATTCGGTGGCGGCGGCGGCACCATTTTACCGGTTGAAATTGATGAGCTGCATGCCTATGGCATTACCCGCCTGTACTCCCCGGATGACGGACGGCACATGGGCCTGGAAGGCATGATCGAAGATGTAATACGCCAGTGCGATTTTCTGACCGTACCCGTGCTGAACGGGCAGCTGCAGAAATTAGCCGATAAACAATACAAGATCATTGCGCAGGCCATTACCATTGCAGAAAACGACCAGCTGCCCGACTGGCAGCCAGACCAGCAAAAAACCAAGGCCGTACTGGGTATTACCGGTACCGGCGGGGCCGGTAAAAGTAGTGTAACAGATGAGCTGGTGCGCCGCTTCCTGCACAACTTTGAAGATAAGACCGTGGCAGTGATCTCTGTGGATCCCTCCAAGAAAAAGACCGGTGGCGCTTTGCTGGGCGACCGGATCCGCATGAACTCCATTCACCATCCCCGCGCCTATATGCGCTCCCTGGCTACCCGTGAAAGTGATAAAGCCATCAGTGAACATATCCAGGAAGCGGTAGACATCTGCAAGCAGGCAGGGTTTGACCTCATTATCCTGGAAACTTCCGGTATTGGCCAAAGTGATACGGCTATTACAGACCACTGCGATGTATCCCTGTATGTAATGACGCCGGAATACGGCGCAGCCTCCCAGCTGGAAAAGATCAACATGCTGGATTATGCAGATACCATTGCTATCAACAAGTTTGATAAAGCCGGCGCCTTAGATGCCTTGCATGATGTGCGCAAACAATACAAACGCAATCATGGCTTATGGACCGCAAAGGACGAAGACCTGCCGGTGGTAGGCACCATTGCCTCCCAGTTCAATGACGCCGGTATTAACCAGCTGTTTGAAAAAGTGATCCATATTATTGAATCAAAGAATGGGGTACGCTTTGGAGAAGTAACTCATGAGCGGCCCCGGGATACCACTACCAAATCGCAGATCATTCCTCCTGCGCGGGTGCGCTACCTGTCAGAGATCACAGAGGTGATCCATGATTATGGTAAATGGGTAAATGAACAAAGCGCCATTGCCAGCCAGCTGTACCAGCTGGAAGGAGTGCTGGCTATGCAGGAGGTAAAGGCCAAAGATGAATTGAATAACATAAAGGCCCATCTGCAACAGCAGCTGCACCCCAGCTGCCTGCAGCTGATTGAGAACTGGCCAAAGCTGCAGCAGCAATACACTGCAGATCACTATGAGTTCCAGGTAAGGAACAAAGTGATCAAGCTGCCTTTATATACAGCCAGCCTTTCGCAGTCGCGCATTCCCAAGATCAGCTTACCGCAATACAAAGACTGGGGCGATATACTGCGCTGGCAGCTTACGGAAAACCTGCCGGGTGAATTCCCCTATGCAGCCGGCGTGTTCCCGCTGAAACGGGAAGGGGAAGACCCCACCCGTATGTTTTCCGGGGAAGGGGGCCCGGAAGGGACCATTAAACGTTTCCCCTACGTAACACTGGACCAGCCGGCAAAGCGCCTCAGCACTGCGTTTGACAGTGTTACCCTTTATGGGGAAGACCCTGCCCACCGCCCCGATATTTATGGAAAAGTAGGCAATTCCGGGGTAAGCATTGCCACGGTAGATGATGCTAAAAAACTGTACAGCGGGTTTGATCTTTGTGATCCCAAAACCTCTGTATCCATGACCATTAATGGCCCCGCGCCCATACTGCTGGCCTTTTTCATGAATGCAGCCATTGACCAGCAATGTGAAAAATACATTTCGGAGAACGGGTTAACGGAACAGGTACAGCAGCGCATTAAAGCAAAGTTCAAAGCACATCCCTTACCGCATTATAATGGCGGTCTGCCAAAGGGCAACAGTGGCTTAGGCCTGCAGCTGCTGGGCATTTCCGGCGATGCAGTGCTGGACAGGGATGTATATGAAAAAATAAAAGCACACGCTTTAAATACTGTGCGGGGCACCGTGCAGGCAGATATACTGAAAGAAGACCAGGCGCAGAACACCTGCATTTTCTCCACCGAATTTGCATTAAAGCTTATGGGCGATGTGCAGGATTATTTTATTAAACAGCAGGTACGCAACTTTTACTCTGTAAGCATTTCCGGTTACCATATTGCGGAAGCAGGCGCCAACCCTATTACACAGCTGGCTTTTACCTTAGCGAATGGTTTTACCTATGTGGAGTATTACCTGAGCCGGGGTATGCATATAGATGATTTTGCACCCAACCTCTCTTTCTTTTTCAGCAATGGCATGGATCCTGAATATGCTGTAATAGGCCGCGTGGCGCGCCGCATATGGGCCAAAGCCATTCGTCAGAAATATAAGGGCAACGACCGTTCACAAAAGCTGAAATATCATATTCAAACCTCCGGCCGCAGCCTGCACGCGCAGGAAATAGATTTTAATGACATCCGCACCACCCTGCAAGCCCTGTACGCTATTTATGACAACTGCAATTCCCTGCACACAAATGCATACGATGAAGCCATTACCACGCCTACGGAAGAAAGTGTACGCCGTGCTATGGCCATTCAGCTGATCATTAACCAGGAGCTGGGTACGGCCAAAAATGAAAATCCTATACAGGGTTCTTTCTTTATTGAAGAGCTGACCGACCTGGTGGAAGAAGCTGTGCTGCTGGAATTTGACCGGATCACAGAACGCGGCGGGGTGCTGGGCGCTATGGAAAGAATGTACCAGCGTAATAAGATCCAGGAAGAAAGCTTATACTACGAATCACTGAAACATGACGGGCAATACCCGATCGTGGGTGTGAATACTTTCCTGAATAAAAAAGGATCCCCTACCATTATACCGGCAGAAGTGATCCGTTCCACCACGGAAGAAAAAGAATTTCAGATCAATACGCTGCAGGCGTTTCAAGCACGGCATGCAGATAAAAGTGTAAATGCTTTAAAGCAGCTGCAACAGGTAGCGGTAAATAACGGTAACCTGTTTGCGGAGCTGATGGAAACGGTGAAACACTGTTCCCTGGGGCAAATTACACATGCGCTGTATGAAGTAGGCGGGCAGTATAGAAGGAATATGTAATTGATCTTTATATCAGGAAGTGGCCGCATTTTGTGGCCACTTTTTTTATGGCTGCATTTTTAAAGGAAAGTTAGTCGCCCGGAATTACTTTCCCCTGCGCAAAAAATACTGTGCAAGGGAAAGTAAAACAACAAGGCATCCGGCAAATTGCGGAAAGACTACAAGTTTTCATTACGTGGAATTATAAATCAGCAGTATGTTGATCCTGGATCTTCCTGGTTCATTAAATAAAATGGCTTGTTTCTTTTTAGAATGACGGTAACAAATAGGTTTTCCTTTTCAAAAAAGACGATAACAAGTTTGCTTTAAAACAGAATAGCGTGATTAATTCAGATTTTGGTTTTCAGCTTAAATCTTGGTTCTATGGTTACAACATCTAAGGATGTGTATCACTTACACAATCTTAGCTTAAATTTTTGTTAAAAAGAAATTTTTTTTAAAAGCGTATTAATTACGCTTTAAGAGATCGATGGACCATAGTCCACTCAGAACCCAATCCCTAAATACCGCTTCTTCCGCTGATCGTATTTTTCAAAATTGAATTTATACAAGCGGGCCGGCCGGTGCGGTACATCATCCTCTTCTTCATGCAGATCAACCAACAGGTCCATCGATAAAAATTTCTTTCTGAAGTTGCGCCGGTCCAGCTTTACATCCAGTATGGCTTCATACAGGTTTTGCAGCTCGCGCAGGGAGAATTTTCTAGGTAACAGGTTAAAGCCTACCGGCTGCTCTATGACCTTATGCTTTAAACGCTCGTGACAGCTGTGTAAAATTTCCCGGTGATCAAAAGCCATATCCGTTACATTCTTCACAGTATGCCAGTGCAGCTCGTTCCCGTGCTTTTTCAGCTCATTCTGCTCTATGTTCACCAGTGAATAATAGGCTACTGTAATTACCCGTCCTGCGGGATGCCGCTGCACGCCGCCAAAGGTCTGCACCTGCTCCATGTACACATGATCCAGGCCTGTGCGGGTTTTCAGCACACGGTAGGCCGCTTCGTCCAGCTCTTCTTCAGGGCGTACAATATCGCCCAGTAATGACCATTTACCTGTAAATTCATTGAGGTCGGATTTTATCAGCAATACTTTTAGTTCATCATTGTCAAAGCCAAAGATGACACAGTCTACCGAAATAGCCATTTTAAAGTAGGTACTGATCTCTGTCAGATGCGCATTAATGTTCTTTGCCTGCATAGCTATAAAAACGTGGAATTCTTAAATGTTAGCTTGCTCTTTGTTGTATTGGTATTCGGTTTCTTAGGGATGGCCGTCCGCTTGGTTGAATGAGCGTAATGTATTATAAAAGTTATGGGATTTTTTTATATCAACGAAAATTATTTTACACCACCTGCTTTATATACTTGTTCCCCTCCGCTGAAAGTAGCCAGCACTTTAGTTTTCAGCACTGAGTCCAACGGCATTTCCATCAGATCATGGTCCAGTATTACCAGGTCTGCCAGCTTACCCGGCTCCAGGCTGCCGCGGGTATCCTCTTCAAAACAACCTTTAGCTACCCAAATGGTCATGCCCTGCAAGGCCTGCTGCCGGGTTAATGCATTCTCTTTCTGAAAGCCGCCGGGCGGATAGTTATTGGCATCCATACGGGCTACTGCTGCCAGGAATGTTTTTAGGGGATTAATATCTTCTACCGGGAAGTCGGTCCCCAGCGGCATCCAGCCATTTTGCTGCAACAGCTGCTGGTAGATATAAGCGCTTTTAAGACGCTCCGGCCCCAGGCGGGCGCCGGCCCAGTACATATCAGAGGTGGCAAGCGTAGGCTGTACAGATGGGATAATGCTGTACTGCCCAAACAAAGGCACATCTTCCGGGGCCACTATCTGCGCATGTTCTATACGCCAGCGCCGGTCGTTCTTACCCTTTAATACGTGGCTGTATATACGCAGTATTTCGCGGTTGGCAGAATCGCCAATGGCATGCGTGCATAACTGGAACTTTGTGTTGATCAGCTGTGCGGCCCGCATGGCAAAATAGCTGCTATCCTTCAGCAGAAAGCCCTTCCAGCCTGGTTTATCTGTATAATCCTGTAACAGGCAGGCCCCGCGGGAGCCTAAAGCTCCATCTGCATAACATTTAAAACCGGCTATGTTTATATGATCCGTACGATAAGGGCCTTTGGGTAAAAAGTAGTCGTAGTTCTCCGTGCTGTCTGTTAACAGCACGTATAAACGCATTTTCAAAAGCTGCTGTTGCTGCAGGCTATCGATCATCAATGCCTCATTTTTCATAATGCCGCAATCCGCAATAGTGGTTAGGCCTGCTGCAAAACAGCTGGCAGCTGCATCCTGTAATGCTTTTTGCAAAAGGGCGCTGGTGGGTTGCGGCGCTTTGTCAAATACTATCCCCACTGCATTGTCTATTAAGATCCCGGTGAGCTTCCCATTCTTTGTTTCAACTACACCACCTGTTAAAGTTTGCCCTGCATGTACGCTGGCTGCATCCAATGCTGCCTGGTTGGCAATGGCCGCATGGCCGTCTACCCTACCCAATAAAACCGGCGTATGGGGAAACAGGCTATCCAGCACTGTTTTATCAGGAAAGGCTTTCTCCGGCCAGTCGTTCTGGTCCCAGCCCTGGCCCATCACCCACTGTGTTGCAGCCGGTGGATGGGCTGCTGTAAAGGTTTTTACACGATCTATTACCTCCCGCCAGCTTTGGGTACCCACCAGGTTCACCTGCTGCAGGCTAAAACCATAACCTATAAAATGGGCATGGGCATCAATAAATCCCGGGTATATGAAATGGCTGCCTGCATCCTGCACCTGCGGAGCAGTATACTTTTCCAGTATTTCCTGCTCGTCACCAATGGCTACTATCTTTCCATGATGGATAGCCATTGCCTGCGCCTGGCTGAAATGCGCATCCACCGTATAGATCTTTGCATGATGAATAATAAGGTCGGCTTGTTTTTTACTGCTGCAGCTCCAGCACAGGAGGGCCATACAGCAAATGGGTAATAACTTCATGAGGGAGTATTATGTATAAAAACTAAATTTACGCACAGTTTTGAATATATGTATACGAAGGAAATAGAACGCACCCTTGCCCAGCTGGCCAAAACGCTGCTGGGTAAATTAAGCAAACAACAGCTGCTCAATAACCCGGAAGAAACACTGGAAGCCTTGCAGCGCGTGATCATTTACAATGACTGGCGCTATTATGTACAAAGCGATCCGGTGCTGAGCGACTTTGAGTACGACCAGCTGTTTGCCTGGCTTAAACAGCTGGAACAGGAAAATCCGCACCTGGTAAGCCCTGATTCGCCCACACAGCGGGTAGCGCTGGGCTTAAGCAAATCGTTCCCTACCGTACAGCACCTGGTGCCCATGCTGAGCCTTGACAACTCTTACAATTCCGACGACCTGGTAGACTGGGACCGCAAAGCACGCGAGCTCACCGGCCTTACAGATATTGAATATTGTATAGAGCCTAAGTTTGACGGGGCCAGTATTTCCCTGATCTATGAAAACGACCGCCTGGTACGGGGCGCCACCCGTGGTGATGGCGTAGCCGGAGAAGATATTACCGTTAACATCCGGCAGATCCGCAATATTCCCCTCTCCGCCAACTTCAGCGCCTATGGCATTCAATCTATTGAGATCCGGGGCGAGGTGCTTATCAACAAAAACACTTTTAAAGCCTATAACGATCAGCGCACTGCAGATAACCTGCCGCCGCTGGCCAACCCACGTAATGCCGCATCCGGCTCCCTGCGCATGGTAGACCCGCGCGAAGTAGCCAAACGCGGGCTGGAAGCCTTCCTGTACCACATGAGCTATCATGTAATGGATAAAGGAAAGGAAGAGCCTAAAGAGATCCAAACCCATAGCAATACGCTGGACCTCCTGAGCCACCTGGGTTTCCGCAGTCCCGGCAAGGAAAAGAGAGTAGTGAAAGGCATAGACGCTGTAATTGACTACGTATTGAAATTTGAAGAAGAACGGGATAACCTGCCCTATGAAATAGACGGCATGGTGATAAAGGTAAATGACTATACCCTGCAGGATAAGCTGGGCATGACCACCCACCACCCGCGCTGGGCCATTGCCTATAAATTCAAAGCCCGGCAGGCTACCAGCAAGCTGCGGAAAGTAGAGTTCCAGGTAGGCCGCACCGGTTCTATTACACCGGTAGCTAAAATTGATCCCGTGCCTATTGGCGGCGTAACCGTGGGCTCTGTTTCCCTGTTCAATGAAGATGTGGTAAAGGAAAAAGATCTGAAAATAGGCGATACCGTGCTGGTAGAAAGAGCCGGTGATGTGATCCCCTACATTGTAAAGTCCGTGGCAGACCTGCGCGATGGTTCTGAGCAGGATATTGTATTTCCCAAGAACTGCCCCGTATGTAACAGCAAGCTGGAAAAACCGGAAGGAGAAAGCGTTTGGCGCTGCCCCAATATTAACTGCGAAGCGCAGGTAATAGAACGCATGATCCATTTTGTGAGTAAGGATGCCATGGATATACGCAGTTTGGGTGAAAGCAATGTGCGTAAATTCTATACCCTGGGATTAATGAAAGATATTCCCGGCATTTATGAGATGGATTTTACTGAGCTGGCAAAGCTGGAAGGTTTTGGTAAAAAATCCCTGGATAACCTGCAATCAGCTATTGAGCAATCCAAAACACAGCCCCTGCACCGGCTGATCTTTGGCCTGGGCATCCGTTATGTAGGAGAAACCACTGCCAAAACACTGGCCAATGCCATTCATCACCTCTTAGACTATACGAACTGGACGGCGGAGCAGCTGCTGGAACTGGAAGACATTGGCCCTAAAGTGGCCGGCTCCATTACGCAGTTCTTTGCCAATGCAGATAATATAGCTGTGCTGAAAAAGCTGGAATCGCTGGGTGTAACACTGGTCAATAATAAATCCTCCCAATCCGGCAGTGGCAGCCTGGAAGGCCAAACCTTCCTGTTCACCGGCACTTTAGCCAAGCTGAAACGCAGTGATGCGGAAGAAATGGTAGAACAGCAGGGTGGTAAAATACTGAGTGGCGTAAGCAGCAAGCTCAATTACCTGGTAGTAGGTGAAGATGCCGGCAGCAAGCTGGAAAAAGCAAAGAAGATCAACACCATCCGCATACTAACAGAGGACGAATTTATTAAGATGACAGAAAGCTAATTCCCATGAATGAACAGGAAGCAGGACAACATTGGAATGAAAATGCAGAAGCCTGGACCATACTGGCCCGGGCGGGATTTGATATTCACCGGGATGGTTATAACACTCCCGCATTCTTTAAGCTATTGCCGGAAATAAAAGGGCTTTCCGGTATTGATATTGGCTGCGGGGAAGGCGCCAATACCCGGCTGCTGGCAAAGAACGGCGCTGCCTTACAGGCTGTGGATATTGCAGAGAATTTTATTGCGCACGCAAAGGAAGCAGAAGATAAGGATCCCCTGGGCATTACCTATTCTATAGCCAGCGCCGCTAAGCTGCCCTTTAACAACCAGCAGTTCGACTTTGCTACCTCCTTCATGTGCCTGATGGATATTCCCCATCCGGAAGAAGCACTGAAAGAAGCTTTCCGGGTGTTGAAACCAGGCGGCTTTTTTCAATTTTCCATTACCCATCCCTGCTTTGATACTCCGCATCGCAAGAATTTAAGGAATGCAGCAGGTGAAACATATGCGGTAGAAATTGGGGGTTATTTTAACTACCAGAACGGAAAAGTAGCAGAATGGACTTTTAGCAGCGCAGCCGGTAAGCGGCAGGAGCAGTTCTCTAACTTTAAAGTACCCATGTTTAACAGAACGCTTACCCAATGGGTCAGCGCCATTGTTGATGCAGGTTTTCTGCTGGGGCGCATCAATGAACCTTACCCGGATGATGCAGTATTAGCAAAATATCCATCCTTACAGGATGCACAGGTAGTACCGTATTTTTTACATTTCCTTTGCAGAAAACCAACCGGGATATAAAATCCTACCAATAGTTATGGACGATAATTATTTCATGCAGCAGGCGCTGAAAGAAGCCCGCAAAGCTTTTGACGATGGCGAAGTACCGGTAGGCGCCGTAGTAGTGATGAATGAGCAGGTTATTGGCCGCGGCTACAACCAGGTAGAGCGCCTAAACGATTGTACGGCCCATGCAGAAATGATTGCCTTAACAGCCGCCTTCAATTCGCTGGGCAGCAAATACCTGATGGAGGCAACCCTCTATGTAACCCTGGAGCCCTGCCTGATGTGCGCCGGCGCTTTATACTGGAGCAAAATAGGCCGCATTGTTTATGCAGCCCGCGATGATAAACACAGCTACCGCCGCTCCACCGGCGACCACATTCCCTTTCACCCCAAAACCAGGCTGGAACAAGGCCCGGGAGAAACCGAAAGCCTGCAGCTGGTAAAAACATTCTTTGAGAAAAGAAGACTGCGCTGAGGTTAATTACGAATTATCAATTACGACCCCGCCCAAAGCGGCGCATAGCCTGCCCCGCCAAGCGGGGAATGCCATTGAAAATAATCGTGATTATGAATAATTACGAATTTGGGGACACAGCCATTTCAATAAAATGAGGGCCTGCGTTGATGCAGGATTGATATAGTGAATGGGTTGCAGAAAGTAATCACGCATTACTGATTTGCGGCACAGATACATCAATTACATATTGCACTATAATTACGCAACATTAACATTCCAGCGATATTCCATTTCTGATAAACGCACTACTGAATTTTTGCAGGTCCAAAGCAAGGACCTTTGCCCGGCGTGACACGAACCACCAACGCCTCATCAACCCTCCAAAGCCCATCCGCTTGATACCGCCCAATAGCCATCCAACCAGGCGGGCGCAGTCCGGCTTTGGACCTGCAAAATGAAGCACTACCAAAGTAAATTAAAACCCCAGGAAAAATTCCATTTCCAAAACCAAAATCCGTAATTTCAATACAGCCTCTGTAAACCCACGTTACACCCATAATTAATGATTATATAATACCCGCAAACACGCGGTACAGAACTTTACCAAATCTAAAATCCCAGGTCGAGACATGTAAAAATTTACACGTTTATTAACCAGTATGCTCTTATGCATACTCATAGCCCCCGTGCTATTATTTGCCCAGGAATTAAGTAGTCCGATAAAAAAAGCCCTGCAAAAATATGCAGGGCTTTTTGTTATGAGTAACCCAATTCGTAATTGACAATTCGTAATTACTTCCTGTTTCCCTGTTCCATCAGCTTATTCATTCCCATCATCTGTTGCATGGTATGGTCCATGCCTTCAGAAGAACCGTCCAGGAAGATCACGTTGCCCTTGCTGTTTTCGGCAAAGTGTTTAATGGCTTCCGTCCACATGGAGAACAGGATCACGGAAGTATCCAGGTTGGCCTGCTGCATTTCTTTGGCAGCCATGGTCATACCCTTGGCCACTTCTTCCCGGAACAGCGCCACACCCTGACCGCGCAGCTGGGCAGCCTGCCGCTCAGCTTCTGCAGCTATTTTAATGGCATTACCATCTGCTTCTGCTGCTTTGGTTTTGGTGATCAGCAAAGCCTGGCCTTCGTTTTCAGCAGCTGCTTTCAGGTTGTTGGAAGCCACTACCTGCGCCATGGATTTCATAATGGCGTCATCAAAGGTAATGTCGTTCATCTGCAGATCCAGCAGGTGATAACCCCAGCCTTCCAGCGTTTTGTCGATCTGCTCCTTTACGTTCTCCGTAATTTCCTTGCGCAGGCCCAGCACTTCAGACTGGCGCTTGGTAGCCACAAAACCACGGATACTGCCTTCAATAGTGCGGATGAGCGCCTGCATAAAGCTGCGTTCATCCATAAATTTAAAAGCTACGCTTTTAATGGTCTCTTCTTCCTGGTTCCATACGGCATACAGCAGCATGGCCTTGAAATACACATTCGCCTGGTCAATGGTAATGGCCTGGAACTCCAGCTCCACAGAGCGGTTCTGGATAGAAATGCGTTTAAATACCTTTTCAATTATGGGGATCTTGAAGTTTAAACCGGGGCGCATGATACGGCTGTACTTGCCGAAAATAGTAGTAATTGCAATAGTACCTTGCTGGACGGTTACAAACGACGAAAAGAAAACCCAGAGAATTAAAAGGACAATGATGGTGGTAAATACAATACTCGGCATATGCAGGGATTTGGATTTAGAGAATAAATATAACCAAATTGCCGAATATATATGTTAAGGAAAAACAAACAACGGATGAAGGCCTTTTCCTAATGGTTATAGTAAACAGGAATCCCTGATACTATTAACACTCACTAAATTAGTCGTGTTTCTTCTGCGATGAAATACCCAAGCTTGGGTATTTTTTAAAAAATTTTGTTAATATGTTCTTACTGGAACCCGATCTTACGGGCAATGGTCACCAGCTCTGTAGTATTCCGCACCTTTAGCTTCAGGCGTATGTTCTTGCGGTGGGTTTCCACCGTATGGCGGCTCAGGTTCAGCTGCTGGGCAATCTCTTTATTGTTCAAGCCCTTTACGGCCAGCGCCAGCACATCTTTTTCACGAAAGGTGAGCTTATGCAGCAGGCTCTCATTCTGCCGGCGCAGCACTTCGCTCATTGCATCGGCCAGCTGGGTATGGGTATCAATGGCCATGGTCAGGTCCAGGAAGGTGCAGATCACATCTTTTACCTCCCCTTTCTCATCATGACTGAAAGGAATGGTTAAGCCCACCAGCCAGCGCCAGTCGCGCTGCCCACGGGGCCGCACCCGGGTTACGCCGCCAAAAATATTCTTATTGTTCTGGAAAGATTCCTGGGCAATACGGGTTATCTCAAAATCATCAGGGTGTATGAATTGCCGGAAAAATTCCAGGCCCAGTGTATGCATTTCCGTTAAAGTGTAACCGGTAAAGGTTTCCATATATGCATTACACCAGCTTACCTGGCTGTTGCGCTGGTCGGCGGTAAACACCATTGCCGGCACATGATGCAGCATGTTTTCCAGCCACTGTACGCGTTCTTTTAATTGCCTGTGCTCCTTCTGCAATGCTGCGGTGGATGGGTTTGGTTTCATGCCAGGGTCTTCAGTCTGCATACGTTAAGTTTTAAACAAACAATAATGAAACGGGCTCTCACGTATTAGTATATACGAAAAAATATGTATATGAAAAGCTGTTGCAACGCTTATTCTGTAAATTTAAAATAAAAACCTATATGTGCAAGGTTATTTTGCAGGCGGGTCAATGCCGGTCCATAGTCCATAGTCCACTGCCTGTATCAATTGTGCCACAGCTAACATAATGCTGAGGCACTAATGTTATTTCTGCAATCTTTTGTATTATTTAAACCCCTGTTAACAATCACCTGTAATCCTTTGCACTACTGCCATATGTTGTATGCCATGGATATAGACTATAGACTATGGACTAACTATGTTTGATTATTCCCCTATTAGGCAGTAAATTTGAAACCCGTAAAATTTATACTTATTCATTAACCATAAAAAATCAAGTTATGGCATTTACACTTCCGAGCTTACCATATGCAACCGACGCATTGGAACCGCATATTGATAAAACCACCATGGAAATTCACCATGGCAAACACCATCAGGCTTATGTAGATAACCTGAATAAAGCCGTTGCCGGTACTGAGCATGAAAATAAATCACTGGATGAGCTGGTAGCCAGCGCCGGTAAAATAAGCCCTGCTGTACGCAACAATGGCGGCGGTCACTGGAACCACAGCTTCTTCTGGCAGATCCTGGGCCCCAATGCAGGCGGCGAGCCTAAAGGCGCACTGGCCGAAGCTATTAAAAGCACCTTTGGCTCTTTTGATGAGTTCAAAGAAAAGCTGAACGCTGCCGGCGCTACCCGCTTTGGTTCTGGCTGGGCCTGGTTAATTGTAAAGGATGGCAAACTGGAAGTAACTTCTACCCCCAACCAGGACAATCCCCTGATGGATGTGGCTGAAGTTAAAGGCACTCCTGTTTTAGGTGTGGACGTATGGGAACATGCTTACTACCTGAAATATCAGAACCGCCGCCCGGAATACCTGAAAGCATTCTGGAATGCTGTTAACTGGGATGCCGTTAGCAAAAACTATGATGCAGCGGTGAAAAAATAGTCACCAGCTACCTATAACAAAAAAGCATCTCATGTACGTGAGATGCTTTTTTTATGTAGTAAGTGCTGATTACTTCAGCTCTTTGATCTTTACATTCTTAAACCAAATTTCGCTGCCATGGTCCTGCAGGTCTATATGGCCCTTTTTGGTAGCGCCATATCCCTTGGCATCTTTCCATTTACCGGTTTCCTTGGCTTTCTTCCACTCCGGTGAGCCAATAGTATATTCAGCTGTTTTTTGCCCGTTCAGCCAGTGTTCCACATGCCCCTTATTTACAGTAATGCGGGCCTGGTTCCATTCGCCAATGGGTTTTGCAGCAGCTACCAGCGGATCGCCCATAGCGTAGTTAGCGCCGGTCTTTTGCCAGCCTTCCAGCTTTTCAGGGAAGTTCTCATCATCTATCAATTGATATTCCGGGCCGCTCTTATACGCTGCATCAAATTCTTCTGATGCCAGGTAAATGATGCCGCTGTTGCCTTTAGGAGCCAGCTTCCAGTCGGCCTGCAGCTCAAAATTATCATAGGTGCCATCGGAAGTAAGATCGGCCCTTTTATCACTTTTATCTTTTTCGCTGCCCAGGCAATGCAGGGTACCATTTTCTGCTACCCAGCTATTGGAGGTTTTGCCCTTGTAAATATGCCAGCCATCCAGGTTCTGCCCGTTAAACAACAATTTCCAGCCATCTGCTTTTTCAGCATCGGTTAATACATTGGCCGGCGCCGTATCTGCAGTAGAGGCAGTAGCAGCTGCGGTTGTATCAGCGCTCACAGTGGTGGAATCGGTGCTGCTTTCCGGGGTAGATGCATTACCGCATGCCATTGCAGCAACGGTTAACACAGATAAAGCCGGAACAAATAATTTTCTCATGATCAGTATTTTTTACTTGTTTATCAATTTCAGTTCTTTCGGGTCCCATCCAATAATTTTATTCTGGAAATAGCTGTCGTTACACAGCAATGCCGGTGCGGCTGCACGGTAGCCGAACAGCGCATCTTCATGCACCTTACCACCGGTACGCATAGCATTGAACAGGTTATAGAAGTGATCAAAATGCGCGCCTTTATAACCTGCATCCGCTACATACTCCAGCTTCTCAGGCGGCAGCATGCTTTTCCGGTCATACACATATTGCCGGCCGTTAGCATTAGCAGCGCCTTCCGTTTTTTTACTTTTCAGTAAAGGATCTTCCTCATCTCCTTTGTTCCGCAGCAGGGTTACCTTATCCCACTCTACCGTCATAGAACCTTCACTGCCTACCATGCGCAGGTAGTTGGTGCCGCCGGTACCATCCACAAAGTTCACCCGCAACGACAGGTTAAATGCAGGATGTGCCGCTGTTTCCGGGTAATCGAACATACCCAGCATAATGTCCGGCACCTCACGGCCATCGTTCCAGTAACGCAGCCCCCCGGTAGCCATTACTTTATTGGGCCCTATGGAACCGGTTACAAAGTGCAGGCTGGAGAACAGGTGCACAAACAGGTCGCCGGAAACACCGGTGCCATAATCTCTATAATTACGCCAGCGGAAGAAACGCAGCGGGTCAAATTCACGTTTAGGCGCATGCAGCAGGTAAGTTTCCCAATCCACTGTTTTAGGCGATGCATCTGCCGGTATGGGGTACTGCCAGGCGCCCTGTGGCGACATACGCGCCCAAAAACCTTCTGCGTAGTTCAGCTTACCAATAGCGCCGTCTTTCAGCAGCTGCCGGGCTTTTTCATTACCCAGTGAGCTCATGCCCTGGCTGCCTACCTGGTACACTACCTTACCGTTCTTTTGCTGTGCTTCCACCACGGCAGGGCCTTCGCCAATCTCATGTACCATGGGCTTTTCACAGTACACGGATTTGCCTTTGTTCATGGCAGCCACCGAAATATCCTTATGCCAGAAATCAGGCGTAGCAATGATCACGGCATCCACATCCTTACGTTCCAGTATCTCTTTGTAATCACGGGTAGTATAAATATCATTACCCCATTTCTTTTTAGCATCCGCCAAACGGCCGTCGTACAGGTCACAGGCTGCAATTAATTTTACGCCCGGCACCGTAATAGCCGTATTGGTATCGGCAGAGCCCATACCACCCGCGCCTATCAGCGCAATCTGGATCTGGTCATTAGCACTGTATTTTTCGCCTATGCGTGACAGTGATTCCAGGTTACGCTTTCTATCTGCAGCAGTAATAATGTTTGGGAACAGGGAAGCGCCTACTACTCCTTTGGCTAACTTACTGATAAACCCTCTGCGGGAATTTTCCATCGAATTTTCAGACATGTTTTTCCGGTTTGATGTTAGATAACGTGATTTGGTTGACAGAAGGCTTTTAATTTATGACTTAAATGCGGGAAATCATAATTTAATTCATTGCAACAGCACCAGCTTAACCGCTACGGGTAAGTGGTCCGATGCATAGCGTTCCGGTATCACGGTATGTTCTATTACATGAAAAGCCTTTGCCGGGGCATAGGCTACCAGGTCTATGGTACGGTTAGGCGCATCCACCGGGATGGTGAACGGGCAGTCATCGCAGGTGCGGGTAAAGGCGCTGTCCAGCACCTGTATGGCAGCGCTGCCCGGCTTAGCATTAAAATCACCGGCCAGTATTACCGGCATACCTGCCTGGCCCAGTAAGCGGCTTATTTCACGCATTTGTAACAAGCGGTCAGTATCCGGTTTTAATACATCCAGGTGTGTGCTGGCCATCATTACACGCCGGCCGTTCTTCAGCTTTACTGTAACCGTACATAAGGCACGCGGCTCCCCTTTGGAACCCGGGGCTGATGGCAGCTGATAAGCATGCCCCTCCTGTATGGGATAGCGGGATAATACGGCAATGCCATACTCACCGCCATCATAAGGTATACCTTTCGCAAACTGTGCGTGCATGCCGGTTTTGGCTGCCAGCACTTCCGCCTCATGCACATCGCGGCCGGAGCGGCCGGTATGTACATCCACTTCCTGCAAAGCCACAAGATCAGGATGCTGTCGGTTAATAACAGCGGCAATAGCATCCAGGTCTATTACATCTTTCTTAGACGGCGGGTTTGCATGATGAATATTGTAGGTTAATACCTTAATGGTATCAGCCGGCATGGTTTCCGTTCCTGTAGCAGTTTTGTTAGTGCTGCACGCAGCCAGCAAAATGCACAGGTTTATTATTATACAATACTTCATAATACTCATTCAAAATTTACTCCCATCCTGTATTCTGCCCCAGCTCAGCATTCCGCTGGAATTGTGTTAAGGGTATAGGCCACAGGTAATTCTTAGGATCAACAAAACGGCGGCCCGTATTCACGATCATGTAACCATTTGCATCTACCGGCACGCTGGCTACATACTGCTGCATATAGCTGGGTACAAAGGCTTTTTTCATGCCTTTTACATCTGCGGCCAGCAGACTGCCCTGTTTCCAGCGCAGCAGGTCAAAGTAGCGCTGCCCTTCCAGCGCCAGCTCTACGCGGCGCTCCCGGCGTATTTCAGTGCGCAGGTCCATGCCCCAGGCGCCCAGCTCCGCAATGATCATGTGGTGCATGCCTACACGGTCGCGGAGCTTGTTGATGGTTATATCCAGGTCGGCCTGGGTAAGCTTGCCCTGCATTTCACGTGCTTCTGCATAGTTCAGCAATACTTCTGCCAACCGCATAATGTGAATGTCGTTCGGGTCTTTGTTGTAGGTAGCCACTGCAGATACCGTTACATACTTGGTAAAGTAGTAACCGGTAGCAGTTACGCTGCCTTTTTTATCTGAATTGAATTTTGGCAGGTTAAAAATGTCGGAAGGGTTGGCATCCTGGTCGCCATCATCCTTACCACCCCAGCTGCCGCCAGGCGCCAGTATGGTCTGCGGCATGCGCGGGTCGCGGTTCTGAAACACATCTCCATAGGCCTGCTGCGCACCTTCATTGTATAACGGCGATTTTTCAATGGGCATACCATCGGTACACAAATAGGCATCCACCAGTGATTTGGTAGGGCAAAAGCGGGAGGTTTGATCCGGCACCTGGCATTCCCGGCTCATGTTGTGCATAGATACATCTATGAGGTACAACCTGGCCAGTATGGTTTCCTTATTAGCGCCTGCGCTTAGCTTGCCTTTCTGGGTGAACAGCTCATTATAACTATTAGTACCACCGGCTGTGTACAACTGGTATATGTTCAGGTCCATGACTGCTTTGGCAGCTGCTTCTGCTACATCATACTTGCCATAGAACAGCGCCACGCGCGATTTCCAGCCCAGTGCAGCGCCTTTGGTAATACGGCCCAGGTCTGCGGCGGCGTAGGTGGCCGGCAACTCTGTGGCAGCAGAATCCAGCTGCTGTAATATAAAATCCGCCACCTGCGCACGCGGTGTGCGGGGGCCGTACACTATATCATCGCCAATGTTCAGGGTATTGGTCACCAGTGGTATGTCACCGTAAAAAAAGCTCAGGTAGCTGTACAGGAAAGCGCGCAGAAAACGCACCTCACCGGCATACTGGTTCATTTTTGCCTGCTGAATGCCGGTGGCCTTCTGATAGTTTTCTAAAAAGTGATTACAGCGGCGTATGCCTTTATACTGGTTCACCCACTCTGAATTAACCGTACCCAGGGTAAAATCAAAATTGCCGGTGGAAATGGCCAGGTAATCAGTCATGGGCGGGTATACCGTATTATCGCCCATGTTCTCCATATCCACTACGTTCTTACCTTTCAGGTAGTCGTAGCAGGCGTTCACGGCCAGCTTCAGCTGTCCTTCTGTTTTCCAGAACTCATCGTTGGGAATAGCATCCAGCGCGCCGCGGTCCAGGAAATCTTTGGAGCAGCCGGCAAAAAAACAAACAGCTGTTATGCACAGGGCTATACGTAATATATGTTGCTGCATGGCAGTGGTTATTTAAAGTTAATGTTAAGACCAAACACAAAGGTTTTCACCTGCGGGTAAGTACCGCCGCTGGTGGTAACCGTTTCCGGGTCGTAGGCGTAAAAGAAATTGGTTTTGGTGAACAGGTTGTCCATTGAT
This sequence comes from Chitinophaga sp. GbtcB8, assembly GCF_019091455.1. Taxonomy (GTDB): domain Bacteria; phylum Bacteroidota; class Bacteroidia; order Chitinophagales; family Chitinophagaceae; genus Chitinophaga. The sequence goes on from NZ_JAGXJN010000004.1 coordinate 52,422, forward strand.
ACGTAGGCGCGTAACCGTTGTATGCGCAGGCGGCTGGTCCAGTTACCGGGCAGCGTATAACCGATCTGTATATTTTTCAGGCGCAGGTAGGCGGCATCCTGCAGCCAGTAGTCCGACTGGCGGGCCGTGGTATTACGCGTATCCAGATAAGTAAAGCGCGGGTACCAGGCATCCGTGTTTTCCGGTGTCCAGTGGTCGCGGTGCACCTCCTGCGGGTAAGAGCCATATGCCTGGAAGGTATGTATGCCAATGCTGCTGATATAACCATTGCCTTTACCTACTCCTTGTATAAAAAAGGAAAAGTCAATATTCTTCCAGCCAAAGTTGCCACGCAGGGAATAGGTATAACGCGGAAATGCATCGCCTATCACGGTACGGTCCTTATCAGCCGTTATCTTGCCATCGTTATTCAGGTCGCGGTACTTAATATCGCCGGGGCCTACCTTACCACGGTCTGCATCAAAAATGGCAAAGTTGGGCACCAGCTTACCGTTGGCGTCTTTGGTAAAATCACCTTCCTGTGCTAAACCATCTGTACGGTAACCATAAAATGCATTAATGGGATAACCTACCTGCAATATCCTGTTATCCAGCACCGGCGGGGCGCCACCCAGGTTTAATACCTTGTTGCGTACATCGGAGAGCTGGGCCGTAAAACCATAGGAAAAATCTTTGATCTGGTCTGTCCATCCCACACTTAGCTCCCAGCCTTTGTTGGATACGTCACCTGCATTCTGGTCAGGTACTTCCAGCCCTAAGATATCGGGCTGCGGTACTTTCAGCTGCACATCCTTTGTTTGTTTATCAAACCAGTCTGCACTTACAGAAAGGCGGTTATTAAAGAAGGCCAGGTCAAGACCAATGTTCAGCATGTTCACTTTTTCCCAGCGCAGCAGCGGGTTAGCCAGGTTGGTTTGCGCTACGCCCCTGGTAAGTATATTACCTATAGGCATGGTACCTACGCCGGTCAGCACCTGCATGTAAGGATACCATTCTGAATAAGCAGAACCATCTGCCCCGTACTGGTTACCCAGGCTGCCGTAGGACGCGCGCAATTTACCTTCACTTAACCAACGGCTAATGCTGCTGCTCTTTACAAAGTTCTCCTGCGTAAAACGCCAGCCGGCAGATGCAGATGGGAAAGTACCATAACGGCGGTCGGGCGAATAACGTGAGGAGCCATCATAACGCACATTCAGCTCCAGCAAATACTTTTCATTAAAGTCATAGTTCAGGCGGCCAAACCAGGAGCGCAGCGCGTACTGGTAACCATCGCCGGTAGCATTCGGGTTATCGGATCCCAGGTTAAACACCGGTACATCATCACTGGAAAAATTCTGTTTGCTGGCTGCCCAGGATTCATAGCGGTAAGATTCCTGCTGGTAACCGGCCAGCACCTTGAAATTGTGCTTATCTAACTTGAACGCATAGTTCAATAAGCCGGACAGGTTCTCCATACGGCTGGTATAATCCCGCATTTCCAGGCTGTTGCTGGTAGCATTGCTGTACCAGAAAGCGCCGGTGTCCGGGTAGTAATAATCTAATTTGCGGCTAAAGGTGCTGCGGCGCTGGTTAATGATATTGGTGCCGTATTGCCCTGTAAAATCAAGGTTCTTCCAGATATGCACCTTGGCGGAAACATTGCCTGTTACTTCCTGTGATTTAAAATTGTTATAACCTCCATCCGTAGCAATAGCTACCGGGTTGCTGGAGCCGCCGCCGTACCCCCAGGTGCCGTTGCTGAACTTTACCGGGTTCAGTGGCGACATGGTCAGTGAGGTATAAATAGGCCCGGAATCCCCATCCGTACCACCTGCGGGCTGGTTCTGCGTACGGTCTATATACCCAAGGTTACCATCAATATCTACAATGTCAAATAAACGCATAGCGTTCAAGCGTGCGCGTACGTTATTACGTACGGCACTATACTGGTCGCCCACTACCAGGCCATCCTGGTTCTGCCGGCCAAAGGACAGGTAATAGGTAACATCCTGCGAGCCGCCATTCACACTCAGGTTATGTTCCTGCTGCGGCGCTGTGCTTTTGAACAGGGCTTTAGGCCAGTTGGTATTGGCAAAATAATCCGGGTCTGTGCCGTCTTTTGCTTTCTGAATATCTTCTGCGGTATAGGTTTCCGGCAGGTTCACATTACGCTGGGCCTCATTCAGCATTTCCATATATTCCGGCGCACTCACCATTTTAGGCAGCGAATATGGCTTTTGTATACCATAGTAGCCATTATAGCTAAGCATCGGTTTCTGGTTCTGCTTTCCTTTCCTGGTAGTTACCAGTATAACGCCATTGGCAGCACGGGAACCGTAAATGGCGGCAGAAGCGGCGTCTTTTAATACAGATACGCTTTCAATATCTGTTGGGTTCAGGAAGTTAATATCGCCTGGTATTCCGTCAATCAATATAAAAGGATTGGCATTGTTGGTGGTACCTGTACCGCGTATACGCAGCGTAGCGCCGCCCGCACCGGGGAAACCGGTGTTGTTGATGGCTGTTAAGCCGGGCAGCAGGCCCTGTAAGGCGGTAGACATTGAGGTAACCGGGCGGCCGGCCAGCTCTTTCTCCCCTACCATGGCTACTGCACCGGTAAGGTTCACCTTCTTTTGCGTACCATAACCTACTACAACTACCTGGTTCAGCTGGCGGGTATCTTCATTCAGCACCACATCTATCTGCTGCTGATCGCCTACTGTAATTTCTTTAGGCAGGTATCCTACATAAGAAAATAACAGTACGGCATTGCTGCCTGTTACATTGATCTCAAACCGGCCGTCGGCATTGGTTACTGCGCCGTTACCCGTACCTTTTACCGTAACCGTTACACCGGGCAGTGGAATATTACCGGCGCCCCTTACAGTACCGCTTATACGCTGCACCTGTATGTTGCTCCAGTAGCGGTTATCAAACGCCGTGTTATTTACTGCGCTGATCCTTTGGCCCAGGAACTGCAGATTAGCAGGTGTATTAGCGTTATTACTGTCCGGAGAGGAAGGAGAGTCTTCCTCCTGAGATGAAATGGCAAACTGCTGCGCCGTGATCTGCTTCAGCTCTAAGCCGTAAGGCTTAATTACATTCAGCAGGGAACGCACAAATGCTTTTTCCTTGAAATTTTCTTTTCCGGCATTTATTTTCAGCTGCAGCAGCTCTGATCTGCAAATGAAGCTTACATCATGCTGCTTTTCTATTACCTGTAATATTTCTCCCAATGTTTGCACTTGTTTGCGTGCTACCTGGGAGGGGTACACGTTGTACGCCGGTGTATTAATGGCTGCCAGGTCCTGTGCATGCAGGGAAGGCCCCACCAAACAGGCCGCACATAGCAATGCGTAGCCGCCCATTATTTTTAACGGTACATTTGTCAGCATATCAGGGATTTTATTTTTTATTTTTTTGGTCGAATAAAGACCGTGTCTCCGCTTTTTTCAATTTTTACATTCAGCGCAAAGGCTAAAGTTTCCAGCAGCAGCTTTTCATCTTTTACACGCAACCCGCCGGAAAGCTTTGTACGCGCCAGCTCCGCGCTGCTAATACTTACCTGGTAACCATAAATATCTTCTATGTAAGCAGCCATTTCCTGCAGGGTTACATTTTGCAGCTGCTGCCTTTCGTCTTTCCATACCGCATATAGATCTGCATTTACTTTTTTCTTGATGATCTTATTTTTCTTTACAGCATATTGTACAAAATCGCCGGGGGCCAGCAACAACGGCTGTTCCGGCAGCTCATTAAACCGCACTTTTATTTTACCCGTGTTCAGGGTTACATTCGTAAAGGCAGTATCTTTCTTTACGTTGAATGAGGTGCCCAATACATCAATATCCAGGTTGCCGCTGTGCACTACAAAAGCCTGTGCCGTTGCCGGTTTAATATCAAAAAATGCTTCCCCTTCCAGCCATACTTCCCGCTGGCCATTGGCAGCCCAGTTAGCATGAAAGGATACGGATGCTTTGGCATTTAATATTACTTTGGAACTATCTGGCAGCCATATGGTACGCACACCATCTGCCAGGCCGGTATACTCCACTCTGGCAGGTGGCTTTGGTAATAATTGCCGGCCTATGAGCCCCATGGAACCCACCACCACGGCGGCAGCAGCCCACCACCATATTTTACGCGGCCCTTTTTCTTTTATTACCGGCTGCTGCTTTTGCTCCAAGGCCGCAATACGGTCCAGGTTACGTTCCAGCGAAGCGTTTATCATAAGCTGGGAGGGCAGCTCCTCTTTAAACTGTAACCCCAGTATAAAAGCGCGCGCAGCCGCTGTTTGCGACTGTTTATGCGGATGCGCTGCTATCCAGGTATTCCAGAAAGCATCACTTGCTGCCGTGGGAAATTTTACCCATTGCAGGAAACGATCATCGGCAATAAAATCGCTTGTATCAAAGTGTTCGTAATCCGTTGGCTGCTCCATTTTGTGGTGTTACAGGTATAGGAGCGCTGAGGTTTACCTTTTACCCCATGGGAATAAAACTTTTTTGAAAAAAATTTAAAGGAGGCTGGAATCCTGCGCGGAGCAGATGAGAAGGGAAAGCTGCATGCTGCCCAGCGCCGCTGCCAGCGGGGCCATTGAGAGCATGGCTTTTACAAGCGGAGTAGTATTATAGGCATCGCGCAGCATAAGGATGGCGCGGGCTACTAATTTATAGGTGGCTTTAACAGAAATATTTAAAATGTCTGCAATCTCCTCGTAGCTCATGTTCTCATAAAAGCGGAAGAACACCGCTTCTTTTTGCCGGGGCGTTAACCGGCGCATGGCATTGCGCAGCACCTGCAGCTGCTCCTGCGCTTCTTCTGCTACTACGCGCTGCTGCTCTGCAGATATTTCCAGCGCAAAGGCATAGTTATCAGTAGCTGCAATATTTTCCTGGATCCTTTTATATTGGGCAAGGAGATTTAATAAATAATGCCGGAACGATACAAACAGGTAGCTCTTTAATTCCTTTACTGCTGCCAGCTTTTCACGGTTGGCCCAAAAGCGCACAAAGATCTCCTGTATGCTGTCTTCTATAAGCGCAGCATCTACTGTAAACTTGCAGCCATAATTAAATAAGCGGGGATAATACAACGTGTAGATACATGCATATGCATTTTTATCGCCCCCTTTGCAAGCTTCCCAAATAGCAGGATCTATGTGTTGTTGATCATTCATTCACACTGAACTGGAAAACGTAAAATTATCAATATTGACCGCGCTGTTGTGTTATCTTTCAATTAAGAAAATGCCCTTTCTGTAGTTTGGTTGATGGTAATAACGTGGAATTTATAAAGTACTTACATTCTTAAGTGTTCCCAAACTAATAAAAAAAACAGAATTCCAATAGTAAAAACAAAAATGCCGCAAAACCTTGCTGGTCCTGCGGCATCTGTGCCTGTGTATGTTACAACAAATATTTTATTTCAGTAATTGCTGGTATTCCTGGGGGTTGTGGAACAGGCGTATGGATTCATTCACCTCGTTATCCCAGGCCAGGGACCGCTCTATACGGCCCTTCTGCAAGTAATAGCGGTTAGCTATTTCTTCTTCCAGCAGGCGTTTGATCTCTGTTTTATTTTTCAGCAGGTCCTGCTTTTTATCATGCCGCATTTTCTGTTGCAATGCTTCAAACTCTTTGGTTACTGCATCATAATACTTTTCCTTCCGCGCGGTGGACTGAAAACTTTCCAGCGCTTCCTCACTATGTGTTTTGTAGCTGTAATCCTTACCGTCCAGGAAACGCAGAAAATCTGTAAAATCATCTTCACTCAGCTGAAAGCTGCTTGCAGCGGCTATTTTAGGATGCGCGTAATAGTATTGGGTAGCGTAATCAAAAATGTATTGCTTGCGTAATAAGGTAATGGCTACCTGGCTCAGGAACTGCGGCTCTACCTGCGCATCCGGCTCAATACCGCCGCCGTCTTTTACCTTACGGCCGGCCAGGGTGGTAAAGGAGCGGCGCATAGAGTCCGGCACATAGTCCACCTCACCTTCCTGGTTACGGTGGCTGTAATCAATGGCCTGTATACAGCGGCCGCTGGGGGTGTAATATTTAGCGGTAGTTACTTTTAGCTTGGCATTGTAAGGCAGGGGGCGCGTGGTTTGTACCAGCCCTTTTCCAAAAGAGCGCTGCCCTACTACCAGCCCGCGGTCCAGGTCCTGCACGGCGCCGGCAACAATTTCAGAGGCGGAGGCAGAGGAGCGGTTGGTGAGCACTACCAGCGGCATGTTAATATCTGCCGGGGCCTGCTGGGTTTTATATTCCCGGTCCCAGTTCTTTACTTTTCCCTTGGTGCTTACGATCAGCTTATTTTTGTCTATCCATATGTTAGATACATTCACGGCTTCATCCAGCAGCCCGCCGGGGTTGCCCCGCAGGTCCAGGATCACGCCTTTCAGGTCAGGGTGCTCCTGTTTCAGCCTTTCAAAGGTCATTTGCACCTGGGCGCCGCTGTTCTCAGTGAACTGCACCATTTTAATGTAGGCCACATCACTGCTTACCATACCGGAATAACTTACCGGCATTACATTGATCTCCTGCCGTACGATCTTTTTAGTGGTTTCCTCCCCGGTGAATGGGTTTTTCAGCAGCATATCCAGGCTGGTGCCGGCATTACCTTTCAGCACGCGGCTAATTTCTTCCTGGTCCATGCCCTTGGTGGGCTTACCATCCAGCGATAATAAGATATCGCCGGGTTTAACGCCTGCCCGGTGCATAGGGCTGCCTTCGTAAATATCTGTGATCACGGTGGTATCGCCCAGGGTGTTGATGGATGCGCCTACCCCGCCGTATTTGCCGGTGGCCATAAACTTCAGATCGTCCAGGTTCTCTTCGGGAATAAAATCCGTATAGGGGTCTGTTTCCTCCAGCATGGATTCAATGCCTTTATGCATTACTTTTTCGGGCGAAAGGTCATCCACATAATAGGTGTTCAGCTCCCGGTAAAAAGCGGCAAAAATATCCAGGTTCTTGGCTATCTGGAAGTATTTATCGCTTTCATTAAAGGCCAGTAAACCGGCGCCGCCGGCGGCCAGTAATAATACCAGCAGCAGTAGTTTTCTTCTTTTATTAAAGATGTTGCGCATAGTAACTAAAGTAAAAACTTAAAAGGTAAAACGTTAAGGCACCGGATCATAACCATGGCCGCCCCAGGGATGGCAGGACAGGATACGTTTTGCAGTGAGATAACCTCCTTTAAAAAGCCCGTATTTTTTAAATGCTGTGATGCCATATTCCGAACAGGAGGGTGTATAACGGCATTTTGCGCCCAGTAAAGGCGATATAAACCATTGATATACCTTGATCAAACCAATAAACGGAATCCCCAGCCAGCGTGTCAGATGCTTCATTATGCTTATGGTTAGATAGCCTGCTAAAGGTACTGCTAATTAACGCCGGCAGGCCATGCAGGCGCGCCTCCGTCAACAATTTAACATTTTATGCAGGCTTGCCTGTTTCTTTTTGCAAACGCTCTAAAATTACCGAAATTTTGTGGTGGAGGGTGCTGAAGGAGGCTATTTTTTTATCGGTATAAATGAGGAAAACGGCCAGCTGCAGGGAGTGTTGCTGCAGGTGATCATATAAAACCTGCTTTTGCAGGCGCCAGGCTTCGCGGCCCAGGCGTTTTACGCGGTTACGGTCCACCGCGCGGGGAAAGTGCCGGGAAGCGGCTGTAAACCCCACCTGCACGGGCGGGGCGCCTGCCGGTAGCTGCACCGGCAGGTAAATGATGCGGTATGGAAAAACAGAAAACGCTTTTCCGTCCCGAAAAAGCGTTTCAATCAGTTTCCTGCTTTTTAACCTTTCTTCCCGTTTAAAAGAATAAGCTTTTATAGCGTATTGAGTTTTGCGATCTTATTTCAGCTTGCGCTCGTCAGAAACCGTCAGCTTCTTACGGCCTTTTGCCCTGCGGGATGCCAGTACCTTACGGCCATTAGCAGTTTCCATTCTCTTTCTGAAGCCGTGTACGCTCTTTCTGCGTCTGTTATGCGGTTGAAAAGTACGTTTCATCTGTTAATTTTTATACTTTATAAGGTCAGATGGAACTCCCTGGCTTTTCGCTTCTCGCAGCAGCATCACTTTTCGCTACTTTTCTGCTGCTTTAAGCGTCAGCAAGGTCGTTTCATTTTCTTTGTGTTTTACCTGGACTATACAAAAATCCGCCGGGACGGATATCCTGTTTTCAAAATGGAAGGCAAAGGTAGGGATTTCTTTTAAATATGCTGCAAAAAGTTTCTTGAAAGTTTACTAAAAATTCGCTGAACGCTAAATGCTTAATGCTGAACGCTTAACACCCTGTTCGGTAACAACATTTTGCTTACCGGCAAGGGCCGTCTGCGAACGTCATCCACGATCAACCCGGCACCAGCGCTTTCCAGTTTCACTACCCGGTACCCTGCGGCCAAGCCGTTCAGGCCAGCACACTCCTAGCCCCTGATCTCTGCCCTTCCCCTAAAAGCAAAAACCTGCCCTGTGTCCATGCAGGGCAGGTTTTTACCAATAAGTATCAATCAAATTATTTTACGCCTAATTTGGTCTTTACGGAAGCCAGCAGGTCATCACCGGCAGGTGATACCAGCAGCACGCCTACAGAGCTATCCAGCACATAACCGTAACCTTTTTCTTTGGCTACATCTTCAATGGCCTTGCGGGCTTTGTCGTAGATGGGTTTCAGCACTTCCTGGCGCTTAGCATCTATTTTCTGGTCAGCAGCAGAGCGGTATTCTTCAATACGTTTCTGAATGTCCTGTATTTCCTTGCCTTTGATTTCTTTCATGTTATCCGTCATGCTGGCAGCCTGCGCGTCAAAATCCTTCATTTTCTTGGTGTACTCATCCACCAGGCCTTTACCATCAGCTTCCAGGGATTGTGCATAGGTTTGGAGGCTGGTTTGTGCTGCTTTGGTCTCAGGCATTGCATCCAGCAGCGCCTGCGTATTGATGTGTGCTACTTTCGTCTGTGCCATTGCATTTACGCCGAATAAACCGGAAACAGCTACAAAAGCAATAATTACATACTTCTTCATGATGTTGTCTGTGTTTAAAAAAATTTTAAATCTTATTGGTTAAAAAATGGTTTACTTTTTCTTTACTCCCAGCGCCGTTAGAATGTCTTCGCTCTTATCCAGCTTGGGATCTGAAAAAATAACGGTAATGCCCCCTGATTTATCCAGCACAAAGTCGTACATCCTGCTGGCAGCCAGCTTCTGTACGGCGTTGTAGATCTTATCTTGTATGGGTTTGATCAGCTCTTCCCGCTTTTTAAACAGATCACCCTCATAACCAAAGCGTTTACGTTGCAGGTCCTTGGCGTCTTTCTCCTTCGCTACTATCTCGTCCTCTCTTTTATGTTTCAGTTCATCCGTCAGCATTACCTGCTCTGCCTGATATGCCTTGTACATCTTGTCAATATCCTGGAACTTGGCATCTATCTCTTTCTGCCACTGGTCTGCAATGGCATCCAGCTTGGTTTGTGCATCTTTATAATCGGGAATGCTTTCCAGTATATACTTTGTGTCTATCACACAATACCGTTGCGCATTCGCCGCACAGGCAGCAACGAGGATAACAGCTAATGTGATGAATAGTTTTTTCATTAGTATGGATTTTAGTTCGCTACTTTTTTAGAAAACGCAATATAAAGTTTATAATTTATTTTAACATCAATCTAACACTGAACTAACACGCTAAGCCCCCTTATTCCGGCTCAAAGCCCAACATAAATGTGAATTTAGCCGCATCTTTTAACCCATTGCCGGGGGTCAAACGGTCAAAACCTATGCCATAGTCAAATCCAAGCAAACCAAACATGGGCAGGTAAAAACGCATACCCAAACCGGCGGAGCGGCGCAGGCGGAACGGGTTGTATTCATTAAAGTCCCGGTAACCGTTAGCCGCTTCCAGGAACGCCAGGCCAAAGATGGTGGAGCTGGGGTTCAGGCTAAGCGGGTAACGCAGCTCCATTACATATTTGTTGAAGATGGTAAACCCTTCATAACCAACCGGCTGCCCGTTTTCCGGGTTCAGCTTCGGATTACTGGTATAATATACCGGGTAACCGCGCTGGGAAATAATGTCACGGTCATAGATCGCAAAGTTGCTCAAACCATCACCACCCAATTCAAAGCGGCCAAAGGGCGACAGCGTGGTGCGGTTGTTATACCGGCTGATATAACCGAATTTGGCGGCCACCTTCAGCACAAAGGATTTATTATCTGTGCCTTTAGGTTTGGTTAATGGTACATACCATTCTGCATTAAAGCGGTATTTCTGGTATTCTATGAAGTTGAACTGGTCGGCAATGGATTCTTTGGTGTAATCCTTATCAGGATTGAACAAAGAGTAAGGCGGTGTGAACTGGCCGCTGATCAGGAAGTTGGAACCGCTCCTCGGGAAGATCTGCTGATCCACAGAAGAACGTGCCAGCGTAAGCTTAAAGCTGATGTTGTTGGAAGTACCGTTAGAGAACCCGATGTTAAAATAATCGTAGTTCTTCAGCTTATATTGCTGATAGTTCAGCGCATAAATAAGGGTAAAATAATCATCCGGCCATTTCAGCTGCTTACCCAGTGATACCGTGGCGCCCAGTACCTTAAAGTAGGTATCGTTGCCGGTGGTGGTACCATAAATATACTGGTTATATGCGCTGGGGTTCTGGTAGCTGTTATAAAAGTTTACAGAGAACTGGTTTTGCTTTTTACCGCCCAGCCAGGGTTCTGTAAATGAGAAGTTATAGGAGCGGTAAGCTTTACCGTTGGAGGATACACGTACGGATAATTTCTGACCATCACCACTGGGTAAGGGATCCCAGGTCTCTTTCCGGAAAATGTTACGCAGGGAGAAGTTGTTGAACGTTACACCCAGGGTACCGGTTAAACCAATATAACCACCCCAGCCGGCCGACAGCTCTAGCTGGTCATTTGCTTTTTCTTCCACCGTATAGTCAATATCCACCGTACCATCCTGTACGTTAGGTACCGGAACAATACCTATTTTTTCCGGGTTAAAATAACCCAGGTTGGCAATCTGCCGCTGGGAACGCATCAGGTCCGCACGGCTGAATTTTTCACCGGGCAGCGTACGCAGCTCGCGGCGTATTACGTGTTCGTTCGTTTTATCGTTACCGGCTATACGTACTTCTTTAATGGTTGCCTGCGGGCCTTCTGTAATACGGATCTCGTAGTCAATGGTATCGCCATGGATGCCGGTTTCTACGGGCTCAATACGGAAGAACAGGTAACCATAGTCCATATACAGGCCGCTGATATCACCGCCTTCTGGCGACAATTGCTTACCAATACGTTTTTCCAGCAGCTCCAGGTTATAGGTATCACCTTTTTTAATACCCAGCACACGGGTCAGCAGGGAATCGTTATAACGGGTATTGCCTTTCCAGGTAATATCGCCGAAATAGTATTTTCTGCCTTCCAGTATCTCCATGTCCACATTCAGGCCACCGGCCTTGGTTTTATAAGTGGTGTCATTTACGATCTGTGCATCGCGGTAGCCCTGGGAGTTATAATAAGAAATTACTTTTTCCTTGTCCTCTGCATATTTGGTTTCATTGAACTTGGCAGAAGTAAAGAGTTTAAAACGGAAGTAGGGATCCAGCTCTTCCAGCGTACGGGAAGGTACCAGGAAGCCGAAGCTGCTCCAGTAATCAGATTGTACGTGGCTGGTATCCTGGTATATCTGTTCCTTATCGGGGTGCAGGGTAAAGCGGGTGCGTTCCCGGGTGCCCTTCATTTTTTTCTTGATCTTAGAATCGCTGATGTTGCTGTTATCTACGATGTTAATATCGTTGATCTTTACCTTGCCGCCTTTACTTACGGTGAAGATCACATCAGCAGCATTCACCTGCGAGGTATCCGCACGTTCTGTAACGGTAATGCCTACGTTACGGAAGCCTTTTTCCTCATAATTCTTACGCACCACCGCAATGGTGTTCTGCTTCATGCTTTCCGTAATTACGCTTCCCTTACGCAGGCCGGACTTTTTGGCCATATCCTCTGCTTCGGATTTTTTGATACCGCGGAAAATGAAATTGGCCAAACGGGGGCGTTCGGTCAGGTTAATTTCCAGCCATATTTTTCCATCATCTATCTTGGTAACGTAAATGGCTACGTTGGCAAACAGGCGCTGGCCCCACAGGGTTTGTATGGCCTTGGCAAACTGGTCGCCGCCGGGGTATACCACCTTATCGCCTACATTCAGGCCGGATAGGGAGATAAGCAAGGCTTTATCCAGGAACTGTGTACCGGTAACCGCTATTTCTGCAATCTCGTACTGCTGAGGGTTTCCCAAAGCCGTGGGCAAATCTGGCTGTGTGGTTACAGGCACCGGCAGAGTATCCCTCTGCTGGGCGGATACACGAATCCCTGCACTGCAACATAATGCGATGGCCAGTAGGCTCTTAGGAAATAATTTCTTCATTCTGCTGAATTTGTTCGCTTGTTTTGCCAAAACGCCGTTCTCTGGTTTGATAATTTAAGATGGCCTCGTAAAGATTTTCTTTGCGGAAATCCGGCCAACGGGTGTCTGTGAAATATAGTTCCGCGTAAGCCAACTGGTATAATAAGAAATTACTGATCCTGCATTCCCCGCTGGTCCTGATCATCAGTTCCGGGTCTGGTAGCGTAGCAGTGCATAGGTATTTCTGCCATACATCCTGTGTAATATCGGTGGGGTTTAACTTTCCTGCCTGTACATCCTCGGCCATTTTTTTGGCGGCATTCACTATTTCCCAACGGGCGCTGTAGCTAAGGGCCATCACCAGGTTTAAGCCGGTGTTGCCGCTGGTAATGGCAATGGCTTCCTCCATCTCGCGCTGGCAATGCGGGGGCAACATGTTCATATCACCTATTACATGCAGCTTAATGTTATTTTTAGTGAGGGTATTCACTTCCTTACGGATGGTATTCACCAGCAGCTCCATAATGCCATTTACCTCATTCTCCGGGCGGTCCCAGTTTTCAGTAGAAAAGGCATAAAGGGTAAGGTACCCGATTCCCAGCTCAGCGGAGGCTTCAACAACGTTACGCACACTTTCCACTCCCTCGTGGTGCCCGTAAAGCCTGTCCTGCCCTTTTTCCTTAGCCCAACGGCCGTTGCCGTCCATAATAATAGCTATATGGCGCGGTAACCGTTGTAAGTCTAGTTTATCCTTCAAACTCATGAGTGTTCAGGCGTATTAAAAAACAGAATAACAGATTTACTAAAAGTGTGCAAAGATACAAAAATAGATATATGCCTATTGCGGCAAAGTCTGACAGGTTGTTTTAACGTAGTTTTAACAGCGAAAGTCCCTGCGGGTGGGCAGTTTGGGGAATGTGGCCTGTAACTTTCGGGGGATATCTGGCGTTTCATGGCCCCTCCCGGGGGTAAAAAATCTGCGGTTGGCGCCTTCCGGACTGCCAACCGCCTGCTGGCAACTGCCAGTTAGAATTTACATTCGTACTTGGTAAATAATATACTGATGGTGAACTCGATGGTCACAAACTGGTCTTTATCCCGGCTGTTGCCCCGCTGGCGGCCAGGCACCCCAATCGGTTCGCCGGTGGCGTAGGAGCGGTCCTGCAGCAGGTAAGCCACGGTATTATCCCCATTGACTTTGGGCGGGAATAACGCAGGGCCGGCGTAGGTTTTACTTACATCATCCAGGTAGTCTGTCCCGGTAAAACGGTATAACAGCTCCAGTCCGAGGTTCACACTACGGGATACATTATACTTAAAACCGCCGCCCACCACAAAAGCAGGGGCTACCAGGCTGTAAGGCTTGCGGTCCGGGTATTGGGCAGAGCCCTGCCCTTCAGTACGCAGGGGCTGTAAATAATATTTTTTACCATCCAGGTATGCGTAGGGATTGTAGTAGAAAATGCTGGCCCCACCGGTAAAATAGGGGGAAAAACGGTAATTGTAGCTGCCCGGCTCAAAACGGAAAAAGTTAAAATCACCCTGCAGCGCCAGCTCAAAAATATCCGTATTAAAGCTCAGGTTCCGGCGGCGCTGGAACTCATTATCGTTATAGATATCGGAATATCCCAGCCGTGCATAACGGAGATGCGCCCGCACCCCGATATAATCGTTCATGTATTTACGGTAGAATACACCAATAGTAGGTTTTACGGTATTCAGGGCGCTGCTGGTATTCAGATCACCAAAATACTGGGCGCCTCCCACAGAAAAACCCAGCTCCCCTACATATTGCAGTTCATTTTGCGCCAAAGCAGGATATGCCAGCAGCATTCCCAGGGCAATAAGGCCGGAAGTAATGATTCGACGAAAATGAAAAATAGGTAGTTGCATAATTACGGTCCTACTTAAACGCGATTTTTCCTGCTTTTGGTATTAGTTATATTAAAAATTAAGCAAATGTAGGTAAAATGATTGATAGCCTTGTGTAGCCCATGGCCCATAGTCGATGATCCATGGCGTTTAGCGTGGTGCTCGGTAATACAAGTATATGAACTTAAATCTGTAACGAAAAATTTGCCCTGCGCAATTGCTATGGACTATGGACCATGGACCCAAAACCTACTTCAACCTGTTCCTGGTATCAATACCCCACAACAACTTATGCCGCAGAGTGTGCAGGAAATTACTGTCGTCCAGGCGTAACAGGCTGAGGGTGAAGGCTTCTTTTTTAACTGCCAGCTGCACGGTATTGTCAATGGTTTCCATACGGCTGTCCAGCGTACATAAAAAAAGATCGCTGCGGCCCTCTACCTCAAAAGAGATCACATTATTATCCGGTACCACTACCGGCCGTACATTCAGGTTATGGGGCGCTACCGGGGTAATTACAAAGCTGCCGGCTTCCGGGAACACTACCGGCCCGCCGCAGCTAAGGGAGTAACCGGTTGATCCTGTGGGGGTAGCCACGATCAATCCATCTGCCCAATACGTGTTCAGGAACTCCCCGTTCAGGTAAGTATGGATCTTTACCATGGCGGAGGTATCCTTTTTATGGATGGTAAAATCATTCAGCGCATAGGGTACATCGCCAAACAGCGGGATATTGCAATCCAGGTGCAGCAGGGTTCTTTTGTCTACCACGTAAGTGCGCTGCTGCAGGGCTTTTACGGCGGCATGAATTTCTTCCTTACCAATGCTGGCCAAAAATCCCAGCCGGCCAAAGTTGATGCCCAGCACAGGAATGTTCTTATCCCGCACAAAACATACTGTATCCAGCAGGGTACCATCCCCGCCCAGGCTTACCAGGCAGTCAATGGTCATGCTATCCAGGTCACCTGCATGGGCAAACGTTTCCGGCTCACCTGCAAAAGGTATGTGCGGCTGCAGGCTGCGGTAAAATGGTTCATACATCACGGGGGTGATCTCCTGGCGCTGCAGCTCATCCAGCAACAACTTTATATTCCCCAGGTCGGCGGTAATAAATCCACGGCTGTAAAGTGCAATTTGCATGTTTGAGATAAGCTGTTGGCTGTTAGTTTTTAGCCATTAGCTAATTGCCAAAAACTAACGGCATGTTTAACTACATATCAATTTTAGTGTGTAAAAATAGCCCTTTTTGCCCTAACTGGTTTATGCTGTACTCCAAACGTACACAGGTATCGTAAAAAGAAACAATGTCAAGCCCCATGCCGCAGGTATACAGCATTTTATTGTTTAAAAAACCGTTACCCGGAAACTGGCTGTAGGTATAACCTGCATCGCCATATGCTTTTAACAGCAGGCGTATAGGTATGGTGTTAAACTTTTGCGGGATCCAGGGCAGCTTTACATTAAAGCTGTACACTTCCTGGCGCAGGGTTGATTTTACTATAAAAAAGCTGGTGCCATCCACTACATAATATTCCAGACCGCGCAGGTAATCTTCCTGGTAACCCATGGCTTTCTGGTTCAGGTAAGGCTGGTCTGCCGGGAACTTAGCCTGCCCTCTTACGCCCAAAGCGCCATAGGTGCGGGGAAACAGCTGCCAGTATTTGGTAACCTTGGCCCTTATTTTCCAGTTATCAACATCATTAAAGGGTGCAAAGCCCAGCTTTTCTATTTCGCCCTGCAGGCTAATGCCTTTAAGCGGGTATATCCAGCTGTCGGCCTGCATATACGTAACACGGTACAGCAGGTCCATATACTGCACGCGGCGCCGGCCTGCTCTCATATAGTTGGGTGAATAACGGGCCACGGAATCGCTCACTTTTTCAGAATTATAGGTGAGGAACACCTGGTGGCGGGTATTAATGGCGCGCCGGTACGAATAGCTGAAGCCAAAGTTGAACATCTCCCTTAAAAATCTATTATTATCCTGCCGGTAAAAGTGCTGTTTGTTATTGCTGGTACTGTCGTTCAGCTCACGGTTACGGCTATAGGCAAATGTGATCCCCAAGCCGTTATGAAAACTTTTATCCACATACGGCAGGCTGTAGGTAAAGGCCAGCTGCTGCGTGTATCCTATCTGCACTACACCTTCCAGGTCGTCATTACGGCCGGTAAGGTTGCTGTGAGAGCCTCTCAGGCCAATGTTCACACGGTCCAGGCTTTTGCCCTGCTCCACCCACCACTGGTTAAAGTTACGGTCGGCCAGCTTGAAAATGGGAAACGCCAGCAGGTACCAGCGTTCCCATACTTCAAATACCAGGTCGGCTGAGTTACCTTCCCAGTTCTTTACATTGGCAATTACGGTAAGAAAAAGGGTGGTGTTCATGAGCTGACGGCGGCAGCTTTCCAGTGTTTGGGAAAGGTCTTTCAGGCGGATAGTATCACCAGGTACAGTAGTCAGCTCACGTACAATAAAAGGTGTTCTTGTTTTTTTGTTACCGGAAATGATCACATTCCTTACTATGATGTAACTGGTATCTGATACCACTGCCAATGTTGGCGGGGCAGGCTTTTGCGCCCGGCAGGGCAATAGCAGTAGCAGGCAGTATATGCCTAACAGATAACAGAACTTGACCATGCAATGTAAAACTATAGCGGGCCGCAAGCTACAAATAAATGCGGAATGCTTAATGCCGAATGCCATATACTCCATACCGCCACACTATACGCTGCCTTTAAGCGTTTAGCGTCCGGCATTATGCATTCAGCGTAATTAAATGCTGATGTAGTTCATGAACAGATCGTAATTCTTCTTGAGCGTATCCTCCTCGTCCTCCGCAGTAATGGTATATTTTACTACGTAATATTTAAAACGCTCAAAGGTAGCTACCAGGGGTTGCAGCTCCTGCCGGTTGGTCTTCAGCAGTACTTCCAGGCGGCCGGTAGCGGGGTTGGTAATGGTATTTACGCTCAGCAGGGTTACATCATTGGATTCTGCAATGCGGGCAATTTCGCTGAGACTGTAATCGCGGGGCTCTATTTCCAGCGACAGGATGCCGCCCGGTTCCTTTACCCCGTTATATTGGGCCAGTACGGCCAGCAGGTTATCTTTTGTAAGGATGCCTAAATATTCATTTTCTTTGCTGATAACCGGTAACGCACACATCTTCTGATCGTAAAAAACCTTCAGGGCTTCGTAAAAGTGTGCATTTTCCTGAATAGCATGGCGGGGCCCGTTGTACTCCATGTTCTCCAGCAGCGTCTCAGGATCTTCCAGATCCAGGATATCATCTTCCTCCACCATCGCCAGGTATTTGTTTTCCAGCACCAGCGGCAGCTGTGTCAAATGATATTCATTCATGAGGCGCAACGCCCTGGATCCTGAATCCATTGGATGCAGCACCGGAACTGTTGATATGAGATCTCTCGCCAGCATGATTAATAAGATTTAACGTATGATCAATATAACAAAGAATATTCCAAGTTTCACCAATATACCTTACCGTTAGGTGCGGTACAGCACTATAAAGATACGTTTAATCACAGCGTGGAGTTTGCAGAGGCAGAATAAAATTACGAACGGTTGATTACAGATGACGGATAAGCGGTGTTACAGGATAGCTGATGAATAAAGGATAGTGATTTACTTTTTCAGTTTATCCAGGAACGCGTGCAAGATCATGTTAAACTCACCAGGTACTTCCATCATGGGCGCATGACCGCACTTATCAATGAAATGTAATTCTGAATTCGGGATCAGCTTGTGAAATTCTTCACCAACCATCGGTGGCGTAATAGTATCATTTTGTCCCCACACCAGCAAAGTCGGTATCTTAAGATCACTCAGCTCCTCCCCCAGGTTATGCCGGATGGCCGATTTAGCCAGGGCAATAATTTTGATCACTTTTAACCGGTTACCTACAATCTCAAATACTTCATCCACCAGCTCTTTGGTGGCCATAGCCGGGTCATAAAAGGTAAGCTCCGTTTTTTTACGGATATACTCATAATCGCCCCGCTTGGGATACGTTTCCCCCATACCGTTCTCAAACAGGCCGGAGCTGCCGGTAAGCGTAAGCGAGCTTACGGGCGCTTCAGGATGTTTTAGTAAATATACCAAAGCTACATGTCCGCCCAGGGAGTTGCCCAGCAGGTGCACATTCTCGTAGCCCCGTGCTTCAATGAATTTGTGTACATATTTAGCCAGTCCGCTTACCGTGGTTTCAAGGATATTCAGGTCAAACAAAGGCAACATAGGGATCACAACTTTGTTAGACAGCTTGAAATGGTCTAGCAGGTCTCTGAAATTACTCAACGCCCCAAATAATCCATGCAGCATTACCAGTGGTTCACCTTCTCCTTCCTCAATGTAATTAAACTTCCCCTGTGTTTTGATTTCGTAATCCATTGCCAAAGCTTGAAAGTCAATTTTGCGCTAAAATAATTCTTTTTATTAATTCAAATAATCTTTGAAGCGAGTTAGATAGCTCTCATTTCTTTGGCTGCGTTGTCAAAAAAGGACTGCAATCCAGCGAACATATCTTTGAAAATCGGTATTATTTTACCCATGCTGTCTATTACAGCCGGGCCAACGGGTGAAATATAAGGGTATACTGCAGATTGCAGTTTGGTTTCCGGGCTTAGCCAATACAACTGGTTGGCTATCCACAACAGGATACTGTAATTGATAGTAAAGATAAGAATATACAGTAAAATGCCTCCCAGGCGGTTCACCCATCCCAGCAAAGCCAGCTCCACCAGCTTTTGCAGGGCCGTAGCTCCCAGGCGTACCAGCAAAATGACTCCAAGGAACAAGCCAATGAAACAAAGTACAGGCAGCCAGCGCCAATGCACATTCCAGTGCTGCTGGGCATACAATGCCGTAACGGTAGTGAGCTTCAGGGCAGCTGCCAGGCCTATAATGATCGCTATAAAAGAAAATACCGCTACAATTAACCCCCGCGAGTAGCCTTTATAGATAGCGATCACCATCAGGATGGCGAAAAGGATATCGATTAACATAGAATTTAATAAGCTGTTGGCGCCATAAATTTACCGGTTAGCGAAAACAGATCGCTAACCGGTAAAGACTAACAGCTAAAGCTAACTTATTTACTTAGTAATTCCTTTACAAGGGCGGAAATAGCTTTGCCGTCGGCCTGGCCTGCAAGCTGTTTGGTGGCGGTGCCCATTACCTTTCCCATATCTGCCGGTGAGGTGGCGCCGGTTTCCGCAATAATACGGATCACCGCTTCGCGTAACGCACTCTCATCCAGCTGTTTGGGTAAAAAGCGTTCTATAACGGCCAGCTCCTCTTCTTCTTTCACGGCCAGGTCTTCCCGGTTCTGCTGCCGGAAGATCTCCAAAGAATCTTTTCTTTGTTTGGCCAGCTTTTGCAGCATTTTACTTTCATCGGCTTCCGTTAGCTCACCGTTACCGCCTTCAGCGGTTTTGGCGATCAGGATAGCGGCCTTAATAGCGCGTAAGGCACGCAGCTCAGCTTCACTTTTAGCCAGCATAGCGGCTTTGATGGCGGAGTTTATATTGAGTTCTAATGACATACTTGTTTTTTTAAAGTCCATGGTCAATGGTCCATAGTCCATGGACTACTATAATAGCAATTGTTGTGCAAATAATGGTTAATGGTTATTTACTGCTAAAATGGCACAACCTGCTATTAATATCCCGGCATTCCCATGGACTACAAACTACTTCTTCTCCCCTTCCTTCAGCTTATCATCAAACTTCTTCAGAAAGTCTTTGGCAAAGTTGCGGAGGTCTTCTGACTGATCTTTATGCGGGGTGGCGCGCTCCCAGGTATCGGCCATGGTCATCATGGTCTGGAAAAAGAAATCTGCCATCTCATCCATCATCATGTCTTTGGTCCACAGGTCAATGCGCAGGGCAGTAGCTTCCGCAGCGTCCCAAAAAGCCACCATCATGGCTTTAGCTTTATTCATACGGTCAGCGGTGGTATCGGAGGCGGTCCATTCTATTTTTTCCGGTACTTTATTCTCATCCAGCGCTACCTGTATCTGGATGGTAGATGTTTTAGTCATATTATAGTTGTGCTTTTAGCTTTTTTCAGAGGGCAAAAATAGGGGAATATGTGCAGATGGTGAGACAGGTGTGCAGATGATGGTTCTATTTTATTCCCTTAGGGCCCTTTGCACATTAATTCACCACTGCGCTCAGCAGCGCTTCTGCCCCTGTATCCCAGCTCCCGGGCAGCGGCAATGCTGCCATTTGCTGCAGCTGGCGGCTGCGCTGTACTTCATCCTTATATAACAGGCTTAGCTTCTCAGCCAGATCGGCCAGGTTTTCCGGGTCTGCGTATAACAGGGCCTCTTTGCCGGCTTCGCGGGCAGCCGGTCCGTCAATGGCTATTACCGGCACCTGGCAGCGCAGGGCGGCATATACCGGCAGGGCAGCGCCTTCCAGCCGGGTGGTGTACACCATGGCATAAGCGGCGGCCGTTAAATTGGCCAGGGAAGGCTGGTCCAGACCAGGCAGCAACACCACATCCTGGCGGAACTTATAGGTTTGCAGGCTGTTAGCTATTTCCTGCCCCGCTGCGGTTACCTTACCTGCCAGCACCAGCTTCATATTGGAGCGCTGCCGGCGTTTCAGCGCAGAAAATGCTTTCAGCAGGGGCATAATATTATTACGCGGGTCCAGGGGGCCGGTCACTAAAAAATACTCCGTGCCGCCGGTATACATTTTTTTAACTACCTCCCGCTGCTCCCAGTCCAGGGGCTGATAGCTTTCGTGAATGCCGGCAGGTATCACCTGCACCTTACCGGCTGCAGCCGGGGCATATTGTAGTAAAGGCTGCTCCAGGTGGGCGCCCGGCAAAACTATTTTTTTTGCGCTGGTAATATATTTTACCGTTTCCTTTTTGAAGAACCGCTGCCATTGCTGCGGTACACCGGCTACCGGCTGTAAAAAGGAAAGATCTTTCAGGAACAGCACCGCCGGGACCTTGCTGCGCAGGGGCAGCATACCGTCCATACCCAGGAACAGATCTGCACCCTGTTTTTTAAGCGCACGGGGAAGCTGCCATTGCAGCCACCACTGGCGCCGCCATACTGCCGGGCCTTTCAGCGGTACTATAATGGGTGTAACATTAGCAGGAAAAAGGAGATCCGGCGATACAGGCCGGTCAAAAAAGAAGAGGAAAGTATGTTCCGGGTGCTGCCGGCACATGCGGAACAGCAGCTCTGTATGCATATTCCCCGTATCGGCAGGTGTATCCTGGCTCATCCCTATTGCGCTTACTCCAATGATCATGGGCGCAAAATTAATGGGAAATGAGGAGATATGCAGATGTGCAGATATGCAAATGTGCAGATAGGTACAGGCGGTAGCAGGCTAACAGCAGCGCTGGACCTTACCTATGCCCTAAAAACAAAATGTGCAAATGAAAAGCGCTCATCCGCCCTTCATTTGCACATCTGCATATCTGCACATTTGCACATCAATCCGTCTTATTCGTGATCCAGAACTCCTTCTTCACAATATTATTCGGATTATCCAGGGAGGTAATGGTAATGGTCACCTTCACCGTACGGATAGGTTCCAGGCCTTTCAGGTTAATAGTGGTAGTGGCAGCAGTAACCGGGGAAGGAATGGCATCCTGGGGGATCACCTCTCCACCGGGGTCTGTAACTGCGTCTACTGTAATGCTTACGCCCTTGGTAGGCAGCTTGGAGCTAATGTTCACCGTAAAAGAATAAGTAGCGCCGGGGGAAGCCGTGTAATTACCTTCCGCAACGCCATCCAGCGTAGCTTTCAGTACTTCTTCCTGCGGGCCGGGATCTTCGCCGGGAGCTTTTTTCTTTTTACTGCAGGCAGTAAAGGTGAGCATTAACAATGCTAAAGCAGCTATAAGATATGATTTAAAAGGCATAGCGGTCTCATTGAAGGTTTGCATAAAATTATATTATTTTATAATACTAAGCAAACATTAATCTGTCCATGGGCCACCTTAACCCCTCACATCCATCGCATCCCTTAAACCGTTACCTAACAGATTAAATGCCAGCACCATCAGCATAATAGCTACCCCGGGCGCCAGGGCCAGCAAAGGGTTATGGGTAATAATAAAATTGTAGTTCTCTTTGATCATCAAACCCCAGGAGGGCTGCGGAGGCTGCACCCCTACCCCCAGGAAGCTAAGGCCGGCCTCCACCACAATGGCCGAGGCAAAATTACTGGCCGCCACCACCATCACCGGCCCCATAATATTGGGTAAAATATGTTTTACAATAATGCGCAGGTGCCCAAAACCCAATGCCCGTGCCGCCTCTACAAACTGCAGCTCCCGCAGGCTCAGTACCTGCCCGCGTATAATACGCGCCACACCTACCCACATGGTAAGGCCCACGGCTATGAACACCTGCCAGAAACCTTTACCCAAAGCCAGGGTAATGGCAAACACCAGCAACAGCGTGGGTACAGACCAGATCACGTTTATGAGCCACATCACCGCATCATCCACCCAGCCGCGGAAATAGCCCGCCATAGCACCCAGCAGCACGCCCAGGCTCAGGGATATTAATACCGCTATACAGCCCACGCCCAGGCTTACCCGCGTGCCTACCAGCAGGCGGCTTAAGATGTCCCGCCCAAACCGGTCGGTGCCCAGCCAGTAAGTGTTGGTAACAATACGTTGTTTTGTTATTTGCCGCTGCAGGGTGGCTAATGGCTGCCCTAAGGGCTGCTGCTGCCCGTACCACACTTTGGTCAGGGAATAACGTTCAGGCATAGACGTTTCTTCATCCACATACCGCTGTACTACTATATCATTACCTGCAAACTGCCAGCTACGTATAGGCACATAGGTAAGGGCGCTCTCCTGCCCGTATAATAGCCGGCGGAAAAAGCCTGCCCTGGCCGGTGGCCGCTCTTTTTGCATGGCCAGCATGGTAACTTTGAAACCCGGGCGCTGCCCGCTTATTTCCAGCACCATATGGTTGGCATAAGGCGTAGGGTCCGGCGATAAAAAGTAAGCAGTAACGCTGATGAAAATGGCCAGCACAATAATGCCTAACCCGGCCATAGCGCCCCTGTTGCGCTGCAGGCGCTTCCAGGCCTGCCGGCTGAAAGAGGAACGGATGGTAGCTGCTGAATGAATAAAATATAAATTGAAGATCCTGAATGCTCAAAAATAGGCAACAAATAGGTATCATTGCGGGCAAAAGTTTATTCTGTTCCTATGACCACAGCTACACAGTCGTCCTCACCGGTATCACAGCTCTTTACCCGCCTTGGAGATAATATTGGCCGCTGGCCTACGAAATATATCTTCCTGTTCTTTATGGCATTGGCGGCTGTTATTGCCTGTGTATCATGGGGTCA
Source organism: Chitinophaga sp. GbtcB8 (assembly GCF_019091455.1). Lineage (GTDB taxonomy): Bacteria > Bacteroidota > Bacteroidia > Chitinophagales > Chitinophagaceae > Chitinophaga. Next base: position 76,048 of record NZ_JAGXJN010000004.1, read on the forward strand.
GTCACAGGATATGGCGCTGCATACCCGCTATAACAACTTCGTTATTTTTAAACACGCCTTCTTTCACCTCATTCACAACCAGGACCTCTATACGTTTTACCAGCCGGAGTATTATGACCTGTATAAATACAGTCCTTCCTTTGCGCTGTGCATGGGTGTTTTTGCCTGGCTGCCGGATCTGCCTGCGCTCATCTTATTTAATGTGGCCAATGCAGTGGTGCTGATCATAGCCGTACGCAAGCTGCCTTTCAGCCAAAAGAACCTGAACATTTTCCTGCTGCTGATCTTAATAGAAACCATGATCTCCTTCACCAGCTCGCAGGTGAATGCGCTCATTACCGGTTTGCTGGTGCTGGCCTGGTACTTCCTGGAAAATGATAAACCCTGGTGGGCCACCCTGTTCATTGTCATCACTTTTTATATCAAGATATTCGGCATTGTGGGCCTGGCCTTATGCCTGCTGTATCCTTCCCGCTGGAAATCGGCGCTGGCCACCATTTGCTGGATCATTGTAATAGGTATTATGCCCCTGCTGGTTATTTCTCCCAGCCAGCTGCTGTTCCTGTACAAAAGCTGGGGTACGCTGCTTAGCCAGGACCATGGCGCTTCTGTAGGGGTATCCCTGTATGGCTGGTGGCATACCTGGTTTGGCTTTAACATGAACAAACAATGGTTTGTGCTCATAGGCGCGCTGCTTTTCTGCCTGCCCTTACTGCGTGTGCGCAGCTGGGCGCAGCCTGTGTACCGCCTGCATATGCTGGCGTCTGTACTGATCTGGGTAGTGATCTTTAACCATAAAGGAGAATCGCCCACCTATGTTATTGCCATGGCAGGCATTGGCATCTGGTACTATACGCAGGCGCCTACACGCAGTAACCTGGTATTGCTGTTACTGGCGCTGGTATTTACCTCCTTTTCTTCCACAGATCTTATAACGCCCTATAAAGTAGCCCGCACCTGGGTGGAGCCGTATGCGGTAAAAGCCGTGTTCTGCTCCATTATCTGGTTCAAGCTCATTTGGGACCTTACTTTTGGTAAGTTAGTTCCCCGGTTGGAGCCAAAAGCTTAAAGCAGAAAGCATAAAGCCTTTGGAGAGGTATGCTGCATTGGCTTTATGCTTTCTACTTCTGCTCAAACAAGTAGTTCTACGTATTAAAACCATATATATTAGTTAGTAAACAAAATTTTTTTATCTTGTAGCCTTAACCCAATACCCCCCTTTCATACGAGTCATGGAAGGCTGCAATTTAAAACCATATTTGTTTCATGTCCTTACACACCGTAACCTCAGTAACGATCGGAGATCATGTGTTTGCCACTTTCAAGTCATTGAAGATAGATCAGTTTATTAATGATCATCATCAGGTTGAATTGCTCATCAGCTACGACTGGTTCAGCAGCATTGGTAAAGACCTTTTCACAGCAGGCAAAGAGTTCCTGGGAAAAGAGATCAGCATTTCCATTAGCTCCGTATCCCTCACCAGCCAGCATAAACCGGTGATCTTTAACGGGATCATTACCAGTGTACATGCCGGTAAAGAACGCGATGGCACCCACGGATTTTGTGTAATAAAAGGCAGCAGCCCCACTGTGCTGCTGGAAAATGATCCGCACATCACCTCCTTTGGTCCTCAGCCACTGGCAGAGATCATAACGTCAACGCTTAAACTGGCGGAACCTTATTTCAATAAAGCCAGTGTGAACCCGGAGGAAAAAGATCCGTTAAAGTACACGGTGCAGTATAAGGAAACGTCTTATGAATTTATACGCCGGCTGGCTCAAAGGCATGGCGAATGGTTCTTTTATGACGGGCAGCAGATCGTGTTCGGACGTTACCAGCCGCAGAAAACTGCGCTCACCCATCTGACAGACCTTATTGATTTTGACCTGGCATTGAATGTATTGCCGAATAATATACAGCTGAATGGCTTTGACTACCGCCAGGATGCTGTTTCCCGCAACAGCACTACCACACAGCCGGATTCAGGCATCAATAATTACTCGAAGCACGCGCATGATATCAGCCGCAAGCTGTACCGCAAAACTTCGCTGTATAAAATGAACCAGCCTTTTACCAGCAATTCCCGGCAGCAGGTAGATAAGCAGACTTCCATCCAGCATAAAGGCCGCTTAGCCCGTATGGTTACCGTTAGCGGCAACAGCCGGCATACCGCCCTTAAGATCGGGGATATTGTAAGCATAGGCGAGCAGTTCCCGGATACTACAGACCATGGCGAGTTTGTAGTAACCCGCCTTTCACATACCTGCACCAGTAACGGCGAATACCAGAACACATTTGAAGGCATACCGGCAGATGTAGCCATGCCGGAAGTGAACGTGGACCTGCACCCCTTGTGCGAGCCGCAAAGCGCCACAGTCACCGATAATAATGATCCCCGCGGGCTGGGCCGCGTAAAAGTGGCCTTCCGCTGGCAGGATCAGGGCTCCACACCCTGGCTGCGCGTAGTAGCGCCGCATGGCGGCGGCAAAAAAGGATTTTATTTTGTACCGGAAGTAGGGGAAGAGGTATGGGTGGATTTTGAAGGCGGCAACCCCGAAGCCCCCATTGTGCTGGGCACTACCTATAACGGCACTGCCAGCGCAGATATGGGCGATAGCCGCAATAACGTAAAAGCCATCCGCACCCGTAGCGGCCATACCGTGGAATTTAATGATGCCGGCGAAGGCACCCACCTGATCATCCGTGATCCCGGTGGCAATGAAATTTTCCTGGATACCGCCGGCAGGAACATTACGGTAACCGCCCCGGAAACCATGACCTTCCAGGCCCGCAACATGAACATTAATGTGGCCCAGCATATGGAGCTGAATGTGGGACTGAACACCCAAATGAACACCGGGCAGCAGTTCCTCCTGAATGCAGGACAGCAAATGCTTATGACCGCCCCCTTCCTGCAGCAGCTGGCAGCCGCGTTCATGCATCTGCAATCCGCCAAAACGCTCATTAACTCCGGCAATGAAATAAAGATAGAATCACCACAGCTGTTTGCCGCAGGCGCCCAGCAGCTGATGCTGCACAGTGATGAGAAGATCACCGCCAACAGTAAAGGCACCCTGCACCTGAAAGGCGCAGAAGGCAATAAACACAGCAACAAGGCCGATGCCTATGAAGCCGTAAAACCGGTGATAGACGCCAAATGTATCGTGAACTTCCGGCCCAAGAAAAGCTGGCAGGGTGAGGACTATGGTTTTGACTGGATGCGCAATACCGATACCGGCAAAGCAGGCGACATTCTTTATGAAACTGCCATGGGCAAATATTACCTGGATGCCGCCTTTACCAACGTGAACCGCGATATTAACTCAGATACCCCTTACCAGAAAAAGGATGATGCCATGTACGGCAGGCTGAAAGCCAAATACCATGTACATAGCATTCCCTGGAAAACGCACAAGGATAAAGCCGGCAAAGATGTACCGGATGATTACTTTGTCGCCTGGTTAAGCCTGTATCCCAATAAAATAAAAAAGAACAAGGCCGTATTAAGCCTGGAAATAGAAATAGAGGAAGAGCCGGAACACCTGAAGTTTGCAGATCATCCCAATTTCACCATCACACCAAAAGAGATCACGCCCAAAACAAAAGGAAAACATAAGCTGGCCGATTTTGTTACCATAGAGTGTACCAAAGAGTTTAATACCGATCAGACCATAAAAGTGCTGGCCGTTACCAAAGGACCGGATGGCAAGGAAAAAACCGCCGTAGCCGGCAAGTTGATGGTTTGGGCCAATGATGCCACCAAGCGTAAAAAGAAAAAGGTCCTGCTGGTGGAAGTAACCGGCGGCCCCGGTGCAGGCAGCGCCAGCGGACAGGAATCCCTGTTCCGCCACTCGCTGAACCAGGCCTATATTGATCCTCATGTGGAAACTCTAAAGCTGGACCTTAGCAAGGATACCGTATTTACTACCAATTATGTAAGTGGCGCGGATATTGTTTCTTCTGATGATAGTAAACCAGCTGTAACCGACATCGCAAACTATATGACCACCGCATTGAAAAAAATACCGGGCGTAGGCGCCAAATACGATTCGTATTTTAAAGCCTTTTACCTGGGTGGCAATGGCGGCGTTATGAGTTCAGGCAGCCTGATACGGCTAAACGGTTATTCAATGGGCGATAAAGTGGTGCTGTTCAAAAGCGCCATCAGCTCCACACCCGCGCATGAATTCCTGCACTCGCTAAAGCTGCCGCATACCTTTACCAATGCGGAAGCCGACCCGAATGCATTATTCACCTACGAATCTAAAAAAACAGATAACCTGATGGATTATTCCCACTGGAATAATATTACCCGATACACCCTGTGGTACTGGCAGTGGAAAATTGCCAATGCCCATGCGGATAAAGTATAAAACCATACATATGCTGCTGAAACCAATTTTAATAGCAACTTTCTTTATTTACGGAGCCACTGCCTGCCAGTCGCAAACCCATCACACGTCCCAGCAAACAGCTGCAAAAAACAATGATATGCAAACAACAAAAAACTCTATCGACGATAAATTTGAAAAACTGGATATAGCAGAATTACAGGCAAAAGGCAGCAAAAGCGAAGGCGGTGTTGCCAAAGCAGATGGTAACATGGTAGCAGCTACCAGCTACGACCTTACAACCCCCGGCGATGATGGCGCTATCATTACCATTTCAGGCAATAACGTAAACGGATATACAAAAAAAGAAACATCGCCCGATAGTTATTTTGAAGTGAATAAAGAATACTATCCTGATGGTAATATAAAGTCCAAAGGACTTAAATTCATTAACGGCGGTTTTAATAAAGGAACCTGGTATTTCTTTGATGAGAAAGGCGCTTTAACAAAGTCCACCAACTTTGATGCCCCCTTTAAATTCACCCTGGAAAATGTAATGCAGTTCCTGCAGTCAGAACATATTCCCCTGGCCAAAGGCCCTGCAAAACCTGACCAGGGCATGGTAACCACCATCTGGAGAAATGAAGGCGCGCAAGGCCCCATCTGGAAGATCCAGTGGTTAAAGGACAAAACCAAAATGCCGAACACCATTGAGGAAATTGTGCTGGATGGCAACACCGGGAAAGTGACCAAAAGAGTAGATCAAAAATATAATAACAGCTGATTATGGCGGATATTATCACAGAAGGCGCCCTGCTTTTATGCAATAAAGGTGCGGCGCCTTCACAGCTAAAAGTAACCAGCCAGCAATTTTCCAGCTATGACGATAAGCTCATTGCCACCGAAAAAGATGCTGCGCCGGAATCAAACATCCCCTCATTTGGCGCCTGTATGGTAACCCGCTCAAAGTGCACACCTGCCACCATGAAATGGGATGCGCCCGCAGACCTGGAAGATGTAGAAGGAAGTAAAGTACTTTTAAAATCCAGTACCTGCAAATGCGCTCTAGGCGGCACCATCAGCATTAAAGACAAAGGCCACGGCGCACAGGGGGAACATAACTAATTTACCTTTCTTCCCTTCCATTGATAAGATCCAAACTTTCCCAGCCAGCCCGCAATTACAATGTAGGGAATGTGAAAGAGCTGGCCGGGAATTACCCATACCAGCAACATGGTTTTGTGAAAGAAACGGGCCACGGGTATCATAAAGTATAACTCCACAGTGATCTTAAACAATAGGCATATCAGGAACCAGTTGCGCCACTCCGGGTAAAAAACAGCCACAGGCCCCATCAGCAGCAGGGCTGCATTCCAGAAATATACAATGGCCAGCATCCAGGTCAGGCGCTTATCTTCATACTTATCTGCCTTGGACGACCAGCGGATGCGCTGGTGCATAAAGCCCTTTAAAGTATCTACCGGCAGCGTACGCACAATAGCGTCCTCATTCTTCAGATAGCCAATACCGTTAGGGTATTTTTTATAGATCTTGTACATCAGCAGCATATCATCGCCAGAGGCTATGGTATCAATACCATTAAAGCCACCCACTTCATGGAACACTGCTTTTTTATAGGCCAGGTTAGCCCCGTTGCACATAGTGCCTATTTTAAGCTGTGCTACAGAACCGGTAATGCCCTGCATATTCATAAAATCCAGCGATTGCAGGATCTTAAAAAAGTTATACTCCTTATAAAAGCTCACCGGGGCAGCAATAAATTTAAAGGAGTGTGTTTCATAGAACTGTACCAGCACTTCAATCCAGCGGGGACCCATAATGCAATCCGCATCAGTAGTAACTATCAGATCGCCGGTAGCCTGGCCTATGGCTAATTCAATGGCTTTCTTTTTATAGGAGTTTAAGCGCTGTGTAAGATCCAGGTGATCGCTCATGCGCAGCAGCTGCACATTGGATGCAGGAAAGCTGCGCACTACCTGCGCCGTGTTATCAGTAGAAAAATCATCTATCACTATTATTTGCAGCAGGGCCGCTGCATAGGTTTGCTGCTGCAGGGCTTCTAACAGGGGTGGCAGGTTCTGCTCCTCATCCCGCGCAGGAATGATCACGGTTACGCGGGTACTGCCACTAACCGGTTTGGAAGGGACAAAGGGCCGTAGCTGTTTCCAGCCCAGGCCATACCACAATAGCAGCAGGCAATAGGCTACCCCTAACAACAATACTATAATCAGAAAAATATTCATATCACTTTCACCTCCGGGAGGGCGGTCAAAAGTATATCTTTCTCACTAAAAATAGAGCCCCCTGCTCTGCAAAGCACCGAAAAGGACCGGTCTAATGCTTTACATACACAGGGGGCTATCAATCAGCTCAGATTACCATTTAGGTTTACGGTCATTGCCATAACCGCCTCCCTTGGGCCTGTCCTCAAAATGCAGGTGAGGCCCGGTAACGTTACCGGTGGCGCCTACTTCTCCCAGCTTCTGACCAGCTACTACTTTATCTCCTGCTTTTACAGAACGCACAGAAAGGTGGCAATAGATATAGTCACGACCGGTAGCCGTGCGCAGGCCTATCCAGTTGCCATAGGAGCCGCCATTGCTGTTGGACCATGCAATAGTGCCAGCCAGTACAGCTACCACTTTTTTGCCTTTAGGCGCTCGGTGCCGGTTTTGAATGAGTTGCTACAATTTCACTTTTTTTACAGGCTGCTACAGTCAGCATAAGGGATAGGATCCCTATCGTGGCCGCGGTCTTTGTGTACATAGGTTAGATGGTTTTTAATTAAGAAATGGTTATAAGTACAGACCGGTCCTTGAGGTGTAAATATATGTTATATTTTTAACATGATAACATTTCCCAGCTCTGCCGACATTAGTTGATGCCCTTTATCCAGCACCAGTATCTCGCCGTTAAAAGAACCATCCACCAAACGCCGGCCCAGCACTGCGGGAATAATGCGGTCATACTTCCCGTAGATCAGCAGAGTAGGGATCTTGTACCGCGCCAGCAGCTGTTTACAGCGTTTCAGGTCTGGCAGCATACGGCGCATAGCCGTCCATACCTGGTACACCTGCACCCGTTTATCCACCTTGTTCATGCTGCTGAAAACAAATTTGTATACACTTTCGTTTACCCCTCCCAGTTGCCGTACAAATGACAGTAGTTTAAAAAAGACGGCCGGGTGGTAGGTTACATATTTAAACAGCCGGTTGCCTAACCAGGTACGGGTTACAAACATATGCCAGGGGTTATTTTTAATGCCATCCGGCGCCAGTAAGAAGAGGTACTGCAGCTGTGCCGCCATTTGCGGCACCAGGCACAGGGCCAGCCGCCCGCCCATGCTGTAGCCCATTAAAGAGAACATCTCTTTTTGCTGCTGCTGCAATACCAGTGCCACCAATGCTTTCAGATCTGCCGGGGTAAAAGCACGCGCCTCATTCCATTCTGTTTTACCATGCAGCGGCATATCCAGCGCAATAATGGTGAACCGTTCGCCCATGGTAGTGGCCAGCGGCAAAAAATGCAGGGCGCTTTCCCCAAAACCATGCAGGCAAATAAGCAGCTGCGGGCCGTTCCCCGCCAGCACACCGTGAAAACGGCTCTTGCCATATGGTAAGTAAAAAGATGACATACTGTTAACCCAACAATTTTAATCAACTTTTGCCATTTGCCCCAAACTAAGTAAATTACGATACACGGGTCTTGAAGTTTGCGGTGTAAGTTCCAGGCATTCAGTTAATCAGATCATATCCTTGCCATCGCTTTCAGCTATCATACTTCATACCTCTTACTTCATTATTTCAAATACCTAGTTATGGATACTACAGTTGATAAAAAAACATCCCTCAAAGGGGCCGAATTCCTGGTAAAAGAAAGCACTCCCTATGATGTATTCACACCCGAAGATTTTAATGAGGAGCAACGCATGATCAAAGAAATGGCGGAGCAGTTTGTAGAGAAAGAGGTAACCCCTGTGCTGGACCGTTTGGATAAGCTGGAAGAAGGCCTCATGCCTTCCCTGCTGGATAAAGCCGGTGAGCAGGGCCTGCTGGGCGCTAGCTTCCCGGAAGCATACGGCGGCCTGGGAAAAGATTTTGTAACCGCCACCATTATTAATGAAGCACTGGGCTCCGGCCACTCCTTTTCCGTAGCCATGGCGGCGCACACCGGCATTGGTTCCCTGCCCATTTTATATTTCGGAACAGAAGCACAGAAACAAAAATATATTCCCAAGCTGGCCAGCGGTGAAATGAAAGGCGCTTACGCCCTTACGGAGCCTAACTCCGGTTCCGATGCGCTGAGCGCCAAAACCACCGCCAAACTTTCTGATGATGGTAAATATTATTTGCTGAACGGGCAAAAGTGCTGGATCACCAACTCCGGTTTTGCAGATGTATTCACTGTATTTGCAAAAATAGACGGCGATAAGTTCACCGGTTTTATTGTAGATAAAGACACCCCCGGTTTTACCCTGGGTGCAGAAGAGCATAAAATGGGTATCAAAGGCTCCAGCACCCGCCAGATCTATTTCCAGGATGCAAAGGTACCTGCAGAAAATGTGCTGGGGGATATTGGCAAAGGCCACCTCATAGCCTTTAACATCCTGAATATAGGCCGCCTGAAGCTGTGCGCAGCTGCCCTGGGCGCCTGTAAAAAAACCATTACCATCGTAGTGAACTATGCCAGCACCCGCGAGCAGTTTAAACAGCCTATTGCCAACTTTGGGGCTATAAAACATAAGCTGGCTGAAATGAGCATCCGCACCTGGATGGCAGAATCATCCCTGTTCCGCACTGCGCAGCTGATAGAGCAGCAGGAGCAGGAGCTGCTGGCCGCCGGTAAACCCTTTAATGAAGCAGTGCTGGGCGCAGCAGAGGAATATGCAGTGGAATGCGCCATGTTAAAGGTGAATGGCTCTGAAGTGCTGGACTATGTAGTGGATGAAGGTGTACAGATCCACGGGGGCAACGGCTTTAGTGATGAATACGTAATTTCAAAAGCCTACCGTGATGCACGTATCAACCGCATTTTTGAAGGCACCAACGAAATTAACCGCCTGCTTACACTGGACATGACACTGAAACGCGCCATGAAAGGCAAGCTGGACCTGATGACGCCTGCCATGAACGTAATGAAGGAGCTTATGAGCATACCGGACTTTGGAAGCGACGATGAAACCCCTTTCAGCAAAGAAAAAAAGCTGATCCTGAGCCTGAAAAAAGCCATTCTGCTGGTAGCCGGCGCCGCCGCCCAGAAGCTGATGGCCAGGCTGGAAACAGAACAGGAGCTGCTGATGAATATTGCCGATATGGCCATTGAAACCTTTACCGCAGAAAGTGGCTTGCTGCGCCTGTTAAAGATGGTAGACACACAGGGCGAAAGCGCTGCTGCCCTGCAGGCCGATATGGTGCGCACCTACCTTACCGATGCTGCCGACCGTATCCACAAATATGGTAAAGATGCTATTAACGGTTTTGCAGAAGGTGATGAACAACGTATGATGCTGTTAGGCCTGAAACGTTTTACAAAAACAGAACCCTTTAATACCAAAGATGCCCGCCGCAGAATAGCGGATAAGCTGATTGCCGAAAACCGGTATATTTGGTAATAGATAATGTGCTGATGTGCTAATGTGCTGGTGAATGTTGATATGCCAATGAATAAATGCATTTTCTTTTGCATTGATTTACCGGCATATTAACACATTAGCATATAAGCACATTAAATTTGCACATTATCTTCCGGGGATCATGACTAAACGTTTTTTGCAAAGGCTGCTGGTGATCATTTTGTGCGGAATGCAGCAGCCGGCCATCGCACAGGTTTTACTACACCTGAACCAGCCTGTAAGGGAACAGAATAATGTAAGCAGCGCCAGACAATACCTCTCGGGCCGCACCTGTCAGGGCTGCCGGTTATATCTCAACAACGATAGTATTTACGTATACCCCACCGGCGCTTTTGCCATTAAAAAAGACCTGGCAGTTGGCAGAACCGCCTTTAACCTAACCGCAGCAGATAATACCGGTAAAACCTATACGAAACAGGTAGTGTATTATTACCGCCCTTTACCGCCCCCCAGCGTTACGCCCGTTTTCCGCATTGATTACTTTAATATCTTGCCCCAGGGCAATCTGCAGCTGGTAGAAGGAGATACCCTGCGCATTAAAATGAAGGCTTACCCCGGCTGCAAAGCCACCTGGATCAATAACAGGCCCTTACAGGAGCTGCCTGCAGATGAAACGCAGGGCGTGCCCGGCTTTTACGAAGGCCTGTACGTAATACAGGATACGGACAGCCTGCTGTTTGGCCGTATTAAAGTAACCCTGCAGGATACTAATGGCAACAGCACGGTAAAGGAAAGCGGCAATTATTACAGTTTTATGCGTAATGAAGGGCTGTTCACCGGCCGCACTATTGATAACATGACCTACCTCACCACCTCGCCCCATGGCGACCGCCTGGGTCCGGAAAAAATAGGCTACCTGGATGAAGGCGTGCTGCTGCAGATTGCCGGGCGCGAAGGGGATTATTATAAAATAAAGCTTGCGCCCCGCCACATAGCCTATATACCGGAGCCCCTGCTGGACACCGCTACCCTGCAGGAGCTGTCGCCCATAAGCATTATTAACACGGCCAGGGTTTGGGCCGATGAGGATTACGATTACGTATCCGTGCCCCTGGCAGATAAGCTGCCCTACACCTCCACCCAGGAAGTAGAACCCGGTAAGATCATTGTAGATGTGTATGGCGCTTATGCAGAAGAAGGGCTGCAAACACAGCTGGCCACTACCCGTGAAATTCAGCAGGTGGCCTGGCAGCAGATAGAGCCGGAAGTGTTCCGCATGGTCATTAACCTGCGTCACGCCTTCCCATGGGGATACCAGGTCTATTACAGGGGCGATACCCTCCAGGTAAAAGTAAAGCGCACCCCTGCCAGCCTGCAGCTGAAAGACCTTACCATTGGGCTGGATGCCGGCCATGGCGGCAGCAATGTAGGTGCATTAGGTAATATGGGCGTGTATGAAAAAGAGCTGAGCCTTTCCATTTCCCTGTTGCTGAAAGCCGCGCTGGAAAAAGAAGGCGCCACTGTTATCGCCACCCGCACCCGCGATCAGTTTGTGGCCAACGAGGACCGCCTCTCCAACTTCCGCCGCACAGATCCTGACCTGCTGTTAAGCGTGCACCTGAACTCATCCGTAAACCCGGTGGATATAAAGGGTACCGCCACTTATTATAAACATCCCTTTTGCGAGCCGCTGGCCCGTTTTATTTACAACCGCATGCAGGAAACCGGTTTATCAGGCTTTGGCTGTAACGGTAATTTCAATTTTATCCTCAACAACCCCACAGAATTTCCGGATGCCCTCATAGAAACCCTGTTCCTGAGCTTCCCCGGCGATGAGGCCAAAGTATTAGACCCGGCTTTCCGCCAGCTGATGGCAGATAAGATTGTGCAGGGGGTGAAAGATTACCTGGAAGCCGCCGGTAAATAAATGGGCCTGACTAAAAGAATGTAAAATGTAAAATTTTAAATCATAAATGTAAAAGTAGAATACCGGGAACATAAGTCTGTACCAGGGATCGTGGCATTCTACTTTGACAGTTGAAATTTTACATTTATGATTTTACATTCTTTTTCGCCAGCCCCATACCCCTCTCCGATTGCTGTGCAACTGGTACCCTTCCCTCCTAAAAAGGCCCCGTAATTGCTGCGACATTGCTGCGCAACTCCTCCCCCCTACATAAAACCCTACCCATAATCCTCCCCATCATTTTACCGCAATTTTCCCATGTCTTTTCCATGTGTTTCTCATGTCTTTCTCATGAGTTTCCCTACTAGATCCCATGTTTTTCCCTAGTCCATCCCTGGTGAAGTCCATGTCAAAGCCCAAACTTCCCTGTTGGGCCATCCCCCCTATCACCCTTATAATCTACGGTTATAACCTATAACCTTTTATTATAGCCTATCTCCCGCCCAATAGTCCACCAATGAAGTAGATTATATCTATATTTGCCAATCCTTTCATAGCTTTAGCGGTGAAATAAAAAGACGTATGGCAGATCAGATCCAAGAATTTAACGACTATAGGGCTCAAATGAATGAAGTGATCCTGGGTAAGCAGAACAAGGTTATTAACCGCCTGTTTAACCTGGATACCAATACGTATGCAGAAGGGGCGCTGAGCACCAAAGTAAAGGAAATGCTGGGCCTTGTATCGTCTATGGTGCTGCGTTGCGATGATTGTATCAAATACCATTTGGGTAAATGCCATGAACAGGGGATCACAACCGAAGAAATGTATGAGATCTTTGCCGTAGCCAATATAGTAGGGGGTACAATTGTAATACCGCATACCCGCCGTGCGGCTGAATACTGGGATCTTTTAATGAATAATTAAGCATTAATAATTAACAGGGGCTTCGAGGGCGCAGTACTTTATTAATTATTCCTTGTTAATTATCAATTGGCACTTAAATTTGCAGACTTTTAATATATAAACGGATGTCAACAACAACTATAGCTCCGCAGGCGCTGACCGCCAAGGATTTTGCAACGGACCAGGAAGTACGCTGGTGTCCGGGGTGCGGAGACTACTCCATATTAAAACAGGTACAAACCATAATGCCGGGGCTGAATATTCCCCGCGAAAATATAGTGATCATTTCCGGTATCGGTTGCTCTTCCCGCTTCCCGTATTATATGAACACCTACGGCATGCACTCCATTCACGGCCGTGCCACGGCAATAGCCTCCGGCTTAAAAGCCAGCCGTCCGGAGCTGAGCATATGGGTAGTAACCGGTGATGGCGATGGCCTGTCCATAGGTGGTAACCACACCATTCACCTGCTGCGCCGCAATTTTGACCTGAATATCATGTTGTTTAACAACCAGATATACGGGCTTACCAAAGGCCAGTACTCCCCTACTTCCGAGGAGAACAAGGTCACCAAGTCCACCCCCATGGGTAGTATAGACCATCCGTTCAATCCCCTGGCCCTGGCCCTGGGTGCGGATGCTACTTTTATAGCCCGCAGCATGGACCGTGATCCCAAACACCTGCAGGAAATGTTGAAACGCAGCCATGCCCATAAAGGCGCCTCCTTCCTGGAAATATACCAGAACTGTAACATCTTTAACGATGGCGCTTTTGAAATATTTACAGAAAAAGGCACCCGCCCCACAGAAACCGTGACGCTGGAACAAGGCCAGCCCCTGATCTTTGGTGCGCAGAAAGATAAAGGCATCCGCCTGGACGGTTTAAAACCGGTGGTAGTAACCCTGGGCGAGCAATACAGCGCCAGCGACCTGTGGATCCACGACGAACAGGACTTTTATAAGGCACAGCTTTTAACCCGTATCTTTGATGATCCCCGGATCGAAGGCCACCTGCCCCGCCCCTTTGGCGTGTTTTACCAAACCACCCGCCCTACTTATGAAGAAGGGATGGCCCGCCAGATAGAAGACGCTATTGCCAAAAGAGGCCCCGGCGACCTGGATAAGCTGCTGGCTGGTAATGAAACCTGGACAATCCGCTAGACCAAGCATATACGCAAAATAGAAAAGGTGCAAATGACTGATCATTTGCACCTTTTCATTTTATAATATCATTCAATTTATCTGCACATTTTCTAATGCGCGCCCAATGCTCCCACATCAAACAGCACCTTATACAACAGCACCACGCCAAACAGCACCATACTGGCGCCGGCAATTCTATTCAGCCATACTACGTTATTCATAGTAAGCTTATGACGGATCTTATTACTTACAAATACCTTAAAAATATCAGCAGACAATACAAACACCAAACACAGGGTGAACATGATCAGCCGGTGGCTTACTGCAGTAGCGCTGTTAGCCACGCATACGCCTAACCAGAAAATGATCACGCCGGGGTTCAGGGTATTCATCAGGAAACCCGCCAGCCAGATCTTCAGGTAATCATGCGTGCGGAACATTTCCGGTTTTTCCTCCCCGGTGCTGATCCTTATTTTTTTGAAGAACAGGCCGTACAGTCCCATGCCCACCAGCATAATACCGCCTACTACGCCAATAGTGCGCTTATAATCTTCCAGGCCTTCAATAAAAGCGGTACCCAGGTTGCCGATCAGCACAAACAATATATCGCTGAAGCTCACGCCCAGCACAAAGCTGATGCCTGCCTTAAAGCCGTTATTGATGCTGTACTTAATGATGGCAAATATTACCGGCCCCACCGATAATGATAGAAAAACGCCCAGTCCTAATCCTGCTACGATTGCTGCTATCATGTAATAAAAAAAGGGTAACTGAATCGCTAAAGTTACCCATCTTTTTTAAAATGTTAAATGGAGCCCAGAGTGAACGGGCCCCATTATAATAAGTTTACTTTCCGTTAGCTACTGCTTTTGTTTCCAAAAAACTTTGCCAGTCTTTTGCCTTTTCACCCTTCAGCACTCTTGGGAATTTGTTCATGGCTCCTTCCTTGCCCTTGCAACGCAGGTAATCAATGAACACCTCGTTCGGCAATATCTCTACAAAGATCTCTTTTAAGGCAGCAGTTCTTTCCACGGCGTAGTCATCATTTACTTCGCTCAGCGTTTGGTCAATGATCTCGCGCACCTTGCTGCTGTCTACATTCACATCATCCGTACCTATGTACCAGCGGTGGGCAAACAGGTTCTCGTATGGGAAGCCTGCAATGGTAAATTCCTTTACCGTAATGCCCAGCTTCTTTTGCACCATATCAATAGCCTTGTTCATGTTATCAATGCTCATATGCTCTCCGCATAGGCTCAGGAACTGTTTGGTACGCCCTACGATCACGATCTCATGTTCCTTTACAGAGGTGAACTTTACCACATCACCTATCAGGTAACGCCAGGCGCCGGCACAGGTGCTCAGCATTACGGCATACTCCACATCCTCCACCACTTCGTGTATCATGTAGGATTTGGGATTGGGTTTTACTTCCCCGTCTGCATCAAAGTTCTCCTCGTTAAACGGAATAAATTCAAAGAAAATGCCTGCATTCAGCACCAGCTTAATGCCTTTGGTACCGGGCCGGGCCTGGAAACCAAAGGAGCCTTCGGAAGCCATGTACGTTTCAATGAACGTAATGGGCTTGCCCAGCAGCTTCTGGAAACTATCGCGGTAAGGCTCAAAAGATACGCCCCCGTGTATGTAAATGGCCAGGTTAGGCCATATTTCATGAATATTTTTTACACCGTGGTACTTAATAATCTCCTCCAGCACAATCTGCACCCAGGCAGGTACGCCACATACGGTACCTACATCCCACTGCCGCGCTTTACGCACAATGAGCTTAATACGCTGCTCCCAGTTGGGCTTTTTGGAGATACGGCCGCCCGGCTTGTAAAAGCGGCGGAACCAGCGGGGAATGTTCTTGGCCTGTATACCGCTCATATCCCCCTCGTAATAATCGCCCTTTTCATACAGGGAGGTGGTGCCCCCCAGCATCAGGATGCCTTTTTCAAAGGAGCGGGGCGGTATATCAAAGTTAGCCATGGAGTATAGCTGCTTCACCCCTACTTTTTTCACGGTGCGCAGCATGTCGCGGGTAACTGGTATGTGCTTGCTGGCAGATTCGGAGGTACCGGAGCTGAGGGCAAAGTATTTCACCTTTTCCGGCCAGCTCACATTATCTTCCCCTTCCAGGGCCTTATACCACCACTCCGCATTCATTTTGTTGTAGTTATGCACCGGTATGCGGGCCCGGTACTGTGCCATAAAGCTCGGGCTATCCAAGATCTCCTGAAACTTATAATGGCGGCCAAACTGTGTATTCTTTGCCTTTTCCAGCAACCTATGCAGTACCTGAAGCTGGTATTGGCGGGGAGTCCCTAACTTAACTGTGAACTTTTTACGGATACGCAGTGACCTGGATATGAGATTACCGATGATGGCCATTAATTTTCCTTCACATTATTTGAAATGCAAAAATACGGTAATTAGTTATAAGTGGTGAGTAGGTGTAAATTCCTACCTTTGCGGCATGTTAAAAGCCACTTTACTCAAAGCTACAGAAGCCGGGGCAAAAATATTACAGGAATATTTCAACGGCACTTTTCAAATAGACAGCAAAAGTACGGCTAACGACCTGGTAACAGAGGCCGACAAAAAAGCAGAAAGCGCTATTTTCAGCGTCATCCGCGAAACTTACCCGGACCATTACATTCTAAGTGAGGAAGCCGGGGAGCTGAGCACCGCCTCCAATATTAAGTGGATCATAGACCCGCTGGATGGTACGGTGAACTTTGCGCACGGCATTCCCCTGTGCTGCGTATCCATAGGTATAGAGCAGGATGGGAAAATGATCATGGGCGCGGTGTACAACCCCTTCATGAACGAATTTTACTTTGCAGAAAAAGGACAGGGCGCTACCCTGAACAATAAGCCCATACAGGTATCAGCCAAAACCGATCTGGCCAAAGCCTGCCTGGTAACCGGTTTCCCCTATACCTGGGAAGAAGAGGATAATGATCCCGTAACCGTATTTGGCCGCTTCATTAAACAAGGGCTGCCCTTACGCCGCCTGGGTTCTGCTGCTATAGACCTTTGCTGGGTAGCCGCCGGCCGCTTTGACGGGTTTTATGAGCATAAGCTGAATGCCTGGGACTCCGCTGCCGGGTTTGTTATTGTGGAAGAAGCAGGCGGTAAGGTAACGGACTTTAAGGGAAACTATTTCTCCCCCCACCAGAAGAAGATCATTGCCAGTAATGGTAAAATACATGAGCAGCTACTGCAAGCAGTAAACGCCAAATAGTAACAGATAAATTTATGAGTGACGAACGCACAGAGATCAGCTCCCTGGGGGAGTTTGGCCTGATAGAATTTTTAACCCGTAACATAGAGATCCAGCAGGCCAGCACCGTATTAGGTGTAGGCGATGATGCCGCCGTGATCGATCACTTTGGCAAACAAACCGTTATCAGCACTGATATGCTGGTAGAAGGCATTCACTTTGACCTGGCTTATACCCCCCTGAAACACCTTGGTTATAAATCTGTGGTGGTGAACCTGTCAGACATTTATGCCATGAACGCCACCCCTACCCATATTACAGTAAGCATTGCATTCAGCAACCGCTTTTCAGTAGAGGCTTTAAACGAGTTCTATGACGGCGTATATGCCGCCTGTGAAAAATATGGCGTAGACCTCATAGGCGGGGATACCTCCTCCTCCCAGAAAGGTTTTGTGATCAGCGTAACCGCGCTGGGCGAAGTAACACCCGACCAGTTCGTAAAACGCTCTACCGCCCAAAAAGGCGATCTGCTCTGCGTTTCCGGCGACCTGGGCGCCGCTTACCTGGGCCTTACCCTGCTGGAACGTGAAAAAAAGATCTACCAGGAAAACCCGCAGCTGCAGCCGGACCTGGAAGACCAAACCTACATTATAGGCCGGCAGCTGAAACCGGAAGCCCGTAAGGATATTGTGGAATACCTGGAAGAGCAGGGCGTAAAACCCACTGCCATGATGGATATCAGCGATGGCCTTAGTTCTGAGACCCTGCATATTTGCAAGCAAAGTAACCTGGGTTGTGTGCTGTATGAAGAAAAGATCCCCATTGAGGATCAAACCAAACAGCAGGCCCTCAAATTTGGCTTAGACCCTACTGCCTGCGCATTAAGCGGCGGGGAAGACTATGAGCTGCTGTTCACCATTAAACAGGAGGACTATGATAAGCTGGTGCTGTCAGAACAGATCAGCGTTATCGGCTACATGACGGATATTAGCGAAGGCGCGCATATTATTACCAAAGGCGGTAATAAGTATAAGCTGGTAGCCCAGGGCTGGAACGCGTTTGAGCAGTAATTACAAATCGGTATAAATATATTGGCCGCAGCTACCAAAACAGTTGCGGCTTTTTTTATTTGTTGATCTTATCACTCACTATTACCTCCACGGCCTCGCTATTATGCGTGGGCGGTAATATGCCGGCAAATACGCAGAACTTCAGCTGGTAGGTGCCCGGCTGCTCCGGCATAATTACTTCCATACGGATAATACGGCGTTCAATAGCTTTGAACAGATCTATGGAGCTTTTCACTGCCGGCAGCCCATCCCTTTTGTGCACAAAAGCGTACCCCAGCAGGGCTTCATGGGCTGTATCCTGCGGAATGGGACGCCCGTAATCGTTACGTACCTTCAGTATGAAGGCCATATGCTCACCAGGCCGGGCCTGCACCTTTTTCATAGCCGGTATCAGGCGGCTCAGGGAGTAAGAATAGTATTGCGGTATGTTGTAGTAGTCCCAGGTGCCTTTTACCGTTTTTATACTATCAGTAATGGGCAGCTCTGTTCCCCGCTGAAAAGCCAGCATTACGGGTTTGCCCCACAGCTGTGTTTCCGTATCCCAGAAATTATACTGGCTGCGCCGTGCATAACGGCTGTTCAGGCTATAGGATAAGGTACCCGGCGCATAGAACATGTACTTGGAAGGCAGCTGGTAGCTGTTCATGAACACCACCGGCTTATCACCTGCTTTGGCCTGCAGGGCAGCGGCCCACTCCCGGTTATGATGAATTTCCGGCCGTATCTCCACACCCGGTAAAAAGTCCCAGGCCATATACACACGCACCACCAGTACAATAGCCAGGGTAGCATAGGCCAGGTACCGCAGCAGCTTCCAGGAGCCTCTGCGGCGGATAATAGCCTGGTGGGCCAGTATCACCGCCGGTACAAATACCATCACCGTCCAGTTGGCCTCTACGCGGCCTTTGTAAGTGCTGAGCAGGAAAAAGGCCAGCACTCCGATCAGGGTTACCTTTAATGTACGTTCAAAGCTGCTTTGTATGGGGCAAATGAAGGCATAGTACAATAGCAGCCAGCCTGCAAGTGGACCAAATAATAATAGCTGCCCTAACAAATAGTCCAGGGTATAGCTAATATCATAGCTGGGAGCATTACGCTCTACCAGGTGGTATTGCAGGGTAGGGAACCCATGCGCCACCTGCCAGTAAATATGCGGCAGGAATAAGGCGGTGGTAATGATCACCGCTACATAGAACTTAAATACCCGCAGCAGGTTAGGGTTAGATACTACGGTAAAGAACACCAGCAGTATGCCATGGTATTTACTGTAAAACAGCAGGGCCATGCTAATGCCCAGCAGCAGCGTATTACGCCAGCTTTGCTGTTCTGTGAACAAGCGGTATATCCAGAAGTATAAAGCGGCAAAGAAGATCAGCGGTACATCCGGCACGGCCAGCATGCCCCCTATTTGCATAGCTCCCATAGCGCACAGCACCATGTAAAAGAGGCGGTTATGTTTTTGGGGTATCAGGCGCCAGGTGATCCAAAGGGTACAAACATTCAGCACTACCATTAGCAGGCGCACGCCAAACTCATTGTGGAACAGGGCATAACCCATTTTTATGAGCAGGGCTATCATGGGCGGATGATCGAAATAACCCCAGTCCAGGTGGCGGGAGTATACCCAGTAATAGGCCTCATCATCCATTAGTTCCGTTACGCCAGCCTGCACCAATGCCAGCACCAGCCAGCCCAGTAAAAAACTATTCCTGTAATGATCTTTGGTGAAAAAACGCGTTAGTGCCGACATATCTTCCTTGAACAGATTAAGAAATTGTTAAGCGCGAAGATACTAAAACGGAGCAGCATACCATCTTCCCTCATTCCGTAATGGTCTGTACCACCTGCAGCTGTTCGTTAAAAGCCACCATGGCAGCCCGGTAACCGGCGCTGATGCGGCCCAGCTCATTTTCCATCCCGGCCAGGGCGGCAGGGTAAGCAGAGGCCATGCGCAATGCCTCGTCCAGGGGAATGCCTACCTTTTCCACGCAGTTCTTTACAGCTTGCATCATGGTCAGGCAGGAACCGGCCAGGGTACCCTGGGCATTCACATAACGGTCTTTATCAAAAATGTAAATGTAGTCGCCGCTGCGGGCTTCCGCCACTGCATCCGTGATCAGGAACAACCGCTGCCCCATGATCTTTTTACTGATGCGGATAGCAGAGAAATCAACATGGATCCCGTCTGCCACTACGCTGGCGCATATACGATCATGATCATAAATAGCGCCTACCATGCCCGGAGCCCGGCTTTGCAGGGCCGACATGGCATTGAACAGGTGTGTGGAGGTTGGAATACCCCGCTCAAAAGCGGCATATGCCTGCTCATACGTCGCATTACTATGCCCGGCAGATACCAGTATGCCGGCATCCTGTAACTGTTTTACCAGCTGCGGATCACAGCACTCCGGTGCTAGGGTCATCATTTTAATAACATCCCGCCCATGTTCCAGTAACCAGTTTATATCCTGTTGTGTTGGGGAAGTAATATATTGTTCCAGGTGGGCGCCCTTTTTTGCCGGGTTCATAAAAGGCCCTTCCAGGTGCAGGCCCAGCACACCTTTGCCGCCCTGTTGCCAGTAATCTTTCACCGCCTGCATAGAGCGTAACATTATCTCCCGTGAGCTGGTAGGTATGGTAGGCATAAAATAAGCAGCACCACCGCTCACACAATATTCATAGGTGCCTTTCAGCGATGCTGCATCCGTACTAAAGGGAAACAGGTGCCCGTTACCTCCATAGATCTGCAGGTCTATTAATGCCGGCGCCAGGGTAGCCCCGCCCAGGTCTATTTCCTGAGTGCCGGAAGGCACTTCCGTAACAGGCAGCAGGCCCACAATACGCCCGTTATCGGTTAATACTGCGTGGTTGTCCAGAAAACGGTCGCCGGTGAAAATGCGTGCATTGGTGTAAGTAACTGACATGCTGGCAAAGTTAAATTTCGTATAGCTCTAAGGGTAGTCCGTCAGGGTCGGTAAAAAAAGTAAAGCGCTTACCCGTGTGAGGGTCCACTCGTATGGGTTCCGGTGTTACGCCACTGGCCTGCAGCTGCGCTACGGCCGTATCCACATCCTGCACGGTAAAGGCCAGGTGCCGCAAACCCTGCGCTTCCGGCCTGCTGGGCCGGGGTGGCGGCTCGGGGAAAGAGAACAGCTCTATTACATACTGCGTACCCAAAGCCAGGTCCAGCTTCCAGGACCGGCGTTCCTCCCGGTATACTTCCCGCACTATCTGCATACCCAATACCTGTGTGTAAAAGGTTTTACTACGTTCGTAATCAGAACAGATAATGGCAATGTGATGAATACCGGAAAGCAAAGACATGGAATGTAATTAGGAGGTTTGTAAACCCGGGAAAGGCCACGGGCTCAGTATGACTACAATACCTGGAACCTGTCCGCATCCTTCAGGAAAGGCAGGTTTTTCCGTACCGCCTCCAGGCGTACGCGTTCCAGCGTGTAAGTGAATATATCTTCATCATGCGCTTTCTGGTAAATGATCTCGCCCATGGGATCAATAATGCTGCTATCGCCGCTGTGGTAAATGTTGTTACCATCATCCCCTACACGGTTCACACCAATTACAAAAGCCTGGTTCTCTATGGCGCGGGCCTGCAGCAAGGTTTTCCAGGGGGTATTGCGCCGCTCCGGCCAGTTAGCCACGTTGATCAGCACATCGTAGGCCGGGGCCCCGGTTTCTGCAACAATTGCGTTACGTGCCCATACCGGGAAGCGCAGATCATAACAAACAGAAAGGTTTATTTTCCAGCCCTTTACCTGTGCTATCAGGCGTTTGTCGCCAGGCAGGTAATGCTCATGCTCGCCGGCATACCCGAAGAGGTGGCGTTTATCATAAATGCCATATACGCCGTTGGGCTGCATCCATACCAGGCGGTTCACATAACGGTCGCCATCCTGTATAATGAGGCTGCCGGTGATGATCACATTTTTTTCCGCCGCTTTTTTCTTCATCCACTGTACAGCGCTGCCATCCATCGTTTCCGCCAGCCTGGCGGATTCCATGCTAAAACCGGTGCTGAACATTTCCGGCAGCACAATCACTTCTGTACGTTCAGGGATCGCATTGATCTTTTCATCGAACATACGCAGGTTCTCTGCTATATTCTCCCAATGCAGCTGCGACTGTATAAGTGTTACTTTCAGATCTGACATAATGCTTATAGTTACGAATGGTCAATTCGTAGTTAACAAATGTACGCTCTACGGGCTTAAAAACTTTTAAATTTTATGGCTTGTCATTTACAATTTGTTCAAGCGCGGCCTGAGCCAGCTCCGGCTCAAAGCCCTTTTGTACCAGGTATTGAATGGTTTTCAGCTTTTGTTTCAGGGGATGCTCCCCTTCCAGGGAAGCGTATTTTTTGGCGGCCTGCCGTTCCAGCGTATCCCGGTAATCATCCGCATCTATTTCCTGCAGGCCTTTTTTAATGCAGTAGGGCGATACCTGCCTTTGCTGCAGCTCCATGGTTATTTTACGGCGGCCCCATTGTTTGGTGCGGAACTTGCCGCCGGCAAAGGCTTTGGCAAAACGTTCCTCATTCAGGAAATTATCAGCGATCAGCTCCGCAATGGCCTGGTCTATTTCTTCGCCCCGCAGGCCCAGCTCCCGGCATTTATGATGTACCTCGCTATGGCAGCGCTCCTGGTAGGCGCAGTAGTGGCGAAGCTTTTGTAAAGCAGCATTGTTCATTCTAAAGCTTTTAGCTGTTAGCTATTAGCCATTAGCGGGCTAAAAGCTAACAGCTAAAGGCTAACAGCTAATTATTTATTTCTTCACGATCATTAACCGTGCGTAGTTCAGCATGATCTTTTTTTCGCCGCCTCCTTTGGGAAATACCACTGTGGCAATACGGTTATTGGGGGCGCCTTCCATACTCAGAATGGTTCCAAAGCCAAACTTCTGATGTTCTACCTCCATACCTGCTTCCATAGTAGCCGGATCATCGGGCGCAAAACCCGGTGAAGGTACATGGTTACCAACCGGTGCAGCGGGCTTGGGCGCCGGGCGTGCAGAGGATGATGAAGCGGAAGAACCGGCTGCAGGACCTGTAGGCGCTTTCTTTTGCATGCGGTCAAACATATTATTGCCGCCATTGTTCCACAAACCACCACCGCCGCCACCGCCAAAACCACGTATGGCATTGCCGCCTGCATAACTACGGTCTATGAACTGCTCCGGCATTTCTTCCAGGAAACGGCTGGGCTCATTATTCACCAAACTGCCAAAACGATAACGGCTGCTGGCGTAGGTAAGCCACAGCCGGGCTTTGGCACGGGTAATAACTACGTAGAACAAACGGCGTTCCTCTTCCAGCTCTTCGCGGGTATTAATGGAAAGGGTACTCGGAAACAGGTTCTCCTCCAGCCCTACAGAAAACACCACCGGAAACTCCAGCCCCTTGGCAGCGTGAATGGTCATGAGCTTTACCACATCGCTGTTCTCATCATTGCCCTGGTCTGCATCCGTGAGCAGTGTGATCTGCTGCAGGTAAGAACCCAGGCTTTTATCCAGCAGCTCCCCATCTTCCGTAGGCGTTTCTGTAAACTCTTTTATGGAGTTCAGCAGCTCCTGTATGTTCTCATACCGGGCCAGGCCTTCCGTAGTTTTATCGTTAAACAGCTCTTTTACAATGTTGGTGCTTTTGCCCACCTGTACGGCCACATCGTAGGCATTATGTTTTTCCAGGATGGCCTGGAAACTTTTGATCATCGTTACAAACCCTTCCACCGCTTCCAGTGTACCGCCTTTAAAGCCAAACTCACGGCCACGTTCCAGCACTTCCCAGAAAGTAATGTTCTGCTCATTGCTGATGACCACTGCTTTTTCTATAGTGGTTTTACCAATGCCCCTTACCGGGTAATTGATAATACGTTTCAGGCTCTCTTCATCGCGGGTATTAATGGTTATACGCAGGTAAGCCAGGAAATCCTTTATTTCTTTCCGCTGGTAAAAGGAAATGCCGCCGTAAATGCGGTAGGGAATGGCTTTGCGGCGCAGGCTTTCCTCAAAAGAGCGGCTTTGCGCATTGGTGCGGTACAGGATGGCAAAGTCGCGGTTATCATAGTGGTTACGCAGCTTTTGTTCTGCAATCGTATCTGCTACATACTTGCCTTCCTCATTATCCGTCATGGTGCGCACCAGCTTAATTTTTTCGCCCTCCATGTTGTTGGTCCACAGGGCTTTTTCTATCTGGCCTTTGTTATGCGCAATTACTTCGTTGGCTACGTTCAGGATGGATTTGGTACTGCGGTAGTTCTGTTCCAGCTTTACCACGTGCACATCATCATAATCCTTTTCAAACTGCAGAATGTTCTCAATGGTGGCGCCACGGAAAGAGTAAATGCTCTGTGCATCATCCCCCACCACGCAAATATTTTCATGCACAGATCCTAACAGCTTTATGATCTCGTACTGCGCCGGGTTGGTATCCTGGTACTCATCGATCATAATGTATTTGAACTTATGCTGGTATTTGTGCAGGGTTTCCGGGAACTGCTTCAGCAGAATGTACATTTTAAACAACAGGTCGTCAAAGTCCATAGCGCCGTTCTTAAAACAGCGTTTGGCATACATGTCATAGATCTTGCCTATCATGGGGCGGTTGGCCCGCATATCCTCCTGCTGTACGAAATTATCGTGCTGGTATTCCTCCGGGCCCATCAGGCTGTTCTTGGCCGCGGAAATACGGTTGTATACAAAGTTAGGCTTATAGTGTTTATCGTCCAGGTTCTGCTCATTAATAATAGTTTTGAGCACGCTCTTGGCATCGTCCGTATCGTAAATGGTAAAATCATTGGGATAACCCAGGCGGTGCGCTTCTGCGCGTAATAACCTGGCAAATACGGAGTGAAAGGTGCCGATGTAGAGGTTACGGGCTTCATTGCCGCCCAATATTTTTTCTACACGCTCTTTCATTTCACGGGCAGACTTGTTGGTACAGGTGAGCGATAGTATCTTAAGGGCATCTACCCCATGCCGCATCAGGTGGGCAATACGGGTAGTAAGCACTTTGGTTTTACCGGAGCCGGCGCCCGCTATTATCATCAGCGGCCCGTTAATATGCATTACGGCCTCTTGCTGCCGTTCATTCAGTTCGTCTAGGTAGTTTGGCTTCATCAGGGTGTAAAAATAACCAAATTCCCTATGCCAAATGATAGTTGTTAGTAGTTAGTGGATAGTGGGAGCCGGAGCGGCTTCAGTAGCGTGCAATGCGCGATTTCAGCATTTTCCTTGCAAAGTGGATGCGGCTTTTCACCGTACCCAGGGGCTCATTCAGGATCATTGCAATTTCATAATATTTATATCCCTCAAAATACAGCAGAAAGGGTTGCTTGAAAATAACAGGGAGGTTGTAAATGGCCATATGCACATCCTTTACGCGTAAACCATTTTCCGCATAGTTGCCAATGGAGGGCTGCTGCTGGTGCAAAAGAAAATCGCCCATCGCATTATCCAGCAAGCGGTACTGCCGGTTGCCACGGCGGTAATTATTAATGAAAATGTTGCGCATAATGGTATACAGCCAGGCCCGTATGTTGGTGCCGGCCAGGTATTTTTCCCGGTTAGCCAGTGCGCGGAATAAGGTTTCCTGGTAAAGATCTTTGGCTGATTCCGAATCCTTGGTAAGGGTAATTGCGTAGGGCCTGAGGAAATCAGCATTTCCCATTAACAAAGTGTTGAATTCGGTGGAACACATATGACGTTACTTTTAGGATTATACAATATGACATTGTCCTGCTGTTAAAGCCATTTATCCATTCCTTACGGTATGGGGGGTACGTAGCTCAGGAGATTTTTTTCATAACGGTAATACCTTTTTGTTTACCTGACAAAGCGGGGGGCACAATAACTTGCATTCTACATTAAACTCTGATGACCGCTCAATGATTATTTCTTACAGATTAGCAACAGAACAAATACCAGGTTCTTCAATTTGATTCCGAGGGTTTCCTATTGTCTTGGTTGATTGCTGGTATTCTATTCCAACATGATCCGTTGCGTTAACATTAAATAAATAAAAAATATTTTACTTGTTTAATGCTTATACAACCATATCTAAGTTATTGAAAAAAAAGAGGATAACCTATTTTTTTTGTGGCTATACGAAATGGGCAAATGTGCAGATATGCAGATATGCAAATGTGCAGATTTGGGTAATATAACTAATAACAAAAATGTGCAAATGGAAATGGCGGAGATGTACCGCATATTTCATTTGCACATTTGCATATCTGCACACCTGCACATTATTTTTCATGCCGGTCCACCGGCAGCCTTTCCTCACGGTTGGCTATTTCCCAGGCCGTATAAAACACAAGCTGGGCGCGGCGGGAGAGCAAAGGGAAATCTATTTTATCCACCGTATCGGTTGGCCGGTGATAGTCTTCATGTGTGCCGTTAAAGTAAAAGATAATAGGAATGTTATGCAGCGCAAACATGTAATGATCGGAACGGTAATAGAAGCGGTTAGGATCATCAGGATCATTATACTTATAATCCAGGTGGAATTTGGTAAAGGTATTATTAGCCGCTTCATTAATGGGCCGCAGGGCAGAGCTCAGCTTATTATCCCCGATCACATATACATAGTTCGTATCTTTTTCATGCATGGGATCAATGCGGCCTATCATGTCTATATTCAGATCCGCCACGGTTTGTTCCAGCGGGTAAATAGGATTATCTGTATAAAACTTAGAGCCTAACAAACCTTTCTCCTCGCCGGATACCGTCATAAACACCAGGCTGCGGCGGGGTTTATAACCGGCTTTCACCGCACGGCCAAAAGCAGCGGCTATTTCCATTACGGCCGATGTGCCGGAGCCATCATCATCTGCACCATAGAATAACTCTTCCCCACGCTTGCCTAAGTGATCATAATGGGCAGTTACAAATACCAGCTCGTTCTTTTTATCTGTACCTTCCAGGTAACCTATTACATTACTGGAGCGCAGCTCCTTCACATCTTTTTTAAACTGCAGCTGTACCGATTTTCTTATAACACGCGGTTTCAGCTTATCTGCTGCTGCAGGATCCAGCAGGGCCGCTGCATCCTTTATACCTAACAGGGCTGCTGCCATTTCAGGAGATATATAATATACATTGGTGACAGCTGTTGGTGTTTGTTTGGGATTGCGCATGTAAGTAGGCGTTTTATACAAACCGTTACCGCTTACTTTTTCCATACGGCTGGCTCCTTCATTTACTACCAGCACTGCTGCCGGCTTACGTTCCACCACTTCTATAATTTTTTTGTTCACACCTCCCCAGGCAGAGGGGCGGCGGGTGCCGGTAAGCAGGA
The DNA here is from genome assembly GCF_019091455.1 of Chitinophaga sp. GbtcB8. Lineage (GTDB taxonomy): Bacteria > Bacteroidota > Bacteroidia > Chitinophagales > Chitinophagaceae > Chitinophaga. The sequence goes on from NZ_JAGXJN010000004.1 coordinate 103,539, forward strand.
AGGTAGTATCATCCTTATGCGGTTCCCCGGGCAGCAGCAATACCACCTGGCCGCTTACATCGAGGTTGTTGTAATCATTATATTCACCGGAGTTAATGCCATACCCCGCAAATACTATCCTGGAAGTTTTCACCTGCTGGTTCTGGCAGGCATACAGGCTGCTGTAATAATCTTTGCCAAAGATATAGCTGTGCCCATCCACCACTATTTTGCTGCTGGTAAGCGTATCCTGGTACAAATAAAAATATTGCTCCCACTTACCTTTAGCGCCTGGCTGCAACCCTGCTTTGTCAAATTGGGATATGATATAGTTAGCGGCTTTCTGCTGCCCTTCTGTAGCGGTTTCCCGGCCCTGCATGCCGGCGCCGGCCACTATCTGCAATTGCTCTTTTACAGCATGGGGGGTAATGCCTTCTCCAAAACGTGCGGCCACTGCCGGCTGGCCGACCGGTGTAGCAATTTTTTCATCCTGCTGGGCCCATACGTTTATGCACAAGGACAAGCCAACAGCAAGGAGTACAGATCGTTTCATAGTATCAGATTATTTGGAAGGATAATCAAGTTGCCGGTTATAAAAAATAAAAGCCGGGAGCAAGTTTTGCATACTCATCCCGGCTTAATAATTTGCTTTGTTATACGATGGCTGTATTACAGTGTATCTTCTTCTTACAAACAGGCTATCTTTCTCACCCTGTTCTCATGGCGCCCGCCTTCAAACGGTGTATTGATAAATACATTGATCATTTGCCTGGCTACATCCGTATCTACAAACCTGGCAGGAATGCAGATGATGTTAGCCTCATTATGCCCACGTGCCAGCCTGGCCAGCTCCTCGCCCCAGCAAATGGCAGCGCGTACGCCCTGGTGTTTATTAGCGGTAATGGCCACTCCGTTTGCGCTGCCGCATACCAGTACGCCAAAGGCTACTTCCTCTCTTTCTACTGCAGTAGCTACCGGGTGCGCATAGTCCGGATAATCGGCTGAATCTTTTGAATGTGCGCCAAAATCTTTCACCTGCAGACCCAGGCCTTCCAGGTAAGAAATAATTTCTTCTTTATACTCAAACCCGGCATGGTCGGAACCTACAGCTACCGGTAATGACATGTTAAATAATGGTGGATGTTGCATATCAGTTTTCACATTTACGATTTCAGATCTGCGATCCTGTCTGAAACCTGTTAAGACCACTCTTCATCTACTACCGGTCGGCGATCGCTGTCATCCATATCTTTCAGCGCCTTCTTGGATATAAAGATACTGATTTCATACAGTAAATACAGCGGCGTAAATACAATCAGCTGATCCACCACATCGGGCGGTGTAATAACCGCTGCCAGCACCAGTATCACCACAATAGCGTGGCGGCGGTAAGAGCGCATGAAATCCGGCGTTAACAGGCCTATTTTGGTGAGGAAGAATACCAGTATCGGCAGCTCAAACAACACACCCATACCCAGTATGATCTGCGTCATTAAAGAGAAATAATCATCCAGGAAGAACTGGTTCACCGCTTTATCTGTTACCGTGTAACCGGCCAGGAAGTTAATGGTAAAAGGCGCCATCAGGAAATAGCTGAATGCCACGCCTAAAAAGAACTGGAACGATACCCAGAAAATAATGCCCCGGGCGCCTTTCAGCTCTCTGTCCTTTAGCGCGGGTTTAATAAACCGCCAGAACTCCCAGAAGATATAAGGGAAGGCCAGCACCAGGCCCAGTATAAAGGCCAGCTTAAACTGCAGCATGATCTGCCCGGCCATCTTAAAGTTCTGGAACTGCACCTTTACAGGCGTGATACACAACTTATCGCCCATGCCCACCCAATGACTCACCTTACACATGAGTATATAAGAAGGGAAGTTGGCATTGGTAGGCCCAAAGATCACATTGTCCAGTATCTCTTTAGTATATACGAAACCAAAAATGCTGAACACCGAAATGGCTAATACTGACCGGATAATGTGCCAGCGCAGGTCTTCCAGGTGGTCGAAAAAAGACATTTCTGCCTTGTCACTATTATTCGCGAAAATCTTCTTGAACATCGTATTAAAGTAGATCGGTGTAGAATGAAATCAAAATCACAAATATATAGAAAGGCTCCAAGCAATAAGTAAAAATGTAGATGAAGGCTTTATTTAAGACTTTAAGTGGAGGTAGTAGTGGTATAGGTGAACTACACAAGGGGAGATGAGGTAGGTACAAAAAAAGAGCCAGCCCGAGAAGAATCAAGAGCCGGCCTTTCATCCATTGTTTGTTAACCCCAAAAAAGTTGAATTCGAGAATGTCTTCTGCTTCCAGATCTGCTGCTTATTCGATTGATGGCAAGCTTTCAAAATAAGTTTTATCTCTGGTTGCGTCTAAATTTCTATCACAAAAATAGAAAGAATTATTTTATTATCAACGTTGTAACAATATTTTTTACAACCCTTTAACAAAAATCAAATAATAGTGTTACATCGTCTGTAGCAAATGTATAAAATCCATGTTAAATTCCTAAGACTTTTTTTAAAACGATTTAGCAAATATTTTTACTCAATCGTTTTTGCAGGCTTTCCCTTCTTCACATTGCAAATATATTAAAAAAATATAGACAATGTCAAGGATTGGTTCTTATTTCTTTTTCAGGATTTGTTTATCTCTGCTAAACTCCGGAACCATAGCGGGTTGTATGCCTACGCTAAAATTTTCATTTTCACCATTTCAATCCGCGTATCTGTTACATTCAGCACATCAAACTCATAATCGTCAATAATAATGCGCTCTTTTAGCCGGGGAATGGTCTCGTGGTGGTTAATAATGTAACCGGAGAGCGTTTCACTCTCATCCTCCGGAAAATCAAATCCATAGCGCTCGTTCAGGTAATCCAACTCCAGGCGGCCGGAGAAGATATATTCTTTTTCAGCAATCTGTTTTTCTACAAACTCCTCTACATCATGCTCATCCTTGATCTCCCCGAAGATCTCTTCCAGCACATCTTCTATAGTTACAATACCAGCAGTGCCACCAAACTCGTCCACCACCCAGGCAATACTTTTACGCTCTTTATTGAACTTGCTGAGCAGGTCTATGGCGCTCATGGTTTCCGGTACCACCATAATGGGATGTATGATAGCCGTAATATCCGCCGGGTTCTTGAACATATCCAGCTGGTGAATGTAACCCAGGATATTGTCAATAGTATTTTCGTAAATAATAATTTTTGACAGCTTGGTTTCCATGAACTTACGCCGTGCTTCCGCAATAGGGCTTACTATTTCCAGCGCCTCTATCTCCTTACGGGGTATTAAGCAGCCCCGGATCTTTACATGGGCCAGCGACAGCGCATTTTCAAACAGCTCCGTATTCAGCTCCTGGCTTTCTGCAAAGTGCTGCTGCGACTGACGTATGAAATGCTCCACATCCACCCGTACAAAAGAAGGCCTGTTTTCCATGATCCTTACGTTGAACAGGTATTTCAGGATCCATTCGGAAATAGATACCAGCAGGTTGCCTATTACGTATAATGGCTTGGAAATAACAGAAATCGGTAAGGCAAAAAAGCTTAGCAGCGCTTCCGGCCGGGAGCGGAAAATGGCCCGGGGTATAAAAAAGCCCAGGAAAAGCACCATAAAGGTGGCCACTAATACTTCCATTAACAGCAAAAGGGGCTGGTAGCTGGTACTTAGCGACGGCGTTACGTTAGATTCCCAGAGGGGCTGGAAAATGCCCGCAAACATGATCCCGTAAATAACCAGTATAATGCCAAGGCCCAGCAGGCTGGTAGCCAGGAACCGGGCCGGGTTCTCATTAAAAGTAGCCAGGATCTTGCCGGTAGCCCTGCCCTGCTTCTTTTTAAGCTCAATACTCAGCTTATTCACATTGGCAAAGGCCGTTTCCAGACCGGCAAAAAAACCAGCCAGAAGCACCAAGCCAACCAATATTAGGGTAGTATAACTGTCCATTCCAACAAATATAAGATTTTACACAATTGCGAATGACGCCACTGCAAATTGCATGCAAGCGTATTTCACTATTCACCGGTACTTAAGGTATTTCCTGAGGGAGAGGGCCCGTTCAGGGGGCTATTAAATTTCTATGAAGTTCAAAACCAGCGCTTTTACCGTGGCATATGCTTTTTCCAGCTCATCATTCAGCACTATTTCATCAAATTCAGGAGCAAAGGAAAGCTCATAGCGGGCTTTGGCCAGGCGCTCTTCCAGGGATGCCTGTGTTTCTGTTCCCCGCTCACTGAGGCGTTCACGCAACGCTTCCAGGGAGGGCGGCTGTATAAAAATGGTAAGGGCGGCCTGCTGGTACTTTTCTTTTATGGACACAGCGCCTTTTACGTCAATATCCACCATGGGCACCTTACCCAGGTCCCAGATACGCTGCAGCTCACTTTTAAGGGTGCCATAGTACTTGCCTACGTATACCATTTCGTATTCTGCAAAGGCGTTCGCCTCAATATTCTGATGAAATTCGTCGGTAGAAAGGAAGTAATAATCACGCCCGTGCACTTCATTTTCCCGGGGGCTGCGGGTACTGGCGGAAATAGAGAATGCCAGCTGCGGCAGCTCCGCTAACAATCTTCTTACAATAGTGGTTTTACCTGCGCCGGAGGGGGCGGTGATGATGATGATCTTATGGTCCATCCAAATGAGTTACGCTAAATGCTTAACGCCGAACGCTTAACGCTGAAAACATCATGCCTGAAGCAAAACACAATCAGCGTTCAGCATTAGGCATTCAGCGTTCGGCCTAATTCGTAATTAAAAAAGTTATACGCGCTTAATGTCCGCGCCCAGCCTTCTCAGCCTCTCATCAATGTACTGGTAGCCGCGGTCTATTTGTTCAATATTTTGAATGGTGCTTTTGCCTTCTGCGCTCAGGGCGGCAATCAGCAGGGCCACCCCTGCCCGTATGTCGGGCGATGACATGGTAATACCCCTTAGCGCATGCTCCCGGCCCAGGCCTATTACAACGGCGCGGTGCGGATCGCACAGCACTATCTGGGCGCCCATATCTATGAGCTTATCCACAAAGAACAGGCGGCTCTCAAACATTTTCTGGTGTATCATTACACTGCCCTTAGCCTGGGTAGCTACTACCAGCACAATGCTCAGCAGGTCGGGGGTAAAACCCGGCCAGGGATGATCGTACATGGTAAGGATAGACCCATCCAGGAACGTTTGTATCTCGTAAGAATCCTGTGCAGGTACATAAATATCATTGCCCCTCAACTCCAGGTGAATACCCAGCTGGCGGAATTTTTCCGGTATAATACCCAGGTGCTCTACTCCGGCGTTGCGGATGGTGATCTCGCTCTGCGTCATGGCAGCGAGCCCTATAAAGGAGCCTATCTCGATCATATCCGGCAGCATGGCATGGCTGCAGCCTTTCAGGGAAGTTACACCCTCAATGGTGATCAGGTTGGAGCCTACGCCCCTAATGTTAGCCCCCATGCTGTTCAGCATTTTGCACAGCTGTTGTATGTAGGGTTCACAGGCAGCGTTGTAGATAGTGGTGGTGCCTTTGGCCATTACGGCGGCCATTACAATATTGGCTGTACCGGTTACAGAAGGTTCATCCAGCAGCATATAAGTGCCTTTTAAACCGTCTGCAGCTTCCAGGCGGAAAAAGTTATCATCTGTATCGTACACAAACTGTACGCCCAGCTTCTCAAAACCAATAATATGTGTATCCAGGCGGCGGCGTCCTATTTTATCACCCCCGGGTTTGGGAATGTAGGCTTTGCCGTAGCGGGCCAGCAGCGGGCCGGCTATCATTACAGAACCCCTGAGGCGGCCGGATTTCTTTTTAAATTCGGCACTCTGCAGGTAAGCCATATCTATATTGGCGGCGGTAAATTCGCAGGTATCGCGGGATACGCGGCTCACGGTTACCCCAATATCTGCCAGCAGCTCTATCAGCAGGTTTACATCCAGAATGTCCGGGATGTTGCTGATGGTTACTTTTTCCGGCGTAAGCAATACCGCGCTAATGATCTGTAATGCTTCGTTCTTGGCGCCCTGGGGCACAATATCCCCTTTGAGGCGGTTACCGCCCCTTACTTCAAAAGCACTGCTCACTTGTTCCTGTTTTTGTTATTGTACTTATTGTTGCTGTGCTTACCACCACCACCGGCTTTGCCGTTGTTGCTCTTGAATTTATTTTGCTGGAAGGATTTGCGCTTCATGCTGCCTCCACCACCGCCGCTAACATTACCGCTGCGGGGAAACTCGTTACCGGTGTTACCACCGCTGAAGCTGGGAGTTGCCACATGGCTGCTGCCGGTGCCGGCATGGTATTCCAGCTGCCCATTGGTAATGGTGTTCAGCTCTGAACGTACCGCATCATCATGCACACTTTCTTTATGCCAGTTGCTGTAAGCCAGTTTCATGTAGTTGCCGATACACTGGGTAAACCCTTCTTTTTTCTCCGGGTTCTCCTCATGCAGGGCTTTGTCAATCACCATTTCCAGGTTTTTGCCAAAGTGGCGCAGCTTGGGATATTTTTTAGGGTACGTAAGCTTTTCAGGCTTGTATTTCAGCGTTTCACGGGTGGGTATGGGGTAGGGAGATTCTACGTTCAGCTTAAAATTAGAGATCAGGAACAGGTGATCCCACAGCTTATGCCGGAAATCCTCAACGTTCCTGAGGTGGGGGTTCAGGGTGCCCATCAGCTCTATTAAGGCCATAGCCTGGCCCTGGCGTTGCTCCTCATCTTCAAGGCTCAGCAGGTATTCGATCATTTTCTGAATATTCCTGCCGTATTCCTTCATTATTAAATGATTACGGGTTGTATTGTATTCCATTAGAAGAATTATCTATAGTATAAAAGTCAATAAATTTGTTCGGATTGTTAAGTCAACTTTACGCGAAGAAACAAAGTAAGGAATAAAGTGTACTTTGCTGTGAAGTAACCGTAGCTGCAAACTTAGCAAAAAAACCTCAAATATACTTTACAATATGCCTGCCATTTTAATGCTACACGGCGCATTGGGCACTCAAGCACAATTTTTACCCCTACGTTCCCTGTTAGAAGAACAGCATACCGTTTACACACTTGATTTTATAGGCCATGGCCTGGCTGAACCGGCCCGGGAAGGTATTAGCGTACCGCTGCTGGCGCAGCAGGTGCTGGATCAGTTGGATGCCTATGAGTTGAACGCCATCCCCCTTTTTGGTTACAGCATGGGCGGGTATGTAGCTATGTACCTGGCCAGGCATTACCCGCAGCGGGTAAGTAAAGTGATCACATTAGCTACCAAGTACCACTGGAATGCTGCTATTGCCGCCAAAGAAGTGAACATGATGGATGCTGCTGTTATTGAGCAAAAGGTGCCTGCCTTTGCCACGGCTTTAGAGCAGCGCCATGCCCGGCAGGATTGGAAAAAGGTGTTATCCCATACTGCAGGCCTGATGCAGCAGCTGGGCGTGCAGCCTTTGCTGGCAGCGGAAGACTATGCGGCCATTACTACCCCGGCCCTGCTGATGCTGGGCGACCGGGATACGATGGTAACCTTAACAGAAACGGTGGAAGTGTACCGTGCCTTACCACAGGCGCAGCTGGCCGTGCTGCCCAATACACCGCATCCGCTGGAAAAGGCGGATCCTGCGCTGGTAGCGGCGCTGCTACAGAGATTTTTAAATGAATAACGCTGTATTATTCATAGTACGTGAAGGAGGTTATGCTTACCTACAGTAGCTACAGTTCTGTGTTAGCTTGCTCAGTTTTAATTCACAACGTTCTTTTCACAACGGGATTCGCTCAGGGCTACTCAACTACATTGATGGTACGGTAAAAGCTCTCTTCCAGGGAAATGAGGGTTTCCGTTCTTTCAATGCCTTTGATCTTCTGCAGTTCATCATGTAATATTCTCCGCAGCTGGGTAATGTCTTTACAGATGATCTCTGCAAACATGCTGTAGCTGCCGGTTGTATAGTTCAGGCGTACCATTTCAGGTATCTTACGCAGTTCTTTGGCCACGGTGTCATACATAGAACTTTTTTCCAGGTAAATACCAATAAAGGCTATTACATCGTACCCGATCATTTTTAAATCTACATGTAATTTTGTACCTTTAACGATACCCAGTTCTTGTAGTTTCTTCATTCTTACGTGGATCGTTCCACCGGAAACAAACAATTTCTTCCCGAGGTCGGCGTAGGAGATCTCTGCGTTGTTCATCATTTCACTGATGATCTGAAGATCAAGTTTGTCAATATTCAAATTGTGGCTCATTTTTACAATTTGTTTTTGATTGTTTTAAATACCCATGCAAATATTTAAAAAATATCGAAATTTCAAAAATTTTTCTTAAAAAATTTGCAAAAAATCCCCTCTCTGTTTAGATTTGCATCATTGAAAGTTTGAAAAACGGAAATAAGCCAGGCTAAAAAGTAGCCCACGCCTTCCGAAACAAATTGCCAACATATACTGTGGGGTGATGGAATTGGCAGACATGCCCTCTTGTCTCGAGGGTGGGGAGTCCAGGATAAACATAGCGTAATGGGTTGACCACTAATCTTATTTGTGCTAAGGCTAACTGCCCCGTGGAGGTTCGAATCCTTCTCCTACAGCTTTCAACGGCCGTTTCAAGTAATTGGAACGGCCGTTTTGTTTCTTAGCCGTTTCCAAAATAGATTGCTATCCACCTGCGTCCCCTGCCGTCAAATATATCCATTATAAAATGAACATCTTCATAAGATCTGCATCTTTCCTTTGATTTTGATAAACAAAACCCGCAAATGAGATATTTTTGCGCTAATGGGACAAAAGAAATTGCAGCGTTTTGCTGAAATCGAGACTTTTCCGAATGTGCTGATATACCCGGAGAATATGCCTGGTAAGTGGGCCGGCTTTTTTGGCAATCAAAACCCACTTACCCTGGAGCTGGCCTGCGGCAAGGGGGATTATACCCTGGCGCTGGCCCGGCGGTTTCCGGAACAGAACTTCCTGGGCGTGGACCTGAAGGGTAACCGCATATGGCGGGGCGCTAAAACTGCTATAGAGGAACCTCTACGGAATGTAGCCTTCCTGCGCACCCAGATTGATAAGCTGGACCGGTATTTTGCACCGGGAGAGATAGGCGAGATCTGGATCACTTTCCCCGACCCGTTTCTGCGCCAGTCAAAATCAAAAAAGCGGCTTACCCATCCAAAATTCTTACAGCTCTACCAGCCCCTGCTGGCGCCGGGCGCTACCATCAATCTGAAAACAGACAGCCCGGAGCTGTATGCCTTTACCAAAGAAGTAATAGCGGCCTGTAACTGTGAAACCCTGGAAGATATCAGCGACGTATATGCGCTGCCGGAAGTACCTGCCCTGTTACAGATCAAAACATTTTATGAAGGCATGCACCTGAGCAACGGGCGCACCATCCGCTACCTGCGTTTCCGCCTGCCGGTTACGCCCATTAACTGGCGCGAGATAAAGCTAACTGCAGATGCAGCCACTGAAGGAGCATATTGATTTTTATTATAACGAACACGGCTATATGGTATTTACCGCACAGTACCACCTGAACCGTGGAAACTGTTGTGGAAATGGCTGTAAACATTGTCCATTTGATTATGAAAAAGTCCCGGAGCCCAAAAGAAGTACCCTCCTTGCCGCCCGCCAAAAGCAGCAGGAAGAAGGATCCAGCAGAGACTAACTCCTTTTTTCCAAGGGTATACGAATTAGTGCGGCTAATACCCAAAGGCCGTGTAACCTCTTATGGTGCGCTGGCAGAAGCCTCCGGCCTTCGTATAACCGCACGCATGGTAGGCTGGGCTATGTTTGCAGCGCCCACGGCCAAACCGCCCATACCTGCGCACCGCGTGGTGAACAGCAGCGGGGCATTAAGCGGTAAACATCACTTTGAAACCCCTACCCTTATGCAGGAGCTGCTGGAGCAGGAAGGAATTATTATAAAGAAAGATAAAATTCAAGATTTTAAAACCGTATTTTGGGACCCGGTAACCTCCCAAAAAGGGACAAGAAGAAAAGCAGCGGACAAAAAAAACGAAGTGTAGATTACAATAACAAACAGATAACAAATTACCACGGCCTGTTATCCTGAAAATTTATTATGTCGGCATTAAAACTTAAGCTGGATCAAGATCAGCTGGTAGAAGATTTCTTTGATTGTACCCACCTGGTGGGTATTGTATCTGCTGCCCGTGATTACCAGCTGTGCTGGCAATTGAATAATCAGCTGTTTTATCATTTCCGGGTAAACAATTCCCTGGAAATAAAACTGACCAAACACCAGCGCGCTTTTTATTTTACAGTATTTGAATTTCAGGAGCCTACGAAGTCCGTATCACACTATCTTTACAATAATCACTGCAAGGCAGAGTTTTTGTTGCCTGAATTAAAGAATATAGATTACCTGTGGCTGATCAAAGGGGATTATTACCAGCTGCAGGATGTGAAAAGATTAACAGAGGAATTACGCCGCGTAGAGCTAGTACAATTAGTATCTTTATTGGACCTAAAAGATATCAAAAATAAGGTGAACCTTATATTTTAACAGGACAAGAAAGGACAGTAAACCGTTTAGGGATTCCCGTTACCAGCTCCGTGCATTTTATTGTTTTAACATAAACCTATTTTATGTGGCAAGAAAAGAACAATCAACTGTACCGTTCTTTCGAGTTCAGTGATTTTAAGGAAGCCTTTGCTTTTATGACCAAAGTAGCGCTGGCCGCAGAGAAAATGGATCACCATCCATACTGGACCAATGTTTACAACAAGGTAGAAATATACCTGAACACGCATGATGCGGGCAATGTGGTAACGGAAAAAGATCACCGGTTGGCTAAAACCATTGACGGTTTGTTATAAACATATATTAAATACCTGTGAAGCGGATCGCTTATTTATTCTTATTCATTTGTTATTCCGCTGGCATATACGCCCAACCACCCACTGAAGATACTTTATCAATAGATATGGGGGCGCCACCTGCCAGTGCAGACCTGCGCCCCTACCTATACAGCCTGGATATACCCGGCCAATCCTTTTCCCTCTCACAAATTAACCAGCAAACATTTACACATCAGCCCGGACTGTTCCACCCACAGCCCAGGTATAACAAACAGCCGCATAACTGCTGGCTGAAATTCACCATCCGCAATACCGGCCTGAAAGACAGCAGCCTCACCTTCTTTACCGGCTGGCACGACTTTATGTACTGGTATGCCGGTACCAATAACCACTACCAGCTGTTATCACAAACCGGTTTAATGCTGGACCATGGTAATGTAAACCGCTGGGAACGTTATGCATTCCCCGTAGTGGTGCCTGCCGGTCAGTCACGCACCTTTTTATTGCACATCATTAACCGGTCCTATAACGAAAGCGCGCTGATGCCCGTGCTGTATGACGGCCTGGGGTATGAACGTTTCCGTAACCACCAGATCAATACATTCCGGGCAGAAGCCGTAGTGATACAGGTACTGCTGGGCATGTTGTTAGTATTCCTAACCATTGCTATAATCAATTACATACAGCTGCCGGACCGCTCTTACCTGTACTTTGCAGCTTACATCCTGGGTCTTATAATGTTCTTTGCCCTGCGTTTGGAAAGCAAGCCTTACCAGCTGTCTGTTTTTCACCGCTGGCCCATGTTAAAATATTACTGGAATATTCCGGCGCTGCTGTTCTGCTTTTACCTGATGTACCTGATGTTTGGCAATGCCTTCCTGAACCTGAAGGAAAGGTACCCTTACATGGAACGTATTTTTACCGTTGCAGCTGCCTGTACCGGGGGCGTGATCATTATTTTCTTTTACTGCATTGGCCAGCAGCTATACCACGTGCCGGGTATTATTTACAGCTATTTATACCTGGGCCTGTTGCTGCCGCAGCTGATCGTATTTGTAGCGCTGGCAAAACGTTCCCGCCACCATCCGCTGGTGCGTTTTTTCCTGTTGGGCTCTATCTGTTATTACCTGGCCAGCCTGCTGGGTTTTATATTCCAGATAAAACCCCTGGGCTTCTTTAATGCACTAGGCATGTTTTCCGCGCCTACCATGCCCATGATAGCAGGCGTGTTCTTACAGGCTATGTTTTTCCTGGCAGGATTAAGCTACCGCAACAAGCTGGTGCATCATGAACGCACCAAAACCCAGGAAATGCTTATTAAACAATTGAATAAGAATAAGGAACTGCAACGTAAGCTGAATGAGCAGCTGGAAGAGCTGGTAAAAGAACAAACCTCTGAAATACTGCGTAAAAAGCAGGAGCTGGAAGAGCAGCGGCAAATACAGCTGAATATAGAGTATGATAAAAAGCTGACGGAAATAGAGCTGAAAGCCATTCGTGCACAGATCAACCCGCACTTTATTTTTAACTGCCTTAATTCCATCCAGCTGTTTGTAATGCAGCGGGATTATGAATATGCGCAGAAATACCTGTCTGATTTCTCCTACCTCATACGCAAAACACTGGATTTTTCCCGGCGCAATTTTATTACCTTAACAGATGAGATCACCTACCTCAATACTTATCTTGGCCTGGAAAAAATGCGCTTTGAAAATAAAATGGAGTATGATATAAGGGTAGACCCGGCTATTGCCACTACGGAGCTGGAAATTCCGGCCATGCTGTTACAGCCTTATGTGGAAAATGCCGTGAAGTATGGTATGACCAATCCCAATCAACCTATAGGACGGCTGATCATCCGCTTCCAGCAGCTGGCCGGCGATATTCTGGAATGTATTGTTGAAGATAACGGCATTGGTATTACCCGCTCTAAAGAGCTGCGTACCTTACCCAAACATCACCAGTCATCCGGTATGGAAATAAGCTCTAACCGCGCAGAGCTATTGAACAAAATGTATAATACGGATATACATATTGAGGTGATTGATAAATTCGCCCGGAATTTTACAGAAAGCGGTACTATTGTAAGAATTTTAATACCACAACTTTAGTAGCCTAAGTCAGACCCCTGGATCAACATATGATAAAAGCGATTATTATAGATGATGAGCGTAACAGCCGGGATATTATTTCCCTGATGCTGGGCAAATACTGCCCGCAGGTGCAAATTGCCGATACGGCATCTGACTGCGCAGACGGCATCAGCAAAATAAAGCAACATCAGCCGCAATTGGTTTTCCTGGATCTTGAAATGCCGGATGGCACCGGGTTTGACGTGCTGCAGGGCACCCAGGACGATGCCTCTTTTGAAGCTGTATTTGTGACTGCTTTTGAAAAAAAATTCCTGCATGCCATCCGCTTCAGTGAAGTAGAGATCATTTTAAAACCTATTGATAAAGAAAGCCTGCTGCAGGCCGTGCAAACGGTATCCCAGCGTATAAATTCACAGGCCAGCAAAAACCGCTACCGTGTATTGCTGGATAATTTTAACCACGGCAAACAGGCTAACTGGAACTTACTGCTACCCCTGGCCAACCGCCAGGAAACTACCATACGCACTACGGCTATTGAATACCTGGAATCCGGTACGGAAGGTTGCAGCTTTTACCTGGAAGATGGTACTGTATTGCAGGTGGAGCGCAGCTTCCGGCATTATGCCGACCTGTTTATACCCCTGCGTTTTTACCAGGTGAACAATACGCAGATGGTACAGCTTTCACATATTAACCGCGTAATGAATGATAGCCAGCATATCCTGCTAAACAGTGGTGCGCAGCTGGAAATAACGGAGCGGAGGAAGAAGGATCTGTTGAGTTTTTACCGGTAAGCTTTACACCGCTGCCCGGAATTGCTAATTTTGGCAATATTTTAGCAGTATCATATAAAAATATCACTATGAAAAATCGTGCTTTGCAGGTATGCTGCGGAATACTGGCTGCTGGTATCTTATTAAGCAGCTGTGTTACAACGCATAATCCTAATGGCTTACCACCCGGACAACAGAAAAAGATCTATGGAACAAAATCTGCCAAACCCTTTGCACCGGGGCAGCAGAAAAAAGGATACTAATAAAAAAGTTCCGGTTATAGCCGGAACTTTTTTTATTACTGAATATGTTAAACTCTTTATCCGTTCATGGATATCAGGAATTCCTCATTGTTCTTAGTACCGCGCATGTGCTGCAGCATAAAGTTCATGGATTCTTCCGTGTTCATATCGGCCAGGTGGTTGCGCAGGATGTAGATGCGTTTCAGCATGTCTTTTTCCAGCAGCAATTCATCACGGCGTGTAGACGATGCCGTTACATCAATAGCCGGGAATACGCGCCTGTTGGCCAGCTTACGATCCAGCTGCAGCTCCATGTTACCGGTACCTTTAAATTCTTCAAAGATCACCTCATCCATTTTAGAGCCGGTGTCTATCAAAGCAGTAGCCAGTATAGTTAAGGAACCGCCGTTTTCAATTTTACGGGCAGCGCCAAAGAACTGTTTGGGTTTTTGCATGGCGTTGGCTTCCACACCACCGCTCAGTACCTTACCGGATGCCGGCGCCACGGTATTGTGGGCACGGGCCAGACGGGTAATGGAATCCAGCAGTATCACCACATCGTGTCCGCACTCTACCAAACGTTTTGCTTTTTGCAATGCAATGGCAGATACTTTCACGTGTTTTTCCGCAGGTTCATCAAAGGTAGAAGCAATTACTTCTGCCTTCACGCTGCGTTCCATATCGGTTACTTCCTCAGGGCGTTCGTCTATCAGCACCACCATCAGGTAAACTTCCGGGTGGTTGGTAGCAATAGCGTTGGCCACTTCTTTCAGCAACATGGTTTTACCCACTTTAGGCTGCGCTACTATCAGTCCGCGCTGGCCTTTACCAATGGGGGTAAACATATCCATGATGCGGGTGGAGTAGTTATTGGAAGTAGTTGTTAATCTCATTTTTTCGAAAGGGAACAACGGGGTCAGGTAATCGAAAGGTACACGGTCGCGCACTTCTTCCGGCGATTTGCCGTTGATGGTTTCCACTTTCAGTAAAGCAAAATATTTTTCTCCTTCTTTCGGCGGGCGTACAGAGCCTTTCACGGTATCGCCGGTTTTTAAACCGAACAATTTTATCTGGGAAGGAGAAACATAAATATCATCCGGTGAGCTGAGGTAATTGTAATCAGATGAGCGCAGGAACCCATAACCATCGGGCATCATTTCCAATACGCCTTCACTTACTATTATACCGTCAAACTCAATGTTGAATACAGGTTCTTTTTTCTGCTGAAAACGTTGCGGCTGAGCCTGCGGTTGCGGCTTGCCGGCAGCGGGGAAAAGTGTTTCGTCGGGTAACACAAAGTCATCATCGTCATCCTCTTCCTCTTCTTCCTCCTCTACTGCAACCGGTTCTTCTTCATGGGTTTCATCTTCTGTAAAAGCCGGTAATACAATATCGTCGTCGTCATCAAATGTGAGGGAAGGAATGCTATCCAGGTCTATATCAAAATCTTTTGCTTTTGATTTAGGAGCTGCTGGTTTTACCGGCTGCTCATCTTCCTGATCGTGATCATCATGGTCGGCTCCTTTAGTTTTGGCGCCGGGTTTTCTTCCACGTTTGGCAGGTTTTTCTTCTGCATGGGCAGGTTCTTCAGCTACTGGTGCTTCTTCTTCGTCTTTTTTAGTTGGTTTCCGTTTGCGTGTTTTCTTTTCTTCGCCGTTGGCCGGGTTACCTTCAGAGGCCATCACTGCCTGCTTGTCCAGGATTTTGTAGATGAGGTCCTGTTTGCTAAGTTTCTTTGCGTTGGTCACATCGAGTTTCTCTGCAATGTCAAGCAGCTCAGGAACGAGCATGTCGTTCAATTGTAAGATGTCGTACATCATCGTGTGTTGTCAAATTTTTTAGGAGTGTGTTTAGGCGGGTACCACTACATACCAACATACACCAATTACAAATAATTGTTTT
Organism: Chitinophaga sp. GbtcB8; assembly: GCF_019091455.1. Taxonomy (GTDB): domain Bacteria; phylum Bacteroidota; class Bacteroidia; order Chitinophagales; family Chitinophagaceae; genus Chitinophaga. The sequence continues at coordinate 119,340 of NZ_JAGXJN010000004.1, forward strand.
TTGAGTCCAATAAATTTAATTTGGTTATTAAATCTGATAGGGATTGTTGAGTTCAGGAACTGCTGATGAAGATGGAAATAATAAACTTGATCAGGCAGATAATAACTGCAAGATTAATACAACTTTTATTATTATCCAAAAAAAGTTGGATACCTGTATACCCTACAGATCATTGCCCATGGCAGGGTACACCCCTCTCAACCTTGCGGAAATCATAGCCGTGGCCTGTTCCGGCCGGCCTCTTTTTTCAGCCCGCCCTGGTATTGCCTTTTGCATTCTTAACAGATTTAACATTTTTTTGTGCTAATTGTGCAGGAACCTATTATTGGGTACTTATCCTGCCGGGGTTATGGACTATGACGTTTAACCCTTATTTTTGCAGTCCTAAAAATCAAATTATGAGCCAAAGAGTTAAAGTCAAGCAAATATTGTCCGATGACAAGGTGCAATACGACGTAACGGTAAAAGGTTGGATACGGTCGTTCCGTAACAACCAGTTTATAGCGTTAAATGACGGCTCTACCAATAATAACCTGCAAATAGTTATAGAACCCGGTACAGATGCGGGTTTGCTGAAACGCCTTACCACCGGTGCGGCTATTAGCGTAACGGGTGAGGTCATTGCCTCCCTGGGTAAAGGGCAAAAAGTGGAGCTGAAAGCCCGCGAGCTGGAAGTGCTGGGCGATTGTGACCCGGAAAAATATCCCCTGCAGCTAAAAAACCGGCCCAGCCTGGAGTACTTACGTGAAATAGCGCACCTGCGCTTCCGTACCAATACCTTTGGCGCCGTTTTCCGGGTACGCCACTCACTGGCTTTTGCTGTGCACCAGTTCTTTAATGAAAGAGGATTTGTATACCTGCATACACCTGTAATTACCGCTTCTGATGCAGAAGGCGCAGGTGAAATGTTCCGCGTAACCACGCTGGACCTGAATAAGCCGCCCCGCACAGAAAGCGGTGATATTGATTTTAAAGAAGATTTCTTTGGGCGCGCTACCAACCTTACCGTATCCGGCCAGCTGGAAGGCGAGCTGGGCGCTATGGCCTTTGGGGATATTTACACCTTTGGCCCCACTTTCCGTGCAGAAAATTCCAACACGGCCCGCCACCTGGCGGAATTCTGGATGATAGAACCTGAAATGGCGTTCTATGACCTGGAAGATAATATGAACCTGGCCGAAGCATTTATTAAATATGTGATCGGATATGTATTGCAGCACAACCGGGAAGACCTGGAATTTTTAGCCCAGCGCCTGGCAGAAGAAGAAAAACAAAAACCCCAGCAGGAGCGCAGTGAAATGGGATTGCTGGAAAAGCTGGAATTTGTGCTGAACAATGAATTTATGCGCCTTACCTATACAGAGGCCATTGATATTCTGAAGAACAGCAAACCCAATAAGAGTAAAAAGTTCAACTACCTGATAGAAGAATGGGGCGCAGACCTGCAGAGTGAACATGAACGTTACCTGGTAGAAAAACATTTTAAGAAACCGGTGATATTAACGGATTACCCTGCCGCCATAAAAGCTTTTTATATGAAGCAGAATGAGGATGGTAAAACCGTACGTGCGATGGATATATTATTCCCCGGCATTGGTGAAATAGTGGGCGGTTCCCAGCGGGAAGAGAATTATGACAAGCTGGTAAAACGCATGCAGGAATTACACCTGCCTACAGAGGAGCTTAGCTGGTACCTGGATACCCGCCGCTTTGGCGCCTGCCCGCATGCGGGTTTCGGTTTGGGCTTTGTAAGGCTGGTGTTGTTTGTAACCGGTATGGGTAATATCCGCGATGTAATACCTTTTCCCAGAACGCCCAAGAGCGCTGAGTTTTAGCAGCCTGCGGCTGCGGTCCATAGTTGATGGTCCATGGTCCATTGCCTTTTACGAAATGCAGTTTGCATGAGTGAAGGTTGTGGATGATGGACCATCTTCATTTATACTCACTCGCTTAACCCCGCTCAAATCTTTCCACGCACAATGCTATGGACCATCGACCATGGACTTTTTTTATGGATTATATCAGCAACCGCATCTATATATCAGAAAGCACGCATCCATTTTCTCATATATAAACTGTTGTTGTATGGCAGAAATTAACACCGCATCCGCTACTGGCCGCGGCCGGGGCGACGTACGCCGCAAAGTACATTCCACCCGCGTTGACATGACTCCTATGGTTGACCTGGGCTTTTTACTCATTACTTTTTTCATGCTCACCACCACCCTTGCAAAACCAAAAACAATGGACCTTACTATGCCCCGCGCTGATGGTGATTCCATGGCTTTACCGGATAGTAAAGCGCTTACCATTATGCTGGGCAGCCGTGACCGTGTGGCCTGGTATGAAGGTATGGGTAATGATCCTGCAAACCCGCCACAGGTGCAGTACAGCAGCTTTGCCGCACGTAATGGCATTGGCGATGTAATACGCAGCAAACGCCGGCAGGTAATGGAAAAGTTCGGGAAGAATGAATTGATGGTGCTGATAAAAGCAGACAATACTTCCAACTATAAGAACGTAGTGGATATTATGGATGAAATGCTGATCAATGATGTTGCCCGCTACGCAATGGTTGATATTACCGGCCAGGAAAAAGGTTTCCTCCAATAGTTTAGTTATACCCCGCTTCTCATATCTCCATACCTGTTACCCCGCCCCTTGTCAACTTCAGCAATTGTACAAGGGGCTTTTTTGTGCGTTTATTAATTCATGATCTTACATTTTTACGGTAACTTTATTTCTCCTAAATAAACCATTATGGCAACTATCACTCACTCCATCCCTGTTGTAGACCTGGCCGCCTTTACCTCCGGCGATGCCAAAAGCAAAGCAGCCTTTGTGCAGGCATTAGGAAAAGCCTATGAAGAAGTAGGTTTTGTAGCGGTAAAGAACCATGGTATCCCGGATGCGTTGATAGCCGATCTGTATAAATACGTACAACAATTTTTTGCATTGCCCTCTGATACCAAGTATCAGTATGAGATCCCTGAGCTGGCCGGCCAGCGGGGTTATACCTCGTTCGGGAAGGAGCATGCCAAGGGTTTTGATGCTCCGGACCTGAAAGAATTTTTCCAGTTTGGGCAAGAGGTGGAAGATGATGATCCGGTGAAAGATGAATACCCGCCGAATGTGGTGGTAAAAGAGGTGCCGGAATTCACACCTACCTTTCATAAAGCATACCGTGCTTTTGAAAAAAGCGGTAAATACCTGTTACAGGCCATTGCCATTTTCCTGGGGCTGGATGAGCATTACTTTGATACCCAGGTACATAATGGCAATTCTATTTTACGCGCCATCCATTACCCGCCCATTACACAGGAACCCAAATCCGCTATCCGTGCGGAGCAGCATGAAGACATTAATCTTATTACCCTGCTGGTAGGTGCTTCTGCAGACGGGTTACAGATCCTGGACAAACAGGATAACTGGGTACCGGTTACTTCCCTGCCGGAACAAATTGTAGTGAATGTAGGCGATATGTTACAGCGCCTTACCAATAACCGTTTAAAATCCACCACCCACCGCGTGGTAAACCCGCCCCGGGAAATGTGGCATACCAGCCGTTACTCCATCCCCTTCTTCCTGCATCCCAAATCCGGGATGCCGCTGAACTGCCTGGAAAGCTGTATAACGGATACGCACCCACAGGAATATGCGCCCATTACTGCCGGTGAATATTTAGACGAGCGTTTAAGAGAGATCGGATTGAAAAAATGACCATTCAGCTTATTTGAGGTCTGAATGTTTCAATTTTGTTTTTAACTTCGGCTGTGTTCCTACGTCATATACCTTTTTTAAAGGCTGTTTTGTTTCACAGTATTACGGCTTACGGGGGGCCTCAGGGCCATCTGGCCATGATGCTGAAAACCTTTGTGCAGCAACGTAGAGATGTTACGGAAGAAGAGCTGATGGAATACAATGCCTTCTGCCAGCTGCTGCCGGGCGCTTCCTCCACGCAAACCCTTACCCTTATTGGCTATAAGCGGGGTGGCGTACCCCTGGCGTTTATGACCCTGCTGATCTGGATCACACCTGCCTGCCTGTTAATGGGCTCCCTGAGCTTCCTGCTGCAATACTTTGACAAGAAAGCGCTGAACGTAGATATTTTCAAATTCGTACAGCCTATGGCGGTAGGCTTCCTGGCTTATGGCGGTTTGCGCGCTTATAAGATCAGTATCCGTAATACGGCTACCTTTTTTATTATGCTGGTGGCCATGGCAGCCGCACTTTTCCTGAAATCACCCTGGACCTTTCCCTCCCTGATCATACTGGGCGGCATTGTATCCAATTTCAGTAATAAACGTATTCCCGGTTCTACAGAAGCGCCCCGTAAAATACAGTGGACCAACCTATGGCTCTTTGCCCTGCTGTTTATACTGGCGGGCTTTTTCTCAGAATTGGCGCGTACCCATAACTGGATCACGCGCAGACCCTTTAACCTGTTTGAGAACTTTTACCGTTTTGGCAGCCTGGTATTTGGCGGCGGCGACATCCTTATTGCCATGATGCTGGAACAATATGTTACCCGCGCCAAAACACAGTTTATGAGCGGCACGGAACTGCTGACCGGGGCTGGTATTATGCGCGCTTTACCCGGACCTACCTTCTCTTTGTCGGCCTATGTGGGCGGGATGGTTATGCGTAACCTGGGTATGGGTTACCAGTTCCTGGGCTGCATACTGGCGCCGCTGGCTATATTTTTACCCAGCCTGCTGCTGGTGCTGTTCTTCTTTCCCATCTGGCATAACCTGAAAAAGTATGTAGTTATTTACCGGGCATTGGAAGGTATTAATGCCGTGGTGGTGGGTATTATGTGGGCAGCCACTATTATGCTGTTCATGGCTGTTACGCCTCACTGGTATAACCTGCTGATCATGGCCACCACGCTGGCTATCCTGTGTATGACCCGGCTGCCTTCTCCCTTTATTGTACTGGCCTGTTTATTATTAGGCTGGTGGCTTTAGATGCCGTACTCCTTGATCTTATTGTATAGGGTAGTTAATCCTATTTCCATTAATTCTGCGGCTTTGGTCTTATTGCCTTTGGTATAAGCCAGCACTTTTAAGATGTGCTGTTTTTCCATGCCGGCCAGGCTCAGGGAAGCAGGGTCACCCCCTTGCTGGTTCCATAAAAAGTCAAGGGGTAATACAGCGGCATCCAGCATATCCGTATCCGTTAGTATTACAGCGCGTTCTATTACATTACGCAGCTCACGGATATTCCCTTTCCAGGTATGCTGTTGCAGGGCCTGTAAAAAGGCGGGGGTCATATTGCTTACACGCTTATTAAGCTTGGGGCCCAGCTGCTGTATAAACCACATGGCCAGTTCAGGAATATCCTCCTTGCGCTGGTTCAGGGAAGGCAGCTGCACTTGGAAAGCAGAAAGGCGGTAGAACAGGTCGGCCCGGAAATGCCCGTTACTGATCTCTGTTTCCAGGTTACGGTTGGTAGCGGCAATAATACGTACATCCGTTTTAGTGGGTACCGCCTCTCCTACGCGGTAAAATTCCTGGGTTTCCAGCACCCGCAGCAGCTTGGCCGGCAGCTCTACTGGCATTTCCCCTATCTCATCCAGGAAAATGGTGCCGCCGCGCGCTTCCTCAAAAAAACCTTTCCGGTCTTTGGCAGCGCCGGTAAAGGCGCCTGCTACATAACCAAACAATTCACTTTCCAGCAGCTCCTTACCAAAAGCGCTGCAGTTCACCGCTACAAAAGGCTGCTGCTTGCGCCTGCTGCCCTGGTGTATGGCCTGGGCAAATACTTCCTTACCGGCGCCGGTTTCGCCTAATAACAATACTGTAATATCTGCCGGCGCTACCTTTTCAGCCAGCGTTATGGCAGCTTTAATAGCCGGCGACCGGCCTATAATATTTTCAAAGCTGTATTTGCTGCCTATCTTTTTTTCCAGCTCCCGCACGCGGAACTGCAGTAAAGCCTTGTCCATGGCTTTGCTTACCAGCGGTAGTATTTTATTATTATCATCGCCCTTGGTAATATAATCAAAGGCGCCGTTCTTAATGGCCTGCACACCATCGGCAATATTGCCGTAGGCAGTTAGTACAATGATCTCTGTATCCGGGTGGGCGGTTTTAATAGTGTGGGCAAGGTCTACGCCATTGCCATCGGGGAGCTTTACGTCGGATAATACTACCTGGATCTCCTCTTTTTCCAGCAGCTTCCGGGCGTTACGGGCATTGGCGGCTTCATACAGCGTATAACCTTCCAGTGCTAATAAACGGCTGAGCAGCTTACGCAGCTGCTCTTCATCATCGATAAGGAGAATATTACCTTTTGGCATGGAGCAAAGGTAATTACGAATTGAATGCGGAACGCTTAACGCTAAAATGCAGCGGGCGTTTGGCATTAAGCGTTAAGCATTCAGCGTTCCGCCGTTTCTATTTGTTTGATCACTTTCTTCAGATCATTTTTTGCCTGCTGCGTGGGTTGCCACAGATCACCTTTTTCTTCGAGCCGCTGCAACATATTGTGCATAGTAAAGTCTGAGATCTGCAGCTGGTCATTCACTTCTTCCCACAACAGTGGCGCGGATACCGTGGCTCCCGGCTTGGGGCGTACGGCGTAGGGTGCGGCTACGGTTTGCCCGCGGCTGTTCTGCAAAAAATCTACGTACACCTTTTTCTTGCGGGCCGATTTTGCCCGTACAATACTGGTAATACCCGGCAGCTGTTGATTGGTTTGCTGCGCAATAAATTCTGCAAACAGGCGGCAGGTTTCATACTCATATTTAGCACCCGTAGGAATATAAATGTGCAGGCCGGACGCACCGGAGGTTTTACAAAAGCTGGTTACTTTCAGCCCGTCCAGTATTTCTTTAATACACAGGGCCGTTTCAACGACCGCTTTAAAACCAATGCCTTCCGGGTCCAGGTCCATTACCACGTGATCCGGGTTATCCAAACTGTTTACACGGGATAACCAGGGGTTCACCTCAATACACCCCAGGTTGATCATATAAGCCAGTGTAGCCTCATTATTACACAGCAGGTAATCCACATCCTTCCCGGTGGAGGCGGCATGCAGCGGAATGGTTTTTATCCAGTCCGGCGTATTTTCATGATCAATATCTTTCTGGTAAAAGCTGCTGCCTTTAATCCCGTTAGGAAAACGGTGCAGGCTCATAGGCCGGTCTTTCAGGTAGGGCAGCAAATATTTTGCAACAGACAGGTAATAGTCAATCAGCTGGCCTTTGGTGATCTTTTCATCCGGCCAGTAAATTTTCTGCTGGTTCGTAAGCGCTACTTCCTTACCATTCAGCTTTAATGTGCGCTCCTTTTCATGCTGCACAGCAGGAGCTGTTTTTGCAGCAGCTTTACTTTTTGTATCACCAGCTTTTGTCCTGGTGGATGTTTTTGTTTTGCGGTTTGCAGTGGTAGCCATTTGTAACGGTTTTGCAGTTTCCCTTTTTACTTCCTTAGCAGGCTTATCTTTTCGCAAGCCCATGAATATAGGCTGCCGCAGGTGGCCGCCTTCTGTCCAGGATGAAAATTTCACCTGGCATACCAGCTCCGGTTTTACCCAGGTAACCGGCATATTGGTTTTAATCTTTTCTTTGAACACCGGTGTTTTTTGCTGCAGCGGTTGCAGCTTATCATACAGCATATCTATCAGCCCTCCGTTTAAACCGCCCCCGCAATGCCCTACATAATGCAGGGCGCCTTTATCATCCAACACGCCAAGTACCAGTGCCCCTAATTTTTTACGGCTGCCGCGCGGTGCGGTGTAACCGCAAATAATAGTTTCCTGCTCATTCAGCACCTTCATTTTTAGCCAGTTCATGGTGCGGCGGTCCTCCTCATATACGCTGTCCGCTTTCTTGGCTATAATACCTTCCCATTGTTTGGTTTGGGCCTTTTCATACAGCTTCTCACCGTTTGTTAGTATATGAGCGGAATAGATCACGGCCGGATCATCCAGCTGTTTTACCACCTCTGCTAACAGCTCTTTACGTTGTATTAAGGGCATGTCCCGCAGGTCCTGGCCATTCAGGTTCAGCAGGTCAAAAACAACGTAAGTGAGCTTGCCTGTATTGGTATTCTTGTAGTTCTGCAAAGCCTGGAAGTTGGTATTGCCTTTACTGTCCAGCACTACTACTTCTCCATCCAGTACCACATTGTGCGAAATTTTCTCTACGGCCTTTACAATGGGAGGATAATCTTTGTTAAAAGAAAGATGATTGCGGGAATACAGGTCGGCCTTACCATTCCGCACATCGGCAATGGCGCGGTAGCCATCCCACTTGGGCTCAAACAACCAGCCTTCCCGGCTAAAAGGGGCATCTACCAGGGTAGCCATGGTAGGCTTGTACATTTTTTTAGGACCGGCTTTTACGTTTGCTTTGGGTGTGGCCGGCGCTTTTTTTTTAACATCGCTTTTTGCTGTAGTAGCGGTGCTGCTGCGCTTAGCAGTAGCCGCAGTACTGCTTTTTGCTGTAGCCGCCACTTTCCTCCGGGCGCTGCTGCCGCCATTTTCCTGCTCCTTAAATTTCAGTCCCTGCTCAATTACTTTTTTTGGCGTATAGTCCTCACTGTTATACTCCTCTTTTACTGCGTAATCATCTTTATGTTTTAACAGCAGCCAGGAGTTATCTTCTTTTCCCTTCATTTTCACTAAGGCAAATTCACCTTTCAGCTTCCGGCCCTTCATCTTTATTTTCAGGTTGCCCTCTTTAATTTCATGCAGGGCTTCCTTGTCAAAATTTTTACCATCGGCATGTAACAGCTCGTAGCTGCCCTTATCCCATACGTACACAGTACCTGCCCCATAGTTACCCTTGGGTATAGTACCTTCAAAATCTTTATAGTCATACGGATGGTCTTCTACCTGCATGGCCAGTCTTTTATCAGCAGGGTTTAAAGAGGGGCCTTTAGGCACTGCCCAGCTTTTTAATACCCCGGCTACTTCCAGCCTGAAATCATAATGTATACGGGAGGCATGGTGGCGCTGGATCACGAAAATATGTTGTCCTTTTGCCGCCTTACCACCCTTAGGCTCGCTGGTTTGCTTAAAATCCCGTTTTTTATTGTACGTGCTTAAAGTAGTCATGAGGCCCGTTTTTTACCTGTACTTCCATTGCTGCCAAGGCTGGCTTTCAGCTGGCTAAACAGGTCTGTACTTTTAGTATGCACTACCTTCATTTTCTTCACGGTGCGGCGTTTGCCGCTGGCTTTGGCTTTAATGATCTTCATCAGTTCTGCCGTATACTCATCCTTATACTGGCTAATGTCAAACTTGGTGCTGTATTGTTTCACCAGCGCCTCTGCCATATCCAGCTCCTTTTTACTCACTTTGGTGCGGGCATCCGGCAGGGTCAGCTCTTCGGGTGAGCGCAGCTCCTGCTCAAAACGCAGCTGCTGCAGCAGCAGGTAATTATCCCGTGCGCGCACTACTGCCAGGTGCTCTTTGGAGCGTAGTACAAAACGGCTTAAGCCTGTTTTCTTTGTTTTTTGCAGGGTTTTCAGCAATAGCTCGTACGCCTTTATACCCGCTTTATCCGGCTCAATAAAATAAGGCGTTTCAAAATAGATATCGTCTATCTCCTCTTCCATCACAAAGGCTTCTATTTCTATGATCTTGCTTTTCTTAGGGCTGGCTTCTTCAAAATCCTCGTCTTCCAGTATCACATACTCATCGTTATACAAATAACCTTTCACAATTTGTTCCCAGGGCACTTCTTTGCCGGTATCTTCATTAATGCGCTGGAATTTAATACGGGCGTGGTTCTTTTTATCCAGCATATCCAGGTCCAGCCGACTGTCCTGCACAGCGCTGTATAATTTAACCGGGATATTTACCAGCCCAAAACCAATTGATCCTGACCAGATTGATCTCATAGTATTAATTATTAGTAAATAGACTATAACACAAATAGTACCATAGTGGCGCGGGGAAAAGGGACCGGTGGCATAACTTTTGACTTTTACTCCTGGAACTAAATTCCCTTTTTATGCAAGAGAAACCAGGTGAAATGACCACGCTGTCCCAGGTCATGGAAAAAATGCGACATAAGGGCTATGATCATGAATTTAAAATGAGTGACCATGGCAGAATGCAATCAACAGAAAGTAATAAGGTATTTAACCCGGAGGATCTGAAGATTGTTAAAACATTCCGTTTTGAGGGAGAATCCGACCCTGCCGATTCCAACATTTTATACTTAATGGAAGATGCGGAAGGGGAAAAAGGATTTGTGCTGGATGCTTATGGAATGTATAGCTCTCATGAAGAAAGCGGCTTTGACGACTTTATTAAAAAGATCCCGGTTGAGGACAGGGAGGAGCAGATCTGATTTGATTGCAGATAATTTGCTGATGTGCTAATGAACAACGGGCAGTTAAAGATGTTTTATTAGCACATCAGCATTTTTTTAAGAATTTCAGCAGTACTTTTTCATCGTTATGCAGCTCTCCTTTTCCGGCTTTACTGCGGCTTTCCCGCACCTGCTGCATATAAGGCTCCAGTTTCCCCTCCTCATAGGCAATTAACAAACGCGGGTGCACATAATATTTCTTACACACCGCCCGCGTATTACCCAGCTTACAGGCCACTCCATCCATTACGCTTACAATATTCCTTTTACAGGCAGCAGCCGTATCAAAAGCCTCCATATCTGCCAGCATGTTCAAAGCATGCACGCTGCCGGCCCAGGTGCGGAAATCCTTGCAGGTAAAATCCTCCCCGGTACACTCTTTCAGGAAGTCGTTAATATCACCGGAGCCCAGGCCTTTATGCTCGCCATTCTCATCATAATACTGGAATAGCTCCTGGCCCGGAATTTCGCGCACCTTCTTCAATAATTTAGCTAATGAAGAATGTTTGATCGTGATCTTCTGCTCTACTCCTTTTTTCCCCTTAAAGTGAAAGAACAGAGTATTACCGTTAATTTTCACATGCTGGTTGCGCAGGGTAGTAAGACCGTAAGAGCCATATAATTTCTCGTAAGATGAGTTGCCTACGCGGATCCATGTTTCCTGTAATACGCTAAGGGCAATGCACAATACCTTCTCCTTATTCATGTCCCTTTTGCGCAGCCCTGCTTTAACACGTTTGCGTATTTGAGGTAGTTTTTCCCCAAAATGTTGAAGCCGGTCGTACTTGGTTTCATTACGCACCTGCTGCCAGGTGGTATGGTAGCGGTATTGGCGGCGGCCTTTGGTATCTACACCTATGGCCTGCAAGTGGCCATTTTCATAGGGGCAGATCCATACCTGCTCCCAGGCTGGCGGCAGCACCAGCTTACGGATACGTTCCAGTATGGCTTCATCCTGGATCTTCTCTCCTTTTGTGTCCGTATAAAATACGCCGTTTCCATTTTTTACACGGCTAATACCGGGCATATCTGTAGTTACATATCGCAGCCGTGCGGCTTTGGCTGTTAACAGTGCTTCTTCATTCTCCATTTTCCAAGTAATACTGATTAAAACTGAAAAGAATAATTAATAGTAAAGCCCGCTTACCGCACTCCTGCTATTCATTATTAATTATTAATTATTCATTGTTAATTAGTCTGCTCTGCTGCTTCCATATTTTCCCTTTCCTTAAAATGCCGGCAGCAGGCATCAATGATCTTTTGTGCGTATTCCTGCATTACCTCTTCAGGGTCTTTTGCAATGGGTACAATTTTGCCGGCAGCCAGCACCAGTCCTTTGCAGGTAATGGCATAATAAGCATACAGGGTATAGATCCCCAGCTCCGGCGCAGGAGTAGCATAACCCGTAGCGGCAATGCCCACCGTACTGTTAAAAAGGGCGCAAACACCCAGGGCCATTTGTATGGCTACCTGCTGTGATACGGCATTACAATCCAGCGCATGAATAGGCTCTACCTGCAAATGTTTTACTTTTTGCCCGGTGTTATAAGCGGTAATGCCGCCCTGGAAGAACTGTGCAGCATTGGTAGCCCGGCTGAAATTCAGCTGCAGCTGACCTGCGGTTACACTTTCCGCTACTGCCACTGTAAGGCCGTTTGCCAGGCAATGATCGTGGATATAGTTAACGTGCTCTATCATGAATTACGAATTATCCAATTACGAATTGAGTACTGCGGGAAGTAAGACTCCATGCTTATAAAGCATGTGCATGTGAAAGATCTTCATCCATGCTCAACTCAATCCGTAATCCGTAATTGAAAATTTAAAAAGGCCTCCAGCAGTATGCAGAGGCCTTCGTAGGTTTCCGTAACAATAAATGAATTTTGTTGCTTATTCAGCAGCAGCTTCTTCATTTACAGAAGATTCTGCTATTTGTGTCAGCGTCTGGTCTGTTTCTTTTTCTTCTTCCAGGGTTTGTTCCAGCAAAGAAGCTATTTCGCTTTGCCCCATCCTGTTAGCCAGCGTACGAAGACTACCATAGGCGGCTATTTCGTAGTGCTCAATTTTTTGTGAGCACACAATAATACCGGCATCACGTACTGCGGTATCTTCTTCCGTATCGCTTACTACTTCCTGTCCTTCTGCTATCAAACCTTCCATAGCCGGGCATTTCTTAGCTACAGCTTTTGCCCCCAGCATTTCAAATACCTGTTCCAGGCGGCTTACGTGGCCTTTTGTTACTTCTACATGTTCTGCAATAGCATTGGCCAATTCTTCAGAAGTGGCGGCTTTTTGCATTTTGGGTAATGATTTTACCAGGTTTTTTTCTGCCCAGTAAATATCCTTCAGCTCATCCATGAAAAGCTGCTGGAATTTTGAGGGCTCGCCGTTGCCCTTATTCTTAGCGGCGGAGGTCTTTGAGGTAGTTTTGGAGGATGCTTTAGTTGTACCAGCCATTTTTATAAGATTTTAAGAATGATGAAATAGTTAGTGTTGTATATTATTTACCCTTTTCCCCGTCTTGCGGGTTAGCAGGGGTATGTTTTATTTCCCTTTCAGGTACATCATCAGGAATATCCTGTTTATTGGGTGATTGCTGCCCTGGTGTAGCAGGTTTTTTATCAGGTTGCTCCGTGCCAGGTTGTTGTTGCGAAGGGTTGCTTTTGATGCCCTTATCCGGTTGCTGTTTCATGGCTTTGATGTTTTGGTGAACGAATATTTGTACAGTGATAAAAGTTAACAGTAACAAAAAGAAATCAAAGTTCATTCCATAGTACCTGTAATACAAATACCTATAGGCGTAAGAGATAAAAGCAATTTAAAATCGGCTGAAAGCCGCGTCAATCCCGTAGAAATTGCTTTTCATAATGTAGAAAATCTTGCACGTAAATGCCTAAGATCTCATTTAACAATTTTTTTTGAGGCAGATGCGGTAAATTAGATAACTTCGGAAGTTCCCTTATTTGAGCTCATGCACAATCCTGTACAACGAAAAATAAGACTTGGCTTTTTTATAGCTTTCTCCGTTATCATCGCTGCATCGTTCTTTTCTTACCTTGTAACAAAGAACCTGCTGGATAATGCGGGCAGGCTGAACCATACAATAGAAGTATCCAAAAGGCTGGAAACAATTATTAAACAGCTGAAGGATGCGGAAGCTGCCATAAGAGGTTTCAGCCTTACAAACGACAGCTCTTTCCTGCACCCCGATATGCAGGAAAGAACTAACAGTCTTCAGAAAGAATATGAAGCGCTGCGCAGCATTATTATTGACAGCCACCGGCAGCAGCAACATATGGATACGCTGAAGGCATTGCTGGCTGTTAAATACCAGCAGCTGCAGGCCGGTATTAATTCCGTCAGCCCGCGTACAGAGCGGCTGTCTGTAACGGAAGGCGAAAAAATAATGGACCGTATAGAACATGTAGTAGAGGACATGATGCAGATAGAGGATACCCAGCTGCATGAAAAAACAGAGCTGTTCCACTTCTTCTCCAGCCTGTGGATACCGGTGATCTTTATTTCTTCCATAGTAGCCATTTTTATTGGCCTCTATTCTTACATTACCTTAACCAAAGAATTTAAGCTGCAGCTGCATATTGAATCCAAACTGAAATCTTACCAGCGCGACCTGCAGCAGAACATACAGCTGCTGAACAAAAGCAACCAGGAGCTGGAACAATTTGCATACGTAGCCTCACACGACCTGCAGGAGCCTTTGCGTAAAATATCCACCTTCAGCGACCGGCTGCAGGTAAAGTATAAAGACCAGCTGCCCCCTGATGCCTCCCAGCTTATTGACCGTATGATAGTGGCAGTAGGCCGTATGCGGATATTGATCAATGACCTGCTGCTGTTTTCCCGGGCCGGGCGCGTAGCCCCGGAAAGCATTACGGAGGTTGATATGAGCGCCCTGCTGCAAAATGTACTAAGCGACCTGGAAGTAGCGTTACAGGAAAAGAACGCCGTAGTACACAGTACCCAGCTACCCATCATAGAAGGGAACATTACCAACTTTCAGCAGCTGTTCCAGAACATACTTACCAACGCTATTAAATTTTCACAGGAGGAACGGCAGCTGGAGATCAACATCAGCTCCCAGCTGCTAAAAGGCAAAGAGATCAATATTGTAAAGGAGAACCGCTGGGACGAGACCTTTTGCCGTATTTGTATTGAGGATAATGGTATTGGCTTTGACCCGGATTATGCGGAACGTATTTTCCTTATTTTCCAGCGCCTGCACGGCATCAGCGAATACTCCGGTACCGGCATTGGGCTGGCCATTTGTAAAAAGATAGTAGACAGCCACCAGGGGTACATTATGGCTTATGGCTACCCGGGAAAAGGAGCCGCTTTTGTAATTATTTTGCCAGTTAAACAAAAAAAATGACCCGCCGCCGCCTTACCGGAAAGTTTAGCACTTTAATTGCGGGAAATGATGCGGACAATCTCTACTGCTGAAGACGGTTGTTCCAGATACATAATTTTATATACTTGCCAAACTATTCAGACACGATCATGACGGACCAGCCCATACACATTTTGATGATAGATGATGACGAGGATGATTTTTTCCTGGTGAACGAGCTTTTACAGGACATATCCCCCGGCCAGTACCAGCTGAACTGGGCCTCTACCTACGCGCAGGGACAGGAACAGATCAGCCGCAAGGCACATGATATTTACCTGGTGGATTACCGCCTGGGACCTTACACCGGTATTGATATGCTGCACTATTTCCAGCAGATCGGGTATAAGGCCCCGGTGATCATGCTTACGGGTAAAGGGGATTACACCATTGATAAAGAGGCCATGATGGCCGGCGCCTCTGATTACCTGGTAAAAGGAGAGATCAGCGGCGACCTGCTGGAACGCTCTATCCGTTACGCGCTGGATGAAATGAACCACCTGCGCACCCTGGCGGAAAGCGAGAAAAAGTATTACGGTGTGTTTGAAAAAGCGCATGACCTGATATTACTGGCCGACTGCGATAAGAATATTATTGACGCCAACCCCGCCTCCTGCAGAACCCTGCAATACTCCCGGGAAGAAATGCTGGCAATGAACCTGAAAGACCTGTTCCTTTTTGAGGAGCAGTACCGGCATTTCTTTGACCAGATCTGTGGGGAAGACGGTTGCGGGCCTGCAGAATATAACTTTGTGAACAGTGCCGGCAAAAAGCTGGATGTAATGCTAAATGCCGTAATGCTGGATGCCGCCGCCCAGATATTCCTGTGCGTGGTGCAGGATATTACGGAAAGGAAAAAAGAAGAGCAGGAAAAACAGCAGCAGCAGAAATTTGTAATTACAGGCCGTATAGCCCGCGTAATTGCCCATGAGGTACGTAACCCCCTCACCAACATTTTACTGGCAGTAAGCCAGTTTAAACTGGAACCCGGCGTTACGGAAGACAGCCAGCTGTATACGGATATTATAGAACGTAACTGCATACGCATAAACCAGCTGATCACAGAGCTGCTGAACAGCACCCGCATGATAGAGCTACACGTGCAGCAGCATGGCATTAACGAGCTTACGGAAAAAGCGCTGGCGCTGGCGCAGGACCGTTTACAGCTGAATGAGATACGGGTAGACAAACGCCTCTCTGACCCGGATGTAATGATACCCGCCGATGCGGAAAAAGTAGAAATAGCCCTGCTGAATATTATCATTAACGCCATTGAGGCCATGACGCCCGGTAAAGGGGAATTGAACATTTATACCGCCCGGCATAACGACCGGGCAGTTATACAGGTGAGCGATAACGGGCCGGGGATACCGGAAGATATGAAGGCCAAGCTGTTTGACCCCTTCTTTACCAGCAAACCTAAAGGCAGCGGTTTGGGCTTAACCAGCACGCAGAACATTATTATTAATCATAAGGGGAATATACATGTGGATAGTGAGCCTGGTAAAGGCACCACGTTCAGCATTACCTTTCCCACTAACTAACACCATGCAAAAGGGCCGGTCAATGACCGGCCCTTCTTTTTATCATTACTTTAGATATTCGCTCTGATCAAATCTAAAATCGTAAATCTACGATCGTAAATTCAAGCCTGTTACTGTGCGCTGATCTTTTCCTCCGTATTCTCAATGGCTTCTTCCACTGAGTGGGATTCTTTCATATTAATACGCGCTTTGGTTTCATCCGCCAGCTTGCAGTAATATTTATGCAGCACATCCAATTCATCTTCCGTGAGGTCTTCTGCTACTATCAGCCGGTTGCTGGCCAGGCGGTTAGCGGCTATCAGCTCATTCAGCTTCAGCTGCACGGATTTGGATTCCTTGTTCTGCGATTTCTGGATCACAAACACCATCAGGAAGGTAATGATGGTAGTGCCGGTATTAATTACCAGCTGCCAGGTATCAGAAAAACCAAATACCGGCCCGGTAACCGCCCAGATGATAATAACAGCCAACGCAGTACCAAAGGCCCATACTGACCCTGTAACATTAATTACGTGGGTAGAAAAGCGTTCGAAAAAACCAACAACGCCTCCTTTTTTGTTCTCACCCAACTGTTGATTTATTTCTTCTTTTTTCATTACCCGGCGTTCAATAATTAATATTGAGCAGGCGCAGCTTGTTATACAGCGTTTTACGGTCTATATTCAGCAGCTGCGCAGCTTTGGTTTTATTGTACTTTACCTCTTTGAGCACGTTAATGATCTTGTTATACTCTGCCTGTAAGGCTACGGTTTTAAGATCATTCTCATTGGCAATAGCTGCCAGCTCGCTCACCGGGTCTTCCTCATAGCTTTGTACAAATGCCTCTTTCATTTCCAGCGGCAGGGCGCTCATGGTAATATCCTGGTGCTCCGGCGTAAGCAGGCATGCCCGGCGTATTACATTCTTCAGCTCACGGATGTTGCCCGGCCAGGTGTACTTCTGGAAACATTCCCATACTTCCTGGGTGATCTTACCGCAATTCTTTTGCAGCTCTTTTTCCACCTGTCCAATAAAGGAATTTACAAACAGCTGCAGGTCTTCCTTACGTTCACGCAGCGGCGGTATGTAAATGGTGAATTCGTTAAAGCGGTGGAACAGGTCTTCCCGGAAACGGCCACGCTGTACGGATTCTGACAGCTTTTCATTGGAGGCCACAATGATGCGCACATCAATGGGTATTTCCTTCAGGCTGCCCACACGGCGTATCACTTTTTCCTGTATTACGCGCAGCAGCGCTACCTGTATATCGTAAGAAAGGTTGGATACTTCATCCAGGAAAAGGGTACCGCCCGTCGCCTGTTCAAAAGCACCGATCTTGGTATTTATAGCGCCGGTAAAAGCGCCTTTTTCGTGACCAAATAATTCACTGGCTGCCAGCTCCTTTGAAAGGCTGCCGCAATCCAGCGCCACAAAAGGCTGTGAGCTGCGTTTGCTGTGATGGTGGATCAGGTGTGCTACGGATTCCTTACCGGTGCCTGTTTCCCCGAAAATGATCACGCTATAGTCTGTAGGAGCTACCAGCTTGATCTGGCGGAACAGTTCCGTTGCACCGCTGCTTTCCCCGTATACATACTTGTTGCTTTTATCCAGCATTTCGGAAACAGGCGCTTTGCCGTTGGCATTCCCATTCTCCCGGTTAACCGACATGGTTTGCGGCTGGGAAACGGCCTGCAGGGCTTCTCTTTCACTTTCTGCATCCAGGTGCGCAAATGCTTTGTGCACCAGGTTCAGGATCTCATCCGGGTACAGCGGTTTGGATAAATAGTCATAAGCACCATTCTTAACCATTTCCACTGCAACCCTTACATCCGTGTACCCGGTAATGATAATTACAATGGTACGCGGATTTAACTGGCGGATATCCTGCAGGAGCTGGGCACCGTCAGTATCCTTGAGACGATAATCACATAGTACCAGGTCATAGGTCTTCTCCTTCATCATTTTCAACGCTGCATTACCCGACATTGTAGTATCTACCTTAAATCCGTGTTTGCCAAGAAATTTACTTAACAAAGTACAGATATTGATCTCATCATCTATGATCATTATATTTCTCATAATGGTATGTATGATGTTGGCTATAAGCTTTTAAAGTTACGAAATAATTTGCAGGACGATTAACTTTTAACATCTTTCATCAACTCGTCCACATTCTTTACACTAAAGGGTTTGGCCAGAAAATAACTGGCTCCTGCACTGAGTGCAGTTTGCTTTTCCATGCCGTTATCATATGCGCTGATCGTGATCACTTTTAAGGCTGGATATTTGTTTTTGAAAACAGAAATTGCTTCCAGTCCGGAACCATCCGGCAAGTGTATATCCAGAAAAAGTATATCCGGTTGCTGACTTTGAATACACTGTAAACCTGCGCGTAGTTCATGCACATATTTTACATCATAGCCCAGTCTTACTAAACTCAATTGTAACAACCTGCATATATCCGGTTCATCATCAATTATAAGGACAAACGATCCTTTCATGTTTTCAGTTGAGACTAAGTCTGACACCAGACTCAATCCCTGTTTTCTGTGTTGTAACATACTTGTGCTTATTCCATTGTTCCATTAATAACCTGGCTATCAGGTAACAAACACTCGACTCGGCGCCCTGATTCTGATTGACATTATTTTTTTCTAAACCGTCATAACAGCCGTAGGTGAGCGGGTTGTATATCAGTTGCTTTAAATGATTATTGCCCAGGTACCAACTAAACGCCAAGCGCATTTTCTCCAGGTATGCATGGTTGCCCGTGGCCCGGAAAAAGGTGTGCAGGGTAAGCATGGTATAGGCTATTTCAATTGATTGTTCTCCGCCGTCCAAAGTATTTGTAATATTTTCCTGTGTGTTTTTGTGATACCAGGTCCTGTTGTTAATCACTTTCATGTAATTATCCGTAAAGGTTTTGCTGCACAGGAACTCCAGGCTTTCTTTTGCCGTATGCAGCCAGCTGGTATTGCCGCTTACCTGGTAAGCCATCATCATAGCTTCCGGCAGCACGGCATTTCCATAGGTCAGGTACGGTTCATACCATCTCCATTGTGCATCTGCCTCCTGCTGATAGATATTATATAAACGGCCTGCTAAAGTATTAATTATATCTTCTACTATGCCGCCCGGTTTGTATTGCATGTAATAGTACAATCCCTTAATGGCAAAGGCCATGGCCCGCGGCGCCGTAAGTGTTTCCAGCCAGGTAAGGCAGGGCTGCAATATGCGGTTAGCCTGCAGTACCAGCAGCGGGGGCATTTCATTATGCTGGCTCAGTAAATAACCCAGGGCCCAAATGGCACGCCCGTTGGCATCTTCCAGGTTCACTTCGTAATTAGCACTATCAAAATAACCGCGGATGTTCACATAGTTCAGGAAGCGGCCATCCGGCTGCTGACAGTACTCTATAAAATCCAGGTATTTGTGGCAAAGAGAGTTTACAAAGCTGCTGCCGTTTACCGTGCTGATATACATGCTCATGGCTATAAGGGCACGGGCATTATCGTCCAGCGTGTAACCGGAAGCAGGGTCGGGCTGATCATGTTTACAAAACTGTATCATCCCAAATTCGTCCGTCATACGGTCAATGTGATCCAGGTAAGCGGGCGGCAGGCTGGGAATCATCAGGTCTTTTTCGGCCATGATCTCTTTAAACATAGACATATGCGCAATAGCTACATTTTCCCAGATGGCATTGCGTGTTTTTTCAATGGCATTGCGGCCCATTTGCTGGCGCAGCTGCTGATCTTTCAGCAGGCGGATGGCTTTTTCTGACAGCTGCTCATGACTGCCCATCTCGATCAGGTAACCACAACACTCGTCCAGCATTTCGCGGGCCTGGGAAAAGGCCGTGCTTACAATGGGGCAGCCGGCGCTCATGGCGTATAAGAACGTACCGCTTACTGCCTGGTGCGGATCTTTAGAGGTGAACAGGTAAATATCAGTTAAAGCCAGGTAATCCAGCAGGTTATCCAGGCTTAAGTAGCTGTTTACAAATTTTACATGCTGCTGCAATCCCAGCTCAGCTATCAGCTGCTGCAGGCGCTGCCGGTATTGCTCTCCTTCCCGCGCCAGCACTACCGGGTGGGTTTTACCCAGTATAAGGTACACGGTATCCGGAAACTGTTCTGCAATAGGCTTCATAGCCCGGATGGCTGTTTCCATCCCTTTATTCTCACTCAGCAGTCCAAAGGTGGTCAGCACTTTTTTGCCCTGCAGGTTATACCGCTCTTTCAGCTCAGTCACGTTCTCCGTAATACGCGCATGTACGCCATGCGGTATATGTACGATCTTATGTGCAGGCAGGTGGTAGGTAGAGAGCAGGATATCTGCAGAGGTTTGCGTCATTACTATGATCTTGCTGGCCAGGGCGCCTATAATGCTCACTACTTTCAGGCATTTAGGCTCCGGATAAGGTAATACGGTATGGAACCGCACTACAAAAGGTTTATCCAGCAGGGATAACATGGCCAGCATATTATGCCCGTAATCGCCACCATAAAGGCCAAACTCGTGCTCAAAACACACCAGGTCAATCTGCTCATCCGCATTTACCCGGTGGGCAAAGGTGATGCAGCTGTCAATATCAAACGGATCCACTGTATACTTTACAGGCGCCTTGTAGGCCGGCGCCTGGGACTTGCCCGCTTCCAGCAATGCGCAAATGCTGACATCCAGCTTTTCTGCAAATGACTTCTGCAGTGCATTCACCAGGTCCTGGGCAAAGGTTGCAATACCACACTCACGGGGCGGAAAAGTTGTAACAAAAAGCAAAGTTTTATTCATTGTGTCAATTTTTTTCCGGGACAAATTCACTGCTCTGTGAAAAAGCAATCTAGTCAAATATCACTCCAACCACGGCTATATTGTATTAGGGACAACTGTGGAATTGAGCCTTACTTTAAATTGTGGAATAACCTCCACATTCGTTCCTGCGCTTCCCCAAACATTTCCAGAGATATTTTATTGGCACGGCGGGACCAAAGAGGGGAACAAGTTTTTGGCGACATTAACGGCGTATTCACATTTAAATGCATCAATGCCTTTAGATTTGCGCACAGAGCGCTAACACCAAAGCAACTAAAGGTAATGCAACCAGCCGTATTTCCTGGCAAATACTGAAATTCATTTATTGGGACGATAAAATTCTACGCATGAGAAACCTCGCCTGTACATTCAAAGTGAATGGCATTCCTAAGCGGATCTGCCTCAAAAAAATAGCGAAAGAAAGAAAATTCCGGGTTACTGTAGAAGGCATTCAGATAGACTATTCATTAAACGATGAGGATCATATTGAGCCGGTGAGCGACAGCCCACTGCCCGACACAGCATTATTACCGCATATTGAATGGATGATCCGCCACTATTTCCAGAATACGAAACAGCTTATTTAGAAAAAATGGTTTTTTATTAGTAAGGGTTATAATCTAGCGCAACGGCCGGGCCTTAAAGCATGTGTCATTTAAACCAACCATTAAAATGACTTGCGGCCTGGCCTTTTTTTTATACAAAACCCTTTTCCAGTGCCAGAAAGGCTTCTTCCGCATTCAGATGCTCCCACAGTACCGCATATACGGCCCTTGCCACCGGCATATAGGCCCCTATTTCGTGGTTCATTTCAAAAATACATTTACTGGCGTAATACCCTTCCGCTACCATATTTAATTCCAGCTGGGCTGCTTTTACGCTGTAGCCCTTGCCTATCATATTGCCAAAGGTGCGGTTACGGCTATGCAGGGAGTAGCAGGTTACCAGCAGATCGCCCAGGTAGGCGCTGGCATTATAATTATGCTGGGTAACCGGCATATGTACAGGCCCGGCCCAGGTAGTATATTTTTCAAGGAAGTGCTGCATTTCCCGGAAGCAGTTGGTAATAAGCACGCTCAGGAAATTATCGCCATACTCCAGACCATGCGCCACGCCGGCGCCCATGGCGTAAATATTCTTTAACACAGCGGCCAGCTGCACGCCTATTACATCATTATTCACAATGGTTTGCAGGTAGCTGTTGGCAAAAAGATCGGCGATGTTCTGGGTTTCTTCCAGCTGCAAGCCGGAAAAGGTAAGGTAAGAAAGCTTTTCGTTCGCCACTTCCTCGGCGTGGCAGGGGCCCGTAATGGTGAAGTATTGTTCCAGCGCCAGCCCAAAATCATCCGCCAGGTACTCATTAATGAACTGGTTGCTTTCCGGCACCAGCCCCTTGATGGCGGAGATCACTTTTTTATGCTGTAAAGCCTCCGGCGGCAGCACCTTCAGCACCTCTTCCAGGAAGGCAGAGGGTACGGCCAGCACCAGCACATCACTATTGGCCACTACCTCCTGCAGCCGGTTGCTGAGGTTTAGCTGGTGGGTATCAAAATATACCGAGGTAAGGTAATGTTTGTTATGGTGGCGCTGCTGCAAATGGCGGATGGTATCTTCGCTCCGGATCCACCAATTCACCTGCTGACCATTATCTGTTAAAATTTTTGCCAAAGCGGTAGCCCAGCTGCCGCTGCCAATAATGCCTGTACTCACCGGTTGAATTTTCCGCAATGTACTTAAAAAGGCAAAGGGTGAAAAGTGAAATATGGATTTCACTTTTCACCCTGCTATAATTTATAAAGCAATTATTTAGTGGCGTCAAACAACTGAGCGGCGGGTACTACTTTTACTTTTTTACCGCTTTTTAACTCACGGGACACTGCTGCGTAAGGCGCGCTGATCACCTGGTCGCCGGGTTGCAGGCCGGAGAGGATCTCAATATAATTATCGTCCTGGATACCGGTTTTCACCTCCACCTGTTTTACCGTATTATCTTTTTGTAACACAAACACCACTTCTTTGGTATCCTTGTTACCTGCTGCCGGCGGATCATCACCATTTTCTGCTTTCTTCTTTTTGGCGGCATCTGCTTTGGCGGTAGCACTTTCCACTTCGCGGGTGGTTACTGCGTTAATGGGTACAGATAATACCTGCGCTTTACGTTTGGTTTGTATATCCACACTGGCGCTCATACCCGGGCGAAAGGGAAAATTCTTCGGCTGGGAAGGATCTATCAGGTCTTTATAACTATCGTTCAGGATGCGGATGTGTACAATATAGCTGGTTACCTGCTCTGCCGAGGAGGTGGTACCGGAGGCGGTGGCCGTGGCGGCGCCTTTGCTGGAGCTGGCTATTTGTGTTACAATACCTTTGAACTTACGGTTGGTATAGGCATCTACCTCAATAACGGCGGTATCACCATATTTTACGCGGGGTATATCATTCTCTCCTACATCAACCTGTACTTCCATTACATTCAGGTCGGCAATGCGCATGATCTCTGTACCGGTCATTTGCAGGGTACCTACTACACGCTCCCCTTTTTTAACCGGCAGCAGGGATACTACCCCGTGCATGGGCGATACGATGGTAGTACGGCCCAGGTTCTTATTAGCTTCTGTTAAACCTGCCTGTGCGCTGGCTACTGCATACTTATAACTGTTCACCTGCTCTGTGGCGGCAGTAAAATCTGCCAGGGCAGATCGGTAGGCAGATTCCGCCGTTTCAAATTCACTTTTGGATACTACTTTCTGCGCATACAATTCCTTATTCCTGTCATAGGCAGCTTTGTATTGCTCCAGCTTTGCCTTGTAAGCGTTCAGCGCAGCGGCGGAATTGGCCATTTGCGCCTGGCTCTGGCTCAGGGCTGCTGTAGCTTTGTCGCGTTGTGAGCCATAAATATCTGCGTATATACGTACCAGTACCTGGCCTTTCTTTACAGAATCGCCTTCCAGTACGGGCAGGTCCACAATTTCGCCGGATACATCAGAGCTTACTTTTACTTCTATTTCAGGGTAAATTTTTCCGGTAGCAGCTACCACCTCAATAATATCTTTGTTGGCAGCTTTATCAGCAGCCACTTTGGTACCTTCCTCCTTACCGATCACACCGGAGGCTTTTAGTACCAATAATAGTATTATCAGCGTTGCTACACTACCAACAATCCAATAAAGTGTCTTTTTCTTCATAGAGGCGGTTTGTTACAAGGGGGGAGCCTACAGGGTTATTTTCTGGTCCCGGTAAAACTCCAGCAATTTCATTCTGAATATATAATCATATTGCGCAGACACCTTATTTATCTGGGCCTGGAACAAATTATTTTGGGTCGTAATATAATCGATCGTGTTCATTAATCCCAAATTAAAGCGTTTTGTAGCAAAATCAAAGGCTTTTTGGGACGCATCTACTCCCCGGCTGGCGGCATAGAACTTTTGAATGGCAGCTACGGCGTTGGCATGCGCGGTATAAATATCCTGTCTTAACTGCTGGTTATCCTTATCGCGGGTCAACTCCTGGTTATACAGGTTCAGCTTATTGCGTTTATACTGGGCGCGTGCCTGCCATGCATTAAAGATGGGAATGCTCAGGTTCAGGCCTACTGCCTGCTGAAAGTTATTGCTGATCTGTGTGCCGAAGGAGGTTTTACCTCCTACCTGCTGAGAGGGCACTGTATAAGGCCGGCCAATAACATCATACTTGGTACCGCCCACACTTACGGAACCCAGGGTATCCTGGAAGGGGCCTAATACCACGTTCCTGATATCATTTACATTATTAGCGTAGTTAGTACCAATACCGGCTGTTAAAGAAAGGGTAGGGAACATAGCGCCTTTAGATGCTGCTACCGATCTTTCCCAGGATTTAATCTGCAAAGAATCGGCCCGTATCAGCGGGTTGGTGCTCATAGCAGCACTGTATACCATTTCCGGATCCACCTCATTCAGGCTGGGCAAGGGTATATTGGAAATATCTGTTGGTATTTCCGGCTGAAAGGGAATATCAAAAGCCAGGTTCAGCAGCGCCTTCATTTGCAGGGTAGATAATATTACATTGTTCTGCGCAGTAATAAGGTTGGCGCTATCCCTTGCCAGCTGGGCCAGCAGATCGGCCTGGTTACTTTCCGGTACAGAGCCGGCAGCCACCAGCTTCTCCGTATTGGACAGCTGTGCTTTGGTAAGGGTAAGCTGGGTTTCATTTACATGCACCTGCTCATTGTTCTGCAGGATCTGTAAAAAGGTGGAGGCTATATTAAAGGCCACATCGTTCTTGGCTTTTTCCAGTAAAAAGCCGTAAGCATTGGCCTGATAAATATTGGAGGCAATAGTATTACGCTTGCTGAACCAGTTGAATAAGGTAACATTCGTATTCAGGCTGGCGTTGGAAGAAAGGAATCCCTGCGTTTCATACGTGTAGGTGGTAGGGTTTACGCTACGGCCGGCGTTGTAGTTACCACTAACACTACCGCTCAGATTCGGGATCTGGGATAACTGGCTTTGCTTTAACGTAAGCTCTGCCAGGCGCTTTTGTACGTCCTGTTGTTTAATGGAGATATTATTAGCCATCGCATAATCCACACAACGTTTGAGGCTCCATTTATCCTGGGCAGCTACATGTACAGTGTTAGCAAACAATAAACATATTACCAGGATAGGTCCCGGAAACTGGTATAGTTTCATAGCGTAACAAAAATATAGTAATTGTGATGATAGCCTTTGCCATTTCTTTATAAAAGGCAAATTTTTATTAGGTATGGCTAACGGCCACACTAATTTAGTGTAAAACATAACATTTTATTTATTGTTTTTTCTGAAATGTATGTTAACGCAGGTTTTACGCGAGGGTTTTACTGGATCTTTCCATCCCGGATCTCAATGATGCGGTGCCCGAAAGCAGCATTTGTTTCAGAGTGTGTGACCTGGATGATGGTGATTTTATCCGTTTCATTCAAATGTTTAAATAACTGCATAATTACCCGGGCCTGGTCAGAGTGCAGGTTGCCGGTAGGCTCATCGGCCAGTATAACCCGGGGTTCTGCCACAATAGCCCGGGCAATGCCTACCAGCTGCTGCTGGCCGCCGGAAAGCTGGTTGGGGAACAGGTCTTTTTTGGCTACCATATTGAAACGGTCCAGCACATCGGCTACGCGGCTTTTACGTTCCGCGCCAGGCATGTTCTTATATAATAATGGAGTTTCTATATTCTCGTATACCGTCAGCTCATCTATCAGGTGATAGGCCTGGAACACAAAACCAATACTGCCCCGGTGTAATTGCGTACGTTTTTTCTCGTTCATCTTACTTACCAGCTCCCCTTCAAACAGGTAATCGCCGCTGGAAGGTTCTTCCAGCAATCCCAGTATATGCAGCAGGGTAGATTTTCCCGACCCTGAGGGGCCCATTATAGACACAAACTCTCCTTCAAAGATCGTGAGGTCTACATCCTTTAAAATTTCATTCTTACCGAATCCTACCGGGTAATGCTTGGAAATATGTCTTAATTGTATCATAGTTAAATTGTTTATTCCGTTCTGATAGACTTTACCGGGTTCATTAAAGCAGCCCTGATGGATTGTACGCTTACGGTAATAACGGCCACCAGCACTGCAATTACAGCGGCTCCTATAAAGATGCCTATATTAATATGGATGCGGTATGCATAATTTTGCAGCCATTGCTCCATCAGGTACCAGGCAATAGGGCTGGCAATGATCACGGACAGGAGCACCAGCTTCACAAAATCTTTTGACAGCAGGGTAACAATGCTGGTAACGCTTGCGCCCAGCACCTGGCGCACGCCTATTTCCCGGGTGCGCTGTGTCATTACCAGCACAGAAATAGCAAACAGCCCCATACAGGATATTACAATGGCCAGTACCGCAGCGCTGATAAATATACTGGAAAAGCGTTTTTCTTTACGATACTGCCGGTCTGTATTTTCATCCAGGAAAGAGGGGTCTGTCTGGTTACCGGGGTAGGCCTCGTTCCAGCGTTTTGTTACCAGCGCCATAGAAGCCGGCAGGTTACCCGGGGGCACCTTTACAAAAATATATTGTACCGGGGACCCTGGCGACATGAACATAGAAAGCGGCTCTATTTTTTCCTGCAGGGAGTGGAAGTTGAAATCCTTCACAATACCTATTACCTGCATAGGGTGCGCACTGTCGCTCACCGGCAGTAACGCGCCTAACGCAGCTTTTACGCCGCCCAGCTGCTGCGCCATTTTTTCATTGATCACTAAGGCCATAGAATCTGCACCGTATTGCGGTGAAAAATCGCGGCCGGCTACCAGGGTCAGGTCCAGTGTTTTTACATAATCATAATCAACCCGCAGCCAGTTACTGCTTATCACATGGCCCTTATAGTCGTAGGAAACTTTGGAGGTGGCGGACGAGCCATCGCGGCCACGGCCCAGGTTAATATCTGTGCCGCTAACGCTTAATACATTGGCCTCGCCTGCCAGCTTATTACGCATACGTTTCAGCGCCTGCCCGGGGTTTACATCATGCGGCAACGGCAGGCTGATAACCTGCTCCCTGTTAAATCCCAGCGGCTGTTTACGCAGGTAGTTCAGCTGCTGCCAGGCAATAAGGGTGCAGCAAATAAGCAGGGAAGAGATCACGAACTGTGTTACCATCAGCACATTACGCACCTTGCCTGACCTGCCGGCCTGCATACTGCCTTTTAATACCTTAATGGTGTTTATACGTGCAATAACCCAGGCGGGATAACCGCCGGCCATTAACGTAACCAGGAAAAATATCAGCGCTGCAATACCCAGCAACAGCGGTTGCTGTAACAGCCCAAATGTAAGCTTGCTATTGAATAAGGAATTATAACCCGGCAATAAAAGGTAAGCTGCCGCTAACCCTATCAGCAGCGCCAGCCCGCATACCAGCACAGCCTCGCCCCACATTTGGGTAATGAGCTGCAAGCGGAATGCACCCAGTATTTTGCGCATGCCTATTTCCCGGGAGCGGGTGAAAGCTCCGGCAATAGTAAGGTTCATGAAATTTATGCAGGCAATGAAAAGTATGAACCCACCTACCAGCAATAACAGGTAAGGATAAAATTTGCCCTGGCTTTCTGAGCCAATGCCGTTTAAATGCAGGTCTGTAAGTTTTCTGAGGTGCAGGCCTATCAGCTCCCCGTTTTCGCCGGGTGTGGCGCCATCCCTTTTCAGGTCCCGCAGCCGCTCTGCAAAATATTTGTTCACAAATGTTTTGGCACGGCGCTCAAAAGCCGCTTCAGTGGCATGGTTTGCCAGCTGCACGTACACAGAATGTGTGCTGGAGCTCCAGGCATCCTTCTGGCTTTCATAACCGCCTGCATTCTCAAAACGGCACAGGGCATCAAATTCAACACTGGAATTGTCCGGCGCATCTTTCATGACCGCGCTTACTATAAAACTTTTCCAGCTATCGCCTATACGCACTTCCAGCTGCCTGCCCACCGGTTCCTCGTTGCCAAAAATGCTTTTAGCTTTTTGGGCTGAAAGTACGATGTTATCCAGGCTGGCCAAAGGCGCCTGCGTGTTACCTTTTATAAGCGGGAAGGAGAACATGTGCAGGAAATCCACATCCACTCCTTCCAGGTCTGTTTCAAATATTTTATCATGGTAGCGCAGCATACCAGAGGTATATAACATACGCGTTGCAGCCTTTACTTCCGGGAACTCCTGTTTCATGGCCGGTGTAAGCGGCATAGGCATGTTAGCTCTTTGCTCCAGGCCTTGCGCATGGTAGGTGTTAATATACAGCATGTACAGCTGCTTGTTTGTATGGAACCGGTCATAGGAAAATTCCCGGTAGGCTGTCATTACCAGCAGTATGGCGGCAGCAAAGGCAACAGACAGGCCCAGTATATTTACAGCGGTAAGCAGCTTTGTTTTCCAAAGGTTACGCCATGCTATTTTAAGGTAGTTACGGAACATACGGTTTAGTTTCTATTCTGTTTTCAATGCTTTTACCGGGTTCATTAAAGCGGCTTTTATGGCCTGCATGCTTACCGTTAGCAGGGCAATGGCCAGCGTAACCATACCCGCCCCGGCCAGCAGCCACCAGGATATGGTGATACGGTAAGCAAAATCCTGCAGCCAGCGCTGCATAGCCCACCAGGCCAGCGGTGCGGCTATGAGTATAGCTATACCCACCAGCTTTAACAGGTCTTTTGATAACAGGGATACCAGGCTAACAATGCTGGCACCTAATACCTTGCGGATGCCTATTTCACGGGTACGCTGCTGTGCGGCCAACGCTACCAGCGCAAATATGCCGGCACAGGCTATGAGTACGCTTACAATGGTGAAAAAACGGATCAGGGTAAGCATGCCTTCAATGGTTTTATATTGTTTATTGAATACCTCATCTGCGAAACTGTAAGTAAATTCCCGGTAAGAGGGCATTTGGCTGAAAGCCTTTTTCAGCAATGCAATCACGGGTGCGGCCCGTTGGGGTTTAATGCTTATGCTCAGGTAATTCTTCCCGGACTGTATAGCGGTTTTGCCTGCAAAAAAATGGATCAGCGGCTCTACGCTGCCCGCCAGGGAACGGTAGTGATAATCATCCGTTACGCCAATTACCCGCAGGCTTTCCTTACCTCCTTTGGCGTGAATGCTTTTACCTTCAATGCTGGTCCAGCCCAGGTTCTTCATGGCTGTTTCATTGATCAGCACTGCTTCCTTATCCAGGGCCATATCCTCAGAAAAGTTCCGGCCCTGTAACATGCGTATGCCATAGGTGGGCACAAAACCATTGTCAATACCGGTTTGGCGCATACCCACCTCTTTACTGCTGTTATCATCTGCAACAAAGGTGTTGTAGTTTTCCCAGAACTGGCCGGGTACACACTGGGAGGTAGATACGCTGTTTACTGCGGCCTGCTGCTGCAGCTGCGTTATTAAATGCTCAATACCGCTGCGGGCTTGCGCAGTATCCATAAAATCAAGATCCAGCTTTACGGTCAGCACCTGTTCTTTATTAAACCGTACATCGCCCTGTTTCATGTACCGCACCTGCTGCTGCATTATCAGGCTGCCTGCAATAAAAACCACTGCTATTACAAATTGCGCTACAATAAGGCCCTGGCGTAAATATGCTTTTTGCGGGGCCGCCTGCAGCTTACCTTTTACTGCATTGGCCAGCTTTAATGCGCTGATGTATGCAGCCGGGTAACCGCCTGCCGCCAGGGTTAACAGAGCGCCGGTTAGCAGCCATATACCAATAAAGGATGGCCTGTACAACATAACAGCAGTGATCTGTAAGCCGTTCAGCTGCTCATTCAACAGGGGCAGCAGTATAAATGCCATGCTCCATGCCAGCAGCAAGGCAATACATACCATTAAACCAACTTCGGTAAAGAACTGCATTAATATAGCCCTGCGGCCGGAGCCTAATACTTTGCGCACCGCTACCTCCTGCACCCGGGTAAAAGATACTGCCATATTCAGGTTCACCAGGTTAATGGCTACCAGCAATAAAATAAACACCGCTATGCAGGTGAGGCCATATACATAAAAGTCAAAGTTCAGCGCGCCATATTTTTTTGCATATCCACTGTAAGGGTACAGGTGCATGACCCGGTCTTTTGCGCCTTCTGCAAAACGCGTGGCCACTATTTTTTTCAGCTGTGCCTCTATAGCCGCTACATTAGCGCCGGGCCGCAGCAGCACATAGCTGCTGGTAAAACAGTTATACCAGTCTGCCATTGGGCTAAAATCCTTATTGTCTGTTAAGTTCTTATTCCATAACAGTATTGCGGGTTGTATAGATGCATTGGCCGGTATAGGCTGCATTACGCCGGATACAGTAAACCGGCGTTTATCCGCAAACGTTACACTTTTACCCAACGGGTTCTGGCTGCCAAATAATTCCTCCGCTACCGGGGCAGACAGCACAATGGAAGATTTATCTTTTAACGCAGTAACGGTACTGCCGTATTTAAGCGGGTAAGTGAATACATCCAGGAAACCGGTATCCACATAGGTTATGGCTTCACTAATGGTTTTATCGTTATAGCTGATCCAGGGTGCATCCCAGCTATTAACACGGGAGCCGTTCATCACCTGCGGAAAATCTTTCAGCATTACCTCCAGCAGGGGAAATACATTTTTCTCATTATCATTATCCGTTTGCAGCAGGTACAGGTTAGGCAGGTTCTTATGAAACTTATCCTTCACTACCATCTGCTGTACACACAACACCAGGAAGGCTACACACGTAAGCCCTACGGCAAGGCCCAGCACATTAATAACGGTGAATAGCTTTCGCCGCCACAGGTTACGCCAGGCTATTTTCAGGTAGTTACGGAACATCCTTTAATTTTTTTTGTTTGATAAAAAAATGTGGGGCATGTAGACACATCCCCCGGCATTTGACTTGTTATTCTACTCGTAAACATGTACTGATTGAAACCATAGTTATTTAAAGCGTTTATGCTGTTCTCAATGATCTTACCGGGTTCATTAAAGCTGCTTTCACAAATTGAAAACTAATAGTGAACAACGCAATTACTACGGCGTATAAACCGGCTACCACAAACATCTACCACTCAATGCCAGCTCATTTATTCTGTTCTTAAACTTTTTACAGGATCCATCAGCGCCGCTTTTACAGACTGGAAGCTGATGGTACATAATGCTATTATTACGGCAATGCTCCCGGAAAGTATAAATACCCACCATTGTATGGTGGTACGGTATGCAAACTCCTGCAGCCAGCTATTCATAATATACCAGCCCACCGGTATAGCTATAACAATAGCTATCAGCACCAGCTTAATAAAATCGCGGCTTAACAGCGTAACAATATCTGCTACGGATGCGCCATGTACCTTACGGATGCCTATTTCCTTGGTGCGCTGTTCTGCAGTAAATATGGCAAGGCCGGAAAGGCCCAGGCATGCTACTACAATGGCCAGCACGGCAAACCAGATGAAGATATTGCCGGTACGCCGGTCGGCCTGGTAAATAGCGTTAAAATCATCATCCATAAAAGAGTACAGGAAAGGCTGGCCGGGCACCATGGCATCCCACTGTTTTTGTACCTGCGCTACCACGGCAGGCATATTGTTACTTTTAATACGGAAGGCCATGCTGCCTCTTTCCTCATCCATCCACAACAGCAAAGGCGTTATGGCCTGGTGCATAGAGTTATAATTAAAATCTTTTACCACGCCTATAATGTGAAAGGTGGTCCTGCTGGCTACATTGGCGCCTTGGGGAAGATACAGCTCCTGGTTCAGCGGGTTATTAAAACCCAGCAAACGGGCCGCTGTTTCATTTACAATAATACCGGTGGAATCTGATGCAAAACTTTCCGGCGCAAAATTGCGGCCGTCCGCCATTTGCATGCGCAGGGTAGGAATATAATGCTCATCCACGGACCAGGTTTCTGCCGTTACCACACTGGCAGGGTCCAGGTTACGGTCTTTAAAAAAGCCGGGGCTGTTACGGTACTGCCCTGTAGGCAAAAAGCCCGTCATGGTACCATTTTCCACACCCGCTATCTTTAATACGGCTTCCCTAAAAGCCTTTACCTGCTTGTACAGCGGGTAGGTGTTCTGCAAAACCAGCACCTGGTGGCGGTTATAGCCTATTTGCCGGTTTTGTATATAATGCAGCTGGTTATAAATAACAATGGTGCCTACAATAAGTACAGAAGATATTACAAACTGGAACACTACCAGTGTGCTGCGAATGTTTTTGGTATTAGCGCCGGAAGTAAGCCTGCCCTTAAGTGCCTGCAAAGGCTTAAAACCGGAAAGAAAAAATGCGGGATAAGCACCGGCCAGCATGCCCACTACCAGTAGCAGTAACAGGAAGTAAGCAATTATGCGGGGGCTATATAAGAGGTGTATGCTCATCTGTTGCCCTGCCATCTGGCTAAAGTAGGGCAGCAGCAGTATTACGGCCAGCAATGCCAGGCCCATAGCCATGGTGCATATAAGCCAGCTTTCTGCCAGGAACTGCATTACCAGCTGCTTACGCAGGGAGCCCAGTGTTTTACGTACGCCTACCTCTTTAGCCCTGCTGGCAGAACGGGCGGTGGAGAGGTTCATGAAATTTATACAGGCAATAAGCAGTATGAAAATACCGGCAGCAGAGAAGATGTATACATACTGCACATTTCCGCCCGGTTCAATGGTACTCTGGTCTGCCTTATCCGCATGCAGGTGTATATCTGCCAGCGGCAGTATACCGTAGTGTACATAACCGCCCTGTTTCTCCAGGTCGTTCAGGCTAATGTGGAACAATTGCTGGTAACGGACGCCCATGTACTTACGCACCACATCTTTTACGCGGGCTTTCAGAAACTCTCCTGTGGTGCCGGGGCGTACCAGCAGGTAGGTGTAGTAGTTATTATTAAGCCAGTTATTACTGCGGCTGTCGGCTATTTCCGACATGCTCATAATAAAATTAAAATGGAAGTGTGAGGGGCCGGGAATGTCTTTCATTACACCCGTTACACGGTAATCAGCCGTATTGTTGATGTGCAGCATTTTTCCCACCACATCAGTGGATTGAAAATATTTCCTGGCAGCGCTTTCAGATATTACTACCGAAAAGGGATCCCTTAATGCTGTTTTGGGATCACCGGCAATAAGCGGCAGCGTAAATACCTCAAACATCGTAGAATCGGCCCAGGTGGCATTTTTTTCCTGCAGGGTTTCATGGCCTTTATTCACCATAATATCCCGTGAGGTAAGCAGGCGCACCATTTTTTCAACCTGCGGGTATTCACTTACCATGGTAGGGCCCATAGGGTCTGGTACCAGGCTGGAAATATAGCTGCTGCCATTTACGCGGATGTTGGTGCTAAGCCTGTAAATACGTTCCCAGTGCTTATTATACCGGTCATAGCTCAGCTCATTTTGCACCCATAAGAGTAACAGCAGGCCTACGGTAAGGCCTATAGTTAATCCGCCCACGTTAATGAGCGTGAAAACTTTTTGCTTCCACAAATTGCGCCAGGCTATTTTCAGGTAGTTTTTAAACATGAAACTGTTCTTTGATATTCTCTGTTACCACCTTACCATCAAACAGGTTAATAATGCGGTGTGCAAAACCTGCATCATAAGGGCTGTGTGTAACCATTACCATGGTAGTACCGGCATCATTCAGCTCCTGCAGCAGCTTCATTACTTCTTCACCATTCGTACTATCCAGGTTACCGGTGGGCTCATCCGCCAGTATCATTTTAGGTTTGGCTACTACAGCGCGGGCAATGGCCACCCTTTGCTGCTGACCACCGGACAGCTGCTGCGGAAAGTGGTTGCGGCGGTGCATAATGTTCATGCGCTCCAGCACTGCCTCCACTTTTTGCTTTCTTTCACTGGACGGCACTTTCAGGTACAGGAGGGGTAGCTCAACATTTTCAAACACCGTTAGCTCTTCGATCTGGTTAAAGCTCTGGCACACAAAACCAATAGAACCTTTACGCAGCTGCGCACGCTGGCGCTCGCTCATACGGGCTACTTCCTTATCCCAGAAAAAATATTCACCGCCACTGGGGTTATCCAGCAGGCCCAGTATGTTCAGCAAGGTGGATTTACCACAGCCGGAGGGGCCCATAATGGCTACAAACTCTCCATCCTGAATTTCCATATTAATACCGTTCAGGGCGGTAGTTTCTACTTCTTCTGTTGTAAATAACTTTTGAAGATTAACGGTTTTTATCATGTTGATTAATTTAAATATCCAATAGATTGATCCAACAATACAATAGATGGAAGGCCGGTCTTAGAACACCAATACCTCCTTATCCCCGAAGTTCTCGTAAGAGGAAGTGATCACCTGCTCACCAGGCTGCAGCCCTTCCAGCACCTCAAAGAACAGCGGGTTCTTTTGACCCAGGGATATGTTGCGTTTTACCGCACGCTTACCGCCTTTATCCAGCACATATACCCAGTTGCCGCCGGTATCAGAGAAAAAGCCGCCTACCGGCAGCAGCACTGCTTCTGATGACTTACCCAGCTCCAGGCGTATGGGGGAGGATTGCCCGCGGCGTATGCCTTCCGGGGTACCCTTTACAAAGTTCATATCCACATTAAAACGCGCGTTGATCACCTCCGGGAAAGCTTTGGTAACTTCCAGCTGATAGGTTTTACCGTTAAATTCAAAAGAGGCTTTTAAACCGGCAAATACCCGGGAAAGGTAATGCTCATCCACTTCTGCGCGCATCTTAAAACCATCCAGGTCATCTATCTGCCCGATATTTTGCCCCGCGGTAATGCTGGAGCCTACCTCCACATTCACGGACGACAGCTGCCCTTCAATAGGCGCCCGTACGATCAGGTTGTTCAGGTTGTCCTTCATCATCTGCAGATTACGCTGGGTGCGTGCAATAGTACCTTCCAGCTGTGCTATCTGCAATTTGGCATTTTCTTCCTGGTATTTCTGGCTTTCTATTTCAATTTGCCGCTGCTTTAGCAGGCCTTCATAATCCAGCTTGGTTTTAACAAACTCCTGGCGGGCTACTATCTTCTCATCCACCAGCTGTTTATTACGGTCGTAAATATCCTTGGCCTGGTCTATCTTGTAATCCAGGTCGCTGAGCGCTTTTTCCAGCGTATAGCGGTTTTGTTTCAGGCTAAGGCGGGTGTTCTGCAGCTCATTGATCAGGCGGTACATTTCTGTTTCATGGTTCATAAACTCCATTTGCATACGCTGGTTTTCCAGGCGCAAAATAGAATCGCCCCGCTTAACCATGCTGCCGCCTTCCAGGTATTTCTGGCTTACATACCCGCCTTCAATAGCATCCAGGCGAATGGTTTTTAATGGTTGTACCACGGCCGTAACGGCTATATATTGATCAAAAGTACCTTTGGTAACAGTGCTGACAGTGATCTTATCCTTTTCCACATTCAGCCGGGAACGGTGATCGGCAAATATGAGGTTATATGCCAGCAGCAGTACCACCAGACTGCCGCCGCCTATCAGAAGAATACGTTTACCTGACCAGAATTTTTTTTCTAATTTTCTATCCATGATTGACATGCCTATTTGGCTGCCCTGGAAGTTCAACCAACATGCCAAAGCTATAAAACCTTTACCAGTAAGGGATTCCGAAAAAACAGGCGGCTAAAAACGTTCTGTACCGGACAATACTTGTTCATTTCCGGACACTTTTAAAACCCGGCGAAAACCGCCGGGAAAAAGGAAATCTTTGATTAATATTGCCAGTGGCGGGCTGCCGCCATTATCCAACCCCTGGCACCGATACAGGAATATAGTTTGCAGAACTAAAAAATATGATGACGACAACACTACCCGGAAAAATTTTGATAGTTGACGATGATATGGATGTGCTGAGGGCTGCCCGCCTGTTATTAAAGCGCCATTTTGAACAGGTGGACTTTGAGCGCAACCCGCAAAAGATCCCTTACCTGGTTTCCAACTTTGATTATGATGTAATACTGCTGGACATGAACTTTACCCGCGACCTGAGCAGTGGTAAAGAAGGTTTTGAGTGGCTGGACCGTATCCTGGACCTGAAACCCCAGTCGTCCGTAGTTATGTTCACAGCTTATGGCGATGTAGAGATGGCTGTACGCGCCATTAAAGCCGGCGCCACTGATTTTGTGCTGAAACCCTGGGAAAATGAAAAGCTGCTGGCTACCATGCAGGCCGCTTTTAATAAACACCGTGCCGCCACCCAAAAAGAAAAGCCCGCAAATAATACGGACGGGGAGCTGATAACCGGCAACAGCGCTGCCATGCAGCAGGTAATGGATACCGTGAACCGGGTAGCTGCCACGGATGCTAACATACTGATACTGGGCGAGAACGGTACCGGTAAAGACATGCTGGCCCGTCACATTCACCACCTGAGCCAGCGTAATAAACAACCCTTTGTAAGTGTGGACCTGGGCGCCATTAGCGAAACGCTTTTTGAAAGCGAGCTGTTTGGTCACGTAAAAGAAGCGTTTACGGATGCCCGTGAGGACCGCAACGGCCGTTTTGAAGAAGCTGACAGGGGTACTATTTTCCTGGATGAGATAGGCAATATTTCCCTCCCCTTCCAGGCCAAGCTGCTAACGGTGCTGCAAAACCGTTCTGTTACCAAAGTAGGCTCCAACAAAACCATCCCGGTAGATGTAAGGCTGATCTGCGCCACCAACCGCCATATTCAGCAAATGGCCAGCCAGCACCTGTTCCGCCAGGATCTGTTATACCGCATTAACACCATAGAGATCCAGCTCCCTCCCCTGCGGGAGCGGTTAGAAGATATTGTGCCGCTGGCTGAACACTTTTTGCAGCTATACCGCGATAAATACAAACGTACGGTAAGCACTTTACATGAATCTTTGGTGCAGCAGCTAAAGCAGTACGAATGGCCGGGCAATATCCGCGAGCTGCAGCATGCCATTGAAAGGGCCGTTATCCTGTCACAGGGTAAAAGCCTGATGCCTAAAGACGTATTTGTGAAAAGCCCGGCTAAAGAGCAGGAGCTGGATACCGGTTATAACCTGGAAGAAATGGAACGTACCATTATTACCCAGGCTATGAAAAAGGTGAATGGCAATATTACAGAGGCCGCACGGGAGCTGGGGCTGAGCAGAGCTGCGTTGTACCGGCGGCTAGAAAAATACAATCTTTAAAATGCTGAATGCAAAACGCTTAACGCTTAACGCACAGTGCGGGCAGCATTCAGCGTTAAGCGTCAGGCACTTAGCGTTAAGCACTCCATGAGTCATTTCAGCATAAATATATTTCTCCGCATTCTGCTGCTAACAGTTACCATAACAGCAGGTGTTTGGCTATGGCGGCTGGCAGGCGTTATCCCGGGTATAGCATTGATCATACTTATCATTATCCAGATCTATGGTTTGTATTATTACCTGAACCGGGTGAACCGCAAGCTGACGCTGTTCCTGGAATCCATCCGCTATGAAGATTTTTCCATTCGTTTTAATGCGGACAATAAAATGGGTAAAAGCTTCCGGGAGCTGAACCAGCAGTTTAATGAAGTGCTGGACGCCTTTCGCCAAACCCGTGCTGAGAAAGAAGCCAACCTGAAGTATATTGATACAATTGTACAGCATATCAGCATTGGTATGCTGTCTTTTGATGCAGAAGGAAAAATAGAGCTCATCAACCCCTCTGCTTTCCGCCTGCTGAATATTTACCGCCTGCGCAATATTGCAGAACTAAAAAGCACCCACCCCGATCTGCCTGAGCTGCTGTTACAGCTACGCTCCGGCAATAAGATCCTATACCGCACCCGCCAGGAACAACAGCTATCTATACACGCTGCCACCATTCGCCTGCAAGGAAGGCTGGTAAAGCTTATCAGCCTGCAAAACATTCATACGGAGCTGCAGGAAAAGGAGCTGGAAGCCTGGCAAAACCTTACCAAGATCTTACGGCACGAGATCATGAACTCCGTTACACCCATTGTATCCCTTATTGGCACCATGCAGGAAATAGTTGAGCAGGATATTGCACCCTATACCCAGCAGCCGGAAGCCATAGCCGACCTGCAGGAAGCCCTGCAAACCGTAGAAAGCCGCAGCAAAGGCATTATGAACTTTGTGAACGCCTACCGCGATTATACTACCCTGCCCAAACCACAGTTCACTGATGTGAACCTGAAGGCGCTTATTACCTCCGTTAGTAACCTGCTGCTGCCGGAGCTGCGGCAGGCCGGCGTACATTACCAATACACCCCGGAAGCAGATGATGCCTACATACATGCAGATATTGCCCAGCTGCAAATGGTGCTCATTAACCTTATTAAGAATGCTATGGATGCGCTGGAACATACCACTGCGGCGGATATTCATGTTAAAACCTACATGAGCAATCCCCAGCAGGTATGTATTGCCATTATTGATAACGGCCCCGGTATTGATGCCGATGCGCTGAATAAGATCTTCATCCCCTTTTATACCACCAAGAAAAAAGGCAGCGGCATTGGGCTAAGCCTTTCCCAGCAGATCATACAGTCACATGGCGGGCAGCTGAAAGTAAGCAGCCGCAATGAAGAAGGCACCACCTTTTACATTGTGCTGGGAGTGGTATAGTTTTGTTATATTAGATGCTGTACTAACACCTCACTGATAACCACCACTGTATGAACTTACGCTGGCCCGTGCTCTATTTCATCCTGCTGCTGGCTGATCTTATTGCCATTATGCTGCAGGCAGATACAGTCCGATTTGTTACCAAACCCCTGCTGATGGTATTGCTGGGCGTTTATTTGCTGGCGCGTATTAACCATTTGCGGCCGGCTGTTTTCCGTAATTTCTTACTGGCTGCGCTCTTTTTTTCCTGGGCAGGAGATATTTTTTTACTGTGGCCGGCATACTTTTTACCCGGCCTGGGCTGTTTTCTGCTGGCCCACCTGGCCTACATTGGCTTTTTCCTGAAAGTACGGTATACCAACTATCCCCTGCCCCTGTGTAAGTACCTGTTCATTTTTTTATCAGAAGCAGTAGTAATAGCCTTCCTGTTCTTTATGTTCCCTTACCTGGGTAGTATGCGCGTGCCCGTTATAGTATACGCCAGTACCATTTCCTTTACCCTGTTATGTGTTATGCACGCTTTCCGCTTCGGGGAGCAGCCTATGGGCTGGTATTGCATTGCCGGCGCCCTCCTTTTCATTTGTTCCGATGCCATGATAGCCCTGCAGCGCTTTTACCACAACTTTCCGGCAGCCAGTGTACTTATCATGCTCACTTATGGCCTGGCACAATGGGCTTTGATAGAAGGCGGCACCAGGTATTTGAATTCACGCGTTAAAGCGTAAATTTGATTTGCGATTTTAGATTTTAGATTTACGATTTTTTGGAAGTATACCTTTAAATCTAAGATCGTACATCTAAAATCTAAACTCAGACTGGTTATGCAAACAGACTTCTTAGTGATTGGATCGGGTATTGCAGGACTTACCTATGCCTTAAAAGTAGCAGAGTATTATCCGGATAAAAAGATCACCATCATTACCAAAACGCGGGAGGACGAAACCAATACCAAATACGCGCAGGGCGGGGTAGCCGTGGTAAATGACCTGGAGAACGACAGCTTTGAAAAACATATAGAAGATACGCTTATTGCCGGCGATGGCCTGTGTAACCAACATGTTGTAGAGATAGTAGTGAAAGAGGGACCGGAACGGGTACACGAAATTATTGAATGGGGCGCCAACTTTGATAAAAACCCCGATGGTGAATACTCCCTGGGCCGGGAAGGCGGGCACTCTGAGTTCCGCGTTATCCATCATAAAGATGTTACCG
The DNA here is from genome assembly GCF_019091455.1 of Chitinophaga sp. GbtcB8. Taxonomy (GTDB): domain Bacteria; phylum Bacteroidota; class Bacteroidia; order Chitinophagales; family Chitinophagaceae; genus Chitinophaga. Next base: position 159,645 of record NZ_JAGXJN010000004.1, read on the forward strand.
GCAAAGAAATTGAACGGGCCCTGCTGAACGCTATTCATAAAAAACCCAACATAGAGCTGGTTACCCACTGCTTTGTGGTAGACTTAATTACCCAGCACCACCTGGGCTACCTGGTTACCAAAAGCACCCCGGATATTGAGTGTTACGGCGTATATGTATTAAACCTGCAAACCAAACAGATCGAAAAGATCCTGAGCCGGGTAACCCTCCTGGCTACCGGTGGTAACGGGCAGGTGTACCGCAGCACCACCAATCCCTCTATTGCTACCGGTGATGGTGTGGCCATGGTATACCGCGCAAAAGGCCGAATAGAGAATATGGAGTTCATACAGTTCCACCCTACTGCGCTGTATCAGCCGGGGGTTAACAACTCCTTCCTGATCACGGAAGCCGTGCGTGGCGATGGCGGCATATTGCGTAACATACACGGCGAGGAGTTCATGCACAAGTATGACCACCGCCTTGCCCTGGCCCCACGCGACATTGTAGCCCGGGCCATAGACAGTGAGATGAAGATAACCGGTACTGAATATGTGTACCTGGATTGCCGGCATATGGACCATGAGAAGTTTGTGCACCACTTCCCCAATATTTATGAAAAATGTTTGAGCATAGGTATAGACATCCGTAAGGATATGATACCCATTGCACCCTCCGCGCACTACAGCTGCGGCGGTATTAAAACCAATGAGTGGGGCCGTACCTCTATCAATAACCTGTATGCCTGCGGCGAATGCGCCAGCACCGGCTTGCACGGCGCTAACCGCCTGGCCTCCAACTCCCTGCTGGAAGCCATGGTATTTGCCCACCGCTGTTACCAGGATGCGGTGAAAAAAATAAGCTATACCGCCTTTAAAGAGGATGTGCCAAACTGGAATGCAGCCGGCACTACCGCCCCCCGTGAAATGATCCTCATTACGCAAAGCCTTAAGGAATTAAAGCAGATCATGAGCGACTACGTGGGCATTGTGCGTACCAATGAACGTTTGCAACGCGCCTCACGCCGCCTGGATATTTTGCACGAGGAAACAGAAGCGCTGTATCAGAAAACAGAGGTCTCACCCCAGCTATGCGAGCTGCGTAATCTGATCACCGTAGGCTACCTGATCGTGAAAGCGGCTGATTTCCGTAAAGAAAGCCGCGGCCTGCATTATAATACTGATTACCCGTATAAGGCAGCGCTGGTACAGAATATTGTGTTGTAACGTACCTTTGCGCCTCATGTATTACCTGTTGCTGATATTTGCTTACGCTATTTCACTGCTGCCCCTGTGGCTGCTGTATGGGGTAAGTGATGTGCTGTACCTGGTAGTGTACCACATAGCCGGTTACCGCCGCGCTGTAGTGCATGCCAACCTGGTACAGGCTTTCCCGGATAAAAGCCCAAAGGAAATAAAACAGCTTACCCGCAAATACTACCGCAATCTTACGGATATGATGGTGGAAACCATCAAGCTGCTGACCATAGGTCGAAAACAGCTGCGCCGCCGCTTTGACTGCGACCTTACCGTATTACAACAGTTGTATGAGCAGGGTAAAAGCTGCCAGCTGCACCTGGGCCATAATTTTAACTGGGAATGGGCTAACCTGTTCTGTATACAGGGCGTACGTTTCCCCTTCCTGGTGGTGTACATGCCTATTACCAATAAGGCGGTTGACCGGTTTTTCCGGCACTTCCGGGAAAGGTCCGGCAGCACACTGCTGCCGGCAAATGATATCCGCAACGCCATGGCGCCCTGGCTGCACAAACAATACCTGATAGCCCTGGTGGCGGATCAGAACCCCGGCGATCCGCGCCGCTGTTACTGGTTCCCCTTTCTCAATAAAATGACCGCTTTTTACAAAGGCCCTGAAATGAGCGCCCGCCGCAATAATATACCGGTGGTATTTGCAGATATCAGGAAAGTAAAGCGCGGTTATTACAAAGCACAGCTAAGCCTCGCGTTTGAAAACCCGCTGGAAGTACCAGAGGGTAAGATCACCGAAGCATTTGTACAGTTCCTGGAAAAAAACATCCGCGAGCAGCCAGAAGTTTGGGTATGGAGCCACAAACGCTGGAAGCATGAATGGAAAGGGGATTAAACAGCCGGTATCTTCAACTTTTGACCCGGGTGTATCATGTTTGGATCCTTGATCTGGTCTTTATTGGCTTCAAAAATATCTTTCCAGCTTACACCGGGATAATTTTTGGCAATCTTGCTCAGACTATCACCTGATTTTACTTCATACACCTGCTCACTGGAAGCGGCTCCTTCTGCAAGGCTGATGTTCATGACCACATCCGCAGAGCGCATTTCAGGATCCAGCTTTTCATATGTATCCCACAACTGGTCTTTTACCTGTGCAGAAGGTGCGGTACCGTTTATGTACAATACATTATCCTGCTCTGTTACCTGCAGGTTGCTGATACCGGCGCTGTTAGCCTGGTCTACCAGCTGTTTATATTTGTCCTGTAAGCCCATGGCTGTAAAGTTTTGATGGTTATTGCAAGGTGAGTTTGTTGTTCACTTTTTTAGGTTTGGCTTCCTGGGCAGCCTGCATAATCTTGCGCAGGTCGCTCTTTTTTGCTTTACCTTCCAGCGTTACTTCCCCATCCATAACGGAAACGGTTACACCGGAATAACCAGCTGCTTTGTAAGTGGAGTCCAATGTGTTCTTTAACACGTCGTCGGGGTTAATGCTTACGGGTGAGGGCGTGGGCACAGGCACCTGTACGGTGATATTATTCGTTACCGATTTTACGCCTTTTACATTTTTGGCGGCATCTTCCGCTGTTTGTTTGGCGGTATCATCGGTTACTTCGCCATTCAGGGTTACTACCCCATCCTTTACGGTGGCGCTAACGCCAGGGGTAGCCATCAGTTTTTCATTTACCGCCTGCTGCAGTTTGGAGTCATTGGGTTTGCAGGCAAAAAGGAAGATGCCTGCCAGCAAGCAACAGGCCATTAATAGTTTCTTCATGGTTAAGTATTTTATAGGAATTTAACGAATTAGGGGATAACCGGCAATTAATTTTTGTTTTAAGTTATTGCTAATCAAGCAAAAAGAATAAGCCTTGTTAACAAACCACCGCATCCAGTAAATCATATAAAAAGCTGCTATTACCGTACAGATAAGTATTGCCGGGGATCACACATCGCCGCTATGCTTAACCTAATTTTACGATATGAATTAATGTGCTAATATGCTGATGTGCTAATGTGCCGGTTTGTGTTTAATTGAATGCGCAACAAAAACCCTGACAAATCTAAACATCTGTCAGGGCCTGCTTGCAGCCGATGCGTACCAGCACATCAGCATATTAACACATTAATTCAATACATTCTTTTCCTTTACGATCTCAATTCCCTGCTCCTCCTTTATTTTGGCAAAACCACCTGTTACATTCCGCAGGTTGTGAATGCCTTCCCGTTTCAATATAGAGCAGGCAATAATGCTGCGGTAGCCACCGGCACAGTGTACATACAGGTTATGATTGTCATCAAAATCCGCCATAGTACCGGGATCGGCCATATCGCTCAAAGTAAGGTTCTGCGCATCTTTCACGTGCCCGTCTGCATACTCTGCGGGTTTGCGCACATCCACCACTATTAAGTTAGGATCATGCGGAATATCCATGGCCAGTTCATCCGGCTCTATGCTAATGATCAGGTCACGGTCTTCACCGGCATCAACCCAGGCCTGGTAACCGCCTTCCAGGTAACCGCTTACATTATCAAATCCTACACGGGCCAGGCGTACTACCGTTTCTTCTTCCTGCCCCGGTGCAGTAACCAGTATAATTTCCTGGTCAAAGGGCAGCAGGCTGCCGGCCCATTCTGCAAAGCGGCCTTCCAGCCCTATGCTGATGGAGGTGGGCACAAATCCTTCTGCAAATTCATTGGCATTACGGGTATCCAGTATCAGCACCTCATCTTTCATCTTACGCTTAAAATCCGCTACGGTTAAAGGCTTCAGGCTTTTTTCCATAATGGCCTGCAGGGCATCATACCCTTCTTTATTGATCTTTGCATTTACCGGGAAGTAAGAGGGTGGCGCCGTAAGGTCTGTAGTTACCACCTGTATAAATTCATCCTTCTCATTAGCCAGCAGCGCGTAGTTGCCGCTTTTTTCATCGCCAATGGTGCTATAGGTATCCGGTCCCAGGTTCTTACCGCAGGCAGAGCCAGGGCCATGCGCCGGGTACACGGTTACATGATCCGGAAGCGTTTTTATTTTAGTGTTCAGTGAGTCAAACAGTAAACCGGCTAATTCTTCTTTACTCAGGTTACCGCTAAACAGGTCCGGGCGGCCTACGTCTCCAACAAAAAGTGTATCGCCGGTAAATATGCTGTGCGGCTGCTGGTTTTCATCCAGCAATAAATAACAGCATGATTCTAAAGTATGGCCGGGGGTGTGCAGCACCTTTAAGGTTATTTTACCGATCTTAAACTGCTCTTCATCTTTCGCTAAATACACCGGGAAACCTGTTTCCGCATTAGGCCCGTATACAATGGGCGCCTTAGTGGCAGCAGCCAGATCCAGATGGCCGGAAACAAAATCAGCGTGAAAGTGCGTTTCAAAAATATATTTAATGGTTACGTTATGTTCTTTGGCCAGCTCCAGGTAAGCATCAATATCCCTTACCGGATCTATAACGGCCGCCTCTCCATCAGAAGCTATGAAGTACGCAGCTTCCGACAAACAATTAGTATATAACTGTTTAATGAACATGGTTTTTGATTTTGGCAAAAATACGAAGGTTTGGGGGTTTACTGAACAGGGGATTTCAGGGTATTACTTTATTTTAACATTCAAGGTAAAATGATCATTCCGGATAATGGGTATATATAAAAAAAGTATCCACCATTGCGGCGGATACTTTTCAATTCGGTATAATTTCCGGTAAGGGCTATTCTTACTTTTACTAAAATTAGCCAACCAGTTCTTCCACAAACTTTGCTACTTCAGCAATGCGCTGCTTGTTGATAGTATAGTGGATAAATTTACCATCTCTCTCTGTAATTACAATGCCAGCCCGGCGTAAAATAGCCAGGTGCTGAGAGGCTACGGACTGCTCCAGTCGAAGCTTTACGTAGATCTCTGTTACGGTCATTTTCTTGTGATCTTCCAGCAGCTTTATCATTTGCTGGCGCAGCTTATGATTAATTGCACGCAATACCATAGCTGCCTTTTTAACGGCAATGTAATCCAATTTGATTTGGTCTTTTTCATTGTTACCTCTAGAAATAATAAGAGTATTAGAAGAGGTCGTTAATAATGTTTTTTCCATCGCATAATAGTTTTTTAAAAATGATGAAATGAAAGGGATCAACGGACAGTTTTCAACCCACAACTGTTAGAAAACAGTACCGGGTATCGATTTATACAAAATTATAATATTTGTCACAATAAAAAAAACTTCTATACCTTATTTTTTCATATATAATTGGCGTTATGTGCTAAAATAGCGTTATTTGACAATTCTGTGACATTATAGCATGAATATAGGAGGCAAATATGCTTCAGAAAGATGCTAAAAACTAGAATTGACATAAAATGGGAGCTGAAAAAGGACAAAAAACACGCAAAAAGGATCTTTTTCACCCTTTAGCAGGTGTATAGAACGGCTTCAGGTAATAGGGGCTGAAATAGGCTACATCTGCAAACTGTTGCTGCTGACAAGCCGCTTCTGCCAGGGGTATCATGTGCGCTGCGCTGATATGATAAGATGCAAAAACAGCATTATTATGCGGCAGCATCAGCTGCTGCCACTTTAAGCTGCCATCTCCAAAAAAATAGATCTTCTCTTTATCCAGCCATTCTTTAAATGCATCTGCTGTTAATATGAGCGCCTGCGGAGCCATACATTCATCCAGCTGCGCATTATACAAAGCGGTGTACACTTCCTGCCTGCGCGCGTCCAGCAGCGGGCAATACAGCGCATGCGTATCCTGCGTAGCGCTGATCATTCCCTGCGCCATCATTTGCAGGGTAGAAATACCCAGCAGCGGTTTGTTCCAGGCGTAACACAATCCTTTAGCGGTAGCCACGCCTACACGTAAACCGGTGTAAGAGCCCGGGCCCGCGCTTACAGCAATAGCATCCAGCTGCGCAGGTAATATATTCTGCGTACGTAACATTTCCTGGATAAATAAGGTAAGAACAGCCGCATGATCCCGCTCCTGCGTATTCTCACGCATGGCCAGCACTACGCCATCTTTTGACAGCGCTACTGAGCCGGTGGCCGTAGCCGTATCTATATTTAATATAATTGCCAAGGGTGTTATTGTTTTTGCGCTTCCTGCTGTAGCAGGCTGCATACGCGGTACCGTTCATCGCCGGTAGCAGTATGCACTGCAGTTAATATATCATACACATGTTTAATACCTATATGCTGTGCCCACTCAAATGGCCCGTACGGATAATTGGTACCCAGCTTCATAGCAGTATCAATATCTTCCCGGGTGGCGATGCCTGTTTCTGTAGTGTAATATGCTTCATTAATGATCATGCTCACTACCCGCGGCGTTACCATACCTACGCTATCCTGCACCAGCGCATACTGCCAGCCCAGCTGCTGCATCAGGCTGTCCAGCACAGGCTTTTGTTCCTCATCCAGTATAGCCGTTTCCGTAAGCGGACGGTTAATAAAACCCGGCAGCCAGTTACAGGCTATTATATTAAACCCATAGCTGAATGCATATGCATGCATCAGATCGCTGAGCGATGTTTTTGCCAGGCCTGCCAGTACCGGCACGGCCGCCGCTTTTGCATAAATAGCTGCATGGTGCAATGCATCATCCAGCACCAGGTCTATTACAAGATCAAATGAGCCGGGCAAAGTTACAATATCTAAATTTTGTACCCAACGTACCCGGTGGCTGCCCAGCCCTTTCTGCTGCAATTCTTCGTAACGGGCGGCATCGCCAACTACCAGGATGTTCATGTTCAAAAGTTTTTGCAAACGTATCTAATTCCGGGTAAAAACAAACAACTAATCATTTTAGCAATACAGGCCGGCAGCACCTGATCAATTTTGATCATTCATTCTTTACTATTTTTGCGCTATGGAAAAACAGATCATTAATACCCAGGATGCCCCTGCGCCCATAGGACCGTATAACCAGGCCGTTAAAGCGGGCAATATGTTGTTTGTATCCGGACAAATAGCCCTGCACCCGGAAACCGGCCAGCTGGTAAAGGAAAACATTATGGATGAAACGCACCAGGTGATGCAGAACATTAAACATATACTTTCCGCCGCCCATATGGATTTCAGCGATGTGGTGAAAGCCACCATTTTCATTACCGATATGAATAATTTTTCGCAGGTGAATGAAGTGTATGGCAAATACTTCAGCGGTCATTTTCCTGCCCGCGAAACCGTACAGGTATCTGCATTACCCAAAGCTGTAAATGTGGAGATCTCTGTGATTGCAGCGAAATAGTTCCAATGTGCGGTTGTGCAAATATGCAAATGTGCAGATAAATGGATACAGTTTTTACAATTTCAGCTGCATATTTGCACCTCGCAGACTTTCAATTGCACATCTGCACATCTGCATATTTGCACATCTACTCATTTTCCAAACAGCTGCGCGGCTAACCTCGCATCATGCCCGTACACATCATCGCGGAAGTTTAGCTGGCCCTGGCTGTCAACATAGGCTGTGAAATAGCCAATAAATACCGGGATCTTATTTTTCAGGGGTACGTATTGCTCCTTAGCCGCATTCATGGCTTTCACGATCTTATCTTTTGTCCACGCCAGATCATTACGCAGCAGCCACTCTGCCAGGTGCTGCGGCTCCCCTACCCTGATACAGCCATGGCTGAAGGAACGTTTGGTTTCCCCGAACAAATGGCGGGAGGGCGTATCATGTAAGTAAATATTATACTCATTGGGGAACAGGAACTTTACCTTACCCAGGGCATTGGCGCCACCGGGCTTTTGCCGGATGATGTAGGGGAAATTGTTCCCGCTGTATTTACCCCAGCTAATGCTGCCTGCAGGGATCTCTTTACCGCTGGCGCCTACTACTTCCATATTCTGGCGCGCCAGGTAACCGGGGTTACGTTTTATGGCCGGCAATATTTCATGCGCTATTATGCTGGGCGTTACATTCCAGTACGGGCTAAAAACAATGAACTGCATAGGGCGTGTAAAAATAACTGTACTGGCGCCGGGCTTGCCTACTACTACATTACAGCTCCAGGCCAGCTGCCCGTTCTCATAGGCGTATAATTTAAATGCCGGTATATTTACCAGCAGGTATTCCTTACCGGGATCTACGGGGATCCAGCGCATACGCTCCATGTTCAGCAAGATCTGCTGAATACGTTGCTGCAGGGATACATTCAGCGCATTCAGCACAGGTTGCTGTATAGTACCGTTCACAGCAAGCCCCATGCGCTCCTGGAATTTTCGTATAGCCGTATCCAGTGCCGGGGTAAAAAGTGCGCTGGTATCCGGCGCTTTCAGATCGCCCCAGGCATATAAACGGTTCTTTACTACGCTGACCACTGCTGCGGAATCGCCCTTTTTATATAGTTTTTTATCTGCATGAATAGAATCCCAGTGGGTATGTTCCTCCATCGCCACCAGTTTTTTCAATGCGCTGCGCAGGGTAATATAATAGCGGTTCACCGGCTCTTCAAACGTATTGTTGGGCTCCTGCACCAAAGAATCCAGCAGGGTTTCAATGTCCAGCTTTTTACGGGGTATGAACCATTCCAGGTCTTTGGCCGTATCCGCTGTCATGCCGGCCCATTCTTTATTGCCGTAGGCAAAGAACTGGCCGGTGAGCATCATTTCCAGCGTGGTAATATCACGGGCGGCTACACGGCTGCTGTCCTCTGTTACCTTATCATATAATTTTCTAAGCGCAGGGTTTACGATCTTACTGTCTGGTGTACCTGCCGGTTCATCATTACTGATCATGTTCAGGAAGTTACCTGCCTGCTCTGTTAAGCGGCCTTCATTAGAGATCCAGGCGTAGTGGTAGCTCCGCTTCCGGTAAAAGTTTTGGATCTGATCACTATAGGCATGGTAAGCAGAATCTGCTTTTAAAAATCCCTGCAGGGTATTGCTATCCAGCATACGGTCCAGGTACTCCTGCCCGGTATAGTGGGTGGAATCGCGCCCCAGCGGCCCCTTTACGCCGGACTGCCGGCAGGCGCTGATCCATAATATCAATACAATACCCGGCCAAAAGAGTAAATTTCGTACCTGCATAAGCGTGAGTGGATTTAAAACGTCCGTAACAAACTGTGTTAAAGGAAATGATCACTATACGCAAATATACGTACCCGGTAATTTGCCGGTTTGGTAAAATCCCGGTATCCGGTTATTTTTAAAACAATTTTCACCTAAATAAGTTTGACCCATGTTACCTGCACCTAAATCTGTAAAAGACATTCCCGGGCGCCTTACCGTACCCGGGCACACAGGCCGTTTTGTACACGGGGAAAAAAGTACGCTGGCTTTCTGGGAAATTACGGAAGGTTCTATATCGCCCATACACCAGCATATGCATGAGCAGATCACCTACATTGCGGAAGGTACCTTTGAAATGCAGCTGGGTGATAACGTGTACACCCTTAACCAGGGTGATACGCTGCTGATACCCCCTAATACCCTGCACGGTGGCAAAGCTATTACTACCTGTAAGATCATTGATACGTTTTGCCCGGTAAGGGAGGATTATAGATAAGGGGAGTGGGGCCTGTGATCAGTAACGTACTAAAATGAAAATGTGCAAATGGAGCTCCATTTGCACATTCGCATAGCTGCATATTTGCACATTATAATTTTATCTCTTCGTCGCTTGCATCAAAGAAGCGGTATTCTGTCAGGTGGTAGTTAGTATCCGCCTTGATCCGGATCCATTTCTTAAACTGGAAGTACCATTTCCATTGTTTGCTCTTCAGGAAGCCTTTGGTAAGAAAGGCAAATAAGATGGGGTGCACGCGGATGGTTAAACCCTTATGCTGATGGTTGATCAGGTAGTGCAGGTTCTTTTCTATATCATCTATAATTAATACAGAGGCGCCTATTTTGCCGGTGCCTTTACAAGCCGGGCAATCTTCCGCAACAGAAATTGTTACTTCCGGTTTTACCCTTTGGCGGGTGATCTGCATTAAGCCGAATTTGGAGATAGGCAGAATGGTGTGCTTGGCACGGTCCTGGGCCATGAATTTCTCCATAGCTTCATATACCACCTTCTTATTCTCCGGCAGCTTCATATCAATGAAGTCAATGATAATAATACCACCCAGGTCGCGGAGGCGCAGCTGGCGGGCTATTTCAGCGGCTGCTTCCAGGTTGCTGGCCAGGGCGTTCTGCTCCTGGTTGTTGCTGGAGCTTTTGTAACCGCTGTTCACATCTATCACGTGCAGCGCTTCCGTAGCCTCAATAATAAGGTACACGCCACTGTCCAGGTTCACCGTTTTACCAAAAGAGGCTTTCACCTGGCGGGTAATGCCAAAGTGATCAAATATGGGTGCGCCGTTATGGTAGTAAGTAACAATGTCCTGCTTTTCCGGGGCTATTTTTTGAATATAGGCCCTGGTATCGGAGTAGATGTTCTTATCGTTAATAACTATACGGTTAAAGCTCTCGTTCAGCAGGTCGCGCAGTATGCTGGTGGTTTTTGTCTGTTCGCTCAGTATTTTCTGCGGGGGCTGTGCACCACGCAGGTTAGCCTGTATATTCTTCCAGGTTTCTACCAGGGTGGTCAGGTCCTCATGCAGTTCTGCTGTTTTCTTGCCTTCAGCTGCGGTACGCACTATTACGCCAAAGTTGGGCGTTTTAATAGCTTCTACAATTTTCTGCAGGCGTTTTCTTTCTTCGGAAGAGTGTATCTTTTTAGATACGGCTACAATATCATTAAAGGGTGTTAACACAATAAATCTTCCTGGAAGAGAGATCTCGCAGCTCAGGCGCGGGCCTTTTGAAGAGATGGGCTCCTTTAATATCTGAACAAGTATGTTGGGCTTACCGCCTAACACATCAGTGATCTTACCGGTTTTTACAATTTCCGGTTCATTCTTAAACTTCGTAAAGTCAAATCCTTCAGGGGATTTATCGTTGACAGCCTGCTGGGTGAATTTAAGGATAGAACGTATATAGGGACTAAGATCCGTATAATGTAGAAAGGCATCCTTTTCGAAGCCTACATCTACAAAAGCTGCATTGAGGCCCGGGATGAGTTTTTTAACTTTTCCCAGGTACAAGTCCCCGACTGCAAAATTGGGATTGCCGCTTTCATGATGCAGCTCCACTAACTTCTTATCCTCCAGCAACGCTATCTCCACACCGGTGGGTGCCGCATTTATAATAAGTTCCTTATTCAAGCGTCCAAAATTTTTACCATTATAACTTCACCTAAAATTGGGAATGCCTGTTGTTGGTGGTACAACTAACTGCATACCAAAAAATCGCCAACTGTATAACACAATCAGCATTTTCGTCACATACGTGATGATGGATTGCTTAAGGGTTTAGTGATCTGCAGGTGATATCCGGGAATGCTGTTGCGGGATCTAGGGAAATTACCTGCATGACATCGGCAATTTAATAAATTGAGAGCAATTCACAATTAAATAATCATTGCCGGGATCATGCAGGCTATATAAAGAAAATATGCGATCACGCGTCAGCCATATACCTGTTTAAGTATAAATGGCGGGAAACAGGAGAAATACTTATTTCTTATTTTTCTTATGCCGGTTCTTTCTTAACCTTTTCTTACGCTTATGTGTGGCTATTTTATGTCTTTTTCTTTTCTTACCGCAAGGCATACTTTAATAAGTTTTTAAATGTTTAATAATAGAATATTATTGAATGCTTTTAATATAACCGTCTATTTCTGCCTTGAGTTCCGGATCTTTTAGTAATTCCTTGCATTTCTGAAACAAGGTCACCGCTTTCTTCACATCTCCTTTGCCCCGGTAAGCTTCTGCCAGCACAAAATAGGCTTTGGCTTCATCCGGATGCGTTTGGAGCAATGTTTCCATTCGCTCAATTGCTTTGTCGTACTGCCCTGATGTAATAGCAAGGTTAGCCAGTGTTACCTGGGCCTCTATATTATCAGGATGTTCTGCTACCAGCGCCCTTAGCTTCTGAACGCCAACCATAGGATCTCCGGTGTTCATATACACCAGTGCCTGTTTGATCTTCAGGGAATCGTTTGCGGGATTCAGGGTAATGGCCTGATCCAATAACGTAATGGCCTCCTGGGCCTCCCATTTCATTACGCCGGGCTCTTGGGCATGCTGCAGGTGCTCCAAAAATAAATTGGCTGCAAAGGTGAGGCTTTTTTCGGAATTTTCCAACTTGGCTGCCTGGCCTAAGTAGTACGCGGCTACAGGCAATTGGTTTAGGCTATCCCAGGCGGAATAGAGTTGTTTGTAAGCGGCTATTTGTTGGTTCTTCACATCGCCTCTGACCACTTTATTCTCCCAGGAATTGATCAGCAATAGCTTTTCAGCAGGGACCTTTTGCTTGGCAGATGCGAGCAGCTCACTGAATGAGATGGGTTTTACTTCCTGTCCGTTGCCGCCCATGGGGCGTGTGACAGTTGGCATTGCATTCTTATCAGGCCGGGGCAGGGTACGGCCAAATGCCAGCAATACAACGAGTAATGCTACAGCAGTACCTACCAGGAGAACTTGTGATTTTTGCATGCCTAAATGAATTAGGCTGCAAAATTAAGAACTTTTAAGCTTCTTTACTTCAGCAACAAATTCTTTCGACGGCTTAAAGGCTGGAATGTAGTGCTCTGGGATCTCCACAGCCACATTCTTTTTAATGTTACGGCCAATCTTGGCGGCTCTCTTCTTAGTGATGAAACTACCAAAACCCCGGATGTAAATGTGCTCGCCATTAGCAAGCGCTTCTTTTACCTCCTTAAACATAGCCTCGAGTGTCACTAACACATCTACTTTGGGGATGCCGGTTTTTTCAGCAATGTTGTTTATCAAGTCAGCTTTTCTCATAATTGAAGCGGAGGATTACTTAATGTCTCAAAAATATATAAAAAAATTATAATTACTGATTTTAAGCGAGATAAATTTTATCTTTTTTCTTTATACTAATTATTTCCAATCGTATAACCTGCTTATTTTGATGCGTTTCACTGCTCAAAGACCCTGCAAAAAGCCCCTGTGGGAAATGGACCAGATGCGTGTGCTCCATGCTTTCCAATGGTTACCACCCCATAAATCAAAATTTCACAAAACCATTGAGTAACGAATATACAAAAAATAATATTCATATCAGATTATTTTTTTTATGCTTTTTAGCTAAATCCTGAATAAATATTTAATATCCCTCCTACAGCATATCAGTACATTAGCACCGCAACTTCTATATTTGCAGCGCATGAAAAAGTTTTTTACGGAGCTGCTGCTGGCCTGGAACCGGGAACAAAACACCCGCACCATGCCCTGGAAAGGTATTAAAGATCCCTATAAGATCTGGTTATCAGAGATTATACTACAACAAACCCGCGTAGAACAGGGCCTGCCCTACTACGAGCAGTTCACCACGGCCTACCCTACCGTGCAGCACCTGGCTGCCGCCCCGGAGGAGGAAGTGTTCCGTATGTGGCAGGGCCTGGGTTATTATGCCCGCTGTAAGAATATGCTGGCCGCCGCCCGACAGATCGTAGATACTTTCCAGGGACAATACCCTGATACTCACGAACAAATACAAACCCTGAAAGGCATAGGCCCCTACACCGCTGCCGCTATTGCCTCTTTTGCCTTTAACAGCCCGCATGCTGTGCTGGATGGCAATGTGTTCCGTGTGCTGGCCCGTTACTTTGGCATTCATACCCCGGTGGATAGTACGGCCGGTAAAAAAGAGTTTTCCGCGCTGGCCCAGTCGTTGCTGCCTGCTAACCAGTCAGCCGTTTATAATCAAAGCATTATGGACTTTGGGGCTGTAGTATGTAAGCCCCAGCAGCCGGCCTGCCACCAATGTCCTTTATCTGATAAATGTGTGGCTTTCAAACAACAGCTGGTAACGCAGCTGCCGGCAAAGACCAAAAAGCTGGTCATTAAGAAAAGATACTTCTATTATATAGTGCTGGAATATAAAGACCAGCTGTATATCCGTAAACGTACGGAGAATGATATATGGCAAAACCTGCACGAGTTCATATTAATAGAAATGCCGGGGCCTGTAAACGCAAATGAGCTGGAAGCATATACCGCTTTTAAGGAGGTGATGCGCAACATACCATACACTGTGCAGGGTATATCCCCTGCATTCAAACAGCAGCTAACACACCAAACCATTTACAGCCAGTTCATTTTACTAACAGCGGCCAAAGCCCCTGAGCTGGCGCACTACATGGCCGTTCCCCGAGCCCGGCTGAACAGCTATGCCTTCCCGAAAACCATCACGGATTTTCTGCAGAATAAGTCGCTGGGATTGTTTTAGCACTTATAAAAATTTATCCGCCGATTGGAAAAAAACATTAACTTTAAAGAGGTTGTTTATAGAAGAACATTTCATCAATAGATTAAATCCTACAACTATGAGAGGTGTTAATAAAGTAATCCTGATTGGCAACTTAGGTAGGGATCCGGATGTACAATTTTTGGAAGGCAATATTGCGGTAGCTAAATTCTCTCTCGCTACGACTGAAACTTTTAAGGACAGGGCTGGGAAGCTCATTTCGCAAACAGAGTGGCATACGGTGGTTTTATGGCGCGGATTAGCGGAACTGGCACAAAAGTACCTGCACAAAGGCAGTTTGGTATATATTGAGGGACGTCTCCGTACCCGCAGCTGGGAAGATAAGGAAGGCAACAAGAAATTTGCTACAGAGGTAGTGGGCGATAACCTGGTTATGCTGGACAAACGCATGGACCTGAATAATGCCGAGCATGCCATCCACCATAGCAACACCGGAAGTTCCACCGGCGAAAATTTCCCCAACATGGAAATACCTCCTTCCATGAGTGAACCGGCAGACGATCTGCCCTTCTAAAATTGGGCTTCACTCCATTATCCATGAAAAATATTACGTATTTTTATAACCGTCCCAATTGGGACATTACCTTATATTTGCATAAGGGAAAGCAATCCGCAATGAACAACGGGTCTACTTTCCCCTTATTTTTGACCTAAAGTTGAACATATTTTGGAGTTCCATTCGGCAAGCATTTTTTCCGGCACGCCTTTGCTGCTACAGGCTGCAGCGCCCCCTATTGCCACGCCCAACGTGGTTATATACCTTTTGGTAATATTCATATTATTATTACTGGCCTTTATAGTTTCCGGTGCTGAGGTTGCCTTTTTTACGCTCAACTACAAGGATCTGAACGTATTGAAAACCAGGCAGAACACCAGCGGCAAGCTCATTACCAAGCTGCTGGAAAAGCCCAAATCATTACTGGCATCTTTACAAATAGCCGGCATTTTACTGGCCATTGCCTTTATAATGGTCACCAACTACCTGATCACCCAAATGGAAGACCTGCAAACCCTGCCGGTAGTTTCCCTGGTAGTACGGATAGCAGTGATCTCTTTTATACTCCTGTTCTTTGGGCAGGTGCTGCCCCGTGTATGGGCGGCGCAGAACAACATTCGCTTTGCCACTTACTTTGCCTGGTTTGTAAGCATTATACATGCTACGCTGGAGCCGGTAAGTGATTTTTTTGTAGATATGAGCGCCAGCATAGAAGGCCGCCTGTTTCACCGTTTAAGCGGCGGCGCCGTTAATTACCAGGAAATAGATGAAGCCATTGAGCTGAGCGTAGACCCTACCACCTCCCAGGAGGAAAAGAATATTCTGAAAGGCATTCTCAAATTCGGCAACATCACGGTGAAACAGATCATGCGTACCCGCCTGGATGTTTCCGGTATTGAATATGACAGCTCTTTTGAACAGATAGCCAAACAGGTGGCAGACCTGCACTACTCCCGCCTGCCGGTATATAAAGGCAACCTGGATAATATTGTAGGTGTTATTCACACCAAGGACCTGCTGCCCCACCTTGGCAAAGCCATTGGTTTTGACTGGCATGAGGTAATGCGCCAGCCTTTTTTTGTGCATGGCCACAAGCTGATAGAGGACCTGCTGACAGAATTCCAGACCCGGCGTATGCACTTTGCCGTAGTGGTGGATGAATTTGGCGGCACCAGCGGTATTGTAACCCTGGAAGATATCATGGAGGAAGTGATCGGCGATATTAAGGATGAATTTGACGAGGAAGAATTTAACTATAGCAAAGTAGATAACTTCACCTATGTGTTTGAAGGAAAGACCATGCTGAACGATGTTTGCCGCATTATGAACGTGCCGCCCGATACTTTTGAACATGTAAAAGGCGAAAGCGATTCCATTGGCGGGCTGATATTAGAGCTGGCCGGCAAATTTCCGGAAGAGAACAGCGTTATTAATTACAACAGCTTTGACTTTACCGTACTGGAAGTAAGCAAAATGCGCATACAGAAAGTACAGGTAACCATTCGTCAGGATGAAGGTGTAGCCGCCGGCTAACCTGCTGTTTTCAACTATTCCAACCGCTGTAACATGAGGTACCTGCTTTTTATTTGCATACTTTTTTTTGCCGCCTGCGAGCAAAGCTACACACCCAAGCCAAGAGGCTATTTCAACATCACCTTTCCACAAAAGCAATATCGGGTATTTGACCAGCCCGGATACCCTTATACCTTTGAATACCCGGCCTACGCACAGGTAACCAAAGACAGCACCTTTTTTGGCGAGCATCCTGAGAACCCTTACTGGATCAATATAGACTTTCCTTCCCTGGATGGTAAGATATACGTGAGCTACAAGGAGATAGGCGCTAAGAACAAACTGGAAAACCTGGTGGCCGATGCCTTTAAAATGACCTATAAGCACACCTATAAGGCTGATTATATT
This sequence comes from Chitinophaga sp. GbtcB8, assembly GCF_019091455.1. Lineage (GTDB taxonomy): Bacteria > Bacteroidota > Bacteroidia > Chitinophagales > Chitinophagaceae > Chitinophaga. Next base: position 176,531 of record NZ_JAGXJN010000004.1, read on the forward strand.
GACGAGAAAGATATTAATAACGGGCATGGCGTAAGCGGCCTGTTTTACGAGGTGGGCGGAAATGCCGCCAGCGCCAAACAATTTTTTGCTACCGACTCCACTCATCATTTTTTACGCGGCGCGCTTTACTTTGATGCAACGCCCAATGCGGACTCCCTGGCGCCGGTGAATAAATTCCTGCAGGAAGATATGTGGCACCTGGTGGAGACACTGCGGTGGCGGTAGCGGATTGGTATTCACGTTCGCAGACAGTGCTCTGTGGACAGTGGACTAAAAACTGTAACTTTGCAACCAGGCATTCACAGGACAGTGAACTGTGAACTGAAGAACATGATTGTAATAGACGACATATACATTAGTGACGAAGTAATTGAGGAGCAGTTCGTGTGCAACCTGAGCGCCTGTAAGGGCGCCTGTTGTGTGGCCGGCGACTGTGGCGCGCCACTGGACAAACAGGAAGTAAAAACCCTGAAAAAGATCTTACCTAAAATAAGATCTTACCTGCGGGCAGAAGGCCTGGAAGAAATAGCAAAAACAGGCACCCATACTATTGACGATGAATACGGATACGTAACCCCCATCGTAAATAAAGGGATCTGCGCCTATGCATCCATTGATGAAAAAGGCATAGTAGGCTGCGGTATTGAAAAAGCATATAATGACGGCGTAGTGGATTTTAAGAAACCTATCTCCTGCCATCTGTACCCCATCCGCATTAAAAAGTACGACAGTTATGAAACTGTGAATTATGACCGCTGGGATGTTTGCGCACCCGCCTGCCGCAACGGTAAAAAACTACAGGTACCAGTGTACCGTTTTTTAAGAGAAGCGCTTATACGTAAATACGGGGAAGAGTTTTATACCGTGTTGGATAAGATAGCAAAGAAAAAGTACCCTTAAAAGCTGGCCGGGTTTTTGACCGGACCAGTCAGGTTTTAGAAACGGCCTGACAGCTTTAACATAGCAAACAAGAACAAGACCCGTCAGGTCTGAGATATACTAACTGACCTATCCCTTGAAGTTCCCTATCTTTATTTTGGATCTTGGAATTTTATATTGCTTATGCAACAAACTGCATCCACTTTCCTGGAAAAAAGCGAACAGAAAGCCGCTGATCTGGGACACCGCCGTACTATCAATTTCAACATTGGTAAATATAATACTGCCGTAAAATCGGGCAAGCTGCAGTTCACAGAGCTGCAAACTGCCCGGGAGCGGGCCAAGAATATTAAGTGGCGGGCCATAGAACACCTGGATAAATACCTGGAAGAATTTGAAATGCAGTTCACCAAACGGGGTGGCAAGGTGATATGGGCAGAGAATACCCAGCAGGTGCAGGAGGAGATACTGGCCATTTGCCAGGCCAAACAATGCAAAAGCATTGTAAAAAGTAAATCCATGGCAACGGAAGAAGTGCACCTGAACGACTTCCTGGCTAAACAAGGCATTGAATGTGTAGAGACCGACCTGGGTGAATATATTCAACAGCTGGATGGGGAACCGCCTTACCATATTGTTACACCGGCCATGCATAAAAGCAAGGAAGATGTAGCACAGCTCTTTACCGAAAAGCTGGGCACTGCACCCGGCCTTACTCCTGAACAGCTTACGCTGGTAGCCCGTGAGAACCTGCGGCAAAAATACCTGCAGGCAGAAATAGGTATTACCGGCGCCAATTTTATTATAGCAGATACCGGCTCTGTAGCCGTGAGTGAAAATGAAGGCAATGCCCGCCTGAGCACGGCTTTTCCCAAAACACATATTGTGCTGGTAGGCATTGAAAAAGTGCTGCCATCCGTCAACGACCTGGCGCTGTTCTGGCCCCTGCTGGCCACTTACGGCACCGGGCAGCAGGTAACGGTGTACAACTCCATTTTCAGTGGTCCGCGCCAGGAAGGGGAAACAGACGGGCCGGAAGAAATGTACGTGATACTCATGGATAACGGGCGCACCAGCCTGTTACAGGATACGGAAGCCCGCGAAGCGCTGTACTGCATACGCTGCGGATCCTGCCTGAATGCCTGCCCGGTATATAAAAATATTGGCGGCCATGCATACGGTACCACATACAGCGGCCCTATAGGCGCGGTGATCACCCCTTACCTTCAGAGCATGGAATCGTATGGGCATTTAAGTTATGCCTCCTCCCTCTGCGGCAACTGTACAGAGGTATGCCCCGTGCGTATTAACCTGCATGAGCTGTTATTACACAACCGCCACAAAGCAGTAGAAGAGAACTATACATCCGGTGGTGAAAAAATGGCCTGGTTTGGCTGGAAGCAGGCCTCCCTGAGCCGTAGAATGATGAACATGACCAATGGCAAAATGAAGAACTTTTTCATGAAACGTTTTTTTGCCAAAGCCTGGGGCGATGACCGGGAGCTACCTGTGTTTGCCCCTAAATCATTTAACCAGATGTGGAAAGAAAGAAAAAAGCACTAATACCTGTTTTATGACCCTCTTAGCAATCTTGTTACCCTGGCTTTCCTTTTTATTAAGGGGACGTATACTGCGGGGTATTCTTTGCCTGCTATTGCAGATCACCCTTATTGGCTGGCTGCCTGCAGCCCTCTGGGCATTATCTTCCCTGAATGAAAGCCGCGCAGACAGAAGGAACCGGAAGCTGATACGGGCGATAAGAAACCAGTAATTGCAGATATGCAAATGATGGAGATGATAGCAGAACGTTAACCTTCAATATCATTTCATCCGCACATCAATTAACTTTCGCCTTTATCCGCTCAAACATCAGCTGGTGGCCCAGGCCATTGAGGTGTACCCCATCGCCACTATTGTACTGCGGTAACAGAGAGCCATCCGGAGCGCTGAGTCCTTCCCAGCAATCAATATAGTTATGAGGGTAATGCCGGATAATGTAATCCCGCATTGTTATCAGCTGTTTTCGTTTAGCCGCCCCCGTATTACGGGGCTGGGTGGTGGTAATATAACAGGTTACATGCTGCTGGCGCGCCAGCTTCATTACTGCATCCAGGTTACGCTGGTATTCTTTTAATGAGTAACCAACATTAATATCATTGGAGGGCATGTTAATGATGATCATATCCGGCTGCAGGGCCAGTGCCTGTGTAATGTTGTGAGCAGCATCCGGTTTGGGCTTCAGGAAGGGAACATCCGCATCGCTGGGCAGTATGCGGTAAGAGGTAAAACCACCTACTGCCAGGTTGGTAACCGTTGATTGCGGCGCTTTTTCCTGCAGGTATTTACGCAGCAGGTTTACCCAGGTACTGTCTTTGGTTTTAGGCCCAACACCTTCCGCGGTAGAGGATCCCAGCACTACAATATGCCGGGCCACCGGCGCCATCATCATTTTGGCTCTCAGCTTTTCATCCGGGGTACGCTCCTGGGCTACCATGGCCTGGTTACGGTTCACACGGGCAAAACCCTTTGCTTCATTGGCATTGCCGTTCGCTTTTTGCTGGGAGAAGTTGTTATATGCATCCTTTTTTGCATCCGCTGTGGTATCTGCCATCATTATACGGGGCGCTGCAGGTGCGGCTTGTACCAGCGCATCTTCTGCCGGTGCCTCTGCCTCTGCAGATCTTATGGCGGCATCGCTGGCTTTTTCCACCTTAAGAGCGGGTGCAGATGGCTGCACTACATCTTTAGCCGGGGCGCTGGCAACAGCTGGTAGTGACGGTGGTATGGTGCCCGGTTTGACTGCCGGCTCACTAGCCTGTGTTGCCGGTTGTGCAATGCTATCCTGTACGCTGGGAATGGCATTTTCAGTGGTAGATACCTTTGCTATATCTTTCCGGTGGTTAAGCTCCTGATGGTTGATCCAGATAAAGCTCAGGCCCAGTATCAGCAAAATAGCCGCGGCTGATGCCCAGCGGTAATACATGATCCGTACTTTTCCTTTATCACTGTTCACCCGCTGCTCTAAGCGGTTTTCCAGATCGGCCAGGTGGGCTGACTGGTCCGGCCCATGGGCAGCGTAACCTTCCAGCGCATCGGTCAGGAAAGGATCGTTCAGCGCCTGCCGTTCCAGGGCATGCATAGCCTTATCATCCAGCTCACCGGCCAGGTACTGGCGTATCAGCTCTTCGCTGACGGGTTTATTATTTGAATGATTATCAGGCATGTTGTTGTTGCTCCATACAAATTTTCAGGTTACGCTTCCCGTTCTGTATATAGCTTTTCACTTTATTCATTTCATACCCTGTAAGGGCGGCTACTTCCCGGTAGCTTTTCTCCTGCAGGTAAAAAAGGTTTACACTTTTTTGCTGCTCCTCCGGTAAGGTTTCCAGGCATTTTTCCATGGCCTGCAAATTATCCTCCAGGCTTATTCCGTTCTCATGATGTGCAATTTCCTCATTTTCCATAAGCGGCCTGTCTTCTATGGAAACCTGCCAGCCCTCCTTTGTTTTCAGGGACCGCAGCTTCATGAGGCAATGGTTGCGGGCCAGCACGTGAAGCCAGCTTTTGAAATTCTGTACCTCATGCTGTTTCAGCTTGGGTATCAGCTCCTCGAAGATCTGCATTACTGCATCCTTACTGGCTGCTTCATCAAAATACCGCAGGCATACCCCGTACACCAGGTTCATATAACGCTGATACAGGGCCGCCAGGTAATCCAGCTTACCGGAAGCTTTGTACTCCCGGATCAGGTCTGCATCCGCAGCATTTTGCATGATATTATGGTGTAGGAATGCCATAGGCTATGGCACAATACTATAAAAAAAATCTGTAACGGGTGGAGGTGAGTGAAAATGTAAAATCATAAATGTTAAATTTCAAATGTAAAAGGGAGTGCAGCATTATTGCCACACTCCCTTTTACATTTATCATTTGAAATTTTACATTTTACATTCCCTTAGTGTTTAAAGTGCCGTATGCCAGTCATGATCATTACCATGCCATTCTGCTTACAGTATTCAACAGAGTCGTTATCGCGTACAGAACCACCGGGTTGTATTACGGAAGTAATGCCTGCTTCATGCGCTATCTGCACACAGTCATTAAAGGGGAAGAAAGCGTCAGAAGCCATGGCAGCGCCTTTCAGGTCAAAGTTGAACTGTTTGGCTTTTTCAATGGCATGGCGCAGCGCATCTATACGGGAGGTTTGGCCGCAGCCTTTGCCTATCAGCTGTTTGTTCTTAACCAGCGCAATAGCGTTTGATTTCAGGTGCTTGCACACCAGGTTGGCAAACTCCAGGTCGGCCTTTTCAGCGGTATCCGCAGGGCGGGCGCCAGCATCGGTCCAATCTTTATAGTTAACGGTATCGCTATCCTGCACCAGTACACCGTTCAGCACATTCTTATACACATAGGGCTGTTTTACCGCCTGTTTCTGCTGCAGCAAAATGCGGTTCTTTTTGGTGGTGAGCACGGCCAGGGCATCTTCATCAAACCCGGGCGCTATCAGTATTTCAAAGAAAATTTCGTTGATCGCTTCTGCGGTAGCTTTGTCTATTACTTTATTAGCAGCCAGCACACCGCCAAACGCACTTTCCTTATCGCCTGCCAGGGCAGCTTCCCAGGCTTCTTTCAGGGTAGCGCGGCTGGCAATACCGCATACATTGGTATGTTTTATTACTACAAAGGTGGTTTCCGTAAACTCCTGCACCAGCTGGCAGGCGGCATCCACATCCACCAGGTTGTTATAAGACAGCTCCTTACCATGCAGCTTGTTAAACAGCTCCTGAAGGTTACCGAAGAAAATGCCGCGCTGGTGCGGGTTTTCCCCGTAGCGCATTACCTGGCCCTGGGGGGCAGATACCTGGAAATATTGCTGGGGCTCATTGTTCAGGAAATACCCTGCAATGGCTACATCATAGTGTGCGCACACTTCAAATGCTTTGGCAGCAAAGCGGCGGCGGTCTTCTATGCTGGTAGCGCCTTTATTTTCTACCAGTACTTTTTCCAGGTCGGCATACTGGTCTTTGGAAGCAACAATCACTACATCTTTATAGTTCTTGCCGGCAGCGCGTATCAGGGATACACCGCCTATATCTATCTTTTCAATAATGGCCTGTTCTTCCGTAGTGCTTTTAACGGTTTCCTCAAAGGGGTACAGGTCTACTATTACCAGGTCTATTTCCGGGATACCATATTCCTGCAATTGCTCCAGGTCCTGGTTATTACCGCGGCGTGCCAATATGCCGCCAAAAACCTTCGGGTGCAGGGTTTTTACCCGGCCGCCCAATATAGAAGGATATGCGGTGAGGTCCTCTACCGCTACACATTTCACGCCCTGCTCCTCAATAAATTTCTGGGTACCGCCGGTGGAGTAAATTGTTACGCCCTGCGCACCCAATTCTTTCACGATGTTCTCCAGGTTATCTTTATAGAAAACGGAGATCAGTGCTGATTTAATTTGCTTTTGCATGAATGGAAAACATTAGAAATTAATAAGATAGGCTCCCTGTTCAGGGACCGAAAAGCAGCGCAAAGTTAGTGTGCTGCAATCATTTTTCCACCGTTGTATCTGCCATAATGGGTTGGAAGCATCGAAAATAATCATCTTACAGGTAAACATGTTCTTTAATTGGCTGATAGTCAAACGGGGATGGTGCGAGAGCAAAATATAATCTGTACTGAATTTTTTTGCCGGGCTAAAAGGCCGCCAGGTACTGTCCACTACCACCATCCTGGTATGGCCCATGCTTATAAATGCGTTTTTGCGGGAAAAGGCGGGTATAACACCAGGGGCTGCACCATATAACAAACGGGCCGGCTGCAGGTAGCGGCTGCGTAGGCTATCATTTTGCTGAATGGCCGTATCACCTGCAAATTGCAGCTGATGCCCGCTGATCACATCTATTGCCGTATAGGCGGGTACGTTATAAATAATAATAGTACGGTGGTTAGCAGCCTGTATGGTCAGTGTAACATCTGTCCCTACCCAGCACAAACCTGCATACAAAGCCAGCAGCCAGGCTTTGGGCTGCTTACCCAACCATACTGTTACTAAAGCTGCTATGATCACATAGGCACATACCGTAGCATAGAGCGGCATATAAATATTGTTGGTAACAGCGTAGGGCAATTGTTCTATAAACAGTACCAGGCGGTTCATAACTATGATCAGGTACTTTATACCCATGCCGGTATAATGCGCCAGGGCCGGCCAGGGCGCCACTACCAGCAATACAATTAACCCATACAGGATAATAGTGGATAGTGTTACGATCAATAAATTGGCAGGCAGGAACAAATTCGGGAACTGGTGAAAGTAATAGAGGCATACCGGTATAGTAAACAGCTGTGCCGCCAGGGTCAGGGCTACTGCCTCCCATAGCTTATTTAACCATTTGTTTTGAATGAGCCACAATTCATACAGCGGTTTATAACATAGTACAATGCTTAATACTGCCAGGTAGGAGAGCTGGAAACCCGCATCCCACAACAGCCAGGGATCATAACACAATAACAGGAAAGCCGATGCCGCCAGGGTGTTATAGGTATTGGTATGGCGGTCCAGCACAAACTGCCCGAGAGCTACTGCGGTGAACATTACGGCTGCCCGCAATATAGATGCAGCCGCGCCGGTGATCAGGGCAAAACCCCATAACATGCTGATCACGATCAGGGCTTTAGCCAGGTTGGAAAGCCGGTGCGGCGGCCACCATTGCAGCACCCATAAAAGGGATGCATAAATGAGCGCCAGGTGCATACCTGAAATAGCAATGATGTGTACTACGCCTGCATTGGTATAGGCCTGCACCATATCCCGGTCCAGATCATACCGGTAGCCTATCAGCAGCGCGGCAGCCAGCGCAGCATCCGGCCCGTTGCCCAGGTATTGTTGTAGGGTATGTATACACCAGGCGCGGGCCTGTAACAGGTAACGGTCTGCCAGTGTATTGCTATTATACGCTGATCTTTTCCAGCTGCCGGCTTTGAGGTAAGCCTGGTGGAAGATCTGTTTAGCAGCGCAGTACTGCCGGTAGTTAAAGGCGCCGGGATTGCCGCTGCTGCTTACAGGGTTAAGCGTGCTGCTTATCCAGACCACATCCCCGCACTGCAGGCTGCTAACTGTGTTATGCTTTTGAAAATAGAGCAGCAGGTTACCTTTTACCGGTATTACCTGCCGGTGGTGAACAATGGCTTGTACCACGGCCGTGGTTTTCCAGCTGCGGGCACGCTCCTGCAGGGGTTCCTGGATGCTTACCAGCAAAGTATCCCTGCCCTGCAAAAGTTTTCCAAAATAACGGGGCTGGCTGCGTATATCTTTCAGCAACACCAGCAAAGCGCCTGCACATATAATCAATACATACAACAATACCCCACGAAGCGGGTTAGTGGTATATTGTTTTCCCAAAGGCAGGAAGCTCCAGGCCAGCAAGCCTGCAAGCATAAGCAGCAAGATACCTGTTAACCACCACCAGCTTATAACCAGCCATATTTGCAGGCAGATACCAAAGGCTAACGGTATGCATAAACGAAGAAATGGTGTTGCTCTCAATTGGGTTTTCCGGGTTATTAAACTTTCAGGAAAAGAGCGAATTTAGGAGAACTACCTTACTCCAAAAGTTTATCATATGTTAATGGGATGATATAGAAAAACCACCTGTAAAAGACCCCTCAAAAAGGTGCAAAACAGGACAATCCTTTAAGAAGGCTTTAACAAATAGTAAAAACATTAATTTGAAATGAATTGAAAATCAGTTTATATCAAATATGTATATTTAAAATCTGTTATTGATTAGTTAACATCTTTTTAAATTATAATATTTATAGTAAAATGCATTACCGGTCACGCTATTTTATTATAAATAGTCGTGTCTTTAATGGTTATTTTGAGGGAAAAGAAAGAGCCTGATCTTTATCAGGCTCTGATTTTTTACAGCCATCTCCGGGTTACCGCATTCACACCGCCGCCAGTAAACCGCCAGGGCTACATCGCAGGGAGACTGGCAGCTTTCGTAATTGATTCATCTATGCGTTGCGGAACATTCTTTTATTCCTTACAGGAATAACTTCTGATAGCGCTACTGTTATAACTCCTCTCCTTTATTAACTATGATAAAATTGAATGCCTATACAGGTGATATAAGACTGACGAGCCAGGGCCTGCATTTGCAATGGATTGCAATAAATGTATGTGCAGCATCATCTATTCATTTTCCCAGAAAAGAAATAAGGAAGCCTTACTACCATGGATATACCAGCAGGTATTTATAGTTACTTATACTGATGGGATAACTGTTATAGTAGCACCCATCTGGGCTTACTACGCCGGGAGTAATTCACCAAAGGAGCCGCAAGGGCACAGTAAATACAAAGCCGAATGCTAAAACCATCAATCAAAAATACAGCAAACAAAAAAAGCTGAAAGCTACCGGAGTATCACCCCTCGCTTTCAGCTTTATGCTTTATTCTTTCTGCTTTACGCTATTTACTCAAATACATGCTCTTTTCCTTGTACAGCTGGCGGAAGTAAGGATCCCGCAGGTCTTTGATGAAGCGGATAGCCTCACCGGTTGACTTCATTTCAGGGCCCAGCTCTTTGTTCACGCCCGGGAATTTATTGAAAGAGAACACCGGTTCCTTAATGGCAAAACCATCCAGCTTTTTCTCAATGGTAAAGTCCTTCAGCTTATTGGCGCCCAGCATTACCCGGGTAGCTATATTCAGGTAAGGTACCTGGTAAGCCTTGGCAATAAACGGCGTGGTGCGGGATGCGCGGGGGTTGGCTTCTATCACAAACACCTTCCCGTTCTTCACGGCAAACTGTATGTTTATTAACCCGCGGATATTGAGCGCACGTGCTATTTTTTCCGCGTAGTACTCCATGGTGGTTACTTCCAGCGGTGTAAGGTTAAAGGCCGGTAATACTGCGTTACTATCCCCGCTGTGAATGCCGGCTGGTTCTATGTGCTCCATTACACCCATCACATGAAAATCCTCCCCGTCAAAAATGGCATCTATCTCAGCTTCCTGGCAACGGTCCAGGAAGTGATCAATCAATATTTTGTTGCCTGGCAGGTGCTTCAGAAGGCTGATCACCGCCTTTTCCAGCTCCTCCTCATTAATTACAATGCGCATACGCTGGCCGCCCAATACATAGCTGGGGCGCACCAGTACGGGGTAGCCCACTTCTTTAGCCACTTCAATGGCATCATCTGTACTGTAAGCGGTACCGTAGTTAGGGTAAGGAATGCCCAGATCTTTCAGCAGGTCCGAGAAACGGCCGCGGTCTTCCGCAATATCCATGTTGTCAAAAGAGGTACCGATAATGCGGATACCTTTTTCTTCCAGGCGTTTGGCCAGCTTTAACGCGGTTTGGCCGCCCAGCTGCACAATTACCCCTTCCGGTTTTTCCAGCTCTATGATCTCCCACAGGTGCTCCCAGAACACCGGCTCAAAGTAGAGCTTATTGGCCATGTCAAAATCAGTTGACACAGTTTCGGGGTTACAGTTCACCATAATGGCATCGTACCCGCATTCCTGTATGGCCTGCAGGCCGTGGGTGCAGCAGTAGTCAAACTCAATGCCCTGGCCAATCCTGTTAGGACCGGAACCCAGTACTATCACCTTTTTCTTTTCAGAGGGAATACTTTCGTTCTCTGTATCAAAGGTGGAGTAGAAGTAAGGGGTTTTTGCTTCAAATTCTGCAGCACAGGTATCCACCATCTTATAGGTACGGCGGATGTTGAGGCCTTTACGTTTTTCGTACACCTCTTCTTCCTCGCAATTACCAAACAGGGAGGCCAGCTGCTTATCAGAGAAGCCCATTTGTTTGGCTTCGCGCAGCAGCTCCACCGGTATGGATTCCAGGTCGTGCTCCTGGATCTGTTTTTCCAGGTTCACAATATCATTGATCTGATGCAGGAACCAGCGGTCAATTAAGGTAAGCTGCTGAATGGTTTTTACGGATACGCCTTCCATCAGCGCATCTTTAATACGGAAAATGCGGTCCCAGGTAGGAGTTTTCAGCCTTTCCAGCAGCTGCTCGCTCTTCATAAGCGATTTGCCGTAGTAGCCTAAGCCAATGGCTTCATTTTCCAGGCTCTGGCAAGCCTTCTGTATAGCTTCGGGGAAAGTACGGCCTATGGCCATTACCTCACCTACGGATTTCATTTGCAGGCCCAGGGTTTCATCAGCGCCTTTGAATTTATCAAAGTTCCAGCGCGGCACCTTTACAATTACATAATCCAGGGCAGGCTCAAAACAGGCAGAGGTATTGCCGGTGATCTGGTTGTTCAGCTCATCCAGCGTATAACCAATGGCCAGCTTGGCGGCTACTTTGGCAATAGGATACCCTGTGGCTTTGGAGGCCAGGGCTGATGAACGGCTTACGCGCGGGTTAATTTCTATGGCTATCAGCTCCTCATTTTCCGGGTTCAGGGCAAACTGCACGTTACAGCCACCGGAAAAGTTCCCCAGGTTGCGCATCATCAGCATGGCTTTGTTACGCATGTCCTGGAAGGCAGTATCACTCAGTGTCATGGCCGGTGCTACGGTAATAGAGTCGCCTGTGTGCACGCCCATGGGGTCCAGGTTCTCCACCGTACAAATGATCACTACGTTATCGTTATTATCGCGCAGCAGCTCCAGCTCAAACTCTTTCCAGCCCAGCACAGCTTTCTCCACCAGCACTTCGTGTATGGGAGAGGCCTGCAGGCCGCGGTTCAGCGCCTCGTCCAGCTCATCTTTACTATGCACAAAACCACCACCGGTACCGCCTAAGGTAAAGGAGGGGCGTATTACCAGCGGAAAGCCTATTTCCTGCGCAAACTCCTTCCCTTCCAGGTAAGAGTTAGCAGTACGGGCCGGGGCCACCGGTATCTTCAGCTCTATCATGTACTGGCGGAACAGCTCCCGGTCTTCCGCTTTATTAATGGCTTTAATATCCACCCCAATAAGGCGCACATTATATTTTTCCCATACACCCAGCTCATCGGCCTCTTTACAGAGGTTCAACGCTGTTTGTCCGCCCATGGTTGGCAGCACGGCATCTATCTGGTTTTCTTCCAGTATCTGCTCTATACTTTCCACAGTCAGCGGCAACAGGTATACCCTGTCGGCCATCATGGGGTCTGTCATAATAGTGGCCGGATTAGAGTTGATCAGGATCACTTTAATACCCTCTTCCCGTAAGGAACGGGCAGCCTGTGAACCGGAATAATCAAATTCGCACGCCTGACCAATAATAATAGGCCCGGAACCGATAATAAGAACAGATGTGATAGATGAGTCTTTTGGCATTTGTATAATCTATTGAAAATGAAAAACCCTACTGATCTTCATGCCGTGTGATGGACAAAAAAAATCGTGCAAAATTAAGTGTTTCAAAGAATTAGCAGCAATAAATTTTTCATCAAACATTATTATAATTATTAATGTAAATGCTGTACCTTTGTTCCAGCACACGAAAAGAAGTTAGATAACTATCCTGTTTTTAGTCAAAAAAGTCCCGGTAACACTTTACCGGGACTTTTACATTTATTATATGCTTATACGTTAATCAGCTGTTTTAATGCGGCTGCCCATAATGGCAATACAAGCGCCCATTACTGCGATAATAGAAAAAGAGATGACCAGGCTGGATGCCTGCGCTACAAAACCTATCAGCGGGGGGCCCATTAAAAAGCCCAGGTAACCTACTGTGGATACAGTGGCCAGGGCCACGCCCGGTTCTGCCTTTTTAGACTTGCCGGCAGCGCTGTATACCAGTGGTACTACAGATGATACGCCGGCACCCACCAGCAAAAAGCCCAAAACACCGGTTACAAAATAAGGCAGCGCTACTGCTATCAGTAAGCCGGATGCGGTTAGGATGCCGCTTAGCTGCAATACCTTGCGGTGTCCCATGCGGGTAGTAAGCCAGTCGGCCACAAAGCGGAAAGAGGCCATGGTGCACATGAAGGCTGAGAGGCCTATACCGGCCCTGCCATCCGGTGCAAGGATCACTTTTTTAAAGTATACCACACTCCAGTCGAACATAGTGCCCTCGCAGATCATGGAACAAAAAGCAATAACCCCCAGTACACGCAAAGCCATAACAAGGGACCATAAGCCGCGCAGCTTAACCTGCGTTTTTAATACCCACAGCCTTATTTTTTTGATGGTGCTTAGCTGCGGCTGCCCCTCAACAGAAGGAAGCCGTTTGGGCTTTTCTTTTACTGCAGTATGTGCTACTGTATATTTAGCGCTTACCGCCACTATTACTACTGCAATGGCGGTTATTAACAGAAAATGCTGGTAGGGCGCTATGCCCTGCCCGGCCATGAAAACACCTATTGAAGCGCCGGTAAAACCGGCCAGGCTCCATAACCCGTGAAAAGAGGCCATAATGGTACGGCCATATAAAGCTTCCACCGCTACAGCCTGGGTATTTACCGCAATGTTGGCCATGTTGCCGGCAAAACCAAACAACATTAAAATGCAGAACAATTGCCAGGGCGCCTGGGCCAGACCCAGTGATGGCAATATGATCGCATAACAAATGGCGGCCACCATTAATACATGCCGGCTGCCAAACCGTGCTATCATATAACCAGCTACCGGCATAGACAATACGGAACCAATGGGTAAAGCCAGCAGCGCGGTACCCAAACCACCGTCGCTCATATGCAGCGACTGCTGAATGGCGGCAATACGGGAGCCCCAGCTGGCAAAGCATAATCCTGTCAGGAAAAACAGGGAACTAACGGCTATACGTGTGGCTCTTTTTTGCGGCATGACTTCAATTGATAATGACTGCAACATTTAAATCATTTTATAGGATAGGACGTTAAATCACTTTAATACCCAGGTTCAGATATGGCTGTATCACCCCTTCATTCACCCGGTCGGTTATAATCGTATCTAATTCTGTTATATCACATACTTTGAATGGCTCTGCGGTGCCCATTTTATCTATGGTAGCCAGCGCCATTACGCGGCTGGCGGACCGTATCATGCTGTACTTCACTTCTGCCTCGCCCAGGTCAATGCCCGTGATGCCGGCCGTGGGGTGCAGGCTGCAAACGCCCAGGAAACAAATATCTGCCCGAAACTTTTCCAGCATACGGATGGTATCCAGCCCGGAGGTTACCTGCGAGTTCTTGAAAACACGCCCGCCGGTAAGGATCACCTCTGTGGAGGGATGCTCCATGAGCTGCATGGCAATGGGTACGCTGTTGGTAATAACGGTAAGGCGCAAATTTGCGGGGAACATTTTTACCAGGGTGTAGGTAGAGGTGCCCCCATCCATGATAATGGTTTGCCCGTCGTGCAGGAAGGATAAGGCCTTGCCGGCAATTGTGCGTTTATCATCCTCGTGAATGCCGATGCGTTCTTTAAAGCTGTAGGGATGCGGGGAATGCGGAATAGCGCCGCCCCTCACCTTTATGAGCAAGCCGCTCTGCGCCAGCGATTCCAGGTCGCGGCGCACGGTATCTTCAGATACCTGCAGGTCATTACTGAGCTCTGTTTGCAGTACCTTATTATCTGCCTGCAGCTTTTTAAGAATATAATCCAGGCGCTCTTCCTTCAGCATATTTGCTATTTTCTGCAATATTATGAAATAATTTGCAATAATTTAATAACACATTCATTGCACAGCTCAAAAATAGCGCATATATTTGCAGAAAACAGCAGAATATGGCAAGAATTGCAATTGATATGGATGGAGTTATGGCAGACAGCACACAGCAGTACATTAACTGGTACGCCAACCGTTACGGTGTTACCGTAGCTAAGGAAAGCCTGCTGGGCAAACCTGAAACCACGGGTTTTCCGCTGGATGGGGTGGTAAGGCAGTTCCTGTATGAACCCAATTTTTTCCGCACCAAACCGGTAATAGCCGGATCGCAGGAAGTAATTAAAGCTTTACAGGAAAAACACGAAGTGTTCATTGTATCTGCCGCTATGGAGTTTCCCTTATCCCTGGCAGAGAAGCTGGCCTGGCTGGAGGAACATTTTCCCTTTATCAGCTGGCATAACATTGTGTTTTGCGGTCATAAGCACATTGTTGCTGCAGATTACCTGATTGATGACCATGTGAAGAACCTGAGCACTTTTAAAGGAGAGCCGCTGATGTTTACTGCGCCGCATAATGTAAATGTGCAGGAATATAAGCGGGTGAATACGTGGGAAGAGGTTGGGGGATTGTTGTTGTAAAGGAGTTATACGTCTCTGTTATCTTCCGGAAATTCCATTTCTTTATAGAGTATGCCGGCCCTGTTCATGTGGGCCATGCCATAAGGATATGCTCCGCCATCATTTACATAACCTGCCTTTACAGGCGCATTGAACATTTGGGCCTGGAATGTTTCATACTGATTGCGGGATGCTACCTGGTGTGCTTCTGTTTTAGACCAGAATACGTCCTCGCCATTATGATCCCTGTTCACAAAGATCTCGTACCATGCGCGCCGGTCTTCCTCCTTATCTGTGGCCAGGCTTTTACAAATATCGCGGGCAGTATTATGCTTAAACTCTTTCATCCAATCCTGGTAAGCTATTTTCACTGGTTCAATGAGCAGCAATAACTGATCGGGCAACAGGGTATAATACCGGGTAATGATCTGTTCTGCTTCGTGGCTGGCATTGATCCGCCGGGCAAGCAAACCGGCGTACCGGGGTCTTGTTAACAGATTGGGGCCACCGATCACGGACATGGATAAATACCAGATCTCCGAAAATTTTGGGTTAGTCATGTGTAACCTGATTAAATTTTAACCTTACTGATATTTTTTACAACAGGATAATACAAATATAAACAAAAATGATTCATACGAAAAAATCCTATTGATTTGATCTTCATAAAATCCATATCAGAATGGAGATTGCGATAAAATCCATCAAAAACGAATTTGCGCAGAAACTATCAACTTTTTATTTTCCTGATTACATTATTATCATCCGGTAAATGTTCAGACTTTTTTGGAGCGTACCTGTTTGCGGAGCTGTACAATATCTTTCTTAAACGTATCCATGGTTTCTTTTAAGGCGTTATGCTGTTTGAGAAGCTGGTTATATTCTTCGAGGAGCTTATAATATTTTTCGCGCAGGGCCAGCATTTCTTCGGAATCTGCTATGCGGGTATCTTCAACGGCGTTGGGGTGCAGGAAAGCGGTTTCGGTTATTTCCAGCGCTTTGGTTACGGTTTCCAGCTCCAGCGGATCGAAGACAGCTTTATCGAACAGGTTGTACATGGTTCTGCGGCTCATATCCAGCCGGCGTGCCAGCTTACTTTTGTTTAAGCCTTTTTCTTCTATGAGCTCTGTAAAGCGCTGTCCGTGGTGGGCGATGGTAGGCACCTGCCCTTTGCCTGCTTTAGGGACTACTTTATTATTCCAGTTGTAAAATTCGTCACTGCTGATCCCTATGAGGGTGCAAAAGCGCTCCAGGGTGGATCTTTTCATATCGCTTTTACGCAGGTGGTAATGTGCTATCTGGTTGGTAAAGCCCGCCATACGGGCAAAGTCAACAATTTTTATTTTCCGCTGCTTCAGTATCTGTTTTAAGCGCTGGCCCATGTGGATTAACCCTAGCTGCATCTTACATCAAATTTTTCGGTTTTCGTTTGGTGTCAGTTTTTCATATTATAACATTATTACAATATAAATTATTTCTGTTGCTTTTGGCGAATTAAAATTTCATTTTGATTCTTATCATAGCATTATACAACTGTTGGGGCACAACTAACAAGATTTAGCAGGGATTTCATCTAAAAGAAATTTTACAAAAGATGTGAGAATGATATCGTCATTAATTATCCACAAAATAAGGGTGTGTGGCCTGAAACCCGCCAGGGTAAAGTGTTAGCTACAGGTTGGCGATTTGATAAATTAGTCAATAAAAAATGGTTCATTTAAATCATTATCAATATATTTGCTGATATAAAAGCAGGCAATTATTGATTATCCTAACTAATTATCAATGCTAACATCAAACACTTTTTTTGATAGCAACGTATTAAACCTCCAAACCATGAAGAAATTAGTGCCGCACACACCGGTGCCTGTGAACATGCTGCAGGATATTCATGCCAACCTGATTAACTTCCCCATCCGTTTCCGGGAAAAGGTTTGTGAAGAATGTTCCTGGAGCATCCCTACTTTTTACCGTAAAATGCGGGGAGTGGATAAGCCTGCCGAAGGGGACAAAAAGATGATCCCTGCATTAAGTAATGCTGAGAAAGAAAAAATTATGGCGGTACTGGATGAAGCATTCCAGGAGCTGCATACCTACAGTGAGCAATACCGTAAAAAACCACGTTAAGCATTTTGCCATTGCGGATTTTGTTTTAGCTATTCCCGGGTAGGAAGATTACTGTGTATGTTATGAAATGCGTTTTATAAAATAGCAGCCCTGGATTTAAGGTGAATACTGATGTATTATCCCTTATTGGAAATGTGTTCATAAACAGCAGCCCTGGATTTAATGTGAATGCTGGTGTATTAGCCTGTATGGAAAATGTGTTCATAAACTGCAACCCTGGTTTTTAATGTGAATGCTGGTGTATTAGCCTGTATGGGAATGTCTTAATAAACAGCAGCACCGGATTTAAGGTGAATGCTAGTGTATTATCCTGTATGGGAAATGCGTTCATAAACTGCAGCACTGGATTTAAGGTGAATGCTAGTGTCTTATTCCGTACTGAAAATATGTTCTATAAAACAGCCACCCTCGATTAATGTGTATGCCAGTGTCTTTTCAAGGAACATTCTTTCTTCAACTAAAGTTTTAGTATTTAAAACTAAATACTTAGTTTTATGAAAAGATGTACCTATGCATGCACGTTGTTACCTGCTCCTGTTGCTGATACACCTGGGCCTTTCCAGCACCTATGCACAGCAGGCGCCGGAAATAGACCAGGCAGTAGTAATGAGCTACTTCCAGGACCAGCAATATGAACCCGCTATCCAATACCTGCAAAGCCGTATACAGCCGGATAATATTAAACAGCTGGCATTATTGGGGTATGCCTATTACCAGGCCGGTAAGTGGCCGGAAACTATTCAAACATATCAGCAAATACTGCATTTAGACAGTACATATATCCCGGCCTACCAATACCTGGGCGGCATTTATATGCAGCAGGAGCAGGCCAGACTAGCTATTCCGCATTACCGCAAACTGGCGGCCCTGCAACCGCAGGCGCAAACCTTTAAGCAGCTGAGCTTTGCGCTGTTTGCCGCCCGGGAAGCCGACAGTGGTTTTGTGTACCTGCAACAGGCATATGCCCTGAACCCGTTTGACAGTAAGGTGGTGGCGCGCATGGCAGAAGAATGGCTGGACCGGCAGCGGTACAATGCGGCTGATAGTGTGCTGCAGCCCTACCTGGCAAAAGATTCCCTGCAAACTACGGTGATCATACCGGCTGTGAAAACGGCCTATTTCCGGAAAGACTATGCGCAGGCCATTATGCTGGGGCAGCGGCTAATGCGGCAGCAGGTTGTTTCTGTTGCTGCCTATACTTTTGTAGCAGCCGCCTGCTACAATCTGAAGCGCTACCAGGAATGTATATATGTAAATGATTTCCTGACGCAGATGAATATGTCAACCGAAGCTATTATGTATTATGCAGCTATGGCCTGCACGCAGCTAAAGGACTATACCCGCAGCAATACGCTGCTGCAAACCTGCATTGACCTGGCAAAATCCAAAAGCCTGGATGACTACTACAGCGCTATGAGCGTGAACTATGAAGGGCAGCATGTATTCAGGAAAGCTACCGCCTGCCTGGATACTGCGTACTACCTGTTTCACGCACCCCTGCGGCAGTATAGCATAGGGCGCATTTATGACTATCACCTGCAAAACCCGGCCATCGCACAGCGGTATTATAAACGTTACCTGTTACTGGCACGTAATAAGGATGATGACCCGGCTATTTCCAGGTATGTAACCCAGCGGTTAAGGGAAATGGGGGGCGGAAAATAAGAAAGCAATGCGTAAATAATATAGCACTTACTAGCCATATGATTATCGGGGACTGCCACTATATTTGCAGTGGGTTCACAAGAGTACCATTTGACGTATATGAAAAAATTTTACGGAGGCTTATCCCTGATTGCCTTTATTGTTATGTTATCCACGCTGCAGATGAGCGTTGTGTCCTGTACCAAAGAATCTATTGACACGGTTACCGTAATACAGAAAGATACTGTTATTCAGAAGGATACTATCATCCGGGAAGATACTTCGGTGAATATGCAGATCATTACTGCCAACCCCTGGAAAATACAGGAGATCCGTGGACTGAAGGGTACCAATAAAACCCTTTATTACCTGCGGGGTGCTACTGGTAATACGGACAACTTTGACAATGAATACATTGTTTTCAACACAGATAAAACCGGTATGTACACGGATAATAATGGCGGTAAAAGTAACCTGACCTGGGACTTTAGCACCTCCGACAGTAGCCGGATCGCTTATACGGTGAGTTTTCCGGGCAATCCTATTACTATTACCTGGAGTAACCTGAGCTTTAAAGACGGCCGCCTGAAATATGAAGAATATTATACCAATGCAGGTGTAAATGTACATACCTACGGCATTAGAATCCCTAAATAGATCCCTATACCAAACTTTAACCAGTACAAAATGCCTCCTTTCCGGGGGCATTTGTTTTTTAAATAATTTATAGCTGCTGTGAGAAATGGAGAAAAGAAAATAAATTTACTCTCCGTTGTAACAAACGTAACTACAAAACAAAGCAGCTATGGCCTCCTACCCGTATCAGATCAAAAATTTTGAAGAATACCAGCAAGCCTATAACCAAAGCGTTGTAGACCCCGAAGGTTTTTGGGGTAATGTAGCCGAACATTTTTTATGGCGCAAGAAATGTGATAAGGTGCTGGAATGGAATTTCAAAGATCCCGATATAAAGTGGTTCCAGGGTGGAAAAATGAATATTACTGAATACTGCCTGGACCGCCACCTGGCTACCCTGGGCAATACGCCTGCCATTATATGGGAGCCGAATGATCCGGAGGAGCGCCACCGCATACTTACCTATCGTGAGCTGTATAACAAGGTATGCCAGTTTGCCAATGTGCTGAAAAACAATGGTATAAAAAAAGGCGACCGTATTTGTATTTACATGGGTATGATCCCTGAGCTGGCCATAGCGGTGCTGGCCTGCGCCCGTATAGGCGCCATACACTCCGTAGTGTTTGGCGGTTTCAGCGCCCAGTCCATTGCCGACCGTATACAGGATGCGCAGTGTAACCTGGTAATTACCTGTGACGGCGCTTTCCGCGGCAATAAAGACATTCCGCTGAAGTCCGTAATAGATGATGCCCTGATGGCCTGCCCCAGCGTAAAAAAAGTAATTGTATGTACCCGTACCCGTACCCCCATCAGCATGCTGAAAGGCCGCGATGTGTGGTGGGAGGATGAAATAAAACAGGTAGAGACCCTGGGTAACCCACCCTGCTCTGCCGAAGAAATGGATGCGGAAGATATGCTGTTCATCCTGTACACCTCCGGCAGCACCGGCAAACCCAAGGGCGTAGTACATACCTGCGCCGGGTACATGGTGTACACCAATTACACGTTTGTAAATACTTTCCAGTACAAGCCCGGCGAGGTATTTTTCTGCACGGCAGATATTGGCTGGATCACGGGGCACAGCTATATCCTCTATGGCCCGCTGAGCGCCGGGGCCACTACCGTGCTGTTTGAAGGCGTGCCTACCTGGCCGGATGCGGGGCGCCTGTGGGATATTACCGATAAATTCCGGGTTGATACTTTATATACTGCCCCTACAGCTATACGTAGTTTAATGGGCTTTGGCTTAGGCCCCGTAAATCATAAAGACCTGAGCTCCCTGAAAAAACTGGGCAGCGTAGGCGAACCGATCAATGAAGAGGCCTGGCATTGGTTTAAAGACCATATTGGCAAAGGCAAATGCCCTATTGCTGATACCTGGTGGCAAACAGAAACCGGCGGGCATATGATAACGCCCATTGCAGGCATTACCCCGGAAAAACCCGGTTATGCTACCCTGCCGCTGCCGGGAGTGCAGCCCATACTGGTAGATGAAAATGGTAAGGAGATCCAGGGCAACGGTGTAAACGGGAACCTCTGCATTAAATTCCCCTGGCCCGGTATGCTGCGTACTACCTACGGCGATCATGAGCGCTGCCGTAAAACATACTTTGCTACATACGAGAACCTGTACTTTACCGGCGATGGCTGTATGCGCGATGAAGACGGCTATTACCGCATTACCGGCCGTGTGGATGATGTGCTGAACGTAAGCGGCCACCGTATTGGTACTGCCGAAGTGGAAAATGCCATTAATATGCACGCCGGCGTAGTGGAAAGCGCCGTAGTAGGCTATCCCCACGATATTAAAGGGCAGGGTATTTATGCTTACGTGATCTGCGATACCAATCCCTCTAAAGATGCAGAGCTTACGAAGAAAGATATTATACAAACCGTGTCCCGCATTATTGGGCCTATTGCCAAACCGGATAAGATCCAGTTTGTAAGCGGCCTGCCTAAAACCCGCTCCGGCAAGAACATGCGCCGCATTTTGCGCAAGATCGCTGAGAATGAGCTGGACAACCTGGGCGATACCAGCACCTTGCTGGACCCTGCGGTGGTGGATGAGATTAAGCGGGGAAGGCTTTAAAAAGTCCATGGTCCATAGTCGATGGTCCATTGCCTGGTGCGGTGGTACAAGTAGGCAATAAAAGATTTTTCCACCCGGGATGATCGTTTATTGCCTGTTCTTGTTTAATATCACAACGTTAAATGCCATGGACCATCGACTATGGACCATGGACTGTATAATACCTGAACTATGTCATTACTGAAGCGTATTGGTAAAATACTGTTGGTATTCTTCCTTCTCTCCAACATTATCCTGGCCTTTCATGCCTGGAAGTTCACGCATTTTTATGACGACGCGGGCCACAGGAACAAACGCCCGGAGCAGATGAACGCCTGGGAAAAAACACGCATTATTTTGTTTGGGGTAAACCTGTCAAAATCTGTTAACAGGGACCGGCCGGCAGTGCCTTATAAAACCATTAACCTGCATACTAAAAATGGCCTGCGGCTGGAAGGCTGGTGGATAGATGCCCAGCAACCGGCTAAAGGCACGGTGATCCTGTTCCATGGTTATGGCGCCAGCAAGAGCTCGCCCCTGGCGGAAGCGGCGTATTTCCGGCAGCTGGGGTATAATACCTTTCTGCTGGATTTCCGTGCACATGGCAATAGTGAAGGGTATGTATGCAGTATTGGTTATAAAGAAGCGGAGGATGTAAAGCTGGCGTATGATTATGTGCGCAGCTGCGGCTATCAGCACATTTCCCTATGGGGCATGAGCATGGGCGCGGCAGCTATTCTGAAAGCAGTGCCGCAATATCATTTACAGCCGGACAAGATTATGCTGGAAGCACCTTTTGCTACTTTAACGGATGCCGTGAAAAGCCGTATGTGGGCTGTGCATATGCCGGGTACGCCGCTGGCGCAGATCGTTACCTTCTGGGGTGGTGTGGAGCAGGGCTTTTGGGCAGCTGGTTTTAAGCCGGCGGAGTATGCAAAGAAGATACAGGTGCCCACTTTATTATGCTGGGGTAAACATGATATACGTGTAATGGAGCATGAAACACGCAGCGTGTATACACAGCTGGGTACTAAACAAAAGCAGCTGGTGGTCTTTGAAACATCCGGTCACCAATCATTTTGCCGGAATGAGCCGGAGAAATGGAAAGCTGCGGTGAGCCATTTTTTGCAATAGAAAAAATTAGCGGCGTATTACTACCGGGGTACCTACTTTAATAACATCGTACAGCTCATTTACATCCCCATTCTTCATACTCACACAACCTAAGGTCCAGTTAATGCGGCTATCCACATACGCATCGCGGATGCCGGAGTTGTACTCTACGCCATGAATGCCAATGCCACCGCCAATATCCGCATTAGCAGGCAGAATGCCCTGCTGCTGGCGCTGATGGAATTTGGCCCAGGAAATTTCATTGGGATAATCCAGCAGCATAAACCGGCTCCAGCGGCCATCATACCGTTTACTTGAAATATGAAAAGTGCCTTCCGGCGTTTGCCGGTCGCCCTGCCTTTGTTTATCCAGCATATCACGGCTGCCGAATACTACTTTATAAATTTTAATGAGCGTTACATCCTCATACAGGTACATCCTGTAATCGCTTTTATCTATCAGCAGGAACACTTTGTCTGCATCAATGGCTGCAGGGTTCAGCTTTACGGTGTATAACCCATTCTCGCTATTAAACCCGGCCAGGGGGATCAGCAGTAATAATAAAATACTCCAACAGTAGCGCGGCATCTCACAAGGGTAATTTAGTACAATGATAACGATGCTGTTAAATCGTTTATTGTATGAAGCGCAAAGCTGAAAGCAAAAAGCAGAAAGCTTAAAGGTTATAGTAGCCTTTCTGCTTTTTCGCATTTGCTTTGTGCTTTCAGCTTTATGCTTTGCGCTTTTTTAGTATCCGAACAACTCGTCCAGCGTTACTTTTTTTACTTCGCCGTATTTTTTAAGATCGTCCTGGCTAACCTTTTTCTCTGAACCTAAAATACAATAGGTGTAAGGTTTGCCTGCCAGGTTCTGATCATGGAACTTCTTCACATCATCAAAGGTCAGCTTATCAACAGCAGCGTATACCTGTTTACGGTAATCGGTGTCCAGGCCCAGCTTTTTGGCGGCCAGGTAGCTCATAATAATACCATCTTGTGTAATGCGCTCTGTTTCCAGGTCCTGCTTCATGCTTTCGCGGGCAGTTTCAAACAGCTTGTCAGAGCGGGGTATATCATTCAGCAGCTCATTCATACCGGTAATGGCTTCATTCATTTTATCGGCCTGGCTGCCTACATAAGCTACTACAGAATAGCGGTCCTCCTTTTTATCAGGTGAAACGTAGAAGGCGTAGGTGGAGTATGCCAGGGCTTTGGATTCACGGATGGTCTGGAACACGATGGATCCCATGCCGCCGCCAAAGTAATTATTGAATAAAGAGATCACTGCGGTGTTCTCCGGGTTGTAAGCTGATGTGCTGTTACGCACCCAGTTTACTTCTGCCTGCACCATATCGTAATCGGCAAACAGTACCTGGTTGCCAGTCTGCGTGCTCTTTTCAAACTTCACGGCTGCCGGTGCGGTTTGGAAGGTGGCGGGTATGGTATGCACCTTCTTTACGGCTTCTGATGCTGCTGCCAATGTTTGCGGACCGTAATAAATAACGGTATGCTTATAGGAAGGCAGTGTGTGCAGCATTTCTATCAGCTCTGCGGAGGTTAAGCCATCCAGGTCTGCCTGGCTTAGCTGGTTGTTGTAGGGGTTTTTAGGACCATACATGCCGTACTGCACCAGGCCACGCATAATAGCTACTTTGCTCAGCTTATTATCTGTACGGGCTTTTTGCAGGCGGCCTTTTAACGCAGCCAGGGCTGCTTCATTAGGCTGGCAGTGGGTAAGCAGGTGCTCAAACAACGCTATGGCTTTATCAAAATTCTCCTGCAGGCCGGAGATAGTAATAGTAGTAACATCGGTACCTGAGCTTACGTTAAAGTTGCAGGCTATGTTATAAAACTCTTTGCTGATCTGCTCTGTGGTATACTTGTCTGTACCCAGGAACTGCAGGTACTGCGCGGCCAGGGGCAGCTTTTTGTTATTCCAGCTACCCATATCAAAACGGTAGTGGAGGCGGAACAGCGCGTTATCGTTGTTCTGCACATACAGCATTTCTGCCGGGCCTACCTGGCTTTTCTGAATGTCTTTATTATAATCCAGCCATTGCGGTTGTACCGGTGTGGCGGGTATGGCGGCTACTTCTTTCAGGAAGGGGGACTGCGCTTCGCGGTTCACCTCTACCGGGGTAATAGAGGGCTTTTCTACCTTTTCAATATTCTTATCTTCCCCTTTACGCTTATACAGCAGCACGTAATTATTTTTCAGGTATTCGTTGGCAAAATCAACGATCTGCTTTTTCGTAACCTTGCTCATGGCATCTACCATCTCCACATCATTCAGCCAGTTTTGTCCGCGGTGCTTAATGAAACCGTCCATAATGGAGTTGGCGCGGTTGTTATTACTTTCCAGGCCCTGTAGCTCAGAAAGCTTGGCGTTGTTAACGATGGCTTTTACCAGGGTTTCATCAAACTCTCCTTTTTTCAGGATCTCCAACTGGCCCAGCAGCAGATCTTTAACTTCTTCCAGTGTTTGGCCCTGTTTGGCTTTGCCGCTCAGGTAAAACACGGTATAGTCTTTCCATTGCAGCTGGCCTACGCTGGCGTTCAGCACTTTCTGCTGCTTGTTAATGTTAAGGTCCAGCAGGCCGGCCTTACCATTGTTCAGGATCTGCGCCAGCACGTTTGTTACTACGGCTGCTTTGGTATCCACTGCTCCGGGTAAACGGAAGGCAATGTTCACGTTTTCAGCATCGGGCCCAAACACTTCTTTTACCACGGGCGCCGCAATAGGTTTTTCTACCGGGGCTTTGTATTCGTGGATAGGTTTGGGCTGCATGTAGGCAAACTCTGTGTCTATTTTTTTGATCACATAATCCGGGTCAAAATCGCCTGCCATTACAATGGCCATATTATTGGGCACATAGTAGGCATTATAAAAATCGCGGATGGCTTTCAGGTTCGGATTTTTCAGGTGCTCCACGGTACCAATGGTTGACTGCTGCCCGTAGTTATGCGTGGGGAACAGCGCTGCCAGCATGGTTTCATACATCTTACGGCTATCATTATCCAGGCCGCGGTTCTTTTCTTCATACACTGCTTCCAGCTCTGTATGGAACAGGCGGAAAACGGGTTCGCGGAAACGCTCTCCCTGTACAAACAAATATTTATCTACGGCATTGGAGGGAATATCTTCTTCATAAATGGTTTCCTCTACCCAGGTATGGGCATTGGTGCCTTGTGCGCCCATGCCGGCCATCATTTTATCATACTCATTGGCAATGGCATATTTGGCTGCCAGGCCGGAAACGCTGTCTATCTGGTGGTATACCGTTTTGCGGGGGCCGGCGCCGCTGGTGTGGTTATAGGTATTATATAAACCTTCTATTTTATCCAGGTAACCTTTTTCCTGCGCCCAGTCCAGGGAGCCGAATTTGTCGGTGCCCTTAAACAGCAGGTGCTCCAGGTAGTGGGCCAGGCCGGTGTGGTCTTTGGGATCATTGTCGCTACCGGCGCGCACGCCGATCAGGGTTTGAATGCGGGGCTCTTTTTTGTTAACGCTCAGGATAACGGTTAACCCGTTCTTTAGTGTATAGAAACGTGCCTGCATGGGGTCATCGGTCACGTACCGATAGGTATATCCCCCTGAAGTGGCTTCTTTCCATTCATATTTGTCCTGTGCACGTACGCTGTACATAGTACAGGACAGTAACAGCATGAAAATGGCTCTTTTCAAAATAGTCATACGTTGGTTTTTGGAAAAATGAAATATAGATCGCCAAATATATAGAAAAGGGGAAAGCCACAAACAGGGGAAAAGGGAAGAAAGGTGAAAAAACGTGAAAAGTGATGAATGAGGGGCATAACAATAGCGTTCCGCAGCCTCTTGGGCCGGAAATTCCAATGAATAATATTCTCACTTGATAAGTACGCTCAAATGCCTATTGGCGCTGGCTGGCAAACTGGTACCGGGGGCGCAGGCGTGTCATCAGGGTATCGGCCTTAGGCGACAGATAATGGTGGCTGGCCAGGTAGCGGAAGCTTACCAGGTATAGCTGCGGGTTGCTGCCTACCATGGTTAATGCGGCGGCGGAGAAAAGCTGCTTAAGATATTGCTGGCGGGAACTGCTGGGCGGGGCTTCTGACCGTTTAGCCATAAACGTTTCCTTTTTTGCAGGGGTAGGGTTTACACCCAGAATGCGTGTATCACAGGAATGTGCCCATACAATAAATCCGGAACAAGCTAAGAAGGTCAAAAAAGTACGCATAAGCCTAGTCTTAAGTGTGCTGGGTTAAGGTTATGAAAAAACGTCAAAAGCCATTAAAACGGATGCCTACGGAAAATGGATATTGCTCCAGCCCGTAGGAATGCAGCGGTGTGAGCGCAAAGTTACCATAAAGTTTCACTGGTCCATAGCCCAGCTCACTGGTAATGCCCATCCGCCATTTGTTCAGGTTGAAATCGTCTGTACGCTTTACTTTGCCTCTCTCTTCACTGATCTGTTTGGTGCGTGATTTTACCAGGTAGCCTGCCATTACACCCATACTAACATCCACAGAGCGGCCGGGCCTGGCCGGATTAGACGTAAAATTCAGCATCAAAGGTACGCTCAGGTATTCTGCAAACAATTTATTCTTTGAAAAATGTATAGAATCTTCCCGGATTATTTGTGTAGGATACCCTGGCACATACGTAATGCTACGGGCATAACGATAGTTGTTCATTTCGACGCCTATAGCGTATATGAGGTTTAATTTATGCTTATAGATATTTAAGCGCTGCATGAGCACCCAAATGTTAACATTAATGGATTTATCGGGGATCAGCTTAAACTCGTCCGGTGAAAGGGGTGCGCTGGCGCTGCGGGGGGCAAAGGTATTAAGGCCCTGTGCAGAATAATCATAGCTTTTACCGGCTGCGTTCATTGCATAACCGGGGGTGGCATAGGCCATCAGGGCTGCGGCTCCTGCGCCGGCGTAGTCACTGCGGTCAATGTAATTATTAAAGCCCAGGTCTATTACCAGCCAGCGGGTGTGCAGGTTCTTTTTAAGCTTATTGCGCGTGTATACGGTATCGTTATAAAACTTGTAGTGGTTCTTTCCCCGCGCGTCTTTGCCTTTGATGATGATAAGGCCTTTGATCTGGATAGTATCTGCCGTAGGCACAGTAGCGGCAGGGGCAAGCTTTTGGGCCTGTACCTTCCCTATTGTAAGCATGAGCAATAAAAAGATCCAGCGTAAAATTTTATACTTCATATGTTCTGTTCTGTGTTGATATGGTTCCGCATTATTTCTGACGTTTTTTCCGGGAAAAGAATTTAGCCACATTGGTAACCCCGTTCAGCAACCGGCTTTCGCTGCTGCTGGTTACGGACATAATCAGCTCTCCCTGTATTTCCGGTGCAGGTGCGGCGGCTGCCGGCTGCACATCAGGGGCTGGTGTATGGGGCATCTTCACAGAGCTGGCCATGGTTTGGTCCCGGTTGGCAGCTACATCCTGTTGTACAGGAGGCACTTCTGCCGTGGTTTGGATCTTCTTTTCCAGGTGTTGCTGTACCACCTCTTCAGAGGTAGCACGCGGCTGGGGCAGCTGTGCCAGCGCAGGTTGTGCATTGCTACCAATAACGGTATTGGTATTGGCAGATGCCGCAGCAGATGGGCTTACAGCCGCTTTTTGTGTAACAGTACGTTTTATGGGGGTATTGTTCTTAGCTATCAGCGCATGTTTTTCCGGTACTGCAGCCGGGGTATTGTTAGCCAGCGCAGGTGCGGGCTGCTGTGTAACCGGGAGTGATTGTACGGGGGGTGCCGCCCTTTGCAGGTTTTGCCCTGGTGCTGCAGGCGTAGCTGTTTGCTGTTGCTGGCTGGCTGCAACCATAGCCGCATTCTGTGCGCCTTGTTGTAAAGGCAGTATCCAGAGCAGGAATGCGCCGGCTACTACAGCGGCGGCAGCGCCCCACCAAATGGGGCTTATACGTACTTTAGTTGTGGTTTTGCGGTACAGGCTGGCTTTACCGGGCATGCGCAGGGCAAGATCTGCCTGCAGCCTGGTACGTTGTAACAGCTGCAGGCTGGCCTGCAGCTCCGGGTGCTGTTGCAGGAACTGCTGCAGTGTTTGTTCTTCAGCGGCAGTCAGCTCGCCATCAATATAACTTAAGAAATACGTTTCGTAATTATCTGTTGTTAAGGTGGCGGTGTGACGGTAGAGCATTTCCTTATGCTCAAAGGCCGGTGTATCCGCAGCAGGCAGGCGCATAGCCTGCCAGGTTTCCAGCTCCTGCGCCACATGCGGGTGCTTATCCAGGAAAGCTTGCAGGGCGGTAGTTTCGGCGGCGTTTAGCTCACCATCAATATAGCTGAGCAGGAAGGGTTCATAATTTTCCAGGGTAATAATGGTGCTGCGGTACAGCAAAGCTTTATCGTTAAACACCTCGCCGGTATCCGGTTTCAGAATGGCAGCCTTATACACTTCCAGCTCCTTTGCCTGTGCAGGGTGCTGTTTCAGAAAGGCTTCCAGGGCGGCCCTTTTCTCCGTGTTCAGCTCTCCATCTATATAACTGAGCAGGAACTCCTCATAATTCGATATGTTGATGTCTACAGGCACAATTATATAACGTTTTCCATTTTTACCAGATAGTTCTTTAAATGTATCCTGGCCCGGTGCAGGTAAACTTTTACCTGTGATGGGTTCAGGTGCATGATGCTGCTGATCTCCTCATAGCTGTATCCCTCATAATCTTTCAGCAGTATCAGGGAGCGCTGTACTTCCGTAAGCCGGTTCAATGCCTTTTCCAGCACATTTTTGGCATTGTGTACGCGTTGCTCCGATATTTTTGTTTCCTCGCGGAACTGATCCACCAGGGTAATACGTTTCACTTTCCTCACATGATCTATCATATTATGATACGCTACCGTAAAAAGGTACGACTTCGCCTTTTCAAAAGGTACGTCATTACAGTGCTTCCATAATATCTCAAATGCGTTTTGTACCACGTCTCTCGCGTCTTCCGTATGTTCCAGGTTCTTAACAATGAACCGGAAGAGATTATCCGCGTACAGGTCCACGCATTTATTGTACTCCTTTTCCGTCATCCGGTGTTGCGGGATTTTAGTGCTAAGTTCCGACAAATACCTGAAAACCGCTCCATCCCGTTTTAGTGGGCAGTTGGCTGTCCGCAGCAGGCAGTGAATAGTTCAGTATAGTAAACTGCCTACGTGGAACTGCCGGCTAACAGATTCCCGCTTCTGGCCCACTTTTTCATAACCGTGCAGGAATTGCTTTCATTCAATTTATCGCGTAAATGATAGTACTATGACGTAGGGCGGGCGGGAAATGTTACAACCCGGTCAAACTTTTTAGGTAAAACCGGGAAAGGACGGGCAAGCTCATGGAATGGTGCTACATTTATTCTCATAAATTTGTCACATAAATACCCAAGTTTATGAACCAGCGCTTTATAACCCGTTTGCAACAGGAACTGGATGAGATCCGGACTGCCGGCCTGTATAAAAATGAGCGGATCATTACTTCCGAACAGGGAGCTGAAATACAGGTGAACGGTAAAACCGTGGTGAATTTTTGCGCCAACAATTACCTGGGGCTCAGCTCCCACCCGGATGTAATAGCGGCTGCCAAGCAGGCTATTGACAGCCATGGTTATGGTATGAGCAGCGTGCGTTTTATTTGCGGCACACAGGACATTCACCGGGAGCTGGAGCAGAAAATAGCTGCTTTCCTGGGCCTGGAAGACTCCATCCTGTACGCTGCTGCCTTTGATGCCAATGGCGGGGTATTTGAGCCCCTGTTTGGCGAGCAGGATGCCATTATTTCCGATGCCCTGAACCATGCTTCTATTATTGACGGGGTGCGCCTGTGTAAAGCACAGCGCCTGCGTTATGAACATAATAATATGGCCGACCTGGAGGCTAAGCTGCAGGAAGCCGCCGGCCCCCGTAGCCGCATTATTGTAACGGACGGCTCCTTTAGCATGGACGGTACCATTGCCCAGCTGGACAAGATCTGCGACCTGGCTGATAAGTACGACGCCATTGTAATGAGCGACGAAAGCCATTCCTCCGGCTTCTTAGGCAAAACCGGCCGGGGTACCCACGAATACCGGGGTGTTATGGGCCGGGTAGATATTATTACCGGCACCCTGGGCA
The DNA here is from genome assembly GCF_019091455.1 of Chitinophaga sp. GbtcB8. GTDB lineage: Bacteria > Bacteroidota > Bacteroidia > Chitinophagales > Chitinophagaceae > Chitinophaga. The sequence goes on from NZ_JAGXJN010000004.1 coordinate 207,281, forward strand.
AAGCCCTGGGCGGCGCTTCCGGTGGTTTTACCAGCGGTAAAAAGGAAGTAATAGATATGCTGCGCCAGCGTAGCCGGCCCTACCTGTTCTCCAACTCCGTAGCCCCCAGCATTGTAGGCGCCTCTATTGCCGTGCTGGATATGCTGAGCCACACCACCGCCCTGCGGGATAAGCTGGAATACAATACCAAATACTTCCGCAGCAAAATGACGGAAGCAGGCTTTGATATAAAACCCGGCGACCACCCTATAGTACCGGTAATGCTGTACGATGCGGTGCTGAGCCAGCAGTTTGCAGATAAGCTGCTGCAGGAAGGGGTGTATGTAATCGGGTTCTTTTTCCCGGTGGTGGCCAAAGGGCAGGCGCGTATACGCGTGCAGCTGAGCGCTGCGCATGAGCAGGCGCACCTTGATAAGGCTATTGCAGCATTTACCAAGGTAGGGAAAGAGCTTGGGGTGATTAAGGAGGGAGTGGGAGCGAAGTAGGGCGATGATTAGTGTGGGGAGGTTGAAAATTGTAGCAAAATGATGTAGGGTTTTATGTAGGGGGGAGGAGTTGCACAGGGATGTCAGTAGGGAAAAAGGGGTGTTTTAGGAGGGCAGGACCCTGGTTGCGCAGCAATTGCGCACGGGTTGCATACGGGTTGCGGCGCCATTACGGAACTTTTTCAGGAGACATATTATACAAGCCCTGGCAGGTTTAAAAACTTGCCGGGGCTGTTTGTTTTTAAGAATGCTCCCGACATAGCCTGCATCCTTACCACTGATTTATCTACTTTTGCAGCAATTAATTCAACAACCGATGAAATATTTAGGCTGGATAGGCCTGCTGGCAACCTTACTGATCAATGCCTGCGCTCCTAACAATGTAAGTGAAGAAAAAAGCTGGGAAAAATACTTTACAGAAAATAAGGTAGAAGGCTGCTTTATGCTGTATGACAACAGCCAGGGCACCTTTAAGGTATATAACCTTGACCGGGCCAAGGAACGTTTCCTGCCGGCATCTACCTTTAAAATATTCAACGCCCTGGTTGGTCTGGAAACCGGGGTGATCAGGGATACCGCTATGGTGATCAAATGGGACGGCATTCCCCGTGAAAAGGAATGGGACCAGGACCTGAGCATGCAGCAGGCTTTCCGCTTATCATCCGTACCCTACTTCCAGGAAGTGGCCCGCCGTATTGGCAAACCCACCATGCAGCATTGGCTGGATACTATTAAATACGGCAACATGAAGATGAGCCGGATAGATACCTTTTGGTTAGATAATTCCCTGCAGATCTCCCCGGATGAAGAGCTGGGCTTTGTAAAAAAACTCTACTTCGACAATTTACCTTTTACCAAAACCTCTATGCAATGGGTGCGCAGCGTAATGCTGATGGAAAAAAACGGTAAATATGAGCTGAGCTATAAAACCGGCTGGGGTATTAACGGCCGCAAAAAAATAGGCTGGATCACCGGTTGGGTAGAGGAAAACGGGCATCCTGCGTTTTATGTGCTGAATATTGAATCTGACGATCCGAATATTGAAATGCCTGATGTGCGGATGAAGATCCTGAAGGATATTTTGAAGCAGGAAGGATATTTTGAAGGGCATAAGTGATGTGGCCTGAGGGGGTTACCGTTAAAAATCTCCTAAACCCCATCTTTTCGTTCTGTAAAACGTGGCAAAAAAATTATATTTGAGCCATATGTTACGTTTTCAGCATAGTGAATATTTATGGGCGCTGGCGTTATTGCTGGTGCTGCAGCTGGCTTTCATCAGCGTTACCTGGTGGAAACGCCGTTCCATACGCAGGCTGGGCGACCCTACCCTGGTGGAAAAACTATTCCTGGGGTATAGCCGCCGCCTGTTCACCCTCAAATTCCTGCTGCTGTTTGTAGCCTTCTTTTTTGGGGTGGTAGGGCTGGCTAACCTGCAAAAGGGCAGCCGTATGGAAAAGATCACCCGTAAAGGCGTGGATGTAATAATTGCCCTGGACGTAAGTAAGAGCATGCTGGCCGGCGATATTAAACCGGACCGCCTTACCCGCTCCAAGCAGCTTATTACCAAGCTAATGGACAAGCTGGATAATGACCGAATAGGCCTGGTAGTATTTGCTGGTAATGCCTACCTGCAAATGCCGCTTACCATTGACTACTCTGCCGCTAAAATGTACCTGAGCACTGTAAGCCCGGACATGATCCCTACCCAGGGTACGGCCATTCCCCAGGCTATACAGGCCAGCAACGATGCTTTCAATAAAAAAGAGCGCAAACATAAAGCCCTCATTATTATCTCCGACGGGGAAGATCATGACGAAGGCTCCCTGCAAAAAGCCCGCGCAGCTTTTGATGAAGGAGTGGTGATCAATACCATTGGTGTAGGCTCCCCCACCGGCTCTCCCCTGCCCGATCCGGAAACCGGTGGTCCTAAAAAGGATAAGGATGGCAATATCATTATTTCCAAACTGGATGAAAACGAGCTGAAAGCTATTGCGGCGGCCGGCAAAGGCATTTACCAGCACCTGGATAATAATACGGAAGAAGTAGTGAACACGCTGGTGAGTAAAATTGACGGCATGGAGCAAAAGGAGTTTGGCGAAAATATATTTACAGACTATAACAGCTATTTTCAGTACTTCCTGGCAGCCTGCCTGCTGCTGATAGTAGCGGAGTTTTTTATACCGGAAGTAAGACGGCGGAAAGAAGAAGAAGTTGTTACCATTGTTAAAGAATGATCATGCAGAAATTGAGTTCTATCTACCATATGCTTTTTGTAGTCAGCCTGTTATGCTGTAGCAGCGCGGCTTTTGCGCAAACCGGCAATAAGTATATCCGTAAAGGTAATGAGCTGTACCAGCAAAAACAGTATACGGATGCGGAAGCCAATTACAAAAAGGCGCTGGAACAAAACCAGCAGTCGGATGTAGGCCGGTATAACCTGGGCAACTCCCTGTACGAGCAAAAACGGTATGACGATGCCCGTACCCAGTACACCAACAGCCTAAAGCTTTCCAAGGATAAAACCGTAAAAAGTGATGCTAACTATAACATTGGCAACACCTATATGGAAGGTAAAAAATGGGAAGAAAGCATTAAGGCCTACAAACAAAGCCTGAAAATGAACCCGGCAGATGAAGAGGCCCGTTATAACCTGGCCTATGCCCAGTCTATGCTGAAAAAGCAGCAGCAAGGCGGTGGTGGTAATAATAAGGATAATAAAGAGAACAAGGATAAAGACAAGAAAAAGCAGGACCAGCAGAACAAAAACCAGAATAAAGATCAGCAGGATAAACAAAAGGACCAGCAGGATAAAGACAAAGAACAACAGGATCAAAAACCGCAGCCACAACCCAGCAAGCTGGATAAACAGGAAGCGGAACGCCTGCTGCAGGCCCTGAACCAGGAGGAAAAGAAGCTCCAGGATAAAATGAAAAAAGCAAAAGGCCAGCCGGTGCAGGTGGAAAAAGATTGGTAGTTATATAGAGTATATAATATAAGCTATGCCCGTTCAAAGCCATCCTCGCCCGGTGGCTTTGAATTTTATTCCAGGCCCTCTTCTTCCAGTGGATCAGGCAGTTCCACTTCAATGGATATCTTATGATAAGTGTACTTTAAGAAATCGTTGTATTGTGCCCGTAATAACGAAAACAGCTCATTAGGTGCATTGTCTTGTTTGTAATAATTTTGAAATTGTTCTTCTGTAAGGTTAATACTGTAAGCAATTCCCTTAATATCCAGGGTAATATTATTTCAATGGCTTTAATACCGGTTACATACAGGAACAGGTTCTGGTAGTTGGTAGAAATAAAACCTTCCATTTGCTGCGGCGACATACCCCCATAGGGCTGTGATACATAGATGGAAGGTAAATTCAGATCCGGGAAAATATCGATCTTAATATCACGCAACGATGAAATGCCGAAAAAAAGCAGGCCTATCACAATTACAATGACAGCAATGGGCTTTTGTAAGGCTAGCTTGATCAGGTTCATGAGTGTAGTTGAGTGAAAGGGAACAGGGCAAAATTAGCAGACGGGCCGCGTTCCTGTTAGGACAAAACGGTTATTGCCTTGTACTATTTGAACATTACATCCCGGAAATCCTGCGGGGCAATACCAGCGTGGTTCTTAAAAAAGCGGCTAAAATAGGCCGGGTCTTCAAAGCCCAGCTCATAGCTGATCTCTTTTACGCTTTGGTGGCTGAAAGAGAGCTTGCGTTTGGCTTCCAGCACCAGGCGGTCGTGCAGCAGCTCTGTAACGGTTTTGCCTGTCTTTTCGCGGGTTATCTCGTTCAGGCGTTTGGGCGTAAGGGAAAATTCGCTGGCGTAAAAGGTAACGTGATGCTGTGCCCGGAAATTTTTTTCCAGCAGGCGGCGCAGCAGCACTACCCGCTCATCGCCCTTCAGGGGCGCAATAGCCTGGGCAGCATTGCGCTTTTTCTCCCTTTCCGCCTGTAGTAAAAAGGCGTTCAGGTAATGTTTTATGATGCTGCGGCTGCTGCCGGAAGCGCTTTTTTCCCGGTACATCAGCTCTGCCAGCAGCTGGAAAGTGGCGGCGGTACGGTTACTGATACGGATGGGCGCATACCCGCGGGTAGCATCAAACAGGTTGGTAAAATCGTACATGGTAGCCTGCTCATGGCGGTTGCTGAAGTAAAAATGCTCCGTAAAGGTGATCACGTGGCCTTCCTTGGCATCATCCAGCAGCTGGTGCACCTGCCCGGGTTCCAGCAGGAACAGCATATTATCTTCCAGCTCATAGGATACAAAATCCACTATATGCTGCCCGCTGCCTTTGGAAAACCATACCACCTGGTAATGATCATGCCGGTGCGGCTGCCGGGTAAGCTCCGTTTTAAAGCCCTGCAGTGGAAAAATATTGAACTGCCCTGTAAAAGGCAGCTGCTGATATGGTATATCCGTGTGTTTTTGCAGCATACACTTCAAATTTAAAAAATTGGAACCGCAGGTGTACGCCGCTCATAATAATTAACAACTTGCCACTATTCTTTACCTTTGCAGCACTATGCAGCTATATTGCCCTTCACTCACAGCATATAAGCGTTTACCCACCCTGGAAGTAAAGGTGGGCGACCTGCTTATCGGGAACAATCACCCTATCCGTATTCAAACCATGACCACCACGGATACCATGGATACCGCCGGCACCGTGGCGCAAGCTATCCGTTGTATAGAAGCCGGGGCAGAGCTGGTACGTATTACCGCCCCCAGCAAAAGCGAGGCGGAGAACCTGCTGCCCATTAAGAACGAATTACGCAAAAGAGGCTATCACACGCCCCTGGTAGCAGATATACATTTTACGCCCAATGCAGCTGAAATTGCCGCCCGTATCGTAGAAAAAGTGCGGGTGAACCCGGGCAACTATGTGGACAAAAAGAAGTTTGAGACCCTGGTATATACTGATACGGAGTACGCAGAAGAGATAGAGCGCATCCGCGACCGGTTTACCCCGCTGGTGAATATTTGTAAGGAATATGGCACTGCCATGCGTATCGGCACCAACCATGGCTCCCTCAGCGACCGTATTATGAGCCGCTACGGGGATACGCCCATGGGCATGGTGGAAAGCGCCATGGAATTCCTGCGCATTGCCGGAGATCTGAACTACCATAACATTGTGCTGAGCATGAAATCCAGCAACCCGCAGGTAATGGTGCAGGCCTACCGCCTGCTGGTACATACCATGCAGCAGGAGCTGGGGCATTGTTATCCCCTGCACCTGGGCGTAACGGAAGCCGGCGACGGGGAAGACGGCCGTATTAAATCCGCCATTGGAATTGGCGCCCTGCTGGAAGATGGCGTGGGCGATACCATTCGCGTATCACTGACAGAAGACCCGGAATTTGAGCTGCCCGTGTGCCGCGACCTGGTGAAACGTTATACTAACCGGGAAGGACATGCACCTATCCTTTCCATAGATAAGCCGCCTTACTCACCCTTTGAGTACAAACGCCGGGAAACCATTGCCGTGGATAATATTGGCGGCAAACAGGTACCGGTAGTAGTAGCAGATTTCGGCGGTATTAAAAATGTTCAGCCCAATGACCTGGAAGCCATTGGGTACCATTACGATGCGGACACCGACAAATGGAACATTGCCGACCAGGCAGCTGATTATATTTTTACAGAGCAGGTATTACCTTTTGCCTTACCGGGCACTTTAAAGGTGATAACTCCGTATGAAACCTGGCTACAGGCCACAGATAAGGAAAAGTACTTTCCTTATCTGACGCAGGAAGCTTACCTGGGCACGGGCAAAAGATCGGCTGTACTGAACGTAATAGATACCGACAGCGGAAAGCCCTTAACAAGTACCCTGCTGCAAAAGCTGAAAACAGATACTACGGCCGTACTATGCATAGTGGCTACAGAGAATAAGCATGCCATGCCGGAAGTGCGCCGTATGTTAATGACGCTGATGGAACAGCAGGTAGCTAACCCGGTGATCTTATTAAGCTCCAGCACACATACCGAAGTAGATGACCGCCTGCTGCAATACGCCATAGAAACCGGCGCCCTGCTGCTGGATGGTTTTGGCGATGGTATAGGCCTGGGCATTAATTACACACAGCAACGCAGCCTGCAGGACCTGGCCCGTATCAATCCCGTGGCCTTTGGCATTTTACAGGCTACGCGCACGCGTATATCCAAAACAGAATACATCTCCTGCCCTTCCTGCGGCCGTACTTTGTTTGACCTGCAGGAAACCACCGCTAAGATCCGTGCAGTAACCAACCACCTGAAAGGGGTAAAAATTGCTATTATGGGTTGTATTGTAAACGGCCCTGGTGAAATGGCGGATGCGGACTTTGGCTATGTAGGCAGCGGGGTAGGTAAAATAACCCTGTACCGCGGTAAGGAAGTGGTAAAGCGGGGACTGAACAGCGAAGTAGCCGTAACAGAGCTTATAAACCTGATAAAAGAGAATGGCATGTGGGTAGAAACCCAGGCCAACTAAAATAAAATGCCCGCCTGGGGTGGGGCGGACATTTTGCTATAGCTATTTTTTGAGGTTAACAGGATGTTGAGAAAAGCGTTTCAACACATTGCATCAATAGGTGGTGAAATCTTAGGGGTTAACTGCATCTATTGGACAGTACAAAGGTACATTCTGATGATCATGCCGGACAAGCGTATTTATACGGGTTTTTTTACGGGGAAATACTTTTTATACGTATATTACTAGTCTAAAACACCTTTTGTATGAAGCAATTTCTGACGGCGATATTGATCCTGCTCTTAGGCGCTTCTGTATCCATGGCCCAAACGCCGGCCACCGCCAAATCCAAAGCCAAAACGGAAAAAGCGGTAGCCAGCACCGGTACGCCTTTAAAGAAGGATGGTACACCGGACAAACGCTACAAAGCCAATAAAACCACGGCCACTGAAGGCCCTAAAAAGAAAGACGGCACCGCTGATATGCGCTATAAAGCCAATAAGGATGCTGCAAAAAAGAAAAGTTAACGTTTAGTAAGGTTTAAAACTGTTATAGTAAAGGGGCGTTTCTTCGGAAACACCCCTTTTTTTATGCTGAATGCTTAACGCCGAAGCCCGGATGTTGACTGCCGAATGCTAATTTATTGGTTATTAGCCGGGCGATCTCAATTGCTTGCGTTCACCCCACAGCGGTTCAGTACCAGCGTTAAGCATTCAGCGTTCCGCATTCAGCATAATTCGTAATTTCACACCATGTTGGATTTCAGATTAAAGGTCTTTTATACCGTGGCTAAGCGCTTAAGCTTTACCAAGGCTGCAGAAGAGCTGTTTATTTCACAACCGGCCGTTACCAAACATATTCATGAGCTGGAGCAGCAATTGGGTATGGCGCTGTTTGAACGCATTGGCAATAAGATCACCATTACGCCGGCAGGCCGTATTGTAATGCGGTATGCAGATGAGATCTTTACCAGCTACCGCAACCTGGAATATGATATTAACCAGTTAAAACATGAAAGGGGCGGGCGGCTGCAAATAGGCGCCAGCACCACTATTGCGCAATATTTTATACCACCGCTGCTGGCAAGGTTTAACCAAAGGTATCCTGAAATTAAAACCTCCCTTATCAGTGGTAACTCAGAACAAATAGAACAGGACCTGCTGGAAAAGAATATTCAGCTGGGCATTATAGAAGGCAGCTCCCGCAGCCCGCAGTTAAAGTACACGGAGTTTGCCAAAGACGAAATTGCCCTTATTGGCAATGTGAATTACAGCTACGGCGCCGGTGAAGTATTAACCGCAGCAGAGCTGGCGGCCATTCCCCTGCTGGTAAGGGAACAGGGCTCCGGCACACTGGAGGTTATAACGGAGGAGCTTAAACGCTTAAAGCTAAAGTTAACCGACCTGAATATAGCCATGTATATGAGCAGCACGGAAAGCATGAAGTCGTACCTGCATCATGCGCCCGGCGCTGCCTTTCTTTCCTTACAGGCTGTAAGCAGGGAGCTGGAAGCAGGCGAGTTTAAAATATTACCGGTGAAAAATTTCAAGCTGGTGCGGCAGTTCCAGTTCACTCACCTGCAGGGCCAGCAGGATAAGCTGGCGCAGCTTTTTATGCGCTTTGCCGGCAAAGAGATCAAAGGAGAAAAAGGGGAAGCAGGCTAAAGGCTGCGATAAAAATATGATGCGCTATTTATAAAAGGAGGGGCTGGGCCAAAAAAGAATGTAAAATGTAAAATGTAAAATCATAAATGTAAAAGTGAATGCCGCGAACATGGGTTTGTACCCGTATTGCGGCATTCACTTTTACATTTGAAATTTTGCATTTATGATTTTACATTCCTTCAGGTAAGCTTACCTGGTTTTCTGCAGCGTATAAATAATATAGGCGCTGTTACCTTCAAAAGTTACCGGTGCTCTCCACACCATTGTATTACCATCGTTAGAGCTAAGCTCTACCCGATAACCATCTGTAACATTTTTGGCCTTTACACCATCTGACAGTTTCTTGAACTGGAACATGCTGGATCCGCCATTTTTGTATAACGACCACATAATGGGCTGGGTAGCAGTAGTACACCCATCTGAAGTGGCCGATAAAGTATAAGAACCTTTGCCATTGGAAGGTAATACCCAGTTGCTGCCTTTAAAGCAGTTATAGGAAGCCTCATCAAACACAGTTACCTTACTGTTGGCGGGGATCCCTTCAAACTGGATGTCGGTAACTACCCAGTTACCTTTTACACTGCTTTTGGAAATGTCCTGTGTGGTGGAAGTAGCGCCGGATGAGCTGGCGCAGGAAACTGCAAACAGGGATGCTACGATCAGGCATAATGCTGCCAGGGCAAGATTTTTCATCTTCATCTGTTAAAATTTAATTTGACTGCAAATCTCAACTTTTGCACGATACAAAAGCAAGAAATATACCAGTTAAACACCGGGGAAGGTTATTTTGTTGAAGCAGGTGCGGTTGATGCAGGATAATTATGAAGCAGCCTGTTTTCCAGTTCCTGGTATTTGTTATAGAAATAAATGCTGCTTGCCAGCAGCGCTATCAGCAGCACACATAAACCAATAAAAACACAACGCCACCAGATACTTATCTGCATATACTGGTTGTGCGGCGCTTCCTGTAAGTTAATAACGGTATAGGCTGGTGGCTCCCGGCGTTTATGACGGCGGCGTTTTTCGCCGGTTTCCCATTGCACCTTATGGCTAATGTATTCCCATACCTGTGCAGGTGGCGTAACCCCACCTGCCATAGCAGCCTGCTGCAGTTTAAATGCCACCACAGAAATTTCAGATTCCAGCTCAGGATACCGGCGCCGCATATGGTCCAGCTGCCCCTCCTCATCGGGAGTAGCCAACCCTAACAGGCAGCACTCAATTGCCCCACTGTCTATATATGATTTGAGATCCAATGACAAACTTTTAATGGCGGATACGTAGAATGATGGATTAAATATACAGTTCCCCGCGCATTCATCTATCAGTACCAGGTATTAGAATTATATATACGTAGCACGGATAACATTCGTTTTCATCAGATAACAAAAATGCATAATTCGTGTCAGGTGCCGCGGTGGGCGGCCTTTCCCATAAGCACCTGGGCTATTTGCCGGGAAATGGCGTTATCGCACAGCTCATCCAGCCAGAAATACTCCCCTGCGGCATTTACTTCCAGGAAATAGTATTGATTATCAGGCGTCAGTATCAGGTCAATGGCGCCATAGTTAAGCCCGTAACGGTCCATAAAAGTGAGCAGCTTTTGCTGCACCTCATCCGGCAGGCGGTAGGGCTCCCAGCTTTGTATCAGGGCAGCGCCTTCTTTACGCCAGTCTGTAGCAGCCCGTTCCGACACGGCGGAGTTAATGCTGAAAGCAAACACCTCATACCCAACGATCGTTACCCGCAGCTCCAGCTGTTTTTCAATCCGCTCCTGGAACACCATGGGGCAGTACTGCACACTCTCCAGCTCCTGCAAATGATTTTCATCTACCGCATTGGTAAATACCACATGTTCTACGCCCTGCCGGTAAATGGCAAAAGAGCTTTGCATTTTGGTGATCACCGGTGCGTTTACTGAACTTATAAACCGGCGGATGGCCGCGGCATCATTACTAATACAGGTGGCGGGCACCTTTAATCCGCAGGCCACGGCTATACGTAATTGCTCTTCCTTACTTTCCAGGCGGCGGTATACGCTGAAACGTTCCATCTGGAAAATATCCAGGGCCTCCATCATACCAAACAGGGTGCGTTTGGTTTCCTGCATGGCTGCCTGCCGGAATTCCTTATCCAGCGCATCCTGCAGCCCCTTGCCAACGTTATAGCTGCGCCGGTACCAGATGCCCGCTGCATCATGCAGGGTATGAGAGCCGGTTTCATTTTCCAGGAAAATGTGCTGTTGCTGCTGCTGGTATATGGAGCTTAAACGGGTATGTAACGGGTAAGTATCTACGTTAAAGCGGATGGCTTCGCCTCCTGCTTCGTGCACAAAGCGGCTTACCGTATCTATACAAATATTATCTGCGGTATGGGTAATGATAACTACCTTTTGTTTAGCCATGTTGTATCTTATTTACAAGTTTTTCTGCAATGGTTTCGGCAATGGGATAACCCAGGTATTTTTGCAGCATGCCCCACTCCCCCTGCGGGTTTACTTCCAGGAACACATATTCCCCATCCGGCCGCCGTATCATATCTATAGCGCCAAAGGGCAAATCCAGCCGCTGCATAAATGTATGTAAGCCGGCCGCTACTGCATCCGGCAGCGTGTAGGGCTCCCAGGGCAGGGTTACATTGGCCGCACGCCAGTCTGTTTGCCCGGCGGCATCCAGCGTGGCATTAATTTTACCGGTATAAAAAGCCCCATCCACATAAGCTATGCGCAGCTCATAGGCTTTGGGCACATGCTCCTGGAATATCATGGGGCAATAAGCCAGCGTATCCAGCTGCAATAAATGTTGTTCTGTAACGCGGGTAGTAGGAAAAAATGCGCCGCTGGCATCCATGCTGCGGCTTAAAGCCCCGTGCAGCTTCATGATCATATTACCCTGGCAGGCCGTATAAAAAGCCTGCACCTGCTCGGGGTTATTGGTAAGCAGGGTACGGGGTATGGTTAAGCCGCTCAGCTGCGCTTCCTGCAGCTGTAACAGCTTATTGTTACTCACTGCATGGTCTGTTTCCATTTTATTGATCCATGGAACATGCTGCAGCGCATCAAAAAAAATATGCAGGCTGGTTCGGTATTCTTTATTGAACACGGGTATGTAGGCGGTATCCAGCGCAGAAGGTGTTTGCAGCGCCCACAGCTTCCGGTACCACACACCGGCAATACCGGCGGCCGCTATACGTTTTGCGCCCTGCTGCAGGTACATAGCCTTACCCGGTGTAAATTCAAACTGGTATTGGGTGCCAAATTCATCGGAGTTCAGGCGCCAGGTGGCATGACCCAGTTTTTCCAGGTGCTGCTGCACCTTATCTATGGTATAATAATCCTGTGTGTGCGTAATGCAAAGTATCATGCCCTTTATTAATAAAACAAGCAATAGCCCCTTGGCTATTGCTTGCACGATGAAAGTTTTACCGGTTTAGATATCGGTTTCATCCCCATCAGAAGGAAACTTTTGTGTTTCATTCGGATGATCTGTCAGCTTACTTGTAATAATGGGCCAAATGCCGTTTCCCTGGCCTTCAGCAGACTGTTGCGCCTCCAGGAATTGAGCAAAAAAAGGCTTCTGCACCTGATTGTCCAATTGCATAATTAAAAGGGTTTAGATTGTTAAAAAAAAGCAGGGGTACTGCCAATGTTGTGATGACTTTAGTGCAGCCAATCGCCGCCGTCCTCTTCCCGGTCAGAAGGGAATTTTAATGTCATTAAATTTTCTGCTGATCCGGTGTTACGGCTTTCTTCCTGTTGCGGGGCCTGGTCTTCCAGGAATTGTGCAAAGAAGGGTTTTTGGGTTTGGTTGTTGGGTTGCATACCAAATTGGGTTTAATGGTTAAAAAATAAAAAATGTATCTACAGTAATCTTATGCGGTTTCACAAACGAACGTTTGCATATTAAGTAAAAATAATGGTTAAAAGAACAACTGTTTTTATAACGGCCGCTTCCCGGCAATGTTACGCTCATAGAGAAAATATATGATGCACAAGACAATTTTCACCAAGATTTCTTGTTCCCAAACCTTATCTTTATCCAGTCAATAACCGGCCCCCCGGCATAGTTATTGATCGCCAGATCTGTCGTTTACTATACCACTATCCCAAACTCCTGCAACTGACAAAATTGTTACTGCTATGCCATGTTGATGTAAGTCAGCACTGACATATTGTTATGCCAACCTGCCACTGCTACCGCTGTAATGCACTGAACAAAACTGAACCGGTAAAACAGGAAGTATGAGAGCATTATTGACAGGAGCACTATTATTATTTTTAGCGGCAAAAGCTAACTGCCAGGTGATCAGCACGGCCGATAGCATTCATCACCTGCTGCGTATCTATGAGGACAATGATTTTCTGAATATCCGCGGGCAGGGTACTGATGAATCCTATACCAACGGCACCCGTATAGATTACTTTTACCAGAAAAAGAAACCCACCCGTTTTTTAGACAAGCTCATACTGCCACGTACGGGTAAAAATGCCATTAACACCTATCACTGGAGTGTGATGCAGGTAATGATAACGCCTGAGAACCTGAGTGAAACCAAGTACCTGCCGGATGATTACTCTTACTCCGGCGCACTGTTCCTGAGCCATGGGCTGGATTCCTACGACCCGGTAAGAAAGTTCAGCCTGCAGTCGGAGCTGGTCATGGGTGTAATGGGGCCACTGTCTTTTGCGGAAGATGCCCAGAAATGGGTGCATAATGTAATGAACTATGAGCCACCCATGGGTTGGGAAAACCAGCTGCCCAATGCCCCGCTGCTTAACTACAACTTTACCTATGAAAGAATGGTATGGCAGCCCGGCCCTTCTGTAGAGCTTATTGGAGGCGCCTCAGCTAATGTAGGTACTATGCTGGATGGCGGCGCCGTGCATGCCACCCTGCGTGTAGGGCATATGAACCCTTATTTTGGTATCAAGGCCGGCAGCGCACAGCAGGAAAAAAAGCTGCAGATCTATGCCTTTTTGCGCCCCACGGTGGAGTATACCTGGTACAATGCCCTGCTGGAAGGCGGCCTGTTTAGCTGGCGCAATAGCCGGTTTGAGGTGCGTAAATCTTTCAACAAAGCCACCCTGCTGCCCTGGAATACCCGCATAGATTATGGGATGGGCATTGCCTTTCACCGCTTCCAGGTAGCTTTTACCCAAAAAACGCAAAGCGCCTCCCTGAAAGGCACCCGCTCACATGAGGTAGGCAATATATCCGTGTATATTCCTTTAGGCAGCTGAACAATCCGTTCCCGGTCCTTGTTCTATTGCTGATAAAATTTCAATCACCTTTCACTTTCCCCAGAAGTAAAGCGATTCCCGTAATTTTGCTACATGTCCCGCGAATTATCACAACATCACCAGCAGCGTTTCCAGGAAGTATATACAGGGTTGAATGAGCGCCAGCGCCAGGCCGTAGATAATACGGAAGGCCCGGTAATGGTAATTGCCGGCCCGGGTACCGGTAAAACACAGATATTGGCCAGCCGTATCGGTAAGATCTTACAGGATACGGATTTCCTGCCGCAGAACATTCTGTGCCTCACCTATACAGATGCCGGCACCGTGGCCATGCGTAAACGCCTGACGGACTTTATTGGCCCGGATGCGTACCGTGTAAGCATACATACTTTTCACTCCTTTTGTAATGAGGTGATCCAGGATAACCTGGCCCTGTTTGAAAAAAATGTGCTGGATGCTATTTCCGAGCTGGAAAAAATTCAGCTGCTTAAAAAGCTGATCGATGGTTTTGCGAAAGACAACCCGCTGAAACGCTACCGGGGCGATGTGTATTTTGATATGAAGAACCTGGCCGCCCTTTTCTCTACCATGAAACGGGAAGGCTGGACAGTAGATTATATTCGCGGCCGTATTAAAGAATATTTAGACAGCCTGCCGCAGCGCGATGAATACATTTGCAAACGCGCCACCAAAACATTTAAGAAGGGCGATGTGCGTACGGATAAAATAGCTGTGGAAGAGGAAAAAATGGCCCGCTTACAGGCCGCAGTAGAGCAGTTTGATGTGTTCCAGACTATGATGCAGGCCGCTAACCGCTATGATTTTGATGATATGATCAACTGGGTGATCCGCGCATTTGAGAACAACCCCAACCTGCTGGCCGATTATAAGGAACGCTTCCAGTACATACTGGTAGATGAATACCAGGATACCAGCGGTACGCAGAACCGCCTTATACAGCTGCTGATCAAAGATGAAGAGCTGCCCAATATTTTTGTGGTGGGCGATGATGACCAGAGCATTTACCGCTTCCAGGGCGCCAACATAGAAAACATGGAGCAGTTTGCCGGCGGCTTTGCTGAAACGCTGCTTACCGTGGTGCTTACACAAAACTACCGCTCCGTACAGAATATACTGGATGTGGCCATGGCCCTGATAGACAATAACGGCGGCTCCCGCCTGGTGAACCAGCTACCGGGCCTCAGCAAAGAGCTTACTGCCAGCAATGCCAGGCTCACACCGCTTTCTATACCGCCTGTTATACAACGTTATAATACCGCCCGTGATGAAATGGCCGGTATTACCAATACCGTTACCCGCCTGCTGGAAGAAGGCGTGGCGCCGGGAAAAATAGCGGTCATATATCGTGAGAACCGGTATGGTGAGGAGCTGGCGCAGTACTTCCGCCTGAGAGGATTGCCCATCTACTCCAAACGTAACATTAATTTATTTGAAGTACCCTTTGCCCGCAAAGTATTAACCCTGCTGCGTTACATAGCCTGTGAGCTGGATACGCCCTACAGCGGGGACGACCTGCTGTTCTCCATCCTGCACTTTGATTTTTATAACATACCACCCATAGAAGTAGCCAAATTAAGTATACGGGTAGCGGAAAAAGGTTACCAGGAAAAAAACTCCATCCGCCAGTATTTACAGGAATGGCAGAAAACGCGCAACCTGACCTTATTTACAGAAGCGCCGGACCTGGCCATGATGAACGTAAGCAGCATGGTGGAAAAATGGATCAGCGAAGCGCATAATATTACGCTGCAGCAGCTGTTTGCCAGCATTGTTAATGACGGCGGCGTAATGGGCCACATTATGCAGTCGCCGGAAAAGATCTGGCTGATGAAGATCTTACAGGCGCTGTTTGATTTCATTAAAGAAGAAACCCACCGCAACCCGGACCTGAACGTAACCTCCCTGATGGAAATGGTGAACCTGATGGAAAGCAACGGCATTCCCATACCGCTGGTGCAGGTGGCCGGGAACGATAAGGGCATAAACCTTATTACCGCGCACGGCTCCAAAGGGCTGGAGTTTGAGCATGTGTTCCTGGCCGGCACTAACTCTCACCTGTGGGAAAAGAAACGTAAGAACAGCAGCGGTTTCTCTTTCCCGGATACAGTGTTTGTAACGCAAAGCACCTCTACCGACGAGCAGGAGCTGCGCCGCCTGTTCTATGTAGCCATTACCCGGGCGGAAAAACACTTATACATCAGCTACCCGGAGTTCCGGCAGGATGGCAAACCGCTGGAACCCAGCATGTTCATTACAGAAATACTGGAACAACATCAGCTGCCAGGCGCCAAAATGGAGCTGGCAGAGGAAGACCTGTTTGCCTTTGAGCTGCTGAACTACGCTAAAGGCCAGGCGCCGGAAATAGCGCGGGTAGACCAGCAGTTTATTGATACCCTGCTGGCCGGTTTTGTGATGAACGTAACAGCGCTGAACAATTACCTGGATTGCCCGCTGGGCTTCTTTTATAAGAACCTGGTACGGGTGCCCACAGGCCGTTCGGAGAATACGGAGTTTGGATCCGCCGTGCACTATGCCCTGGAAAAGCTGTTCCAGAAAATGCAGGAAAACCCGCAAAACGTTTTCCCTGCCAAAGAGGAATTCCTGCGGGATTTTACCTGGAGCATGCGCCGTAACCGGGAATCTTTTACCAAAGAAGCCTATGACCGGCGCATGGAATACGGGCGGGATATTCTCAACAACTATTACGATACCTATATTAACAGCTGGCCCCGCGTAGTAAGCGTGGAACGTAATGTGCGCAACGTAGTGGTAAGCGGCGTGCCCATAAAAGGGAAAGTAGATAAGCTGGAATTTGATGGCAACGAGGTGAATGTAGTGGACTATAAAACCGGTGATTATGAAAAAGCCATCAAGGAATATAAAAAGTTTGAGCTGCCCAATGAGCGCCACCCCAATGGGGGCGATTACTGGCGGCAGGCCGTATTCTATAAGATCCTGCTGGACAACTACAAGCTAAAGAACTGGCAGGTGGTAAGCACGGAGTTTGATTTTATTGAGCCCAATAAACAAAAGGTATATCATAAACAAAAGGTGCAGATTACCCCGCAGGATGTAACCACCGTTACCCAGCAGATCGTGAGCACCTGGGAAAAGATTCAGAATAAGGAGTTTTATACCGGCTGCGGCAAAGAGGAATGTCCCTGGTGCAATTTTGTGAAGGATAATAAACTGCACGTAGCCCTGCACAACCTGGAAGAGGAAGCCCTGACCGAAGAGGAGTAAAAGTAAGGAACGAAAGCGCTAAGTTTGCTGTTCAAAACGGCGGGCTGGAAGAATGTAAAATCCTAAATGTTAAATTTTTAAATGTAAAAGTAAGCGGTGGCGGAACAATGCCGGTTAACTTTTACATTTAGCATTTGAAATTTTACATTCCTTTTCGCCTCCTAAATTGGTAATAGTTTATTAATCAAAGCAAATGATCCAACGTTTCCGGAGCCTGGTTTTGGGATTAATTGTCATCGCTTCCTTTTTTTTGTCGCGCTGCGCCAATATAGTGCCCCCGGGCGGCGGCCCAAGGGATACCCTCCCTCCCCTGCTGCTGGCCGTTGATCCGCCGGATTCTTCCCTGCATTTTAAAAGCCGCAAGGTGCATTTTACCTTTGATGAATATGTGGAGATGGATAACGTGTTTGATAAAATGATCGTTTCCCCTACCCTGAAACGGGTGCCCACCGTTACCTCCAAGCTGCGTACCGTAACCATGGAGATCAAGGATACCCTGGCGCCAAATACAACCTACACCTTTAACTTTTCCGATGCCATCAAGGATGTGAATGAGCGTAACCCGATCATTGATTTTGCCTACGTGGTATCTACCGGCGATTACCTGGATTCCCTGCAGGTGCTGGGCCGCACCATTGATGCGGAAACCGGTAAAATAGACAGTAACGTGTCTGTGATGCTGTACCGCAATCACACGGATTCCGTAGTATCCAAGGAAAAACCGGTGTATTATGCCCGTTCCAAAGGCAATGGCACCTTCTGGTTCAAGAACCTGGCCCCCGGCGATTATAAGCTGTTTGCCATTAAGGAAGAGGACCGCGACCTGCAATATACCCAGCCCACCACGGAGCTGATTGCCTTCCAGGATAGTTTGATACACCTGCGGGAAACTAACATAAAAGATCTTACCATGCTGCTGTTCATAGAACAGGACAGCACCATAAAAGTACCCGGGGAGCAGCCGCCAACTGAAGAACCGGCGCCGGAAGAAAAAGAGAAGGAAAAGGATAAGGACAAAAAGAAAAAGCCCCGCCTGCAGATACAGCCGCAGCTGGACCAGAACCAGCAGGAGCTGGATACGCCCATGGTGCTGAACTTCACCATTCCGCTGGCACATATGGATAGCACCCAGTTCCACCTGGTGGAAGATACCTTGCTGAAACCTGTGAACATTGCCCATATGAAGCTGGACTCAACCCGCAGTAAGCTAACCCTTAAATATCTCTGGAAAGAAGGTATGCATTACCGGCTGATTGTGGATAAAACGGCTGCTACGGATACGCTGAACCAGCAAATGACCAAAGCTGATACCATTAACTTCTCCGCCAAAAAACTATCGGACTACGGAAAACTGTTCCTGAAGCTGAAGCTCAGCGACAGTACTGCCGCTGCCCTGAAAGGCGATACCAGCATACATTTTGTAGTGCAGCTGGTAAAAGATAAAGATGTTAAATACTCCGGCGTAGTGGTAAATGGCACCTGGACCAAAACCCTCATCACCCCTTCAGAGTACGAGATCCGTATTTTGCTGGATGAGAATGGCAATGGCAAGTGGGACCGCGGCGTATATTACAAGCATCCTAAAAAACAGCCGGAACGGGTGGTGAGCTTCCCGGAAAAGAAGAATATTAAAGCCAACTGGGGGGTGAAGGAAGATCTTACGTTGTAGGAGCTTCCACCCTTTATGCTGATATTTCACTTTTCACCGCACTCTCCTTTTCATTAATTTTGTTGCATGATCTTTTCCTCTGCCCTGATTGAAAATGCGGTCAATGAATTTGCCAGGATGCCGGGCATCGGCAAAAAAACAGCCCTGCGGCTGGTGTTGCATTTGCTGAAGCAGGAGCCTTCGCAAGTACAGCAGTTTAGTGAGGTAATTGCCCGTATGCGCCAGCAGATCAGGTTTTGCCAACAGTGCCATAATGTTTCCGACGAAGATATTTGCAGCATTTGCGCCAGCCATAGCCGTAAAAAAGAGCTGGTATGCGTAGTGGAGAACATACGCGATGTAATGGCTATTGAAAACACGCAGCAGTACAATGGGCTATACCATGTGCTGGGCGGCATCATCTCCCCTATTGACGGTATTGGCCCGGACCAGCTGAACATTCACTCCCTGGTGGAAAGGGTGCAGCAGCAAGGCATTACAGAAGTTATTATGGCCTTAAGCCCTACTATTGAAGGCGATACCACCATCTATTATCTTTCCAAAAAGCTCAAGGAGCTGCCCGTAAAAATTACCACCATTGCCCGTGGCATTGCCTTTGGCGGTGAGCTGGAATATGCGGATGAAATGACGCTGGCAAGGTCTATTACGAACAGGCTGCCGCTGGAAAGCTATATGCAGAAATAAGCTGAATGCTGAATGCCAAACGCTGAACGCTTCCTGCGTTTTGCTAAGGCGTTAAGCATTTAGCATAAAAAATACAGGTGCTTAATAGCACCCGTGTGTGTTTAACCTGTAATTCCACGTTATGAAAAAGGTATCAGCCCGTAAGGCGCGCTGACAATGCGTTTTATGGGGTTGGTTCCGCTGCCGGATCTGTTTGTGTTTCCTGTAATTGCCTCCACTTTTGCATTTCATACTTGTTCAGAAAGCATATTTTAAATACTTCTGAATGGTCGTTATCACCGGGTCCGTCTGCCACAGGTACCGGCTGCAGTCCTAATACTGCCAGGTGCTGTTGTAAACTATGGATATGCTCTGCAATTCGCATGGCTGGGTTGTTACAAGTCAACAATAAGAACAAGGCTGTGGTGGTATTATACTTCAGTTACAACAGGAGCGCATGCTGCATTCAGGCATACACGTTGTAATGAAAAGAGTATTGGTGGTTACCGTGGTAGCTGTCAGATATTTGTTGTATTCGTTTTGCATGATCTAAGTGCATGAAGAAGCATGGCTTCCAATTACCCTACAAATATAGTAGACTAATAATACTAAACAAAATTATTTTTTATTCCGTGGCAAAAGAGGCTGTAAATGCATGCGGAAGCTCCTGTATATATTCCTGATATGCCGCAGGCACAAGGCGGGGCCATTTAACAGGCCTTTAACATCTGGTATACTCCATATACCAAATCATGCTTTTCTCTCAGGAGTTTAGTATCTTTGCAGGATTCCCGGCGGGTGGATTTGTTTATTGTTCGACCCCCCGGTTTCACAATCTTCTTAACCGTAACTAATAAACATCAAGCACATGAAATCTTTGCAACAATGCGCCACAGAGCGCATCCTGATTATCGATGGTGCAATGGGCACCATGATCCAACGCTACAAATTAGAAGAATCCGACTACAGGGGAGAACGTTTTAAAGACCATCACAGCGATGTGAAAGGGAATAACGACCTGCTAAACCTTACCCAGCCGGCTATTATTGAAGCCATCCACAAAGCTTACCTGGACGCCGGCGCGGATATTATTGAAACCAATACCTTCAGCAGCACTTCCATTGCCATGGCGGATTACGACATGCAGCACCTGGCTTTTGAGCTGAACGTAGCTGCAGCCCGCATTGCCAAAAAGGCCGCTGCGGAGTACACCGCTAAAAACCCGGATAAGCCGCGGTTTGTAGCCGGCGCCATTGGCCCGCTCAATAAAACCCTCTCCCTTTCCCCGGATGTAAATAACCCGGGCTTCCGCTCTGTAACGTTTGATGAGGTGGCCACTGCCTATACAGAACAGATCAAAGGACTGGTAGAAGGCGGGGCCGACATCTTATTAATAGAAACCATCTTTGATACGCTTAACTGTAAGGCAGCCATTTACGCTATTAAACAATACTTCCGGGAAACCGGTAAGCCGGAGCTGCCTATCATGATCTCCGGAACCATTACCGATGCTTCCGGCAGAACGCTGAGCGGACAAACCCTGGAAGCTTTTTACATATCCGTAATGCATGCGCATCCCTTCTCCGTAGGGTTGAACTGCGCACTGGGCGGACAACAAATGCGGCCGCATGTGGAGGAGCTCTCTCACATAGCCGCATGTTATGTAAGCTGCTACCCTAACGCAGGGTTGCCCAATGCCTTTGGCGAGTATGACGAGCAGCCGGAAGATACCGCCTGCATTATTGAAGATTTTGCAAAAGAAGGCTTTGTAAATATTGTAGGTGGCTGCTGCGGTACCACGCCGGATCATATCCGCCATATTGCAGAACATGTAAAAACCATTAAGCCCCGTCCCTTACCCAGGCTGGAACCCACCCTGGCATAAACAGCAATAACAACATGAGTGCAACAATAACTAATTCTGATACATCAAACGGAACGCTGGTCATTAAACCATACCTGCGGCTAAGCGGGCTGGAACCGCTGGTAGTAAGGCCGGAGACCAATTTCCTGAACATAGGGGAGCGTACCAACGTAACCGGTTCCAAAAAGTTTGCCCGCCTCATACGGGAAGGCCAGTACGAAGAAGCCCTGTCCGTAGCCCGGCAGCAGGTGGAAAGCGGCGCCCAGATCCTGGATGTGAACATGGACGATGCCCTGCTGGACGGGGAAAAGGCCATGACCACCTTCCTGAACCTGGTAGTGGCAGAACCGGATATTTCCAAGATCCCTATCATGATAGACTCCAGTAAGTTCAGCATTATTGAAGCGGGTCTTAAATGTATACAGGGTAAATGTATTGTAAACTCCATCAGCTTAAAAGAAGGCGAAGCCAAGTTCATTGAGCAGGCCTTTATTTGTAAAAGCTTTGGTGCAGCCGTAGTAGTAATGGCGTTTGATGAGCATGGCCAGGCAGATACCATGGAGAAAAAAATAAGCTTCAGCCACCGCGCCTATAAGATCCTTACAGAGCAGGTAGGCTATGACCCACAGGATATTATCTTCGATCCCAACATCTTTGCCATAGCCACCGGCATTGAAGAGCATAATAACTACGCGGTAGATTTTATTGAAGCTACCCGTGAAATAAAACGCCTCATGCCCCTTACCCGTGTAAGCGGCGGGGTAAGTAATATCTCCTTCTCTTTCCGCGGTAATGATGTGGTGCGTGAAGCCATGCACTCCGTATTCCTGTACTATGCCATTAAAGCCGGTATGGATATGGGCATTGTGAATGCAGGCATGATCCAGATCTATGATGAAATAGAACCGAAGCTGCGCGATCTGTGTGAAGATGCAATACTGAACCGCCGGGACGATGCAACGGAAAGGCTGATCAATTTTGCCGAAACCGTGAAAGCCAAAGGCAAGGTAATAGAGAAAGACGAGAGCTGGCGGCAGGGTACGGTGCAGGAACGGCTAAGCCATGCGCTGGTAAACGGTATCACCGATTATATAGAAGCAGATACGGAAGAGGCGCGCCAGCAATATGACCGCCCGCTGGATGTAATTGAAGGCCCGCTGATGGACGGCATGAACATAGTAGGCGACCTGTTTGGCAGTGGCAAAATGTTCCTGCCGCAGGTAGTAAAGAGCGCACGTGTAATGAAGAAATCCGTGGCGGTGCTCACCCCTTTTATAGAAGAAGAAAAAAAGCGCCTAGTGGCACAGAACGGCGGACAAATAAAGTCAGCCGGCAAAATACTGTTAGCTACCGTTAAAGGTGATGTGCATGATATAGGTAAGAACATAGTAGGGGTGGTATTAGGCTGTAATGGCTATGATATAATAGACATGGGCGTAATGGTGCCCACCGAAAAGATCTTACAAACCGCCCGGGAACAACAGGTGGATATTATTGGCTTAAGCGGCCTTATTACCCCCAGCCTGGATGAAATGGTGCACGTAGCCCGGGAGCTGAAACGCCAGCAGTTTGATATACCGCTGCTTATAGGCGGCGCTACCACCTCCCGCACACATACCGCTGTAAAAATAGCGCAGGAGTATGAGCATGGCGTAGTGCATGTACTGGATGCCTCCCGCAGCGTAACCGTTACAGGCAGCCTGCTGAACAAAGCCCTGAAAAAGAACTTCCTCGCAGAAGTTAAAAAAGAATATGAAAAGCTGAATGAAGGCTTCCGTAATAAGCGCCCGGTAAAACAATACTTGTCTGTAGCAGATGCAAGAAAAAATAAAGCTGTCATTGACTGGAACGGCTTTACCCCGGTACAGCCCAAACAGCCCGGCATACAGGTGTTTAAGGATTATGACCTGGGCGAAATAGCTCCATATATAGACTGGCAGCCCTTTTTCATTGCCTGGGAGCTGCACGGCAAATTCCCGCAGATCTTAACAGATGAGGTAGTAGGTAAGGAAGCCACCCGTTTGTATGAGGATGCGCAGGCAATGCTGAAACGTATTGTAAATGAAAAGTGGCTCACTGCCAATGCCGTAATAGGCATCTTTAAGGCCAATGCTACCGGCGATGATACTATACAGATCATAAGTGATACCGGCATGCCGGTACACCTGGAGTTCCTGCGCCAGCAGATCAAGAAAGCGCCGGGCCAGCCCAACTTTTCCCTGGCAGATTTTATAGCCCCTGACAGCACGGGCCTGCAGGACTATATGGGCGGCTTTGCTGTAACCACCGGCGGTGGTATAGAAGCGTGGCTGGAAAAATTCAAGGCAGACCATGATGATTATAGCAGCATTATGCTGAAAGCCCTGGCCGACCGCTTCGTAGAAGCTTTTGCAGAGTTAATGCATGAGCGGGTGCGTAAGGAATGGTGGGGTTATGCCAGTGAAGAGCACCTGAGCAATGAAGACCTGATCAAAGAAGCATATTCCGGTATACGCCCGGCGCCCGGTTACCCCGCCTGCCCGGAGCATACGGAAAAGTATAAACTGTTCGATCTGCTGGATGCTACCACACATACCGGCATTACCCTCACAGAATCATTGGCCATGTACCCGGCAGCCAGCGTAAGCGGCTGGTATTTTGCCAACCCTGCCAGCAAATATTTTGGCATTGGTAAAATAGAAAAAGACCAGGTGGAGGACTATGCACAGCGTAAAGGCTGGAGCCTGGAAGAAGCCGAGAAGTGGTTACGCCCGGTACTTGAATACGACATGTAATTGGATTTTAGATGTTAGATTTACGATTTTAGATTTGATAGAGGCGATTGTTTCTAATCTAAAATCGTAAATCCAAGATCGTAAATAACTAATATGAGAATTGTTTCCTATAACGTAAACGGTTTGCGCTCCGCCATGAGCAAAGGTTTTGTGGAATGGTTGCAAACAGACCCCGGAGATATTATTTGCCTGCAGGAGATCAAAGCCCAGAAAGACAATGTTGACTTCCGCCAGTTTGACCAGCTGGGTTATGAACACTACTGGTATCCCGCGCAAAAGAAAGGTTATAGCGGTGTAGCCGTGCTCACCAAAATAAAGCCGGACCATGTTCAGTATGGTAATGGTTTTATGCAAAGCGATACAGAAGGCCGTTTTATACGCCTGGATTTTAAAGATGTTACCTTAATTAATACCTACATCCCTTCCGGCACCAGTGGCGATGAGCGCCAGACCTATAAATATCAGTGGCTGGATGAGTTTTATGG
This sequence comes from Chitinophaga sp. GbtcB8, assembly GCF_019091455.1. Lineage (GTDB taxonomy): Bacteria > Bacteroidota > Bacteroidia > Chitinophagales > Chitinophagaceae > Chitinophaga. The sequence goes on from NZ_JAGXJN010000004.1 coordinate 231,843, forward strand.
TTATCTGAACACCTTACGCGCTACCCGCCCCAACCTGGTAGTCTGCGGCGATTATAATATTTGTCATAAACCTATTGATATACATGATCCCGTTGGGAACAAGAAGTCCAGCGGTTTCCTGCCTGATGAAAGGACCTGGATGGATAAGTTCTTTGAAAGCGGTTTTGTGGATACTTTCCGGCACTTTAACCCGGACCCGCACCAGTACAGCTGGTGGAGCCTGCGCGCCAATTCCCGTAATAATAATAAGGGTTGGCGTATAGATTACATTAACGTAAGCGCGCCCTTACAGGCCCGGCTTAAGAAAGCCGCTATCTGGCAGGAGGTAAAACACTCTGATCATTGTCCGGTATACCTGGAGCTAACCCCCGGCAGCTTATGATCATATATAATGTAACTACCAAGATCACCAACAACATCCACGACCGTTGGCTGCAATGGATAAAGGAGGAGCATATACCGGAAGTAATGGATACCGGCCTGTTTCATGATTTCCGCATGTGCCGGCTGCTGGAGCAGGATGATAAGGAAGGCCCCACCTATGTTATTCAATACTATACAGATACCCTGGAGAACTATCATACCTACCTGCAGGAGCATGCTCCGGAGCTAAGACAGAAAAGCTATGAGCAGTTTGGGAACCAGTTTGTGGCTTTCAGAACCGTTATGCAGGTGGTATAAGCCCTCAAATTTATCCACAGGAAATCCACTGTTTTCAAGGGATTCAAGGCCTTATACAATATGGAAGGGAAACCGGCGTTTATTAGTAAGTTCATATCAAATGCCCCATGGTGGCGGGTCTTGCTAAATACATGGCCGCAGGAGAGGGGTACCCATGAAAAGGCCGATCGGCTGTAACCGTTACCAGTAGCCCCTTACAGCCGATAAAAATTTGGTTATAATTGCAGCAAAAAATTTGGTAATCTGATAAAACGCTTTATATTTGCTCACATCAAACATTTTTCACTAGTTAAATCTTACTAACTATGAACAAAGCCGAATTAATCGACAAACTGGCAAAAGATGCCGCCATCACTAAAACTCAAGCTAACGAAGCATTGGATTCTTTTACCAAAGCTGTTGCTGATACACTGAAAAAAGGTGGAAAAGTAACCCTGGTTGGTTTTGGTACTTTCTCTGTTTCTAAGCGTGCTGCCCGTAATGGTAGAAACCCTCAGACTGGCCAGATCATCAAGATCAAGGCTAAGAAAGTTGCTAAATTCAAAGCTGGTAAAGCGCTGTCTGACAAGCTCTAATCGGTTAGCACAACTTATTCAAGCAAGGAACAGTTTTGTTTCTTGCTTTTTTTTGCTTTATAGGCAACACTTTCAGGAATGGCGCGAATTGCGTAATTTGCGCCTGATTAGGCAGGCAAAACTGCAAATTCTAAAACTGTAAATTATTATTACAATGGGTAGAGGTGATATCAAAACCAAAAGAGGTAAGATCTCCAACAAATCCTTCGGTAAGGCAAGACCTGCCAAAACCAGGAAAACTGCTGCTAAAGCAGAAAAGAAAGCATAGTTCAAATTACGGATTGTGCTTAACGCGGAACGCCTGAGGCTGAACGCTGGTGTATGTTGTAATACATTCAGTGTAAATAGCATCAGGCGTTAGTATTTCTGTAAGGCGTAAGCAACACATCCACTCACTCCCCATTCATAGTTATTTCCACTTTTCATAAACCACTTAGATCCCCGAACTACTCAATCGTAATTAATCATGGCGCCAGCCGCTCTATTCTCCAGCCTTCCCCTTCTGTTAGCGTATATTGTACACGGTCATGCAGGCGATTGCTGCGTCCCTGCCAGAATTCCATTAACAGGGGTTTTACCGTATAGCCGCCCCAGTTATCAGGCCGCACAGGTGTTTCCAGCACATATTTTTCAGCCAGTGTGTTTACCTGCTCTTCTAAAAAAGAGCGGTGCGGTATAACCCTGCTTTGTGGAGATGCGATAGCGCCAATACGGCTGCCCAGTGGGCGTGAATCATAATATTCATTACTGATGGCAGCGGGCGTTTTACTAACTATACCGTCTATACGCACCTGCCGCTCCAGCTCCCGCCAGAAAAATAACAGGCTCACCTGCGGGTTAGCCGCCATTTCCAGCCCTTTACGGCTTTCATAATTGGTAAAGAAAGTAAACCCATCTGTATCAAAACTCTTTAATAATACAATGCGTGCGGAAGGACGGCCCTCCGGGGTGCTGGTAGCCAGTGTCATGGCATTAGGTTCATCCAGCTCACTGTTAATGGCATCCTGCCACCACTGCTCAAATTGTTTCAGCGGATCTTTTTCCACCTCGCTTTCATCCAGGGAGGCCAGGCGATAATCCTTACGCAGTGCTGCTACTTGTTTATTTAACATAGGCCCGTTTTTAATTGATACAAAGGTAAGGGCAGCCGGATGAATTACGAATTTTAAGCTGAATGCGGAACGCTGCATTCCGCATTCAGCGTTTCGCATAATTTCGTAAACTTGTACCTGTTCAACATCAAATACCATGAACAAACATCCCCTGTTTTTTTTGCTGGCAGCCGCTGTTCTTACGGCCTGCGGGCAGCACAGTAAACCCGGCAATACTACAGCAGACAGTACGCTGGCAGCCAATACAGCCCCTGCAGCTGCCCCTTATTTTTATTTACAGCTGAAAGGCGTGGTGGGCGAGCAGGAGGTTACCATGCAGCTGCTTAAGACCGGGCCGGATATTTACCGCGGTTATTATGTATATGACAAGGTGGGTGAGCCCATTAGCATATGGGGCAGCCCGGATTCCAGCAGCCAACAGTTAACCCTATACGAAGATAGCCGGGGCGATGAGGAGATCACCTTCCGCGGCAAGCTGGATAGCTCCGGCAACTTTACCGGCACCTGGCGCGGCAAAGGCACTGCGTACAAGTTCCTGCTGCATCCTGATTTTAGTAAGGCAGTACACTTTGATGTATATTATGCAAAGGATAGCGCTCCGCTGCTGGCCAATGCTCCTGAATCACCCATGGGGGAAGCCGCTAACAGCATTATATGGCCGGCTGCCCGTACTGATGCCGGCATTGCAGATCTTATTAAAACAGCCATTACCGGTAAAACCCCGGTTAATGATCCGCAGCAGTTTGTAAAAAGAAGTAATGATTCTTTCCTGGTCAGCTATAAAGGCAGCGCTTCCACCATTGACAGTGCAGCCCTGCAAAGCGAAGGCAGCGCATCCTGGAACTGGACCTCTGAAGGCGATATAAAAGTAGTATGGAACCAGTACCCCTTGCTGTCTTTAGAGTACTTTGGCTATGATTTTACCGGCGGCGCACATGGTAATGGCGGCGCCATACACCAGGTGCTGGACCTGGATAAGAAAAAAGTGCTTACCCTGGATGACATTTTTAAAGGCGATTATAAGCCGGTGCTCACGCGGGAGCTGGAGCTGTCCTTTCACGAAGCTTACCAGACACCGGAAGGCCAGCCTGTTAAGGAAATGCTGCTGGTGGATAGTATTGAGCCCAACAATAATTTTGTGCTTACCAATAAGGGCATTGTGTTCAGCTACACGCCCTATGAAATAGGGCCGTATGCAATGGGTCAGGTAAATTTATTTATCCCCTATGAGCGCCTGCAGGAAGTATTAAAAGCAGACTACACTAAGTAACGGCAGTAACGGCACGTATAGCCGGTATAAATTAAAATGCAGATGTGCAAACGGAGCTCCATTTGCACATCTGCATATCTATCGCTGCAAATTAATTTTATCAGGCGGTTACCAGTGTACCCACACGTTTACCCATGATCACCTGTAACAGGTTGCCGGGTTTGTTCATGTCAAATACAATAATAGGCAGCTTGTTCTCCTGGCAAAGGGTAAAGGCCGTCATATCCATTACGTTCAGTGATTTCTGGTACACTTCTGCAAAGGTGATGGATTCAAAGCGGGTAGCAGTGCTGTCCTTCTCAGGATCGGCGGTATAAATACCATCCACACGGGTACCTTTTAAGATCACATCGGCCTGTATTTCTATGGCGCGCAGGGATGCGGCCGTATCAGTTGTAAAGTAAGGGTTGCCGGTGCCGGCGCCAAAGATCACTACACGGCCTTTTTCCAGGTGGCGTATAGCGCGGCGGCGAATGTAAGGCTCTGCGATCTGCTCCATTTTAATGGCCGATTGCAGGCGGGTGTACAAACCAACTTTTTCCAGTCCGCTTTGCATAGCCATACCGTTAATTACGGTGGCCAGCATACCCATATAGTCACCCTGTGCCCGCTCGATCCCGGTCTCTGCTTCATTCATACCACGATAGATATTACCGCCGCCAATTACAATGGCTACCTGTACGCCCAGGTCTGTTACGGATTTAATATCATACGCATAATGTGTGATTACTTTCGGATCAATACCATAATTTCCATCGCCCATCAGGGACTCACCGCTCAGTTTGAGTAAAATTCGCTTGTACTTAGGCAACATGACGCTATAATAAGATTGTAGAAGGTGGTTAGTTTATCAGTTATTTACGATAAATATACAGGTATATGCACAAAAAAAAGGAGAGAATTTTCTTCTCTCCTTTTTTCCCTGTGATCCGATTACCCTAACGCGATGCGTTTAAAGGCGGTTACCGTGAGATCAGCGGATACTGATTTCAGGTAATCTGCTACGGATTTGTTATTATCTTTTACAAAAGCCTGCGCTAACAGCGTGCTTTCCTTGAAGAATTTATTCACTTTACCCATGGCAATTTTTTCTGCCATTTCAGCGGGTTTACCTTCTGCCTTCACCTGCTCAACTGCAATGTCCTTTTCACGGGCAATAACATCAGCCGGTACGCTGTCAGCGTCAACCGCAATCGGGTTCATAGCAGCAATCTGCATGGCTACGTCTTTACCCACTTCTTCAGAAGCAGGTTTGGAGAAGCCTACCAGTACGCCCATGCGGTAGTTACCGTGGATGTAAGCGGTTACAGAAGCAGCATCGATCCGTTCAAATTTGCTCAGGGTGATCTTTTCACCGATCTTGGCTACCTGGTCGTTCACTTTATCTGCAACGGTAGCACCGTCCAGTGTAGCGGCGCCCAGCTCTTCAATGGTTTTAGCACCCGTGCTAAGAGCCAGATCTACTATAGATTGTGCAAATTTTACGAAGTCTTCATTTTTGGCCACAAAGTCGGTTTCGCAACCTAAGCCTACTATCACACCAGACTTATTGTCTGCGGTGGTTTTAGCAATGATAACGCCTTCTTTGGTTTCGCGGTCAGAACGTAAAGCCGCTACTTTTTGACCTTTCTTACGCAGGTAATCCACTGCCTGTTCAAAATCACCGTCACTTTCTACCAGTGCCTTTCTGCAGTCCATCATACCCGCGCCAGTTTGCTGACGCAGTTTGTTTACATCAGCCGCTGTAATTGTTGCCATGACTTATAAATAGTTTTAGAGTTTACGAAGTACTTGTTCAATTACCTATTAAATAATTACGAATTACGAATGTAAGCAATCACATAGATCACAACTCGTAATTCGTAATTGATAATTCGTAATTAATATTATCTGCCGCCACCAGGCCTGTTGCCGCCACCTGCACCGGAGGGACGACGCTGTCCGCCGCCACCGCCACCGGGCCTGTTACCGCCAGGTCTGTTGCCGCCGCCGCCTCTGTTGGGGCCACCGCCACCAGGACGGTTACCGCCACCACCACCGGGACCTCTGCCAGGACCACCAGGGCCTCTGCCACCGCCGCCGGGACCGCCTCTGCGGGCTCTTTCACGGTCTTCACCACCTTCCAGCTCAAAGCGCAGGGCTTTGTTATCTGCTTCTTCCTCTTCGATCACCTCATCGGTTTTCTCAGTAGCTCTTTCAGAAAGACCTTCTGCAATAGCTGCTGCGATGTAGTTAGTAATAATGGCGATGGATTTGGTAGCATCGTCATTGGCGGGAATTGCAAAATCAACCTTGGTAGGATCGGAGTTGGTATCCACCATACCGAAGGTAGAGATACCTAAACGGCGGGCTTCTGCCAGTGCAATATGTTCGTGGCTGATGTCAATGATGAACAGTGCAGCCGGAACGCGTGCCAGTTGAGCGATACCACCCAGCACTTTCTCCATTTTCTCTTTATCGCGGCTTAAGGTTAAGCGTTCTTTTTTGGTAATGTTATCGAAAGTGCCGTCTGTCAGCATTTTCTCAATGCTCTGCATTTTCTTCACGCTCTTACGGATAGTAGCAAAGTTGGTTAACATACCACCTAACCACCTTTCTGTTACATAAGGCATGTTGATACGCTTGGATGCTTCGGCTACGATTTCTTTTGCCTGCTTTTTAGTAGCCACAAACATGATCTTTTTACCGCTTTTGGCGATGGATTTCAGGGCCGCTGCTGCGTCCTGTAAACCTTCTACGGTTTTGTTCAGATCAATGATGTGAATACCTTTCTTTTCGGCGAAGATATATGGCAGCATCTTCGGGTTCCATTTCTTCTTCAGGTGACCAAAGTGCACACCTGCCTCCAGTAACTGCTGCTGTAATGAGGTATTATTTTCCATGTTTATTATGCTCTGTTAAAAGGATCAATAATTTAATTAGCTGTTAGCGTTAGCTGATAGCATTTAGCTAAAGGCCAAAAGCTAAGAGCTAATAGCTCCCATATACTAGCGTTTAGAGAACTGGAAGCTTCTTCTTGCTTTACGTTTACCTGGTTTCTTACGCTCAACAGATCTGGGATCGCGGGTAAGCAGGCCGGCTGCTTTCAGGGCAGGGCGGAATTCTGCATTAATCTCGCACAGTGCACGGGCAATACCCAGCTTCACGGCTTCTGCCTGGCCTTTAATACCACCACCGGCAGCGTTCACCTTCACGTCAAATTTGTCCAGCGCGTCAATGGTTTTAAAGGGCGCTTCTACCTGGTTCTGCAGGTATACAAGCGCGAAATATGTTTTATAGTCCTTGTCGTTAACAGTAATGTTGCCGGTACCCTTGCTTACATATACGCGGGCTACAGCTTCTTTACGACGACCAATGGTATTTTTTTGCTTTTCCATGTATCAGAGAAAAATTAGAAAGTTAAGGTTTGCGGTTTCTGCGCTGTGTGCGGATGCGCAGCACCGGCATAGGCAAATAATTTCTTGTACATCTTACGACCCAGGCGGTTCTTAGGCAGCATACCTTTTACAGCCCTTTCTATCATTACTTCCGGACGGCGGCGGATCAGGTCTTTTGCCAACTCAGCCTTCTGACCACCGGGGTAGCCGGAATAGGTCTGGTATTCCTTTTCGTCCATTTTGTTACCGGTCAGTATCACTTTCTCAACATTGATCACGATCACGTAATCACCACAGTCGGTATGAGGCGTATAATAAGGTTTGTTTTTACCTCTCAGAATGGCCGCTATCTTGGCGCTCATGCGACCCAGCGTTAAGTTGGTAGCATCTACAATGTACCAGTCACGCTTTACAGTAGCTTCGTTGGCCGATTTAGTTTTGTAACTTAAAGTGTTCATTTTTTATAGAATAAAATTTGAAAGCAAATCACAACGTCAGTAAATAGTTGTCCCGTAAAATCGGGAGTGCAAAACTAAGTAGTTGCTGCGGAATAACCATGGGTTTAACGTTATTTTTTGTGGACACCCCTTGCAATAGATTGATTTTCAATAAAAATTTTGATAAAAAGTTTTCAACCAGCGCCAGATCCGCTATTGATGGGGCTTTTATTTAAAAAAGTAAAGGCTTGCCATGATTAGCAAGCCTTTACCAACATATGATAATCTTTTTACTGATCGTAGCCGGGGTTCTGCGTAAGCTGTTTATTTACATCCCTTTCACGTTGCGGCACCGGTAATACCAGGAAATTATCTGTATATACCTTAGTCCCTACATTCATTTTCAGCCTTTTCTTAGTCCACAGCCAGTCGCCTTCAAAAGCCAGCTCGCGGAAGCGCTCCTGCACAACCTGGTCGGCAGTAACCGTAGCCAGGGCAGTTGCATTGGCGCGGGCCCGTACAAAATTCACATCCTGCAGCGGAGTGTTGGCGCCTACCTGTGCACCACCGCTGCGGGCATTGGCTTCCGCACGGGTCAGGTACATTTCAGATAAACGTACTACCGGAATAGCTTTATAGAACAGGGTCCATTTGCCGGTATAGGTGCTGCCCTGGTTACCGGCAATACCATCGCCTTCATATACAAAGGCTTTCCGGTCATCTCCGTCTTCGTACAGGTCCAGGTAGGTAGGTGCTACTGTCACATCACCTCTTCCGGATGGTTCCAGGCTATAAGCAGCATACATGGTTGTAAGACCGTTATTGCTGGTACCGGCATTACTCTGGTTGTTTTGCTGGATGGCAAATACATCCTCAGATGAATTGCTGATATTATTGAATGCTTTATCAAAAGTAGCTGTCAGGGAAAGGCCACTCTTGGTGATCACCTCATTGGCAGCAGTAGCAGCCTCTGTATATTTTTGCTGCGCCAGATATACCCTGGAAAGGAATGCCAGTGCAGAGTATTTGGTAGCCCTGCCATTAGGATTGGTTGCCGGCATTTTATCAGCAGCCTCCGTCAGGTCAGATAAGATCTGGGCATATACTTCTGCTACTTTTGCACGGGGCTTAATATCCTTGGAGGCATCATATACTTCCACCGGGTCTAATATCAGCGGCACTGCTTCATTCACAGTCTGGTTACCGGCAGAATAAGGCAAAGCAAAAAAGTTCACCAGCTCAAAATAGGTTACCCCTCTGATAAAGCGGGCTTCGGCGGTAATGGCATCCCGCTCGTTTTCATCCAGCAGGTCGGCTTTGGCCAGTACCGTATTGGCGCTGCTAATGATAATGTAAGCACGGCCCCAGATGCCGGATGCAATGCTGTTAGAGCTTACCATTGCCTTGTTATACACATCTCTGTAGTCCACAAAAGTGCCCACAAAAGCCGTTTGCCCTGCGCTGCCCAGCAGGTCAGCAATCAATGGGTACCGCTCACCAAAGGCATTAAAGTGCTGCATGGAATTGTAAGCACCGAACAACACCGCTTTTACATCCGCAGCAGTTTGTATCTGGTCGGGAGTAATGCTTTGACCCGGTACTACATCCAGCTTTTTATTACAGGCTGCACCGGTTAACAACAGTGCGCCGGTGAGCAGGCTGATTGATATATATCGCGTAAGTTTCATGTACAAGAGTTTTAGTCACTTAAAATTTAACATTCAAACCCACCAGTATCTGCCGTGCCTGGGGAATAGTATAAAAATCTGTTCCCCCTACAATGTTCTGGGAAGTTTCGCTGGTACCACCCAATGGTGCTGTACTTACTTCCGGATCACTGATATAATCTGCTTTTGTCCACAGGTTATAACCGGATACATAAACGCGGGCGCTGCTTATTTTCAATGCAGCCATTACAGACTTGGGAATGTTATAACCCAGCGTTACTGTTTTCAGGCGTATATAAGAACCATCATAGATCCAGCGTGAAGATGCCCGCTGACCGGTAGGATAACTCAGGCTTACACGCGGCACATTGGTAATATCACCTGGCTTTTGCCACCTGGCCAATACCTCTGTGGTTTGATTATCCAGGCTGCCGCCAAAGCTTGCTGACTGGTATACACCGGCCCTGTTATAGATCTCGTTACCCTGTACAAAAGTGAAGAAAGCACTCAGGTCAAATCCTTTATAAGAGAAGGTGTTATTAAAACCTCCTGTAAAATCAGGATTGGAGTTACCTACTACTTTTCTTACAGCCTGGTTATAGCTAGTGGTAGGCTTACCGTCTTTATCTTCATATAAAGCATCGCCGGTTGCAGGATCTACACCTAAATATTTCTGCAGGAAAAAAGCGCCGATAGCTTCGCCTTCAACAGCGCGTTGCTGGCCGGCTTCAATGATCTGTCCCTGTATATCAGTAATGCGGTTCTTATTGTAAGCAATGTTAAAGGATGTGGTCCAGCGGAAAGGCCCGTCAAAGTTGATGGAATTCAATGTCAGCTCGACCCCTTTGTTGCTTAACTTACCTAAGTTCTGCGTAATAAAGCTATACCCGGTTGTTGATGGTATATTTACAGCCAGCAACAGATCTGAGGTCTTCTTATCATAATAATCTACTTCACCACTCAGGCGCCCTTTAAATAAGCCGAATTCCAAACCTACGTCAAACTGTTTTGTTTTTTCCCAGTGCAGGTCGGGGTTAGCCAGCTGGGAAGGTACAAACCCAGGCAGGCCCGGATAGTTGCTGATATTGTATAATGACAGATATTGATACTCCCCTATTTCTGCGTTCCCTGTAAAACCGTAGCTGGCGCGCAGTTTCAGGAAACTTAATGTCTGCTGGCTCTTCAGAAAATCTTCCTGTGAAATTACCCAGCCTGCAGATACTGCGGGGAAAGTACCCCAGCGGTTATTGGGTCCAAAACGGGAAGAACCGTCTGTTCTTACACTGGCGCCCAGCAGGTACTTATCGTTAAAGCTATAGTTAGCGCGCAGGAAGTAAGATAAAAAGTCGTAACGGTCGTTGGTAGAAGAACCAAAGGTTACGTTGGTAGCACCGGACAAATTCTTCACCGCATCAGAAGGATAACCTTCTGCCTGGATGGAATTTGATTTGGTATCATTCTGCAGGTAGCTCATACCTAAGGTAGCAGTCAATTTATGCTTGCCGCCCAGTACCGGAGAAATGGTAAAGTAGTTATTGGTATTGAATGATACGGCCTGTGTGCTGAAATTCTGGCCTTTACCAATACCGCCGCCATCCGTAGCATCCTTACCAACAAAACCTTCCTGGTAAAAGCTCATGATGTCTGCACCAAACTCACTGCGGAAGGATAACCAGGGAAGGAAATTATAGCTGGCATAAGCGTTGCCTAAGCTTCTGAAAGTGGTTTGTACATCACTGTTCAGCGCTGCATCTACCAGACCGTTGGCATATAAGGTGCGTTTATTTAACTTGCCGGTTTCGGGGTCAATAAGCGGTGAGATCGGTATCTGTGCTACGATCTGGCCGGGAGTAGAATAAGAGTTATCATCAGAAACACGGTTCAGCTCAGAGCGTGTAATGCTAAGGTTCAGGCCTAATGATAATTTATCTGTAGCAGAATGTTCCAGGTTTAAGCGGCCACCATAACGTTTAAAGCGGTTTACGATCACTACTGCATCCTGGTCGTTATAAAAACCGGAAGCAAAGAACCGGGTTTTTTCATTACCGCCGCTTGCGCTCAGGTTCACCTGATTGCCATGGGCTACCTTACGGTATAACTGATCTTCCCAGTTAACATCCACCGCCTGTTTACTCCAGTCGGTACCTAATGCATAATTGTCCAGCAAACCTTCATAGTAAGATTTATAATCTGCAATAGCATCTGCTTCGGTATCATAACCGGTATCACCGTTTGCAAAATCTATCTTACCATCATTTACGGCTGCTTCCTCAATCAGGTCAACATATTGTTTGGCATTCAGGAAATGACGTTTTTTGGTAGGCTTGCCCCAGCTGGTATTCATATCCAGGCTTAACACTGTTTTCTGACCGGCGCGGCCTTTTTTGGTGGTTACCAATACTACGCCATTGGCTCCACGGGCGCCATAAATAGCGGTAGCTGATGCATCTTTTAAAACCTCTATAGATTCAATATCGTTCGGGTTCAGGTCAGCAACAGGGTTGGTGATCTCGTTGTTTACATCAGACTGGCTTGCTGTTTGTATGGGCAAACCATCTATTACATACAGCGGCTGGCTGCTGGCAGAAATAGAAGAGGTACCGCGTATGCGCACCTTCAATCCCTGGCCTACCTTACCACTGCCGGATTCTATTACCACACCGGCGGCTTTACCCTGTATAGCAGATTCAAAGCTGGGCGCCGGGAAATTCTCTATTTCGTGGCTGCTTACTTTGGCTACAGAGCCTGTAATATCACGTTTGGTTTGTGTACCATAACCAACCACCACTACTTCAGACAGGTCTTTGTTACCTGTGCTCATAGAGATGTTTACAGTACTTTGATTGGTTACGGTAATTTCCTGGCTGGCATAACCAATGAAAGAAAATACCAGTGTGTTGGCGCCTTTAGGTAAAGTCACTGTATAGGTACCATTAATACCGGTAGCAGTGCCCACAGCAGTACCTTTCACCTGTACGGTAACACCTGGCAGATCGCTGCCATCTTTGGCGTCTGTTACCTTACCGGTGATAGTTTTTTGCTGTGCATAGGCGAATTGAGACATGACGAGCAGCATGCCTGCAAGAAGGGAGTAGATTCTTCGCATAAGCTATTTTTTGGTTCAAAGTTTAACGGGGTTCAGCCGACAGGCCGAAATAAGGTTTTATAACATTCATTTCAAAAGACGGTACATCAGTTCCATTAGTCATTTGGTTGTCCCACAAGTCAGAAATTTCCGTAATTAAATAAAATTTAACCTGGAAAAAAGAAACAAATATAAGGCTTTAAATGAAAAACTCCATTTACCACAAAGGCAAATGGAGTTTTTCGCTTAAATGATTAAACCCTTGATAATTTTAGTCTCTGTTACGGGCGCCCATATAAATAAGTATATACTGTACCAGGGTGGCAATAGAAGCCACAGCGGCTACCACATAGGTCAGGGCGGCCCACCACAGGGCATCTTTGGCTTTGCCGTATTCAGCCGGCTGCATGAGCGCGGCGCTATTTAGCCAGGCCAGGCCCCGGCGGGAGGCATCAAACTCCACCGGCAGGGTGATCACCGCAAACAGGGTGGTTACGCCAAATAATATAATACCGCCCAGTAATAAGGCCGGAAACACATTTACCAGCAAAATACCCCCTAAAAGCACCCATTGTACCAGGTTGGAGCTTACCTGCACGGCCGGAACCAGCTTGGAGCGCAGTCCAAGCCACTTATAGGCCTGGGCGTGCTGTACGGCATGGCCGCATTCGTGAGCCGCCACAGCGGCCGCAGCCACACTGGCAGTGCTGTATACGTCAGGGCTCAGGTTCACGGTTTTGTTTTCCGGGTTATAGTGGTCAGAGAGAAAACCGTCCACAGAAACCACCTGCACATCGTAAATACCGTTGTCCTGCAGCATTTTCTCCGCAATTTGCTTACCGGTAAATCCGGATGAGACGGGTACCTGGCTGTATTCCTTAAACTTGCTGCGCAGCCGCCAGCTCACCAGCAGGCTAATGCCTATGAATAACAGGGATAAAAGCATTACCCCGGGCGGCATACCGGGCATTATAAATAACATAAGATCAGTTGTCATGCTCAATGAAGGTTAATTCTGTAACAAAATTACTACTGTATTCTATCAAAATGTTATCCAATACCACTGCGGTACAAGGTTTTAGGCTTTTCTTAAGAAATCCCGGGCAAACAGGCCTCCGGAGTGTCAGTTTCAAAAATTAATGCTGTCATTGTGGCGTCATGTAAGCAATATCATATATTTATTATAGACTATTTGTCAGGAACAAGGCACTCTATTATTAAGTTTTTTTTATATGTAAAATAAACCGGCATCACTCCTATTTATCAATATTTTACGACCTTTCAACGCAAGTAATATTAAACTCAGAATGCCCTGAAACAGGCGATGGGAGCCGATCTGTCACATTATGAAAATTGCTCAAAAGTTATTCACATCAATTAAATAAACTTTTTTATTCTGAACCCATTTAGTAATTTAGACCTGAATTTAATGGGTTAGTAAGTAGAAAGAGTCAACGGAATCTTCTGTTGGCTCTTTTTCTTTTTACAAATCATTACGCGGTATAAAATCACTGCTTATTTGTTATCCTCATTTCCTGTTTACACTTCTCAAATCATTTAACTTACCATTACCTTTATTGCATGAGTAAAATTAAAACCGCATTCTTTTGTCAGCAATGCGGATATGAATCAGCAAAATGGAGCGGGCGTTGTCCCAGCTGCGGACAATGGAACACATTTGTAGAAGAAAAGATCCAGAAAGATATTCCACTCAGGAACAGCAGCTGGAAACAACCCGAACTTTCGCCCGCTGCAGATAATATTGTAAACCTCTCTGAAGTAAGCAGCACAGAAGACGAACGCTTAATAACAGGTGACGCAGAGCTGAACCGCGTGCTGGGCGGCGGTATTGTGCCAGGCTCCCTGGTGCTGGTAGGCGGTGAGCCCGGCATTGGTAAGTCTACTTTATTCCTGCAAAATGCATTACAGCTATCGCAGATCACTACACTTTATATCAGCGGGGAAGAAAGTGCGCAGCAAATAAAAATGCGTGCCGATCGATTAAAGATCCAGAATGATCAGTTCTTCCTGCTTACAGAAACATCTACCCAAACTATTTTCCAGGAAATAAAAAAACTGCGCCCGCAGCTGGTGATCGTAGACTCTATTCAAACCCTGCAATCACCTTTTATTGAAGCAGCTCCCGGCAGCATTTCACAGATCCGCGAAACCACCGCAGAAATGCAGCGTTTTGCCAAAGAAACGCATACGCCTGTATTCCTGATAGGGCATATTACCAAAGACGGCGCCATTGCCGGCATCGAGATACTGGAGCACATGGTAGATACCGTGCTGCAGTTTGAAGGCGACCAGCATTATGCCTACCGTATTTTACGCACTATCAAGAACCGCTTTGGATCCACCTCTGAACTGGGTATTTATGAAATGACGGGGTATGGCCTGCGGCAGGTAACCAACCCTTCTGAAATATTGATCTCGCAACGGGAGGATCAGCTAAGCGGTGTAGCCATTGCTGCTACTATGGAAGGTATGCGCCCTATGCTGGTAGAGGTGCAGGCACTGGTAACACAATCTGTTTACGGCACGCCGCAACGTACTGCTACTGGTTTTGACCTGCGCCGCCTGCAGCTGCTGCTGGCTGTACTGGAAAAACGCGGCGGCTTTCACTTTGGTGTAAAGGATGTGTTCTTAAACATTGCCGGCGGCATCCGGGTAGAGGATCCTGCTATTGACCTGGCAGTTTTATGCGCGCTGCTTTCCTCTTATGAAGATACTGCCATAGGCAGTAAGATCTGTTTTGCCGGTGAAGTTGGACTCAGCGGGGAGATCCGCGCTGTAAACCGTATTGAACAGCGTATTGCAGAAGCGGAGAAATTAGGCTTTGATAAGATCTTTATTTCCCGCTATAACAAACAGGGCGCGCATAGCGGCAAGTTCAATATTGAAGTAGCGCCGGTAGGCCGGGTAGATGAAGTATATCAGCAACTGTTCTAAGAATGTAAGATTTTCAATGCTAAATGTAAAAGTCAGTGCAGTACTGCATTCACTTTTACATTTAGCATTTTACATTTATGATTTTACATTCATTTCCCTATCTCCCTGTTAATCATTATTTTCATAATGATTTAACGCATATCCATGACCACTGTTAACACCCTGCTCTCATCGCTGGTGCATCTCTTTTATCCGCACACCTGTGAGGGCTGCGGCCGCGACCTGGCCCGCACAGAACAGATCCTTTGTTTGCATTGCAACCGGAAGCTGCCGGCTACCGGCTTTCAGCAGCACTTGCATAATCCGGTGGAGAAAATTTTCTGGGGCCGTGTAAACATCCGTTATGCCATGGCAGCCTACTACTACACCCAGGCATCCATGCTGCAAAAATTAATTCACCAGTTCAAGTACCACCAGCGGAAAGATATTGCCCTGCACCTGGGCCGGCAAATGGGCCATATGCTGTTACAAAGCACATGGCTATACGAAATTGACTGCATTATACCTGTACCTCTATATGCCGCCAGGGAAAGGCAGCGCGGTTATAACCAGGCAGCCCTGCTGGCACAGGGTATTGCCACTGTGGTGCAAAAACCGGCATTACCCCATGCCGTGCAAAGAATGCAGCATGCCGGTTCCCAAACCCGCCGGAACCGTGCCTCCCGCTGGGAAAATGTATCCCGCGTATTTGCCGTTAAAAAACCGGATACCTTACAGGGCCGTCATGTGCTGTTAATAGATGATGTAATTACCACCGGCGCCACTACAGAAGCCTGCAGCCAGGCACTGGTGGCCGCCCGGGCTACGGTAAGCATTTGTACCCTGGCTTATACCAGCAGCTGATGCCCGCCGCTGGTATAATTAATTGCTTAATTTGATAGAGGATAATTAACTTTACAAGCCAGATTAAAACCCTGCATATTTTGCCTTACAAAAACTTACCATCATGATTAAGACATTGATAACTACCATACTCTTTGCGTTTATGACAGCGGCCGGAACGGTTTATAATTTCAAAGTTGAATCTATTGACGGTGGCAAGATCAATTTTGCCGATTACAAAGGGAAAAAGATCCTGATCGTTAACACGGCATCCCAATGCGGTAACACGCCCCAGTATGCCGACCTGGAAAACCTGTATAAAAAATATGAAGGTAAGCTGGTGATCATCGGTTTCCCGGCCAATAACTTCCATGCGCAGGAACCCGGCTCCAATAAAGAGATCCAGGAGTTCTGCACAAAGAAATATGCAGTAACTTTTCCCATGGCGGCTAAAATATCTGTAAAGGGCGATGATATTCATCCGTTATACAAATGGCTGCTGGCAGAAAGCAAGGCCAAACATTTTCAGCCGGAAGAAGTAACCTGGAACTTCCAGAAATACCTGCTGGATGAAAAAGGTAACCTGGTAGCTGTATTTGCTCCTAAAACACAGCCCATGTCTGCCGAAGTGATTGCAGCCATTGAAAAGCACTACAACTAATCATTGTAGCCAGGCGACAGACCCCTTCTCCCTCTCGTAACTATTTGCCAGTTTAGACGATACGTTTTTTTATATAACACTACACACACATCCTGTAAAACTAAATCAGGGATGGGTGTGTAGTGTTTGCTGTATGATCCAATGCATATGCTATGAGTAATAACCAGATACGCTTTCTGATAGCCGTATTACTTTGCGGAGCAAACGCCGCCTGTAAAAGTGATTATAATACCCCATCCTTTACCTGTAATAATTACTACATGGGCCTTACCCTGCAAGACAGTAGCCGCTATGCACTTAAGGTAAATAACAATACCCTTTTCCGTATACCATCAGACACCGGCGGCAGCAAGTATCTTACAATGGAAACCGCCAATGATTCCTTTAAGATCATCTTTAACCTCCGGCACGGCACGTACCAGGACGCTGCCTTGTATAACGATAGCCTGCCCCTTAAAACCTATATCTTTAGGGGGAACCGGGACAGCACTACCAGCGGCCTGGTAGTAGCCGCTGTTAAAACCGGCAACGAGTTCAAGTTTGCAGATACCGATACCTCCAGCATTACCATTACCCGCTGGAACATCAGCAAACAAACTATGAGCGGCAGCTATTACTTTGAAAGCAATAACCACACCCTTACCGGTAAAGGCACCTTCAGCAATGTTTGTTTTACTTCATTAAAATAGGCAGCCCGTTGCAGTGTGCCGATAATAAAGAAAACATTTGCATATTTGCATACCTGCAGCACCGGCGAATGTTAAACATTCACCTGCGCCGCTGCATATTTGCACATCAGCACATTAATACATGCTATTCTCAAACATCATAGGGCAGGAAACTATTAAGCAGCAGCTTATACAGGCCGTGGAGCAGAACCGCTTAAGCCATGCCATGCTGTTACTGGCGCCGGAAGGGGCCGGGGGCTTATCCCTTGGGCTGGCCTTTGCGCAATACATGGTATGTGAGAACAAACAGGAAAAAGATGCCTGCGGCCAATGTTCCGCCTGTATAAAAGCCGGCCAGTATATTCACCCGGATATTCATTTCTCTTACCCCGTTATTCCCCGCAAGCCGGGCGATAAACCTTTGAGCACCGATTATGTTTCGGAGTGGCGGGAGTTCATTGGCACCCACCCTTACGGGAACGCCTATGACTGGCTGCAGTTTATTGGGGCAGAGAACAAGCAGGGTAACATTACCGCCAGTGAGTGCCATGATATTATCCGTAAGCTAAGCCTCAAGAGTTTTGAAAGCCAGTATAAGATCTTACTCATGTGGATGCCCGAATACCTGGGCAATGAGGGCAACCGCCTGTTAAAGCTGATTGAAGAGCCGCCGGCCAATACCCTTTTTATACTGGTAGCGGAAAACCAGGAGCAGATCCTGGCCACCATTCTTTCCCGCACCCATCTCATAAAAATAAACCCGCTGCCAAAAGAGGTGCTGGTAAATGCGCTGGTAGAACGGGCCAAGGCAGCACCCGCCAAAGCCCGGCAGGTGGCCACCATTGCCATGGGCAATTACCGGGAGGCCATGTACCTGCTGCAAAACGCGGAAGATGATTATCATGAGCTGCTGCGTACCTGGCTGAATGGCATTTTTACCGGCAACCGCCCGGCCCTGCAGCAATGGATAGAGCAGATAGCCAGCGCCAAAATGGGGCGTGAGAACCAGAAACAGTTCCTGCGCTATTTTATTACCCTGCTGGAGCATAGCCTGCGCCTGCAGTTCCTTAGCCGGGAGGTGCTGGCCTTTTCAGAGGAGGAAATGGATTTTGCCGCCAAGCTGAATAAGCTGGTGAACCTGCAGCAGATGGAACAGATCATGCAGCTGCTGGATAACGCCTGTTATTATATAGAGCGTAATGCCAATGCCAAGCTGTTATTCCATGCCCTGTCCATACGCCTGCAATACATTTTCCGTAACAAACCTTTGCCGGTGGCTTAAAACAAGGGCAATGCACCCCGGGCGGCCCCATAGGTGAGGTTTTTGATCCAGGGCCCCTGTATCTGAACTTTCGTGGCCTATTTTGGTTACCTTTGTTATTCCTGCTCTTTGTATCCTATAAAATATTTATGTATTTTGATGGGATGTGAGGAACAGGTTGGACTGGAATAGATACTTATAACTAAAACTTAAACTAAGACAATATGGCTTGTGCCGGATGTGGTACGGGAGTGGACGGGAAGCCAGCAGGATGCAAAAGCAATGGAGGATGTAGTAGCGGAGGATGTAACAGGCTTAATGTATTTGATTGGCTGGCCAATATTCCCTTGGGTGACAGCTTAGCACCATTTGATATTATAGAAGTTAGCTTTAATAATGGCAGTCGTAAAGATTTTTTCCGCAATGTTACCAAACAGTACTTCGATAAGGGAGAAATGGTAACAGTGGAAGGCATTAGCGGTTTTGATATAGGAACCGTAAGTCTTACCGGCGAGTTAGTAAAGCTGCAAATGAAAAAAAGACGGGCAGAAGA
This sequence comes from Chitinophaga sp. GbtcB8, assembly GCF_019091455.1. GTDB lineage: Bacteria > Bacteroidota > Bacteroidia > Chitinophagales > Chitinophagaceae > Chitinophaga. The sequence goes on from NZ_JAGXJN010000004.1 coordinate 250,967, forward strand.
TACCCCTGAGGTAAAAAAAGTGTTGCGCCGCCCCACGGCCGACGACCTGCACCGTATGAACGACAATAAGGCCCGCGAAAAAGACGCCCTCATTAAAGCCCGGGCCATGGCCCGCAGTATAGGGCTTGAAATGAAGCTTGCTGAAGTAGAGATCCAGGCCGACGGCCGGAAAGCCACCTTCTTTTATACTGCTGATGACCGCGTGGATTTCCGCGAGCTGATTAAGCTATACGCTTCGGAATTTCGTGTAAAGGTTGAAATGCGGCAGATAGGCGCCCGCCAGGAAGCGGGTAAGGTAGGCGGTATTGGCAGCTGCGGACGAGAGTTGTGCTGCTCCACCTGGTTAACCGACTTCAAGAGTGTAAACACTACGGCTGCCCGTTATCAGAACCTTTCTATAAACCAGGCCAAATTATCCGGCCAGTGCGGCCGCCTCAAATGCTGCCTTAACTATGAGCTGGATACCTACCTGGATGCATTGAAGGATTTCCCGGAAGATGCGGATACCATAGAAACTACCGGCGGTACCGCCACCCTGCAAAAACGGGATATTTTCAAGAACCTCATGTGGTATAGTTACGATACCAGTAACAAACAATACCCCTTGACCATTAGCCGCGTAAAAGAAATACGCCAGCTAAACAAACAGGGTATTAAACCAGAGGAGCTGAAAGCCGTGGAAGTAGTGGCAAGCAAACCCAAGGAAACAGACCTGGGCTTTGCCGATGTGGTAGGACAAATAAGCCTGCGCAGCCTGGAAAAAACCTCCCATAAGCGTAAGCAGAAGGATAAGGAAAAACAAAAGCAGCAGAAACCACAGCAGCAACAACAAGGCCAGGGCCAGCCCGGCGGACAAAAACCGCAACAACAGCAGCAGGCCCGGAAAGCAGATGGCAATAACCGCCCGGAACAACGTAGCCGCCATGAGCAAAAGCACCGGGAACCCAAACCGCAGGGCCAGGGACAGCAAGGTGGTGGTGGCCATAAACCGGAGCATAAACAACAGCAGCAAGGCCCCCGCCAACCGCAGCAGGATGGTAATAACAACCCGCCGCGGGAACCCAGGGAACCACGGGATCATAAACACCGTCCGCCACGGCATAAAACAAAGAAATAATGTGCAAATTATAAACATGCAGATGTGCAAATGGATCTCCGTTTGCACATCTGCATTTTAAGACATATTGGTTCCTTCTCATCTGCACATTTGCATATCTGCACACCTGCACATCTCCTAGCTTTCGTTCTCAAACATCAGCTTATAGTAATGCATGTTCGTTGCCTCATCATAACCCCGCTCTATCAGCTCCCGGTCACCGTGAATGTATATATGAAAATTGCGGTCCAGCTTTAGCACGCTCTTAAAGACCTTTTGCTGTTTTTTTACGGCTGGTGCAGAAATGTCAAATTCATCCGGGATCTCCTGCCGGAATTCCTGCTTAAAATGATCACGGTATTCCTTAAACGATGCGATGGCATCCGGATGGCCTAGCACTTCCTGTGCAAAATCATCTACCTGGAACTGCTCCTTTTCCTTAAAGTAAGCGGCAGATTTGTTCAGGAGGTCCACCTGGTCTACCCGGCTCATTTCATATTCAGCAGGGAGCTTGTCCTGTATGAACAGCTTACACATGTTCACCATGGTTTCTGTTTGGTGATAGCTGTCTTCCCGGCGCTGTACCTGTAAAAAAGAGTCTTTCCAGTACACGGCCTCATTCTGTTTGCTGATGCTGTCAATAATGCTCACCTTATAACCCTCCCCTTCTTCAGTATTAAACACCAGGCAGCCTTTATCCAGCTTGTTAATGTTAATACCATCCTCATAGTTCACCTGGTAATTATCATTGGAAAGGAACACCTTTAAATACGTATCCCGGTTCTCTGATTTAAAAATGCCGATGGCCGGCACCTCCTCCCCGTCTGTCAAACATTTATTGAAATAGGTGATATACAGCTCCCCGCCCTTTATTTTAGGATGGGTAGAGTGTTTGTATAAATGTTTGGCAATATTCACGGACTGTTCATAAAAACTTTCCTGGTCGGCAAAAATGCGCTTGCAATACTGGAATACCTCATTCAGCTGCAGATCGGCCTCGTGAAAAAAACGGAAGTATTCTGCGCTGTTGGTAAACGGTTGTATAAAATAGTTCAGCAACAGCTGGCCAATGGTTTCATCCTGCAGGGGCAGCGGCGCCTGGGAACAGATCAACGGCTCATCCTGTGAGGAATTGCCTACTTTATGAATGGCCAGGTGTGCTAAATCCTGGAATGCTGAAACATGGATCATGGGCGCGAAAATAGGATACTTTCCGCCGGTATATAAATTATTGTATTCACTAATAAATTTATATAGCTTAGTGCAGCTTATTTATAATTTATAACATGCAAAAAACCATCGTATTACTGGCGGCTGTTATAGTCAGCAGCACTGTTAGCGCACAAAAAAAACCGGCACTGTTTGAGGCACAGGACCTTACGCAGGAGAATACCTTCTCCCAGAACATTGAGGGCCCTAATTTTGATAAAGCAGGGAACCTATACGTGGTAAATTTCCAGAAAGACGGCACCATTGGCAAGATCAATACCAAAGATGGCAGCGGTGAAGTATTTGTGACCCTGGCAGATAGCAGCACCGCCAACAGTATTGTGTTTAACAGTGAAGGCAATATGTACCTGGCCGATTTTAAAGGCCATAACATACTGGAAGTGAATATGAAAACCAAAGCGGTGAGCGTATACGTGCACTCCAGCCAGTTTAACCAGCCTAACGACATTTGCATTACCAGCAAAGGCAAGCTGTTTGCCACCGATCCTAACTGGCGGGCCGGCAGCGGGCAATTGTGGCGTATAGACAAGGGCGGTAATCCCGTATTGCTGGAGCGCCGCCTGGGCACAGCCAATGGTATTGCCCTGAGCCCGGATGAAAAAAACCTGTACATCAATGAAAGTGTGCAGCGTAAGATCTGGCGTTATGATGTGGATGATGCCGGCAATATTTTCAACAAAAAACTGTTTGCCGAATTTCCTGATTTTGGATTTGATGGTATGAAATGCGATAAGGCCGGCAACCTGTATGTATGCCGCCATGGCAAAGGCGTAATAGCCGTGCTTTCACCAGATGGAAAATTGATCCGCGAAGTGCCCTTAAAAGGTAAGTTGTGCAGCAACCTGGTATTTGGTGGTAAGGATAAGAAAACCGTGTATGTAACCCTGCAGGACCGGAAATGCATTGAAACTTTCAGGGTGGATATTGCGGGTAAGTAAGTCCATTGCCTATAACAGGAAAGCGGGTATATCAAACCAATGATATACCCGCTTTTTATTAAGCTAATGTGCCCCACTAAATATTCAACCCGCCACAAGCGCTGATCACCTGCCCGGTTAAATAGTTACCCATGTCAGATGCCAGGAACAGGCATACATTGGCAATATCTTCCGGGGTGCCAAAGCGGCCCAGGGGAATTTTTTCAATATAGGCTTTAGCGCCTTCACCATCTTTCAGGTAGTGCGTCATATCTGTTTCTACAAAGCCCGGCGCCACAGCGTTACAACGTATATTGCGGCTGCCCAGCTCCTGCGCTATAGATTTGGTGAAACCAATAATACCTGCTTTGGAAGCGGCATAACTGCTTTGGCCGGCATTACCTTTAATACCAATAATGGAGCTCATGTTAATGATGGCGCCGTTCTTAGCTTTCATCATAGGGCGTATTACCTGCTTGGTCATGTTATACACGCTCTTCAGGTTAATGTCCATTACATCATCCCACTGATCTTCGCTCATGCGCAGCAGCAGGTTATCTTTGGAAATACCGGCATTGTTCACGCATATATCAATACTACCAAAGTCCTTCAGTACATCAGCTACCAGCGTTTCACAATCTGCATAAATACCGGCATTGCTTTTATATGCTTTTGCCTTTACACCTTTGGCCTGCAGCTTTTGCTCCAGCGCTTTGGCTTTTTCATCAGAGCTTACGTATGTAAAGGCTACATGGGCTCCCTGTTCTGCAAATTTTTCAGCAATTGCTTCTCCAATTCCCCGGCTGGCACCTGTTACAATAGCAACTTTGTTCTCCAGTAGTTTCATGTGTCTGTTAATATCAATTAAAGATTAAAAAATAGGCTGCTTTATCTCATGAATAATAACACACATCTTCTTCCCACCCTTCTATTAATTATTCATTTTTCATTATTAATTACTACAGGTTCGCCGTTTGCGAAAACCGTAAGATCTCCTCCACATAATTCCGCTCATTATTCAGGCGCGGTACTTTGTGCTGGCCGCCCAGCTTACCTTTGCTCTTTAGCCATTCACAAAAAGTGCCGTTAGGCAGCACATGCACTACCGGCATGCGCAGGGCAATATCTTTATGGCGTTTAGCCTCGTAATCAGAGTTAACAGATTGCAGGGTTTTATCCATTACCTCAACAAATTGCTCTACACTGCCCGGCATCACATCAAATTCTACGAGCCATTCATGCCCGCCGTTGCCTGCATCGCTAAAATAAATAGGCGCCGCCGTATAGTCGTTCACTATAGCGCCGGTTACATCACAGGCATGGGCAATGGCTTTATCAGAATTTTCAACGATCAGCTCTTCCCCAAATGCATTGATGAATGATTTGGTACGCCCGCTTACCCGTATCCGGTAGGGCGCCAGGCTTACAAACTGTATGGTATCGCCCACCAGGTAGCGCCACAGGCCACCGTTGGTGCTGATGATGATGGCATAGTTTTTACCCATTTCCACATCCTGCAGCTGCACGGTACGCGGGTGATCCTTACCATATTCCTCCATGGGCATAAACTCATAGAAAATGCCATGGTTCAGGAACAGCAGCAAACCTTCCTGCCCAATAATATCCTGCGCAGCAAAAAAACCTTCTGAGGCGTTGTAGGTTTCCTGGTAGTACATATCCGGCTTGCGGATCAGTTTTTTAAACTGCTCGCGGTACGGTGTAAAGCTTACGCCCCCGTGCATATACAGCTCCAAGTTGGGCCATACATCTGCCAGGTTATCTGTGCCTGTTAGCTCAAAAATGCGTTTTATAAGCACCAGTGTCCAGGTAGGTACACCGGCTATAGAAGTTACATTTTCATGTATAACGGCATTGGCCATACGCTCTATTTTCTCTTCCCATTCATCCATCAGGGCAATGGAAAGGTCCGGCGTACGGATCATGTTACCGTAAAAGGGCATATTCTGCAACATTACGGCGCTCAGGTCACCGTAATAGGAATCGCTGTCGGTAGATAGTTTGTTAACCTGGTGGCTGCCGCCTATTACCAGTGATTTGCCGGTAAGCAGGTCTGAATCCGGAAAGTTGTTGTAGTAAAGGGAAAGTACATCGCGCCCGGAGCGGTAGTGGCATTCATCCAGGCTTTCTACTGATACGGGAATAAATTTGCTTTTATCTGCAGTAGTACCGCTGGATTTTGCAAACCATTTAATAGGTGTATTCCATAATACATTCTGCTGCCCTTCCATTACCCGTTGTATATAGGGTTTAATGGAATCATAATTATGTACCGGTACACGCTGTTTGAATTCCTCTACTTTATAGATGCTGGAAAAGTTGTATTGCTTACCAAACTCTGTATACTGGGCAGCACTGATCAGACTCTGGAATACCTGCTGCTGCACCTGTAGGGGATATTGCATAAAATACTCTATGCGTCCCATACGCAATCGCGCCAATTGAGATATTGCAGGACTTAAGATTCTCATAATTTAAGAAAAGTTCGTTTGGATTGTTTGACTTAAAGCAGATGTCAGCATGTTTGTTTCAGGCTACGTAAAACATTCTAACATCACGCTGTAAATTTCAAACCGGTTTTATTGTTGTTTCGCAGCTTCGTCCAGGTAATTCTTACGGCGTAGAATGAAATTTTGCCCAAGATACACTTTTCTTACCTGTTCATCCTCCGCCAGTTCTTCCGCAGAACCGGCTTTCAGGATCTTGCCTTCAAATAATAAATAAGCCCTGTCTGTAATGGATAAGGTTTCCTGTACGTTATGGTCTGTGATCAGGATACCGATGTTCTTATATTTCAGCCGGGCTACTATAGATTGTATATCTTCTACGGCAATAGGGTCAATACCTGCAAAAGGCTCATCCAGCAAAATAAACTTAGGGTCTACAGCCAGCGCCCTGGCTATTTCCGTACGGCGGCGCTCACCACCGCTCAGTACATCACCGGGACTTTTACGCACGTGCTGCAGCCGGAACTCATTCAGTAAGCTTTCCAGCTTCTCTTTCTGCTCCGCCTTTTTCAGGTCTGTCATTTCCAGCACTGCTGCAATATTATCTTCCACGCTCAGCTTGCGGAACACAGAGGCTTCCTGCGGTAAATAACCAATGCCCATCTGCGCCCGTTTATACATGGGCAGCTTGGTAATATTAAGATCATTGAGGAATACCTGTCCCTCATCCGGCTTAATTAAACCTACTACCATGTAAAAGGTAGTGGTTTTACCGGCGCCATTAGGGCCCAGCAGCCCTACGATCTCTCCTTGCTTAACCTCTACAGATACATGGTTCACTACCGTTCTGTTGCGGTATTTCTTAACCAGTTGATCTGTATGAATTTTTAATACCATATGTTCAAACTTAGCAAAAATAACCATTTACCCAAGATTATATTATTTTTGCCCGTCACAAAAATAAACACACATCACGGATGAAAGTAACAGAACATATTGCAAAGGCTAACGACACCCTCATTTCCTTTGAAATATTACCGCCCCTGAAAGGTAAAAGTATTGACTCCATTTATGATCACCTGGACCCCCTGATGGAGTTCAAGCCTGCTTTTATTAACGTTACATATCATCGCAGTGAACATATGTTTAAAAAGCGTGCCGATGGTTCTTTTGAGAAGGTAGAGATCCGCAAACGCCCCGGTACCGTAGGCATTTGCGCTGCTATTATGAACCATTACAATGTTGATGCCGTACCCCACCTTATTTGTGGCGGCTTTAGCCGGGAGGAAACAGAGAATGCGCTGATAGACCTGAACTTCCTGGGAGTTGATAATGTGCTGGTGCTGCGTGGCGATGCGCCCAAGAACGAAACCTTCTTTGAACCCGACCCCCATGGCCACCGTTACGCTATTGAGCTGCTGGACCAGGTGGCCCATATGAACAACGGTATTTACCTGGAGGAAGACCTGCAGAGCGGTGTAAAAACCAACTTTTGCATAGGTGTGGCCGGCTACCCGGAAAAACATTTTGAAGCGCCCAATATGCAAACAGATATGTCGCACCTGAAAAGAAAGGTTGAGCAGGGCGCCGACTATATTGTAACCCAGATGTTCTTTAACAACCAGAAATTCTTTGATTACGTGGCCAAATGCCGCGAAATGGGTATTACCATCCCTATTATCCCGGGATTAAAACCCCTTACCAGCAAAAAACAGCTTACTATATTACCACGTACCTTTTTTGTGGATATCCCGGATGAGCTTTCTTCTGAAGTGCTGAAGTGTAAAACAGATAAAGAAGTGGAGGAGGTAGGCACCCGCTGGCTTATTCAGCAGTCCAAAGAGCTGAAGGAGTTTGGCGTACCTGTGCTGCACTACTACACCCTGGGCAAACCCCATGTTATTAAAAATGTGGTAGAAACCATTATATAATAAAAATGCCATTACGTGGAAACGTAGTGGCATATACGAATACTGTCACACTTTTTTGTTTTAAATGTCCTATGTCGATGTTATTAAGACGGGCATTTATCATTTTCCCCCTATAACACCCCCATAAAAAAACCGCTTCCCGGGTTACGGGAAACGGCTTTTGGTATTATATTACTATTATGGTTATTATTTCTTCTTACCGCTATGCAGCAAATAACCTACGCTGATACCAAGGTAGCTGTTCTTGGATTTGTCGCCATCAGGGCTAACATTGGTTAAACCCAGGCTGTAGTTGATGCTGAACAGTAAACCGTTCTTCAGCTCATAACCTGCCAGGAAGTTAGCACCTGCGTCCAGGGCCTTTAAGTGAACGTTGTCGTCGGTTTCGTCAATGTCTGCGGATTTTTTACCGTCAAACTTAACTTTAGTGTCTCCGAATTTACCGCCAACGCCTAATGCCAGGTAAGGGCCAGCACCTACAAACAGCTTACCGGCGCCTACCTGCGGTTTGTACAGGAAGTTAACAGGCAGCTCCAGGTAGTTCAGCTTGTAGCTTACTTTGGTTTCATTCCCGTTCATGTCAAGATCCTTCAGCTTAATACCCTTAGCGCTGTACAGTAACTGAGGTTGCAAAGAAAATGATTCTGCGAGGCTAAGGTCAGCAATTACACCTGCATGAAAGCCAGACAGTCTGCTGGTACCATCATTGTTTTCAGTGCTAACAGTTGCGCTGTTGTAACCAGCTTTTACGCCAAAAGATACTTGTGCATAGCTGGACAGGGTTGTGGCTACCAGGGCTAACGTTAATAATACTACATTCTTCTTCATGTGAAAACTTGGGTTTGGTTAAAAATGCGGTGCAAATATAACCAACATATGTAAAATTTCATAATTTATTAAAAACAATTATTCAAAGTTCCTGTAAAATATTATTAATATATATCGTATAGGTATCCGGATCATTTAAAAGCAAAGTCCCGCGGGGCGTAGCCGGAACGGGACTTTGAACAAATATTGCAGGCAATAAAAAAAAGCTAATAATCTTCCCGGTCCAGCAGCACTCCCAGGCTAATGCCCAGGTACCGGTTCTGTAAATTGCTGGTGGTGGATTTATCAATATCCATTAAGCCAAGGCTGTAGTTGGCACTTATCATTACCAGACTGTTAAACTCTATGCCCACCATAAAATTAGCGCCTGTATCAAAACGGCGCAGTAAAGTGTTGGTAGAGATAATGTTGGATGCCTCATCAAAGCCGATATCCTGCTGCGAGTTACTTACCACATGGCCATTGTAGCGGATGGTAAGATCATAGTGCCCTCCCAGGCTATACCCGGCATAAGGACCGGCCCCCAGGGTAATTTTGCCAAAAGACACCGGTATTTTATATACCAGGTTCAATGGCAGCTCCAGGTAATGCAGCCGCACCTTGTCTGCACAGGGCATATACAGGCTGGTAGGGCTGTTGACATAAGGCACATCCAGGTCCATGCCTTTGGTAATATACCGCAGTACCGGCTGTATGTAAAAGTTATGGCCCAGGGGCGCATTCAGCACCACATCCGCATGCCAGCTGTTGATACTTCGGGGGCGGCCAATACCATTGTTCTTGTAACCAACAGTAGGGTCTTTATAGTTCATGGTAGCCAGGGTATAGCCACCGCGAAAGCCTACGCTCAGCTGCGCATGCAGGGGTAATACGGCCAATATGGCCAATAGAAAAAATAGAGTAAAATTTTTCATGCATCTGTCCTCTTTAAATAAATGGTGTAATGGTGGAAACTGTGAAAACCAAGCCTTTAAGGGTATTATACAAACACTGCAATTCGAATGCTGGGCTAAAAATACATAATTAAAGAACATATCTCTAAAGGATACATAAAAATAACAGCCCCGGAGCCAGGCTCCGGGGCTGTTTGTCAGCAGATCTGAAGGTAATATCTGTGCTTGCCTTAAAATTTGTATCCTACAGATGCGCCAAAGGAAGTATTCCTCCAGGAGAAATCCTGGCCAGCCATCTCCTTGGTGCTGGCTACATTCACCAGACCCAGGTCAGTATTTATACCAAAATACAAACCCTGCTTCAGTTCATAACCTACCTGTATGGTACCGCCGGCATCAAAACGGTTCAGCTTAAAAGCGCCGGATTCATCATCAAACGCTTTCAGATCACCGGTTAAGTTGCCAATGCCGCCTTTGTGTTTACCACTGATACCATAGGCCAGGTAGGGGCCTATGCCTAATACCAGCTTGCCGGTACCCACTTCTGGTTTGTAGGTGAACAGGATGGGCACCTGCAGATAGGACAACGTAGTCTTGAAATCACTGTTATCCTTATTCTTGCCACCTTTACCTGCGTACAGCAGCCCGGTGCCAATAAAGAATTCATCCGCTAATGGCAGGTCTACCGTAACACCAGCTCTGACATTGGTTATCAGCCCGCTGGTTTCCTTGTCTCCTCCGGATTTAACAGTGGAGCTGGAAAAATTAGGGCCGGCTACTACGCCGAATTTTACCTGTCCGAATGAAAGGGCTGCTACTAACATGGCAGCGGCAGATAAGAGTACTTTTTTCATTTGTTTTTTTCGGCAAAACGCCCGCAGGCCGGGGCATTTGTACCTTGGTTTTAGCGTGGTGTATTCAATGAAGATGCTGCCTGCCCTGCATCTGTGATCAAAAAACTTAATTGCTTAGAACAGGTAACCTAAGGATACACTGAACACGCGGTTCTTCGCCTTATCATCACTGCTGCTGTCCTGGCCGGAAAGGATCTTGCTGAAGCCCAGTCCGTACTGTGCAGATACTATGAAGTGAGAAAGCTCAGCACCCACCATCAAGTTACCACCCCAGTCAAAACGTTTGTACTTGTTCAGGCCCTGGTCAGGATCACCGGTATTAAACGGGGTATCATCATCCCATTTAATGCTGGAGCTCCCTTCTGTTTTGGCTACCCCGGTGTTTACGGTATACTTGTTCTTACCGGCTACCCCAAACGCAAAATAAGGACCTACACCGGCAAACAGGCGGCTATCCGCACCTATAGGAATTTTACCTACAAAGTTCAACGGGATTTCTATGTACTGCGGATTGGTCGTATACTTTGCATAAGGATCGGCTACAGACGGATTGTCCTTGTTGCCGGATTCCACTTTGGCTCCCTTGCTGCTGTAATAAACACCTGGCTGAAAGGACAGGATGTTCTTGATCAGCGGCATATCGGCAATCACCCCAATGTGATACCTGGATAATGCTTTGTTGTCATCAGTGGAACCATCATTACGAGTGGAAATATTGGCCAGGTTCCAGCCACCCTTAACACCTACACGAACCTGTGACATGGCCGCAAAAGAAAAGGCCAGCGCTGCAAAAGACAGGATTAACTTCTTTGTCATAATCTCACAATTTTAGTTACGAATCACTTTTTTGGTTACGAAAGGGAGATTCCAAAGACTATGCCAATAAGTTTTTTTGAAAATTTATCTAGTTGATTGTAAATAAGTTACAACACGCATCTGGAGCTGTGATCCGCTGGTATTAAGGCCTTGTTATATGTGATGAGTAGTAATAAAGCATGAATTCCCCATATATAATACGGAGGGTTTTAACGCGGCGGGATATGAGGAATTAAATGGGTATTTTATTGGTAGTTTCTCTACGGTTTATCCGGGTGACATTGCTGCTTCTTTACTTTTTTATCATTTCTTCACCGTGCCTTCCGGCTCTTTTTCCAGCCTTTCCAGGAAACCATTCAGCTGCTCCACACCCAGGCGTTTGGCCAGTATCTTTTTCTTTTCATCCAGCAGGTACACCACCGGGGTGCTGTACACATCATACAGGCGGCGGTAGTTGCTTTGCGCCTGCGGATCCCAGGCATGCACCCAGCCGCTAAGCTGGTGCGCTTTAATGAACTGTAGCCATTCTTCACGGGTACCGTCCGTTTTTATACCCACCATTACCACACCCTTATTTTGCCAGCTGGCTTTAAAAGCGCTGTCCAGGCGGGGTATTTCGGTTTTGCAATGCCCGCAGGTGGGGTCCCAGAAAACCAGCACGGTATATTTAGCTTTGGTGCTATACAGGGAAAGAGGTTTGGCAGTAGAATCCTGCATTTCCAGCGGCGGGGCCTGCTGCCCTATCAGGTTGGGCGCTATGGCATAAGCCCGGCCTATCAGCTTATTCAGCTGGTCGCTGGTGAGCCAGTAAGCCTCACCCGGTACATAATATTTCTCTACCAGGTGCACAAAAACTGCATCCATACCCATGTAGGGCGATGTTTCGTAGTTATAGGTAAGCCACCACAGCACATACTTAAACATTTCCTTATCCTTGCGGGCTTTGGCTATCAGCCGGTCGCATTCTATAATAGCGGAATCCGGCTCCATGGGCACTACCTGGTTAAAATACTTGCTTAATTTACCTTCCAGGATGGGGGTACGTACCAGGCGGCCATCATTCAGGTTCACCTCATCCCAATAATGCCCGCGAAAATAACGGTAGGCGAAGGTTGAATCTTCATTGGCCGGTTTGGCAGGCACTTCCGGCTCGCGCATAGCTTTGAAAATGCTGGTCAGTAAAGATTCCGGGTGTTTGTTTATGAAGTTTATGCGGTAGTCCTGGATCTCTTTGTTCAGCGCTGTTTGCAGGGGGCGCGCCTGTAACGTATCCTGTGCGGTACGTTTGGCCAGCAGCCCCTGTATAGCCATGGTTTTGGGCTGTAATGTGGCCAGGAAACGGTTGTAACCCAGGAACAGGTCGTTCTCGGGCGATGTTTTATATACAGTTTTACCTATCAGGTCTGTACTGTCCACACTAATGGAAAAGGTCTGATTCTTATCCAGCAGCATTTCAAAATAACGCTGTTTACCGGGGAACACCACCATATAAATACCGCCGGGCAGGGCTTCCTTGCCCTTGAGCACTGCGGTGCCGGTAGCATCTATCATGGCAGAATCGGCCAGGTAAGTGCCTTTGCCCATGTAATGGGCCAGGAACATGCGGCCACTGGTATATTGCTTGAACTTAATGGTCAGCTGGTAGCCCTGCGCCTGCAATTGCAGCTGGCTATAACACAAAACGGCGATGAGAAAGAAAAGTTTACGCATAGGATTAGGATATGTAAATGTAGCAGTAAAAAATGAAAAGTCCATAGTGGGTGTCCATGGTCCATAGCCGATGGTCCATGGCCTACTCCGGCGGGCCAGGTGCGTGATGAATGGCGCTTGTACCCCTAAGCCTTCCATCCTGTACAAGGCAATGGACGTGGTCTGTGCACTCATGATATCCCGGCTGGTGAGGCGTTATACTTTTCTGACGCAAATGCTATGAACTATGGACCATTGACTATGGACTACGCAACCAAAAACACTACCTTTGCATCCGTGAGGAAAAAAAATGTGGTACTGGAAAAAGTACCGGTAAGTGCTTATGCAGCAGAAGGCAAAGCCCTGGCCCGTCAGGACGGGAAAGTAATATTTATTGAAGGCGGGGTGGTACCCGGCGATGTGGTGGATGTAAAGCTCAGTAAGAACAAAAAAGACTGGGCAGAAGGTACCGCCATCCACATCCATTCCTACTCCAGCGAGCGGGTGGAACCCTTTTGCGAACATTTTGGCGTATGCGGCGGCTGCAAATGGCAAATGCTGCCCTACTCCCGCCAGCTGCAATACAAACAGCAGCAGGTAGTAGATAACCTGCAGCGTATCGGCCACCTGGAGCTGCCCGCCATCAGCCCTATCCTGGGCTCCCCGCACAGCACCTGCTACCGCAATAAGCTGGAATTCACCTTTAGCAACAAGGCCTACCTCACTAACCAGGAAATAGCGCAGGAAGGCGGTATTACCCGGCGTAATGCGCTGGGTTTTCATGTACCCCGCCTGTTTGATAAGGTGCTGGACATTCACACCTGCCACCTGCAACAGGAGCCGGTGAACCTGATCCGGAATACCGTGCGCGCCTTTGCAGAAGCCAACGAGCTTTCTTTTTATGATATACGGGCGCAGCAGGGATGGCTGCGCAACCTGGTAGTGCGCATCTGCACCACCGGCGAGGTAATGGTGAACCTGGTTATTCACCATGAGGATGAAACCGCCCGTAAGGCCCTGCTGGACCACCTGCTGGCTATCGTTCCTGCCATTACCACCATCGTTTATACTATCAATCCTAAAAAGAATGATAGTATCTTTGACCTGGAACCCAAAACGTACTACGGGAAGGGATATGTGGAAGAGAACCTGGAAGATTTCGTTTTCAAAATAGGCCCCAAGTCCTTTTTCCAAACCAATACTTACCAGGGCGAAACCTTGTACCAGGTAACCCGCGATTTTGCCGCCCTAACAGGAACAGAAATTGTGTACGACCTGTATTGCGGAACCGGCAGCATTGGTATTTTTGTATCGCGCAAAGCCCGTAAGGTCATCGGTATAGAGCTGATCAAAGAAGCCATTGACGATGCCATAGAAAATGCGGACCGTAACCAGGTAAAAAATGCGGAATTCTTTGCAGGGGATGTGGTGGATATTTGTGATGATGATTTCTTTGCCCTGCATGGGCAGCCGGATGTGGTGATCACCGACCCTCCACGCGCAGGCATGCACGAAAAGCTGGTAAGCAAATTGTTGCAGATAGCCGCGCCTAAAATAGTATACGTAAGCTGTAACCCGGCTACGCAGGCCAGGGATCTGGCCTTGCTTAGCATCTTGTATAAAGTGGCCAAAGTACAGCCGGTAGATATGTTCCCGCATACACACCATATTGAGAACGTAGTGTTGCTGGAAAAAAAATAGCATAATAACTGATAGCATAGCTCAACTAATAAACGATCCGATAAAACTATGAACGAACTCAGGCCCGGCAGATTTGAGATCCTTCCCCTGGTGATTAAAAACCTTTTGATCATTAACGGTTTAGTGTTCCTGGCACAGGAAACATTACATCCCATGCTGGGCAACCGGCTGGAGAATTTGTTTGCGCTGCATTACTGGGGCTCAGACCTGTTCCGCCCCCACCAGATCATTACCCATCTTTTCATGCATGGCTCTTTCGGGCATCTGTTTTCCAATATGTTCACCCTGTGGATGTTTGGCGCTACGCTGGAAAATGTATGGGGGCCTAAACGGTTCCTTATTTTTTACACTATTTGCGGTATAGGCGCCGCCATGTGCCATATGGGCGTGCTTACGTACGATAACGTGCGCCTTACGCACGATGTGCAGGCCTTCCTGCAGGATCCGTCCTATTCAAACTTTGCCCTGCTGGATCGTAAGTACGACCTGGGCTCCGGCACCTTTAACCCGGAAAGTATGAAAATAGCCCTGGCACAGGCGCCCGGTAACCCGGAGATCATACAAACAGCCCGGGTGTTTGTACAGCAATTTGCCAGTGACTTTCGTAACACAGCCACGCTGGGGGCGTCCGGCGCGGTTTTTGGTATATTGTTCGCCTTTGGATATTTGTTCCCGAACAGCTTGATCTATCTTTATTTCCTTTTCCCAATAAAGGCCAAGTACTTTGTTGGCGTCTGGATTGTATTGGAGCTGGTTTCCGGAATTCAAAACTCTGCCGGCGATAATGTAGCCCACTTTGCCCACCTAGGCGGGGTTATATTTGGGTATATTTTATTGAAGATCTGGAGCCGGAATAACCGACGGAATTTTTATTAATCGTAAATTTATAACAAAGCAATTTGTAGTATGAGAACGGTGGAAAAAGAACGGATTCCCAGCCTGTCCTTAGGAGAGGAGAGGAACATTGTTACCCAGCTGCTCGTTGTAAACCTTACCCTATTTATATTACTGCTGTTCACCAGGGTTATTTATAACATGGAAGGTTACAGTATTGCCCAGTTTAATGAAGATGTGCTGGCCTGGGCCTCGTTACCGGCTAACCCTGCACGGTTGCTTACCCGCCCCTGGACGCTGCTTACCTCTATGTTCTCCCATGTCAGCGTATGGCAGGTGTTCAGCAACATGGTATGGCTGTGGGGCTTTGGCACCCTGCTGCAAAACGTAGCCGGCCACCAGCGTATTTTACCGCTCTATATTTACGGCGGCTTGTGTGGCGCCATTTTTTACATAATGGGTATGCACGCCATTCCTGCCTTTGAGCCTATATTACCGCAGGCCAGCATGATAGGTGCTGCTGCCAGCGTAATGGCCCTGGCCATTGGCGTTACCACCGTAGCTCCCAACTACCGCCTGTTCCCCATGCTGGGCCGCGGTATTCCCTTATGGATCATTACTACCCTGTTTGTAGCGCTGCACATCAGCACTCATATATTCTCCACTAATGACGATGCTCAAACCTATTTCCCCGCATTACTGGGCGGCGGCCTCACCGGCTTCCTGTACATGATGCAGTGGAAAAAAGGGAAAGACTGGGGCGCTGGTTTAAACCGGCTTACCTACAAAGCCACCCACCTGTTTAACCCGGTAGAAGAGCAGCATAAGGAAGCTGCTGCGCTGGTAAGGAAAAGACTAGGTAATTCCATTGGAGGTAACAATCCTTACCGCCGTGTAGGCGCGGTGCCGGAACAGCGTCTGAATGAAATTTTAGATAAAATTCATGACCAGGGCATCCATGCCTTAACGCCTGAAGAGCAGGAAACCCTGTTAAGGGCCAGCAAACAACAGGATAACTGAAAAAATAATTCAACTTTTATTCTAATATCGTATAGCTGTAATGGCATCCAACCATTTGGAAATTAATTAATTGTGCTATAATTTGCATAGTGAATTAACCCCGCCTATACGATGAATTTTTTTCAGCAAATACTTCCCCGTGTATTATTATTGATCAATTGCCTGTTGGTAACTGCATTACTAACATCGGCCTGGTTACCTTACCTGAGCCCGCACCATTGGTGGCCCAGCGGTTTTGCCGGTTTAATGTTTCCCATATTATTGTTCCTGAACCTGGCCTTTATTCCCTGCTGGCTCATTTATAAAAAATGGTATTACTGGCTTTCTGTGGGTGCTATTATCGTATCCTACAATGCAGTGCTGGTAAGCTTTTCCATGCACTGGCCGCAGCAGCAGGCCATAGGCCGGCAGCCTGCGCCCAATTTTACTGTAATGACCTTTAACACCAGCAGCATGGGTGTAAAAGGATACCAGCTGGATAAGGAAATGCATGCTTCCATTTTTCACACCATTCGTGAGGCCAGCCCGGATGTGCTGTGCATGCAGGAGTTTTATACGAATGATGATCCTAAGCTCACTAACAATATTGCAGCCATACAGCAACAGCTAGGCTACCCCTATCACTACTTTACCAGCGATAAAACGCAGTGGAACACCTGGCACTTTGGCATCGCATTATTCTCCCGCTACCCCGTAATACAGGCCCGTAAAATACCCTGTGGTTATTACAGTGAGGCTGGCAGCGGCAGCAGCATACTGGAAGCAGATGTGCTGATCTATGGCGATACTGTAAGGATCTACACCGCGCAGCTGCGTTCATACATGTTTAATCCTGCGGAGCTGGCGCAGCTGCAGGCCATTAAAAAAATGGATGGCAGCAATGCGCACCTTTCCGGCGCGCGCTCCCTGGCAGCTAAAATGAAAAATACCTTTACTGCAAGGGCCCACCAGGCGGAGCTGCTGCACCGGTTAGCCGCTGAAAGCCTGCACCCGGCAATAGTTTGCGGGGATATGAATGATACGCCGGTGTCCTATACCTACTACACGCTTAGCCAGCAAATGCAGGATGCGTTCCTGGAAAAAGGCAGTGGCATGGGCCGTACGCTTTCTTTCCTGTCGCCAACCCTGCGCATAGATTATATACTGGCACAACCGCATTTTAACATCCATAGCTATCAAACCTTTCCCAATGCTACGTTTGAGCATTTTCCGGTAATGGCCGGCTTTTCCCTGAAGAAGTGATAGGATCATCAGGCCACTTTTCGCTATCTTTATCCAAAAGAGTCTGGTTCTAATTTGAGATTCCTAAGAATATTTACAAAAGGTTTTTTACTGATCATCAATATAGGAGTAGTAGCCCTTTTCCTGCTGGCCTGCCTGGCGCCCTGGGTATCCCCTGTAAGCTGGTGGCCGATCAGTTTCATCACCCTGGTATTCCCTTACTTACTGGTGCTGCTGATTATTTGTTTCTGTTGCTGGCTGGTATTGGATGTAAAGTATTGCCTGTTATCCCTGCTGGCCCTGGGCCTGGGCTGGAAATCCATGACTGCTTTTGTAGCCTTTCACTGGCCTTCTGCCCAAAACCAGTTTGCGGCCCCGCCCCACAGCCTTACGGTTATGAGCTACAACGTTGGGTTGTTTGGGTTGTACCGCGAAAAAGATAGTAAGTATAACCGGCAGGCCATGTTTGCCCTGATTAAAAAACAGGCCCCGGATATTGCCTGCTTCCAGGACTTTTACACTTCAGAAAAAAAGAACGACTTCAATAACCGGGAAGATATTTCCATAGAAATGCAGCTGCCCTACCGCTATTTTTCCAGTGATTTTAACCGGGATGGCATGCAGCACTGGGGCTCTATCATTTACTCCCGCTACCCCATTATACGGGCCGATAAGGTAAAGCTAACCGATGGGCCTTTCAGTGAAAGCATGATCTATGCGGATATTGTGCGTAGCCCGGATACCATCCGCATTATTAATATGCACCTGGAATCATACCGGTTCAATGAAAAAGATTACCGCTCCATTGAAAAGATCAAAAAACAGGAAGATACCGGCCTGGTAGCCACCAAGGGCATTATGCAAAAAATGAGGGAGGCCTTTCAGCGCCGCGGCAGGCAGGCGGATATTGTGGCGGATTTTATCCGGAAAAGCCCTTACCCGGTAGTAGTATGCGGCGATTTTAATGATACCCCGGCCTCCTATACTTATTTTACCATTAAAGGCGGCCTGCAGGATGCGTTCCTGGAAAAAGGTACCGGCATAGGCCGCACCTTTACCGGCCTGGCGCCCACCCTGCGTATTGACTATATATTGCCCAATAACGCCTTTACCATCAATAGTTTCCGTAAGATCAACTCTGACCTGAGCGACCACTATCCCGTTATTGCCAACATTACCCTTAAAAAGTAGCAGCAGGCCTTTCACCGGCCATCACAGAACCTATTACTAATTACTAACGCTAACCGCGAATCCTTATCTTTGCAATCCCGGAAATATTTCTAATATGTCAGACCTGAAGATCTATAACACACTACACCGTCAAAAGGAAGTATTCACCCCTTTATATCCCGGGCATGTGGGCATGTATGTTTGCGGCCCTACCGTTTCCGGAGAGTCGCACCTGGGCCATGCACGCCCGTATATCACTTTTGATGTGGTATACCGTTACCTGAAGCACCTGGGTTATAAGGTGCGTTATGTACGTAATATTACAGATGCCGGCCACTTCGAGGAAGAAGGCCGCGCTGCGGAAGATAAGATTGCCAAAGGCGCGCTGCTGGAAAAGCTGGAGCCTATGGAGCTGGTACAGAAGTATACGAACCTGTATCACTGGGCTATGCTGCAGTTCAACTGCCTGGAGCCCAGTATTGAGCCTACTGCTACCGGGCATATCCTGGAGCAGATAGCCATGATACAGAACATCATAGACAAAGGTTATGCTTATGAGGTGAATGGCTCCGTGTATTTTGATGTAAAAAAGTATGCGGAAAAGTATGATTACGGTATGCTGAGCGGCCGTGTGCTGGAAGATATGCTGGAAACCACCCGTGAGCTGGAATCGCAGGACGAAAAGCATAACAAGGTGGATTTTGCCCTCTGGAAAAAAGCGCCGCCGGAACACCTTATGCGCTGGAGCAGCCCCTGGGGCGAGGGTTTCCCCGGCTGGCACATTGAATGTTCTGCCATGAGCAGCAAGTACCTGGGACATCAGTTTGATATTCACGGCGGCGGCATGGACCTGCAGTTCCCGCACCATGAGTGCGAGATCGCACAAAGTGAAATAGCACATGGGGAGCTGATGGCGCGTTACTGGGTGCATAATAACATGATCACCATTAACGGCCGTAAAATGGGGAAGGCCTATAATAATACTATTAAGCTCACGGAAATATTTGCCGGTACCCACCCTCTGCTGGAAAGGGCTTACAGCCCCATGACCATTCGCTTTTTTGTGCTGCAAACACATTACCGCAGTACGCTGGACTTCTCTAATGAAGCCCTGCAGGCTGCGGAGAAAGGCTTACAGCGTTTATGGGCAGCATATGAAGTACTGCAAAAGCTTACGTATGAAAGCAATGGCAGCGCAGTAAATAAGGAGCTGGATAAACAGGTGCTGCAGTGGTGCCAGGAGTGTGATGAGTTTATGAACGATGACCTGAACACCGCCAAAGTGCTGGCCAACCTGTTTGAGCTTACCCCGGTGATCAACTCCCTGAAAGGCGGGCAAATAAAAATGCACGAGCTTAGCGAGGCTACCTTCCAGCTGTTGCAAAAAACCTGGCAAACTTACCTCATTGGCATCCTGGGCCTGCAGCCGGAATCGCAGGTAACGGATAACAGTAAGCTGGACGGCGCATTACAGCTGCTGATTGAAATGCGGAAAGAGGCCAAGCTGCGGAAAGATTACGCCACCTCCGACAAGATCCGTAACCAGCTGCTAAGCGTAGGCATACAGTTAAAAGATGAAAAAGACGGTAGCGTAAGCTACAGCATTGTATAAGCTACTATTGCAGGCGCCCTTTTAGCGGCGCCTGTTTTAAATTTATTACCATCGTAATTATGCGTAAATTTTGGACCATTCTTGCCGGCGCCACTTTATTACTGGGCGCCTGCCATTCCTCCAACAACGACAGCAGCGGGGATAACAATGCCGAAACCACCACCGTATCTACCGTAAAGGTACCGGCCTTTAATGCCGATACCGCTTACGCCTATACGGCCCGGCAGGTAGCCTTTGGCCCCCGTATTCCCAACACACCGGCACAAAAGAAATGTGCCGACTGGTTAATACAAACCCTGCGCCCCCTGGCCGATACGGTGTATGTACAAAACACTACTGTAACCGGTCCTAAAGGTGTACAGCTGCCCTGCACCAATATTGTAGGCGTGTTTAACCCCGGCGCCACCCAGCGCATACTGGTGCTGGCCCACTGGGATACCCGCCCTACTGCAGATCAGGACGCGTTTGACAAAACCAAAAAGCTGGATGGTGCGGACGACGGCGCCAGCGGCGTAGCCGTACTATTGGAGCTGGCCCGCCAGTTCCATCAGCAAAAACCGAACATTGGCGTAGACCTGCTGATGACAGATGTAGAAGATTACGGTGTAAGCGAGGAAGAGAACAGCTATTGCCTGGGTACCCAGTACTGGGCCAAACACCCGCATGTGCCGGGTTATAAAGCCAACTACGGCATTTTACTGGATATGGTGGGCGGCCGCGGCACACAGTTCTTTATGGAAGCCGCTTCCCAGCAATATGCCCTGGGGCCAATGAAGGCTTTCTGGGATGTAGCCAACAAGCTGGGTTACTCTGACTTTTTCCGCTATGAAGGCAATGGCGCCGCCATTACCGACGATCATGTGTATGTGAACACCATTGCCAATATTCCTACCTTTGATATTATTGCGTTACAACCCAACGGCAACTTTGCACCGCACTGGCACACGCAGAACGACAATATGAGCGTAATAGACCGCCGTACCTTGCAGGCCGTAGGGCAAACGCTGATGCAGGTGATATATGCGCAGCCGTTTTGAGGAAACGAAGAGATGAAGTAAGCGGTTGGAGGCAGGATGGGAAAAGTATGTGCTTCTATCATAAAGGCCTGTCTTCGCATCAATGTCATATTTCTTACATCATACTTCTAACATCAAAATTAAAAGTATGCCTAAAGCTAAAGTTACAGCCAAATCATCCACCTCAAAGGGTTCACCTGCAAAAGGCGCTGTAAAAAGCATTGCTCCCAAAGCAGCCACCAGCAAGACTGCTTCGACTAAGGCAGCTGCATCAAAGGTGTCTAAATCCAAAGTGCCTTCGGCTCCAAAAACTGCACCCGCAGCACCATCTGCCATTCCAGCTCCTCCTTTGCAGGATGTGAATGCTTTATACCATCCCCACCTCAGTAAAGATAAAAAGCTGCTCACTATTATGACGGAGCTGCTACCGGCAGTGCCTGTACGAAAAAATATAGCCCTTCGCCTCATTGCCTCTATCATGAGCCAGCAGCTTTCCACCAAAGTAGCTACAGTGATCTATAACCGTTTCCTGGCGCTGTACGGTGGTAAGGAACCTACGCCGCAACAGGTGCTGGATACCCCCGCGGCTACACTGCGCAGCATAGGGCTTAGCAATGCCAAAGTAAGCTACGTGCATAATGTAGCCCGCTTTACCGTAGACGAAAAGCTTACAGATAAGAAACTGCAGCAGATGAGTAATGAAGACGTGCTTGCTTATTTAACACAGATAAAAGGAGTAGGCCGCTGGACCGTGGAGATGCTGTTAATGTTTTACCTGGGGCGGGAAGATGTGTTTGCAGTGGATGACCTTGGGCTGCAGCAAAGCATGATAAAGTTATACCGCCTGGATACTTCAGATAAGAAGGCGCTACGCCAGCGCTTATTACAAATATCCGCCAAATGGAGCCCTTACCGCACTTATGCCAGCCGCTACCTGTGGGCCTGGAAAGATATGAAACCCGTAGCCGGCAATGAAAAGGGTTAATTACACCTGCGACATAATATAGCTGATGGCATTCCTGGTTTTCTCAAAAGAAAACACCCTTGCCAATACGCTTTTAAAGTGCTCTTCATCTGAAATTTCATAGAAGGTTTCTTCCAGTATAGAATAAAGTTGAAAGGGGTAAACCTGTAAGCTGCCATGTATGATCCACAATAAAGGGAACTGGTAATTACCCAGTGCCGGAACTTTTATAATGAACTCGTGCCGCAATCCGTTTGTTGTAAGCGCCTCTTTGCCATCATTGCTCATCAGCGCAGGAGATGTTTTTATTTCAACTGTCAGAATGTTGTTACTCATTTTTGACAGATAGTTTGCCTGGTCCAGCAAGAGTGCCTTAGGCAGTGTGATCTTTTTTTCCAAAATGTCCTCCGGCCATAGATTGGGAGCAGCTTCACGCATATTGAAAATGTTTTAAAGTTTATAAGAAAATTTAATCGGCAGGTGATCCGAAAAATGTTTCGCATCAATGATACCAGCTTTTGTTAAAAGGCGGGTTCCCTTTATTGCCGTTATAATATCTAAATAGTCATCATCAAAGTAATCAATCAGCTCAGGCCGCATGATCACCTGGTCAAACAAATTCCAATGATAGCTGATCGGTTTTGCCGGACTATAGTAATGCGTTCCCGATACTTCCCCCCTTCCGAGATCTCCCAGAAAACTCCACATCGGGTTATAAAAGAAATCATAATCGATCCCATCCACTTTTCTCGACAGCCGTTTTGCGATCGCTTTTTCCATCGTGGTATGAAAACCCGTATTCTGCACCAATCCATGTTCAAAGGGGTGCATATTAAAATCGCCAAACACGACTGTACGCTTATGTCCAACCAAACTTTCTACACTATCAATAAAGGATTTTACACCCAGCAAATATGCCGCCTGATCGTCCCCCGTCCAGTTCACTTTACTTGGCAGGTGTAAACACAACAAAGTTATGCTATTGTTCAAAACGGGCGAATATAAATCTCTGGCGGTTATACGTCTTGTTTCTGATAATAATCCCAGCAAAGAGTCTTTAAACCTTGTATAGATCTGGATCTTATCACAGTTAATGCCCGCGCAAAAATAAAAGGCATTGTTGCTGCGGTTTAATTTACGTAGTACGTCGCCCGGTTTCAGGTTGCATTCAGCCAGAAATAGGAGATCAATATTTTGTTCTTCTACCAGATCATACAGCAAATCCGTCAAATCCTGGTTATTGAGGTTCCAGAAGCAAATGTTCATCGGCTAACAGGTAATACACCGTATTCTAATATAAAAAATTAAGCTCATAAATTATAGTGTAATCCCATATATATTTTACGATGTTACACACTGCCGAAATAGCGCAGTGTGGCTGATTTGAGCGGATTTGAAGTGTGGGGTTGAAGGTGGCTGCGGGTAGTGGTTTTTTGAAAAAAAATTCCCCGCCCAGAAATGGGCAGGGATGATTAATTACTAACTAACCCAATGCTTATAACTAAAACTAAAACAAGCTTTTAATACAATATTAATCTGTTAAAATACCTTAGTTACGAGCTGCTATTAAAGCAATTCACGCTTAAATATTATTGTTGCAATTCTGCAAGTTTGGCTTTGATCTTTACTTCTACTTCGGCGGCAACTTCCGGGTTATCCAGCAGCAGCTGTTTTACAGCATCGCGGCCCTGACCCAGCTTATTACCTTCGTAGCTGAACCAGCTACCGCTTTTCTGTATTACGCCATATTCCACGCCCATGTCAATCAGCTCACCTGCTTTGGAGATCCCTTCCCCGAAAACAATGTCAAATTCTGCCTGACGGAAGGGCGGCGCTACTTTGTTCTTTACCACCTTTACTTTCACGCGGTTACCGATGGCGGTATCTCCATCCTTTATTTGCGTCATACGGCGGATATCCAGGCGCACAGAAGCATAGAACTTCAGGGCGTTACCACCGGTAGTGGTTTCGGGGTTGCCGAACATTACGCCTATTTTTTCACGCAGCTGGTTAATGAATATGCAGCAGCAGTTGGTTTTGGAAATAGTGGCGGTCAGCTTACGCAGGGCCTGGGACATTAAGCGGGCCTGTAAGCCCATTTTGCTTTCGCCCATTTCACCTTCCAGCTCCCCTTTGGGTACCAGGGCTGCCACGGAGTCAATTACCACCACATCTACTGCGCCGGATAAGATCAGGCGGTCCGCAATTTCCAGGGCCTGCTCACCATGGTCCGGCTGGGAGATCAGCAGGGAATCCACATCTACCCCCAGTCTTTGTGCGTAAGAGCTGTCAAATGCGTGTTCCGCATCTATAATGGCGCAGATGCCACCCTTTTTCTGGGCTTCTGCAATAGTATGTATGGCAATGGTTGTTTTACCGGAAGATTCCGGACCGTATATTTCTATGATCCTGCCTTTGGGAAGGCCGCCTATACCCAGGGCAATATCCAGACCCAGGGAGCCGGTAGATATCACCTCCATTGGTACTACACCTTTCTCACCCATCATCATCACTGATCCTTTACCAAAATCTTTCTCGATCTTGTCCATGGTGAGGCGGAGCGCCTTCAATTTTTCTGCATTGGCTGTAGACATATAGTAAGTGTTTTTTTACAAATTTAATGGTGTGCTAAGTTATGATCTAATTTTCAATTTTCCTAAAAAATTTAGCATTTCAAATGAAATACTAAATACAGTAGCAATCGTTTCATTCTCCTCCTCATACTGTCCGCGCTCAATTGCCATACAAAGATGCAATGCCTGCGCGCATTGAATATGCGCAGTGAAAAAATCTGTTTAAAATTGATTTTTACCCGAGAATAGAATAGGCAAGGAATTGTGCAAGGATCCCTACAAAGAAACCGGCATAGATCTCTGCCGGGCTATGGGCGGCCAGCACCAGGCGGGCCGTAGCTACCAGGCCGGCTATAAAAAAGGTGATCACCAGCGGAATGGTAACATTTATATCCATCCCGACCATAATAGCCAGCAAAAAGCCAATAACA
Source organism: Chitinophaga sp. GbtcB8 (assembly GCF_019091455.1). Classification (GTDB taxonomy): domain Bacteria; phylum Bacteroidota; class Bacteroidia; order Chitinophagales; family Chitinophagaceae; genus Chitinophaga. Next base: position 276,228 of record NZ_JAGXJN010000004.1, read on the forward strand.
CCGCCCCAGCCCAGGGTGTGCATACTGATCTTAACAAAGATATTACAGATGAAAGCCGCTATAACGGCCAGGAATATACCCAGGAAAAAGGCATTGAAAAAAGAAGGCGCCACCCCTTCCCGGACAAACGTATAAAAGGCCCAGAAATAATAAATAATGCTGGCTATGTAGGGTATAATACGGTCGCGCTGGGAGCGCAGGTAAAAAGAATCCACAAAATGCAGCGCGCGGGAAAGCAGCACGGTCAGCAACGGAAAGAACAGGCTGATGCTGATCACCCGGAAATACAGCTTATCGTACGGAAAACGTATGCTGTATTGCTTGAACGTAACAAAATATTCCGGTAATGCCTGTACGATGAAAAAGGTAACAAGGGTAGGTATAAATAAGGGATGCAGGATATAGGAGAGCACCTGTGCCACGGCCCGCATGGCTGCCGGGAATACCGGCCATTCGGGTTTGCTTTCACTCACATGCAGGGCAGATTCTTTATTCATTTGATCTATGGTGTATAACTGTAAAAGGTGAAGACTTCTTCACCTTTCACTTGTTTTAAAGTTCTTTTCTTAACCGGGCTACCGGAATATTCAGCTGTTCCCGGTATTTGGCTACGGTACGGCGGGCAATGTTATACCCTTTATCCTGCAGCATTTTAGTAAGGTTCTCGTCGCTCAGCGGTTTGCGCTTGTTTTCCCCTTCAATAAGGTCAGAGAGTATTTTCTTTACCTCGCGGGTTGATACTTCTTCCCCGCTGTCGGTAGATAAGGATTCGCTAAAGAAGAACTTGAGCTTAAAGGTACCAAACTCCGTTTGCACATATTTACTGTTGGCCACCCGGCTTACGGTAGATATATCCAGCTGGGTAATATCTGCAATATCCTTCAGGATCATGGGCTTCATGGTGGTTTCATCCCCGGTCATAAAAAACTCCCGCTGATAATCCATAATGCTTTCCATGGTAGAGAGCAGGGTATGCTGCCGCTGTTTAATGGCATCTATACACCATTTGGCGGCATCTATCTTTTGTTTGATGAACAGTACCGCTTCTTTCTGCCGGCGGTCTTTTTTATCGCCCCGGTCATACTCCTTCAGCATTTCCCGGTAACCTTCGGATATACGCAGGTCCGGTGCGTTCTTGGAGTTCAGTGTAAGCTCCAGCTTGCCATTATTATTGAATATAAAGAAGTCGGGCACCACGTAGCTTTCCGCCTTATTTACCGTGGCATAGTTACCACCGGGTTTGGGGGTAAGGCGTATGATCTGGTTAATGGCTTCTTTCAGCCCTTCATCTGTCAGGTTCAGGCCCTTCTGTATCTTTTCGTAGTGCTTCTTGGTAAATTCGTCAAAGTAGCCTTCCAGGATCTGGTAGGCGGTTTGTACCCCGTCATCGTCCTGCGGTTTGCGTTTCAGCTGCAGCAGCAGGCATTCTTTCAGGTCCGCGCAGCATACACCGGGAGGATCAAATTCCTGGATCTTTTTAATGAGCATTCTTATTTCCTCTTCATCCGTCTGAACGTTCTGGGAAAAGGAAAGATCGTCCACAATAGCGCTTATTTCGCGGCGCAGGTAACCATCATCGTCAATGCTGCCAATGATCTGCTCTGCAATGCCCTGCTGGTGATCGTCCAGCTCCAGCATACCCAGCTGGCTCAGTAAATGTTCGTGAAAAGAGGTTTCCACCCGTACCGGTATGGTCTTATTTTCATCCGGGTCGGGGTAGTTATCATCACGCAGGCGGTAATCTGCTATATCATCATCGCCTTCATTTACATATTCAGAAATATCTATATTGTCGTACTCATTCTCGCTGCCATCCGGCTCAAACTCATCCTCCCCGCCTTCTTCAGCGGTAGCGGCGGGCGCCAGCTCTTCCTGTATCTCCTTTGCAGGATCATCTTCATGACCTTCTTCTTCCCCGTATTCCAGTGCAGGATTTTCCTCCAGCTCCTCCTTGATGCGTTCATCCAGGTTGGCAGTAGGCACCTGCAGCAATTTCATGAGCTGAATTTGCTGGGGTGAAAGTTTTTGTAATAGCTTTTGCTGTTGTGTCTGCTTTAACATAGTCTACTCATCTCCCAAATACAGGGTAAAACAATAATATTATTACTCCATCACAGATCTTCATTTACTTCCAGCTCCTCCGGCAATAACCTGAATGATTTACGGTGGTAGGGAGTTTCACCATGTTCCCGGATGGCTTTACGATGATGCAGGGTTGGATAGCCTTTGTTATCATTCCATCCAAAATGCGGGTACTGTGCATGCAATTGCTGCATATACTCATCGCGGTAGGTTTTAGCCAGTATGGAGGCCGCAGCAATGGAAGCATAAATTCCATCGCCCTGTATAATACATGCGTGCGGTACCTGTCCATAGGGTACAAAGCGGTTTCCATCTACCAGAATAAATCCCGGCTGTTGGGACAATTGTTCCAATGCCAGGTGCATGGCCTTAAAAGAGGCCTGCAGTATGTTGATCCTGTCTATTTCTATATTATCTACACTTGCTACGGCATAAAACTCGGCTTCCTTTTCTATCACATAACGCAGCTGATCACGTTCTGCCGGTTTTAGCTGCTTGGAATCATTCAACAATGGGTGCCTGAAGCGCAAGGGCAGTATTACAGCCGCTGCAAATACAGGCCCCGCAAGGCATCCCCGGCCTGCTTCGTCGCAACCTGCCTCCGGCTGTATATGTTGATGATTAATCAGTAACAAGCGCAAAAATTTGATCCCGGTAAAGTTATAAAACTATTTTATGACGCCGTAATTTTACTGGAACAGGTCCTTAAAGTCCTGTTTAAAATTAGTCCACTCCTTATCTGATTTTTTCAGCAAAGTATCAATTTTAAGCTGGGTACTGTCCCATGTTTCAGCGCTTGCATTTTTCAGGTCATGCAGCTTGCTGTTGATATCATTCCGCAAACCGTTCAGTTTTTTACGCGCCTCGGCACCCCGGCTGGTGCTGTCGCTTTTCAGTGTGGCCATTTTCTCATCAATTTCCTTTTTGCGCTCTTCCAGGTCGTCTGCCGCCTTTTTCTTTTGTTCTTCCAGGTAATCAGCGGCTGCATGGGCTGTTTCCTTTATATCATTCCCTATTTTTTCAATGCCCTCCTTCATTTCCTCCTTCTTTTCCTGCTGGGCGCTGTTTTCCCGGCAGGCCAGCAAGGCTATCAGCATACATCCTATCAGTAACTTATTCATTTTCAGGTTAGTGGTTTTGCGGGCATCCCCCATTTCAACGATATACAAACAGTACAATCCGGCCACCAGGCCGGACAATTTTCCCCTTATCAAAAGGCGTTCCACTTTTTGGAGCAGCCCGCTACGTATATTGTATTATCAAAAAAAAAGGTAGGTTTGAAGCCTGTTTTAAAATTACGGACGTTTTATGAAGAGAGCCTTATTGGTTTTGACCCTGCTGCTGGCCATGCAAAACGCCAGGGCAGATGAGGGGATGTGGCTACCCTATTTACTAGGACAGCAGGTGTACGCGGATATGGTGAAGAAAGGGCTGAAACTGACCAAAGAGCAATTATACAGCATTAATAAAGCCTCCCTGAAAGATGCCATCATTATTTTCGGCGGGGGCTGTACCGGGGAGATAGTAAGCAGCCAGGGGCTTATATTCACCAACCACCACTGCGGGTACGACGCGATTGCCAATGCCAGCTCCATGGCGCATAATTACCTGAAGAACGGGTTTTACGCCCATAACAAAGAGGAAGAGATCCCTGCCGGCAAACTATCCGCACAGTTCCTGGTAAAAGTGGAAGATGTTACCAGGCAGGTGACCGATACCCTGCAAAACCTGGATGGTGAAGAACGGCAGCAACGGCAACAACGCCTGTTCAATAACATTGTAAATGCCGCTACCAGCGGCACCGGCTATGAAGCTAAAGTGGTGCCCATGTTCAAAGGCAACCAGTACCTGCTGTTCATATACCAGCGCTATAAAGATATACGGCTGGTGGCCGCCCCGCCGGAAAGCGTGGGTAAGTATGGCGGCGATACCGACAACTGGGAATGGCCCCGCCATACCGGCGATTTCTCCGTATTCCGCGTGTATACGGATAAAAACGGCGCCCCTGCAGAATATGCGGCCGATAATGTGCCGCTGAAACCTAAGTACTTTTTACCGGTATCCATTAAAGGCGTAAAGGAAAATGATTACGCCATGGTATTCGGTTACCCCGGCGGTACCAACCGCTACGAAACCTCCTACGGCGTACAGCTGAAAACAGCAGTAGAAAATCCGGCTATTGTAGGCCTGCGTGATATACGGCTCAAATATATGTTTGAGCAAATGAAAAAAGACCCGGCCATTAAATTGAAAATGGCAGCTTCCTACGCCGGCATTGCCAATTACTGGAAGTTTTACGACGGGGAAACCAAACAGCTGCTAAAACACCATGTGCTGGAAGATAAGCAGGCAGAGGAAGCAGCCTTCCAGGAATGGGCACACGATAAACCGCAATACCAGAACCTGTTCAGCGACTATGCCAATGCCTACAAAGAGTGGGCGCCTTATACCAAACACCGTATATATATAAACGAAGGCATTTTAGGCTCGCGCCTAACGGCCTTTGCGGCCAGCCTGCAGGGTGTGGAACGATTGCTTACGCAGCCCGACATACAGCCGGAAATGTTACAGAAAAGTTTGCAGGCGGCAGATAAGGCCCGCCATGCTTTCCTGGAAGATGAGGACAAACGCAGCGATCAGCAGATTATGGCCGCAGTATGTCATAAGTTTTACACCGATATTCCGCAGGCACAGCACCCCATTGGGCTTTATGATGCGATAAAAGCAAAATTCGGCAGCCTGGATGATGATAATACCTACCGCATGTGGGCTGCTGCGCTGATGAAGAGCAGCATTATTATGAATGATGATAAGTGGGCGGATTTTATAGCCCACCCGGATGCCGCCACCCTGCAAACAGACCCGGCCTTTGCCTACGCCGGCGCATTCACCAAAAACTACGCTTCCCGCTACCTGCCACTGTATAACCAGTTTATGCTGAAGAACGGCGACCTGGGCCGCCTGTACCTGAAGGGTGTAATGGAAATGCAGCCGGCCAAAAAATGGTACCCGGACGCCAACTTTACCATGCGCCTCACTTACGGACAGGTAAAGCCTTACAGCCCGCGGGATGCTATTAATTACAATTACGTATGCACCATGAAAGGAGTGCTGGAAAAATATAAACCCGGCGATTATGAATTTGATCTGCCGGAAAAATACATGGACCTGTACAAGCAAAAGGATTTCGGCCCCTACAAAGACCAGAAGCGGAATGATATGGTAGTATGCTTTATTACCACCAACGATATTACCGGCGGCAACTCCGGCTCACCGGTGCTGAATGCCAGCGGTGAGCTGATAGGCCTGGCTTTTGACGGCAACTATGAAGCGCTGAGCCATAAGATACAGTTTGACCAGGTATATAACCGCACCATTTGCGTGGACATCCGTTATGTGCTGTGGTGTATTGATAAGCTGGGCGGGGCTTCCAACATTATCAGCGAGCTAAAGCTCATGAAATAAAAAAATAACAGATCCGCTGAAACAAAGGCCCACCGGTTGCGCGGTGGGCCTTTGTTTTGCAGGTAGTAGTACGTATTTAACAAACTTCAGTAATAATACGCATTATCAATTCGTTACATTGCCGTAGCTTTGCATCCGTTTTAGATAACCCCAATAAAAAAATCTGTGATTATGAAAGGTAAAGTAGTGATGCTGGCCCTTATGGCCGCTTGTATGTGCTGGTTGTGCAGCTGCGATGTTAACACCCAGGCCGTTAGTAATATATCCGTTACGGTGATCCCCCATGGCAGCACCAGCACCTTTTTAGCCATTAGTGGCAAGGGTTTTAGCCGCAAAGCGGCTGAAAACAAGGTGATCATTGGCGTTAAAGATGCCAGTGTGGTAAGCGCTACGCCGCAGCGGCTTATTGTAAAAGTGCCCGGCGATGTGCAGGGTAAGCTACCGGTTACTGTACAGGTAAAAGAGCAAACCTCTAACATAGCCTACGTGCAGTATGCTATTGCAGCCACGCTGGCAGAGGCTTTGCGCCCCTGAGTGTATTTAAAATGTAAAAGTAGCATGCAGCTATTGTTAACCCCCAGCATCCGGGCTGCATTTACTTTTACATTTTTTTTATGATGGATCTTTCGCTTGTTTAGAGTTGTTGCCCGGCCCCGCTGCGCCACGGATAGCGCGATAATAGAACTGCTGTTTTACGATCTTCCCATTTTCCCAATGCTGCAGAAAAGCTTCCTTTAAAAACTTCAGGCCTTCTGTTTTATGATAAAAAGTGATCATCATTTCCCCCATCACTATTTGCTGCTCCTCATCCACCACCAGTGTGGGCACGCGTATCACCAGCTGATCTATCTTTTCCAGGCTTTGCTGCTCCAGGCTTAGGAGGCGCTGTTTACCGCGGATGGTTTCTTCATCATTTTCCTGCTGGTAAATGTTATCATCATAGTATTGTTCTATAACGGCAATGGTATTACCCGCTTCCAGTAGCTGTTTATATGCCTGTGCATCTTGCTGTAACATAAGGAGTGTTATTGGCGGTCTGTAGCCACCGGTTTATCTGTCATTCCAAACATCAGCACCACCTTGCCACTGTCATACAGGTTCAGTGTTTGATCTGCAATGTCAAAAGTGTAAGTATGATCGCTGATGAGGCGCAGGAAGCTGCTTTCTCTTTCATTGGCTGCCTGGTCAACACAAGCCATGCGGGTGCTTATTACCTGGTTAAATTTGATCTGCTGGTTATCAGCATCATAATTACCGCCTACCCGGTTACAGCCGCCGTTGCCGGAAAAGCGTTTTTGCGCCGTATCAAATTCCAGCCATATGCCGGATTGCTCCAGGGTGGTGCCATCCAGCTGTATAAGGTTCCATCTTTTTTTCTGAATGAAAGACCAGGGATCCGGTTTATCAGCAGCGGGCGGTGCAGGTGCGGCGGTTACAGTAGTATCCTGTTGCTCTTTCTCCGTGGCGGTTTTGTTATTACAGGTATTTGCTAATAACACTACTGTTGCGGAAAGGATCAGTTTTGTAAGCATACAGACAGGTTTTTGGTGTGGTGGAAGGTACAAAAATTGGTCCACAGTCTGTGGAGCGAGGGTTCATGGTCAATGGTCCATGGACCATTGCCTTTAGCGTGGTAACTGGTTATACGGGGTTTATAGTTTTCCCTATAGTCCGTTCTGTATTATGAACTATAACATAATGCAATGGACCATCGACCATGAACTAACCTACAACTGCTTAATACGCTTCAGCACTTCCACATAATATGCTGTTTTATTAGCCGCGCTGATGGATACGATCTGCACATCATTGGCTTTCAGCATATCCAGCTTAAAGGCAGCGGCCTTTTCAAACTCCGATGGAATGTAGTAGTACAGCTTATTATGCACCGGTATGGTATTACGCTGGAACTTTTGCCGGGCGCGGTAAGTGAGCAGCCACCACAGGTCCGTTTCCACAAAATCCAATGACAGTCCCAGGATATGTATATCCTTTGTAAAGAACAGGTCCAGCCAGGAATAGGTGCTTACCGGGCCATGCTTCAAACGCTGTAACAGCGGCAGCCGTGGCGCCTGCGGGCTGCTGTAGGTAGTGCCGGATACCACGTAGTTACGCATTTGCTGCAGCTGCCCGCCGTAATGTTCAAAACCCAGGTTAATGCTCATGGGGTTTAAACAATCGCCGTGTATATGCCAATACTCTGTATTATGCAGCGTGTACTTGCGGAAAATGCTGAAGGTGCGCTCCTTTATCAGGCTGCTGTGCCGTTCCGGCGTGCTGCCTTCCAGCGTATATTCGTAATTGGTAGTAAGCACATGCGCAGGCTCCAGCTCACGTATACGGGCATGCAGCTCATTGGGGGTAATATCGCCGATCTTTTTGGCAATAAATCCTTTCAGGTCACGCTCCCGGATGTGTGACTGCTGAATGGCAGTAAGGAAGATCTCTTCATACAATAGCGGGAAGGGTTTTTTATCATCCAGCTGTACGCAATTAGTTCCGCAAAAGGTAAGGATCTCCTGCAGCAGGTCTTTCCAGCTCTGCCCCCGGGAAATGTTGTTGATGTCGTTACCGACCAGTAAAATGGGGTGTTGCATAGGAATATGGTTTTGTTACTGATCTGAAGATACGTGTGCGCATTGCAGGGTATTTGCGTTCAGGGATTAATTAAACGAAAGGTAAGATTTATCCGGGACGGAAGTGGCCGCGCCGTTTTGGGTACCTGGTGCTGCCAGTAATGCTGCAGCGTTCCCTTCATCAGCAACAGGGAGCCGTGCTGCAGCTCCAGCTCATATTTCAGGGTATGATCCTGCTTATACCGTAACATAAAACGGCGGGCAGCTCCAAAGTTTACCGATGCAATTACCGGGTTGTCGCCCAGCTCCGGCTCATCATCCGCATGCCAGCCCATGGCATCTTTACCATTACGGTACAGGTTTAACAGCACGCTGTTAAAATGCACGCCGGCCGGCGGCTCTATTTTTTCTTTGATCTGCAGCAGCGCCGGGATCCAGGGCTCCGGTACATAAGTGGTACCGGAAAAGGCATAGGCACTGCCCGCATCCCCGTGCCAGGCCATGAGGCGGGGAAACAGTACGGTTTTGCCATACATTTTCATGGACTCCTGTTTCCAGTGGATACCCTGTGTTAGTTCCTGAAATAAAGTATCTGCTTCCCTGGCAGAAAAAAATTGCGGGTAATATTCCAGCAGCCCGTTTTTCAACGGAACCTGGTGGGAGGATGGCTCCCCCGGGAACATGGGTAGCTGTTGGTTCATGGGGTAAAGGTAGAAAAAAGGGCCATGGTCCGTGGTCCATAGCATAGTGCGCGGTGAAATATCAGCGCCTGAAAGCGGTTCAATGCCTGACGAGGGCTTACCTGGTGATACCTGCAAAATGAAAACGGTCCACAGCCTATAGGCTGTGGACCGTTCACTATCGTCAGTGGGCTATTACCCTACTTCTTCTGTTTTCATTGTTTTCTGAAAGCGCTTACGCTCTTCTTCATCCAGGATGGTTTTACGCATACGGATAATGTTGGGCGTTACTTCTATACACTCATCATGCTGAATGTATTCCATACACTCTTCCAGTGTCATCAGCGTTTTGGGGGCAATGCTGGCAGCACCGTCCGTACCGCTGGCGCGCATGTTGGTAAGCTTTTTACCTTCATTCGGGTTTACTACCAGGTCGCCGGGTTTGTTGTTTTCGCCAATGATCATGCCTTTGTATACTTCCTCTCCCGGATCTACGAAGAAAAAGCCACGGTCCTGTAGTTTATCCAGGGAATAAGCGGTAGTAGAACCGGCTTCCTTGGCAATCAATACACCGTTATTACGGCCGGGGATAGCGCCTTTCCAGGGTTTATAATCGTTAAAGCGGTGCGCCATTACAGCTTCACCTGCAGTAGCGGTCAGCATCTGGGTACGTAAGCCTATCAAACCACGGGAAGGAATTTCAAATTCCAGGTGCTGCATGTCGCCTTTGGTTTCCATGATCAGCATCTCACCTTTACGGCGGGTTACCAGGTCAATTACCTTACTGGCAAACTCCTGCGGAACGTCTACCACCAGGGTTTCATACGGCTCATGCTTTTTACCGTCGATGGTTTTCACAATTACTTTGGGCTGGCCCACAGTAAGCTCATAACCTTCACGGCGCATGGTTTCTATTAATACCCCTAAGTGCAGGATACCGCGGCCAAATACCATAAAGGTATCTGCACTGTCTGTATCCTCAACCCGCAGGGCCAGGTTCTTTTCTGTTTCTTTCATTAAACGGTCGCGCAGGTGGCGGCTGGTTACAAACTTACCATCCTTACCAAAAAGAGGTGAGTTGTTAATACCAAACTGCATGTTCATGGTAGGCTCGTCCACGCTGATCACCGGTAATGCTTCCGGATTTTCAAAATCGGCAATAGTATCGCCAATGTTGAAATCTTCTATACCTACTACGGCACAAATGTCGCCGGGCATTACTTCTGTTACTTTCTTCTTACCCAGGGATTCAAAGATGTACAGCTCACGTACGCGGGTCTTTTTAATACCATCTGCCTGCACCAGTGAAATGGGCTGGTTTTCCTTAATGGTACCGCGGGTTACTTTACCTACGGCAATACGGCCCAGGAAGGAAGAATAATCCAGGGAGGTGATCTGCAGCTGCAGGGTGCCTTCGCCTATTTTAGGTTCCGGAACATATTCCAGGATACCATCCAGCAGCGGGGTAATATCATCAGATTGGGTCAGGGAATTATTAAACCAGCCGTTCTTACCAGAACCGTAGAAGGTGGGAAAGTTCAGCTGCTCTTCCGTTGCATCCAGGTTAAAGAACAGATCAAATACAGTATCGTGTACTTCATCCGGGCGGCAGTTAGGTATATCTACCTTAATAATTACTGCAATGGGTTTCAGGTTCAGTTGCAGGGCTTTTTGCAGCACAAAACGGGTTTGTGGCAT
>NZ_JAGXJN010000040.1 GCF_019091455.1 Chitinophaga sp. GbtcB8
ACGTACGGTGGTGTGAGAGGTCAGATAGTCGGCCAAGCCGACTATCTTCCTACTCGATTTATATATCGGGAGATCGGCTACGATGGCGGCGTAGCGCCGGACTGTAAATCCGGTACATCAGAAACACAATAGGTTCGAATCCTATATCTCCCACTACCTGGAGGGTAGGCAAATAATGGTTTGTTGCGGCATCCTGCTAAGTTGTTCCGTGTAACAGCGGTGATGGTTCAATTCCATTGCCCTCCGCTAATGAGCATGTACCTAATGTTGGTAAAGGGGATACACTGCAAATGTATTTTAACAACGGTTCGATTCCGTTCGTGCTCTCTATGGAAGGTTGCCAGAGATGGTAATGGCGCAGTCCCGAAAACTGACGGCGGGTAACACCGGCACAGGTTCGATCCCTGTACCTTCCTCGATTCATATAATGCATTGCATCATCACCCCTGATCCGGATACGGAACACCCTTACCCGTTTCACACAACAATCGCAGGCTTCTTAGAAACAGCGCCCAGTCATAGCTACAGCCGGCAAACTCCGGCGTATATTCTTTCCAGCCATCATGATGCAGGAACAATACAGTGCCTCTTTCAACCGGCTGTAATTCAAATGTAAGCGTTGTGCCGATCCATTCCTCATAACCTTTAACGCAAAGCCATTCTACTTTACTGAGTGGTTCAAGATTAGTGATCTTCATTTCCTTGAAGTAATCCGGGCCAAAGGCAAAGCGCGCAATACTGCCGGTTACTGGCTGCGCTTTTGTTTCAGGTGTCCACCATGCGGAGAGGCCTTTTTCCAGGGTTAATGCATTATAAACGGTTTCAGCTGAGGCTTTAATCAAAAGCCTGTGACAAATACTTTTCATAACAAAATGTTTTGTTGAATTAATTATGCTGCTATAGCAGTTCTTTTTTCTTTCGTAAATGTTGCTGTTCCGGCAGCACGTTTCTTTATAAATACAAAACTAAATGCCAGGGCTGCCAGCAGGCACAGGATGCTCATCCAAACAACATTTTGTATTCCAAAACGTGTTATGACCATACCACCCAGGAAAGAGCCCAGGGCAAAACCTGCATTCCCGAAAGACACCATCAGGCTGGTGGCCAGCTCGGGCGCTTCCGGCGCTTCGGCTGAAATACGCGTCTGGCATATCAGGAAACCACCGGTATGTATAAGTCCCCAGAGTGTAACAATAGCGGTAACCGGAACAAACATGCCGCCGAAAAAATAAGCCAGCATATGCACACCAATAAGAGCCACTATAAACAGGCGTGTGGTAAGCATTATATTTTTACTCAGTAAAATGCCTGTCAGCCAGTTCCCTGCAACGCTGGCGCCTCCGAATAAAAGCAGCATGAGGCTGATCTCTTTGCCATTCATCAATGAAACTTTCGACAGGAATGCTGCCAGGTAGCCATAGGTAGAGAACATACCGGCAATCATGATAATGGTGGCTAAAAGGTTTACCCATAACTGCGGGTTAGCCAATGACCTGACCTGGCTGCGCTGCGTATTCTTTTCTGTTACAGGCATGGATGGTATATATGTTACCAGCATGGCAAGCGCCACCAGGTTAATGATGCCTGCTGTAATAAAAGCAGCCTGCCAGTTTACCAGGTCGGCAATATAGGTAGTAAGCGGTACACCTAATACCGTACCTACACTAATGGCGCCCATTACCACTGCTACTGCTTTAGGCACATCCTTTGGCGCCACCTGCCGTGAAGCTGTTGCAATGGCAACTGACCAGAACACAGGATGCAGTAAGGCCGGTACAATACGCGCAATCATCAGCACTGTAAAATTGGGTGAGAGGGCTGAAACAATATTAGAGAGCACAAAAACAGATAGCGCGCCTGTCATCAGCCATTTGCGGTTTATCCTGGATGTAAGCAGCACTGTAAAAGGGCCTGTGACCGCAATCGTAAGTGCAAACCCGCTCAGCAGCCAGCCTGCGGTATCTATGGAAATTTGAAATGCTTTTGCCAGTACAGGTAAAATGCCAATTACGCTGAACTCTGTGGTAATGATCCCAAAACCACCCAGTGCTAAAATCAAAATTGACCTTTTCATAAAATGTGTTTTACCGGTTGAAGAATGTAATACAAAGCTAATTTCCATAAGTCACTTTCAGGGGTAGGCGATTGGACATTATGATGGGTTGATCAGGACAGCACAATTGGGTACCTTTAAAATAAAAACGATGAAACATCTTACAATAATAGTCCCCGACGGCCAGTGCACTTTAAGCAGTGTGGCCTGTATAGTGGGTGCATATGAAATGTTTGCATCTGCCAACGAATACTGGAAAGAAAATAGTAAAGACGATCTGTTTAAGATAGAGCTGGCAGGGGTTTCAGAACAGGGTGAATTTCACGATGGCATGTTGTCGGTAAATTATGTGTCGCCTGTTTCAACGATCCTGAATACCGATCTTATCCTGGTACCCTCACTGGTGCACGACTTCCAAAAAGCTTCAAAGGGAAACCAATTACTGGCGGACTGGGTGGCAAAGCAATACAAGAACGGGGCAGAGATAGCCAGCATGTGTACCGGCGCTTATATGCTGGCATCAGCTGGTTTGCTGGATGGGAAAACATGCTCCACGCATTGGCGCACGGCAAATAATTTCAGGGCCTTATTTCCCAATGTGATCTTAAAGGAAGAGCACCTGATCACAGATGAAAATGGCATTTACACCAATGGCGGCGGCTATTCTTTCCTGAACCTGGCCATTTACCTGGTAGAAAAATATTACGACCGGCAAACAGCCATTTACTGCTCTAAAATAATGCAGGTTGAAATAGACCGGCAAAGCCAATCGGCATTCATCATATTTACAGGACAGAAACTGCATGGCGATGAAATAGTGAAACAGGCACAGTCCTATATTGAAAGCAACCTGGATGAAAAGATCTCAATTGAAGAGCTGTCGTCCAGGTTAGCGGTAGGCCGGCGGAACTTTGACCGCAGGTTTGTTAAAGCTACCGGCAATACGCCTATTGAATATGCCCAGCGGGTAAAAATTGAATGGGCAAAAAAAGCATTTGAAAATACCCGTAAAACAATCAATGAAGTGATGTATGAAGTGGGTTATTCTGACCTGAAAGCATTCCGTGAAGTTTTCCGCAAAATTACGGGTATGTCGCCTTTGGGATACAAGAACAAATATAATAAGGAGGCGGTGGTTTAACTGTTCACTTCCGGACAGCCATGTTCAGATCCGGACAGGCGTAAAACGTCAAAGCCCGCTACCAGCGCATGTTAAGGATGGCAATATTCTTGTATTGGAGAGGAAAACCACAAAGCATGCTAAGGAGCTACTTCAAAATTGCCTGGAGGAATCTATCCAAACAAAGAATGTATTCTTCCATTAAAATAGGCGGATTTGCTTTGGGGATTGCCGCCTGTTTGCTGATAGCTTTGTATATCAGGCATGAGCTTAGCTATGACCTTCAATATCCCCTGGCAGATCGTATTTACCGGGCTGTGGTGGACTGGCATATGCCTAACAGCAAGAATTCCTATTTACCCGCTCCGCTTGCAGGCGCTTTAAAAAGAGACTATCCCGAAGTAGAAAAGACAGGCCGCTTTTTAGATGGCGAGCTTTTTGGCGCCGGCAGCACCCAGGTGAGGCGTTCGGACAAAGTTGAGAATAATTTTGAAGAAGGCGTGCTTTTTGCCGACCAGGAGCTGTTGGATATACTACAGATCCACTTTATTTATGGCGATGCTGCACATGCGCTTGACAAGCCCAATACCATTGTAATAACAAAACGTAAAGCAGATAAATACTTCCCTGATGAGAACCCTGTTGGTAGATCGCTTATATTAAATGATAATAACGGAAAGCCCTATGAAATAGGCGGGGTGATAGCTGATTTTCCGTCAAATTCCCACCTGCAGTGCGATTTCATGCTTACGCTGAAGGGAGTGGAGCTTTGGGCGGGCGAGCAAACACACTGGCTGGCCAACAACTATCAAACATATATCCTGCTACGTCCCGGAGCGGATGCTACAAAATTTCAGGCAAAGCTTTCAGATATAAAAAACAAATACCTAATGGCAAATGCCCGGGCAACGGGTAATGCGCCGCTGGCTGAAATATTTGAGAAAGTAACGTTTTCGATCCAGCCATTGAAAGATATTCATCTGAGATCTGAAGGCATCAATGATGGCCTGCGCCACGGCGATATACGCCTGGTGTGGCTGTTTGGCGCTGTTGCGTGCTTTATCCTTATTATAGCCTGCATCAACTTTATTAATCTTTCCACTGCCAGGTCGGCCGGCAGAGCTAAGGAAGTGGGGCTCAGGAAAACCATCGGCTCCAGCCGTGCCGGTTTGATCCGGCAATTTCTCAGTGAATCTACTTTATTCAGCTTTCTTTCATTTGCCCTGGGCATTGGCCTTGCCTGGCTGCTCTTACCTTATTTTAATACGCTTTCGGGACAGTCGTTACAATTCCCCTGGACTGCCTGGTGGCTGGCGCCGCTGCTGATTGTTTCAGCCCTGGTTGTGGGCTTACTGGCCGGCCTGTATCCCTCTTTGCATCTTTCATCCTTTCAGCCCATTCATGCGCTTAAAGGTAATATTGGCCGTACCAGCCGGCGTTCCAATATGCGCAGCGTGCTGGTTGTTTTCCAGTTTACCGTATCCATCGCTCTCATTGTAGGCACCTTTGTAATTTACCGTCAGGTGAGATATATTCTTGATAAGAAAGTAGGTTTTGATAAGGAACAGGTGATGCTGTTACAGGGAGCCAACGCGGTGGGGAGCAGAACAGCTGCGTTTAAAAAAGCGCTTTTACAATTGCCGGGCGTAAAAAATGCTACTGTCAGCGAATACCTGCCTGTTTCGGGCACTAAAAGAAATGATAACCTGTTTATAGAAGAAGAGAAACGACAGGAGAATGTACCTGTCTCCGGCCAGCTATGGGTAGCAGACCATGATTATGTGAAAACCATGAGCATGCATATATTAGCGGGGAGAGACTTTTCCGTTAGCATGCCTACGGATTCACAGGCTGTGATCATTAATCAAACCATGGCAAAGCAGCTGGGCCTGAAAGATCCCATTGGCAAGCGTATTACCAATACCGACAGAACCTGGACAGTTATTGGCCTGGTAGAAGATTTTCATTTTGAATCGCTCCGGGAAAATATCAGGCCGCTTTGCCTGGTCATAGGCAACAGCCCTTCCATTATTTCCGTTAAAGTGCATACCGCTGATATGCGCCGCTTTATTTCATCGGTAACATCGGTATGGGATGCGTTTGCACCCCATCAGCCCATCCGGTATTCGTTCCTGGATCAGCGCTTTACCCGCATGTATACGGATGTAGAGCGTACCGGCCGGATCTTCAGCAGCTTTGCCGTGCTGGCCATTATTGTGGCTTGTTTGGGCCTGTTTGGACTGTCTGCTTTTATGGCGGAACAGCGTACAAAGGAAATAGGCGTCAGAAAAGTGCTGGGCGCCAGTGTGGGTAATGTAATAGTGCTGCTTTCAAAAGAATTTATCCGCTTAGCGCTGATCGCTATTGTTATAGCTTCGCCGCTGGCCTGGTACGTGATGCAGCGCTGGCTGAATAATTTTGCTTACCATATTAATGTGGAATGGTGGGTGTTTATACTGGCTGGTTTGATCGTGACGGTTATTACGCTTTTAACAGTGTCGTTCCAGTCTGTGAAAGCAGCGCTTATGAACCCGGTGCAATCATTGAGATCGGAATGATGCTTAGTTATTCCGCATTGGGTACATCTTCTATGCGGTAATAAATTTTCAAGCCTCTTTCTTTGGCAATCCTTACATCTTCATCTGCGCCTTTAGAAGCGCCGGTTATACGAAGAACAGCATCACATTTTTCAAGGATCCGGTGTGCAACAGGATATTGCACCTCTTCCCAGGCTGCATCTCCCGGTTTGGCAGAACCTGCAAGATGGATTAACGGCAGTGCAATCCATTCTCCAATAATGGGAACATGGCCTTTCCTGAAAAGTGGTAAGGCTACCGCTTCCAGGTTGTTTAGATTTTGTTGCATTGCTTGTGGGTCGTCATTTGTTCCGCTCCTGTAAGGGCCTGCAATAAGTATCAGCATATTTTTATTGTTTTTACAAAGCAACTACACCTGCAGCAGAAAAAAAATAAAGTAGTTTAAGAAATAGTTTTCCCCGTTTTATTGGCTCTTATCATACTTAAAAACTCCGGCGTAATGCCTAAATACGAAGCAATTTGTTTTTGTGTAACCAGTTTTGCTACCTGTGGATATTTGTCCAGGAAAATACGATACCGCTCTTCGGCTGACAGGGAGAGGGTTTGAATAACTCTAAGCTGCTCTCTTATATATGCATTTTGCATGATTATTCTAAAGAACCGTTCAAACTTTGGAACCTTTATATACAATTGGTCCAGGTCTTCTTTTTGTAATTGAAGCAGCATGCTGTCTTCCAGCGCTTCAATATTTAACATGGCTGGTTGCTGGTTTATAAAACAAAACATATCAGTAACCCACCAGTCAGGAATAGCAAACATAATGGTGGATTGCCGGCCCGTTTTATCCAGGTAAAAAGCCCTTAAAGCACCTGATACAACAAAACTGATCTCTTTACAGAGCTGTTCTTCTCTCAGGATCATACCTTTCCTGGGAACCTTCTTTTCTTTTAAGAGTGAAATGAAATACGCAGCCTCCTGTTTATCCAGCGAAATGTGTTTGCTGATGTTCCTCAAAATTATGTCATATTCCATATGCTAATTTTGAATGAAGTTAGAACCTATAATTGGGAAATCAGCCCATCCCTTAACAATAAGATAATATTCAAACCTTTCCTTTGCACTATGGATCGTGCGCTCATCATTATATTACTTTTATCCCTGACCATCTCCGCCACTGCCCAGGAGCTTACATTGAAACTCCGCCGTTTTGAGCAAACCGACGATTACCAGCAGCCGCCCCAGGACTCTGCCTTCCTGGCGCTGCAAGCTGCCTGCAATAAAGCCATTGAGAAAAAAGACGCATCTGCTGCTGCCGGTTACCTGCAGCAAATGGGCCGCGCCTGTTTTCACCTGGGGCATTACCCCCAGGCGCTGGACTATCACCTGCAAGCCGGGGAAATATTCAGAAGCGAAGGTAAACAGGAGCAGCTGGCCAATAACCTGAACGACCTGGGGATCCTTTATTACTACAACCGCCAGCGGGGCCTTGCACATCAGCAATACCAGGAGGCCTTATCCATCTACAGCCATTTACATAACCCAGCCGGCATGGCCGTGACCCTGGGGAAAATAGGCCACCTGTACGAAAAACAGCAGCGGTACGACAGTGCCTTTTACTTCCAGCGGCAAGCCTTAGCCCAATACCGGCAGCTGGATGATAAGCAGGGCATTGCCAAAATTTATGAGAATATTGGCAGCATTTATGAAGACCTGGCCCGCTATGATTCCGCCCATTACTACTTTCAGCAGGCGCTCACATTAGATGAGCAAACCGCCGACGATATTGCCCGCATAGAAGTGCTCAATAACCTGGGCGATGTGCTGCGCAAAACCGGCCGTTACCGCGAGGGGCTGCAGCTTACCCGACAGGCATTGGCCTTAGCCCTGCAAACCAATGAGCAATACCAGCTAAGCGGGGCGTATAAAGACCTTGGCAAATCCTACAACCTGCTGGGCATGAACGATAGCGCCTATTATTACCTGGAGCTGAGCCGCCAGCATTTACTGGATATCTATTCCCGCGAAAGCAGCAAACAGGTAGCCCTGCTGCAAACCATGTATGGCATGGAAAAAAAGAACCGGGAAATAGAACGCCTGCAGCTGGCCCGTAAAATGAACGGCATTATTGTGATAGCGGTAGTAGTGGTAATTATACTGCTGGTAGTGTTAGGTACGGTTATCATCAGCCGCCAGCGCCTGCGGATAAAACATGCGGAGATACTGGCCCAGCAGGAACGCCAGCAGTACGAGGTGTCCCAGGGCCGCATGCAGGCAGAGCTGGAGAACCGCAAAATGGAGCTTACCACCCATACCCTTCACATTATTCAAAAGAACCAGCTGCTGGAAGAGCTGCGCAACCGCCTGGATGAATTAGTGAAGGACGACCGCCGCGATCAGAAGAAACAATTAAAACAGATGCACCAGCAGATCAACCATAGCTTTCAGCACGACCGCTACTGGGATGAGTTCCGCAGCATGTTTGAGCAGGTACACCAGGCTTTCTTTAACAACCTCAAAAACTATTGCGACAGCCTTACCCCCAACGATCTTCGCCTGGTAGCCCTCCTGAAAATGAACCTGCCTTCCGGCGATATTGCCACCCTGCTCTCTGTTTCACAGGACAGCCTTCGCGTAATGCGCTACCGCCTCCGCAAAAAGCTGAACATGGAACAGGGAGAGAGTTTGACGGCATTTATACAGTCGCTCTGAAAGAATTAATAATGAAGAATGAATAATTAATAATGTTGAATGTAGCGGACTTTTAATGTAGTGGCGCAAACGAATGGGTTGCTACAATGTTCTTAACAATACTTTCTAATTGATTATAAGTGGCCCGGTATAGAAAACCTGCCATGCTTATTCTCTTAATACCGCATTCAGCCAGTGTTTGGATAGATGACAGCTTAGGCGTACCCACCACATTTACCGGAAGGGTTGTAGCGGCAGTAATTTCCTTAATAATATCAGTATCCTGTACACCGGTAACAAACAAGCCATCGGCGCCTGCCTCCTGGTATAACTTTGCCCTTCTTAAAGTGGTTTCAAGCGGCGAAGGAAGCTTTAATAAAAAAACATCGGTTCTTGCATTTATAAAAAGCTGCTGGTTGGTTCTTGCCAGGTAGTTTTTAATGCTGCTTAACTTTTTCAAATAAACGTCCTCACCCTGCGGGTCTTCCAGGTTTATTCCTGCAACGCCAATGTTAATCAGTTTTTGAATATTAGCGTTTAAATCGTTTAAATTCTCGGCGTAACCTCTCTCCAGGTCAACCGACAATGGGATGCTGGTGCAGGATCTTATGCGTTCCAGCATATATAATAATTCAGAGAACGGTATCTTTTCACCATCCGCATACCCTAATGAATCTGCAATGGCGCCGCTGGATGTAGCAATGGCATCAAACCCATTTTTTTCTATTAACTGAGCGCTTTTAACATTCCAGGCATTTGCAATAACCAGTGGTTTTACCTGGTGGTGTAAATCCAAAAACTTTTCATAATCACTCATAACAACCTATTTTATTTTACAAATGTATTGTCCGGATGGCACTCTTTTGGGGGGCAACAGAGACAATATTGGGGTCATTTGGGTCAGGAGGATTAGTTGCTTTCCGCTGTTTTGTTTTGTGGCCGGCAACCAGGCGGTAAGGGCTTAACATTCCGGTAATATTGCGGTAACATTAAGTTAATTGGCTATTCTGTTACGCTTGTGACTATTGAGGATCAAATAATTATCACTGGTTTGTTCACGTTGTTGCCCCCTTGTTCACGCCTCTTGTAACGGTGTTTCCTTTTTGTTAACCCCCAAAACTTGGCAAGGTTAAGCGGCCTTTGCACATTTGCCCCGTCAAATAAATATATGCTGCGCAAAATTTACTTCCTCTTTTGTTTTATAGTGTGCACGCTGCCGGTACTGGCAGGTAACATCAAAGGCCGGGTAACGGATCCTACCACCCGGGAGCCGCTTATTGGCGCTACCGTGATGCTGGAAGAAAAAGGCCTGTATGATATTACCGGCCTGGATGGCTCCTTTAATATAAAGAACATACCACCCGGCACTTACCACCTGAGTATAAGCCTGGCTGGTTATAAAACCCGTGTGCAGGAGATTACGGTAACTGAAACAGGAATGCCTGTAACAGATATTACCCTGGAACCCGGTAATAAAAAGAACCTGCAGGAAGTGGTGGTAGCCGGCAAAACCAATAAAGCGGCAGAAGGCACTGCCCGTTTAATTGAGCGTGATGCCGGCCAGGTAATGAACGTGGTTTCCGGGCAGGCCATTAAGCTGTCGCCGGATCTTACGGTGGCAAATGTTATACAGCGTGTGTCCGGCATTTCCGTGGAGCGTAACAGCAATGGCGATGGGCAGTACGCCATTATGCGCGGCATGAATAAACGTTACAATTACACGCTGGTGAATGGCGTAAAAATTCCCAGCCCCGATGATAAATACCGTTATGTGCCGCTGGATATTTTCCCCGCGGAGCTGCTGGACCGCCTGGAAGTATACAAAGCCCTTACGCCTTCTATGGAAGGGGATGCTGTGGGCGGCGCAGTGAACATGGTAATGAAAGATGCGCCGGATCACCTGGCCGTAGATGCCAACCTGGCTACCGGTTATAACCAATTATTCTTTAACCGCGATTTCATGAGCTTTAATAAAGGCGGGGTAAATGCAAAATCGCCGTATGAGATAAACGGTAATCAGTATAATGCTACTGCGGCTGATTTTCCCAACGCTACCTCCGGCTATAAACAGCAACGGCCCATGCCTAACCTGGTAGGCGGCCTTTCTGTAGGTAACCGCTACCTCCATAACCGCCTGGGCATAATACTGGCCGGCAGCCTGCAGCACACGTACCGTGGCAGCAACAGCTTGTTCTTTAATACAGAAAAGGTAGATACGTTCAGCGGGGTTACCATTACCAGCATGAATAAACGCCAGTATTCAGAAGAACAGCTGCGCTATGGGCTGCACGGAAAGGCGGATTTCCGGTTTAACAGCCGCCACCATCTTGAATGGTACAATGCCTTTATGCACCTGGCCAACACACAGGTGCGCGATGCCGTGGGTACACAGCTTACTATTGGCGGTTATGATCCGGAGAATGGTAATGCCACCCTGAGCTTTAATACCCGCTCCCGCATTACCCGCCAGCAGATCTATAACAGTACCCTGCAGGGTAATCACCAGCTGCTGGACAAGCTGCAGCTGCAATGGGCCGCAGTATATTCCAAAGCCAGCAACCGCCAGCCGGATAATACCACCATTCCGCTTAGCGGTATAGAACAACACTTTGAGCAAACCCGTACCACGGTAGGCAATGCCTCCCGTAGCTGGGAATATAATACAGACCGCGACCTGGCCGGGTACCTGCACCTTGTATATAACCAACCCGTAGCCGGTGTACCGGTAGAGTGGAGGCTGGGAGGCCTGTACCGCGATAAGCAGCGTACCAACTTCTATAACAACTACCAGTTCCACCCCGCCAATTTGCAGGCAGAATATGATAAAGACTTTAACGACTATACGGAAATTCAATGGGTGATAGATAACCCGCGTGGCAGCGTAGGCTCTGCGCTTAATTACTCTGCCACGGAAAAGATCAAGGCCGGTTACCTGCAGTTTAAAATAGCAGCGCCCCGCCTGGAAGTAACCGGCGGCGCCCGTGTGGAGGCTACTGACCAGGGTTATGAAATGAAGGTGCCTATTGGTGAGGACCGCCCCAGCGCCAATCAAACCTATACCGATGTATTGCCCAGCTTACACTTCCGGTACATGGCCAATGATAAGACCAATATCCGCGCGTCTTACTTCCGCTCCGTGAACCGCCCGGGTTTTGCAGAGCTGGTGCCCGCGCCTATTGTACGAGAAGAGTATTCTGAAAAAGGTAACCCGGATCTTAAACATGCCATTGCAGATAATATTGATCTGCGTTATGAGCTGTTCCCGCATGCCACAGAGCAGCTGATGGCCGGCGTATTCTTCAAACACATCAAAGACCCTATAGAGTTCACGCTGCAGCGCGATCCACGCCGTCCGCAGGATAGCTATTATATGCCGGGCAACTTTGGCAATGCTACCAACTACGGCCTGGAGCTGGATTTCATTAAATACGTAAAACAGTTTGGCATCAAGGCGAATTATACCTATACCCATTCCAGCATTACTACTACCAAAGCACAACGCGTACGGGATGCCAATGGCGATTTTGCCATTGTTACGCCGGAGCAAACCAGGCCGCTGTACGGGCAATCTGCACACATCGGCAACCTTACTTTGTTATACAGGAATGCCCGTTATGGCTGGGATGCCCAGCTGGCAGGCACTTACACAGGCGATCGTATTGTAACGGTTGCAGAGTTTATAGATGATGACCAGTGGCAGAAAGGTTTTATACAAATGGACTTCTCCATGGAAAAAACCTTTGGGCACTTCAGCGTTTTTGCCAAAGCAAACAACCTGCTGAATACGCCCATGGAGGTATACATCCGCAAACCGCGCAATAATACAGATGCCATTTCCTACCAGACAGAGAACGGCAAAGTACTGGTGCGCCGCGATTATTACCAGCGCACTTATCTGTTAGGAGCGAGGTATAACTTTTAGGAGCAGAAAGCAGAAACCAACATTAGCACATCAGCATATTAGCACATTAAAATAAACATCTTCAAGAAATGAAAAAGCTTATTCTTAATCCGGTTATGGCCTTGCTGGTAACAGCAGCGGTATTCACAAGTTGCAGCAAAGACAGTAACAATAATCCTGATCCTAATCCCGGTAAAGTTGATACCACTGCGCTTTCCGGCGATGTATCCGGTACCTGGACCAAAGGCAATGTATACAAGATAACAGGCTCCGTGCAGATCGCAGAGGGTAAATCCCTCACTATTGAGGAAGGGGTAACCATATTATTCAGCGATACTATTGTAAAGCCTGAGTTCATTGTAAAAGGTAACCTGTACAGCAACGGTACTGCACAAAACCCGGTAAAGTTCACCGTGCCTGATAACCTGAAAACCAGCGCCAACCAGTTCGGTGGTTTCTGGGGTGGTATTATTGCCGGCCCTACCAGTGCAGAACTGGTTTTGAACTACACCATCCTGGAATATGGCGGCGCCGTAACCACAGAAGAATCAGCGTCTGTAAAAGCAGGCCTGTATAAAGCCGCCGCAGGCGAGCGTGTGCCCGCCCTGTATTACAGCAATGTGAATGGCAAGCTGGTTGTAATGAACAGCACTATCCGTAATTTTTATGAAGATGGTATGTACCTGGAAGGCGGCAAGCTGCTGATAGCTAAGAATACCGTGCACACCACCGGTATTGCTAATGGCGATGCTATTAACATAAAATCCGGCTGCGTGGCAGATGTGGCTTTTAACCTGGTGTACAGCCCTAATACCAATGGCATGAAGTTATCCAACAGTGGCGACCGTACCCCCCAGGCTTTTGTGACCGGTTATAACAATACAATTGTAAATGCAGGCTGGAGAAGGCCTACCACCAAAGGCGGCTCCATTTGGGTAGAGAAAGGTGTACGCGTAAACCTGTACAATAACCTGCTGGCTAATGACCGTTATGGCATTAAACGCGATAAAGGCGCGCCGGAAGACAGCGCCAACGGCCGCTCTGTAATAGCCAATACTTTCTATTACGGTTATACGCAAACCACTGTGGACCAGTTCCAGCCTTCTAACGAGATCATTGCAGGCGCTAACGATATTATTGCTGCTACTGCAGGCGCTAATGATCCTAAGTTTGTAAGCTACCCTTTAAATACAGATCTGAATAACGCCACTTTTGATGCTACCTGGGATTTTCACCTGCAGGCAGGCTCACCTGCTTTAACCAAAGGCAAAACCGGCATTACACGTAACTACTCCGCCGGCCTTACTGTAAATGGCGTAACCTATACATCTCCCGAAGCGGCTGATTATATAGGAGCGTTTGGTGTTAAATAGCATAAAGCGCAAAGCAGAAAGCAGAAAGCAAAATGTACTTCATTCGCTCATAACATTCGCATTAAAGGCTTTCTGCTTTCTGCTTTCAGCATAAAACAAACAACAGTGAAATACTTCCTCTTCATTCTTCCCCTTGCCCTGCAATCCTGCCAGGGGCAGCAGGGGCCTATCGTTATACAGGATACCACGCTTAGCAACGGCAAGGCCCTGCAGCCGGTAGTAGTTACTGAACCGGTGTTATACGATTCCGATGATCCAGCCATCTGGATCAACAAAACCGATACAGCACATAGTCTTATCATTGGCACCGACAAGAACAGCGATGGCGGCCTGTATGTATTTGACCTGCAGGGAAAGGTTGTACAAAAAGTAAGCGGCCTTAAACGTCCTAACAACGTAGACATAGCCTACGGCCTGCACCTGAACGGGCAGCCCACAGATATTGCCGTTACTACAGAACGGGAAACCAACAGCCTGCGCATTTACCGCCTGCCGGATATGCAGGCCGTGGACGGCAGCGGCATCCCGGTATTTGAAGGAGAGGAGGAGCGGGCCCCCATGGGCATCAGCCTGTATACACGCCCTTCAGACAGCGCCATCTTTGCCATTGTAAGCCGTAAAACCGGCCCTGCTACCCAATACCTGTGGCAGTACCGCCTGCAGGATAATGGCAAGGGACAGGTAACAGCCACGCTGGTACGAAAATTCGGGCAATACAGCGCTAAAAAGGAAATAGAAAGTGTTGCGGTGGATAATGAGCTGGGCTACGTTTATTATTCTGATGAGCAATCCGGCATCCGCCAGTACTACGCTGATCCGGCAAAGGGAGATGCAGAACTATCCCTCTTTGGACAGCACGAGTTCCGGGCAGATAATGAAGGCATCAGCATTTATAAAACCGGCCCGGCTACAGGTTATATCCTGGTATCAGACCAGGATGCCAACAGCTTTAATATTTACCGCCGTGAAGGCGATGCTGGTGATCCGCAGCGGCATACTTTACTGAAAAAGATCCTGGTATCTGCTATGAACAGCGATGGCTCCGATGTTACCAATGTAGCGCTGGACGCACGTTTTCCCAAAGGGCTTTTTGTAGCCATGAGCACCGATAAGACTTTCCATTACTATGATTGGCGGCAGCTTGAAGCATTAATAAGGTGAGCCATACAGACAAGTAAATTGAGCCGCAAAAGAAACCCCTCAGAGGGTTCAAAAGCTGATCTTTGTGCCGTTAATCAATAAAATAACAACCATGACAACAATAACAAAGATCAGCCTGGGCAAGAATGGACCACTTGTATCTAAACTGGGATTAGGCTGTATGCGCATGTCGCCTGTTTGGGGAAACAAGGGGAGCGACGAAAGTGAAAGCATCGCCACCATTCAGCAGGCATTGGACAGCGGCATCAATTTCCTGAACACCGGCGACTTTTACGGCCACGGTCATAATGAGCTGTTGGTAGGCAAAGCCATCAAAGGCAGAAGGGATGATGCTTTCATCAGCGTAAAATTTGGCGGTATCATATATGGCGGTCAATTCATTGGATTGGACCTGCGGCCTATAGCCATCAAAAACTTCATCAACTATTCTTTGGTGCGCCTGGGTATAGATACCATAGATCTTTACCAGCCCTGCAGATTAGATAACAGCGTTCCGGTAGAAGACGTAATAGGAACTGTTGCTGATCTGATCAAAGAAGGAAAGGTGCGTTACCTTGGCGTATCTGAGATCACTGCCGGTCAGCTGCGGAAGGCAAATAACATACACCCGGTAACAGCATTGGAAATAGGCTATTCACTGGCCGACCGCCAGATAGAAAGTGAGCTGCTTCCCACCGCTAAAGAGCTGGGGATAGGAGTGGTGGCCTTTGCCAATACTGCCGAGGGTTTACTTACCGGTGAGCTGAAAGCACCGCTTGCAGCCAATGCTTACCATAATCACTTTTCACGTTTCCAGGGAGAGAACCTGGTAAAGAACCTGGAGAAAGTGGAAGTGTTGAAAACAATGGCAAAGGAAAAAGGGGCCACACCCACACAGCTGGCCATTGCCTGGGTGAATGCGCAGGGGGATCATATTATGCCACTGGTAAGCATGAGCCGGAGATCGCGGCTGCCGGAAAACATACAGGCTATGGAGATCAGCTTCACGGCTGAGGAGATGAATGCCCTTAATACCCAGTTTGCGCCGGGCGCCATACTTGGCGGCACCTATTTGCAGCGATAGGAGCGTCTGCAAATAAGCCCCGTCAATTTAATATCTTTACTTAATGATAAATCCAACTGAAATAATCCCCGGGGTTTTATTTTACTCTTATCTCTCCGCCATGAGAAAGGAGAAGGTAGGATTTTTTGAATTTACTATACTGGTATTACAGGTTTCCGGACAGTTTACGATGGAGACTGCCAGCGAGCGCATTTCGATGGGACGCGGCCAGATGTTGCTGGTCCGGAAAAATCAGCTGGGAGAGCTTACCAAAATGCCGCTGGAAGATGAGGATTATCAAACCATTGTGATTCGCCTGGACGAAGATATGCTCAGGAAGTTTGCCCTGGAAGAACAGATTGAGATAGCGCAAAAATATACAGGCCCAAGCAACATTCTTATTCCTGAAAGCGATTTTTTGCATGGCTTTTTCCAGTCCGTGATGCCTTATATCCACCATCCGGAGGAAAAGATTACCCATGCGCTGGGAGTGATAAAAGTAAAAGAGGCTATACAACTATTGCTGCATACCATGCCGGAACTGAAGGAATTCCTGTTCGACTTTTCTGAACCCCATAAGATAGACCTGGAAAAATTCATGCTGAGTAATTTTCATTTCAATGTTCCTGTTGAAAGATTTGCGCAGCTCACGGGCAGAAGCCTTGCGGGGTTCAAGCGTGATTTCCAGAAAGCATTCGGCATGGCCCCGCGGCAGTGGCTGCAGGACAGAAGGCTGGCAGAAGCCCGGCACCTGATAGAAAATAAACATAAAAAACCATCTGCCATCTACCTTGACTTAGGATTTGAAAGCCTTTCCCATTTCTCGCATTCCTTTAAAAAGAAGTTCGGTAAGGCGCCCAGCGAGAGTTTGCATTCTTAATTATTCATTTTTCATTATTCATTACTGCTGTAATTGATTGGCAATCACAAAACCTATCAGCTCATCCTGCGCAATACCTGCACGCATACACGCATCCTGGATATCTTCCCGGGATACATTTGCTGCAAAGGATTTTTCTTTCAGCCTTTTCTTTACACCTTTAATATCCATCCCGGCATAACCATCGGGCCGCATAAGCGAGTAGGCATGTACCAGCCCGGAAAGCTCATCAAAAGCGTATAACATTTTATCCATATTGCTTTCCGGCTCCACGCCAAAATAGCGGGGGCCGTGTGAGGCAATGGCTCTTATTATTTCAGGATCTACCTGCAGGCGTTCCAGCTCCTCAATGATCTTGCGGCAATGCAGCTCCGGCCACAGGTCCCAGTCGGCATCGTGCAGTAAGCCGGCCAGCTCCCAGCGCCATTGCCCGGCTTCATCCAGCTTTTCGCTTTCAGCGGCCCAGCAGCGCATCAGGTGGCCTACCTGCCGCATGTGCAGCTGTAGCTTTTCATTCTTTACCCATTCGCGGAGCAGGGCATTAGCATCCTCTTTTGATAGTACGTTGCCGGCATTCGCCGGGTTGCCGAATGTTGTTCTTCCTAATGGTAATATTTCCATGCAAGTGGTTTGCTTAATGTGAAGAATAGGGTTTACTGTGTTATCTTCTTTAGCCATTTTTCCGCCAGTGCGGGCCACACATCTGCAGCAGGGTTGCCGGGCCGTAAGCCGTATCCATGCCCGCCGTGGGCATAAAAGTGTAATTCTACAGGCACCTTTGCATCGCGCAATGCGCCTGCCATTACCAGCGCGCTGTTGCCATAGGTATCATCTGCCGTAGCAAACAGGAACATGGGCGGGGTTTTGGCATTCACCGCCAGCTCCGGCGTTAAGGTACGTTGCGGGCCTTTGTCGAGGTAGGCCGGGTAGATAAGCAATGCGAAATCGGGCCGGCAGGAGAGGGCGTCCGCATCATCCACCGGCATATAATTATGTTGCTCGTATAAAGTAGCGGCGCGTGCGCTTAAGCTGCCACCGGCAGAAAAGCCTAATACACCTATTTGTTTATTCAGCTCCCATTCTTTTGCCCGGCTGCGCACAATACGCAAGGCCCGTTGTACATCCTGCAGCGCGCCTTTTTCTTTTTGCGGCACGCGGTACTGTAATACAAAAGCGGTGTATCCCAGCCCGCTTAGCCATTGTGCAATTTCATCACCTTCCAGGTTAATGGCCAGTATGCTGTAACCGCCGCCAGGACAAACAACAATACCCGTATGCAGATCAGGCACACCGGCTTTGGGTGTGTATACGGTAAGGATGGGGTCTGTAACATCCGTTAATCTTATTACATGCCTGCTGGTGTCCGGCGTAGGTACAGCCGCTTTCTTGGCAGCTGTTTCCCCTGGTACCGTACCCGGCCATAAGTGAATGACAGTCTGTTGTTGCGCAACGCTGGAAAAACTGCTCATAATGATGCAAAATAGCCATAAAGGATGTTTCATAGAGTGGAATTTATTCCATACAAAATACAATTTAATGCCATTTGTACCTATGCTTTCTATAGGTATTCCCCCATTTTACTGATTAGGTATCCTTTTTGTATCCAAAGCTGGCAGAAGCATATCAATCACCAAAACAATAAGTTATGAAACATGTATTGAACAAATGGAACACTTTATTACTTGCTGTCTTGCTGCCTTTTGCCCTGCAGTCCTGCGGTGGAGGTAACACTAATGCGAGTCACGACGATAGTGTAGACAGCGCTAAAGATGTAAATGAAGCAATGGCGCCGGTAGACAATGAATCATCAGACTTTGCAGTAAAAGCCGCCAGTGGTGGTATGATGGAAGTAGAGCTAGGTAAGGTGGCCCAGCAGAATGCCAGCTCACCCCGCGTAAAAGCTTTTGGCCAGATGATGGTGCAGGACCACTCTAAAGCCAATGAAGAGCTGAAAAGCCTGGCCAGCGCAAAAAATGTAACCCTGCCGGATAGCGCAGGTGAAGACCATAGCAAACATATCCAGGATCTTAGCAAAAAGACGGGTAAAGATTTTGACAAAGCTTATATAGATATGATGGTAGATGACCATAATGAAGATATTGACATGTTTGACAAGGCCTCCAAAGACCTGAAAGATGCCGATCTGAAAGCATTTGCCACCAACACACTGCCCACTTTACGCGCACACCTGGATTCTGCCAAGGCGGTACAGGAATCGCTGAAGAAGAGATAGCGGCCTGGGGCCGTAGTCCACGGACCATGGTCCACAGTCCATAGCCTGGTGCGTATTGAAGATTTTCAATATAGTACTGGGGCGGGTCTGTCCATTTTTCCAATATTCTTTAAACAAAAGGCCATAGTCTGCTGACCGTGGCCTTTTGTTTATGCTTGATTGTGGCCTCCGGGCCACACTACTGTTTCGCCAACTCTATCTCGCAATGGATCCGTACATCGTCGCCTACAACCAGGCCACCGGCTTCGGTTACGGCGCTCCAGTTCAGTCCAAAATCTTTCCGGTTAATTTTACCGCTTACCGTAAAACCGGCTTTAGTATTTCCCCAGGGATCTTTTACCACGCCGCCAAATTCCACACCTACGGTTATTGACTTCGTTACATCGCGGATGGTGAGGTCGCCGGTTACATTATAAGATCCGTCGTTATCCACGGACTCAAATTTCTTCGGCACAAAGGTGATCTTGGGGAAAGCGTGATCGTCAAAGAACTCCGGTGAGCGCAGGTGCCGGTCCCGGTCATCATTGCCGGTGGATACTGATGCGGTGTCTGCCGTAAAAATGGCTTTAGCCGTAGTAAAATCCTCCTCTTCTGTTTCCGCTTCCAGGCTGAACTTATTAAAGTGGCCGGAAACGCTGGAAATCATCAGGTGTTTAATTTTAAATCCTATCGAGCTGTGTGCCGGGTCCAGGACCCATTTGGAGACTGCCATATGAAAGTAGTTTTAAGTGATAAGTTTAGTGCCTGGGGAAATTACGAATTATCAGGCTAAATGACGAACGCAAAACAGTGAATGCAAAACGCAAAATGCTGAATGCTTAACGCTGAGCACATCATACGCTGCATTTTAGCGTTCCGCTTTTTGCGTTCGGCATTAAGCATTCCGCCTTTATTCGTAATTTCACGAAAATGTATGCCATTGTTGACATAGAAACCACCGGCGGCCATGCCAGCGCCAATGCCATTACGGAAGTAGCCATTTTTGTGTACGATGGCCTGCAGGTGGTGCAGGAGTACCATACCCTGGTAAATCCGCGCATGCCCATTCCGTATTATGTACAGTCGCTCACCGGTATTACAGATGAAATGGTGGCGGAAGCGCCTGGTTTTGAAGACCTGGCGGAAAATATTTACGGCCTGCTGCACGATAAGATCTTCGTAGCCCACAACGTTAATTTCGATTATTCTTTTTTACAGCATCAGCTGGCTACCCATGGGTATGAGCTGAAGTGTAAAAAGCTTTGCACGGTACGCCTGGGGCGTAAGATCATCCCGGGCCTGCCATCGTACAGCCTGGGTAACCTGTGCCGCTCCCTGGAGATCCCCGTATTACAGCGCCACCGCGCTGCCGGCGATGCGGCTGCCACCGTACGTTTATTTGAGATGCTGCTGCTGCGGGATACAGAGCAGGCTATAGCCGGCGCTCTTAAGGCAGGCTCCAAAGAGCAGTTCCTGCCGCCCAACCTGCCGCCGGAGCAGGTAAAACAGCTGCCTGCCAACCCTGGCGTATATTATTTTCACGATCAAAAAGGGAAGGTGGTGTATGTAGGCAAGGCGCGCAACCTGCGCAAGCGGGTGAACAGCCATTTTACGGGCAACAATGCCGGGCGCAAGCGCCAGGAGTTCCTGCGTAATATTTACAGCATCAGCTATGAAATAACCGGTACGGAGTTAATGGCGGAGATCCTGGAATCTGTGGAGATAAAGCGGTTATGGCCGGTATATAATTATGCCCAGAAGCATGTGGAGTTCAACTACGGCTTTTACACTTTTGAGGACCAGGACGGGTATTTACGCCTGGCTATTGAAAAGCGGCGTAAGTATTCCAACCCCCTTCATGTATTTAAATTGCTGGTAGAAGGGCATCAGCTGCTGCGGAACCTGATCCGGAAGTTTGATCTGTGTCCCAGGCTGTGTTTTCTGCAAAAGGGGAATGGCGCCTGTTTACCGCTGCAGGAGCATACCTGCCGTGGCGCCTGTGAAAAAAAAGAACCCGCAGCCTTGTATAATAACAGGGTGCAGGAAGCCATAGACTGGTTGCAACAGCAACAGCCGTCATTTGTAATTATAGGTCATGGGAGAGGGGTTGATGAACAGAGCTGTATACTGATGGAAAAAGGGCGCTTTTACGGAATGGGATACCTTCCCCGGGATGTAGCCGTTACCGGTAGTGACCAGCTAAAGGATTTCCTTACGCAGTACCCCGAAAATGAATACATCCAAAACCTGATCCGGCTGCACGCAACCGGCAAAGCTGCCCGTTTGTTACCATTGTAACAACCCGCATTCCACACTCCCCACGTACAATAAAACCAAACAAAAAAAATAGAGCAGATCAGTCCCTGGCCGGTAACTGGTACAGCTGCCGGTAGTAATATTAAGTACAGATCTGTTTGAAAGGCGCAAAAGCATTATTGAAAGAATGTGTTGCTGTTGCACAGGTATGAATGACTAACTGTATGGTACACCCTTTTGGTTTTTACAGGCCATAAATATCCCGGTACCGGATCCGGTACAATGCTGGTAGATAGTGTTTGTCCCCGTATGATGCAACAATGCCGGCTTTCTGTACGATCAGCAGTAAAAATGAAAACTGTGTGTCCTTTGATCTCTTAATTTAAAACGAAACGAAACTTTTAAAAAGTAACTGTCATAAACTGATCAAATACAGAGAGCCCGTGCTCACGAAAACAGACATCATATACCCTGGACAAGCAGGCAACAACATCACATTCAAAACAATAATAAAAATAGCCGCGGGAACCCGGAACGCCTTTCGGTAACAGGCCCCTGGAAAGTGCTATTACTGTTGTTGTAACAGGAACTTAACCGGCAGCTCAAAGTACATGCTTACAATACGTCCGTTATACGCAACCGGCGTAAACTTCAGTTGTTTGGCAGCATCTACGGCAGCATCTTCCAGGCCATAACCCAGTTTGGTCATAGGCTCCAGTTCGCTGATCTTGCCGTCACTGTTTACTACAAAAGATACATACACTGTACCGTTAACGCCATTCTCCTTAGCTTTGAAAGGATACTTCAGGTTAGCGTACAGGGAGGCAGTAGCATCAGCCAGCTGTTGTTGCTGCTCCTGTGAGTAAGTGATGGTAGTAAATACTGTATCAGGCTTGCCATTACGCTGGCGGATCCAGTATGCGTCAGCCACGGTGTTGTCCTGGATGGTGTACCCGTGTTGGATCTGACGGCTGTCAAAATAATTGTAAGACCAGCGGCCTGGTTTCATCAGGTTCTCGCCGCCTTCTCCGTTCAACTGCACAAAGGTGTTTGTACCATTGTCCCCTTTGTTGATAATAAAACGGATAGCACCATTCTTGTAATAAACGGTGTCGTTGGACGCCTTAGATTGCAGAGAACAGCCTAGCGCCATAATTAACAGTACGGCTGCTCCTAAGAATTGCTTCTTCATAGGTCGTTGTTTTATTGAATTAGAATTGTTGATGCTTCTTTCATGTTTTCCTGGTAAGTCGGTGTGTTCGGCAAGCTTTTCCATAGCTTTAGAGTTTAAGTGTTTCTTAATCCGGAAATCCGCTTTTGTCAATCCCCGGAATGATCTTCAATGCATTTTTATAATAGATCTTCTTTAAGATCCCGTCTGGCAGCTGCATTCCATACATCCGCCAGAACGCATGATATTTTTTATGGTACGGAAAGTACTCATCCGCTGTTTCCAGCACACGGAAGTAAGTAGCGTATTCCGATGGCACCCAGGAATCTTTCCCGAAAAGGATGCGGTCCTGGTATTTTTCAAAGAACGTGCGGGCCATAATGGGCTGCCGCCCCAGCTCCGCTATCACTGCTCCAAACTCCACATGCATATTAGGTATCTCCTCCATCAGCTCCGCCAGTTTTGCCAGGTCATTTGCATACCAGCCAAAGTGGGCGTTAATGAAGGTGGTTTTCGGATGTTTTTTAAACATCCTGTGCTGTTCCTCAATGATCTGTGCCCAGGGCGCGGGATTTTTAGGACCTCTTTGCCTGCCGGGGTGGGAGGCCAGCTCCAGCCAGCGCTCATTTTTTTCATCCATCGGCTCCCAGAAAGGTGCAGGGTCTGCCGCATGGATCAGTACGGGTATCTTCAGCTCACCGCATTTGTCCCAGATGGCATCCAGCCGCGGATCATCTATCGGTACCCGTTTACCACTGTTATCCTTCACACTCAGCCCCAGCGTTTTAAAGATCTTCAGTCCATTGGCTCCGTTCTTAACATCCTGCTCCAGCTGCTGTACCGCTTTTTGGGTCCAGCCCGGCTGCCCGATGCCGTCAAAGTCAATGTTGGCAAACACAATGAACCGCTTTGGCGCATGTTCCCTGATATTGTCTGCCTGTTGTTTAAGCTGGCTGCCATTGCCGCCGCTTAAATTCACCATTACCTGCATATGAAGGGCGTCCATTTCTTTTACGAGCGCCCCCAGGTCCTGGCTACCCATATTCCACTGATGATTGTGTACATCAATGAATGGATATTTGGCCCTGGTGAGGATATGTTCCGGCACCTTCAGGGTGGAAACCGGGTCATATTTCTCAAAATCCATATGGCCATTTTGGCTCGATTGGCCTTGTGCACAACCGGTGATTATCAGCCCGATATGTAGCAAAAGCGAATACCTGCTTAGGTTCTGGGTCATAGTTGAATCACGTCTCAAATTACGAATTTTTAATAAATACTAATAATTAATATAAGATTTTTTATTCTATTAATAATTAACATCACGTATTAACATCATTTTCAGATGATAACTAATTTTAAATCATCATATATTATATATGATATGTGATGTGTAAATTTTTTCCGGGCTAACCGGATAAAAGGAGGAGGCATTGTGGGTATTTTGTTGGCTGCATGTGGGGACTTTTTTTATGGGTAACGGTATTTTATAGCTTCCAGGCTGTATTTTTGCGCATCGTTAGTTTACGTAAACCATTCATTTCAGTTAATTTATAATTTTTCTTACTGATGCTTACATCTGATTTCAAATTTCCGGGACAAACAGCCTTCTATAAAGGCAAGGTACGCGACGTATATACCATTAATGACCAGCTGATGGTAATGCTGGTAAGCGACCGTATTTCTGCTTTTGACGTAGTACTGCCTAAGCCCATTCCTTACAAAGGACAGGTTTTGAACCAGGTAGCCGCCATTATGCTGGAAGCCACCAAAGACATTGTGCCAAACTGGGTTAAGTCTGTGCCTTTGCCAAATGTAACTATCGGGTTGAAATGTGAAACCTTTCCCGTAGAAATGGTAGTACGTGGTAACCTTACCGGCCATGCCTGGAGAACGTATAAAAGCGGCAAACGCGAATTATGCGGTGTACAGATGCCCGAAGGCATGAAAGAAAATGATTTCTTTCCCACACCTATTATTACGCCCACTACCAAAGCGCATGAAGGGCAAGATGAGGACATTAGCCGTGAGGAGATCATAACACAGGGCCTGGTAAGTGAAAAGGAGTATGCCCAGCTGGAAAAATATACGCTGGCATTATTTGAGCGCGGCAAGCAGCTGGCAGCCAAACGCGGCCTGATACTGGTAGATACCAAGTACGAGTTTGGCAAGATCGGCGATACCATTTATGTAATTGATGAAGTGCATACCCCGGACTCTTCCCGTTACTTCTACGCAGAAGGCTACGAGGAAAACCAGAAAGCCGGCAAAGCGCAGAAGCAGCTGAGTAAAGAGTTTGTACGGGAATGGCTGATGGAAAAAGGTTTCCAGGGCAAAGATGGCCAGCAGGTGCCGGAAATGGACGAAGCTTTTGTAAAAAGCGTAAGCGACCGTTACATAGAGCTGTTTGAAAATATCACGGGGCAAAAATTCGTAAAAGAAGATGTAAGCCCTGCGGATATAGAAAAGAAAATTATCGAGTCGCTTAAGAAAGCATAAAGCGGAAAGCATAAAGCTTAACGCTTAACGCAGAAAGCTTAAAGCAGAAAGTAAAAGGTGGAAAGCTTTATGCTTTCTGCTTTTCGCTTTCTGCTTTTTAATTACCTTTGTACACGCGAAACCTGTAACCGGAAACCTGTAATCCTGACAAGTAACAAACGTTAATCTATTAATTATTAATCCTTAATTATTAATTACAAGGATGAAGCACCTCGCAGCGCTGAATATATACTTTGTAAAATATAAATGGTTGTTCATACTCGGGCTGCTGTTCACTTCTATTTCCATTGTATTCAGCATTTTTCAACCCGTAATGGTTCGGCAGATCTTTGACCTGCTGGCGCAAAACCTGGATAACTACCGCATGATCAGCGACACCGGTATCAAAGGCGTATTCCGTTCCGACTTTACCCGCGTGCTGGCCTTTTACGGCGTTACCATTTTACTCTCTGCTTTACTGAGCGGCTTTTTCATGTTCCTGCAGCGGCAAACGCTGATTGTAATGAGCCGCCATATTGAATACGACCTCAAGAACGATATTTACCAGCAATACCAGCGGCTGGACCTCAACTTCTTTAAAATGCACCGCACCGGCGATATGATGAGCCGTATTACGGAAGATGTATCACGGGTGCGCATGTACGTAGGGCCGGCCATAATGTATGCCGCCCGCACCATTCTGATGCTGGTAATGATCGTGTACCTGATGGTAAAGGTGAACTTCACCCTTACCTTATATACATTATCGCCCCTGCCGGTGCTGGCGCTCACCATTTATTATGTGAACCGCATCATTCACCGTAAAAGTGAACGTATACAGGCGCAGCTCTCCAACTTAACCTCCATTGCACAGGAATCTTATTCCGGCATCCGTGTAATAAAATCATATGTGCAGGAAGATGCCACGGCGCAGCACTTTGCACAGGCCAGTGAAGAATACAAGCAGAGCTCTGTAAGCCTTGCCAAAACAGATGCCCTGTACCAGCCTGCCATGTCGCTCATGATAGGCCTGAGTGTTATACTCACCATTTTTATCGGGGGCATACAGGTGATACATGGTAATATTACCGTAGGTAACCTGGCGGAGTTTGTGATCTATGTGAACATGCTCATATTCCCGTTCTTTTCCATAGGATGGGTAGCCTCCATGATCCAGCGCGCCGCTGCATCGCAGCAGCGTATTAATGAGTTCCTGCAGCTGGAGCCCACTATTAAGAATAAAGAGAACGCACAGGCCATACCACTAAAAGGCAGCATCCGTTTTGATAAGGTGTCTTTTACGTACCCTCATACAGGTATCCAGGCTATTAAAGATTTTGAGCTGACGATTGAATCCGGACAAAAAGTAGCCATTATAGGCCGTACAGGTTCCGGTAAGTCTACCCTGGCGCAGCTACTGTTACGCATGTACGATCCGCAGCAGGGCAGGGTGCTGTTAGACGGCCATGATATCCGTGACCTGCGGCTGGACAGCCTGCGCGGCCAGATCAGCTATGTACCGCAGGATGTGTTCCTGTTCTCAGATAACATTACGAACAATATCCGGTTCGGCGCGCCGGCCGCTAACCTGGAAGCCGTAAAACAGGCAGCCCGCCAGGCCTCTGTGGAAAAGGATATCCTGAATTTCAATGAAGGTTTTGATACCATGATAGGGGAGCGGGGTGTAACCCTGAGCGGTGGCCAGAAGCAGCGCATCTCCATTGCACGGGCGCTGATCATGGATCCCAACATCCTGGTTTTTGACGATTGCCTGTCGGCGGTAGATGCCCGCACGGAAAAAGAGATCATTGGTAACCTGTACGCCTATCTGAAAGATAAGACTGCTATTATTATAACACACCGCATCTTTGCGCTGTTTGAGTTTGATAAAATAATCGTTCTGGACGAAGGCCGGATCGTAGAAACGGGAACGCATGAACAATTAATGACATTAAACGGCTACTACGCTGAGCTGTACGCCCGGCAACAATCCGGGGAGGAGGAAGCTGTAACTGAATAGAAATCATTTTTTTACATATACCGCTGGCCCCTTATCGGGAACTCTTTTTGATCACTTATCAAAATCATTTAAAATTATTTTGATATTTGTAAAACAATAGTATATTTGTTGCTTATTGAATATTGATAAATTGGATTGATTCGTTAACACTTAAATCTATCAACTGTGGCGTACGAAAACAACAATCAACAGGAAAGAAACAACGATAGCATCTTTTCTAAACGATTGAAAGCGGGTAAAAGAAGAACTTACTTCTTTGATGTAAAGACCACTCGGGGAAACGACTACTTTCTGACAATTACAGAAAGCAAAAAACGTTTCAATGACAACGGTTACGACAGGCACAAAGTATTCCTGTACAAAGAAGACTTCAACAAATTCCTGAATGCATTAACCGAAACCATCAATTATGTAAAAACCGAATTGATGCCTGATTTCGACTTTGATGCTTACAACCACGACTACGTGAGAGAAGATGGTGAAGACGACGGTAATGATGTAGTTGCAGAAGCCACTGCTGCTGCCGCTGCGCCCGCACCTTCACCTGTTGAAGTAGAAGAGCCGGCCATTGCGCCCGCTGCTGCTGCCGCCTCTCACAGCGATGATGTAGACAAATGGTAAGATTTTTACTCTTATTCAAGAATATGACCTCCGGACTTTTCCGGAGGTTTTTTTTTATTTACAAATGATCATATCATATATTTTCTGAAAGAGAATTTTATCTTAATCTGATTGCCTGCGGCAAAAGAAAAACCCCAGGCTTTTGTTACCGTAGTAACATCAAACCTGAGGTTTTATAATCTTATCTTTTCCTCGTTCTATTACTCTTTCGCTCAATGCAATGGACCATGGACCATCGGCCATGGACTAAGCCTTCATCTTCTTCCACGCATTGATCAGCCCATTGGTGCTGGCATCGTGGCCGGTAACAACATCGTTGCTTTCCAGCTCCGGTAATATTTTATTAGCTAATTGCTTACCCAGCTCTACACCCCATTGGTCAAAGGTGTAAATGTTCCAGATAACACCCTGTACAAAGATCTTATGTTCGTATAGGGCTATGAGTGAGCCCAGGGAACGCGGCGTAATTTCTTTTACCAAAAAAGAATTGGACGGCCGGTTACCCGTAAATACTTTATATGGCAGCAGCTTAGCCAATGCATCGCCCGTCATACCGGATTTTTCCAGCTCGGCCTTTACTTCCGCTGCTGTTTTACCATTCATCAGCGCCTCCGTTTGTGCGAAGAAGTTAGATAACAGCTTTACATGATGATCGCCCAGCGGATTGTGGCTGATGGCCGGCGCAATGAAGTCGCAGGGGATGAGCTTAGTGCCCTGGTGAATAAGCTGGTAAAATGCGTGCTGCCCGTTGGTACCCGGCTCGCCCCAAACAATAGGGCCGGTCTGGTAGGGAACAGGCTGCCCGTTACGATCCACATACTTACCGTTGCTTTCCATATTCCCCTGCTGGAAATAAGCTGCAAAGCGGTGCATGTACTGATCATACGGCAATATTGCTTCGGAATCCGCATCAAAGAAGTTGCCGTACCATAAACCTACCAGCGCCATTATAGCCGGTATGTTCTTTTCAAACGGGGTAGTAGTAAAATGTTCATCTACAGCATGAGCGCCTTCCAGCAAGGCTTTGAAGTTGCCAAAACCAATGGTTAAGGCTATGCTTAAACCAATGGCGGACCATAAGGAATACGGGCCGCCCACCCAGTCCCAGAACTCAAAGATATTCACCGGGTCTATACCAAAAGCCTTTACTGCTTTTTCGTTGGTGGAAAGTGCTGCAAAGTGCAGTGCAATATGTTTTTCATCCTTTGCGTGCTGCAGGAACCATTCGCGGGCCGTGTTGGCATTGGTCATGGTGTCCTGTGTGGTAAAGGTTTTGGAAGCTGCCAGGAAAAGTGTTTCTTCCGGGGTAACTTTCTTCAGGGTTTCGGCAATAGGGGTGCCATCTACATTCGATACAAAGTAAGGCTGTATGCGTTTTACCCAATACGGTTTCAGGGCTTCTGTAACCATTACCGGGCCCAGTCCGGAGCCGCCAATGCCAATGTTTACAATATAACGTATAGGCTTACCCGTGTAACCTTTTTGTGCGCCGGAATGGATCTGCTGGCAGTAGTGCTCCATTTTCTGCAGCACTTTGTTCACATCATCCATTACATTCTGTCCATCCAGCATTACTGGTTTATTGGAAGTATTGCGCAGTGCGGTATGCAGCACGGCGCGGCCTTCGGTAGCATTGATCTTTTCTGCGCCAAACATTGCTTTAATAGCTGCCTCTACCTGGCATTCCTTTGCCAGCTCCAGCAGTTTGGTGCGCGTTTCCTCCGTTACCAGGTTCTTGGAATAATCAAACAGTATATCTTCAAACCGCAGGGAGAATTTTTCGAAACGCTGTGCGTCTTCAGCAAAGAGCTGGCGCATATGTACCTGCTTCATGCTGGCGGCGTGCTGCTGCAACTGTTGCCAGGCTTTCGTCGTAGTCGGATTCGTCGATGGAAACATAGTGAGGTGATTTGAGCCTCAAAAGTAGTTCTTACATTTTAGATTAAAAAGTCCATGGCCCATAGTCGATAGTCCATGGCATTTTCCGGAGGGGTAAATCTAAAATCACTGCGATTGTAAATCCTTTTTCCGTTTATAGAAGTACCAGCCAATAGTGCCGGTTATCAGCACAATGGCAATATAACAGGCGGTGGTAAGGGCTGGTACCGGCAGCCCCTCTGCAGTTTTTCTTTTAATAATAATACCGGTTAACGACCAAATGATTACCACGCCATATATTATATTATGATGTTGTAAAACCATATAGGCGCCAAACCCTGCCAGGAGGCCAACCATTAATACCGTCCAGGTAACCATGCCAATGAGCTGCCCGTTCCAGCCCCAGTACACCATCAGCGTTTCAATATTTGCCAGGGTGGAAAAGCTGATCCAGCCCAGGTACAGGCTAAAGGGAAATTGCAGCAGCAGCTTTTCACGCTTGGAAACGTGCGTATGGCCAATGGAAAAATTATAGTGGATGGCAATAAGGGATACCAGCAGCACCAGCTTCAGTAACAGGGAAAGCGGCAGCAGCTCATAATGCCAGGCAAAGAACCAGCCGGCATTGGCTACGCAGCCGATCAGCCACCAGTACCGCATATGCGTCATCAGCCTGGTGAGCTCCTGTGGATAATCTCCCCAGAAAGCCAGCCACAGCTGGTACACAACAAAAGCAAACAGCGCCAGGTAAATAGCGCCCCAAACATTCAGCGTTACAGTTGCCGGCAGCAGCAGATGCGCATATTTTTCTGCGATCTCGCTTGTATGCATGCCGTTAATAGGCATCCTCACTGCCAGGAAATTAACACCTATGACCAGTATAAACCCAATGGCATGAAAGATCGATTGGTTCTTATAATGCAGGGTTTCATCGGCTGCCATAGCATAGTTAGGTTTTCGAACATCAGAAGGAAACAGTGTTAAAAAATATACAAATATTATGCTAAAGCTAATATACAACACCCTTCCCACATTCGCACTTTTTGCTTACATTTGCGACCTTATGACAGCAGAGCAACTTAAAGCTATGAGGGACCGTCTCCACGTCCTGGGAGGTTTTCTTTAACGTCCCGGACCGCATAGCCAAAATAGAAAATGATAAACAGCTTACCCTGGCGCCCGGCTTTTGGGACGACAATGCCCGGGCAACTTCCATTCTCAAAGAAATTAAGGTCAATAAATTCTGGGTAGACCTCTATGATAAGGTGCAAACCGCCATAGAGGACAGCAGTGTATTGAATGATTTCCAGAAAGAAGGGGAGGCCAAAGAAGAAGAAGTACAGGACGCCTATCAGAAGGCCCTTGCTGACCTGGATGAGCTGGAATTTAAATCCACCCTGAACCAGCCGGAAGATGAGATGCCGGCAGTATTAACCATCAATTCCGGCGCCGGTGGCACCGAAAGCCAGGATTGGGCGGAAATGCTGTTGCGTATGTACCGTATGTATGGCGAAAAGCAGGGTTGGAAAGTATCTGAAATTGATGTGCAGTACGGCGATGGCGCCGGCATTAAATCTGCTACCCTGGAGTTTGACGGGGACTTTGCCTACGGACAGCTGAAAGCAGAAAGCGGCGTGCACCGGCTGGTGCGCATCTCGCCCTTTGATGCCAATGCCCGCAGGCATACCTCCTTTGCATCTGTTTTCGTATATCCGTTGGTGGATGATACGATAGAGATAGCTGTAAACCCCGCTGACCTGGAATGGGAATTTTACCGTTCAGGAGGTAAGGGTGGTCAGAACGTGAACAAGGTAGAAACTGCCGTACGTTTAAAGCACATACCCTCCGGTATTATTATAGAATGCCAGCAGGCGCGTACACAAGGGGAGAACCGCGAAAAGGCCCTCACCATGTTAAAGTCACGCCTGTACGAAGAGGAGATACGCAAGCAGGAAGAGATGAAGAACGCTGCCAACGCCAACAAACGCAAAATTGAATGGGGATCGCAGATCCGCTCCTATGTATTCCATCCGTATAAAATAATCAAAGACCACCGCACCGATTTTGAGGTTGGTAACGTGCAGCCGGTTATGGATGGAGAGCTGGGCGGATTTATTAAAGCGTACCTGATGATGGCGAAGGAGGAAGCGTAGACTGGGAAAATGTAAAATGTAAGATCATAAATGACAAATGTAAAAGTATAATGCAGCGAATGTAATCTTCGATGCATTATACTTTTGCATTTGAAATTTTACATTTGCGATTTTACATTCTTAATTACAACAAAATCGTAAACCACAAACTTATTTAGGATGCATAACGCCTATTTTCAATTTGCAGCGCCCCATAATGAACCGGTATATAATTATGCACCCGGTTCTCCCGAAAGGGCCGCATTAAAAAAGCAGCTGGCTGCATTCAAAGCCGCACCTGCAGATATTCCCATGTATATTAACGGCCAGGAAGTGCGTACCGATAAAACGGTAGACATACGCCCGCCGCATGAAATAAAACATAAGCTGGGCCAGTTCCACAGGGGCGATGCCAGCCACGTGCAATCCGCTATAGACGCAGCTTTGGCCGCACGTGCCCAATGGGCTGATACTCCCTGGGAACAACGCGCTTCCATTTTCCTGCGCGCTGCAGAGCTGATGGCCACC
Source organism: Chitinophaga sp. GbtcB8 (assembly GCF_019091455.1). Taxonomy (GTDB): domain Bacteria; phylum Bacteroidota; class Bacteroidia; order Chitinophagales; family Chitinophagaceae; genus Chitinophaga. Next base: position 32,052 of record NZ_JAGXJN010000040.1, read on the forward strand.
AGGTACCGCTATCATATGAATGGCGCTACCATGCTGGGGCAAAGCAAAAATGCTTACCAGGCAGAAATAGACAGCGCCTGTGAGCTCATAGACTTCCTGCGTTTTAATGTACACTACTTAAGCGAAATATATAAACAGCAACCGGTAAGCTCCGCAGGCGTACATAACAGAACAGAGTACCGCCCGCTGGAAGGTTTTGTGCTGGCTGTAACGCCGTTCAACTTTACCGCCATTGCCGGTAACCTGCCATCTGTAGCTGCTATGTGCGGCAATGTGGTGGTATGGAAACCTGCAGATACGCAGGTATTTGCATCCAGCGTGTTTATGCAGATCTTAATAGAAGCCGGCTTACCTGCCGGTGTAATTAACCTGGTATATCCGGAAGGCCCCGTATTAGGAGAGGTATGTTTTAACCACCGCGAGTTTGCAGGTATTCACTTCACCGGCTCAACCGGTGTGTTCCAGCAAATGTGGAAGACCATCGGCACCAACATTCATAAATACCGCGCTTACCCGCGCATAGTAGGTGAAACCGGTGGTAAGGATTTTGTGCTGGCTCACAAGTCTGCGCTGGTAGATGTGGTGGTAACTGCACTGGCCCGCGGCGCTTTTGAATACCAGGGACAAAAATGTTCCGCTGCTTCCCGCGCGTACCTGCCTTCCAACATTTCAGAAGAAGTGCAGCAAAAGCTGGCTACTATGCTGGGCACCATGAAAATGGGTACAGTAGAGGATTTCGGCAACTTCATCAACGCAGTGATCGACGAACATTCCTTTTATAAGATCGCAGCTTATATAGATAATGCAAAAAAAGATCCCAAAGCAAAGATCATTGCCGGCGGCAACTACAACAAAGCTGAGGGTTATTTTATTGAGCCTACTGTGATCGTAACCACTGATCCCAAATACAAAACTATGTGTGAGGAGATCTTTGGCCCCGTGTTAACGATCTACACGTACGATGCTGATAAATTTGAAGAAACATTAACCTTAGTTGATACTACTTCTGATTACGCGCTTACCGGTTCCATTATTGCGCAGGACCGTTATGCAATAGACCTGGCCACCAAAAAGCTGGTGAACAGCGCAGGCAACTTTTACATTAACGATAAACCTACCGGCGCAGTAGTAGGGCAGCAGCCTTTTGGCGGCGCCAGGGCTTCCGGCACCAACGATAAGGCAGGCTCTATGTTAAACCTGTACCGCTGGTTAAGCGCCCGCACCATTAAGGAAACTATGGTACCACCTGTAGACTATAAGTACCCTTTTTTACAGAGTGACGGCGCTGGCTCCTGATAACGGTCCTGGTTACAAACCAGCCCAGTGAAGCGCCTATCCATACATCGCTGCTCCAGTGGCGGTTCTGGTACATGCGTGTAGCGCCGGTTAGGGTAGCCAGGCCATAGGCGGCCCAGGGCACCCAGGGATAATCTTTTCCATAGATCTCAGCAAATGCAGTAGCCACGGAGGTTACAGTAAGCATATGCCCGGAAGGGAAGGAGGTGAAACGTTTATCACCATTAAAGGGAGCGCTGTAGCTGAAAGGATGATCGGTGGTGGTAGGCCGCTGCCTGCGGATAATGATCTTGGCCGTGGTATATAACGCTGTTGATATCAGCAGGGATTTGGCCGCCATGAGGGAGGCATGCTCCAGGTTCCGGTTTTTGGCTACCACGCCGGTGAGGTACAGCACCCCAATGAGGTAGGGCGAGTAGGCGTTACCGAAAGGTTCTATCTGGTTTGTAACTTTAGTAAGCCCGCTGCTGCGGTTGCGTTGAATGAATTGTTTGATCTCATAATCACCCGCCATCAGCAAACCTGCTGTACCCATTACCACACCAAACTTTGCAAAGTCGCGGCCCTGCCAGTGAAAAGGGCGGCTGGCGGTGTACCCCAGGTCCTGGATAATACTTTTCAGGTAAGTGCCATTCACACGGTAGCGGATCACGCTGTCCTGGGTAACGTTGGTAGCAGTATCCAGCTTAGGGGTGTTGCCAAACGCCGGTAAGCTGTCTTTAGCAACTTTTGTGCTGTCTTTGTCCTGTGCCATCAGGCAGCAGGGGACCAGCAACAGCAGGGTACAGTAAAGAAAATAATGGGAAGTACGCAAGGTGCTATGTTGATTTTGTGCAAATATATATCTGTAACCCATATATTATGCACATTGGGCCTAAAGAGCCCTCAAAAAAGCGGTAAATTAAATAACTTGTAACCCTTAAATAAGAAGATATGAAACCACGACTGGTAGTGCTTTCCGGCGCCGGCATAAGCGCGGAAAGCGGGATCAAGACCTTCCGGGACAGCAATGGCCTGTGGGAAGAATATGATATTTATGAAGTGGCCTCTCCCCAGGGCTGGCAAAAGAACCCGGCCCTGGTGCTGGAGTTTTACAACCTGCGCCGTAAAGATGTAAGCACCGCGCAGCCCAATGCGGCCCACCTTGGCCTGGCGCAGCTGCAGGATAAATATGATGTACGTATTATAACCCAGAATATTGACGACCTGCATGAGCGGGCCGGCTCCCGGCATGTGCTGCACCTGCATGGGCAGATCTTCCAGATGCGCAGCGTGCTGGATGAGGAACGCATTTACCCCATTACAGAAGATATAAAACTGGGCGACCTGGCTGCTGACGGCGGACAGCTACGCCCGCACATTGTATGGTTTGGCGAAGCCGTGCCCATGATAGAGGTGGCGCTGAAAGAAGTGTTACAGGCAGATATTTTTGTAGTGGTGGGCACGTCTCTGAACGTATACCCGGCAGCAGGGCTGCTGGATTATGTGGGGCCCAATGTACCTAAATATGTGATCGATAAAAGCATACCTGCAGTAAGTAATATACAGGAGCTGCATTGTATTGAGAAGCCGGCTACAGAAGGGGTAGCGGAGCTGATAAAGTTGCTGGCGTAATAACGCCGGTTAGTAATGGCGTTTATTAAAAGGTGTTCTTTCAATAAAGTTAATGTCATGTTCGCCCTGCCTTACCGTATGGGTTGCCTTTGCTTTAGGGATAGCTGCTGTGGCGGAAGCGGAAAATGATTTACTGGAGGATACGCGTATAACTACATCCGGTGCGCTGACCGTTACCCCCGGTCCGGCGCCGGCCTGCAGTCTTTTAGTGATCTTTGCCTTCCAGTTGGTGGTGGTGAAAAAGGTATTCAGGGAAGGGTGGCAATGTTCACATACGGTGTTGGGGTTAGAATACATATCCAGCACTAAAGCCACTATGCTAACAGTTTTGCCTGCAAGCGCGGCCAGCTGCCCATCAAATATGCCCAGGTTCTTGCTCAGGTATACGATCATGTCTTGCTCGCTATGCGCATGGTGACCATCATCATATTCATCTACACTACCTATTTGCCCGCTGTTTACCAGCATGGTGGCAATTTTATCGGCCTTCTTATGCTTTTTATCAACAGACGACGTGGTTTTTCCGCTACCGAAGAAAAGGGTTACGCCGGTGGCCAGCTTTAATTCACCACCATCCAGGTATACCAGGCTAAAACGGGCGTTAATGCCATTCCCATGTAAGCTTTCCGGCTCATATAATGCGTCGTGTAAGGCTTCGCCCTCCAGGGGTAAGGAGCGGCGGGCGCCGGTTGGCTGATAGCGAATATCCATAGTCTTTATCATGGTGCGGTCATGGGTGGTGCCTTTGATGCTAAGCGCAGGCTGCTTCCACTTTACGGCATATTTCTCCTCCAGCAATGAGGGCCTGTAGGTTTTTAAGCCACTGGCCCTGTCAGCGGTATATTTTTCCCCGGCTTCCCTGGCAGTTTCCTGTAAAGCAATGATGCCTTCCGTTTGTTCAGCCGGCAATGTTCTGCTTACGGCAGCACCGCCGATCGTAATTACTAATACGCCCCATTCGTCAAACTGGTTTTTCAATGCCTTCGCCGCGGGGCCGTAGTTTTGAAGCGGTTTTATATAAGTTGCTCTTTGTCCGTCCAGTAATTTCCCGGCAATGGCAGCCACATTCATAATACCGTAATAGTAGGCGCCTACTTTTACCCACCATTTTTTACCTCCCTCGTCGTAGAATAATTTACCTGCAGAAATTTTAATATCCCATTCAACATCCGGCGTGGCTGCTGCTTTCCCTTTTTTCTCTTCTTTTGTTTCGCCGCTTGCAACTGCGTCCACTTCTTCCTCTTCGGAACTATCTTTTGTTTTCTTTTTAACCTTTGCTTTCTTTTTCTGGCGCTCTTTTGATCTGCCTTTTTTGCGTTTGCTGCTGCTGCTGTTGCTCCTGTTCCTTTTCCTGCTCGGGGCTTCACCGCGGTCCGATGTATCGCTTCCGCTTTCACTGGCTGTGGGGAGGGAAGTGCTGGTAGTGGTTGTTGCGATGATATCTTCTTCTTCTGAAAGCAGTTCCGGTGCTGCAACATTCTCCTGGCCGCCGTCGTCTTCTTCCTCTTCTTCGCCTCCACCCAGGAAGGCCGCCATGCTCTTATCCCATTTGCTGGCGGTCGGACGGCTCATCCAGGTGGCAATTTCCCGCATCTTCTCCGGTGTATATTTTGTCTTGTCCCGCAGGGCATTAAAGAACAGGGCACTATTCTCCTCAGTTGTACCGGGCACCAGCTCTGGTGGTTTTGCAGGGTCAAAAGAAACATAAACAGCGGTACGCTGCACAATGGCCGGCCCTTTTTGCGCTGTAGCTGCATTCCGGTTAGCAGCAGCCTGCAATTGCGCCTGCGCCTGTACACGCCGGCTGTTATCAGCCATTTGCTGGTAAGCTTTTAACTGTTTTACATTTGGTGGCTGTTCATGCGCCCTGGCAGCAGTTTCATGGGCTATAGCCTTTGTAGCGGAGGAAGTTTCGTTAGTACCGGTTTTCATGAGGGCATACGGATATTGATCCTAAAGTACTGAAATTATATAAAATAAAAAGTCCCGCCTTTCGGCAGGACTTCATTATCAAACGGAGAGTTCATCATAGGAAAAAAAGACTTTCTATCTATTCAAAACTCTCTTCAAAACGGATATCGAATTCTTCGAGTTCTTTTAGTACTGGATTATAAACTTCGGGCATCGTGGGGATCTGGAGGCCCGTAACGGTGATCTTTTCCTGCAGCATTAGCTTAGCCATAATACCCAGGGGGAGCCCTACCGTTTTTGCCATGGCCGTCCGTAAGCTATCTTCGCCCTGCACAATCATATAGCTGTGCATCCGCGTGGCCATGTTGCGCCGTTCAAATTCTATCTCATGCATCATCACTATCATATCCTTATCACTGGGCTGCATGATGAGGCGCGCTTCCATAATGTGCTGCAAGATAGCAGCATTCGTTTGTTCTCCCAAATTTATTAAATCGCCATTCAATAATCCCAGGTATTTCAGCTGCCGTAGGATCTTGGATTTACTGCTTACATTCAGGTATTGCGCCATGTTCTCCTCATTGCTTAGCTGCTTATCTATTTTCACATGCTGGGTGGCCCATTTGAAATAGGTGAGGTGGTCTGTTTGCAGCTTGCGGGTATCGTCTGTAAGGCCCAGCTTTATCACTGCGCTCCAGCCTTCGCAAAAATCAGGATAACGCAGCGTGGCCCGCATAAAAGTGGGAATGTTCTCCAGGTGGTAGGAGGACATGTAGGCCAGTGAATCCCGGTTAGGATAATATGCCAGCTTGCCCAGGCCGGGGATCTGTATGGTTTTGGACTGATCAAAAAGTTGTTCGTGGCTCAGCTCCTTCACCTTGCCTTTATCACGGTAGGTAGCGCCTGCCTGGCCTGCCAGCACTATGTTACGGGCGTTCCAGGATATTTTGTACTGCCATGCGTTATCATTGCTTTCCGGGGAAATGAGCCCGCCGCAGTAAGAGCGGAATGAATAAATAAGCCCGCCTTTCTTTTCAATGGAATGGATCACTTTCATGGCCGACATATGATCAATGCCGGGGTCTAAGCCCATCTCGTACATGAACAGCAGGCCGGCCTGCTCAATCTCTTTTTCCAGCTTGCGTACTTCCGGATCAATATAGGATGCGGTGAGCAGGTGTTTTTTAAATTGAAGACAGTCGCGGGCTACCAGTATGTGCAGGGCAGGGGGCAACAGGGAAATTACCAGGTCGGCTTCCGTAATCAGCGGCTGGCGTGCATCCTGGTCCTTTACATCAATAGCTGCGGGCGTAACGTAATAGGATTTCCCGGTTTTGGCTTTTATTAACATTAAGTCATGGTCCACTACCGTTACATGCCATTTCTGCCTGGGTGCATTGTTTACCAAATAATCGATCAGGCAGGTGGCAGACTTTCCGGCGCCAAACAACAGAATGTTTCTCATAGTTCTTCTTTAAGCTTTATCATGGTTACAGAATCAGGGGAAATAACAGCAGTGATCTTACATATGTTCGGAATTTTTAGAAGATCCGATTTCAAAGGTGTCTAATTTATTTTTCCCGCGCTGTTTAATATCTGATTATCATATTGTTAAAAACAAATAGTTTGCCAATATTTTTTTTATTCTATATAGGAATATTTAAATATATTATCAGCTTACTGCATTGGAGATGCGTGGAAGGGTCCATGGTCGATGGTCGGGGGACCATGGCATAGCTCGTGAAAAAACGCAGTTCAGGTTATGGCAGAATGGCGGTTATGTGGTGATTTTTTTTAATAAATACGATGGGAAATACGCATTTGAACCCTGCATTTTCTGCACAAATATCAACCCCTGATCCAGGCAATGGACCCTGGACTATGGACCGTTAAACATTTATGCACAACCTTTCCCACAGCGGCTGAATACCGGCTTAAAAATCGTATATTTGCACCTCTGCTTTCTGAAGCAGAAAAAACTGTAAACCAATAATTAACGATGTACAACTTATGATTTTACATAGCGCCATTTTGCCATGTAAGGTCAAACAGTTAAAATCAACATTCTGATATGGCAGAAAATACCGAAAACCAGGAAAATCAGGAAAGCAGGATTATCCAGATCAACATCGAGGAGCAAATGAAAACGGCTTACATAGATTACTCTATGTCTGTGATCGTAGGCCGCGCCTTACCGGATGTTAGAGATGGTATGAAGCCGGTGCACCGCCGCGTTTTATTCGGCATGAATGAGCTGGGCAATAACTCCAACAAAGCTTACAAGAAATCAGCCCGTGTGGTGGGTGAAGTAATGGGTAAATTTCACCCGCACGGTGATAAGGCCATTTACGACACCATTGCCCGCCTGGTACAGCCCTGGACCATGCGCTACCCGCTGGTAGACGGTCAGGGTAACTTTGGATCGGTAGACGGGGATGATCCGGCAGCCATGCGTTATACGGAGGTGCGTATGCAGAAGATCGCCGAGGCCATGCTGGAAGATATTGAAAAGGAAACCGTAGACTTTACCCTCAACTTTGACGATACCCTGGAAGAGCCTACGGTATTGCCTACACGTATTCCAAACCTGCTGGTGAACGGCGCCTCCGGTATTGCCGTAGGTATGGCCACCAACATAATGCCTCACAACCTCAGTGAAGTGGTGGATGGTTTGATAGCGTATATTGATAACCGTGAGATCACTATCGAGGACCTCATTAAACATGTGAAAGCGCCTGATTTCCCTACCGGTGGTATCATTTACGGGTACGAAGGGGTGAAGCAGGGTTTTGAAACAGGCCGCGGCAGGGTAGTAGTGCGTGGTAAGATCAACGTGGAAACCACGAAAGCCGGCCGCGAAAGGCTGGTGATCTATGAGCTGCCCTACCAGATCAACAAAGCCGTATTACACCAGAAAATAGCCCAGCTGGCAGATGACAAGATCATTGAAGGCATTTCCGAGGTACGCGATGAAAGCGACCGGGAAGGTATGCGCCTGGTAATAGACCTGAAGCGCGAAGCCATTGCCAACGTGGTAGTGAACCAGCTGTATAAATACTCTGAGCTGCAAACTTCTTACGGTATCAATAACGTGGCGCTGGTAAAAGGCCGTCCGCGTATCCTGAACCTGAAAGACCTGCTGGTAGAGTTTGTAGAGTTCCGTCATGAAGTGGTGCTGCGCAGAACGCGTTACGACCTGCGTAAAGCAGAAGAAAAGGCCCACATCCTGGCCGGTTACCTGATAGCGCTGGACCACCTGGATGAAGTGATAGCCCTGATCCGCGCTTCCCGCACACCGGAAGTAGCCAAGGAAGGGTTAATGACCCAGTTCGGCCTTTCTGAATTACAATCCAAAGCCATCCTGGAACTGCGTTTACAACGCTTAACCGGTATGGAGCGCGATAAGATCAAGGAAGAATATGATGAAGTAATGAAGCTGATCTCTTACCTGAAAGAAGTGCTGGGTGATGAAGCGCTGCGTTTCCGTATCATTAAGGACGAGCTGATGGATGTGAAGAAGAAGTTTGGCGATGAGCGTAAAACAGAGATCCAGTACCTGGCCAGCGAAATGCGCATAGAAGATATTATTGCCGAGGAAGATGTGGTGATCACCATTTCACACCTGGGTTATATCAAGCGTACCTCTGCCTACGATTACCGCCAGCAGAAACGCGGTGGCCGTGGCGCCATAGGCGGTAAAACCCGCGATGAGGATTATATAGAGCACCTGTTCGTAGCCTCTACCCACCATACCATGCTGTTCTTTACAGAAAAGGGCCGCTGCTTCTGGTTAAAGGTGTACGAAATACCGGAAGGCGAAAAACAAAGCAAGGGCCGCGCCATCCAGAACCTGATCACGCTGCCTACGGATGATAAGATCCGCGCTATTATAGATATCAAGGACCTGGGCGATAAAGACTTTATTAACAGCCATTACATTATACTGTGTACCAAGAACGGTATCATTAAAAAGACCTTACTGGAAGAATTCTCCCGCCCGCGCCAGAACGGTGTAAATGCCATTACCATCAATGAAGGCGACCAGCTGCTGGAAGCTAAGCTCACCAATGGCAACAGCGAAATGATGATGGCCATCCAGAGTGGCCGCGCCATCCGTTTCCCGGAAAATACCGTTCGCGATACAGGCCGTGGCGCCATTGGTGTACGCGGTATTGAGGTAGATAATGTGAAGGATGAAGTGGTTGGTATGATTTGTGTTAATAAGGAGGATGAGTCCCGTACGATCCTGGTGGTATCTGAAAAAGGCTTTGGTAAACGTACCAGCATTGACGAATACCGCATCACGAATCGCGGGGGCAAGGGGGTTAAAACCATTAATATCACGGAAAAAACCGGCAACCTGATCGCAGTGTTAGACGTTACTGAAAAAGACGACCTGATGATCACCTGTAAATCCGGCATTACCATCCGCATGGCAGTAGCAGACATCCGCGAAGCCGGCAGGGCTACCCAGGGGGTACGCCTCATACGTTTGGACGATAGCGATGAAATAGCTGCTGTGGCAAGGCTGGATGAGCAGGAAGTGATTGCAGATATAACAGAAGAAAACGGCGAAATTACGGAAGGCGGGGAAAACACCGGCAGCACGGAAACAACGGATACTGCGGACGCACAACCTACCGAATAGTTTTAATTTGAAATAATTGATAATACGATTGTGGACTTAGTGGACAATTTTGCCATTAGGTTCATAATCGTTGTCATTATTTGAAATTAATCACAGATATTTACGATCCTGAAATTGGAAATGTAATCTAAAAACAAACCATACTTATATTGTTATCAGCAACTAAAAATTGAGCTCATGAAAAAACTATTGGTATCTTTTCTTTTTTGCAGTGCCGGACTTGCTGCCGTTGCGCAAAAAGGTAAGGTTAACAGCGCGGAAGACGCACTGAAGAACCAGGACCTTGCAAAGGCTAAAGCGGACATTGACGAAGCCCTGCAAAACGAAAAAACTAAAGATGATGCCAAAACATGGTATGTAAAGGGCAAAGTAATGGAAGCCATGGCCACTAAAGATAAGAGTGTGCCGGAAGCGCTGGAGGCATTTGATGCTTACCAGAAAGCCCTGGATAAAAATGCAAAGATGCCTGAGGCGCTGCTGGAAATTAACCAGCGTATGTTTAACCTGTATGCTACTGTAGGTAACGCAGGTTATGGTAACCTGAACGACCAGAAATGGGACTCAGCCTACCAGAACTTCCATAAGGCATTTGAAATTGCAAGGTATTACAATGGCAAGAACCTCAGCGGTTCCATTCCCACGGATACTTCTATGACCTTTTACCTGGGTTATGCTGCACAACAGGCCAGCCAGAAAGACGCTACCTTAAAGGATACGGCGCTGACCTACCTGCAAAAAGCAGTAGACCTGCAGTTTAAAGGCGAACCGGCCCTGTATGTAATACTGGCACAGGCTTACGAAGAAAAAGGCGATAACGCCAACTGGTTAAAAACCATTGAAGAAGGTAAGAAAGCCTACCCGAAAGACAAGCGCTTTAACGACATGGAAATGATCTATTACTCCAAAACAGGTAAAACTGCGGAGTTAATGACCATGCTGGAAAAGAAGGTACAGGAAAATCCCAACGATTTCCAGACCCAGTTGGATTATGCTATCCGCGTGGATAACATGGCCAACCCCCGGGATGAAAAAGGTGAGGACCAGGCTAAACCTGCTAATTACGATGAGCTGATGGGCAAAGCGGAAGCAGGTTACAAAAAAGCCCTGGAGCTGAATGCCGCCGACCCTACCGCTAACTTCCAGTTAGGCGCCCTGTTCTTTAACCGCGCAGTAGGTTTTAATAAAGAGCTGAATGGCTTAAGCAGCAAAGAGCAAAGCTCTCCCAAAGCAAAAGAGCTGCAGGCTAAAGTAGAAGAGCTGATGAACACTGCGCTGCCTTACTTTGAGAAAGCAGATGCCGGTTTTGCCGCCAAAGGCAACCTGGAAGCTGGCGACAAGCAGACCTACGAAAGCTGCCTGTACGCGCTGCAAAAGATCTACGCTATCAAGAACCAGACTGCTAAGGTGGATGAAGTGAAGAAGAAGCTGGACGGATTGAAATAGTAATTACGAATTAATTATAGGCCGGCCTGAAAGTGATTTCAGGCCGGCTTTTTTTATAAGATTATTTTGTTGTCTGTTTTGTTTTCTTCCAGTACATAATCATAAGGATCTATGGATATGGAATGCAGTTTGCGTTTTGCCGTGAGCGTTAGTACGGTGGTGTTTTTATTAAAGTGATGGTGCTGTACGGTAAGCTGTTGCCCGTCAAAGAGGCCAATGTCAAAATTATCGTTGGGTGATAATGGTTTGCCGGCGTCTGTTTTATTGACCGTAACCCGGAGCTGTAGCTTATAAAGACCGCCGGGTAAGGGTTTGCAGGAGATCATTTTCAGCTGTAATGCAAATACGATCACTTTTTGCAGGTTATCTTCAATCACCTGCCGCTGGGCTGCAGTAGCGCCCTGCTGTAATTCGCTGATAAGATCCGCTGGTGTGGCCCTGGGGCCGGGCCAGGCATGTTTGTTTAACAAACGCTGAAGGGCTGCGTTAAGCGCTGCTTCGCCCAGGGCCTGGCGAATGGCATACAGGGCCAGGCCGCCTTTCTGGTAATATACAAAAGGCTGATCTGCTGTGCGGGACAGTGGCAGCTCCGGTTTGCCGGTATTACGCATACCAAAATACAGGTTGTTATCTGCCCGCTGGTAAGAGTGCAGCTGCTCCCTGCCAAAGTGCTGTTCCAGCACCGCGGCCTCCGTATATTTTGCCAGCGATTCTGTAAGCAGCGCAGCACCCGGGCCATTTGCCGGGCTTAGCTTGTTGGCCCACCACTGGTGCGATGTTTCGTGTACTGTTATGGCATAGGCCTGGTTTACCTGCGCGGTATCCTGGTAGCTGGCCAGGAAATTAATACGCTCTGCGCCGAATATTACGCCAGGGTAGGCGGTGGCTGCGCCGCGGTACTGCGGTATTTCAGCCAGTGTAAGCTGCGGCAGGGTATAAGGTCCAAAGTGCTGAGTACAATAATCCAGCGTATTTTTCATGGCCTGCAGCATTGCCGCAATATTCTGCTCATGGCCTCTGGTATAACAAATGCGCAGCTGTACGCCTTTATACATTTCTTCCTTAACAGCATAATGTGCTGCGCTCAGCGCAAACATGAAATTAACGGGTGCAGTGGTTTTATAATGAAAGTACCGGTGCTGCCCGCTTACCCAGGTATTTTGCAAGGTACCCGTGGTAACTACATATTGATCTGCAGGAGCAGAGATGGTGGTTTCCAGGTCAATGAGATGATAGGCCGTATCTGTTGTAACAGCTGTATCCTGCACTGGCAGGCCGTTACGCTGGCGTTCATATGCATCTGTTATTTCAAAGCCGGGATTGTAGCCCAGGAAGGGTACAAATTTTTCCAGCTCAATATAAGTGCCGTTGCGTACCACGCTATGCTCACTGTCAAAAGCGGTGAACCCGGAGCGGTTTGTTTGCAGGGAAAATAACAGGGGCAGGGTATCGCCCGGTAGTAACGGTTTTTTCAATATAAACCAGTATTGATGAAAGGCAGCATCTGCTTTTTGTTGCAGTGCGCCGGGTACGGTGATTTGAATGTTGCTTACGCTGGGATCTATGGCTACCCAGATCTTTGAAATAACTGCCCGGGAGGTATTTTGTAAACGATAGCTACCGCTTACTGTATACATGGCCCTTGCAGGATGCAGGGCTACCGTGGTTTTTACAGAAGTAATAACCGGTTGTGGCAGATGGGCGAGCGGTTTATATTGCTGTTCATACGCGGCCTGCCAGCGCAGCTGTGTGTTATTGCTCATATAATGGCTGCGTATATTGGCCTGGTAAAAAATGTAGATCCCGCAGCTGATCCATACAGTGATACTAACGGCCAGCCCTATACGTGCTGTTACCGGCCAATGCGTAAATAAAACACGCCAGCGTTGCCTTGCCGTTAATTGCCGGCCGCCTTGCCATAAACGCAGTGCCGGCAGCGCCGGTATTATTGCAAAGGCGCACCAGTACAGCATGTACCAGTTAAAGGCATACGTGTAATGCCCGTACCCGTTCATGTGAGCATACAACAGGTCCGGTACAGTAGCATAACGTAACAGGTAATGTTCTATACCCAGCCGCCGGCTGAATATGATCAGCGCTACTACAAACAGGTTCAGTAACATGCCCAGGTATTTATTGGGCGTTAGGGTTTGAATAACCAGGATCAGTACGGCAAACAGGAATAAAGGCAGGCCGCTGTAATAATAAAGGGAAACATATACTGCCCATTGGGGCTGATAATAAGCATTGGCCAGCTGTAACCCCAGGCCTATGCCTATATTGGCGGTAATGAGGATGGCCACCAGGAGGGCCAGTGTTACGCATTTTGCGGCCCATATCACTGCGCCAGGCGCCGGTGTGCTATATACCAGCGGCTGCATGTTAGCGGCCTTTTCACGGGTCAGTAATTCTGCGGCATAAAATATCAGCAGCAGCAGAGCAGGGCGTACGGTACGCATGGCTTCTGCCAGGTAACCGGTAACAGGGTAAAAATGAATGCCGTAAGGGCCTGCTAAACTATCTTTTAACTCCACCGTATACAGGAAGATCCATAACAGCAGCAGGGCCATAAAGGGAATGTGTTTGCATACAAACCATACTTCCTGTTTAAGCTGGGAGTAAAATACAGAGAGCGTATATTTCCAACCCTGCGTATGTACGGTTACGTTATAACAGGGTTGGATCACTGCTTCCTGCTGCGCTGTTGTAACCGTTTTTTTAACCGTTCCCAAAGTAAGGCGGAAAGCAAAAAAGCGGTAGCACACTGCTAACAGTGTCAGCGCAAAACCCGTCCATAATAAGCGGTTCAGCAAAAAAAAACCTTGTAAGGGAAAGAGCTGTGTGTTGCGCTGTACACTGGTCCAGCTGCGGGTTTCGCCAAAAAAAGCAGCAAGTCCGAAGGGGTCCGTTAGAACGGAGAGCGCATCCGGCCCGCCTGGCTTTAATGCAGATGCGGCCATCATGGGGGAGTTGCTTAATATAGCAGCGGTGAGGTAAAGGATGTATAACAACAGTCCCGCTACATAAACAGCCCTTGCACTGCGCGTAAATACTGCTGTGCAAAATAACAGGCTGGCGGCCAGCAATACATTTGGTAAACCAAACACCAGCAAAGGCTGGCAAAAGCTGAACAAATGAAAGTCGCCCCGCTCCCCGGCGGCGCCAATGGCAATGCCCAGCACCACGCAGCATAACATTACAAAGGTTACACCCAGTAATCCCAGGAAGCGAACGGTAAAATAGTGCCCGCGTTTTACCGAAGTGGTAAACAATACGGCCTCCATCCGGCAGGCGGTATCCCGCAGCACCACGTTGGCGCAAAACAGCGTGCACGCAAATATGCAGCAGAGGGAAAGCAGGCCTACCGTAACGGTGATCACATAGGGCGAATTTTTATGTACCTCCGCACCGCCAAAGCTGCCATACGTGAAAAGCAGGCCCAACGCAAAGAACAGCACCGCTGCTATTTTAAAGGAAAGCTGGCGGGCATGGTATAACAGCTCAAATTTTAATAAAGCGCTTAACATACGGCCTCCTCTTTTAATGCAGAAAAATAAACGGCTTCCAAACCGGGGTAAAAAGGCTCAAAGCCGCTATCCGGGCATTGCGCAGCCAGCACATACACCTGTACCTGCCCGCCGGTTCTGCGGGTGGAGATCACCTGCAAGGCCGACTGGTAATACTGCAGCAATGTTTTGCTTACAGTTTTGCGCCATACTTTTCCTTCCAGCGCAGCTGTTAAGGCGGCAGGTTTGCCCTGTATAATTATCCGCCCGCCGGCCAGTACCGCCATTTCCGGGCACAGGTCGTGCACATCATCTACAATGTGCGTGGATAACAGTATCACTACCTGCTCGCCAATTTCGCTCAGCAGGTCGTGGAAGCGGTTGCGTTCCTGCGGGTCCAGGCCGGCGGTAGGCTCATCTGCAATGATCAGCTGCGGGCTGCCCAGCGGCGCCTGCGCAATGCCAAAACGCTGACGCATGCCACCGGAAAAGGTGCTTACGGCCTGCTTGCGCACGGAATATAAATTGGTTTGCTGCAGCAGTGCCAATACCTGTTCCTGTCTTTCTTTTTTATGCAGCAAACCTTTCAGCACTGCCAAATGATCCAGCAGGGCCAGCGCAGATATTTTCGGGTATACGCCAAAATCCTGCGGTAAATAACCCAGGCGGCTGCGCAGGGTTTGCGGCTGTTGGTGAATGTTATGCCCGTCAAAAAATACCTGCCCGCTGTCCGGCAGCTGCAGGGTGGCCAGTGTGCGCATGGGGGTGGACTGCCCGGCCCCGTTAGGCCCCAGCAGGCCAAACAGGCCGTTAGAAATATTCAGGGATACATTGTTGAGCGCTTTTACACCATTGCCATAACTTTTGGTGAGCTGCTGTATCTGTAGTCGGTACATGGGGGTGTTGTTTTAGTGAACAGGGGGTAAATTAGGCGTGCTGCAGGCGCTGTTCAACAATAAGTGATGGCGGATAGGGGATGGCTGACAAACGCCCTGTATGGCCCTGTTTCCGCGCAAAAAGACCTACATCATGAAAACCGGTACGTTCGTCATTAAAATTTGTGCGGGTATTATATTCGCTGTTCTTTTACCTGGTTATATGTTACGTACTAAAAATATTCCCGCGTTTTTTTCACAGCATGCAGATGCCTGGTTGTTTGCCGGTTTGCTACCCTGGCTGCTGATCTTACGGAAACCTGATCCTGACTGGGAAGCGTACGGCCGTCAGCTGCTGCTGTTATTCTTACTGCTGCTGCCTGTGCTGGTGTTTGGCTGGTACAGGCAGCGCTGGTTACGGCAATTTTCACGTAAGGGATATATAACCTGCTGGCTGATCTGTTTTGGCGGGGCCTTACCGTTAACCACCTTTATATTCTTTCGCCTGCAGCCCCCGGGGCTGGAAGGTTTTTTCCCGGTGAGCTGCGCGATGGCTGCGCTGATATTAGAGCTGCTTTTAACAGCCAATGCCAGCTACCGGCTGCAGGTGCAGCGTATTCCGCTGCTGCAAAAGATCAGCCTGGAAAATGCAGTGTTTATCACCATCGCCCTCATCTCGCTCACACTGGCGGTAATGGGCGTATCCAGCCTGCATGATCCGCGGTATCATACCCCGG
This sequence comes from Chitinophaga sp. GbtcB8, assembly GCF_019091455.1. Lineage (GTDB taxonomy): Bacteria > Bacteroidota > Bacteroidia > Chitinophagales > Chitinophagaceae > Chitinophaga. Next base: position 48,082 of record NZ_JAGXJN010000040.1, read on the forward strand.
AGCAATTGCTGATAGGTTTTGAGTTCAGCATTATAAAGATCCTGCGGTACTTTGGTACATTCCTGTCGTTCTTTGTACAGTTCCTGCTCATGTATTTGTGCGGGTACCTGTTCTTTTACATTAACAGCCGTTTCCTGGTATTGAAGGTATTAAAGCAAAAGGGGGTGTTATGGTATATCCTGGCCGCTTTTGCAGCGGTAGCTGTATGTTATCCGCTGATTGCGCAGCTGTTAATATCCCTGCCTGTTAATCACTTGCTGGGCACTATTTTTCCGGACAACCCCTTTAAGCTGGAAAATGCTTTTGCAGCACTGGGTATCCTGTTATTCAGCCTGCCGGTAATACTGGCGGTGCAATGGACCCGGCAGAACAGCCGCATTCTGCAGCTTGAAAAAGAAAAGGCAGGTACGGAGCTATACCTGCTGAAACAGCAGCTTAACCCTCATTTCTTTTTTAACACGCTCAATAACCTGTATGCGCTTAGCTTACAGCAATCCCCGCAAACGCCGGAAAGCATTCTGCAGCTCTCTGACCTGATGCGTTATGTGATCTATAAAGGGCAGGAGCCGCTGGTAGGTATTGGGGAGGAAGTAAAGTACCTGGAAGATTATATACAGCTGCAGCAGATACGGCTTAAGAAAACACCGGATCTGCGTTTTACACAAAACATTACCGATCCTGCTTTGCAGATACCGCCTATGCTGCTGATCGTATTTATTGAGAATGCGTTTAAACATGGCATTGAACCTGCAGAAGAAAATGCCTTCCTGCACATTCACCTGCAGTGTGAAATCGGGCAGCTCTATTTCAGCTGTGAAAATTCCTTTGAGCCGCAGGCGCCTGCTGCACCTGGCATTGGGCTCAGCAACCTGCAAAAGCGGCTGGCGCTGTTGTACCCCGGCAGCCACCTGCTGCAAACGGGGGTAAAAAATCATACTTTTAAAGCCGAATTGCAACTGAACCGCTTATGAGCATGCGCTGCCTTATAGTTGATGATGAGCCCCTGGCCCATGAAGTGATCCTGAAGTACATGGAGGACATTCCTTTCCTGGAAAACAGCGGGCAGTGTTACCGCCCTGCAGAAGCGCTGGAATTCCTGAGCAAACATACGGTAGACCTTATTTTCCTGGACATCCGCATGCCTAAGCTCAATGGCCTGGACCTGTTAAGAGCGCTGCAGCAACGCCCTTTGGTGATCATTACTTCTGCCTACGAAGAGCATGCGCTGGAAAGCTTTGAGCTGGAAGTATGCGATTACCTGTTAAAACCTTTCCGCTTTGAACGTTTTTTAAAAGCCGTTAACCGCGCACTGGCCATGCATACGTTAAAAATAAAGGCCGGTGATCCTGCACCCGCAGCACCCGTTAGTAAAACACCTGCGCAGATCTACATTAAATCCGACAAAAAGTTTGTGCTGCTGGACCTGGATGCGGTGTACTACCTGGAAAGCCTGGGTAATTATGTGAAGGTATGGGAGGCCGATAAATTCCTGTTAACTCCGCGCACGCTCAGCAGCTTTGAGGAGCAGCTGCCGGCCGATGCTTTTGTACGCATCCATAAATCATACATCCTGAACAAAAAGTATGTGCATTATATTGAAGGCAATACCATTGGCCTGAAGAATAAAAAGCAGCTGCCGCTGGGCAAAAATTATAAACACCTGGTAAAGGAGCTGCTGAACAAATAAGAAAAGCCCTCCGCGGCATAGCGGAGGGCCTTTTAGTGAGATCCTATCCTTGGACTATTAGCCTTTCTTAGCTTCTTCTTTTACTTTCTTTACGTGGTGATGAGCAGCTTTCTTGGTGGTGTCGCTGGCCATTTTAGCTTCTTTAGGATGTTTGGTTTTTGCATCCTGTGCAAAAGATACTGCGCTAACGCTCAGAAATAATACAGCGGCTGCGATCAGGCTTTTCGTGATTTTCATGATGTTTGTCGTTTTAAAAATTGATTAAGTAATAATGTGTTTTTTAGAATTGCTTTGCTAAAATTAGGGCAAGTATCTACGGGTTAGGGTCCGGTTTCGGTGAACGGGGAATAAGTGTCGTTGAACAAGGAAAAAGCACAGGTGTGGTGAGTAAATGATTAACGCTGAATGCTTAACGCTTAACGCTAAAATAATGCAGCGTATGGCCTGAAAGCATTGCGTCCGGCGTTCAGCATTCAGCGTTTTGCGTTCAGCATTACAAAAGTATTTCCAGGGCTTCTTCCACTGCCTGCAGGCATACCTGTTTCAGTGATTCAAACTGTGCGGCGGTTTGGGTGGGATCGTAATGTTCATCGCTTAGCTGCTCCATAGGATCCAGGAAAGCATACAGCTGGTGTTCCAGGCCAATAAAGGCAACGGTGGTTTTAATATTATGTGCAATACTGCGTATAGCCGGTATGTCTGCTGCAGTAATGGCGGCTTTTAGCAGTGACAGGTCTTCCGGCAGCTGTGCAATGAACTGTTGCAGCATGGTGTGTTCAAATGCCTTATCACCTTTGGAAAGATCCTGCAGGTATTGCAGGCTTATTAAATGGGCCGGCAGCTCTTTATGGTTAGGCACGGATGTATGATTCACCAGCCATTCCGGCGGGCCGGTTTTGCCGGTAAATACCTGTATGATACGATAGAGCTCTTCTTCCCGTATGGGTTTGGCTACATATTCATTCATGCCGTAGCTCAGGCATTTTTCCCGCTCGCCGGCCATGGCGTGGGCTGTCATGGCTACAATGGGAATGTTGGAGCGCAGCTCCTGCCGTATTTTGCGGGCGGCGGTATAACCGTCCATTTCAGGCATTTGTATATCCATCAGCACCAGGTCAAAATGTTGTTTTTCCAGGGCCTGTAATACCTCTATACCATTGTTCACTACATGAAAATGCAGGTGCCAGTTATACAGCAAATGCCGCAGCAGGTCCTGGTTCATGCGGTTGTCTTCCGCTATCAGCAGGTGCGCATCTGTATAAGGCGTTTGCCCGTTACCGTTGTAGAGTTCTGTGCCGGATTCGGGCATTACTTCCCCTAGGGTGTAGGGCAGCTCTATGGTAAAGGTGCTGCCTTTGCCCGGCTGGCTTTCTACGCTTGCTTTTCCATGCTGCAGCTCCACCAGCTGTTTTACAATGGCCAAGCCCAGGGCGGTGCCGCCGTATTTGCGGGTGGTATTGGCTTCTGCCTGGTTAAAGCGGTCAAAAATGTAGGGGAGCTTATCTGTGGCAATACCAATGCCGGTATCTTTCACGGTAAAGAGTATACGAACATTACTGTCGTGCTGCTGCACCAGGCTTACCCGGATGGTAACGGCGCCTTCATTGGTGAACTTGATGGCGTTGTTGGTAAGGTTCACCAGCACCTGTGTAAGCCGTAATACATCGCCGTACAGGATGTCCGGAACATTATCTTCTATCAGCATTACCAGGCTTAAATGTTTTTCCACGGCTTTGGGCAGGAACATGGTTTGCAGGGAGTGCAGGCTGCCCCGCAGGCTAAATGAAACAGGCTCCAGCCGCATCATGCCGGCTTCTATTTTGGAAATGTCCAGTATGTCGTTGATAATATCCAGCAGGTTTTCTCCGGCGCTTTGAATGGCAGATACGTATTCTTTGGATTTATCGTTCAGGGACTGTCCCTGCAGCAGCCGTGTAAAGCCCAGCACCGCATTCATGGGCGTACGGATCTCATGGCTCATATTGGCCAGGAACTGCTCTTTAATGGCGGAGAGCTTGCGTTCCTTTTGCTGTGACTGATCCAGCGCATCTATCAATTGCTCCTGCTGATGGATACGGCTGATGATATATAAAAAACCCAGCAGGCTGGCTATACAGGCGCAGCATACCAGTATGGTGCCCCAGCTCTGGGCTTTTTGCCCGCTGGTATCTATTATGTGTACAGTGCGGTTCACCACGGTTTGCCGGGTGCTGTCCAGCAGGTGGATAATGGTGTTGATGGCTTCTCCCAGGCGTTTGCCCTTTTCGCTGTTGATCACCTTTTCCGCTGCCTTTTTACCCGGCCCGTAAAAGGTATCCAGCACCTGCACATTAAAGTTATTTTTTTCATCCACCAGGTAATTCAGCTGGGTTAGCAGCTTTTCCGTGCTATCATCCAGCATCATTTTATTGATGGTGTTCAGGTCGGATTTAATGATGGCTATTTCCGCTTCAATGCCGGTTACATGCAGGGTGTCCTGGGAAATAACGGTGCCCCTAACCTTGCTGTCGGTTTTGGCCATGTTGGTTTGCAGCTTCTGCAGCTCATTTTTTACCCTGAGCTCCTGCAGCACCTGTTCATTGCCGGATATAAGTTTGCGGATGTTCTTGGAAGAGTTGAACTGCAGTATGATGAAGAGGATCATACCTGTGAGAAACAGGCCCAGTAAATAGTATTTGATCCGTTTTGACTGCATGAGTAGCTTATATCTATCGTTTAAGGCCCTTCTAAATTACGATTTTAGCGGTACTGATGGTAAGCAATGCGCTAAAGGGAAAAATCTGGTCCCGCGTGATACAGCCGGACCAGAACAATTCCGTTTAACGTTGTAGTGGGACGTTAAACCTGTGCTTACCTCAACGGGCCTTATTTGGCTTTGGGAGCAGCAGCAGTCGTTTTGGCTTTTGATTTTGCAGTATGATGATGTTTTTTGTGTGCTTTATGTGCTTTCTTAGCAGGAGCGGTGGCTTCTTTCTGTGCAACATGTTTAGCTGCAACAGGCGTACCGGCAAAAGCGGATGCACCTACAAATAACATAGCGGCTGCCATTAATATTCCTAACTTTTTCATTGTTTTGTTTTTTTGTTGATCAATTGTTTAACGACCTAAAGATACGGTGGTGTAAAAGGCTGTATGAGCACAAATTGTTCAACAGGCAACAGCTATCGGTGGAAAAGGAAAAAGTGTCGTTTAATGTGCAGGTGTGCAGATATGCAGATGTGCAGATGAATGCCCGCGAAGATCTGCCTTTATTATTTGCACATATGCATATCTGCACATTTGCACATTAGAGCAGGTTCAACCTGCTGTTCAGCGGGCTTCTGTAAGCATCTGCAATGGGAATAGCGTTGTTAAAGATATTAATAGTGCCGTCTTCGATGGCTTCAATCTTATCTAATGCCACAATATAGGAGCGGTGCACCCGCATAAAACGGGCGGTGGGTAATTTTTCTTCCACAGCTTTCAGCGTGGTGTGAATGGCATGGAATTTTTGCGTGGTGTGCAGCTTCACATAGTCGCCCATGGCTTCCAGGAAAAGGATATCCTCCATTTTAATGCGCTTCAGCACGCCGTTATCGCGAATGAAGATAAATTCATTATCTGCTACCTGCAATTCGCGGCTATTGCTGTCCAGTATTTCGCGGGCTTTTTCAATGGCCTGTATAAAACGGGCGGGGTTTACCGGTTTTATCAGGTAATCGGCTACGTTCAGCTCAAATGCTTCTACTGCATACTCTTTTTTAACAGTGGTGAAAATAATGACCGGGCGTTTGCGGCCCAGGTTGCGGGTAAGCTCAATGCCGCTCATACCGGGCATTTCAATATCCAGCAGCAGCAGGTCTACCTTTTCCTTTTGCAGGATGTTATAGGCTTCCATGGCGCTATTGCATTCCGCCACTACCTGCAGGTGCTCTACATGGCTGGTAAGCTGTTTCATGGCGGTACGGGCCAGCTTGTTGTCGTCTACAATGAGGCAGTTCATGCATGCAATTTAGGAATTAATGCTGAATGCCTGCTTATGCGTAACGCTAAATGCCGAACGCTTAACGCTAAAATGCAGCGTATAATGGATGACCGGTAATGACGGAGTTCAAAATACGCGGCAGGAAGCGTTAAGCGTTCGGCGTTTAAAGCTAATCTTTCAGCTTCAGGTATGCCTTCACCTCCTTATAGTTATTCCAGTTTATATTCTTCGCCTTCCGGGCGTTAGCGCCGCCGGGGATCAGGATGTAGCGGTATTGCTGGATCTTTTCACCGCTATCTGAATCTATGAACGTGCTGGGGTCAAGGTTGGAGTACAGGGCAATGCCGCCGGTTAAGAAATTAACGTTGATGTTCACGTTAGAATATACGTCGTAATAGGGCAGGGGCACTACGTTGGGATCAGCAGCCGTACCCAGGTTCACGTACACTTTCATTTCACCGGTGGTTAGTATGGTCTGGTCCAGCTTTGGAGCATCTATACCACTGAAAAAGCCCAGGGTATCCAGCACACCTGCATTCCTGAAAGTATCTGCCTCAAATACTACATCCAGCCATTCAGAGTAAATAACGTTGGCGGTGCCGGTGTCGCCCTTTTCACCCTGTGGGCCGGCTGCACCTGCAGCACCGTTTGCACCGTTTGCACCGGGAGGGCCCTGTTCACCCTGCGGGCCGGTGGGGCCTTCTTTAGAGCAGGCAACATATAACAGGCTAACGGCCAGTAACATCAGGCAGGCAATGTGCGTGGTAACTCTTTTCATAATACAGTAGTTTGAGTGAAAGAATGATGAATTATTAAGCTTATAAACGATTTAATATTCCCAGGAGATCCAGGCCAGCGCATCTTTTGCGCTTACCATGTCATAAGTGGCGGCGCCGGTTTGCACCAGGTAATAACCGCGGGCCTCTATCATTTGCGTATTGGTGCTCTCAAATGCTGCAGTAGCAGCCGCCGGCACATCGCCCAGGGTACCAAACTCGCGGAAAATAATGCGGCCATCTGTTGTAAAGGTGGGCGGCACATAGGCGGATCCAAAATCAAGGGAAAGCGCATCCGGCTGCACGATTATATAACCCAGCAGGTCATAGATAATACCGCTTTGGCGGCCATAGGCCGGCCAGAAGATCAGGAATGCAAAGTTGTCAATGCTGCGTACGTGAAAGGCATCGTCCACACCATTTACATGAAAGCCGTTATTGGAAGCCCAGTAGCTATCCTGCTGAGCGGCAAACTGCCACCAGCGCCGCGGGGCCTGCAGGTCTACACGCGCAGGCCTGATAGCGCCTGCAATGCTGCCCTGCGTGGCGCCGTTAACCTGCACCTGCAATGTATTGCTGCCTGCATTCCAGCTGCCGCTGTTTAAGCTGGTGATCGTAACTGCGCCATCTGTAAAAGGGGTAACCAGGACAAGCCCCTGGCTGGTGTAGTAAAAACGGGCGGTAACCCGGTGCGGGTTGCCACTATCATCTACCCAGGCAAATGTGATGGTATGCTGCCGGTTATTAAAAGTAATATCGTAGGCATTAGTGCCCCAGCTAAGACGTTTGAAGTATTGCAGTATACGGCCCAGGTACTGGAAGTTCAGCGCTTTCCGCCAGCCGCCGTTCTGCCAGGCTGCTTCCTGGGGGGGCGTGGCTTTGTACAGGGTTACTTTGGTTTTGTTATAGCGGCCGGTGAGCTTTATGCTGTCGGCCGTTGCGGTGTCTATGGCAAATTCAAAATCAGATTGCAGGCCCGTACCATCATCCCCGCCATTCACGGTTCCGTCCGGGTCGGCCAGCATGTGCAGGTAGGTGTAAGTATCAAAGATCAGGCTGGGCTGCTGCAGGGCTTTTAGCCGGTAGCTGCTTTCCCGGGGAGTGCCGGAGCTGGTGGTGTCAATATCCGCATAAGTTACTACGCGGTTGGTTTCATTGAACTTAAAATGAAAGTTGAAAATGCTGCCGGTACCCGTGGTGATGCGTGCTTCCCAGCCATTGGGCGCAGCTGTGAGCGCGGCCTGGTACTGGCTCAGGGCCTGGTTAATGCGCTCATCCGGTGAAAGGTCAAAAACGGATTTATCATCTTTGCGGCAAGCGGTGAAAGATGATAGTATTAATAAAAGGCAGTATGCCAATCGTGATCTCATTTGTACATCATTTAATCAGTGCTACAATGGACGCTCTGGTCCTTGCCTGCAGGTTGTAAAAATTAATGTGCCAGGTATCGTTGAAATAATTCACTACAATGGTTTCTTTCTGCCGCAGCTTGTCTTTCGCAACTTCTGCAGTAGTGCCATTGGGGCTGGTACCGGTAATGCTGTTCACCAGGTTATCAAAACCTGCCTTGCCTTCTGTAAGCATAATGGAGATCATTTCCACGAAATCCTCATCCGGCGCGCTCATGGCATAGGCGCTTATAAACCCGTCCTGGTGGGCTGTTTCGTCAGATACATTGTTCCAGTTGGAGGTATAACGCCCAATGGATATACGTTTAAAGTCGGGCGTGTACAGTACGTTCTGGTGCAGGATGTGCCCAAACTCATGCTCTATGGTATGGAACATCATTTTCACGTTGCTGGAGTCGGAGGGGGTATAGTCGCTCATACCCTTTATACGGAAATCGTTCAGCACATACAGCACAATACGGCGGCCGCCTTCTGCAGTGCCCAGGGTAATGGTGCCATCCGGGTTATAGCTGGCGCTGCCTACCAGCACAAAAAACTTGGGGCATAAACGTTTCATAAATATTTCGCCTGCTTCTGCTACATAATTATTGATCCATACTTTTTTTATAGCGCTCAGCACGGGTATGATCTTCTCTTCCTTAGGCGGCACCAGCGTGCGGTTAAGTGCCAGCTCGCCCTGGTCCCACTTGTATTTAACGGCAATGTTATAAGGTACGGTCAGGCTGTCCATGATCCAGTTATCAATGGGGCCGGGCGTCCAGGTATCGCCGCCCAGGCCGGGTATATTATCTATGTCGCCCAGGTCGTCGTCTTTTTTACAGGCGGTTAACAGGCACAACAAAAAAGCGCCTGCAAGCAGTATATGTTTCATTTGTGTATTGTCTTTTAAGGTCATCATATATTATCGCGGATTCAGTTTTAAGCCGGCCAGCTGTGCGGATTGCGGCAATTGAAATACCCGGCGCGGATCGTCCTCGCCCAGGACCAGTATATCTCCATCAGTTGTATAATGCGTTACGGGGGCTTTGTAGCGGATCAGGTCCAGCCAGCGCATGCCTTCCTGCACATACTCTGCCCGTTTAAAACCAAACAGCGTGCTGAGGATACCACTTTGCAGGTTACTGGTGCCATAGTAGTTCCGGATCTTAGTGGCGTTAATAATATGCTGGCTGGCATCGTAATTGGCAATGCGCGTACTGGCGTAGGCATTCAGATCTGCCAGCGCTGCAGTGGTATTGTTCAGGTAAACATTGGCTTCAATGCGGTTAAACAGCACTTCCTCTGTGGTAAGTATGGGCACTACCACATATCCTACGCCTATATCTGCGTTAATAGAGCTGCGTACAAAATGTTCATTGATCTTGGGCAGCAGGTAATTGTCTGTACCGGAGGTGAATACCTGGAAGTTAAATGCCCAGTTGCCGCCGGTTACATTACGGCGCAGGATCTCATCCCGCTTGCCGGATGTAAGGCCATAACGCACCGTGAAATAATTGCGTGCCCACCAGGATACTGTTTCCACCAGCAGCAGGTTGGCTGGTTCTGTGGCGCGTGCGTAACGTGCATAAAGCTCAAGGTAGGTAATGCTGGTGTAGGTGGTGTTCCAGGGCCGCAGCAGCGCTGTAACGTTACCGGTAAGCACCTGGTTGGCATGTTCCAGCACTTTGGCGTAATCTTTCTTAAATAAATAAAAACGTGCGGCAAATGCGTGTGCGGCTGCGGTAGTAAAGTGATAGCGGGGAACAGCATAGCGGGCATCGTTCAGCAAAGGAATACCAGCGGTAATATCCTTCTCTATCATATCGTACACATAACTTACGGTTTTGCGCTCATACTGTTTCATCACTATATTTTCCGGTACCGTTACATAGGGTATGCCCGGGTCTGATGCGGAAGTATTTGCATCATACACTTTTGAAAAAACATTCACCAGCATAAAATGTGCGTAGGCGCGTGCCAGTAAGGCCTCGCCTTTTTCAGAGCTGTAGGCCGATTTATTCGTTGCCTTTTCACATACTTCCAGCGCCTGGTTAGCGGCGGCTATGGCGGCATAACAGGCATCCCAGTAATACTCCGGCGAGTCCTGCTGATCATCCCGCACATCCCGGAAAAAATAAGGGTCCACATTGGTGTTTTCCAGGTCCCCGGCGCCTTTATCATCCACGTTATCGGACATGGATTCAAAGAACGACATATAATTAGCCTGCGGGTAGGCAGTGCCCAGCAGCTGGGCCACCTGCTCCGGTGTGTTCAGCTCCGCACGGTTATCCGGTGGTTTTTCCAGGTACTTTTTACAGCTTGTGCTCATGCACAGCACTAACAGCAACGTATATATGAATAATTTCTTCTGCATCAGATACTAACTTTAAGTGAAAGCGTGAATTGCTTTTGAATAGGCTGCGCTACCCCGCCGGAATTAAAAAATTCAGGGTCCTGGCCCTTAAGCTTACTATCGGAGTAAATGAGCCAGGGATTAATAGCAGCGCCGGTTACGGAAATGTTGTTAAAATGCATTTTCCGCGAGAGCTGCGGTGGCAGCACATAGGTGAGGGATACGGTTTTTAACCGCACAAAATCGCCTTTGGCCACCCGCTCTGTGGAGTAGTTGTAATTGTTGTAGGGACGCGCCCCGCTCAGGGTAGCTTGCTCAAAGAGGCCTGCTATAGAGGGCACGTTAGTCTTAAGCTCATCGCCCGGCATTACCCAGCGGTCCTGGAATTCTTTGGGCATGGCATCCAGGTCAGAATAGCTGGTTTTAAAAGCAGGGTACAGGCGGATCTTATTGCCGGCCTGGTAGGTAAGGAATATATTGAGGGAAAAGGCTTTGTAGTGGAAAGTGTTGGAAAAGCCGCCGGTGTACACGGGATCTACCGGGCCTTCATATACCAGGTAATTTGTGTTCTGATCCTGCAGGTACACTGCTTGCGCGGTTTTGCCTGTTTCGTCGGTGAACTGTGGCACGCCTGTTTCATGATCCAGCCCCTTGTAGCGGATGGAGAATAAGCTGCGCACCGGGTAGCCCTGCTTATTACCGCCTTCCGGTACTACCAGTGAAAAAATGTCGGGCTGGTTCCTGGCATCCGTGATCTTGTTGTAGTTATATCCAAAAGTGAAGTTGGTGCTCCAGCCCCAGTCTTTTTTGCTGATCACTTTTCCGCCTATCAGCACATCGGTGCCATAGGAATCCATGTCGGCATAATTGGCGGCCTTTAAAGGCTCACCGCCAATGCCGGAGGTTTTAATAATGCTGATGAGGTCAAAACTTTTACGCTGGTATACATCTACACTAAAGTTCAACCGGCTGTTAAACAGGCTGGCATCTATGCCTGCATTGGCGGTGTAGAGCTTTTCCCAGGTGAGGTCTGCATTTTCCAGGTTGGCCAGCTGTATCACGGATTCTACTTCTGTTAAATAAGGCCGGCTGGTATTAATGTTGCGCAGCACAATGCTGGAGTTGGTGGCAGGCCCCATGCTGGCTGTTAAGCCATAGCTGCCGCGCAGGGTCAGGTAATCTACCCATTTTACATTTTCCATAAAGGGCTCCCGGTCTGCATTCCAGGCGCCGCCTACGCTCCAGGTGGGCAGCCAGCGTGCGCGGGTGGATTTGCCCAGGCGGTTGGAACCATCGTAACGCGCGGTTGCGGTGAGGTTATATTTAGAGCGGTAGGAGTAGGTGCCGGTACCGTAGAACGCTACAAAGCGGTCGTAATCCTTGCTCATGCCGTAATAAGGGAAATTGGTCTCTATGGTTTGCTTTAGTATGCGGTAGTCATACAGCGGGGTGCCGCCGTTATTATACTGGTACCCATAACCGGTGTTGGAAAAGTTTTGACGGTCGGCCGATTTTACCTGCATACCACCCAGCAGGTTCAGCGCATGCTGATCGTTAAACGTATGGTTATAGTTTAAGCCATTGCGGAAATCGTAGCTCACCAGCTGGTCTTCCGTACGGTTGTAAAAACCGCCGTAAGGCAGCACCACTACCGGTTCTGCTTCAGGATCATCCGGATCGCGGTACAGGAATTTATTATTTTGCCGGATGGTGGAGTTGCCGGCTGCGCGATAGGCCTGCGCCATGTTTGCATTCTCCGTGATCTGGTGCTCGCGGGTTGACTTTACATACCGTAACGCACCTACGAACTCATAGCGTAAGCCGGGTGTTAGCTGGTAGGAGAGATCGCCCTGCAGGCGCAGATCGAGCACGTTTATATCCATGTAATTATTCTGCAGTTCGTTGAGGATGTTAAAGGGCGCAAAATTGCGGCGGAAGTATTCCGGCTTTCCCTTTTCATCATAGGCCGTTAAGGTGCGGCTGGTATTCAGCGCGTAGCTGAAAGGGTTAATGTCAAAGTCACGGTCGTACTGCCCCTCTACGGGATTGCTGTTACGGGCCAGGGCGCCGGGCGCTTTCTGCTGGCGTACAGAGGCCAGGGTGGAAAAACCTACGGATAAGCGGTCGGAGAATTTATAATTGTTGCGGAAGTTAAGCGTGTAGCGGTGCACGCGGTCGGCTACGGTCCAGCCATTATCGCCGTAATAGCTGGTGGAGAAATAGGACTGCGACCTGTCTGTACCAAATGAAATGCTCAGCGAATGCTCCTGCATAAAGTTTTGATTGAACAGCAGTCCAAACCAGTCTGTATTGGCGCGTGCATAACGTTTTAAGAATTCCGCTTTAGCTTCCGGGGTATTCTGCAAAGGAAAGCTGCCATTGGGATCAGCATTCATCAGCTCATACATTTTACCATACACGCCGTTATCTGCTTTATCCAGTATGCTGGGGTACAGGATGCCTTTGCGGTCCAGCTCTGCCAGTACAGACATTTGCTGGCCGGAGTTCATGATGTTGTAATTGCTGTAGCTGGGTTTCAGCTGGGTGCTGAAGTTGCCTGTATAGGTAACTACGGGTTTGCCTGCACGCCCTTTTTTAGTGGTGATCACAATTACCCCGTTCATAGCGCGTGCGCCGTACAGGGCGGCTGCGGAGGCATCTTTTAATATATCAAAGCTTTCAATGTCGTTGGCGTTCAAACCTGCTACTGCGGAGCCTAAGAGGGTAGTAGGGTCGCCGCTGGACAGCTGTTCGTTGGAGATGTTCACAATATCTTCCAGCACCACACCATCCACTACCCACAGGGGTTTGTTATCCCCGTTAATGGAGGTGGCGCCACGTATGCGCACTTTGGGCGCTGCACCAAAGGTGCCGGATACGTTCTGTACAGATACGCCGGCAGCGGGGCCTTCCAGCATGCGGCTTACATCCACCATACCGTCTATCTTCACATCTTCTGCCTTCAGGGATACAGCGGAACCGGCAAATTTTCTTTTGTCTACATTCTGGTAACCGGTAATGATCACTTCCGACAAATTACCTTCCAGGGAAACCAGGCTTATATACAGGCGTTGCCCGGTAAATACCCGTACCTGGGAAGCCTTGCCTACAAAGGAAAAACGCAGGGAGTCGCCCCGGCGGGCATCCAGCATAAATTCACCGTTTGCATTGGTTTGTGTGCCTCTGCGGGTAACCAGGTTTTCGACGGTAGCTCCGGGTAGCGCTACCTGCTCTTTTGCATCGGTAACCGTACCACTGGCTTTTGTGGCGGGGAGTGTGTCCTGGAAAGCTGCCGCAGGCCCTGCATATGCATGGGCGGTAGGTAACAGGGGCAGTAAACAGAATACCAGGAACAGGATCCGGAACCATTTCACCGGGTGGAAATGACAATAGCTGTCCGTTAAAATCATAAACGATCTTTGATTTTGGTTCTAATATTTGGGTGTAGCGGTCTACGATAAAAAAAATCGCATCACAGGGTAGGAGTTAAGCTCTGGTAAACATCTTTTGTAATAAGCCCGGAATATTGGTTGATAGCGCCTTTCAGTGAACTTGTTATAGGTACAAAATGATCCTGGTATAGATGTATTTACTGAGGACCCCCTCTCACAGATTTATATCACAGATTAAATATTACGTATGTTCATTCACGTTTTATCGTGCTTTCGAAAAACCCTCGTTAATTCTCTCTTTCTAAGTTAATAAATTATTTGAACAAGTTTGATCAGTATTTTTTGGGAAAGCAGTTGCCAGGATACTTCTATAAATTATTAATTTTTAATATATTTGACGCTGGTAATTCATTAAAGTAATGAGAATGATGCTGCGAACTGTAAGCCTGTTTATCCTGTGCGGGGTTTGTTTTTATGGTAGCGCGCTTAAAGCGCAGGTTCCCCAAGTTTCCCTGAGCGCTGCTTTCCCGGAGCCGGAAGCCGATGGCTGGGATAAGGTAGTACTGCTGCCTAACGGCAATACCTGTTACTTACATTTTGATAAAAGCAAGGGCATTCAAAGCTCTTTGTATAATGCTGCCCGGGAGCTCACCGTATCAGACGTGATCACGGGCCGGCAGTGGGATACGCGCAACATGAACGATACTGAAATTGACGGGGTGTATGCTATTAACGGGCAGGTAGTGATCTTTTTGCAGCAGCTCATTAAATATAAACCCACCCTGTTTCGTATAGTAATAGACGGTACCAGCGGCCATTTGCAGCAGGAAGATAAGATAGGGGAGCTGCCTACGGTGCTGCACCGCGAAGCATTTGCCCTGAACAACCTGGCCTCCCATGACTTTTACGTGGCTAAAGACCCTGCCAGCGGGTATTATGCCGTGGCCTTCTTTGCCGGCGGTGAGCTGCAGCGTAAAGAAAATGCAAAGGAGCGCATACAGGTAATGCATTTTAGCCCGGAGCACCAGCTGGTGAACCAGGCCTGGTACAGCCTGCCGGATAGCAGTGCGCTGCCCTACTGCAGCTACCTGGATATGGCGGTGCAGGGTAAGGAAAACGTATACCTGTGCACGGTAGGTTTTAATACCAAACGCAGTGGCCCGCAGGCCCAGTCGCAGGTAATAGTATCTGTATTAAAAGCCGGGCAAACGGAGTTTCAGCACCAGCCCCTGGCTTACACCGCCAACTTTGGAAATGCCTATGCCAGCCTGCAATGGGTGGCGGCTACCAAACGCCTGCAATTATTGCTGGTAGCGGCGGAAGATGCGAAGGCCAAACCGGATGAGCGCCGGTGTTACCTCAATTACCTGGATAATAACGGGCAGCTGCAGCAGCAAAATGTTTTGCCCCTGGATAAATTAGCCAACTACAACGGCTTACCACAAATGCTGACCGTACAACCGGATGGCAGCGCCATTGTGCAGCTGGAACAAATGCAGCAATTTACCCAGGGTAAGAACGTGTACAATATGCAGCACACCAACCTGGGGGATATTGGCATTTGCAGCATCAGCGCAGGCGGGCAGGCCGACAGTGGTTATGTGATCCCTAAAATGCAGGTAGCCAACGGCGCTTTTGAACCCTTATACCTGCAACGGCAGCACCGCGGCACCTGGATGTTCCGCAACCGCGTAGCCGCGCTGAATACCACACCGTACCTTTCTTTTGACCACATACGTACTAACCACGGGGATTATACCCTGTTCAATGATTACCTGCAGGCGCTGGACCGTGGCGGCACCTTTGAGGCCAGGAAGCCCCTGCGCTATCTTACGGAAGCCAATACCATCTGCTACCGCTACCAGAAAGGCCAGGCAGAACGTTTGTTCCTGTTTGGCAGCCCGCAAACGGATAAAGCGTACTATTGCATGCTGGGCGCGGCAGACCGTAATGTGAAGGAGAATAGTTATGCCACCATCCTGGTAACCCGTACGGGCGATGACCGGAAAGCCTGCATAGCGTGGATCAGTTTTTAATTGCAGGAGAAAGTTTCTTCAATGGTTTGCTGTAAAGCTGTTTTCCGGTGCCGTCCGGAAACAGGCTGCTGATGGCGGGTGCTTTTTAAGGTTAAATGCAGCCGGGTAACCTGTTTTTGCCGCGGACGCTGATGCGCAGATGTAGTTCCCTGTTCCGGCGAAAATAAATAATAGATCAGCATTACCGACAGCACAATGGCCTTGCTCACCAGGTAAAGTATGAGGATGGAAATAATAGGCTCTTGGTGGAACATTTGCTTGCTATTTATGGGAATTACGTGGATATAGTCAGTGCCCTGGTTTTTCACATTCTACAAAGGCCGCAATAACATATCTAATATACAGATTTTAATATAATTTTCAGGTAGATTTTGTCTTTCTCAAATTTTTCTATGCACCAGGAACAGCATCTTCAAAGCTCTGATTTTATTACTGATGTGGTTATTGGCATGGCCGATGGGTTAACCGTGCCTTTTGCGCTGGCAGCGGGCATCAGCAGCGCGGTAAGCAGCAACAGCATTGTAGTAACCGCGGGAATAGCGGAAATAATTGCCGGGGCTATTGCCATGGGCCTGGGCGGTTACCTGGCCGGCAAAACGGAGTGGGACCATTATTACGCGGAGCTGAAACGGGAATATTACGAGGTGGAGCACATGGCTGAGCAGGAAAAAAAAGAGATCCGCGCCATATTCGCCGGTTATGGTATCAGTGAGGATACGCAGCACCGCATAGCAGACGAGCTGGCCATGGATAAGGACAAATGGGTGTCTTTTATGATGCAGTATGAGCTGGGCCTGCAGCAGCCCAACCCGGCCCGTGCACGTACCAGCGCCATTACCATTGGCCTGTCCTACATTGTGGGCGGGTTAATTCCACTGTCGCCCTATTTTTTCACAGCAGTCCCTACGGACGGGTTTAAAATATCTGCCGTGGTTACCCTCATCTGCCTGTTCGTGTTCGGTTATTTCAAAAGCAAAGCTACCGGGCAGCCCTTGCTGGCAGGGGCGTTAAAGGTAATGTGCATTGGCGCTGTGGCAGCAGCAGCTGCCTACCTGGTGGCCCGCTGGCTCTCATAACGGCAGCATTTTTGCAGCCGGTAGGGTAGAGCAAAATTTACTGTTATGACCATGAAAAAAACAACCGGGGCCAAACGGGCCATTAAACAGGAAAAGCGCGCCGCTGCCGCTACCCCGGTAAATAAAAAGGCGCCCAAAAAAGAATTTAACGACGATAAGAATAATGAGCTGGAAGGTTATGATGAAAATGAATATGATGCAAAGGACAAGGCTGATGCAAAACGCAAAAGCGGTGGTAAATAGCTTTCCGCTTCTTAAAATTACATTAAAAACTGTGGACTTATTCCCTATTTTTGCGTTTCCGCAATATCTTTGCGGTTGATAAAACAGCGAGTATTGAAACGTTTGATACACTTATTCCTTGCCTGCTTCTTTTTCCTGTCACAACAGGGGGGGGACGTGTACCCGCACCAGCAGGCCGTTTCAGATGCTACGGCTTATATTACCCATACACCTGCGCAATTTCCTACCCGCGCAGCTGTCAGCACCAGTCACCGCTTAACATCAAAACCCGAATATTTTAAACGCCGCCCGGTTGGGCTGAATGACGGGCATGATCATGCACCGGTTGCCTATAGCTACTACGTACGCCCGGAATTTGTATATATACATACCTGTTATCACTGTTACGCGCAAACGTTTATAACCGTTTCTATTGACCTCCGCGACTGGCGGGGCCCGCCCATGGCATAATTGTTAAGAATGTAAAATGTAAAATTTTAAATGCTGAATGTAAAAGTTGAATGCAGCGGTTAACCTCCTTCACCTTTTACATTTAAGATTTTACATTTATCATTTTACATTCCATCTCTCTTCTTTTTCACTAAAACAGACTTTTAATGATTTGCTATTGCAGAAAAGCAGTAGGTATTGCCGTGTGCATAATGATGCAGGCAATACCCGCCGCTGTATGGGCCCAACAGCCGCAAGGTTATACGCTGGGGCAATTAACGGATGCGGCCACGCATCACCTGCCGGCCATTTTACAAAAGCAGGCGCTGGTGAACGGTGCACGGGCCAATGTTACAGATGCCCGGCATACCGCTTTGCCTTCACTTAAGATACAGGACGAGGTAACCATGGCCACCGCCAACAGCGCTACCGGCACTTATTTGCCAATGGGGCAAATGATCTCTACCTCCGGCGCTATCCGCGCAGATAATATTTCACAACCGGCCAGCGGCAATATTGGTATGCTGTACGGGGAGTATGAGCTCATCAACTTTGGCCTGCGCAAGGCGCGGGTAACAAATGCAGAAGTGAATGAACAACTAGCGGAAACAGACCTTTCCAAAGACATATACCTCCTGAAGCTGCAGGTAGGCAAGCTTTATTTTACCATGCTGCGTAACCTGTACCAGCTGGGGGTGGATGAACAGAATATTAATCGCTACAAAGCGGTGTACAACGTAATTCAGGCCATTGCCAAAGCCGGCATCCGGGCGGGGGTAGATTCTTCCCTGGCCCTGGCGGAACTGTCGCGCGCACAGATCAGCTATGACCGCAAGAGGGGGGAGATCACGCAATTGCAGCAGCAAATGGCCTTTCTTACCGGCATACCTGACAGCATCCGGATAGATACTTCAGAGAAACGGTACGATGTGGCTTTAAGCCCGGCAGCCTGGAGCAATACGCCGGATACACAAAACCCGCTGGTAACTTATTTCCGCAAACAACGGGAGCTGTATGAAGCTACCAATAACCTGATCAAAAAAAGCTACCTGCCAAAGATCTTACTGGCAGGCGGTTTATGGGGCCGGGGCAGCAGTATTGATTATGCGGATGCCAGCAATTATAAATCAATGACTACCGGCCTGGGTTACCAGCGTTTCAATTATGGAGCAGGCCTTGCATTTACCTACAACATTGTTGACCTGGTGCACCGGAAAGATAAGCTGGCTGTGAATAGCTATAACATACAGGCTAGTAACTACGGGCTGGAACAGCAGCAGCAGGCCTTAAATACGGCCCTGCACCAGGCGCAAACCGCCATTCAAACCGCGGAGGCCAACCTGCAAAACCTGCCCGTGCAGCTGCAGGCAGCTACGGATGCGTATGAGCAAAAAGTGGCGCAGTACCGCGCCGGCATCATTAACCTGGTGGATCTTACCAATGCCTCTTTTGTGTTGTACCGCGCGCAAACAGATTATGTGGAAGTGCTGAACGACTGGCTGCAGGCCAATCTTGACAAAGCAGCAGCTACCGGCAACCTGGATCTGTTCATTCAATCAATTAAAAATTAAGATTATGGTAAGGGCTGCTTTAAAAAGACCCATTACGGTGCTGGTGCTGTTCATAGGCTTACTGCTGTTTTCAGTAGTGGCCATCCGCAGCATTCCCATCGATATTTTTCCCAGGCTTAACCTGCCTACCATTTATGTTATAGAATCTTACGGCGGTATGTCGCCGCAGCAGATGGAAGGTTTTTTTGCCACCCGTATGCAGGACCAGTTCCTGTACGTTAACGGGATAAAGGATATTGAGAGCAAGAACATCCAGGGCTTAACAATGATCAAGCTCTCTTTTTACGAAAACACCAATATGGCGGAGGCCTCTGCGCAGGTAGCCCTGCAGGTGAACAGGTCCATGAAATTCTTTCCGCCAGGCGCCCTGCCGCCGCAGGTAGTGCGTTTTGATGCCTCTTCATTGCCGGTAGGCGAGCTGGTGCTGGGCAGTAAAACAAAATCCCTTAAGGAAATTTACGACCTGGCCGCTACCCGCATCCGGCCACTGTTTGCAACGGTAAAAGGCTTATCCGCACCGCCGCCTTTTGGCGCCAACTCCAGATCAGTGATCATTAATGTAGACCCGCAGAAATTAAGGGCCTACAATGTTTCGCCGGATGAAGTGGTGAGCGCTATTGCCAAAAATAACCTCATGACCCCTTCCGGCAACCTCCGTGTAGGCAACCAAATGTACGTAACCAGCTTAAACTCGCTGGAAGACCAGGTGAAAGACTTTGAGGATATTGTGGTGGCCTCCAATGGCAGCAATTCGGTATTTATACGGAATGTAGCCCGGGTGGCGGATGCCGCAGACGTGACGGTAGACTATGCACTCATCAACGGCAAACGCTCCATATACATTCCTGTTGTAAAAACCGCGGACGCCTCTACCTGGGAAGTGGTGCAAAACCTGCGCTCAAAACTGCCGGAGATGAAGGACCTGCTGCCGGACGATGTGGATGTGAAATACGAGTTTGACCAGTCTGTGTTTGTAATGAACGCAGCCAAAAGCCTCATGACAGAAGGCATACTGGGCGCTATTTTACCAGGACTGATGGTGCTGCTGTTCCGGGGCGACTGGCGCAGCAGCCTGCTGGTGGTCATTACCATTCCCGTAGCTGTGCTGAGCGCCGTGCTGTTCCTGCACCTGTTTAACCAAACCATTAACATAATGACGCTGAGCGGCCTGGCGCTGGCCATCGGCATACTGGTAGACCAGGCAACGGTAACCATTGAGAACATTCACCAGCACCTGGAAATGAACAAGCCTAAAAAGCGTGCGGTGCTGGATGCCTGCATGGAAATATCTTTCCCTCTGCTGCTGATATTGCTTTGCATACTGGCCGTATTTGCGCCGGCATTTATTATGAACGGCGTGCCCAGGGCCATGTTCCTGCCCCTTTCGCTGTCCATTGCATTTGCCATGATCATTTCCTTTATAGCAGCACAAACACTGGTACCGGTAATTTCCATATGGCTGCTGAAAGAAGAAATGTTCCGGTACCGGCACTCCGGTATACATGCGCATGCAGGACTGGCGCTGAACGAGCAGGAGATGAAAGAGGTACAGCACCATAGCAAGGAAGAAAACACGCATGGTGAGGAGAACGGCTTTTTTCAGCGCTTAAAGACAAAGCTTGGCCAACGCCTGGATAAATGGATGCCCAAACGCAAGCTGATCGTATGCATATACCTGGTGCTGGTAGTAGCTTTGGCGGGATTTTGCTTTATGGTGATAGGGAAAGACCTGCTGCCCAAAAACAATACAGGACAGCTGCAGCTGCGCATAAAGGAAGATGATGGCACCCGGCTGGAGGTAACAGAAAGAACCGTGAAGGATGTGCTGAATATTGTAGATGTTACCGTAAAAAACCACGTAGAAATAAGCTCTGCCTATGTGGGCATTGTACCCAGCAGCTATGGCACCAGCAACCTGTATGTATTTAACAGCGGCACACACGAAGCAGTGATGCAGATAAAGCTGGACGACGACTATAAAACCAACATGGATGATCTGAAAGACCTGCTGCGGAAAAACATACATGCTAAGTATCCGCATTTAAAACTTTCCTTTGAGCCCATTGAGCTAACGGAGAAGATCATGGCACAGGGCGCCGCCACGCCGATAGAAGTAAGGGTGGCTGGGAAGAACTTCAGTAATATAAAGCAGTATGCACAGCGGCTTACAGGCAAGCTGGAAAAACTGCCTTTCCTGCGGGATGTGCAGATAGCGCAGCCGCTGGCTTTCCCGGTCATCAATATCAACATTGACCGTTTCAGGCTGGCGCAGATGGGCTTAAGCCTGCAGGATGTAGCAAGAAGCATTACAGAAGCCACCTCCTCCAGCCGCTTTACAGAAAAGAACCAGTGGCTGGATAAACGGGTAGCCTATACATACCAGGTACAGGTGCAGGTACCGGAATATATTATGAATTCACTGGAGCAGCTGCAGTCCATTCCCCTGGTAAACGGGCATACACGTCCTGTGCTGTCTGATGTGGCAACGCTTACACCGGATACACAACCCGGGGAATACGACCGCCGCGGCCCGCGCAGGTTCATTACCGTAAGCGCAAACATCTACAAAAAAGATCTGGGCACGGCTACTGCTGCCGTACATAAAGCAATTGCCGAAATGGGCACACCACCACCCGGGCTGGTGCCAGAGGTAAAAGGCATGTCGTCCCTGCTAACGGAAACACTGGGATCTTTGCAAACCGGTTTGGCCGCCGCCATTGTGGTGGTGCTGCTGTTGCTGGCAGCCAACTACCAGTCTTTTGGCCTGTCGCTTAGCGTGCTGTCAACCGTACCGGCCGTGCTGCTGGGCTCTATGCTGTTATTGCTGGCCACCGGCTCCACGCTGAACCTGCAATCATATATGGGCCTTATCATGTCTGTAGGCGTGTCTGTGGCAAATGCCATATTGATCGTTACCAATGCCGAAAATCTGCGGCTGGAATATAAAGATCCGTTCAAAGCAGCATCCGCAGCAGCCAGCATCCGCTTACGCCCTATTC
Organism: Chitinophaga sp. GbtcB8; assembly: GCF_019091455.1. Lineage (GTDB taxonomy): Bacteria > Bacteroidota > Bacteroidia > Chitinophagales > Chitinophagaceae > Chitinophaga. Next base: position 69,996 of record NZ_JAGXJN010000040.1, read on the forward strand.
TTATGACCAGCCTTGCCATGATAGCAGGTATGATACCTATGGCCAGCGGCCTGGGCGAATCCGGTGATCAGTCGGCCCCGTTGGGAAGGGCTGTGATAGGCGGTTTGGCGGCATCTACCCTGGCGGCGTTATTCATTGTGCCGCTGGTGTATGGCTGGGTGCAGCAAAAAACATCTTTTAATTCCGTTTCCCTTTTGCCCGAAGATTCCAATCAATAAACGTGTATAACACCATGAAACAATATATCATCATCATTACATTGGCCGGCGGCTTGTATGCCTGCGGGTCCAGTACCGCTACTGAAAAAAAGGAGGCCGCCAAAACCGCTGTTGCGCATTATGAACTGGCGCCGGTTAAAAAAGAAGGCGTATCAGAATCTATTAAACTGCCTGCGCAGTTAACCGCCTACCAGGAAGTAAGCATTTTTCCCAAAATAAATGGTTACGTGCAGGCCGTACTGGTGGATATTGGCGCTAAAGTGCATAAAGGCCAGCTGCTGATGACGCTGCAGGATCCTGAGCTGGAACACACCAGCGTACAGGCCCGTGAAAAATATGCACGCGCCCAGGCAGATTATACCATCAGCAAGGAAAATTACAACCGCCTGCTGGAAGCCTCTCAAACCAAAGGCGCCATTTCACCGATGGACCTGGCATCTGCCAAAGCCAAAATGCAGGCAGACAGCTCCCTGTGCAACGCCGAAAAAGCCAGCTGGGATATGGAAAAAGCTATTCTCAGCTATTTGCAGGTAACCGCGCCTTTTGATGGCGTGATCACGGAAAGGAACGTACATCCGGGCGCGTTAGTTAGCGCTGCCGGCAGGGAACAAAAACCCATGCTGGAACTGAAGCAGGTAGACAAGCTGCGTTTGCAGGTGGATGTACCGGAACATATTGCCTACTCACTAAAGGATAAAACCCGTATGGACTTTTACCTGAGCGCTTTTCCGGGTAAAAAAATGTCGGCGGAGATATCAAGAAAGTCGGCTAACATTAACGTTGCTTACCGGATGGAAAGGGTGGAGATGGATATTCCAAATACAAACGGTGAGCTAACCCCCGGTATGTATGCAGATGTGATCCTGGATGCGGGCGGTAGCAAGGATGCCTTTGCAGTACCCCGCTCAGCAGTGGTTACCTCTACAGAAAGAAAGTATGTGATATTGGTACGGTATGGTAAAGCAGTAAAGGAAGATGTGATCACCGGTAATGCCAGCGATAATAAAATAGAGATCTTTGGCGATTTTCATAACGGCGATGAGGTGGTGGTGAATGCCAATGATGAAATAAAAGAAGGGGAGGTGATTAATAAATGATTAATAAAAGATTAATGGGCCATTAATTTATCACTAATTGAGCAAATACACGCGCAGCAAGGGTTTTGTTGAAAAAAAATCTTTGCTGCGCGTGCTGTTTTCAGCGGTATGTACCTGAAATTTCTCTACATTAGCATTATCCTGTAGCCATGTTTTATTCGTAACCCAACTAAAAATTCCACGCATCAATTACTTAACCTTAATCTTTAGAAAAAATGAAAACCTTACAACATTCAGGTCTGCTGTTATTTATGATCCTGGTATCCGGCTGCGTTAAAAATGCGCTGGAAAAAACACCCACAGACAATATTAAAACAGCAAAACAAAGCGCACAGGCAGCATCACCGGCAGGGGATGTGGTAGGCAAGGTTACTGTGGGCTACCAGGGCTGGTTCTCTGCTGCCGGCGATGGTTCGCCGGTGAACAGCTGGGGCCATACCAATCTTGAAATGTGGCCCGATACCCGGGAATATACCAGCAGTTATTCAGGCACGCCTTTTCCGCAGGGCGGGGTAGCGCAGCCGGGTTATACCGGTAACCTGGGCAATGGGCAGCCTGCAAGAATGTTCTCTTCCTACGATCAGTCAACCGTGAATGTGCATTTCCGCTGGATGCAGGAGAACGGGATAGACTGTGCCGCGCTGCAACGTTTTGCCAATGAAATTACGCCCGGCAGCACCATTAAAGCTCAGCGCGATGGTATGGCCACCCGTGTAAGGAATGCTTCGGAAACCTACGGCCGTAAGTTTTACATTATGTACGATGTATCCGGCTGGGGCAACCTGGCAGCCGTAAAAACCGACTGGACCAACACTATTGCCGGTACGCTCAACCTGCTGTCATCGCCTGCATATGCGCACCAGAATGGCAAGCCGGTAGTATCTGTATATGGGTTGGGATATGCCAGCCACCCATCCAGCGTAGCAGAAGCACTGGACCTTATTAATTTCTTTAAAGCGCAGGGCTGTTATGTAATTGGTTCTGTACCCGGCCAGTGGCGTACCGGCACCGGCGATTCCAAGGCTGGATTTACGGATGCCTATAAGGCCTTTAATATGATCTCCGGCTGGGCTGTAGGCCGTGCGGTGGATGGTAACTACAATGCATGGGTAACCGGCGACCGTGATTTCTGTAATGCAAATAATATGGATTATCAGCCCTGCGCTTATCCCGGTACTGCGTTTTACAACACCAATGGCAGCGCATCACCCAAAAATCAGTTTCCACGTAATCATGGCAACTTCCTTTGGGCACAGTTTGCCACCTTCCGCAATGCAGGCGTGCAAAGTGTATACATTGCCATGTTTGACGAGCTGAATGAAGCTACCTCCATTTTTAAAGTAGCGGAAGATGCCTCTATGATCCCGGCCGGCAAGTATTTTCTTACGCTGGATGCAGATGGGGTACATGTATCTTCTGATTTTTATTTACGCCTGGTAAATGATGGTGGTAAAATGCTGAAAGGGTTAATACCATATACCACCACTGTGCCTACGCCTTTTGTAGTGGGAAATGGTGGCGGCAGTGGTGTAACTTTTTACCAGGATATTAATTATGGCGGCGCTGCGGGCCAGGCGCTGCCTGCAGGTAATTACACATTAGCACAGTTGGCCGCCCTGGGTGTGCCTAATGACTGGGCCTCCTCTGTACGTGTGCCGGCAGGCCGCACAGTTATTATGTATGGGGATGATAATTTCTCCGGCCCTTCCTGGACGCTAACTGCGGATACGCCTGACTTTACTACGCTTAGTGGTAATGCAAATGATAAAGTATCATCTGTAAGGGTACAGTAATAACGGTAATGGCTATAGGTTTAATTAAGAATGAAAAATTAATAATTAATAGGGAGGAAGTACGGAGATGGAGGTAGTTAAAGTGGGTTAGTGGTTAGTAGGTATACGCTTACTAACCACTAACAGTTAGTTCCTTGCAATTACCAGTGAAAGGCCGGTACTACGCCAGGTAGGATCATAGTAGGGCAGCATCAGCATGCGGTTACGCGAGGCATGCGGGTGCAGAAGGCGGTTCACATGCGGGTACAGCACGTATGCCGCCTGTGTGCTCAGGATGCCAATGCCTGCGCCGGCCACTACATCACTGAACCAGTGCCGGTTATTATACATGCGCAGCGCACCGGTTGTGGCCGCAGCAGCATAACCCGCAAAGCCATACCAGGGGCTCACATCCTTATATTCCATGCGCATAAATTCTGCGGCGGCAAAAGCAGTAGCGGTATGCCCGCTGGGAAAAGAAAGGTAGTTGCTGCCATCCGGTCTTTCCTCACGCGTGGCCTTTTTCAGGAAACGGGTGCTGCCGGCCATAATGGCGCAGGAAATACCGTAGATGATAGACCGGTCCCGGAAATTATGCGCGCCTTTAACGCCAACAGCATTCAGCGTATATACCGCCAATGCCGGCGCCCATTGCAGGTGATTATCTATGGTAGTGGTATAATCCGCATGCTCCTGGATCTCAGCCTTGGTGCTGCGGTTAAGCTCTTTCAGCGGATGTGCGGTTAACGCTGCAAATCCATAAGCTACCATACCCGCAGCAACCGACATCCTGAGCCGGGGCGCATGATAGGAAACATCCGGGTTGAGCTTAAGCTGCGAAAAATGATAGTGAACAGTTGTAGGTTGTGCAGTATCAGGCCTGGCTGTCAGTGATTGCGCCTGTCCCGGGAGGGCGCATACACATAAACACGCTGCTACTGTTAGGCAGTGTAACTTCATAAGTATGTGTGCTGAACAAATATGGAATGCTATTTTGTAGACATTCTGTATTGTCCTCTTGTTTACGTTGTAGGTTTCTTTGTTTACGTCGTAGGTTTCTGTTTCGCAATATAAACGTTAGCGGCTAATGGTAAATAGCATGTAAGGGTTATTTCTTCAGACAATATTGGTAAACCTGGATTACTAACTCAAAAAAAAATATTGTACTTTTCTGTCTCTAAATCAAGATCTGTTTATGCATTTAACAGCAAGAGAAACGGAGAAGCTGCTGCTGCACGTAGCCGGCGAGCTGGCAGAAAAACGAAAGGCCAGGGGATTAAAGCTCAATTATCCGGAAGCCATTGCCCTTATCAGCAGCCGCCTGCAGGAAGCTGCCCGCGATGGCCGCAGCGTGGCGGACCTCATGCAGTTTGGCGCCACCATCCTTACCCGTGCGGATGTAATGGAAGGTATTCCTGAAATGATCCATGAGATCCAGATAGAAGCTACTTTCCCGGATGGCACCAAGCTGGTAACAGTGCACCATCCCATCCGTTAGTATACCGGCCTTTAACTATCTAAACAAAACCAACCATGATCCCCGGAGAATATTTCCTGAAAAAAGAGAACATTATTGCCAACAAGGGACGCCGCACCATTATATTAAGAGTGGTGAACACCGGCGACCGCCCGGTGCAGATAGGCTCCCACTGCCATTTTTTTGAGGTGAACCGGCAAATGGCCTTTGACCGGCAGGCTGCCTTTGGCATGCGGTTAAATGTGCCCTCCGGCAACGCCGTACGTTTTGAGCCCGGCGAAGTAAAAGAAGTAGAGCTGGTGGAGCTGGGCGGAGCCAAACGGGTTATAGGCATCAATAACCTGGCACAGGGTATTACCACCGATGCTGCTGTAAAACAACAAGCCCTGGAAAAAGCGCAACAACAACACTTTAAAAACCAATTGCCGTGAGCCTGAATATTGACAAGCACAAATACGTTAGCATGTACGGGCCTACCACCGGCGACCGCGTGCGTTTGGCAGATACAGACCTGATCATAGAAATAGAAAAGGATTACCTGCAGCATGGCGATGAGGGGAAGTTCGGCGGCGGCAAAAGCATCCGCGACGGTATGGCGCAATCCGCCACAGCCCTGCGTGCAGAAGGGGTGCTGGACTTTGTGATCACCAACGTGATCATCATTGACCACTGGGGTATTGTACAAGCAGATATTGGGATTAAAGACGGCCGCATTGTGGGCATTGGCCAGGCAGGCAACCCTGACACCTTGGGTGGGGTACCGCCTAACATGATCTTTGGCGCCTCCACTGAAGTGCATAACGGCAGCAACCTGGTTGCCACTGCAGGCGGTATTGATACGCATATACATTTTATTTGCCCGCAG